>UQDL01000013.1 GCA_900539775.1 uncultured Anaerotruncus sp. | reverse complement strand
CACCCTTCGAAAACTCTTCGTTTTCTCTTGCTTGGCGGCTTTCTTTCGTGCCCCCCCTCGCCTGAGTGCTTGTTAATAATACCATACGAAATGCGACTTGTCAACAACTTTTTTAATAAAATTCGAGTTTTTTTTAGGTTTGTACTTTTTATACAAAAAAAATCGGTTGCATTTGTATTTTTTATTTGCTATAATGGATTACGCTCTTTAAGAGCATAATGTATAATATAATATATATTATATACATTATATATAACGATGGTGGTGACTGAAATGCCGATAAGAATTGACGAAGAATTGCCGGCCAAACAAAGCCTTGAACTTGAAAATGTTTTTGTGATGAACAACAAGCGAGCGGACACACAGGATATTAGACCGCTTGATATTATTATTCTTAATTTAATGCCCACAAAGATTGTGACGGAAACACAGTTGCTTAGGCTGCTTTCAAATTCACCGTTGCAGATAAACATTGAATTATTACAGGTTGCAACACACAAAACAAAAAACACATCAAAAGAGCACATGCTTAAATTCTATAAAACATTTGATGAGATTTGCCACAACAAATATGACGGCATGATAATTACCGGCGCACCTCTTGCCGACATGGCTTTTGAGGATGTTGATTTTTGGGACGAGCTTTGCAAGATATTCGACTGGGCTGAAACAAATGTTTATTCCACAATCAATTTATGTTGGGGAGCCTTTGCAGCGCTCTATTATAAATACAACATAAATCCCGTTGATCTGCCGCAAAAGCTCTTTGGAGTATATCCTCACTACAGCCTTGATGTTACTCATCCGCTGATGCGTGGGCTTGATGATGTTTTCTTTGTTCCTCAATCGCGCGAATGGTCACTCAACACAAGTGACATTGCCAAAATAAAGGATTTACAAATCATATCATACAGTGATGAAGCCGGAATTCACATTATTTCAGACATGGAATGCCGCAACTTTTATGTTACGGGGCACAGCGAATATGACAGAGATACGCTTGCCAAGGAATATTTCAGAGATTTAGATAAAGGCTTACCGATACAAAAGCCTGCCAACTATTTTCCCAACGATGATATTAAACTTGTGCCTAAAATGAATTGGAAGAGCGCAGGAAACTTAATTTTTTCCAACTGGCTGAACTACTTTGTTTACCAAAAAACGCCGTATGATTTAAGCACATTGTAATTTTTTAATAAAAAGCACAACTAATTGAGCCGTTCTCGCAACTTTCGGAGAACGGCTTTTTCTTTTCTTGAAATTTGCACCTGAGAAACGCCAAGCGCTTGTGCCGTTGCCGTTTGTGTTTGCCCTCTATAATATCTGTAATCAATTATTGCTTTTTCTTTTTCGTCGAGAGTTTGCAACACTTGGGAAAGCGACAGATGATCAAAGAGCCTGTCATCTTCATCAACCGGCAAATCAAATTCCGAATTTCCGTCTTCACCGAAAGAACTGAGCGAAATCATTGGGTTTATAACATTCAAAATCTCTGCTGTTTCATTCACATCGCATCCGAGCAATTCCGATAGCTCGCCAACCGTAGGTTCCCGCATCTTTTGCCTGATGAATTTTTCTTTCAGCGATTGAGCACGCATTGATTTTTCTTTTAGCGAACGGCTGACTTTTATTGCGCCGCCATCTCTGAACAGACGTTTTATCTCGCCCATTATGACAGGAACGGCATAGGTTGAAAATTTATATCCCTTTGAGAAATCGAAATTATCAACGGCTTTAATCAAGCCGACGCAGCCGTTTTGCACAAGATCCTCATAATCAACACCCCTGCCCACAAACCTTTTTGCTATTGAATAAACAAGGCCGAGATTATTTTCTATCATCAAATCCCTTTCGGATTTTACCATTTTGATTTACCCTCTATTTTTTTCACGAGAACGACACTTGTGCCTTTACCGAGCGAAGAACGCACGCTTATTTTGTCGCAAAAGCTTTCCATAACCGTAAAGCCGAGCCCGGCACGCTCTCCCTCTCCCGTTGTAAACAACGGAGTCATTGCCTGCGAAACATCATCTATACCGCAACCCTTATCACGGATTGTTATTTTAACTGTGTTTCCCGTTATTTTTCCGTTTATGTAAATTTTGCCGTATTTATCTTTATATCCGTGAACAATACAATTCGTTACAGCTTCGGAAACGGCCGTTTTTAAATCCGCCAATTCCTCAAGAGTGGGATCAAGCGGAGTGATAAACGCCGAAACAACAACACGGGCAAAGCCCTCATTTACACTTTTACTGTTAACTGTGAGCCTGAATTCATTTTCCATATTTATACCTCTTTTTTACTGCTTTTATTTTCGTTTATAACCGCTATTCTGCCAAGACCGGCAAGTTCCATAATCTTTTTTGTTTGCGGTGTTACATTTCTGATTTCAACCGAGCCGTGATGATTTTGCATAAGGCGATAACGCCCCATAACAAGACCTATGCCGCTTGAATCCATAAAAGAAACATTTTTAAAATCTAAAATAAGATGATTTGGCTTTAAACAACTTATTGACGAATCAATTTTATCGCGAATTGTTGCCGCCGTGTGATGATCAAGCTCGCCTATAAGATAAGCGATCATCAAATTTCCGCTTGATTCAACAGTTACATTCATAAAATCAACCTCTGTAAAAAAAAATAAAATATCCGCTTCAGTAAATATACCAAAGCGGATACAAATAATTTATCGAATTGTGAAATCATCGCAAATATTTTCTTACATCCCTTGCAAGATAAAAAGAGCCGCAAACAAGCAGAAATTTGCAATTCTGCCTTGCAAGCAACAAAGCCTTTTGCGGATTTGAAACAGCCGTAACATCGTTGCAATACTTTTTTGCCGCTTTTGCAAGCTTATCGGCAGAAAGCGCTCGTGGATTAGACGGTGTTGTTGTAATAATTTTTTTGCAATGAGGGGCAATGATTTTTAGATAGGCATCAAAATCTTTATCCGCCATCATCCCCATAACGGCGGTTATTTCACCCTGCGGAAGTGCTTTTTCAAGAGCAAAGGCGCCGTTTTCATTATGAGCACCGTCTATCATCACATCAGAAGAAACTTTTTCCGTTCGGGCAGGCAGTTGAGGAAAATCAACGGTGGCAGTTACATTTAAGCATTTTAGCACTGCCTCTGCCGTTTTTAAATTATTGAGCCTGAAATCGCCGTAATCGGAAATCTTCACAAGCTTGCTGCCTGTTTCACGGCAACGCTTTTCAAAAACGGATTCACACCCTGCATTAGGATAAAGCACGCAAATTGAGTTATTCTTTATAATTCCGGCTTTTTGCGATGCAATCTCATTAAGCGTTGTGCCAAGAAAATTCATATGGTCCATAGCAACAGATGTGATAACGGCAATTTCCGGATGCGAAAACGCATTGGTGGAATCCTCCAATCCGCCCATTCCACATTCCACAACAGCATAATCAACTGCTTCATCGGCAAAATATTTATACATAATTCCCGTAAGCAGTTCAAATTCCGTTGCATCGGAATCTTTATATTGCGAAACATATTTTGCAAAATCAATTTTTGAAATCATTTTGCCGTTAATTTTGATTTGCTCACGATATTCAATAACCCAAGGCGATGTGAAAAGCCCGGTTTTAAATCCGGCCTTTTGAAGAGCCGAAGCAATCATTGAAGCAACCGAACCTTTTCCGTTTGTGCCGGCAACATGAATGATTTTCAAATTTTCTTGTGGATTACCCATTTCGCAAAGCAATTTTTCTATGCGTGAAAGCCCCGGCATGATGCCGAGGCTTTGCTTATTTATTATGAAATTTTCTGCAGAAACAAAATCCATAATTCAATTATTCACCAAGAGTTTCAATAGATTTTTTAATACTTTCGATTTTTTCGGAAAGTTTTGCCGCATCCTCTTTGTTTTGGGCTACAACCTTTTCGGGAGCTTTATTCACAAAGCCGGGATTTGAAAGCTTTTTATTTATAAAATCAAGCTTATCCTGAGCAGCGGCAAGTTCTTTTTCAAGGCGCTTTCTTTCTGCTTCAAAATCAACAAGATCGCCGAGCGGAATATATATTTTTGCATCTGCGGTGATAACGGTTACAACATTACCCAGATCATCAAACCCGGAAGCAACACTTACATTGCTTGCAGAAGCAAGACGCTTAATAAATTCAACGCCCTTGCCGAAGGTTTCTTCATTTGCAGTTTCAACATAAACAGCTGCTTTTTTGCTTGGCGGAATATTCATTTCCGAGCGGCGGTTGCGTATGCCTCTTACAACTTCCATGATTTTTTCCATTTCGGCTTCGTCGGCGGCAAAATTAAGTGCCTCATCATATTCAACCCATTTAGAAATCATTATGGATTCAGAATCGTGCGGAATTGCCTGATATATTTCTTCGGTGATAAACGGCATAAACGGATGAAGCAATTTCAATATATCGGTAAGAACATAAACGAGAACTGCCTTTGCGGTTTCTGCACCCTCGCCGCTTTGAAGGCGAATCTTTGCAATTTCAATATACCAATCGCAGAAAACATCCCAAATAAAATCATAAAGCTTTTGAATTGCGATTCCAAGCTCATATTTTTCAAGATTTGCCGTAACATCCTTTGCAAGAGTGTTTGCTTTAGAGATAATCCACTTATCCTCAATAGCAAGCTCCGACGGCAAGCCCGGATACTCATAATCATCGCCGAGATACATAAGCACGAATCTTGCAGCATTCCAAAGCTTATTTGCAAAGTTTCGTGATGCTTTAACCTTATCATCCGAAAAACGCATATCATTTCCGGGTGAATTACCCGTTGCAAGAGTAAATCTGAGCGCATCTGCACCATATTGATCTATAACCTCAAGCGGATCAATACCGTTTCCGAGCGACTTGCTCATTTTTCTGCCCTGAGCATCACGCACCAAGCCATGAATCAAAACAGTATCAAACGGTGCCTTATCTGTGTAAGCAAGACCGGAAAAAATCATACGGCTAACCCAAAATCCGATAATATCATAGCCCGTAACGAGTGTGTTTGTGGGATAATAATGCTTAAGATCCTCTGTTTCATCCGGCCAGCCAAGTGTGCTGAACGGCCAAAGAGCTGATGAAAACCAAGTATCAAGCGTATCGGGATCTTGATGAATATTTTTGCTGCCGCATTTTGAGCAAGTGCAAACATCTTGCTTTGAAACAGTGGTTGCACCGCAATCATCGCAATACCAAGCAGGAATTCTGTGGCCCCACCAAAGCTGGCGGGAAATGCACCAATCACGGGAGCCATGCATCCAGTTCATATAATTCTTTTTGAAGCGCTCAGGCACAAATTTAATATCGCCTTTTTCAACAGCATCTATTGCAGGGCCGGCAAGCGGATCCATTTTAACAAACCATTGCTTTGAAACCATAGGCTCAATATTTGTGTGGCAGCGATAGCAGGTGCCGACATCATGCTTTATAGGTTCTATTTCTTTAATATATCCGCCTGCTTCAAGATCTTCAAGAATTGCTTTGCGAGCCTCAAGCGTTGTCATTCCGGCATACTTACCGCAATCAAGCACCTCCGGCTCATTTTGTGTTGCTTTGCCGCTTCTGATAATTTCATCCGCCGCCTCTTTATCTGCCTTACCGGTCAAATGGCCATCGTAAGTGAAAGTGCGGATTATCGGAAGATTATGTCTGAGGCCCACTTCAAAATCGTTTGGATCATGTGCAGGTGTAATTTTAACAACACCGGTGCCTTTAGTCATATCGGCATGCTCATCACAAACAATGGGAATTTCCTTATTGAGCAGCGGCAAAATAACATGACATCCGTGAAGATGCGCATAACGAGGATCGTCGCCGTTTATTGCAACGGCAGTATCGCCGAGCATTGTTTCCGGCCTTGTTGTGGCAAGTTCAAGCTTTTCGCCCGTTTCTTTAACTGTGTAAAGAAGATGCCAAAAGTTTGAATCACGCTCCTCATATTCAACCTCCGCATCGGAAATTGATGTGTTGCAGTGCGGGCACCAGTTTACCATTCTGTTGCCCCTGTAAATCAAATCTTTATCATATAAGCCTACGAAAACTTCCTTAACGGCCTTACTGCAGCCATCATCCATAGTGAAGCGCTCACGATCCCAATCGCATGAGGAGCCCATTTTCTTTAACTGCTCTATAATTCTGCCGCCGTATTGCTCTTTCCATTTCCAAGCACGCTCAAGGAATTTGTCTCTGCCGAGATCATCCTTAGTGAGCCCTTCCTTGCGCATTGCTTCAACGATTTTTGCCTCTGTTGCAATTGAAGCGTGATCCGTGCCCGGAAGCCATAAAGTGTCGTACCCCGCCATACGATGATATCTGATGAGAATATCCTGAAGAGTATTATCAAGAGCGTGCCCCATATGAAGCTGGCCCGTGATATTTGGGGGAGGAATAACTATTGTGTAAGTTTTTTTGCCCGGCTCACGCTTTGCGTGGAAGTATTTTTTATCACACCAAAATTTATAAGTGCGATCTTCAACCTCTGCGGGGTCATATTGCTTTGCAAGATCCTTTGCCATATTTTCAACTCCTATAAATAAAAAAGCTTTCACCTCATAATGAGACGAAAGCTGAAATTCCGCGGTACCACTCAAATTGCATTATAAAAATGCCGCTTAAACCCATAACGCAGGCATGCGTGCACGGTTACTGAACTCACCGCACCGGCTCCAAAGCTACCTTCTTTTTCATTGCCGCAGCCTTGCACCGACCGACTGCTCTCTGAATGCAAGCGGAAAAATACTCCTCTTTTTCAAAGCCTTTAAATATCGGTTTAATATTAACAGATTGCAACATAATTGTCAACCCACGGGAAATCATTTTACAAATTCCAAAAGAAAAATAAAACTGTTTTTCCGCTGCAAAGCAAGTCTGAATTTTGCAAAAAGAAAAGCCTTATTATTTACCGATAAGATTTATCAGAAGCTTGAATTTTATGGCCTCTAAAAACAAAAGGCAGAGCATATGCTCTGCCTTTTTACTGATTAGCCGTT
>UQDL01000012.1 GCA_900539775.1 uncultured Anaerotruncus sp. | reverse complement strand
GGTTTATATTGTGCAGGCTTTGTCTTTAACATTAAATTACAAAGCCGCCTATTATACGGCTGCTGATGCTTTTACTTATTCCATCTGTGCACATGCAATGCTTGCTTTTGCGAATTGAAATTGAAAACACAAATTGTAATGAGTTAATGAAATTGATTCTAAATAAAAAGCAAAATAAATTCCTTTTTTTACTTGACTAAAATATGCTATTAGCTTATAATGATATGATTTAGCAAAAGCTGAATGGGCGGCTTGGGATGAAAGGAGTATGTTATTATGTATGAATATGTGGATGACAAACAATTTCTGAGCCGTATGCGTTCTCGTTGCGGAGAAATAATGCAAGACCTTTGCCATACCTTAAAAGAAGAATATGACATAGGTTTTTCGTTTTATCTTGTGGGTAGCGGAGGAAGAAACCTGATACTTCAAAACGCCAATCAACCTATTGACCTGGATTATAACCTTGAAATCACAAGAATTGATGACTGGGATGATTGCAAAGAAATCAAAGAATGTGTCAGAAAGGCCTTTAATACAGTTCTTAGGAAATATGGTTGGAGAGACTGCCAAGATTCAACTTCGGCATTAACTACCGTGAAACGCTGTTTTTCAAATGGAAACGATACTGGATTTTCAATCGATGTTTGTATTGTTTGTAAAGATGTTGATGGAAATTATTATCGTTTAATTCACGAAAAAACGGGCTTTATTTATTATGATAGGTATTTTTGGAATCAAGCTCCTTATTCGAGACGCCTTAAAGAAAAAGCTGATTATATCAAAAGTAACGGAAAATGGGCATTAGTCAGAGAGCAATACAAAAGAATTAAGAATAAGTATTTGACCGCAAATGATTATAACCATCATTCCTTTATCTGCTATATTGAAGCAGTAAACAATGTCTATAATTCAAGAGGACATTGGAAATAAAATTTAACATTCTTTTATATCGTCACTTAATTAAGTGGCGATTTTTTATACCTAAAAGGAGTTAATGAAACACAATGAGAATAATGTTTTAGGCATATCGTTATCACACAAGAATTCAATCGTGCTGAAATGCCTGATAAAGCCAAAAGATGCCTATTAAGTAAAAATCCGAGCACAATGCTTTGCAGATTATTTACAACCGTTATATATTTAAGCTAACAAAAAAGCAGTGCAAGCCGACTGGCAAGCACCGCTTAAAATCTTTATTTAATTGAAAGGGAAGAAAATCAGTTGTTGATGAGCTTATCTTCCTCGTTGTTCCAGCTGTAAAGCTTGCGAACTTCCTTGCCGACTGCTTCAGACGGATGCTCGGAAGCGAGCTTTCTGAGAGCCTTAAAGTGAACCTGACGGCCTGCCGGGCTCATATCAAGCAAGAATTCTTTTGCAAAAGTGCCATCCTGAATATCGGAAAGGATCTTCTTCATTGCCTTCTTTGTGTCTTCTGTAACAATCTTGGGGCCGGTGATATAATCGCCGTATTCTGCTGTGTTGGAAATTGAATATCTCATTCCTGCAAAGCCTGATTGATAAATAAGATCAACAATAAGCTTCATCTCGTGGATGCATTCAAAATATGCATTTCTCGGATCATAGCCTGCTTCGCAAAGAGTTTCAAAACCTGCCTGCATAAGAGCGCAAACACCGCCGCAAAGAACTGCTTGCTCACCAAAGAGGTCTGTTTCTGTTTCTGTTCTGAATGTTGTTTCAAGAACACCTGCGCGTGCGCCGCCGAGTGCAAGTGAATATGCAAGTGCAATATCAAGTGCATGGCCTGTTGCATCCTGTTCAACAGCTACAAGGCAAGGAGTGCCTTTGCCGGCTTGGTATTCGCTGCGAACGGTGTGGCCGGGAGCCTTGGGAGCGATCATGGTAACATCAACGAATTTCGGGGGATTGATGCAGCCGAAATGAATGTTGAAGCCATGTGCAAACATAAGCATGTTGCCTTCTTCAAGGTTTGGCTCGATTTCTGATTTGTAAACATCTGCCTGAAGCTCATCGTTGATGAGGAACATGATGATGTCTGCTCTTTTGGAAGCTTCTGCGGTTGTGAAAACCTCAAGGCCCTGTTCCTCTGCCTTTTTCCAGGATTTGCTGCCCTCATAAAGGCCTACAATAACATGAACGCCTGATTCTTTTAAGTTAAGTGCGTGTGCGTGGCCCTGTGAGCCATAGCCGATGATAGCAACTGTTTTGCCTGTGAGGTAATCAAGGTTGCAATCGGACTCGTGGAAAAGTCTTGCTGTTGACATAATATTGTCCTCCGTTATATTTTATATTTTACAGGATTTAAGCGGTTAGTAGTTGTATGACCACTTGGCCTGTAGCTTTAACAATTCTCATTATAATTTGTCTGTTGTCTAATGTCAATAGGCAATTTGAAAAAATTTAAATGTGTTCCATTGCGTGAATAATATGCAGCCTCATCGCAGTGCGTGCGCCTTCGGCATTTCTTTTTTTAATAAAATCCATAATTAAGCGGTCGTCATTCATATTGTCGCTGTTTACGCTTTCGTCTTTCATTAAAACTATAACGCCTTTTTTTATTGCGTTAAAAATTATGGGCATAAACTGCTGCACAAAAGAATTGTGCGTTGCGTTTGCAATGCTTTCGTGGAATTTTTGTTCTTCAAAAGTTCTGTCTTCTCCGCTCAAAATTTTCTTTTCAACCGCCTCGCCCCATTTACAAATGGTTTCAATTTCCTCATCCGTGGCACGCTGAGCCGCATAATAAGCGCAATCCGGCTCAAACATCAGGCGCATTTCAAATAATTCACCAACCCCGGATGTTATATCGCTCAGGCTGCCCGTGTCCACAACGGCATTGGCTGTTACAAAAGTGCCCTTGCCGCGCTGAATTTCAAGCACGCCGTTGGTTGTGAGAATTCTGATTGCCTCCCTAAGAGTTGAGCGGCTCACACCAAGCTCTGCCGAAAACTCATTTTCGTTGGGTAATTTATCTCCCGGCTGGAATCTGCCGTCGTCGTCTATCATTTTAGATATTCGCTGAGCAGTACTGTCTGCCAGCATTTTGGATTTTGCCATAAAGACACTCCTTCCGTTTGAATACATAATAACACAACAGACAACGCAAAGTCAATATTTGTCAGACATCTTACAACACAACATTGAAAATATGGGGCTGTTATTGTTTAAATCACCAAAAATTTGCGATTCGCTTGTAAATAATGGTATAATGCTTTATATTATAGTTATAAAATAGGGTTATTAAAAACAATATAACCTATGATGGGATGATGATGTATGAACAGGGCACAGAAGCTTAGGTTTTATATAGAAGCACTTTGTGTTTATGATTTAAAAAAGGACGAGGTTATAGCCTCATTGCTGAAGCTGCTGCAAAGCGTGGGCAGCGAAACGGTGCTTGAAAATCAAAGCGATTTCTTCAAAAAAGTTACCGGCAAAAAATCCTTTAAAGAATATGTTTCAAAACTTATTCTTGTTGATGACAACACTTTTACAAAAGCTGCCGCAAGCGGCAAGGCAGGTGAATTGCCCGCCGCCGTATTAAACGGAGTTAAAAGCGATTTGCAAAAGCTTGAGGCAATTTCAAACATCACTCCGGCAGATGTGTATGAATCCGTTGAAAGCGAAAGCCTGAGAGAGGTTTTGCAAACCTTGCCGGAATGGGAAACGGGCGCACCGCTTGCTCCGCTTACAATCGGCTGGGAAAATCAGATACCGCAGCTTGTTGAATATTATGAAAAGCACGGCTATGGAATGTATTCCGAATTCAATGCGTTTACATGGCGCAACCACAGCCTTTATCCTCTTTCCGAAACAGACCCGATTTTGCTTTCTGATTTAAAAAATTATGAAATTCAAAGGCAAAGGGTTGTTGATAACACGGAAAGCTTCGTAAACGGCTATCCGGCAAACAATGTGCTTCTTTACGGCGACAGAGGCACCGGAAAAAGCTCTACCGTTCATGCTGTTTTAAACGAATATGCAAACAAGGGCTTGCGAATGATAGAAATAACAAAAAGCGATATTCCGGATTTAACCATTATAAGGGAGCAGCTTGCTTCGTGCCCGATGAAATTTATTATCTTTATAGATGATCTTTATTTTGATTCGCATGATGATTCTTTCGGCGAATTGAAGGCGGCGCTTGAGGGCAGCCTTGGCGGCAGAAAGCATAATACTATTATATACGCCACCTCAAATCGGCGCCATCTTATTAAGGAAAGCCTTTCGGACCGTGAAAATGATATAAACCGCAACGATATTATGCAAGAGCAGCTGAGCCTTTCAGACAGATTCGGATTATCCGTAACATTTGTTAACCCCGATAAAAAGGATTATCTTGACATTGTTGCACAAATTGCGGAAGACAGAAATCTTGCCGTTGATGAAAACAAGCTTTTCCTTGTTGCAGAGCAGTGGGCTTCGCGCAAGGGCGGCAGATCGCCCCGCTGTGCACGCCAATTTATTGATTTTGTTGAAAGCTGCGAAAAGCGCGGCAAGGCATGGTAAAAAAAGTGAAAAATTTTATTCAGAAATTATTAACAAACTTCACTGTTTGTTAATGCGAATATCAAATTATGAACAAAAACAAATGTTAATATTTTCTCAAAAGGAAAGGAGAACCACCTATGAGCAATAAAATACTTGTTGTTGATGATGATCTTAATATCTGCGAGCTTTTAAAGCTTTATCTTGAAAACGAGGGCTACACGGCGTTTGTTGCAAATGACGGCCAGGCCGCCGTTGAAGCCTTTGCGGCAAAAAATCCCGATTTGGTGCTGCTTGATATAATGCTTCCCAAGATGGATGGATGGCAGGTTTGCAGGGAAATCAGAAAAACATCTTCCGTGCCGATTATAATGCTCACCGCCAAGGGAGAAACTTTTGATAAAGTGTTGGGCCTTGAGCTTGGCGCAGACGATTATGTTACCAAGCCGTTTGACGCAAAAGAGGTTATGGCAAGAATTAAGGCCGTGCTCAGGCGCTCAAAGGGCGAAAACGGCACAACGGCGCAAGAAAAGAAAATTGTTTCTTATGATAAGCTTGAAATAAACATAGAAAATTATGAAATGAAGGTAAACGGTGTTGTTGTTGATACTCCGCCGAAAGAGCTTGAACTTATCTACCATTTCGCTTCAAATCCAAACAGGGTTTACACAAGAGATCAGCTGCTTGATGAGGTTTGGGGCTTTGATTATTACGGTGATTCACGCACGGTTGATGTGCATGTTAAAAGGCTTCGTGAAAAGCTTGAGGGCGTTTCGGATAAATGGTCGCTCAAAACGGTTTGGGGCGTAGGCTATAAATTTGAAACCAAGGAATGATCGTTAAGTTATGCAGCAAAAGATAAAGGCATCCGATAAAGCCGATAGGGCACTTGAAAAGCCTATTATAAAGCTTGCCGAATTTCTGCATATAAAGCCTAATATTTTCACAAAGTATTTCTTAACCTTTGCGGCAATCTTTTTAACGGTGCTTATAGTGCTTGGCTCTGTGCTGATGCTGCTTGTAAATCGATATGAGATTGAAGAAAACACAAGCCTGCTCAAAAGCAATGTTTCTTCAATTGCATCAACGATTGAGGACACTTTGATAACGCAGGATATGAACACCTCTTATTCGTTTGAAAAGGAATTGCTTTGCGAAACTCTTGCCACCGTTTCAAAATCAATAAATGCGGATGTGTTTGTTTGCGACACGGAGGGAAATATAATCCTTTGCAGAGATAAGGCGGTGGGCACTCCGGGCTATGGCGTTTTTCCGGCTTGCCCCGTTCATGATAATATAACCATAAACAGCAATATTCTTTCCTCTGTTTATCAGCAGGGCAGCATTGTTGAAAAAACAAAAATTTCCGGCACAAAGTGCTTTGTTGTGGGCACCCCCATTTATTCAGAGGGGCGCATTATCGGCTCTGTTTTTGCTCTTGCAAATGCAGGCGTGCAAAGCTTTTCCGTCACGGTTTTCAGAATTTTCCTGATGTGTGCGTTTTTCTGCCTTATTTTTGCGTTTATATTCATTTATTATCTTACAAAGAAAATGGTTACTCCTCTTCAGCAAATGAGCCGTGCGGCAAAGCAGTTTGCCGTTGGTGATTTTTCTTACAGAGTTAAGGTTGATGGCGAGGATGAGCTTGCGGATCTGGGCACGGCATTTAACGATATGGCGGATGCGCTTGATGTGCTTGAAGGCTCTCGGCGCAGCTTTGTTTCAAATGTTTCGCATGAGCTGAAAACGCCGATGACCTCTATTTCCGGATTTATAGACGGAATTTTGGATGGCACCATTCCCCGTGAAAAGCAGGATTATTATTTGAAAATAGTAAGCGGAGAGGTTAAAAGGCTTTCAAGGCTTGTTGTTTCAATGCTCAATATGAGCAAAATCGAAAGCGGCGATCTTGAAATGAAGCCGTCCAATTATGATATATCGGATCAAATAATTCATATTTTGCTCACCTTTGAGCAAAAAATAGAAAATAAAAACATTGAAATCAGAGGGCTGGATGAGTTTAGGCCAACATATATTGTGGCAGACCCCGATATGATATATCAATCAATTTATAACTTGGTTGATAATGCCGTTAAATTCACAAATGAGGGCGGCTATATTGAGGTGCGCCTGATTGATTCGGCAAATCAAATCACCCTCGTTATTAAAAACAGCGGCACGGGTATTAAGGCAGAGGATCTTTCAAGAGTGTTTGAAAGATTTTATAAGGCTGATAAAAGCCGCAGCCTTGATGCAAAGGGTGCGGGACTTGGGCTTTATCTGGTTAAGCTTATGGTGGAAATGCACGGTGGCAGAGTAAGCGCCAAAAGCGAAAGCGAGGACAGCGCCGAATTTTCAATCACGCTGCCAAAGCAATTCAGCCCGGTTTATATTAAAGAACATAAGCAGCCGTAATTTGCGGCAAATTATTGCGGCTTGCTATTTTAAGGAGACAGGATTTATGAATAACGAATTTGAAAATAATAACGGTGCGGGTCAAACACCGCCAACAGAGGAAAACACAACTTATCATTATGCGTATAAGCCTGCGGGCGGAGCAGCGCAAAATCCGCAGCCCGGCAGCGGCTTTGATGCTTCGCAGGGCAATTATGCGGGCCAAAACACGGAGGCAAATTCCGGCGCTTATGCAAAAAACGGCGGATATTCAAATTCTCAGGGCGCAGGCAGTTATTCGGGCGCAGGAAGTTATTACACTCCTCCGCAACAGCCTCAGCAGCCGGGCGGTGAGCCTCCCAAAAAAGAAAAAAAGCCAAAAAAGCATCGTGAAAAAAAAGCAAAGGCTGTTAAGTTTGATGAATTCGGCAATCCCATTCCTCAAAAAAAGAATAAAACAGCCGTTATTATCTGCATAGTTATTGCGGTTTGCGTGGCTCTTGCGGTTATCGGCCTTTCTGTTTCGTTAACCTCAAATCAAAATTCCGAAAAAAAGGAAAACACCACTTCAAATTCATCTGCTCAAATAACTACTGAGGAGCAGGATTCTGTGCCGACAAAAGACAATTCAGGCAATTACACGGTTGCCGGCGTTGCGGCAAACAATATGGATTCCTGTGTGGGAATAACCGTTTACTCACAATCTAATTCTTACAGTAATTTTTACGGCTACGGCTCAAGCAGCGGCTCTGATTCAAGCAACGGCCAAACAAAATCAGGCGAGGGCTCCGGTGTGCTTATGCTTGAGGACGGCGGCAAAACTTATGTTATGACTTGTGCTCATGTTATCAGCGGCGGCTCGTCGTTTACCGTAACTCTTAATGACGGCAGCGAGTATGATGCGCAAATGGTGGCTTACGACAGTCAAACCGATATAGGTGTTCTTTCCATAAACGCCACGGGCCTTAAAATTGCAAAGTTTGCAAATTCGGATTCGGTTGCGGTAGGCGAGCAGGTTGTTGCAATCGGTTGCCCCGGCGGCATTGAATTTATGAACAGTGTAACAAGCGGCTACATTTCGGCAATTGATCGCCCCGTTGCATCAAAAATCGGCTATGATAACAAATGTATCCAAACAGATGCGGCAATCAACCCCGGCAACAGCGGCGGCGCGCTTTTCAATATGCAAGGCCAAATTATCGGCATAAACTCATCAAAAATTGCCTCCACAGAATATGAGGGCATGGGCTTTGCGGTTCCCAGCAACACTGCGGTTGCCACGGCAAACAGCCTCATCAAAACAGGCTATGTTGAGGGCAGGGCAAAGCTTGGTATAACATACAGCAACATTGAAAATTATTCAAATGCCGATGCAATTCTTAATGCCCTTGCAGAAAAAGGCTATAAGGATGCAAAAGGCACAATGGTTATCGGCGAGGTTAGTTCGGATTCCGATTTGGCCGATAAGGATATTAAGCAATATGATATGATTGTTGCGGTAAACGGCGAAACGATGACTGATACGGATGTTATGACTTCCGTTCTTTCGGACAGTAAACCCGGCGACACAATCAAGCTCACAATCGCAAGAATAGAAAACAACCAAATAAAAACATTTGATGTTGAATGCAAGCTTGTGGAATCAAAGGGCACAAACAATTGATTTTGCAATCAAAGCAATATAATATGTTTTAAAGCATAATAATAAGCGCACGGCATTTGGGCGGCAGCCCGTGCTTGTGCGCTTATCTTTTTTCTGCTTTTTCCGTAAATGCTTGTTGCAATGCGCTTTGATGCGGTAATTTTGAAAAATCGGTTGCGCAATTTTTTGCCGATTTTATTTTTGCCTAAGTCTTGGGGGATCGGCTGTAATAAAATGCGGTGGTTTATATTGCAATTTGTTAAAAATTAGATTATATTATTTTATAGAATGATACAGGAGGTCTTTTGCCATGGAAAATATGCTTTATTATAAAAAAAGCGCCAAGTATTTCGAAGAGGCTTTGCCGCTCGGAAACGGCAGAATGGGCGCAATGGTTTTCGGCGGCACACGCACCGAAAAAATTGCGCTTAATGAGGATTCGTTATGGTCCGGCTATCCGAAAGACAATAATAATAAATCGGCGCATGAATATCTTGAAAAAGTCAGAAACGCTGTTTTTTCCGGCAATGTGGCCGAGGCGCAAAAGCTTTTAAATGAAGATATGCACGGTGATTGGAGCGATGCTTATTTGCCGTTTGGCGATATTCTTATAAATTATGCTTCAAAAACCTCCAAGGTAGGCTATGAACGCCGCCTTGATATTTCAAAGGGCGTTGCAACCGTTAAATTCGGCGATATTTGCGAAACCGTTTTCGTAAGCCATCCTGCTCAGCTTATCGTTATAAATATAAAATCGGAAAATCCTTTTTCCTGCAATATTTCATTTGCAAGCAAGCTGAAACACACTCATGTTTCATGCAAGGGAAAAAATCTTATTTTAGAGGGGCGTGCCCCGGAAATTTGTTATCCGGTTTATTACAATGTTGATAATCCCATTCGCTACGGCAGAAAGGGAATGAAGTTTACGGGCATTGCAAAGGTTATCGGCGATGCAAAGTTTGATGACGGCTGCATTTTCGTAAAGCAGCAAAAGGAGATAACTCTTCTTGTGTCGCTTGCCACGGCTTTTGTTGATTATAAATCTGCGCCGGATGCAAACAGCTTTGAAAGGGCAGAAGCTCCGCTTAAAACAGATAAGAATTATGCCGCACTTTATGATGAGCATGTTCGTGATTTTGAAAGCCTTTTCGGCAGAGTTGAATTTAAGCTTAACGGCACGGGCAGCGATTTGCCAACCGATAAACGCCTTAAGCTTTTCCGCAAGGGCAGCGGCGACAACGGCCTTATCGCTCTTCTTTATCAATACGGCAGGTATTTAACCATTTCCGGCTCTCGCCCCGGCACTCAGGCAACAACCTTGCAGGGCATTTGGAATGAAAAGGTGCGTGCGCCGTGGAGTTCTAATTACACTGTTAATATAAACACTCAAATGAATTATTGGGGCACGGATGCCGCAAATCTGTCGGAATGCTTTGAGCCGCTTGTTGCGCTTGTTGAAAAGCTGGTTGATAACGGCGAAAAAACAGCCCGTGATTATTATGATTGCCCCGGCAGCTGCGCCCACCACAACACGGATTTGTGGGGATGCACTCAGCCGGCTTCAAACCCAACGGGCAAGGAAAATTGCACTGCCTATTCGTTTTGGCCGATGAGTTTGCCATGGTTTCTTAATATGCTTTATGATCATTATCTTTATACGAATGATCTTGATTACAGGGCAAGAATCACTCCTCTTTTTGAAAAGGTGTGCGAATTTTATAAGGCTTTTCTTGTGGAAAAAGACGGCGAACTTGTAACCTGCCCGTCAATTTCTCCTGAAAATTCATATAAGCTTGGCGATAAAAGATTTTGCGTTTGCTATATGCCGTCAATGGACAGGGAATTGCTGCATGATTTCTTCAACAATTGCCGTGAGCTCGGTATAGAGGCGCCTCATATTGCACAGGTTAAGCCTGCAAGCGACGGCAGAATACCCGAATGGGCAGAGGAATATGCAGAGGTTGAGCCGGAGCACAGGCATTTAAGCCATCTCTATTGCATTTATCCTTCATCTTACCCGGCAAGCGGCGAGCTTAAAGCGGCAGCCGATAAATCCTTGCAGGTAAGGGGCACGGGCGGCACGGGCTGGAGCCTTGCATGGAAGCTTTGCATAAGGGGCAGAATGCAGCAGCCGGACGATGCTGCTTTGCTTATTAAAAATCAGCTCAGATTGGTAAGCCCCCATGCTCGCTTTGCATTCAAAAAAGGCGGCGGCACTTATCCGAATCTGTTTTGCACTCATCCGCCTTTCCAAATAGACGGAAATTACGGTTTCACTGCCGGTATCGGCGAGCTTATTGCAGGCGGCAGGCTGCCCGAGGATTGGAACGGCGTTGTTAAGGGTATTAAGCTTAGAGGCGGAAAAATTCTGAATGCAAAAATAGAAAACGGAAAATTGCTTCCGCTTTAAACAAAGCATTCAAAAAATTTATCGATTTAAAGTATTGACAAATGCTTTTTTCGATGATATTATGAGTTTAATTTAATAACACCTAAACCGATGAGGCGGAAGTAAAAGCAGGATACGAACTCACAGAGAGCCGCAGTTGCTGGAAAGCGGCAGTAAACGGCTTGCTAAATGGACCGCTGAGGGTGCGCTCAAAGGCGAAAGCTGAGTATAGCGCAACGCAGGGCCTGCGTAAGTGGCCGAAGGTATGTTGGTACCTTGCAGAGAGTGCGGTTTTTATGCCTTGGGCAAAATCCGCAAAACGGGGTGGCACCGCGAATATAATTATTCGTCCCCGGCAGAAAGTCATTTCAGTGATTTTCTGCCGGGGGCTTTTTTATTTTCCCCTCTGCAAGCGCTCGGCAAATGCCGAAACGGAGGAAATTATGAATATATCACCTGATATCGAAAAAGTTAAAAGCCTTGCGGCGGAATATAAAACCGTTCCGCTTTCGGCAAAAATCAAATGCGGCATTTCTCCGCTTGAAGTGCTGCAAAAGCTAAAGGCTATCAGCTCGCACTGCTATATGCTTGAATCGTGTGAGGATAGGGAAAAATGGGGCCGCTTCACCTTTTTGGGCTTTGATCCAAAAACGGAAATCACCTGCAAAAACGGCTGTGTGCAAATCACCGATGAATTCGGTGTGCGCCGTTTTAATTCCGATCCCCGCCCCTATGTGCAGCAAATTCTTGAAGCTCACAGAAGCCCTCGTCTTGATGATTTGCCAACCTTTACGGGCGGCCTTGTGGGCTATTTCGGCTATGATTATGCAAAGTATGCAGAGCCTAAGCTAAAGCTGGATGCCTGCGATGATGCGCATTTTAAAGATATGGATTTAATGCTTTTTGATAAAGTTATTGCTTTTGATAATTTAAACGGCTGTGTATTCTTAATTTGCAATATGCAAACGGAAAATATTGAAAAAAGTTATTCCGCTGCTGTTTCGCAAATCAAAATAATGCATGATGTTATTGAAAACGGCAAGCCTGCAGAAATTGAAAGGCCTGTTTTGAAATCCGAATTCAAGCCGCTTTTCAGCGAAAAAGAATATTGCAAAATGGTTGAAAAAACAAAAAGCTACATCAAAGAGGGCGATATTTTCCAGGCTGTTATTTCAAACAGGCTTGAAGCCGAAATGGCGGGCTCGCTTTTTGAAACCTATAAGGTGCTTCGCCGCCTCAACCCAAGCCCTTATATGTTTTATTTTTCTTCAAATGATATTGAAATTGCAGGCGCATCACCGGAAACACTTGTTAAGCTTGAAAACGGCACGCTTTATACTTATCCTCTTGCAGGCACACGGCCAAGGGGCACAAATCCGCAGGAGGATGCGCTTCTTGAGGCAGAGCTTCTGGCAGATGAAAAAGAGCTTGCAGAGCATAATATGCTTGTTGATCTCGGCAGAAACGATCTTGGCAAAATCAGCTGTTTCGGCAGTGTGCAGGTTGAAAAATATCACTCGGTTTTAAAATTCAGCCATGTTATGCATATAGGCTCAACGGTAAGCGGAAAAATCAGAGCAGATAAAACGGCACTTGATGCAATAGACGCCGTGCTTCCGGCAGGCACTCTTTCCGGCGCACCTAAAATAAGAGCAATGGAAATTATAAACGAGCTTGAAAATAATCGCAGGGGAATTTACGGCGGTGCAATCGGATATATTGATTTTACGGGTAATGCAGACACTTGCATTGCAATCCGCATTGCTTATAAGAAAGGCGGCAGGGTTTATGTGCGCTCGGGCGCAGGAATTGTTGCCGATTCCGTGGGCGAAAAGGAAAACCGTGAATGCATCAATAAAGCCGGTGCGGTTGTAAGTGCTTTAAGGATAAGCGGAGGTTGCGCCGAATGATTCTTTTAATTGATAATTATGATTCGTTTTCTTATAATCTTTATCAGCTTATCGGCGGAATAAATCCGGATATTAAGGTTATCAGAAATGATGAAATGAGCGTGGCTCAAATAAGGGCGCTCGCTCCCGAATATATAGTTCTTTCGCCGGGGCCGAAATCCCCAAAGGATGCCGGTGTTTGCGTTGATGTTGCACGGCAGCTCGGCGAATATTCAAAAATTCTCGGCGTTTGCCTTGGGCATCAATCAATATGCATGGCGTTCGGCGCAGAAATCACTTATGCAAAAAAACTTATGCACGGCAAGCAAAGCCTGTGCAGCGTTGATAATAATTCGTTTCTTTTTAAGGGACTGCCAAATCAAATTAAAGTGGCACGCTATCATTCACTTGCGGCGAATGAAAGCACAATGCCGCAGTGCCTTAGAGTTACGGCAAAAACAGATGATGGCGAAATTATGGCGGTGCAGCACCGCAGCCTGCCTGTTTACGGGCTTCAATTTCACCCCGAATCTATTTTAACACCGTGCGGAGAAACAATCATTAAGAATTTTTTAGGAGGGCAAGATAATGATTAAGGAGTTACTTGCAAAGGTTGCGGCAAAGCAAGATTTAAGCTATGAAGAATCCGAATCGGCAATATCGGAAATTATGAGCGGCGAATGCTCGCCGGTGTTGATTTCGGCATTTTTAACTGCGCTTGCCATGAAGGGCGAAACGGAAAATGAAATTGCAGGCTGTGCAGACGGTATGCGTGCAAAGGCATTGAAAATGGATTTGCCTTATGAAACGCTTGATATTGTGGGCACGGGCGGCGATAAATCACTCAGCTTTAACATTTCCACAACGGCGGCATTTGTGATTGCGGCTGCCGGAGTTAAGGTTACAAAGCACGGCAACAGAGCTGCCTCTTCGGGCAGCGGTGCGGCAGATTGCCTCGAGGCGCTCGGAGTTAATATTTCCGCCGATATTGATGTTATGAAAAAATCAATAGAAAAAGATAATATTGCTTTTCTTTTTGCTCAAAAATATCACAGCGCAATGCGCTTTGTCGGCCCCGTTCGTAAGGAAATAGGCACAAGAACGGTGTTTAATATTTTGGGCCCGCTTACTAATCCTGCAGCGGCAAAAATGATGGTGCTCGGAGTTTTCGGCGAGGAATATGTTGAAAAGGTTGCGAAGGCACTTGTTAAGCTCGGCGTTGAAAATGCGCTTGTGGTTTTCGGCAAAGACACTTTGGATGAAATCAGCGCATGCGGCGAAACTCTTGTTGCAGAGGTGCGCGGCGGCAGTATTAAATATTATACAATCACACCGGAGCAATTCGGATTTGAGCGTTGTAAAAAGTCTGAGCTTATCGGAGGCACTCCGCAGGAAAATGCCGCAATAACAAGAAATGTGCTTTCCGGCGGCGGAACCACGGCGCAAAAAACGGCAGTTCTTCTTAATGCCGGTGCAGGAATATTCGTTGCGGAAAAAGGAAAAATCACACTTGAAGAGGGCGTGAAAAAGGCAGAACGCATTTTGAAATCGGGCAAGGCTTTGCAGGCGCTTGATGAATTTGTAAGGATAACAAATGAGTGAAAATATTTTAAATAAAATCGCATCCGCCACACGGCAACGGTATGCTGAAATAATGAAAACAACACCAATGTCTCAAATAAAGGCAAACGCACTTGCCATGCCGCAGGGCGGCTTTGAATTTGAAACCGCTTTAAAAAAGCAGGGGCTTTCGTATATATGCGAGGTAAAAAAAGCAAGCCCGTCAAAAGGGCTGATATCGCCGGATTTTCCTTATCTTGAAATTGCACGGAAGTATGAGGCTGCCGGTGCGGATTGCATTTCATGCCTCACGGAGCCGCAATGGTTTCTCGGAAGCAACGAATATTTGCGCCGCATAGCAGAAGCCGTTTCAATCCCCGTGCTTCGCAAGGATTTCACGGTTTGCGATTATCAGATTTATGAGGCAAAGCTTCTCGGCGCTTCGGCGGTGCTGTTGATTTGTGCCTTGCTTTCGCAGGATGAAATAAGGGAATACACAGCTGTTTGCGATGCGCTGGGAATGTCTGCTCTTGTGGAGGCGCATGATGAGCGTGAAATTGAGTCTGCGCTTTCGGCAGGCGCAAGGATAATCGGAGTCAACAACAGAAATTTAAAGGATTTCAGCGTTGATGTAAACAATTCAACCCGTTATCGCAAAATGATTCCGCAAAATGTGTTGTTTGTTTCGGAAAGCGGCATAAAAACCCGTGCCGATACAGCGGCGCTTGAGCAAAATAAAACCGATGCCGTTTTGATAGGCGAAGCACTTATGCGTTCGCCTGATATTGCAAATGCATTAAAGGAGCTTAAAGGTGGCAAAAATTAAAATTTGCGGCTTGCAAAGAGCAAAGGATATTGATATAGTAAATAGGTATTTGCCGGATTATGTGGGCTTTATATTAAGCCCGGGATTTCGGCGCAGTATTTCATGGCAGACTGCGGCAGAGCTGAAAAAAGCACTTTCACCGCAAATTAAGGCCGTAGGCGTGTTTGTAAATGATGATGCGGAAAATATAAATTCCTTTGTGCAAAGCGGCATAATTGATATGGTGCAGCTTCACGGTAGCGAAAGCCCTCTGTTTTGCAAGAAAATCAATGCTCCCGTGATTAAATATTTTAATTGCAAAAGCGGTGGTCCGCATGCGGATTTTAATGCTTATAATGCCGATTATTTGCTTTTTGATTCCGGCACGGGCACGGGAAAGGCGTTTGATTGGCAAAATGTTCCAAAATGTGATTTGCCGTTTTTTTTGGCAGGCGGCCTGTGTGCGGATAATTTAAAAGCAGCAATAACGGCTGTGCACCCCTTTGGCGTTGATCTTTCCTCGGCGGCAGAAACGGGCGGATTTAAGGATGAGGAAAAAATTAAAAGAATAATGGAGATTATCAGAAATGAGTAAGGGCAGATTCGGAATTCACGGCGGGCAATATGTTCCCGAAACGCTTATGAATGAAATTATTAAGCTTGAAAAGGCTTATGATTATTATAAAAACGATCCTGATTTTGTTAATGAGTTAAACACTCTGTTTAAAGAATATGCGGGCAGGCCGTCATTGCTTTATTATGCAGAAAATATGACTAAGGATCTCGGCGGTGCAAAAATTTATTTTAAAAGAGAAGATTTAAATCACACCGGTGCACATAAAATCAATAATGTGCTCGGCCAATGCCTGCTTGCAAAAAGAATGGGCAAAACAAGAGTAATTGCAGAAACGGGCGCAGGGCAGCACGGCGTTGCTACCGCCACGGCGGCAGCTCTTATGGGGCTTGAATGCGAAATATTTATGGGCAGAACAGACACCGAAAGGCAGGCACTGAATTGCTATAGAATGGAACTGCTCGGTGCAAAGGTGCATCCTGTTGATTCCGGCACAAAAACTCTTAAAGATGCCGTAAATGAGGCTATGCGTGAGTGGGTTTCAAGGGTGGACGACACTCTTTATGTTCTCGGCTCGGTTATGGGGCCGCATCCGTTTCCAACCATAGTGCGTGATTTTCAAAGCGTTATCAGCCGAGAGGCAAGGCAGCAAATTCTTGAAAAAGAGGGCAGGCTGCCAAATGAAGTTGTGGCTTGTGTGGGCGGCGGCTCAAACGCCATGGGAATGTTTTATAATTTTATAAACGATAAGGAAGTTAAGCTCACCGGTTGCGAGGCAGCAGGCAGGGGTGTTAACACGGGTGAAACAGCTGCCACAATGGCAACGGGCACACTCGGCGTTTTTCACGGCATGAAATCATATTTCTGCCAAAATGAATATGGCCAAATTGCTCCGGTTTACAGTATTTCCGCAGGGCTTGATTATCCCGGTGTCGGTCCGGAACACGCACACTTAAAGGATATAGGTAGGGCAAATTATGTGGCAATAACGGATGACGAAGCTGTTAATGCTTTTGAATACATAGCAAAAACAGAGGGCATAATTTGCGCAATAGAAAGCGCACATGCGGTTGCTTATGTTATGAAACAGGCGCCGAAGCTCGGCAAGGATGATATTATTATCTGCTGCCTTTCCGGCAGGGGAGATAAGGATGTTGCCGCAATTGCAAGATACAGGGGGAAAGAAATCTATGAGTAATATTTCAAAGTCTTTTGATCACGGCAAGGCTTTTATAGGCTTTGCAACGGCAGGAGATCCCGATCTTGAAACCTCTAGGCGCATTATGCTTGAAATGGCGCACGGCGGTTGCGATTTAATAGAAATCGGCATTCCTTTTTCAGATCCCATTGCAGAGGGGCCTGTTATTCAAGAGGCTGATTTGCGTGCACTCAGTGCAGGGGCTACAACGGATAATGTGTTTGAAATGACGGCAAAGCTTTCTGCCGAAACGGATGTGCCCCTTGTGTATATGACATATTTGAATGTGCTGTTTAAATACGGCTATGAGAAATTTTTGAAAAATGCCAAGGATTGCGGCATATCGGGCGTTATTGTGCCCGATTTGCCGTTTGAGGAAAAGGATGAGCTGCAATCCGTGGCTGAAAAATATGATATTGATGTTATATCGCTGATTGCCCCCACAAGTGAGCAACGCATTCAGATGATTGCAAAGCAGGCGCAGGGATTTATATATGAGGTTTCTTCTCTCGGCGTAACCGGTGTGCGCAGCGAAATTAAAACGGATTTGGAATCAATCACCTCTGCGGTAAGGCAGGTAAGCAATGTGCCCGTTGCAATCGGCTTCGGAATTAACACGCCGCAGCAGGCAGCCAAGTATTCGCATCTTGCAGACGGCGTAATAGTCGGCTCTGCAATAGTTAAGCTTGTGGCGCAATATGGCAAGGATGCGCCGGAAAAGGTTTATGATTATGTTAAATCAATGAAAGATGCAATGATATAACAAATTTTTAAATTAAGCGGAAAAACACTCACTCTTGTTTTTCCGCTTTTTGTTTTGCTTTGGGGTTGCCTGCCGATTAAAGTTTCGTTATAATATTTTCGGCGGTTTGAATGCTTGCACGCAAACTGTACCCTAAAAAAATATTAAAATTGCATATATAAAAATGTGCAGAATTCTGTATAATGATTTAAAAGCGAGGAGATTGCAAAATGAAAAAGTGCGCTGTCATAAATGATATTTCAGGCTTCGGTAACTGCTCCCTTACTGCTGCCGTGCCGATTATCACTTCAATGGGAATAAGGGTAAACCCCGTTGTTACAGGCGTTTTCACAAATCAAACCGGATATGATGATTTCGCAAGCGCCGATTTAACCGATCTTATTCCGCAGCTTATAACTCAGTGGAAAAAGCTTGGTGCTCATTTTGACGGCATATTAACCGGCTTTCTTATGCATGAAAAGCAATATGAATATGTGATTGATTTTATAAAGGAATTCAAATCCTCCAAAACTTTGTTGCTTGTTGATCCCGTTATGGCGGATGACGGCGCAGTTTATGAAACATATACTCCGCAAATGGTTGAGGGCGTTAAAAAGCTTTGCACCATGGCGGATGTTATCACCCCAAATGTTACGGAGCTTGCGGTGCTCACCGGCGAAAAGGAAATTGAGCCGGCGGCAAAAATGCTGCTTGCAGGCGGCATCAAGGCGGTTATCGTAACGGGCGCAGTAGAGGGCGGCAGAGTTTGCAACTATGTTTTCACCAAAGAAAAAAGTGAAAAAATCACATCGGAATTCATTGAAAAATCTGCCCAGGGCGGAAGCTTTTCAGGCACCGGTGATATATTTGCCTCCTTTGTGCTCGGCAAATTGCTGTGCGGTATTGATGTTTTTGCGGCTGTTTCGCAGGCTGCCGAATTTATCGGCAATGCCATTAAGAACAGTAATATAAAAAACAGAAACGACGGTATTGACTTTGAGCCGTATTTGAATACAATATAAGGAGAACTTAATTATGAAAAAGCAAAGCGTTAAAAAAATTACCTTTACGGCGCTTTTTGCCGCTCTTATTGCGGTTATGACGGCATTTATAAAAATGCCTACGGGTATTAACGAAGGCTATTTGCACTTCGGCGATTCAATGATTTATCTTGCAGGCTGCTTGCTCGGTCCGTGGGCCGCTCTTGCTGCGGCAATCGGCGGCGCACTTGCGGATATTCTTGCCGGCGCAGCCGTTTGGGCTCCCGCAACGGCAATTATCAAGGCGCTTAATGCCGTGCCTTTTATCGTTGCAAGCCATTTTTATTTTAAAAATAAGGGCAAGCAAAAAATCGTCAATTGGTACACCGTGCCGATGGTAATTGTTTCGGGCCTTATCACGGTGTTTGGTTATCTGCTTGCAGAAGGGCTTATGTATAGCTTCCCGTCTGCCTTAACCTCGGTGCCGTTCAGCATTGTGCAAGCGGTCGGCAGCGCTATTGTTTTCATAGTTTTGGGATGCGCTCTTGATGCGGTTAAAATTCAAAAATTTATGAAATAAACGGAGATGTTTAATTATGGCTGATATTATTTACACTTTTGAAGGCAGCCCTTATTTCAATATAACAAATAAATGCCCCTGCCGCTGCGTTTTTTGCGTTAGGGACAAAAAGGATGTTGTGGGCGAGGCAAAAAAGATGTGGCATGATAAGCAGCCGGAATTTGCAGATGTTAAGGCGGCAATTGATGCTTTTGATTGGCAGCCGTATAACGAAGCTGTTTTTTGCGGCTACGGAGAGCCTACAAATGCTTTCGATTTGCTGCTTGAAACAGCCGAATATATGAAAAAAACACACCCCGAAATCAGGCTCAGGCTAAACACAAACGGCCTTTCCGATTTGATAAACGGCAAGCCGACTGCACAGCTTATCTGCAAAAATATAGATTCCGTTTCCGTTTCTCTTAATGAGATGACCTCGGAAAAATATGATAAAATCACACGCAACATTTTCCCCGGCAAGGCATTTGATGCCATGCTTAAATTCACGGCGGATTGCGTGAAATACAGCGATGATGTGCGTATGACGGTGGTTGATGTTATTTCTGCCGAGGATATTGAAAAAGCACGCCGAATTTGCGAATCAACAGGCGCAAAATTCCGTGTGCGTGAATTTGTTAAGAATTGATTGATGGCTGTTTGCCATGCCGATCGGGCTTTTATGCTCGGTCGGTTTTTTCTTTTTGGCATAAAAAATTCCCCTCAATGCGTTTGGCATTAAGGGGAAGCTTTTTGTTTTTTTCTTAGGCTGCCGTTGCGGCTTTTGCGGGACGGCTGCCCGTTTTTGCTTTAATTATTGCAAATGCGGCAATCAAAACGGCATAAATCGCAAACCAGCAGAAATATGATTTGCTGATATGGTAGCCGTTTGCCCCTAAAATGATAACGGAGCAAATTTTTCTTGCAAAATTAACCGCAAATGAAATGATTGCAAAATCACAGATAAGAGAGGCATTTTTGCCGGGGCAGATGTTGCAAATTATCATCAGCACAAAAGCGGCGGCAATGAAAAAGCCTGCGCCCAAAGCATAAGGCACCATCATGCTGCCTGTTTTGATATAGGCATATTTGGAAAGTGTTTCCGCAACAGACGCCGCAAAAGGAATAACAAGGAAAAGAGATGCAATAGGAAGCGCACGAAGCCTGTCTTCATTATCGCTTTGGGATTTGTAAAGCTTGTATACGGCATATAAAAAGAGCACAAGCGCTGCCTTGCGAACAAGGTAATAAACGCATGCGGCATCAAAATTAACGCTGCGCAGCATAACAATGTCCGGCGGCATAATTTTAAAAGCAAAAATGCCTGCCAAAATTCCCAAATAGTTGTTTTTGCATTTGCTCAGCAGCATGAAAATTCCTGCCGTTGCAAGCGTAAAAACAAATGCCTGAATAATTGCCGATGTGTTGCCCCATTCCGTTAAGCGTTTAAAAGCTTTTTCCGCGGCATAGCATATAAAAATTATTGCCATTGCGGAAAGCGGTGCGGCATCGGCCTTTGTAATGTTTAGCTTTTTCATAAGCGTTACCTCGCAATTTGTTTGCGTTGCCGTCTGCCGGGCAAGCCCGATTTTCGGCGGTTAAATATATACTTAACTATATTATAAAAAAGAGCGCAGCCCAAGTCAATTAAAAAACTGCACAAATTCGGCGTGCGCCGTGTGTGTAAGTTTCACAATTGCTTTAGCTGCGCTTTGCTTAATTTATTGCTTTTCTCAAAATCGGCAAATATCCGCAATTTTAAGCTTGGTTATTCGGCAATGCAGGAATCAAGTGCGGCAATAATGGCAGCCTTGTCCATCTTTCTGCCGATGAAAACGATTTTGTTGATTCTGTCGCCGTAAATCGGGTCCCAAGCCTGTGCAATATCCGGATTCATCTGCAATATTTGCTTTCTTTCTCTTTCAGGGAAGCAGGCAATCCATTTTCCGTCGTCCGTGGCTGTTTTCTGCCTGCCGCTTTGCTCAAAAATATATGCCGTTTCCGGGTCCTCTTTTATCCAAAACAGTCCTTTGGCTCTGATAACCTCTTTTGGCCATTTTGCAAAAACAAATTCCTCAAATTTGCTTTTTTCAAAGGGCTTCACATTTTGATAAACGA
The DNA here is from genome assembly GCA_900539775.1 of uncultured Anaerotruncus sp. Classification (GTDB taxonomy): domain Bacteria; phylum Bacillota; class Clostridia; order Oscillospirales; family Acutalibacteraceae; genus Eubacterium_R. The sequence continues at coordinate 13,785 of UQDL01000012.1, read as the reverse complement.
ATGTGCCGATGCCGTATTCCTCTGCTTCGCCCTCGTCGTGATGATGGTGATGGTGATGGCCGTGCTCATGCTCGTGTTCGTCGTGATCATGCTCATGGTGTTCGTGCTCGTCGTGATCTGCGCTTTCGGAGTTTTCGCCCTCATCGTGCATTGCTCTTATCCAGCCTGCGCTTTCAAGAATTTTTTCGTAATCGAATCTGCCGGTGTTTAAAATTTCATCCACATCAACATTTCCGAAAGTTGCCTCAATGATTTTGGCCTGCGGCTGAAGCGCTTTTATAACGGCTTTCACATTTTCTTTAACCTCCGGCGAAACCTCGTCAACCTTGTTAAGTATAATCGTGGTGCAGTATTCTATTTGTTGCACAAGCAGGTTTTCAATATCCTCCTCGTCCATATCCTTTTTAAGCAGTGAATCGCCGGCGCCGAATTCGTCTGCCATTCTTTTGGCATCCACAACGGTGGTAATATTGTCAAGATATGCAACTGCCGGCAATTGAACCTGCGGATCGGTGCCGTCAAGCATGCAGATTGAGCCGGCAATGGGCCCCGGCTCGCAAATGCCCGAAGCTTCAATCAAAATGTAATCAAATTTGCCGCTTGAAGCAAGGCTTATGATTTGCTTCATCAAATCAACTTTAAGTGTGCAACATATGCAGCCGTTTGAAAGCGGCACAAGATTTTCGTCTTTTTGGGTAACGGTGCCGCCTTTTTGAATAAGAGAGGCATCTATGTTTACTTCGCCGATGTCGTTTACTATAACTGCAACTCTGTATCCTTTTTGGTTTGAAAGCACATGGTTAAGCAGGGTGGTTTTTCCTGCTCCCAAATAGCCTGTAAGCAGCGAAACGGGCACAAGCTTGTTTTTATTCATATCATTTCACTCCTGTTATATTTATTTCATATATATAATAACACCCGTGTCAAGTGTATTTAAGCCGCCGAAAGTCTAAATCAATATCAGAAAAGAAACAGGCGGCAGCTTTTGCGCTTTTGCTCTTGGCGTGCTGCCGAGCGCACCAAACGCCTTTATTCTGCGGTGTTTTCGTTAAAGGCGGTGCTGTTCATTGCAAAGCGAAGCACGTTTGCCGCACTGCGTTGCAGCTCTCCCAGCGTTATTCCGCCCTCCTTGCCGAGTGATTCAAGCAAGGTTCCGTCCGGCACTTTAAGCCCAAGCTTTCCGCCGCCGGGCATAAGAACATCCACCTGCGCACGCACACGATATGCTTGGTTGCGAATTGTGCCGAATTCAGGTGATTTGCCGGGTTTTGTCCACCAATCCGTCATCACATTTCCTTTATAGCCCCATTCGCCTCGCAGAATTGATGTGCAAAGATCATAGTTGAAATAGCTGTAAACGCCGTTGATTTTATTGTAAGAGGTCATAATGTTTTTCGGGCTTGAGTCTTTAATGCAAATTTCAAAGCCTTTCAAATAAATTTGCCTAAGCGCACGCTCGGAAACCCTTGCATCGTTTATTGTGCGTGCAAATTCTTGATTGTTGCAGGCAAAGTGCTTAATGCAGGCAGATGCGCCGCAGGCCTGAATTCCCTTCACGGCTGCCGCCGCAATCTTTCCGCTTAAAAGCGGATCCTCGGAATAATATTCAAAATTTCTGCCGCAAAGCGGATTTCTGTGAATGTTCATTCCGGGTGCAAGCAGCACATCGCTGCCTCTGCTTTTCATTTCCTTGCCGATTGCGGTGTAAACCTCTTCAACAAGCTCTGTGTCAAAGCTGCAAGCCAAAAGCGTGCCTATCGGAATAAGTGAGCAGGTTTCGCTCAGGCGAATTCCGGATGGGCCGTCTGTTGCGGTAACTGCCGGAATTCCTTTTTCACGCAAAGAGGGAAGCACGCCCGCAAATGCTCCGGCATTTCCGGGTGCACCGAGCTTGCTGTTCATTGTGTAGTCGCCTCTTGTAAGCGCCTCAAGCTCTTTGTTGCTGAGCAGCGAAACAAAATGCTCCATCGGAATTTTGCCGCTTTTAACATCTGCAAGCTTTTCGCCGGCATAGTATTGCGGCTCCGTTGCTTTGGGAAGCTCTTTTAAAATTCTTTCTCGCAAATTGCGCCTTGCCTCGGGGCAGGCTCTTTTTATCGGCAGCTTGCCCTTGATTCCGTCTGCAGGTGTAACAACTTGAATGCTCTGCTGCGGAGCAAGGCATTCACGCAATTGCTCAAAAACGGTTGTTTTTTCGTGGCCGTATCTGAAAATTTCTTTTGCGCTGCGGACATCGCCTCCAAGATAAAAGAAATATTCGCCGCCTTCTGTTATATATGCGGATTTGCTGCCGCAGGCGCCGCCCGCATCATATGACGCAAGGCTGTATAAATCAACCGTAAGGCAGATTTCCTGTTCTTCGCCCGGTTGCAGTAATGCTGTTTTGCCGAATGCCGCAAGCTCCCTTGCAGGATTGCCGAGCACTGCGCATGGCTTTTGCAGATAGATCTGCACTGCCTCTTTGCCCGGCAGGGCGCCTGTGTTTTTTATGGAAACAGTAAATTCAAAGCCGGTGGCAGTTGCTTCTGCTTTTTTCAGGCTTGTTTCAAATTCTGTGTAGCTCAATCCGTATCCGAACGGGTAAAGCACACCGTCCTTGTTGAATGTTTCAAACCAACGGTAGCCCACATATATGTCTTCTTCATAATTGTTGAATTCCTTGTTTCCGTAATTCGTTGCGCTTGGGCAATCGTTGTAATTTCTCATTACGGTGTCGCTCAGCTTGCCGCACGGGTTAATGTTGCCGCAAAGCAAATCGGCTGCCGCATTTCCGCTTTCCATTCCGCCCTGCCAAAGCAACAGCACGGCACCGATTTTGTTGCCGTATTCCTCTATCCATGATAAATCAGTTATGCAGCCGATGTTTAAAACAACCGCAACCTTGCCGAAGCAGTCGGTAACTTCGTCTAAAAGTTTGCGCTCTTCATCCGTTAAAAACCAGCTGCCCTTTTCAAGCACGCAATCTCTGTCTTCTCCCGATGATCTTCCTATCACCACAACTGCGCAGTCCGATGCGTTTGATGCACGGAAAACATCTCTTATATCTATTGGCATTTCCGGATAAAATCTTGGCCACATTCCCCAAACCGCATCTTCAATAGGGTGCTCAACACACCAGTTTTCATATTCCGTTGCCAGGCTTTCATTCAGGCTCAGTTTATCGCAATTTCTGATTCCGTCCTGCAAATTAACCGAATACGGCCTGTTTACATCGCCTCCGGAGCCGTAGCCGGTGTAAAACCAGTTGTATTGAACTCTGCCGAAAAGCGAAACACAGCTGCCTGCTTTAAAGGGCAAAATGCCATCATTTTTAAGCAGCACGGCACCCTCGGCGGCAGCTTTTCTCAGCAATTCGGAAATTCCGTGCACGGTGGGTGCGGCGCCCTCAAATTGCTCCGCTTTCTTTTGAGAAACTCCAAAAAGCCCCATAAGCGGACCCGCTAATTTGTTTGCGATTTTTTCAAATGATTTGTTCATATTTACCTCCGTTGGGTGTTGATGGTGTTGCCTTGCTCTTTTTAAGGAGCGTTTATTTGCTTGTGCGTTTTTCTACTCTGTGCCTGTGTGCCTTAACAAGCAGATACGTAATCGTGCCGAGCCTCAGTTTAATGCAGGCTCTGATTCCTTTGCAAAGAAGCCCCTGCGGCTGCTTTTTCGCAAAGTGTATCGTTTGAAATTCACGGCAAATTTTTCCGATTTGCCTTATTATTTGGTGCGCAGCGGCGTTTTCGTCCTTAAGCTCCTCGCCGGCGCAGGTTATAAAGGTTGCCGTGTAAAGATAATCCGTTGTTTGCAAAAGTTTTTCCTTTTGATTATCGGTTAGGCTGCTGATTTTTATTGTTTTGGCGGCAATTGCAAAGGCTTTTGGAAAAATTTCGGTAAGCCCCGTTTTGCGGCTGTGTATAAGTGAATTTTTGTTTGTGCGGTTGTAAAAATAAAGAGCATCATTCTTTATTGCAATGCTTTTGCAGCAAAGTGCATATCGCAGGCAAAAATTCATATCCTCGCAAATAGGCAGCTCCTCGTGAAAGCATATTTCGTTTTGAGCTATTATGCTGCGCTTAAATCTTTTTGTATAAAGCTCGTAAAGCAGCTTGCTTTTGTAAAGCCCGTTCAGCTTTTCAAAATTATCACTGCCGTTTAAAATGCTTTGCGGAATATCGTGCCGCAAACTGCAGCTTTCGTAAACGGAAGTGTAGCCAAACACAATTAAATCTTCATTTCCGAAAAGCTCTGCTTTTGTGAAATAATCGGGCCGCACATAATCATCGGAATCGCAAAACAAAATAAATTCGCCCGTTGCCTGCTTAAGCCCTGCATTTCGTGCCGATGCTGCACCGCCGTGCTCTTTGTTGATATATTTAATGCAATCGTGCTCAGCCGCCAAGCGTTTGCAAATTTCTGCGCTTTTGTCTTTTGAACCGTCATTAACCAAAATGATCTCGGTGTTTTCAATCGGAGCGCTTTGCAAAAGGCTGCAAACGCATTTTTCTATGTATTTTTCGGAATTGAAAACAGGAATTATAACCGAATATTTAATTTGCGTTGCCTCCTTGCCGAGCGTTTTTGCGGCTTGCCGTTTTGCCGCAGGAATGTATTTAATGTTTTTAATATTCTTTTTATTTATATTATGCATTATATATGCGGCTCAAATTTCTGTCAACCGCTTCGGGCGCAATCTCCGTCAGCTGTTTGCGCCGTTGTATCTTTTTCTGAATTGTGTGGGTGATGCATTTTTGTGCCGCTTAAACAGGCGGTTAAAATAGCTTAAATCATTGAATCCGCAGGAAAGTGCCACTTCTGTTACGGAAAGGTTGGTGTAGCAAAGCTTTTCTGCCGCACATTCAATGCGATAGTAGTTTAGATAATCAATTGGCGTTTTGCCCGTAACCTGCCTGAATGCTCTGCAAAGATATTGCGGATTTAGCCTTGCCGTTTCCGCAAGCTCATTTAGGGTTAGCGGCTGTGAATAATCGTTTTTGATTTTTGAAAGCACCCGTTTGATTTGCTCGTTTTTTGCGGGTTGAATTGCCTGCGTGTTTTCTGTGCTGCTTTTCATAATTAAGCCGGCAAGCTGCCACAAAAGCCCTGTTGTGGTGAATGTGTATCCATAGTTTTCTTTTTCCATGCATTCAAAAATATGGTCAATTATTGTGCCCTCCGTGTCCTCCCTTGTGTAGCAGGTTTCACGAATAAGGCCGGCTTCAAGCGAATTTGCATATGCTTGTCTGCATTGAACGGATTGGCTCAGGAAATCCTCCATTTCAAAAACCACGCATTCGTAAATGCAATCGTGCGGCGATCCGCCGTGAATAAAGCCACCCGGCACAAATATGCTTTCGCCTGGGTGCAGCGTATGGGCATTTCCGTTAACGGTTAAATCAAAGCGCCCTTTTAAAACCAATATAAGCTCGCATTCCAAATGCCAGTGCAGCGGCATCTCATATTGAGGGTGCGTGTAATCAACATAGTAAAGCTGAATCGGAAATCCGAATGTGCCGCGCACGGATTTTTCCTGATAGTCAATATATCTCATTTTTCATCTGCCTTTGAAATGTAAATTTTAATTAAAGGTGAATATCGTACCACTTTATCACATTATACACCTTGAAATAGTGCAAAATCAACAGTATAATACAAATTGAAAGAGGAGAATATTTTAGAAAGGAAGTTATGCCAATGGATATTGAAACCGTAAAGGAACAAATCTGTGATGTGTGCCATAAAATGTGGCAGCTCGGCTGGGTTGCGGCTAATGACGGCAATGTAAGCGTTAAGCTTGATGACGGCACTATTCTTGCAACGCCAACGGGAATGAGCAAATCGTTTATCACTCCCGAAAAGCTTATCAGGATTGATTCGCAGGGCAATGTGCTTGAGGCGGTAGAAGGTCTTCGCCCGTCAAGCGAAATTAAAATGCATTTACGCTGCTATGAGAAGAGAGACGATGTTAGAAGCGTGCTTCATGCCCATCCGCCCGGAGCAACGGGATTTGCGGTTGCACATAAGGCCATGGATATGTATAACATGATTGAGGATGTTGCCGTTATCGGCGCAGTTCCGCTCACACCGTACGGAACTCCCTCAACCACCGAAGTTCCGGATTCCATAGAACCGTATCTTGAAGATCATGATGTTATGCTTCTTGAAAACCACGGTGCCCTTGCCGTGGGCAGCGATGTTATCACCGCTTTTTACAGAATGGAAAGCCTTGAGCTTTGGGCTAAAATCACAATCAATGCCGTTATTCTCGGCGGCAGCCATGATATAAGCAAAGAAAATATTCAAAAGCTTATAGATCTCAGAGGCTATTATAGAGTAACCGGCCGTCATCCGGGATATAAGGTTTATAACCCCGATGATGAAATACTTCATAAGAAAGACTGATTAAGTTTTAACCAAACCGATTAGAATGATTTGAAATTACCAATTTTAAAATCACTTTAATCGGTTTTCGGCTTTAAGCAAACTGTTTTTATTTGCTTAAATATGTGAATGCCAAACCCGATATGCAGAAAACAGGGGCTTAAGCCTTGATTCTGCAAAGCACTGTTTTGTTTTTAGAAGCTATCGGTGCATTCGCACGGCCTTTTATAATAATATTAAGGAGTTGTTTCAATGAGCCAAGTGCTTGCTTTTGATTTCGGTGCATCCGGCGGCAGAGCAATTCTTGCCGAATACGATGCCTCGGCACGCAGCCTTGAATATAAAGAAATACATAGATTTGAAAACGGCCCTATGGATTGCGGCGGCAAATTGTGCTGGGATTTTCCGTATTTGCTTGCCGAAATAAAAAAAGGAATTGAAAAGGCTTGCAAAATTTGCGGCAAGCCGGATTCACTTGCTTTTGATACCTGGGGCGTTGATTACGGGCTTATAGACGGCACAGGCAAAATTATGGGCCTGCCTGCCAATTACCGTGATCCCCGCACAAAGAATATGCCGGAACAGGCATATGAAAAAATGGCGCCGGAAAAGCTTTATGCAGCCACGGGAAATCAAATTATGCCCATAAACACGCTTTTTCAGCTTATGGCAGAGGAAAATAACGGCGCAAGCCTTATGCTTTTTATGCCGGATCTTTTTGCTTATGCACTCTGCGGCGCAAAAAATGCAGATCAAACAATTGCCTCAACCTCTCAAATGCTTGATATGAAAAGCAAGGGCTGGTGCAGCGAGGTGTTTGCTCTCACGAAAAAAAATCCAAAAATTTTGCCGCAAATAGTTTCTCCTGCCACGGTTGCCGGCGAGTATGACGGTATAAAGGTTATTAAAGTTGCCGGGCATGATACTCAGTGTGCCGTTTGCGCAATGCCTGCCTCCGATTCCGAATGTGCGGCATTTCTTTCGTGCGGCACTTGGTCGCTCATCGGCTGTGAATGTGATGAGCCGATTTTAACGGAAAAAAGTATGCTGTGCGAGCTTTCAAACGAACTTGGCGCAAACGGCAGAATAAATTATCTTAAAAACATCAGCGGCTTGTGGCTTATTCAGGAAATACGCCGCAATTTCCGTGCGGCAGGCAGGGAATATTCTTATAATGATATGGAGCAGCTTGCTCGCAAGGCAGAGCCGTTTAAATGCTTTATTGATCCTGATTCTCCCGAATTTGCACTTCCCGGTGAAATGCCGGAAAAAATCAGGGCTTTTTGCAGGGCCTCAAATCAAGCCGTGCCTGAAAGCGACGGTGAATTGATTCGCTCAATTTATGAAAGCCTTGCAATGAAATACCGCTTTGCAATTGATCAAATTAAGGAAAACACAGGCAAAAATTTTGATGTGCTTCATTTGCTCGGCGGCGGCACAAAGGATGGTTTCCTTTGCCAAATGGCGGCAAACAGCCTTCAAATTCCCGTTGCCGCAGGCCCAACAGAGGCAACTGCGCTCGGCAATATAATGCTGCAGCTTATTGCTCTTGGCGATATTAAAAATGTGGCAGAAGGCAGAAAAATGATAAAAACGCAGGAGCAGATTAAATATTATGCTCCGGCAGACGGCGCAGCTTGGGAAAAAGCTTATTCCCGCTATGCCGAAATTTTAAACAAATAAAGAGGTAAAAGCTATGAATTATCCAAAAATAGGTATTCGCCCGGTTATAGACGGCCGTTGGGGCGGCGTTCGCGAAAGCCTTGAAAAGCAAACAATGGGCATGGCTCATTCTGCAAAAGAGCTTATTGAAAGCAATCTTTGTTATCCGGACGGCACTCCCGTGCAGTGCGTAATTTCAAGCACAACAATCGGCGGCGGCGCAGAAGCTGCAAAATGTGCGGCAGAATTTGAAAGCGAAAATGTGGTTGCCACTCTTTCCGTAACTCCTTGCTGGTGCTACGGCTCGGAAACCTTTGATATGAATCCAAACACAATTAAGGCGGTTTGGGGCTTTAACGGCACAGAGCGCCCGGGTGCCGTTTATCTTGCAGCAGTTATGGCTGCATATGCTCAAAAGGGCATGCCTGCATTTTCTATTTACGGCAAAGATGTGCAGGATATGACAGACACAACAATTCCTGCGGATGTTGCGGAAAAAATCCTGCGCTTTGCAAAGGGCTCTGTTACGGTTGGCTGGATGAGAAATAAATCATATGTTAATCTCGGCGGCATCGCAATGGGCATTGCAGGCAGCTATTGTAATGCGGAAATGTTTCAAAAATATCTCGGAATTCGCGCAGAATGGGTTGATATGTCTGAAATCATCCGCCGCATAACTCTTGAAATTTATGATCATGATGAATATGAAAAGGCTTTCAAGTGGGTTAAAGAAAACTGCAAAGAGGGCTTTGATAAAAACGCAGGCAAGGATTTCCCCGAAATCATCAAAAAATCAAAGGTTGTTCCTGCCGATAAAGATTGGGAGTTCATCACAAAGATGACTCTTATTGTTCGTGATATTCTTTTTGGCAATTCCAAGCTTGATGAAATGGGCTGGCATGAAGAAGCTCTTGGCAAAAACGCCGTTGCAGGCGGCTTCCAAGGCCAAAGAAACTGGACGGATTGGCTTCCCAACGCCGATTTCACGGAAGCTATTATGGCTTCTTCGTTTGATTGGAACGGCAAAAAGGCTCCCACTCCGTTTGCAACAGAAAACGACACTCTTAACGGTGTTGCAATGCTTCTCGGCTCTCTTATCTCGAATTCCGCACCTTGTTTCCATGATGTGCGCACATATTGGAGCCCCGAAGCTTGTGAAAGAGTAACCGGCGTTAAGCCCACGGGCAAAGCCGCAAACGGCTTTATTCACCTCATCAATTCAGGCGCAACTGCGCTTGACGGCTCAGGCGCCTGCAAAAATGCAAACGGAGAAGGCTGCATGAAGCCCTTCTGGGAAATGACGGATGCGGATATTAAGGCTTGCCTTGATGCCACGGATTGGTGCAGAGCGGATTATGAGTATTTCCGCGGCGGCGGCTTCTCAAGCCATTTCCGTTGCAGCGCAGAAATGCCCGTAACAATGCTTCGTGTTAACATTATAGACGGTATCGGCCCGGTGCTTCAGCTTGCAGAGGGCTACACGGTTGATCTTCCGGATGAAATCCACAACACAATCGATAAGAGAACCGATCCCACTTGGCCCACAACCTGGTTTGTTCCCACCCTCACCGGTGAAGGTGCATTTAAGGATGTTTACAGCGTTATGGCAAATTGGGGCGCAAACCACGGCGTAACGGTTTACGGCCATGTCGGCGCAGATCTTATCACCCTTGCTTCAATGCTTCGCATACCGGTAAATATGCACAATGTTGATTCCTCCCGCATTTTCCGCCCCCATTCATGGAGCGGCTTCGGCACAGAGGATGCACAGTCCGCAGATTATCGTGCTTGCGCAGAATACGGCCCGCTTTATAAATAAGCCGCCGTCGGCACAAATATAAAAATCAAGAGCCTGCTTGCGGCAACTTGCCTCGGCAGGCTCTTTGTATTTTTAAAACGGGTAAATCAATGCTTTTTGCAGCGGATTATTCGTCTGCGGACTGTGTGCCGATTAAAGTTTTTGCTCGTATTTATAAAAAACACCCCTGCAAGCCCTAACTGTAAGGATTGCGGGGGTGTTTTGTGCTTTTATATATCAATGATGGAAAAGGCGAATGCCCGTCATTGCCATTGCCATTCCAAAGGAATCGCAGCATTCAATAACAGCCTCGTCTCTTACCGAGCCGCCGGGCTGTGCAATGTATTTAACACCGCTTTTTGCAGCTCGCTCAATATTGTCCTCAAACGGGAAGAAAGCGTCGGAGCCAAGAGCAACATTCGTCATCTTTGCATGCCATTCTGCTTTTTCTTCTGCGGTAAGAAGCTCAGGCTTTTCGGTGAAATATCTTTTCCACAGGTCGTTTTTATAAAGTTCGTCTGCCTCGTTGCCGATATAAAGGTCTATCGCATTATCTGCCTCGCACTTGCGAATGCCGTCAATAAACGGAAGGTTAAGCACTTTTTCGTTTCTGCGAAGCCAGAAATTATCGGCCTTGTTGCCTGCAAGGCGTGTGCAGTGAATTCTTGATTGCTGGCCTGCGCCAACGCCGATTGTTTGGCCGCCCATTGCATAGCAAACCGAATTTGATTGTGTGTATTTAAGGGTGATCATAGAAATCAGCAAGTCAATTTTTGCAATTTCCGGAATTTCTTTGATTTTGGTTGGCATATCGTTGAAAAGATCCATTGTGATTTTTGAATCGTTTCTCTTTTGCTCAAACTTAATGCCGAAAACCTGCTTTGTTTCAATTGGCTCGGGGGTGTAGTTTGCGTCGATTTTAATTATAAGATAATTGCCGCGCCTTTTTTTCTTGAGAATTTCAAGTGCCTCATCGGTGTATCCGGGAGCAATAATGCCGTCCGAAACCTCTTTAACAAGGAATTGAGCCACAGAAGCATCACATTCATCGGAAAGCGCCGCAAAGTCGCCGAATGACGAAACTCTGTCGCAGCCTCTTGCTCTTACATATGCCTGTGCAATGGGCGAAAGCTCTAAGCCGTCCGGCACAAAGCAAACTTTTCTGTCTGTTTCCGAAAGGGGTTGTGCAACTGCCGCACCGGCGGGGGAAACATGCTTAAATGAAGCGGCGGAGGGAAGTCCGGTTGCCTCTTTCAGCTCTTTAACAAGCTGCCATGAATTGAAAGCATCAAGCAGGTTTATGTAGCCTGCGCTGCCGTTAAGAATTTCAAAGGGCAGTTCTTTGCCGTCCATATGAATTCTGGCCGGGTTTTGGTTGGGATTGCAACCGTATTTCAAAGTGTATTCCGTCATTAAAATAACCTCCGCTTTAAATAGTAAATATATTCTATATCACATGATTGAAAAAAGCAAGGAAAAATGATACAATTTGTTCAAATCAAACAAACGGCAGGGGAGGAAGCACACGGTGAAAGGCATATTGCTTGTTAATCATTTTTTAACTCAAAATAAGTTTTCGCAGCTTCATTCGCATTTGGTAAAAAGTGCTGAAAAATGCGGCGTTGATTTGGTGATAAAAACCAATTTACAGCTTGCTTGCGAAAGCGCAGAAGCAGATTTCGTGCTTTTTTGGGATAAGGATGTAAACCTTGCCCGCAGGCTTGAAAAAAGCGGCCTGCCGGTGTTTAACAGTGCGAAAAGCATTGCTCTTTGCGACGATAAAGCAAAAACATATACCGAGCTTTTGGGTGTTGTGCCTCAGCCTAAAACTATTGCGGCACCGCTTTCATATTTTAAAAGCGATTATACGCCTTTTGTTGAAGCAGCGGTGAAGCAGCTGGGGCTGCCTCTTGTTTTTAAAAATTGCTTCGGCTCGTTCGGCGAGCAGGTTTTTCTTTGCCGCAGCAAGGATGAAGTGCTTTCACACATAGGAACGCAGCCGTTTATTTTGCAGGAATTTATTGCCGAATCAGCCGGCAGGGATGTTCGTATAGAGGTTGTCGGCGGCGAAATTGTTGCCGCAACAGAGCGAATAAATAAAAATGATTTCAGGGCAAATGTTACAAACGGCGGCACTATGCGGCAATATTCCCCAAATGCCGCAGAACGCAAAATTGCGCTTGATGCCTGCAAGGCGCTTGGGCTTACTTTTGGCGGAGTTGATATTTTGCAAGGCGGAATTTTGTGTGAGGTAAACAGCAATGCCCATATTATAAATATTATGAATTGCACCGGCGTTGATATTGCGCCGCTGATTTTTGAGGAGATAAAGAGCCGGCTGTGAGCGGAATAGTTGTTTATTCGGAATATGAGGCAAAGCGAAATGAATTTGCCGTTTCAAAATTTAAAAAGTATTTGGGTGCAGAGCTTGTGCTTGCAGAGCATTTGGATGTTTGCTCCAAACCGGATTTTGTAATAAATCGCACAAACAATGCCAAAACGGCTGCCGAATTTGAAAAAATCGGCGTTAGGGTTTTTAATCCGTCGCCGCTCACCGCTCTTGCAAATAACAAGCAGGCTTGCTATGAATTTATGCAGAGCAACGGCATTGAAATTATGCCGGTTAATCAAACGGCCGCACCCGTTGTTGAAAAGCCCGTAAACGGCAAGGGCGGCCAAGGTGTGCGCCTTATCAAAAGCGGAGAATTTAAAATCAAGCCCGGCTTCGTTTATCAAAAGCCGGCTTCCGATTTGGGCAGGGATTTGCGGGTGTGGCTTATCGGCGGCGAAATAATTTGCGCCGTGTTGCGCAAAAGCGATTCGGATTTCAGATCCAATTTTTGCCTCGGCGGCAAGGCTTTGCCGTATGAACTGTCGGCATCGGAGCAAGCACTTGTGCTTAAAATCGCCTCGCTGCTTAAATTTGATTATATAGGCATCGATTTTGTGTTTAACGAAGGCAAAATCGTGTTTAACGAAATTGAGGATTCGGTTGGCGCAAGAATGGTTTATGAAAAAACGGATATTGATATTCTGCGCCTGTATTGCGATTATATAAAAAAAGAAATGAATTAGGGTGATTTCATGGAAAAAATCGTTGTTTGCGGCAGCTGCTGCCATGAGGCCGTGTTGCAAAGATACAAAGGCTGCGATGCTCAAATAGATTTTGATGTGCCTTGCGCCTCATTGAAAATAAAGTATGATTATTCCGCCGCATTTTTTATGCCTGATTGCGGCGATGATGTGTTGCGTGCCTGGGTGGGAAACGAGCATTTGCGCCTTTGTGCGGACGAAAATGCACTTTTTTCGGAAATTGATTTCTTTTTCGGAATACCGCAGCCGCTTGAAATTGAAAAAAAGTTTTTGATTGCACGCCCTGCCGAATCGCTGCTTTCAAGGCTTGATTTTTGTGATTACGCAGATATTTCCCAAGCATATATAAATGATGAAAACGGGCGTTATCGTGTGCGCCGCCGTGGCAGAAACGGCGCTTTTGTTTATATTAAAACCCAAAAAATCAAAATATCCGAGCAGCGGAGAATTGAAACGGAAAATCGAATTTCAAAGGCGGAATATGATGCTGCCGTAAGCGGTGAAAAGCTGCTTTCAAAGCGAAGATATTTAATTTTGAGTGCCGGCAAATATTTTGAGCTTGATGTGTTTCCCTTTTGGCAGGATATTGCCTTGCTTGAAATTGAATTAAAGGATGAAAAAGAGCCGTTTGAAATACCGCCTTTTGTGAATGTGATAAAAGATGTTTCGGCAGATAAAAGCTATCGTAATTCCGTAATTGCTCAAAAATACGGTGTTGCGGCAGAATAAAAAATAAACGGAGAAAGCATTTGCTTTCTCCGTTTTTCTTTGTTTAAATGTCGGCTAACGCTTCGCTTTGCAAAGCCACCGTCGGTTCGCAGAAATCGCTGAATATTTTGCTGCCTTGGTAATATTTCCAGCTGCGT
>UQDL01000011.1 GCA_900539775.1 uncultured Anaerotruncus sp. | reverse complement strand
ACGCAGCTGGAAATATTACCAAGGCAGCAAAATATTCAGCGATTTCTGCGAACCGGCATCAACGATGTGTTAAAATAAATAAGTTTGATTGGTAAAAGTTCTGAATGTTGTTAACTTTTTGGGGCTTTTAATTTGTAAAAAGCAGTTAAAAACCTGTCATTTTTTCAATATTGACTTAAAATGTTAAAAAAATGTATGATAATTTTGAATAAGTTATTGAAATTTTGTTAAATATGTGGTACAGTATACAATTGATAGTTGCGGTATCATATTACACTGCCGGTTGCTATTTCGGCAACTGTAGCTGCCGGTAGCTAACGGCAAGCAAACGAAGCATGCAACCTGATAATCACGGGCGGCTGTTTCAGAAAACAGGCATCATTTTGATGGCCTGTTTTTTTCTGCCCTTTTTCAGCATTTGCTTTTCAGAATAAAATAAACCGCAGCATAAATGTTAAGATTTTGAATTGCCGCCTTTTTGTTTGTAACGAAGGCCGCTTTGCCGGCATTTATTTTATCGGTGTAAAGCATCGGCGGAGCAAGCTGAAGTTAATTTGCGGCTTAAAAGGAATTTGAATATGTTAATAATTGCAAGTTTGTTGATCCTCGGCACGGTTGCGGCGGCAATATGCCTGTATCATTATATAGGCATGCCTAAATGCATCGGTGAAAAGAAATATAAATATAAAACGAAAAAGATATCTGTAACTTACGGCAATATTTGCCTTTACGGCAAAGCTCTTGTGCCGATTTCAAATAAAGGAAGAAAATTCAAAACCGTAATTTACGCTCACGGCGCACTGAGCAGTCATAAAACGGATATTTCAACTCTTAAAAGCCTTGCTAAAAGCGGTGTGGCTTGCTACACTTTTGATTTTTACGGCTGGACCTCAAAAAGCACAGGACCAAAGGGTGCAAAGTGGTTTAAGAATACACCGATAAGCAATACTGAAGCATATGCAAAAATGGCTCTTTTGCAGGTTAATGATTTAAATGCAGTAATAGAAAAAGTTAAAAGCTTTGATTTTGTTGATGCCGATAATGTTTATTTGCTCGGCAGCAGCATGGGCTCTGCAACTGCGGCAGCCTGCGCTGCAAATTGCAAAGGGCGGGTTAAGGGGTTGGTGCTTCAATATCCCGCAATGTTTCTTAATGAGCAGGCTTATGAAACCGGCGCAAAATACAATGTCGGGCGCTATTGCGGCCCTGTTTTGATTTTGCAGGGCGGCAGGGATAAGCTTGTGCCCGTTGAGCAATCGGCAAGGCTTGCAGATTATTATAATTGTGAAAAAAAGCATTGCAAAATGATTGTTTATGATAATCAGCCTCATGTGTTCAGAGGCAAATATAAGGCAGTTGCCGCACAGAATATTTATGAATTTATAAACAGCTGTGCTTAAATGCAAAAAGCCGCCGGATTTGGAATTTCCAAAGCCCGGCGGCTTTTATTTGTGTAATTATATTCGGTTTTTTGTTTGAATGCGTTGATTGCTTTGAATATGCGTTTTTTCTTTGCACACCACGGTAATATTCTTTTGTGATAATTGTGCTGCAAATTCGCTTTTTTAAAAGTAATTTAAGCATTGCTGTATTTAAATCGGCATCGGCGTTTTGGCAAGCATAGCAATCACGGCAACGGCAATCAAAAATGCTGCTATGGAAATTATTATAATTTGCTTTTTTTCAAGTCTTTTCTTTGCCGCCTTGCAAATAAGGAAAATGCACACCGTGCATGCCGCTGATGCACCTATTGAAATGCCAAGTGTTTTCCACAGCCACGAAAGTTCATATATCCATCTCATAAATTCACCTGTTTTTTGTTTCCTGTTTTGCCTTTATTTTAAAATAGCCTGTTTCAGTCTGTTTAAATCGTTTTCATCTGGGTGCGTCAGTGCCGTGTTGAAGTTTTCAATCAGCATATCAATGTTTGGAATGCAGTTTGGCTGCTGCTTCATTTTCTCATAGCGCTCCTTAACTGATTGCGGCATTTTCCCTTGGCACATAAATTCACCGATTACCTTGTTGCTTGAATCTATGTTCTGCTTAATGTTGCCGAGGATTTTTTTATAATAATCTTCGCTTGCACCGAAACCTGCTGTTCCAAACAAAAATATATTTTTATTTTTCAGCCTTTTAAGCAGCTTAAGTGTTTTTTCGTCTGCTGTGCCTTTATCGGTCCAAAAACCCAAATACACGGTTTCGGATTGCGGTTCAACCGCATCTGCTTCGCCGAAATAATCGCAGCCGTTTTTTGGCAGCGCCTCTTTTATTGCGTTTGCAAGTTCTTTTGTGTTGCCTGTTAAGCTGCTGAATATAATCGAATATCTTTCTTTTTCCATTTTTTCGCCTCATTTATTTGCCGGGATTTATATAACCTCGGTTAGTTGCCGTGCGGCATTTTTGCAAAACTATTCAGTAAACCGTTTTAATAATGAAATTTCCCATCTCGTCTATAACATCCTCTGCCTGCGGAAAAACTCCGGTGGCATTTATATAGCCGTGCCCCAAACCGTTGTAAACAACCATCTTAACATCAGTGCCGGCATCTGCCAGTTTATGTGCCCATGCAAAAGCATCTTTGCTTAAATAGTCAAGCGAGCCGGCGGAAATAAAGGTTGGTGTGTTGTTTTTTACGCCGAATGAATAAGGGTTGTTGAGCGGATCGGGATGCAATATTCCTATCTTTTTTATGTTGCAGTTTGAAAGCATTTCCATTTGGCGCACAACACCCTTTGAAAGTGCTTTTTGCGTTGGCTCGTATTTGAAATCGGAAATTCCTTTTTTATAATATTTGTCTTCAACGGAAAACATATTCAATGATGGATAAAGCAAAAGCTGCCCTCTGATCATATCGGATTTGCCAAAGTTGTTGGTGCACGCTTGCGCAAGGTTTCCGCCGGCACTGTCGCCGCAAACAAAGATTTTGCTTTTGTTGATGCCATATTCAAAATTGTTTTTATATATGTGCAGCAGCACATCAAAGCAATCATTATACAGCGTAGGATATTTGTTTTCTGGCAGTAGTCGGTAATCAATGCTTATAATTTTAAAGCCGAATTTGGATGCAAGCATTTTGCAGAATTCATCGTAAGGCTCAAGTGCGCCGCCGATAAATGCACCGCCGTGCATAAAAACAAGGCAAATATCGTTTGCGCCGGTTGTGCGCTTATAAATTCTTATAGGGATTTTATATCCGTCTCGAGCAGTTGCCGTGCCGTTATTCAAAACTACATCATCAATATGGCAGTTTGCATATGCCGATTTTGCAAAGCTTTTTCTCAGTGAAGAAAGATTTTTTTCGTTTACAGACGGCTTTATGAATTTAAAAGCAAAATCGGGAACAAACCTAAGCAGCTTTGCTGTTTTGCCGATCGGTCCGCCAAGCATTCTTGGGTCAATTCCCGTTTTTGAAACCGCATCCGGTGCGAATTTAACAGTGTATTCCAAATTACCTTCGTGCTCAATATATGCATTGCTTTTTAAACTTCGCAAAAAATCATCGCTGTACCATTTATTGTCCCAACTTTTTTTCATGGAGATTCCGTGCCCTTTGCATGAAAATATATAAAAATACGCCTTATCGCAAACGAATAAGGCGTATGCTTAGCTTCTTACATTCAAAATTACGCCTGTGGCCGATTTTGAAACAGAGATTACATGGTAAAATGTTTGCCTGCTTTATCCGCTTGCGTTCTCATTATATACAAAATACTTGCGGCAGTCAAATATCTAAATACAGTTGTAACAACTTTGAATTTAAAAGCGAAACATTTATTCTTTTAAATGTTTCAATGGCAAAGACGGTTTTGAATATTCTTTGCCTTTAAAACAAAAGCTGAAGTCCCATTGAAATAACCCACATATATGCGCAGGTTTTCGGTATCATCAGTAAACCTACCTTGGGTGCTTTTTTGCTGAATAATGTAACGGGAAGATAGCAGCCGAAAGAAATTATGATTGCAGCCACCATTCTGCCCATATGATAATCGTGCGCATTTCCGGAAATTGCATAAAGAATGATTACTCCGATTCCGGTAACTGCAAAAACAGCATTTCGGATAATTGATAATTTCATGTTCCCTTCATCGGAGCACCAATTGTTTTGCGGAAGCACGCAGATAACCATTCTGATTATTGCAGAAATCCAAATCATTGCTTCAACGGCAACCGGAGCAGTAAGCTCAGGAAATGTGAGTTTCCAAATGTATAACAATATAATGTAAAATGCGGTCATTGTGATGGAAGAAACCTGCAAACCTATGCCAAGCTGCCTTTTTATCTTTTCGTTGCTGCCTTTTGCCGCTCTGATAATTCGCGGCACCAAATGAAATGCATCGCCGCCGCAAAGGGTTAATGTTAATACTCCGTAAAGCACAAATAATGCATTTCCTTTTGAAAAAGCAAAAAACAGAATTCCGGCAACCAAATCAAAAATCAAATATGACGCATCAAACACGGCTTCCATAATATTCGGAACCTGAGGTTTATATTTATTTTCTTTCATTATTCTTTCTCCTTATTTATCAATTTGCTGTAGCAAAAATAGTTTTTTATAAAAAGAACGCCTGCCAATGCCAGAGCACAGCCCAGCCCGGAATAGAAAAAAGCAACGAATATATCCGGGAAAATTCCAAGCGCCCTGAAGCCGATGCCGGAGCCCATCATGTAAGCCATTATAAGATATGCCTTTAAATCAAAGAAATGCCAAAACGGGCGATGACTTTCATATTCCATAATTCTTTTTGTGTGTTTGTTGCTCATTTTCCAAAACATTAAGCCAAACAGGCAAAAAACAACTGTGGAAAGCAAGTATAAATACCATTTTCGGTTTATCTCCAAATATGATAAAACTCCGAGCCTTGCAACATTAAATCCTGCAATAAGCAAAACAATTTCGGCAATTATCAAAAGAGTTCTTTTTTACATAAAATATTTTTTTCATCAACTTACTTCGTATGATTTTTTAAATAATCATCTGCATTGGCGCATATTTTGCTGAATATTGCAACGCAGGCGTGCTTTTCCTCTTCTGTAAGGCCGCTTAAAATGTGCTTTGCAAATTCTTTTTGCGCTTTAAGCCCGTCATTCAAAACGGGGATTGAGGCATCCAACAAAATTATTTCAATGTGCTTTTTATTGTCGGCACTTTGAATTCTTTTTATAAATCCTTTCTCTTCCAGCTTTTTAAGTGATGTGGAAACGTGCGATTTTGTGGATTTGCGCACCTTAACAATTTCTGCGGCCGTGTTGTGCTGCGGGTTGTTGTGCAAAAACATAAGAATGTCATATTCCATTTGAGTCAGCTTATATTTTTCGCAAACACCCTTTGCAAGTAATTCATAGCAATCCGTTATCGTTTTGTGTTTATCCCAAAAAAACATTTGTTCTCCCTTCTTTATCGTTCTATTTAGAACATTATACATTTGGCAAACGAGATTGTCAATCCGTAAAATAATTTGTTAAAAAACAGTTTTTATATTTGAAAAAATAAAGAATTCTGTCGGCGGATGCTTCAAAATGATTATAAATAAAAATAAAAGGCAGTTTGTCGGGTAATCCGGCAAATTGCCTTTTGCTTAAAGCGATAGTAAATTGTGCGGCTCTTGGCGTTTTGCCGCCTGCCGCTTTGTTCTTTTATTTACGAAAGAGTGCACTTATATGGCAAGCAAATTTTTTATTGCTTCCATATAAATTTCAACAGCTTCTTCCATTTCCGAAATTAAAATAAATTCATCTGCGCCGTGAATGCGGTAGTCTGTGCCGGGCTTCTCGGGGCCGAATGCAATAATGTTTTTCAGTGTTTTGGCATATGTGCCGCCGCCTATTACCATCGGCTTGTGCTCTGTGTCTCCCGTAACATCCGTGTAAGCTTTGTAAAGCGCTTTAACAAGCGGCGATTCTCTTGGGAAAAACAGCGGATTTCCTATTTCCTCTGTTTCAATACGCCCGTTTTCGTCCTCCAAATTGCCGTCAACAAATTTTAAAATATCCTCTTTTCCAAAGGTAACAGGCACACGAATATCAATTGTGCAGCTTATAACGCCGTTTTCTGTTTTAACAATTCCGTTGCATAGCGTTAGCTCGCCGAATTCATCGCTGATTTTAAGGCCTATTCCGGCGCCGTTGCAGGTTGTTCCTATATGGCTGTTGTAAAATTTAACAAAATCGTCTTCAAAGCCTGCTTTCGCAAGGCATTCCATAGTAACGCCGGCAGCATTTATGCCAAGAGTGGGTGTGCTTGCGTGCGCAGGTACGCCTTTTGCATAAATTGTGATTTCGTTTTCTTTTTCGGAAACCTTGTATTGCTGCAATCCTGTTTTGGAAAGCACAGATTCAAGCTTTTCTTTAAGATTTGCTTCAAAGGGGATAACGGTGGTGCATGTGTCGCAAACTGCGTTTGAAACAAAGCCGCCATTCATAGAGATGATTTTTGTGCTTTTGGAATAAGCCATCATAGCCATGTGGCCTTTTTCTCCGTGAATGCAGGGAAAATCGGCATCCGGCGTAAAGCCGCATGAAAGCTCCTCGTCAACCTTGTTGTAGTGTTCCATGCATTTTGAGCCTGTTTCCTCGTTGCAGCCCATAATCAAACGAACTCTTTTGTTTAGCTTTGCACCCGAATCACGAAGAAACTTCATTGCATAAAGCGCTTCAATCACGGGACCTTTGTCGTCTGTTGTGCCTCGGCCGTAAACACAGTTGCCTTCACGGGTCAGCTTAAACGGATCACGGCTCCAATCGCCGCCTGCCGGCACAATGTCAAGGTGGGCGGCAATTCCTATAATTTCCTTGCCCTCTCCCATTTCGGCATAGCCGCAGTAATTATCAAGATTAACGGTTTTAAACCCAAGTTTTTTTGCAATGCCAAGGCCTGTTTCAAGCGCTTTTGCCGGCCCGTCGCCAAAGGGCTTGCCTGCAGTTGCCGTGCCGAGTTGCGAATCAATTGCAACAAGCTTGCCAAGATTTTCAAGCATTTCTTCGCTTGATTTATGAATTTCTTCTTTTATGTTCATTTTTATTCCTTTGCTTTTGCAGAAGCCGAATTTCAAAAAATGAAAATTCGGCAGTATGGTTGCTTTTGTTTTTTATATATTTTGTTTCATTACCGCTTGCTTAAAGAGGCATTGTATGCGGCTCTTGCGGCTTTGGCAAGCTGATCCGAACAAGATGTTTGGCGGCTTCCGCAGGTAACTCCGCTTAATTTCTTTTCAATGTAATCAACCGTGCTTCCTTCAAGCAATAGTGAAATTGCCTTAAGATTTCCGTTGCAGCCTCCGGTGAATTTAATATTGTGAACAACATTTCCGTCTAAATCCATGCTGATGATTTTTGAGCAGGTGCCGGATGTTAAATAATCATAGTGAAACATATTTTAAACCTCCGCTAATTTGTTTTGGTTAAATTATTTGATAAAAGCTCTGTTAAAATAATTTTTTGGCTTTGTAATTATCTATGCCGATTATATCAAACAGAAGCATAATTGTAAACAGCAACAGTCTTTGCATATAAGTAACAGTAAAAAAGCCGGCGAATTTTCGCCGGTTAAGATTTGTTGAATTATGAATCTTGCTTTTTTGTAATTAAATTGCTTTGGGTGTATTGTGTTTGATTTGACAGCGTCGGTATGTTCAAACTGCCGCTTGTTAAAAAGAAGAAATCAGTTTTGAAGATGTAAGCTTAATAGGTTATGATAAAGTTAATCAAGATAATTACACGGCAAGATGCTTGTATTTGCCGTGAGAGGACAAATATGCGGAGTGATTGTCAGCAAACGCTGAGCTTTGCTTAATCACGCAATTTGTTTTGACAAGGGGTGATTTGACTAGCTTCAATTTCTGCTTTGACGAAATGAAAGGCGATATAATCGAAGTTGATTATGCCAAAACGAATAATTTGCAAAAATCAAACAGCAGTTTGTATATTAAAACTTTTTACGGATATGTTGATAATACATATAGAAAAGGCGGCGAGTCTGCAGACGGACAAAGCTCGGGTAATCCCGAACCTGAACAGGCTTGGACTCCGAAAGATAAAGAAACAAAAAGATTTTTAGGCGAACCCGGAGAAATTAAAAGAACATTTTAATTTTCATGAAAACTATTTATAATAGATATTACTGAATCACCGTTCTACTACTCAAAAATTGCCATACAGCAGTGCACCGGTTTTTGTATTATATTATCACAACATAATAAAAAGTCCAAAGCGGATTTATCCGCTTTGGACTTTTTGGTACGCCGGAAGGGATTCGAACCCCCGACCTTCTGGTTCGTAGCCAGACACTCTATCCAACTGAGCTACCGGCGCAAATGCATCACATATTTAATGCTTGAATAATATAACACATTCAAAATAAAAATGCAAGTGCTTTTTTGCATTATATGTGAAATTTTCTTTAAGAGGGCAACAGCTTCGGCGTTAAGTCGGGTTTTGAGTCTTATTAAACCGAGTGATAAAGTTTATTTGCAGTTACTTTTGTTTTTGATAAACTCATCAAGTATATCAGCGGCTGTTTTACAAAGCTCTGAGCAGGGGCGCTTTTTGTAATATTCCCGGGTTCTTGCATCCGGAGTCGGCGCAGGGCGCACATTTTTATCAAGTCCAAGCAAAACACGGCAGATGATTGAGCCGTTTTCGGCTTCAAATTTTTTTGCAACCTCTTGCACCATTGCATAAACCTCTGCTCTGCCGCAGCCGCCGTAAAGGTTTGAAATAACATATGTCATCCCGGAAACGGTGCCGCACACCTCTCGCATTCTGCCGATGCCGCCGCCAAACCCGATTGTTTGCCTGGCAACCAAATCTTCATTTAAGCCCATTTCATCGCAAAAGGCAAGAGCCACGGATTGCGAGCAGTTTTTTCCGCTTTCAAAGTATTTTTTTGCAATTTCACCTTTTGTCATTGCTGCACACCCTCGGATACTGAAAACTTTGCGGTTAAATGCACATCCGCATTAACATTAACTGTGTATTTGCTGCCGGATGCAACAAGCTCACCCGTTGCATTGTCAAACCAACCGTCAAATTTATATCCGGCATCGGCTGTTGCGGTAAGAGTTACTTTTTTGCCTTTTTCATAGTTGCCGTCGCCGGTAACGGAGCCGTTCCCGTCAACATCAATATAAACATTATATTTAGCAAGCTTTGTTGTGGTTTCTTTTTCGGTTTGCTTTTCTGTTGTTTGCTCTGTTGTTGTTTCTTTTTCGGTTGTTGTGGTATGCTGCTTTGTGGAAGAATGCTTTGCCGTTGATGTTTCGCTTGTTTGTGAAACAGAACTTGACGGAGCAGCAGTGGTTTCTTTGCCTTTGTTTAGAGAGGCGGAAACGATTATGCCAACTGTCATTGCAACCAAAATAACCGCAAGCACAATTATTATAATAATGTTGCGCTTGTTTTTGCTTTTTTCTTCATCATCATCTTCGTTGTTGCCGTCATGATGCGGAGGCTCACCCTGAGGTGAAACGCTTTCCACATCTTCAAGCTGAGATATGTTTGGGATGATTTTTGTGTTTTCGTTATCGTTTTCGGGATTGATTTCATTATCCTCATCAAAAAGAGGTGATCCGCAGTTTTCGCAAATATATCTGCCTTCAGCGTTATCAAAGCCGCAGTTTTTACATCTCATAATAAATTTCGTTGCCTTTCCGCTGCAAAGTATATGTTATTAAATGTTAAGGCCGGCTTATTTGCAGCTGAATAAGCCATGCACTTTGATTGTGTTTTTTGAAATTTAATATCGGGCATGAATATAATAATTTCGTTGCCTGCCTTGCCGATATTTTGTATTTAAAGCAAGTATAACACAGAAAATTTGAAATAACAACACTATATGCGCTAAAGAAATGAGAATAATTTGGTCAATTTCCATTTTTGGTATTGACTTTTTGACGAATTTATAATAAATTTAGATAGTAGCAATTTAGTTATGCTTAGTTCGTACTGAAAGGGGTACCAAGTAATGAAGAAAACAATCAAAAAACTTCTTTGCGTTGTTCTCGTTGCTTCCTTCGTTTTTGCGCTTGCAGGCTGTGCAAAGATCGATTATGTAACAAACGGAACAATCAAAGCAATTAAAGAGGTTCAGGACGGCACTTATAAAAACGGCGGTGCAGATGCATCTGCCGAAGGAGATAAGCAGTCCGAAGTAACTATCGATGAATTCGTTCCCAATACTTATTGCGGTGTTGAATTCAAAACTGTTGAAGATGTTGTTAACTACTATGTAGAGTGCTATAACAATACAAAGTCTCAAACAGCTTCTTACACTGAAAACGGCGAAGCAAAAACATATTATGCTTTGCTTGGCGAAGAAAAGCTTAAAATTGACTCTGTTCTTATCGAGGGCAAGGAAAACTCCGTTATTAACGGCATCGTTCCCGGCATCGTAGACAGCTTATTCCAGGCAGGCACATACGGCCTTCCGCCTTGCAACAACAGAGATCCCAAGCTTGATAACTCTAACGGAAGCGACACGGATCCCGGCGAATTCGATTTCAGAACATCATATTTCACTCCCGATGATTGCTTGGCTGCAAATGTTAAAGAGCAGGACGGTAAACTCGTTCTTACCATACTTCCCAAGGATGGCTCAATGTCAATGCGTGGTGTAGACTCTCAGGGTCGTTTCTTTGAGGTTCTCGGCGATATCGGCGCAACCGTTGATTCAATCTCTGCTCTTTCATGGGCAAGCGGCACAACCGAAGAAAACTGCAAGGTTCTCTATACCGGCGGTACAGGTGTAATCACAATTGATCCCGCAACAAAAACAATCACTGCAGCTGATTACCATATGGCTGTAAATGTTCAGGTTAACCATGCAAATGTTGCAGTTATTAAGGATAAGAGCGCAGAAGTTAAGATTTCTTATGATTTAACTTATCCTTCATCTGCAGAATACCTTAAAACAACTAAGGGTATTGTTCAAGCATAAATAGCGCATAACTAAAGTAAAACGGTTTTTAACGCCCCGTTGCAAATTGTTAATTTTGCAATGGGGCTTATTTTTTGTTGAATAATAATTATGCATATGTTATTATATTTTAAATGCAGGGTAGTCTTGCATATTAAAAAACAGGAGAATTAAATATGAGCGAAAAAATGCCCAATATGGATTATGATGCCGATGAAGTTATCGGCGATTTCAAATCAAAATTCAAATGGCCTAAAAAGGATGAGGTTGAAGTTATAGTAAAGCCCGAAAAGCTTGGAATTAAGCTTCTTATTTCGGCTTTACTCACAATTATTTCAGGCGGAATTGCATATTATATTATGCTGCCCGCAATGAATTTTAAAGATACAAATCTTTATTCCTTTATAATTCTTATACTTGCTTTGTTTATGGTTTTCTTTGCAATTATCTGCAAGGCAAATAAAAAAATAGAACGCAGGGAATATATTAAAAAGCGTTCAATTGTGCCGGTTGCAATTGCGCTTGTGCTTGCCGTTGTTATGCTTATCGGTTGGCTTTGCGGTGCCACGATTTTCAGAGCATCCTCTTACAGCAAAATGATGCCGATAACAGACAGCGATTTTTCAACGGACTTCAGTGAAATAGATATTGATTCCGTGCCGAGGGTTGATGAATCAAGAGCACTTACTCTTGCAGACCAGCAGCTTGGCTCACTTTCCGAGTATAAGAGCCAATATGTTGTGTCGGACACAACAACAATGGTAAATTATAACGGCAGGCCCGTAAGGGTTGCTTACCTTGAATATGCAAATTTCTTTAAATGGGTAAACAACACTAAAAACGGTTTGCCGGCATATATGATTGTTGATCTTGTGTCTCAAAAGGTAACTGTTGTTAATTGCAACGAGCAATTCGGCGGCAGCATCAAATACAGCCCAACCGAGCTTTTCAATAAAAAGCTTATTCGCCACATAAGATTTCAATATCCCACTGCGCTTCTGGATACTCCCAATTTTGAAATAACAGATGACGGGCATCCTTATTGGGTAACTGCCGTGCTTGATAAAACGATCGGCCTTTTCGGAGGCACGGATGTTAAGGGTGTTGTTGTAACTGATGCAATCACGGGTGAAAGCGTTTATCACGATATAGACGAAGTTCGCTCAAGCGAAACTCTTGAGTGGGTGGATGCCGTTTATTCTCCGGCACTTCTTTTGCAGCAATATAATTATTACGGCAAGTTGCAAAACGGCTTTTGGAATTCTATTTTCTTCCAAAACGATGTTAATGTTGCATCAGACGGCTATGGATATGTTGCAATGGATGATGATATTTGGGTATATACCGGTGTAACCTCGTCTGAGGGCGATACATCTAATTTCGGATTTATTCTCAGCAACAGGCGCACCAAGGAAACAAGATATTATCAAAACGGCGGTGCTATAGAGGCATCTGCACAGCAATCTGCTCAGGATGCCGTTCAAAACTATAAATATTATGCAACATTTCCTATTTTGCTTGATATAGACGGCAAGCCAACTTATTTCATGAGCCTTTATGGCGACAGCAACACGGTTAAGGGCTATGCACTTGTTAATCTTGACGATAAAACAATAGTAGGCACAGGCTTGCTTGATGAAATGAAAAGTGATGCCAAGGCGCTTAATGCGGCTGTTGAAAACTATGTTCAGGCAATGAAGGATAAGGGAAAAATAAGCAGTGATATAAATGTGGATGATTATCTTGTTGATGATAATTCTTCAAATCAGTCTCAGAGCACACCGCAGGCAAGTGATAATCAGCAAAGCAGCGAAAATGCAGAAAACGGAAAAATCACCGGCAAGGTTGAATCCGTTAAAACAAGCGTAAATGACGGCAACACTTATTATTATCTTGAAATAAACGGTAAGTATTATTATATCGCCGCTAAGGATTGCATGGATGTGTTGCTTATTTCCGCCGGAGACACGGTTACGGTTACGGCAGGTGAGGAAAGCAACGGTGTGTTTGTTGCCGCAACGGATGTTCAAAGATAACAAATTTAATAAAACATAATCTTTATATTGATTTAAAGAGCAAAGGTTTTATGCCTTTGCTCTTTTTTTGTGCCCGTTTTTAACGGTGTGCGGTTGCAACAAAAAAATAACAGGCAAAACCAAACCGTGTTTGAGTCGAAAATATGCATAAATCACGCATAAAAAAATTTTTTTTGAAATTTTTTTGAAAAATATAGCGTTTTAAAGCTATATTTTTTTGTTTTCCGGGGTATTAGTGAGAGCAGTTTTTGCAATCAACAAAATTTGAAGGAGGAATTTATACGGCAAGAACGAAAAAAACAACAAAGGATGAAGTGCGCAAAGGCTTAAAGCGCCTTGCTTTCGGAGATATAAAGGATGCGGTGCTTCTTCTTTTTGCACAGGAGGGTGATGTGCTTTCCAGGCTCGGCGAGCTTGATCTTTACAATATCAGCGAAATCAAGAGACCTAAGGGCGGCGGAATGGAAATAAAGTTTTTCGACAGAATAAAAGCTCTTGAAAAGCTTTCCGAATTGGACGGCGGAGCTCCGAGCGAGCCGCTCGGCTTTTACCAAGCCCTTGAGGAAAGCGCAAAATGCATGAGCAAGTTGCGGGGAGACGATCCCATTGAATGATTTTGTTCCTTTTTCCGAAAAGCAGCTTGCTGCGCTGACTTGGTGGTGCAACGGCAGCCCGTGCAGAGATAAAAACGGCATTATTTGCGATGGTGCAGTTAGATCCGGAAAAACGCTTTGCATGAGCATATCGTTTGTAAGCTGGGCTTTTTATCGCTTCAGCGGTGCATCTTTTGCTTTTTGCGGAAAAACTGTTTCGTCTTTACGCAGAAATGTAATAACGCCCTTATTGCCGCTTCTTTCTTCTTTTGGATTTAATTGTGATTTTAAAATCAGCCGAAATTGCATTGAAATCGAAAAGGGCGGTGCAGTTAATCGGTTTTATCTTTTCGGCGGCAGGGATGAATCCTCTGCTTCTCTTATTCAGGGTATGACCCTGGGAGGCGTGCTGCTTGATGAGGTGGCGCTTATGCCACGCTCTTTTGTGGAGCAGGCGCTGGCAAGATGCTCTCTTGAAAATTCAAAGTTTTGGTTTAATTGCAATCCCGAGCACCCGTTTCATTGGTTTTATAATGAATGGATAAAAAAGAAAGACCAAAAAAACATGCTTTATCTTCATTTTACCATGCAGGATAATCCGTCTCTTTCGCAAGCTGTTATAAACAGATACAAAAGCCTTTACAGCGGTGCTTTTTATGAGCGATTTATAGACGGGAAATGGGTGGCTGCCGATGGATTGGTATATCCGATGTTTAATGCAAATCGGCATATAGCCGAGGCCGGCGGCGAGTTTTCAAAATATTATTTATCATGCGATTACGGCACGGTTAATCCCTTTTCGCTCGGTCTGTGGGGAAAATGCGGCGATAAATGGTTCAGAATTGATGAGTATTATCATTCTGCCCGTGATGCCGGGGTGCAGCTTACCGATGAGGATTATTATGATAAGCTCTGCACTCTCGCCGGAGGCAGAAAAATTGAGGCGCTTATTATAGACCCCTCTGCCGCAAGCTTTGCGCAAACGGTTCGCCGCCACGGAAAATACAGGGTTATCAAAGCTCAAAATGATGTGCTTAAGGGGATAAATCTTGTTTGCCAAGCATTGAAAAACGGCAGCATCTTTTTTTATCCGTGTTGTGCCGATGCCATTCGTGAGTTTTCTGTTTACAGATGGGATAACGGTATTAAAAGAGATGCGCCGAAAAAAGAAAACGATCACGCAATGGACGATATTCGCTATTTTGTTTCAACCGTTCTAAACGGGAATAACGAGGGTGAATTTTGCTCATTTGCGGTTGAAAGGATGTGAGTTGTTGGGGCTTTTCAGTAAAAAGAATTCCGCAGGCACAAAAATTTCTGCGGCTGCTGTGCAAACCGGCTCATTCACCAGGCACCCTTTTGGCAGGGTTGGTTTGTTTACTCCTATGGGCACGGGCGGGCGAGTATATGCATCGCTTCGTGAAAGTGTGCCGATTATCGATGCCGCCGTGCTTAAGATAATTCGCCTTGTAAACGATTTTAAGTTTGCAACGGGCGATGACGCTGTGGACAGAGATTTAAACGGCTTTTTTGAAAGCATAAATGTCGGCGGAAATCAAAACGGAATAGACGCATTTGTTTCTGCTTATTTATCTGATTTGCTTACCTATGGCAGTGCAGTCGGTGAAATGATTGCGGATGAAAATGGGTTTTACGCTCTTTATAACGGCGAACTGGAATCAATTGAGGTTAAGCGGGCTGCAAACGGATTTGATATTGAGTTTTACAACGGCAGCAATAAAATTGCCAGGCAGGATTTGATTCTCTTTACGGCGCTTAATCCCAAACCCGGTGAAATTACGGGCACAAGCCTTTTAAGCGGTTTGCCTTTTATTGCCGATATTTTGCTTACAATTTATAACACCATCGGCGAGAATTGGGAACACGCAGGCAATTTGAGATATGCCGTAACATATAAGCCGGGCGGCGACGGGGGAGATTCGGTTTCGGCTCAGGCAAGAGCAAAGCAAATTTGCTCTGCTTGGCAGGAGGCAATGAGCAGCAAGGATTCGGTTAAGGATTTTGTTGCCGTAGGCGATGTGAGCGTTAAAGTTATCGGAGCAGATAATAATGTGCTTTCAAGTGAAATTCCCGTGCGCCAGCTTACAGAGCAGATAATTGCCAAAACGGGCTTGCCTCCGTATATGCTCGGCCTTTCTTGGAGCACAACTGAAAGAATGAGCATTCAGCAAGCAGATATGCTTACCACGGAATTAAAATCATACAGAAAAGTCATCACGCCGGTGCTTATAAAAATTGCAAGGCAATATTTGGATTTAAAATCAATTTGGCTTCCCGTTAATGTTGAATGGGCAGATATCACCTTGCAGGATGAAACAGAGCACGCAAAGGCTCGCCTTTATAATGCACAGGCAGATAATGCGGCCGCACAAAATGCGGCAAATCAAAAGGAGGTTTCCGATTGAGAGAAGGATTTATTGAAAAGGGCTACATGCCGGAGAAATCCGATTATGAAAAGATAAGAAAATTTACACGCAGAGATTTCGGCAGGGATGAGCTTTATGTTTTTGAGGTTTCCCTTTGCAATAATGATGTGGACAGAGATAACGAAAAATTTTCCGTTTCTGCATTGAAAGAACTTGCAAAGCAATTTGTGGGCAAAACGGGAATAAAAAATCATTCAATGAGAGCAGAAGATCAAAGCGCAAGAATTTTTGATGCGTATGTTGAGCGTGTGCCCGGCAAAAAAACAGCAGACGGTGAAGATTTTTATGCGCTGCGGGCAAAGGCTTATATGGTGCGCAGCGCAGCCACCGATCAGCTTATAACGGATATTGATGCCGGTATTAAAAAGGAAGTATCCGTTTCTTGCAGTGCAGGCAAAAGAATTTGCTCTGTTTGCGGAAAAGATAAGAATGTTGAGTATTGCGGCCATGTTTCCGGCAAAACTTACAACGGTAAAAAGTGCTTCACCGTGCTTGACGGAATTACGGATGCTTATGAATTCAGCTTTGTTGCCGTTCCTGCTCAAAGAGAGGCGGGAGTTGAAAAATCATATGATGCTTCTTTGGAAAAGCACGATGTTGAAAAAATGCTTTCCGGCAGCGGCAGCATAACGCTTACAAGCAGCCAGGCAGATTCAATCAAAGCCATGATTTCCGGAATGAGCGATGATGCAGAGCTTGGCCGGGAATACAGAAAAAATATTATTAACGATCTTGTGCATTTGTGCGGCAAGGCGTTGCCGAATATGGATAAATCGGCTTTTGAAAGTGTTGCGCAGATTATGACTGCAAAGGAATTGTTTGCTTTTAAAAACGCTTTTGAAGGCAGTGCATCCGAAAAATCAATTCCAATGCCGCAGCTTGCTAAAAATCAATCGGGCAAGCGTACGGATCTTGGTAAATTTAAAATTTAGGAGGAAAAATCATGAATATAAATCATTATGCATACAACGGCATCGGTGAGCAGGTTGTAACCTTTAAAACAAGCAAGAGCCTTAAAAAAGGCGATCTCATTAAGCTTGACACGGGCGGCAGCGTTTCCCTTGCGGATGCGGACGGCGAATTTATCGGCGTTGTGCTTTCGGCAAACGAGGATTATGTGTCTGCCATCATCAAAGGCTTTGTTGAATTGCCGCTTTCAACAGCGGGCTCAATAGGCGGTGCAGGCTATCAATATATAGTTTCAAAAGGAAACGGCACAGTTGCCGGCGCAAGCACCGGCAAGCAATCTCATCTTGTTATTTATGTTCATTCAAATGAACTAAAAGCGGGAATCATTCTTTAATATGAAAACGGAGGTATTTAATTATGGCATTTGATAATATTAAACTTGATAAGGGCCTCTATTCCACAACAAAGGGCTTTACGGCTTCGCTTGAGGAAATAGACCCGTCTGATAACTATATCGGCACCGAACTTGAAGGGCTTGATGCTTATCAAAGGCAGCTCAAAAGATTTGATATTAAGGTTAGCGGCAAGGATTCTGATTGCGTTTCAAAATTCTTTCGCAGCACGGATTCGGCGGCGCTTTTCCCCGAATATATCAGCAGAGCGGTAACTCAGGGCATGGAGGAAAATGACGTTCTTTCAAAAATGGTTGCCACCACAACAATCATAGATTCGCTTGATTATCGCTCTGTTCAGCTCACAACAAGCGCAAAAGACAAGGAACTTGCCGCCGTGGGCGAGGGTGCATCTATTCCGGAAACGGAAATTAAAACAAGCGATAACCTCACAAGGCTTCACAAAAGAGGCAGAATGCTTGTGGCTTCGTATGAGGCGATAAAGTATCAAAAACTTGATCTTTTCACTTTGATTATGAAGCAGCTCGGCTCCCATATTGCAACAAGCCAATATGTGGATGCCGTTGAAACGATACTTTACGGCAGCACAAATCTTATGGATGATAAGAAAACCCCGCTTTCATATGCAGATCTTGTGGAAATGTGGTTGGAGCTTTCGCCGTATAAAATGACCACGGTTGTTGCTGCAAGCAATGAATATAAAACAATTATGAATATGGCGGAGTTTAAAGACTCAAATGCAGGTCTCAATTTCCATGCAACGGGAAAACTGATGACTCCGCTCGGAGCAGATCTTCTTAAATATGATGATATGCCTGAACAAAGCATTTTGGTGCTCGATAAGAATGCGGCCGTTGAAAAGGTGCAGGCAGGCGGTGTTGTAACGGAATACGATAAGCTTATTGACCGCCAGCTTGAAAGAGCTTCCATCACGGTAACAACGGGATTTTCTTTGATGGATCAAAATGCAACCCTCAGCTGCAGATTCGGGGGTTGATGATTTGCTTGATAAGCAGGAGATTATTGCCTGCATCAAAGAAATGGGCAGCTTTGAAAGCGGGTTTGAAAATAATTATGAAAAAATTATAGATTATGCCTGCAAAAGTGTTGAAGCAAGCATTTTGCCAACGCAGTTTGCCAATGCTGCCGAATTGATTTTTCTTGCGGCGGCAAAGGCATATTATGCGATTTGCATTTATGAGGAGGCAGACCTTGGGTTTGCTTCCTTCACCGCAGGCGATATAACGGTAAGCGGAATGGCAAGCAAAAGCGAGCGAGCCAAGGAAATCTATAAAATGGCGGTTAAAGGTGCTTCTGCATATTTAAAGGACGACGGATTTGCCTTTAAGGGGGTGTAGCCTTGAGCGTTTGTGAAACCGTGAAAAAAGGTTTGGCGAAAACGGGTAAAAGTGTTTATATTTCTCAAGGCGAATGGAATTCAACTCCGTTTTATGCGGTTGTGGCTCAAAAGTGGCGGAGTAATAAATCAAATTTTGAACCGTTTCAAACTCCCGTTGGCGAGGTTTGCCCGGATTATTTTACATATGTGGGGCCGTATGACCATGATATCTGTGCTCTGGATGAGAATGCAGTTTTGCATTATGGCAATGAAAAATTTATTTTCAAGAAAAAAGAGCAGGTTGTTGTGGGCGGCGAGGTTTGCTTTTATTGGGCCATCGTCCGCCGTGTTTATGAGACGGAGAATGAAATATGATTGAAGCAAAATCATTGGTTTCAAACCTTGTTGAAAGAATTAAGGCAGATGATTTTTTTCAAAACACTTCGGTTTGCCGGGCTTACGGCACGGAACTGAAGCCAACATGCCCGGCCGGGGCTGTAATTGTGTGCGGCACGGTAAGCGCCGATATTCAAAATGCGGCAATTGAGCAGGATATTAAGGCAGGCAGTGTAACTTCGTTTGCGGATATTTATGTGCCGTGGAATATGAAAAATTATGATATGCAGCAGGCTGTTGCAAGGATTTGCGCTGCTGCTTACTCTGATAATGCAGTGGGCGTTAAACTTAATGAGGCACGCTCACATAAAAAAGCGCAATGTATTATGCAGCGTGCGGAAATAACATATTCCGATGTGTTTGATTTAGTTTGACGGGGCGGTGATTATAACGGAAAACCAAGAAAATATTGAATATCTCGGTGCCGAAGAACTGTCAGAATATTTAAGGCTTGATTCAATGCGTCATGATTATGTGCCGCAAAGCGAATAAAAAATGCCGCAGGCAAAAGCAAAATTGTTAAAAAGTCTGCGGCTGCCTTTACGGAAAGGAATGTGGTTGATTGAAACTGAAATACAAAAATTTTGAGTTTATTCAAAATCCTCAAAAGATAACGGTTAAAAAGTCCAAATCAGTCGGTTTAAAACCGTTGCCCGGCTTAGGAACAGAAGCTCAGGAAATATGTGATGATGCCGCCGTTATAAAAATTTACGGCAGATTTTACGGAAAAGACGGTGATAGAGCAGTTAAAAAGCTTTATGCGCTTCAGGCACAAAAGCAGGCGGGCGCTTTGCTCTTGCCGGGAGGAGATTACTTCAACGCCTATTTCACATCTTTTGAGACAACAAGAAATGCTGCCGAAAACTATATATCCTATGAGGCGCAATTCACCGAATCGCAAATCGGAAAGAATTCATCTTTCGTTTGCAAATCAACTTTTGCGCAAAATGATGAAAACGCCTTTGAAATTGCGGCAAGGTGCGGCGTAAGCGTTGAAAAAATTATGAAGCTAAACAGCTTTAAAACACCTTTTGAAGTGCCGGCGGGAGCGAAGGTGATTATAAATTGACTTTTGAAATATATGATGCTGACGGTAAACTTGCGGCGGCAGACAAAATTTTGTCTTATGAGCTTGTTAGCGAGGTTTCTGCTGCATGTGACGGATTGCAGCTTAAATTCATTCCCACCGACAAAATGATTAAAATAGGCAAAATAATTGCTCGCTGCGGTGATAAAACGGTGTTTTGCGGATTTTGCGATAAGCAAAAAAGCTCACTTACGGCAGAAGCGTATATATATGTTTATGCCAGAAGCAGCGGCAGCGTTTTGGTTGATAATGAGGCGTTGCCGTGCGAATACAGGCATCCGTCTGCAAGGCAGCTTTGGCTTTGCTGCGCAAAACCATTTGGAATAGAATTTAATTTGCCTGAAATTTACTCGGAAGGCTCCTATGCCGTTCAAAAGGGCAAAAGCTGCTACGGGGCGATAAATGATTTTATGCTTTATACATACGGTTCGGGAGTTTATGTTTCGCCTGAAAACAAACTTTGTGCGTTTGAAAAGGGCGGAAAAGCAATTTGCATAGACGGCAGTAAAATTATTTCTGCCTGTGTGGTTTACGACAGAAGCAATGTTATAAGCCGTGTGGATTATAAAATAAACCCTGCCGATAAATATGTTTATCATCTTGAAAGCGAATT
This sequence comes from uncultured Anaerotruncus sp., assembly GCA_900539775.1. Taxonomy (GTDB): domain Bacteria; phylum Bacillota; class Clostridia; order Oscillospirales; family Acutalibacteraceae; genus Eubacterium_R. The sequence goes on along the minus strand of UQDL01000011.1, from coordinate 18,144 downwards.
TGCCGCAGCAAACTCGATAAAACGCAGGCGGCTTGTTAATCTTTCTGCGCTGCCTCCGTGGCAGCGTGATAAAAAGTGTGCTCAAATGCTTAAAAATTCAGAAAAATCTTTTTGCACGGTGCAGGTTAAGTTTTGCGGCGATGCGGATTTAAAGCTTGCGCAGCGTGTTATTTTGCCGTTTGGCGGTTTTGAAAGCAAAGTATACACCGTTTCAAAGATTATCAGATCAAAAAACGCAGGCGGTGCAGTAACCACGGTAAGCTTTGCTTTGGAAAGGGAAGAAAGGTATGTGAATTATGTGGCTGAACAAAAATTATAATTCCGCTTCGGAAAGCTATGCGGAAAAAGGCACGGTAACAATCGGCGGCACTCAAAACTTGGATGCGGGCGAGGGCGCAAGAAACGCAGAGGTTTTTGCACCGTACGGATATTCTTTTTGCGCTCCTGCCGGCGAAGAGGTTTTGATAGTCGGCAGTCCGTTCGGCGGTGCCGTTGCCGGAACTAAATGCACGCAAGCAAATTTAAAAAACGGTGAGATTAAAATTTGCGCTCTTTCGGGTGCATATATTTTGCTGCGTGCAGACGGCAGTGTTGTTATAAACGGCACCGTTATAGGCAAAAACGGCAAAATCACCGAGCCAATCGGAAAGGCGGTATCTTATGATAAATAAGTGCTTAACGCTTGGGGAAACGGCAAACGCTTTAACGGATGCAAAAAGAATTCTGAATTCAAAAAAAGGCCTGTTTTATCCAGATTCGGATTATGGTGTTGCATCATATCCGCTTGACGAAAGCGAAGCAGCCTGCCTCGCTTCAGAGGCGTTGAAGCTGGCGGATGGGGTGTTTGTTGTTGCTGCCGAAAAGAATAAGAACAAATATGAAATAACGCTAATAATATGCGGAGAGGAAAGGACGGTGAGTGTTGAATTTTGAGTTTAACATATAATCAAATTTTAAACGAAATGAGAAAAGCTTTTTACGATGAATGCGGAGAAAATATTAAGAATTATTCTGAAACGGATATGAAATTCAAAGCCGTTGCAAGTGAAATCTATTCAGTTGCGGCAAATGCGGATTTTGTGTTGCGCCAAGCATTTATTAAAACCGCAAGCGGAAAGTATCTTGATATGCATGCGGAAATGCGCGGGCTGAAAAGAAAAGAAGGTACAAAAGCGCACGGCGTTTTAACTTTCTTCGTTTCTCCAGATTTAAATAGGGAGGTTGATATTCCGGCAGGCACGGTTTGCTCGAATAAGGATAATCCTCTTGTGCAGTTTAAAACGCTTAAAAGCGCTGTGTGCCCCGCAGATAAAAGCAGCATTGATGTTGAATGCGAAGCACTTGCAAACGGTGCGGAATTTAATTGCGATAAAAACAGAATTAGCGTTATGGTTAATCCGCCGGATTATGTTTTGGCAGTTACAAATTCTTCTGCTGTTAACGGCGGCGGAGATGAAGAAAGTGATGAGTCTCTCAGAAGCAGAATTTTGCAATCATATTCATGCAGGTTTAATTTTGTTACCGAGGATGCATATAAGCAGCTTGCAATGCGTGCAGACGGTGTGCTTGATGCCGCATTTTCTTATGATTATAACAATTCATTTATGCAAGTGTGCCTTAAAGTTGTCGGCGATAAGCTGCCGCCAAGCATTTCAACCACTCTTGGCAATCTGCTTTGGGAATATAAATATGCCGGCGTCAAATACGACTATTGTGCCGCAACGGCGCAAAAATTTTCGGCATTTGCGGCAATCAAGGTGTCCGCCGGCGCCGATAAGGCAGCTATAAAAACTGCGGCAGAGGAAAAAATCAAGCAGCTTTGCTCTGCATCTAAAATAGGGCAAAGTCTTTCTTCAACGGCGCTTGTGCTCGGTTTATCTGCAATAGAAGGCATTGAATATGCAGAGGTTTCTCTTACTCCGTCTGTCGCAGGGGTAGTTGTTTGTGATTCGTTAAGCTATCTTTCTCTTGAAAATGCGGAGGCTGATGTGTATGAATGATATTTTTGAAAGGTTAAAAAAACTTTGCGAAAATGCCGATATGCCCGTGCCTGAAAAAAGCACGGAAGCGGCAGAGCTGAAAGGCTATGCCGCCGGAATGCGGCTTGTTTGCGATTTGCTTGATAAGGGGTTTGCAAATTTGTTTGTGCAAACCTGCGATGCATCCGGACTTTCCGAATATTGCTCGCTTCTTTCAATTTCTCCAGGTGAAACGGAGGAAAACACTCGAAAAGCCGTAATTCGGCAATTGTCTGCTTATCCGGAGCATGAAACAAGAGAAGAATTTATGAAGGCGTTTAACAACGTTGGCGGTATTTGGGAGCTTGCGGATTTGCAGGTGGTTATGTTTGGCTTATCTGTTATAACTCAGCAAAACCTTGCAGACATGGCGGCTTTTCTGAAACGCCATTACCCGCTTGTTTCGGTTAATCCTTTTAAAACTTATCCCATTAAATGCAGCGTACTTGATGATATGGCAATGCCATGGTATATAAGAGACGGATTTGAGTTTCGATTCTTTGTGTGGGACGGAATTTCCGAATAACAACCTCGGCGGCTGCAGCCGTGTTTAAATTTTGCAGCAGAAAGGTTTGGTTAATATGAGTTCATCAAATAAAACTGCCAATTTGCAGCTGAACAGTTGGATAGGCACAGACAGGCCTATGATGGCAGATTATAACAGCGATAATGAAAAAATAGATGCAGCTTTCGGCGAACACACGGGAAATATGCAAATTCATCTTTCTCAGGATGACAGAGCAAGGCTTGAAATGCCGATATATACCGGTGTTTATTTCGGCGACGGTGCAGTGGAAAAAACAATTGCCACAGGGTGCCCGTTTGATGTTTGCTATGCGCTTGTGTTCCCGATGTCTTGCGCTGCGGTTATAACAAAGTTTGACACAAAAAGCTGCACTCATTATTTTGCCGCCGCTTCAAAGGCCGGCAGCAGCATCGGCCTGCAGATTTCAGGCTCGGATTTGGTTGTTAAGCAATCCACTTCTGCGGCTGTGGCAAACGAATTTGCAGCTCTAAACGCAAGGGGAATTAGCTATTTTTATATTCTTTTCAGGCAGCCCTGCAAGCAAGCATAAAAGCGTTGAAAAGCCGCATAATATTCCGCAGGATAATTCCTGCGGTTTTTTCTTTTTGGCAAAATCGTGCGGTAAATTAAATTCTTTACTTTGGGCGAGCATTATATTATAATTAGGTTGCTCGGCTGAGCGGATAATTCTTTGGCTGAAAGGATGCTTGGATATGATACTTGCAATTGATGTTGGAAACACGAATATAGTGCTTGGCGTTTGGAACGGCGATGAGCTTGTTTGTTGCGGCAGGCTTTCAACAAATGTTATGGAAACCGAAATAGAATATTCAATGAAGCTGAAAACATTTCTTGATATAAACGGCGTTAAAGATATTGAGGGCGGCATAATTTCAAGCGTTGTTCCCGCTCTTGTGCGCACCCTAAAGAAAACGGTTATGCTTGTGTGCGGCAAAGAGCCGATTGTTGTGGGCCCCGGCGTTAAAACAGGGCTTAATATAAAAATAGACAATCCCGCAGAGCTTGGCGCCGATTTGGTGGTAGGCGATGTGGCGGTTATAAATAAATATCCGCTTCCCGCCGTGCTTTTTGATATCGGCACAGCCACAACGGCATCGGTTATTGATAAAAACGGCGCCCATCTCGGCGGTGCTATCATGTGCGGTGTTAAAACGGCGATAAATTCTCTTGCAAGCGGCACGGCTCAGTTGCCGCAAATTGATATTTCCGCCCCATCAAAAATGATTGGCGCAAACACAGTTGATGCCATGAAATGCGGTTCTGTTATAGGCACTGCTGCAATGATAGAGGGTATGGCCTCCCGATTTGAGGAGGAACTCGGCGAAAAGTTAACGGTTGTTTTAACGGGCGGTCTTGCAAATGCCATTGCAAAAGAACTCAGAATTGATGCTTTTGTTGATGATGATTTGCTTTTGCAAGGATTAAAAATAATATATGAAAAGAATAAAAAATGAGTTATATAAATTTATAATAATTTAATTATTTTTGATTTATCCGGCGATGCGTACACTGTGCGTGTCGCCGTTTTACATGGTTAATATATAAATTATATTATTTATAATTATTAAATATGTGCTTTAACACTTTATTGTGTTAATTTATTAACAAAATTTGCTAATTTTTAATCTGTGTGATAAAATTGATTTGTATTTCATTATAGGAGGTCAATTAAGTGAAAGAAGAAAATAAAAAATATGCACAGGAGGCATTTGATATTGTCACCCACGCAGCAAAAAAAATCGGTTCCAGGCTTCCCGGCTCTGATAACGAAAAAAAGTATGCCGATTATATGGGCGATAAGCTCCGTGAAATCGGTATAGAGCCAAAGCAAGAGGAATTTGCAGTTTCTCCCAGATCATCAATCGGCGGCATTCCTTATGCAGGTTATGCAGGCATCATTTTAAGTGTGCTTTCTTACTTTGCAATCAAGGTTGAAACTCTTTGGTTTGGAATGGCGTTCTTTGGCGTTGCCGTTCTTATTTGGCTTGTTTGCAGCGTTTTCCTCTATAAAACATGGTTTGATATGTTTTTCAGGCAGGAAATTTCTCAAAATACATATGGCGAGCTTCTTCCTCCGGACGGTAAATATGATTACACAATTATTCTTTCCGGCCACACAGACACAAGCTGGACTTGGCGCCATTCAGAGCATTCATATAAATATAAAGATAAGCCTGCAATCGGAATGATTGCCACTTACGGCAAGGTTGGTTTCGGTGCACTTTGTGTTTTCTTTATGATAGGTGTTTCAATCGCAATGGCTGTCATTTACGGCGGCTGCTATTTTGGCGCTTCATTTGCTTATAACGCCTTCTATTCGGAAGCTTTTGCCCGCTTAAATACAGCTATGCTGTTTATGCCTGCAATCACTGCTTTCGGCAGCTGCTTTGTTGTTATGTGGGCAGATCCTCACCCGCGCAATGCTTCAAGAGGTGCGATGGATAATGCAACAGGTTGCGCACTCAGCTATACCGTAACAAAATATTTTGCGGAAAATCCCGATAAAATGCCTAAGAACTGCCGTATAGTTGATTTTAACTGCGGCGCAGAAGAGGCCGGCCTCAGAGGCTCCATTGCTTTTGCCAAGGAGCATAAGAATGACGATCTTACAAAAAATGCTTGGAATATAAATATAGATTCCGTTGCCGATAAGGAATATTTTGAGGTTGTTATTAAAGACGATTGGCAGTTTACACGCTTTGATAAGGATCTTGAGCAGATGTTTAAGGATACCTTTAAAGAAGTGGGCGTTGAAAGCAAAACAAATTATTGCATTCACAATCCCGTAGGCGGTTGCGATAGTACTCCGCTTACGAAAGCCGGCATTAAATCCGTAACCTTTGCCGCACAAAATCCCGTTCTCACTTATTATTATCATACTTGGCGCGATATGCCCGAAAGATTTGATATGGAAACGGTTGGCGACGGCTTTGAGGTTGTGCTCGGCGTTATTGATAAGATTGCTGCTTTTCAGGAGAAAAACGGCTTTAACGGTCCCCAAAAATAATTGCGGCTTTTGAGGATATAAACACATAAATTAAAATAATGCGCCTTGGAGCGCACTCGGTAAATAAAAATGCGGGTAAAGTATTTCTGACTTTGCCCGTTGCACCGTTAAAAGAATCTGCCAACACGCAAGTGTTGGCAGATTTTTGTTATTGCGCTGCAAAAAATAAGTTTGCTTAAACAATCATGTACTCAAAAATCAAAAAAACGGATTAAAGGTATGGCAGGTTGCTGCTTTTAATGCAATGTTACACAGTGTTTTGCCGTTTGCTTTGTTTTGTTAAGCAATTGTTATTTGCCGAGTGTGTCCGGGGCATATTCTTTGATTTTTATTGTTGTTTTAAGCTGCGGCAGGTGATAAATTATCCTGCCGATGTTGATATATCGGCCGATTTGCTGTATAATCATTTGCGAAATGTAAATTCTGATATCAGAAAAGTGAGGAATTTTAATGAGGCTTCTTGTTGTGGACGGCAACAGTATTATGAACAGAGCATTTTACGGAATTAAAGTGCTCACAACCAAAAGCGGAATATATACAAATGCCGTTTATGGTTTTTTGAATATTTTGCTTAAGTTAAAAGAAATGTCACAGGCAGAGGCAATTGCGGTTGCCTTTGATTTGCATGCGCCGACATTCCGCCACAGAATGTATGCGGAATATAAAGCGGGCCGTCATGAAATGCCTGCGGAGTTGCGCACACAAATGCCGATGATAAAAGAAATTTTAAAAAGCCTTGGAATAAAAACTCTTGAATGTGAGGGATGGGAGGCTGATGATATTCTCGGCACTCTTGCTCAAAAATGCCGTGAAAGCGGCGATCTTTGCTTTATTGCAACAGGAGACCGGGATTCGCTTCAGCTTGCTCACGGCGGTGTAACGGTGCTTCTTGCCCACACAAAAGCAGGCAAAGCCGTAACGGATCCGTACGATGAGTCTGTTATAGCTGATGAATACGGAATAACTCCGCAAGAGCTTATTCAGGTTAAAGCGCTCCAGGGCGATTCAAGCGATAATATTCCGGGCGTTGCGGGAGTTGGGGCTAAAACCGCTCTTTCCTTAATTCAAAATTATCACAATATTGATTATATTTACGATCATCTTGATGAGCTTGATATAAAACCCGGCGTGCGTGAAAAGCTGCGCCGTGATAAAGAAAAAGCATATCTTTCGCTTGATCTCGGCACTATCAGAACTAATGCACCGGTTGATACAAATGTTTCGGATTATTTGCCGGGCAAAAAAAGTGAAAACTCGGCAAAACTTTTTGCAAAGTATGAGCTTTTCAGCCTGATGGATAAGTTTGAGCTTAACATAAACGATGCTCATTCTGCACAACCCGAAAAGGCAAATCGCCATATTGTTAAAAAAGATTCAGATTATTCAAGCTTTGAATTTGCTGAAAAAGCATATTTTTATTGCGCTGTTGCAGATAATGAAATAACAGAATTTTATTTTGCAAACGGTGATGAAATAACGGTCTTTCACTCGTTTGATACAGAATATTCGGATTTTATAAAATCATTTTTTGAAAGTGATGTTAAAAAATATTCATATAACACTAAGTATCTTCATCGCCTTGCGGCGCAGCTTGGAATATCTTGTAATAATGTTTGCGGCGATTTAATGCTTTCGGCTTATTTGTTGCGCCCGTCAGACAGTAATTATGATATTTCACATCTTTGTGCGGAATACGGCGTTTCCGTTCCGGAATATAAAAACGAACTCGGCTCGGATGATGAAAATGTTGTTAATGCCGCTGTGCTTGCGGATTTGTTTGAAAAAACAGATGAAAAGCTGCTTGATGCAAATCAAACGGATTTGCTTAAAAACATTGAATTACCGCTTGCAAGAGTGCTTGGCAAAATGGAAATTGCCGGTTTTGAAGTTGATAAAAGCGGAATAGAGCAGTTTTCGGATAAACTTTTTGCAAGAATCAAAGAGCTTACGGCGCAAATTTATGAGTCTGCAGGGCACGAATTTAATATTAACTCGCCAAAGCAGCTTGGTGTTGTGCTGTTTGAAGAACTGATGATTCCGTGCAAAAAGAAAACGAAAAGCGGTTATTCCACCAAGGCGGAAATATTGGAGGAGCTTGCTCCCGAATATCCCATCGTTAAGCTTATTTTGGAATACAGAAGTCTGTCAAAGCTGAAATCAACTTATTGCGACGGTTTGTTGAAGGTTATAGCCGCAGACGGAAGAATTCACACATCATTCAATCAGGTGGAAACACGCACGGGCAGAATTTCTTCTCTTGAGCCGAATTTGCAAAATATTCCCATAAGAACGGAACTTGGCAAGGAAATGCGCCGCTTCTTTATTGCGGGAAACGGAAAATTATTGATTGATGCAGACTACAGCCAAATTGAACTTCGTGTGCTTGCCGCTCTTGCAAATGATGAAAATATGATTTCCGCTTTCAATAACGGCGAGGATATTCACCGCACAACGGCTGCACAGGTGTTTAATTTGCCGCAGGAAATGGTTACTCCTCTTTTGCGCTCCCGTGCAAAAGCTGTTAATTTCGGCATTGTTTACGGCATAGGTGCGTTTAGCCTTGCAAAGGATATCGGTGTTTCCGTTAAAGAAGCAAAAGATTATATAAACGGTTATCTAAATCACTTTTCGGGTGTGGCAGAATATATGAATAAAATGGTGGCAGATGCAAAGGAAAACGGCTATGCACAAACCTTGTTTAACCGCCGCCGTTATTTGCCGGAACTTGCATCGTCAAATCATATGATGCGTGCATTCGGCGAAAGAGTTGCAATGAATATGCCGATTCAAGGCACGGCGGCCGATATTATTAAGATTGCAATGATTCGTGTTGATAATCGCCTTGAAAAAGAAAATATGAAATCACGCCTTATTTTGCAGGTGCACGATGAACTTATAGTTGAGGCACCGCTTGAAGAGGCCGAAAAAGCTCTCAAAATAGTTACCGAAGAAATGGAAAATGCCTGCAGCTTTAAGGTTAAGCTGCTTGCAGACGGAAAAATCGGCAAAACATGGTATGAGGCTCACTGAGATATACAAATAAAGAGAAAATAATGAAAATTGATTTTGAAATTAAAAGGTTAACAAAGGAATACACGGCGGATGTTGCAAAAATAGAAAATAAATGCTTTTCACGCCCGTGGAACGAAACCGCAATTTCCGCAGAGCTTGAAAATGAATTTTCACGCTTTTATATCGCCGTGTGCGGCGGCAGCGCAGTGGGTTATGTGGGAATATATGTTCTCACCGGAGAAGCAGATATAGTTCGTGTGGCGGTGTTGCCAGAATTCAGGGAAAACGGCATAGCCCGTGCCGTGCTGAAAAAGGCGCTTGATGAGGCTGATTGCGATGTTTTTCTTGATGTTCGCGAAAGTAATGTTCCCGCAATTGCACTTTATAAATCGCTTGGATTTTATGACACGGGTGTGCGTAAAAATTATTATTCAATGCCAACGGAAAATGCCGTTTTAATGAAAAGGGATAAACCCTGTGAAGGAGGCACGCAAAAGTGAAAATACTCGGAATTGAATCTTCTTGTGATGAAACAGCCGCAGCAGTTGTTGAAAACGGCAGAACGGTGCTTTCCAATGTTGTGGCAACCTCGCTTGATGAGCATAAGCTTTACGGCGGTGTTGTGCCCGAGATTGCTTCACGCCGCCATGCGGAATCAATAAGCGGTGTTGTGGCAGAGGCCCTTTCGCAGGCGGATTGCACAATAGAGGATATTGATGCAATCGCCGTTACATATGCTCCGGGGCTTATAGGCGCATTGCTCGTCGGCGTGAATTTTGCAAAGGGGCTTTCGGCTGCATCGGGAAATCCGCTTGTGCCCGTTCATCATCTTCGCTCGCACATTGCGGCAAATTATCTTACATCGCAACTTGAGCCTCCGTTTTTGTGCCTTGCTGTTAGCGGCGGCCATTCGCATATTGTGGCCGTAAACAGCTACACGGATTATAAAGTAATCGGTAAAACCCGTGATGACGCTGCAGGTGAAGCGCTTGATAAAGCGGGGCGCACAATGGGGCTGGAATATCCCGGCGGTATCAGTATTGATAAAATCAGCTCGCAGGGAAATCCAAACGCCTTTTCTTTTCCGCATCCCAAAATCGCAGATGCGCCTTACGATTTTTCGTTCAGCGGCCTGAAAACTTCTGTTATAAATACTGTTCATAATTCGGCTCAAAAAGGGGAAACTGTTAACACGGCAGATCTTGCGGCGTCTTTTCAAAAGGCCGTTGTTGATTGCCTCATAAACAATTTTGAAAAGGCGGCAAAGGATTTTGGCTATAAAAAAATCGTGCTTGCAGGCGGTGTTTCGGCAAATTCGCTTTTAAGAAGCGAAAGCAAAAAAATGTGCTTGCGAAACGGTTGGCAGCTTCAGGTGCCGCAGCTTAAATATTGCGGCGATAACGGCGCAATGGTTGCAGCGCAGGGATATTATGAATTTCTGGCGGGAGTTAAAGCGCCTCTGTCGCTGAATGCTTATGCAAATATGCCAATTGATAATGTAAATTTTTAGTTAAATTAGCAAGAATAACTATTGAATTTAGAATAAATGTTGATATAATAAATATTGGCGAAAAACGGCGGCGCGGCAAAAAGAGCCCGCTTGTGTATTTTGCCCTTAAACTGTAAATCATTTATTAAGGAGAATGAATATGGAAACAAATCTTACAAAAAATCCGTCACTCCTTGCTTGGCTTGATGAAAAGGTAGAACTTTTAAAGCCATCAAAGATCATGTGGATAGACGGCTCGGCAGAGCAAATTGCCGCTCTCAAAAAAGAAGCTGTTGAAACAGGGGAAATGATTAAGCTTAACGAAGATCTTCTTCCCGATTGCTATCTTCACAGAACAGCGGAAAACGATGTTGCCCGTGTTGAAGACAGAACTCTTATCTGCTCCAGAGAAGAAAAAGACGCAGGCCCCACAAACCATTGGATGGAGCCTTCAAAGGCATATAAAATGCTTTATGATATTGCAAGAGGCTCTTATCAGGGCAGAACAATGTATATCATTCCTTATTCAATGGGTCCTGTAGGCTCTCCGTTCTCAAAGATCGGTATTGAGATCACAGATTCTATCTATGTTGTTCTTAATATGAATATTATGACAAGAGTAGGCAAGAAGGTTCTTGATACTCTCGGCGATTCAAACGATTGGGTTCGCGGCATGCATTGCAAATGCAATGTTGATCCTGAAAACAGATGGATCTGCCAGTTCCCTGAAGATGATACTATCATTTCCGTTAACTCCGCATACGGCGGCAACGTACTTCTCGGTAAAAAGTGCTTTGCTCTTCGTATAGCTTCTTATCTCGGTAAAAAAGAAATGTGGCAGGCAGAGCATATGCTCATCCTCGGCCTTGAAAAGCCAAACGGCGAAATCAAATATATCTGTGCAGCTTTCCCAAGTGCTTGCGGCAAAACAAACCTTGCAATGCTTATTCCTCCGGAAGGCTACAAGAAAAAGGGCTATAAGATTTGGTGCGTAGGCGATGATATTGCTTGGATCAGAAAAGGTCCGGACGGTCGCCTCTATGCAATCAACCCCGAAAACGGCTTCTTCGGTGTTGCTCCCGGCACAAACGAAAAGTCAAACCCCAATGCTCTTGCAGCAACAAAGAAGGGCACAATTTTCACAAATGTTGCTCTTGATCTTGATAAAAACACAGTTTGGTGGGAAGGCCTCGATAAGAATCCTCCCGCAAATGCAATCGATTGGAAGGGCAATCCTTGGAACGGCCAAACTTCTGAAGAAAAGGGTGCTCATCCCAACTCAAGATTTACTGCTCCCGCAGTTAACTGCCCCTGCATTTCTTCTGAATTTGAAAATCCGCAGGGTGTTCCGATTTCAGCATTCGTATTCGGCGGCCGTCGTGCTAAGCTTACTCCGCTGGTATATCAGTCAAAGAACTGGAACCACGGTGTGTTTGTAGGTTCAATCATGGGCTCCGAAACAACAGCTGCAGCAACAGGTGCAGTTGGTGTAATTCGTCGTGATCCTATGGCTATGCTTCCGTTCTGCGGTTATAACATGGGCGATTATTGGAAACACTGGATCGAAATCGGCGAAACTCTTGATCCCGAAAAAGCTCCTAAGATCTTTAATGTTAACTGGTTCCGTAAGGATGATGAGGGCAACTTCTTGTGGCCCGGCTTCGGCGATAATCTTCGTGTTCTTGATTGGATTATCGATCGTTGTGAGGGTAAGGTTGATGCTGTTGAAACAGCTATCGGCTATCTTCCCAAGGCAGACGATATTAACCTTGAAGGCCTTGATATGACCAAAGAAGATCTTGAAAAGATTCTTGATGTTGATAAAGACGCTTGGAAGAAAGAACTTGAAGGCGTTGAAGAGCTTTATGCTAAATTCGGTGATGCTCTTCCCGAAGAGCTTGAAGCAGAGCTTCAAACAGTTAAGAAAAATCTTGATTGATTAAACAGTTGAAATTTTATGCTGCGATTGCTTTTGCAATCGCAGCTTTTTTTGCCTGAAAAATTTTGAAACGAATAAAAAGCAGTGTTTGTATGATTCGATTTGCAATTGCTTAAAGAATATCTAAAATAATAATGAAAAAAATGTCATTTATGGTATAATTGCTTATTGATATTCCCGTTTACTCAATGTATAATAAGCAATGCCGATATATATAATTATTTATATGTATCAATTCTGTTTATAACGGGCGGAGATGAAAAGATGGATTCTTTGTGCGAGCAATGCCGTTGGTTTGTTAATGATGATGAAACGGCAGAAGGCTTTTGCGATCTTGAGCTTGATGAGGATGAATATATCAGATTTTTACAAAGCGGCACAGATAAAACCTGCCGTTATTTTAGCCCGGATGGCGGAGAATATGAAATAGTCAGGAGGCAAAATTGATGTTTGTGGAAAAGAAAAAATCCGTTAGCATCAAAACAGCTGTTGTGTTTGTTGCAATTTTATTATCTGTTGCAATTGTTGCATCCGCAGTGGCAAATTCAAAAAAGCAGGAAAATGTTCCTGCAGTTGCTTCAATAATGATATTGGGAATTGGGCAGGAATATGATTATCCTGTTGGAGATAATAAAAAAACACCGAAATTCAAAAGTCTTAATAATGATGTTGTAACGGTTGATAAAAACGGAAAATTCGTTGCCGTTGCCAAAGGAAATGCAAAAGTAAAGGTTGGCAAAAATGAAATCACCGTTCAGGTTGAGGATGCCCCAACGGGAATTGCATTTGCCAGGTCCGAATTTTCGCTCGGAAGCGGCGAAACTTATAAACTGCCGCTCAGCGTTGACGGCAGCGATATTAACACGGGATTTTTGTTTGAATCGTCCGATGCAAATATTCTGTCTGTAGGGGCAGACGGCACTGTAACCGGTAATGCACTCGGCACGGCAAAGTTAACCGTTAAAACATATAACGGTCTTTCATCGGCGTGCTCCGTAGCTGTTCAAAATGCCCCTGAAAGCATCTCTTTCCCTCAGGAAAACACTAATGTTTTTGCAGGCGAAAAGCTTAAATTGGCACCTGTGCTTCCTTCGGGCAGTGCATCTGCAAATATCACCTATGCATCTGATAACGATGCCGTTGCAAAGGCACAGGGTAACGAGATAGTTGCCGTTGCTAACGGCACGGCAAATATAACGGCCACCACATTTAACGGAAAATCGGCAACATGCCAAATAACGGTTGTTGAGGCTCCGTATTATATCAGAACAAATCTTGATCCAAACAAGCCCATGGTTGCGCTTTCGTTTGATGACGGCCCTAATAAATCCACAACCACAATGATACTTGATGCATTAGAGCAAAATCATGCCTCGGCAACATTCTTTATGGTTGGCAATCGCCTTCAATATGAAGGTAATAAAGAATGTGCGCAGCGTATGGTTAAGTTGGGCTGCCAGCTCGGAAATCACACCTATGATCATTCTCATTACGGCAATGATGTAACTGCAGAGGATATTTCAGGCGGCATTGAAGCAATAAAAAATGCAACGGGTTATGAGCCTACCGCTTTTAGGCCAACGGGCGGATATATTTCAGACACCATTAAGCAAAACAGCAATGCGCCGATTTGCATTTGGAGCCTTGATACAAACGATTGGCGGCATAAAAAGGATTCAAATAAAACTTACGATGCCGTTATGAATCATGTTTCGGACGGCGATATTATCCTTATGCACGATATTTATGAATCAACCGCAGAAGCGGTAACAAGATTTGTGCCTGAGCTTGTGGCACAGGGTTACCAAGTGGTTAATATTGCAGAACTTGCTTATTATAAAAATGCTTCGTTTGAAAACGGCCAAATCTATTATTCTTTCAGATAATTGAAAAATAAATTAAGGTTTGCGCCGGCGCTCGCAAAGCAAACAGGCAATGTGCCGTGCCGGTTATGGCAAGCGTTAGGAAAAATGCCTTATAATTAAGCAAATTCGCTGATTTTGGTTGACTTAATTTTTAAGTTGATATATAATTAGCAAAGGGAACGGGAAATAACCCCGTTCCCTTTTTATGTTTATTTTATTTGTGAATGGAGAAATGTAATTATGGTAAGAGCAATAGTCGGCGCCAATTGGGGCGACGAAGGCAAAGGCAAAATTACAGATATGTTTGCTCAGCAGGCGGATATTGTTATTCGCTTTCAGGGCGGTGCAAATGCAGGGCACACTATTGTAAATGAGCACGGCAGATTTGCGCTGCATCTTATGCCAAGCGGCGTGTGCAGCGAAAACACGGTTTGCATTATCGGCAACGGTGTTGCCCTTGATATAGACAGGTTTATAAGTGAACTTAATGATGTTAAAAAGGCAGGCCTTAATCCTAATTTGCTTGTTTCAGAGCGCTGCCAAATTCTTATGCCTTATCATGTTAAGCTTGATGAATATGAAGAGGAAAGGCTCGGCAAGGCTGCTTTCGGTTCCACAAAAAGCGGCATTGCTCCGTTTTTCTCAGATAAATATGCAAAGATCGGCATTCAGGTTAATGAACTTTTTGATGATGAAGCATTAAAGGCAAAGCTTAAAAATATTTGCACTCTTAAAAATCTTATTCTCAAATATGTTTATAATAAGCCTCTGCTTGATGCGGATGAGCTTTTTGAGAAGTGTATGGAGTATAAAGAAAAAATCGCTCCCTTTGTTTGCGACACTCACACATATATTCAAAATGCAATTAAAGACGGTAAAGAAATCCTTCTTGAAGGCCAGCTCGGCACTCTTAAGGATCCTGATTTCGGCATTTATCCCATGGTTACATCGTCTTCAACTCTTGCAGGCTACGGCTGCGTCGGTGCCGGAATTCCAGCAAATCAAATCAAAGATATTGTTTGCGTAACAAAGGCTTATTCAAGCGCAGTTGGTGCAGGCGAATTTATTTCTGAAATACTTGATGAAGAAGAGGCTCAGGAGCTTCGTATTCACGGCGGCGATAAGGGCGAATTCGGTGCCACCACCGGCAGACCTAGAAGGGTTGGCTGGTTTGACTGCGTTGCAACTCGCTACGGTGTTGAATGCCAGGGTGCAACTCAGGTTGTTATGACGGCGCTGGATTGCCTTTCGTATCTTGAGGAAATCAAAGTGTGCGTCGGCTATGAGCTTGACGGTGAAGTAATTGATTATTTCCCAACCACTTCTAAGCTTAAAAGATGCAAGCCCGTTTTCAAAACCTTTAAGGGCTGGCATTGCGATATTCGCGGCATCAGAGATTATGATAAGCTTCCTCAGGAAACAAGAGATTATGTTGAGTTTATCGAAAGCCAAATCGGCTTCCCGATAACTATGGTTTCAAACGGGCCTGAAAGAGAAGCCATAATTCACAAAATCAAATAATTTGCTTCGCTTAATTTGAAAGGCAAATTTCAAAGCGCTTTTAAAAAGCGTTTTAGGCAATGCGTTTGCTTTGCCTGCCGAATTGTAATTAAACCGTCAATGCCAAAGCATTGGCGGTTTTTTATATCTTTGCCGTGCAGAAAGTAAACATCCGCTGAAATGCGGTGTAAAACTGTGTTTTTCTTTTTGGATATTTTTTTCATTGTTTGTTTATTCTCTTGCAATAACCTGCACGATAATATATAATAATTCCGTACGAAATATTTGTTTTGGAGGAAAATATGGAAAAAATTCTCGTTCTTGATTTCGGCGGTCAATATAATCAGCTCATCGCAAGGCGTGTGCGCGATCATAAGGTTTATGCCGAGATTTTGCCCTATACAACTCCGATAGAGGAAATTAAAAATAATGATTACAAGGGCATTATTTTCACAGGCGGCCCAAATTCTGTTTTTGATATGGAATCGCCGCACTATTCTCCGGATATTCTTGATTTGGGAATCCCTGTTTTGGGAATTTGCTATGGTTGCCAGCTTATAGCTTGGATGGCTAAAGGCGAGGTTAAAACAGCCCCTGTTTCGGAATACGGAAAAATTGAATTTAACGTGCTTGATAATAATTCAAAGCTCTTTAAGGATGTGCCTCAAAAATCCGTTGTTTGGATGAGCCACACCGATTATATAGCAAATCCACCGGTCGGATTTGATGTTGTGGGCAACACAAATGATTGCCCGTGTGCAGCTATGCAAAACACGGAAAAAAGCATCTATGCCGTTCAGTTCCATCCGGAGGTTACTCATTCGGAATTCGGCAACAAAATGCTTTATAATTTTCTTTATGAGGTTTGCGGTTGCCATGGCGATTGGGTAATGGATAATTTCATTGAAAGCACTGTTGCTCAATTAAGAGAAAAAATCGGCGATAAAAATGTTATCCTCGGCCTTTCCGGCGGAGTTGATTCCTCTGTTGCCGCCGGCCTCCTTTCAAGAGCTGTGGGAAAGCAGCTCACCTGCGTGTTTGTTGATCAAGGGCTTATGAGAAAGGATGAAGGCGATTTTGTTGAACAAACCTTCACAAGCCTTTTTGATATGAATTTTGTGCGTGTAAATTGCGGAGATCATTTTATGAAATGCCTCAAGGGCGTAACAGATCCGGAAGAAAAGCGCAAAATAATCGGCACAGAGTTTTATAAGGTGTTTTGGGATGAGGTTCGTTCACGTGCAGAGGACGGCTATTTCGCACAGGGCACAATTTATCCGGACAGAATTGAATCAGGCAAGGGCAAAAGCGCCGGCAAGGCAAACACTGCCGTTATCAAAACGCATCATAACATGGTTAAAAAGCCCGATGATATCAATTTTATAGATACTATTGAGCCGCTTGGCGATCTCTTTAAGGATGAAGTTCGCAAGGTTGGCGAAAAGCTCGGAATTCCAAAAGAACTTGTTTGGCGTCAGCCGTTTCCCGGTCCCGGTCTCGGCGTAAGAATTCTCGGAGAGGTAACTGCAGAAAAGGTTAAAATTTTGCAGGATGCCGATTGGGTTCTCCGTGATGAAATGAACAAAAACGGCTATGAAAGCAATCTTGCTCAGTTTTTCTGCGTGTTGCCGGGTGTTAATTCCGTCGGCGTAATGGGCGATCACAGAACTTATGATAATGTGGTTGTTATTCGTGCCGTAACAACGGATGATTTTATGACAGCCGATTGGGCACGCATCCCTTATGACATTCTTGCTAAGGTAAGCAATCGCATAACAAATGAGTGCGCCCATATTAACAGAGTGGTTTATGATATTACCTCCAAACCCCCGGGAACGGTGGAGTGGGAATGATTTCACACCCGTGAAAAAGCCTTATTTTACTGGGCTTTTGCCGATTGTATATGCTTTTTGGCAACAAAATGGCAACATTATTTGAATTATTGTAAAAGTAAAGAGCTAACTGATTTTTTGAGAAGTCAGTTAGCTCTTTTTCTTATGCTTGTATTTAATCGTTTTTCAGTCGGTCTTTGAAAGCCTCAATCATTTTGTCACTGAGTCCCTGTGACGGGACTTTAACATAACCGGAATTTTCATCATATTTCGGATAGTTATAACGCCACTTGTCATAGTCCTCACGGCTGATGTCGCCGTTATGGTACTTTTCAGCCTGTTTTGCCCACGCATTTAGCATTTCGGAAAGCTCGGCAGCGTCTTTTCCCTTGCGGGGGTCAACACACATAGAAACGCCGTTCTCACCTTTTTCAATTGTCAATCCATAACGATCCTCTAATGTAAAAAGCGTGTGCATTAACCCAAGATAGCTGTCAATGTCAGGTACAGACAGAGCCAGCGGTGAAACTCCAAGCACACCGGCAAGGTTTTCGGTTAGATCAGCTTTGGGCGTTCTTGAGCCGGACTCATACTGTGCCATACGGATGTCAGAGGTCTTTTCGGGAAAACCGACTACCGTTCCTAAATACTTTTGTGTCATTCCCCGCAGATTGCGGAAGAAACGAATTCTTTCACCGATTGCCATAGCAATTACGCTCCTTGATTATGTAATATGCGATAAGTATATCATATATGTTTAGTGCATGTCAAGATAACCAAAACAAAAAAGTTAAATATTTTCTCGAAAGCCACTTGACTTTACGGAATTTGTTTAGTATAATAGTTAAGCAAATAGCGTTAGGTTGTTTGCTTGACAACAGAATAACCGTCATATGTCACGGTAATGGCATATCCGCTCGGGCAAATCGGAATGC
>UQDL01000010.1 GCA_900539775.1 uncultured Anaerotruncus sp. | reverse complement strand
GGTTTATATTGTGCAGGCTTTGTCTTTAACATTAAATTACAAAGCCGCCTATTATTCGGCTGCTGATGCTTTTATTTATTCCATCTGTGCACATGCATTGCTTGTTTCCCGTTTTTATTTGCTGTTGTATTTTTATCCTTGAAATGATGCATGAATTGTTGCAATCGTTACACAACAGCACTGCTTATCCGTATTCTCCGCTTATTCTTTCTGCTCAGTAAACCGTTTACCATTCCTGCATATTGGCAGATTCCTGATTTTTAAACGGTAGTTTTATAATGATATTATCCGACTTATTGTTTTATCGCAGAGTGTTTTTTTTACTTAATGAATTTAGTCTATCTGTCATTTTTTCGTAAAAACCGGGCTTTGCATTCTTTTTTCCTCTTAACATACACCCGTGCTTATCAAGATAATTAAGTCCTTTTTCTGTTATAGTCGGATTGTTTTCTTCGAAATATTCACCTCTGTAAGGATCACATGCATATGTTAATCCTGTTACATAATTATCTTCCGCAAGGCTTTGAATTATTCCTACCACATATTCTTTTTCTATTTCAAAAAAATCATATATGAGCAACAAGTTATTGATTTGAATTTCCTTTGAACTTTTTGAGCATTCCGATATATATGTTAATATCTCATATTCTGCAATTTCATAGTTCTTGTACTTATCCAGAATTTCAAAGAATTTCATTTTTTGTCTTGCTCTTAACTCTCTTGCTTCGGGTGTGTTACAATTCCCATACATATGTAATGAAGGAAGTGAGGATCGCCATTTTGCAATAATTTCTTTGCCTTGATTTGAGAATAAACAATCCCAATATCTAAACTCTTTATTTATTTCATCCTTATATTTTTTCATAAATATTTACAACCTTTCAACTTTCAAACGGTTTGTAAATGATTAAACGTTTGACTCGGATACTTTATTGGCTTAATTGTTTATTCGGTTATCACTTGAATATTCAAGTGTCAAGTATTAACTGTTAGTATGGTTTTAAAAGTGCAATTTTGCGCTGCTTCGTACTAAATCGGCAGAAAGATAATATTTATTTAAAAGCTGTAAACCTGCTGACATGAATATATCATAAATTCAAAAAGAAAACAATGATGCCATGACGATTTGTTCTTATTTATTTGTTTTTTATAGTCGATTCAATGTAACTTTTTTTGTTAGGTGTCTGCAAAATAACTAAATGGTTTTAAAACATATTTTCTCATTGCTATAAAAATTATAAACTTTTTTTGCCAATGCAGTTCCGATTTCTTAATTTAACTCATATAGGTGCAAGGTTATTTTAAAATTAAATATTGTTTATTTAAATCGCTTATGGTATGATATTATATATTTTAAATTAAAAAGGAGAACTGTATATGTATTCCGATTATTACGATTCTATCGCAAAGGTTGCAGAAACCGATAAAGAGGTTGCCGATGCAATGGCACTTGAATTAAAGCGCCAAAGAGAAAACATTGAGCTTATTGCATCCGAAAACCTTGTTTCACCTCAGGTTATGGCGGCAATGGGCAGTGTGCTCACAAATAAATATGCCGAAGGCCTTCCGGGTAAACGCTATTACGGTGGCTGCCAATATGTTGATATAGTTGAAAATATAGCAATAAAAAGAGCTTGTGAGCTTTTCGGCGCAAAGTATGCCAATGTTCAGCCTCACTCAGGTGCGCAGGCAAACACTGCCGTATATCTTGCTCTGCTTAAGCCCGGCGACACTGTTATGGGTATGAGCCTTGATAACGGCGGACATCTTACTCACGGCTCGCCTGCAAATATCAGCGGTAAGTATTTTAATTTTGTTCCTTACGGTGTAAACGATGAGGGTTATATTGATTTAGACGCTTTTGCAAAGCAGGTTAATAAGATTAAGCCCAAGCTTGTTGTTGCAGGCGCATCTGCTTATCCGAGAGCTATTGATTTTAAAACAATGGCTGATATTGCTCATGCAAACGGCGCAATGTTTATGGTAGATATGGCTCATATTGCAGGCCTTGTTGCTTCGGGATTGCATCAAAGCCCGGTTCCATATGCCGATGTTGTTACAACAACAACTCATAAAACTCTTAGGGGACCGAGAGGCGGCCTTATTCTTTGTAATAATCCGTATCTTATCAAAAAGCTTAACTCAGCTGTATTCCCCGGAACTCAGGGCGGCCCGCTCATGCATGTTATCGCAGGCAAGGCTGTTTGCTTCGGAGAAGCCTTGAAACCGGAATTTAAAGAATATTCTCAAAGGATTATCGACAATGCTCAGGCTCTTGCAAAAGGCCTTACTTCAAGAGGACTTAATCTTGTTTCCGGCGGAACGGACAACCATCTTGTGTTGCTTTCGCTTATCGGCACGGGCGTAACCGGTAAAGAGCTTGAAGCAAGACTTGATGATGTTAATATCACGCTTAATAAAAACACAGTTCCCAATGAACCTCTTTCTCCGTTTGTTACATCCGGCGTGCGCATCGGAACTCCGGCAGCAACAACAAGAGGACTTAATGAGGATGATTTTGAAAAAATTTCAGAGTTTATCTATCTTGCCGTTACCGATTTTGAAAACAAAAAAGAATATATCAAAAACGGTGTTGCGGAAATTTGTGCAAAGTATCCGCTTTACGAATAAGTAATTTTAGAGAGAAGTGAAATCATGGTTTCCTTTTTTGCAAGGATTTTCGGCGCTTTAATGAACTTTTTTTATCTTTTTTATAAGCGCAAAAAAACGGAGAATAAAATAGTTTTCATATCTCGTCAAAGCGAAACTCCGTCTCTTGATTTTCGCTATCTCATAGATGAAATAAAAACAAATTATCCGCAATATAAGGTGGAGGTGCTGTGTAAAATGATACCCGCCTCCGCCTGCGGAAAGATCAAATATGCCGGCGAAATGTTTCGCCAAATGAAAGCTTTGGCAACCTCTCGTGTTGCCGTGCTGGATGGCTATTGCATTCTTGCTTCAATGCTTAATCACAAAAGTGATTTAAAAATAATTCAAATATGGCATGCGCTCGGTGCTTTTAAGCGTTTCGGTAAATCAATCCTTGATAAAGAGGGCGGCAAGTCCTCCAAAACGGCTGCAGCGTTTAAAATGCATAATAATTATGATTTGATTGCTGCAAGCGGTGATAAATGCGTGCCTTTTTTTGCCGAGGCATTCGGTCAGCCGGAGGAAAAATTTATCCCCATCGGCATACCCAGAATGGATTATTTAACTGATGAAAATGAAAAAATCAGGCTTAAAGGCAACATTATTGCTCGATATCCTCAATTGGATAACGGCAAAAAAAACATTCTTTATGTGCCAACTTTCAGAGATAATGAAGAAGACACAAAAGCCCTGCGTGAAGCCACAAATGAGCTTATTAACAGGGTTAATTACACTGAATATAATCTTATTGTGAAGCACCATGTTGTGGACACAAATAAGGAAGAAATATATATAGATTCCCGTATGAATCAGTTAACGGGAGAATATTTTACGGGCATGGATTTTATGGCTGTTGCGGATTATGTTGTAACGGATTACAGTTCTGTGCTCTATGAAGCCTTGCTTCGTAATTTGCCTATATATATTTATTGCTTCGACAGTGATAAATATATAGACGAGCGTGGCTTTTATATTGATTTTTGGCGTGATTTGCCTGCTTTGTATTCTAAAAATGCAAAGGGTATTTGTGATTTTATATCAGGCAACATGCGTTGCGGCAGTGAAAAAGAGCAGGCGTTTAAACAGTCTTATGTAAATAAGCGCTTTAAATCAATCACTGCAATTTACGGAATCATTATTGATGAGCTTGCAAGAGGCTGCTATGACGGCAGATTCAATTACGGCAGCTTGAATTCGTCTTCCGTTGATGAAAGCACAGCCGCTTTTTCAGATGAATTCACACAAGAAACAACAGAATTAAGCAAGCAAGAGCTTGAAAGTTTTAACAGTGCAGAAATTGCCGAGAATTCAGTTTCGCAAGGCATGGCTGCAGAAGAAACAGAGGCAGAAAGTGATGAACAAAATTAAATCCGCATTATATCCTTTGTTGCAAAAGGCTAAATATGCTAAGTTTATTTCGCTTTTTGAAAAGGCAAAAGAGTTGCCGATGCAGGATAATAAAATCCTGATGTATTCCACCACCAAGGGAAGGCTCGGCGGCAATTTGCTGGCAATTAAAAATTATATAGAGAAAAACAACTTGAATTTTGATATAACCGTTGCTGCCGGCAATGAAGTGCCTTCCTCGGAAAAACTGGCCGCCGTTATGGCACAAAGCAGATTTATTCTTGTTGATGATTATGAACCTCTTGTTTATGTGCTCAAGCTTCGCAAAAATCAGCATCTTGTTCAGGTTTGGCATGCAATGGGCGCTTTTAAAAGATTCGGTTACGGCAGAGCGAGTTCGGAAAAAAATTCACTAACTCATAAAAATTATACCGAAGCAATTGTATCCTCTCCCGAAATTGCTCCTATATATGCAGAGGCTTTCGGTATTGACGAAAGCAAGATAAAGCCTGTGGGAACGCCTCGCACGGATGTTTTTTTTGACTGCGATTATGTTTCGGCGGCTAAAGAAAGGCTTTTTGCCGAATATCCTCTTTTAAAGGGAAAAAAGATTTGCCTCTTTGCACCCACCTTCAGAGGTGCAAATGTGCATGATGCAAATTATCCCAAAAGCTTTTTTGATGCTCAAAAATTTGCTTCGGCGCTCGGTGATGATTGGGCGGTTATTATAAAAATGCATCCTTTTGTTAAAGAAAAAATCAATATTCCGCAGAGCGTAGCGGATAAAGTGTTTGATTTGTCTTGTGAAAGAGAAATAAATGATATTCTTTTTATAACCGATGTGCTTGTAACGGATTATTCCTCCGTTATTTTTGAAAATGCGGTTATAGGAAATGCCTGTGTGCTTTATGCCCCCGATTTAAAGCAGTATAACGATGGCAGGGGATTTTATTTTGATTATTACGATTATTCGTGCGGAAGTGTTGTGCAGTCTTTTGCTGAGCTTCCGGCTGCGGTGCTTTCGGCAAAGCCGGGTAAGGCTGAGCAGGAATTTAAGCAACGCTTTGTTTCGCTTTGCGACGGTAATTCAACCGCACGATTCGTTAAAACTATATTAAAAGGATAAGAAGTGATTGAAATGGCTTATGCCCTTTCTGAAAAATTTGCGGCTCTGAAGCCGTCGGCTGTCAGAGAAATTTTAAAAGTAACCTCGCAACCCGGAATGATAGCATTTGCCGGCGGCTCACCGGATTCTGCCGCTTTTCCGTGCGAAGAAGTTAAAAAGATATCTTCGGAAATTCTTAATGAAAATCCTGTTTCGGCACTTGTTTACGGTGTTTCGGAGGGTTATGAGCCGCTTCGAAAAACCGTTGCCGATTGGCTTAAAATGCGTGATAATATCGGCAGTGATAATGATTGCGTTATCATCACCGCCGGCGGCACGCAGGTTATGGATATAACCACAAGAATCATGACTTCTCCGGGCGATACCGTAATTTGCGAGGAACCGTCGTTTATAGGTTCGCTCAATTGTTTTCGTTCCCACGGTTGTAAGCTTGCCGGTGTGCCCATAGATGCAGACGGAATGAATATCGATGCCCTTGAAAAGGTTATCGCAGAAAATCCGGATGCAAAGTTTATATACACCATTCCGAATTTTCAAAATCCGGGCGGCACAACAATGAGCCTTGAAAAGCGAAAAAGACTTTATGAGCTTGCCAAGCAAAATGATTTGCTTATTTTGGAGGATGATCCATACGGCAATTTGCGTGTTGAGGGTGTTCCTGTTCCCAGCATCAAAAGTATGGATACCGACGGAATAGTTATCTATGCGGGATCGTTTTCAAAAATACTTGCTCCGGGGCTCAGGGTGGCATATGCCGTTGTGCCAAAGGAAGCAGCGGCCGCATTCACAATAGGCAAGCAGGTTTCCGATGTTCACACGGGTGTTCTCAATCAAATGATTGTTAATCGCTGGTTTGCGGAATATGATGTGGATAAGCATATAGAAAAAATCAGAAAGATTTATCGTCGCAAGCTTTCGCTTATGTGTGATTGTCTTGATGAATATTGCGGCGGCTTTATTGAATATGTGCGGCCGCAGGGCGGATTGTTCGTGTGGGCAAAGCTGCCCGATAATGTTGATATGCTTAAATTTGTAAACAGGTTGTTGGATTATAAGGTGGCAGTTGTGCCCGGCAGCGCATTTATGATTGATGATTCTGCGCCGTGCTCTTATATTCGCTTGAATTTTTCAACTCCAAGTGATGTTGAAATTATAAAAGGCGTTCAAATTATGGGCACTGTTGCAAAGGAATTTCAGTGATTAGTGCCTCAGTTTAATATAAAGGAAGTTTGAATTATGGAAGAAATTAAAGAAGTGCAGGAAAGGCGCAAAAGATGCCTTTCGCTTATTCAGCCCACATCTGTTCCGACTCTCGGAAATTATCTTGGCGCCTTAAAAGGCTGGCCTGAATTTCAGGATAAGTTTGATACGATTTACGGCGTTGCGGATCTTCATTCAATCACGGTAAGGCAAGATCCTCAAAAGCTCAGAAAACAAACAACGGAAATGTTTGCCATTTTGCTTGCTCTGGGGCTTGATCCGGAAAAAAGCATATTGTTTATTCAGTCTCAAGTGCCTGCTCACAGTCAGCTTGGATGGATCCTTAATTGCTACACTCAGTTCGGAGAGCTTTCAAGAATGACTCAGTTTAAGGATAAATCTGCGCAACACAGTGATAATATCAACGCCGGCTTGTTTACATATCCTTGCCTTATGGCTGCCGATATTTTACTTTATCAAACGGATGTTGTGCCTGTTGGTGCAGACCAAAAGCAGCACTTGGAGATAACAAGAGATATCGCAACCCGTTTCAACGGCGTTTACGGCAATGTGTTTACCCTTCCGGATGCGTATATTCCGAAAAACGGCGCAAGGGTTATGAGTCTTCAGGATCCCACAAAAAAAATGAGCAAATCTGATTCCAATCCAAAAAGTACCGTGTTCCTGACCGATGCTCCGGAAACAATTATGAAAAAGTTTAAATCTGCCGTAACAGACAGTGAAATGTGTGTTCGCTATGCAGAGGGAAAAGATGGCATCAATAATCTTATGACGATTTATTCGGCAGTAACAGGGCTTGATTTTGATAAAATCGAATCCGAATTTGCCGGTAAGGGTTACGGAGCTTTCAAAAAAGCTGTCGGCGAAGCTGTTGTTGCAGAGCTTGAACCCGTTCGTGTAAAATTTGAGCAGTATATGAAAGATACCGCCTATTTGAAGGAATGCGAAAAGGCAGGCGCAGAGCGTGCAGGTCGCCTTGCATCAAGAACTTTGCAAAAAGCTATGAAAAAAGTTGGATTTATATTGTAATTCACCGCAAAATGTGGTAGAATTCTATTTGTTGGTTATATCTTACTCAAAGAGGAGCAGGCTTTTGTGCCATGCTCCTTTTTCTTTGCGGTTTCTATGCGTCAAAAATCAAAAAATGCATATTTTTTTACCTTTTATTTAATTTGACTAAAACAATAGGTAAATTTTGTTACTCTTTGTAATTGACCGTAGTATAAAGAATGTGATATAATTAACAGGAGTTTATGGATAAACAGAAAAGGAGGAATTATCTTGAAAGAAGCAAAAGCTATGGCGTATGTTAATATGTACGGCGTTCTTGCAACTCTTGAAAATCTTTGTGCCGTTGATGATGAGGCAAAGCAAATCCTTGCAGAGCTTAAATCTCCGGTTTCATTATGCTTTGAGGTTGCCGGCGGACCGTGCGGCACATTCCATTTTTCGAAAAGCGGCTGCAAATTTACGGAAGGTTCGGAGGGCTGCACATGCAAAATGAACTTCAAATCACCTGAAAAATTCAACGATCTTATCGATAACAGTAAGCCCGGTATTCCAACAAAGGGCGTTGTTCAGGTGCTTTCATTCCTTATGGGCCCGTTCACCAAGTTAACTAACAGGCTCACAAAGCTTCTTATGCCAACTAAAGAGGATTTGCAAAACAGAGCGTTTTTTGAGGAGTCCACAATTTTAACATTTTACACTATCGCAGGCGCAATTTCCGCACTTGCCAATTCGGATTCTATTTCTAAGTTTACCGCTGCTTCAACTGTTGACGGTGTTATCTCTATGGGTATTAAAGACACGTGCTATGCAACGGTAAAGGTTAAAAATCATCATTTCACCACCATTAAAGAAAAAGCAAATAATCCAAGAGCTGTTATGGAATTTGCGGATATTGATCTTGCTTACGGCCTCTTTAACGGCACGGTTTCAACCATTGCCGAGCTTTGCGAGGGCAATATCTATATGGCAGGCATGATTTCTATGGTAGATAATCTTAATCGTATTCTTGACAGAGTTGCGGTTTATCTCGGTTAAGTTCGTTAGGAGGAATAATAATGAGCAAATTTCCAGAATATACACATGAAAAAAGCAAGGAATGGTTCAGCAGAGCGCTTGCAGCTATTCCGTCGGGCGTTTACGGCCACCTCGGCCCGAGTGAAGGTCTTTTTCTTCCTATAAATAAATGGCCTTTGATGAGCGATCATGCTAAGGGCACTTATTTCTGGGATGTAGACGGCAATAAGTATCTTGATCTTATGTGCGCTTACGGCCCCAATGTTCTCGGCTACTGCGATGATGATGTTGATGCCGCTGCCATTGAGCAGCTTCGTAAAGGCAACTGCACCACATCTCCTTCATACAAAATGGTTGAATGTGCCGAATTGCTTAAAGATACCGTTGCTTCCGCAGATTGGGCTTTCTTTATGAAAAACGGCTCGGATGCCACCACGTTTTCCGTTATGTGCGCCCGTGCACACACCGGTAAAAAGAAAATGTTTTTCCTTAAAGGATATTATCACGGCGATTTTCAATGGGCGCAAAAGATAGACTATCCCGGCATTCTTCCGGAAGAGGTTGCAAACAATGTTGTTGTGCCTTGGTTTGATATTGATGCACTTCAAGAGGCTTATGATGCTTGCGGCGGCGATGTTGCGGGCCTTATTGCTCAGCCTTACGATCACGGCAACTTCAAGGATAATGAATGTGCCACCAAGGATTATTGGCAGGCGGTTCGTAAATTCTGTGATGAGCACGGAATGGTGCTTATCTTTGATGATGTGCGCACAGGCTTCAGACTTGATCTTGCAGGTTCGGATCATTATTACGGAATTAAAGCAGATCTTATTTGCTTTTGTAAAGCTCTTGCAAACGGCTATAATATGTCTGCTGTTTGCGGCGGCGAGCATATGAAAACAACGGCTTCGTCCGTTACTTACACAGGCTCTTATTGGATGAGTGCAGAGCCGTTTGCGGCTTGCCTTGCCTGCATACCCAAAATGAAAAAGCTTGATACTCCCACAATGTTCCGCAAAATCGGCACGCAGATAACAGAAGGCTTTTCTGCCGCTGCTCAGGAGCATGGTTTCAATCTTGTTGTTTCAGGCGAGCCTGCACTTTTCTATCTCAGAATAGCAAACGACGACAGCCTTATGCTTCATCAGGAATGGATTGCAGAGTGCGTTTCAAGAGGCCTTTTCCTTGCGTCTCACCATAACCACTTTATCAATGCATCAATCACAGACGAAGATGTTAAGCTTGCAATTGATATTGCAGAGGATGCTTTCGGTGTTGTTGCAGCAAGGCACCCTGAAATAGAGGGCTTGAAATAATTAAATAAATTCAGATATAAGGCATCGGGCGGCGTTTTGCGTCCGATGCTTATTAAGGAGGAAAATTTATGCCAGCAAATTACAAGCCGTTCGATAAAGAAGAATGGCTCCGCCTTGAAAAAAAGGCGGATGAGTTAAGGCGTCTTACCGTTCAAACAACCGTTTGGGGCGGTTCGGGCCACATTGGCGGCGCAATGAGCGCTATGGACGCTATGACTATTCTTTACCATCGCTTTATGAAGCTTGATGTCAACAATCCCGATTTACCGGATAGGGATCGCTTTGTGCTTTCCAAGGGTCATGCAGCAGTCGGCTACGGACCCGTTATCTGCGATTACGGTTTTATGGATGTTGAGGGCCTTCATAACTTCAACCTTACCGGTTCAAAATTCGGTATGCATCTTGATTGCAACAAAATCAAGGGCATTGATTGCTCAAGCGGTTCTCTCGGCCACGGCCTTTCTCTTGCTTGCGGCTTTGCGCTTGCAGGAAGAGTAAACGGTATAGACTATATGAACTATGTTCTTACGGGCGACGGCGAATTGAATGAGGGCTCCAATTGGGAGGCTGCAATGACCGCCGCTCAATTCAAGCTTTCAAATGTTGTTGTGCTTGTTGATAACAATAAGTGCATGATAGACGGCCGTGTAGATGATGAAATGAAGGTTGAGCCTATTGATGATAAATTTGAAGCTTTTGGCTTTATCACAGAGCGTGTAGACGGCCAAAATCTTAAAGAACTTAACAACGCAATCGAAAATGCAATCAATAATCATAAAAACGGCGGCGATAAGCCTTATTGTATTGTTATGGACACATTTAAGGGCGCCGGTATTGATTTTATGGAAGACGACTATCATTGGCATTATGGCGCTCTTGATGCTGCTAAAGAAAAGCAGTGCTATGACAGCCTTGATAAATATTATGCGGCTCGTGTGGCACGTGCAGAAAAGGAGGCGTAAGCAATGGCAAGCGGTATGACTTATACTATGACGGAAACCTCTCAGCTTTCAACGGCTGAATATTATGGTAAAGCACTTTGTGAACTCGGTGCAGAACACAAGGATGTTGTTGCTCTTACGGCGGATTTGGCTAAATCCACAAAAATCGGTATGTTCGGTGAAAAGTTCCCGGATCGTTTCTTCAATGTCGGTATTGCAGAGCAAAATATGTTTGGCGTTGCAGCCGGTCTTGCTAAAAACGGCCTTATTCCTTTTGCCTCCACATTTGCAATCTTTGCTTCTGCTCGTTCTCTTGATCAGGTTCACACAGATATTTGTTATCAAAATGTACCTGTTAAGATTATTGCAACTCATGCAGGCACCTCATTCGGCCAAGCAGGCTCAACTCACCATTCTCTTATTGATATGACCTGCATGCGTGTTTTGCCGCATATGACTGTTATTTGCCCTTGCGACGGCGCAGAAACATATCATGCGGTTAAGGCTGCTTATGAAACTCCCGGCCCTGTTTATATTCGTATCAACAGAGGCTTTGACCAAATTATTTATAAAAACCTTGAGGATTGTTCTTTTGAGGTTGGAAAGGCTAAGGTTATGAACGAAGGCACGGATATCACCGTTATCGCTTGCGGTTCATGCGTTTACCAGGCTATTCAGGCTGCCGAAATGGCTCAGGCCGATGCCGGCATCAAGGTTCGTGTTTTGAATATGCACACCATTAAGCCTATTGATGAAGAGGCTGTTATGTCTGCCGTTATGGACACAAGAAGAATCATCACTGTTGAGGATCACAGTGTTATGGGCGGCCTTGGCTCTGCAGTTGCAGAGGTTGTTGCTAAAAGCGGTAAGGCTTGCGCATTCAAAATGCTTGGCCACCAGGATGAATTTTCAACAATCGGTCTTCACGAGGATCTTATGTCAATCGCAAAGATAGATGCAAACGGTATTGCCGAAACAATCGCCGAAGTAATGCATCAGGATTTTGAAGCAGACGACGCTTGGGACGATGAATTCTAAGCATATTTGCATTGAAATCTTTAGGAAAGGAATGTGTTATTTATGGCAAGCGATGTAACCCGCTACACTAATAAGGTGTTTATGGCAGGCGCACTGCCCCTTATGAAAACGATTGCCACCGATGTGCCCGAGCTTGCAAAAAAGTTTGAAGGTGTAAATGCTGTTTACCAGGTTTCCGCCAAAGTCAATGCTCAGGATAAAGAAGCCGTTCATTTCATTGTTGAAAACGGCGAATGGTCCTGTAAACTCGGTGAGTATTTCGGCCAGCAAAAAATAGATGCGGAGCTTGAATTTTCCTCAATGGAAAAAATGAATGCCTTTATGAAGGGCGATATGACAAAGCTCCCGAAAATGAAAATAAAATCCTTTGGCAAGTTCATGAAATTCATGGCTGTGCTTCTTAAAATGAGCAGCTTGCTCGGAATTTCTGAGCCTCCTGAGGATGAAAAACTCGCTCTTTTGCTTTGCAAGCTTTATTTCTATTTGCTTTCAAGCGGAATCAGCCAGCTGAATAAATTGGGCCATCCCGCAATTCATGAATGGACTCTTAGAAGCCCCGATCGTGTTTATCAGTGGGCTATTGAGGGCCATCCCGAATGCACGGCTTATCTGCGCATAAAAGCAGGTAAATCTCGTGCCGGCAGGGGTGAATATAAGCGCTCAAAGCCGTTTTTCTGCATGAAATTCGATTCGCCGCAGCATGCTCTTATGATTTTGCTCGGCACGGGTGATATGCTTGAAATGGTTAAATCAAAGCAGCTTATCATGGAAGGTGCTCCGGAATTCGGCGCAATGATCGGCGATTATATGATGGTTGTTGGCGATCTTGCAAAATAAGTAAAAATCAGTTGTGTTTTGGCGGTAGGTGCTGTTTTGCTCCTGCCGCTTTTTTTATATTTTTTTAACATATAATGTTTGCCTGTATATTGATTTTGATAAAAATATTGCTATAATAAAAATGAGCAAATTTTTGATGTTTCGCTCAATAGGAGGCAAGACAATGGATAATTACAGAAGAAAAACGAAAATAATTTGTACAATAGGTCCGGCTTCGTGCAGCGAGGATAAACTTAAGGAGCTTATGCTTGCCGGTATGAATGTTGCCAGGTTTAATTTTTCACACGGTGAATATGAAACATTTGAAGAGTGGTTTGCATCTGTTGAAAAGGTAAGAAGGCAGTTGGATATTCCTGTTGCCACCTTGTTAGATACAAAAGGTCCCGAGGTAAGAACAGGCTGTTTTAAAGATCCAAACGGAATTTTCCTTAATGCTGGAGATGAGTTTATTTTAACAGCCGATGATGTGGAAGGCACAAAAGAAAAATGCAGCATTTCTTATAAGGGTTTGCCGAGAGATGTTAAAGAGGGCACGGTTATTTTGATTGATGACGGCTTGATTTCTCTTAAGGTTAAGGCTGTTAAAAACAATGATATTATTTGCACTGTTGTTGACGGCGGCCCGATAACAAATCATAAAGGCGTTAATGTGCCTAATGTTTCACTTGCTCTTCCTTATCTTTCCGAAAAGGATATGCAGGATTTGAAATTCGGCGCAAAAATGGGCTTTGATTTTATTGCAGCTTCTTTCTGCCGCACGGGCGCCGATATTGTTTATCTTCGCAATTTCTGCCATGCACTCGGTTGGAACGATGTTCGTATTATTGCGAAAATTGAGAATAATGAAGGCGTGGATAATATTGACGATATTATCCGCGAGGCAGACGGAATTATGGTTGCCCGCGGAGATATGGGTGTTGAAATTCCTTTCGAGAAAATCCCGTCAATCCAAAAAGTGATAATTGAAAAGGTGTTTGCTGCCGGCAAAATTGTTGTTACAGCCACTCAAATGCTTGAATCAATGATTAAAAATGCACGCCCCACAAGAGCGGAAATAACAGATGTTGCCAATGCGGTTTATGACGGCACCTCTGCTTTGATGCTTTCCGGCGAAACCGCTATGGGTGCGCATCCCGTGGAAGCGGTTAAAACAATGGCGCTCATTGCAAGAACGGCAGAGCAGGATATAGATTATGTGGGCAGATTTGAAAAATTTGCTCCAAAGCATTTGCCGGGGGACATAACCTCTGCAATTTCACATGCCACCGTAACAACTGCCCATGATTTAAATGCAAAGGCTATCATAACGGTAACAAAAAGCGGCACAACAGCTCGCCAAATATCTAAATATAGACCTCATTGCCTTATCATTTCCGCCACCACAAGCGAAAAGGTTCGTCGCCAAAACAATCTTTCCTGGGGTGTTCTGCCTGTTATGTGTGAGGAAAAATCAAACACGGATGAGCTTTTTGAGCACGCCGTTGCAGTTGCAAAGCAAACCGGTATGATAGAAAAAGGCGATATTGTTGTTATCACCGCCGGTATTCCGCTCGGTCAAAGCGGCACCACCAATATGCTAAAAGTGCACGAGGTTGAATGAGGTTTAGCCTATGAATAAAAAATCGGTAAAAATTATAATCGTCTGCATTGCCGTTGTGGCTCTGGTTGCAGTTTGCGCCGTGTTCGGCGTGAAAATAAAAAATGATATAAACGGCAATGAAAAGGGCGCTCCAAAGGAATATACGCTTGTTATTGAATCTAAGGATTTTCAATACGAAATTTCAAAAATGCTTGCAAATAACGGCATTGTTGTTGATGATTCGATTTGGTCTGCCTGGATGGATAAGCATTATCCCGATTTCACATATATAAACGGTGAGTATTATTTGAAATCAAATATGAGCTATGAGGAAATTGCTCAGAAACTGCAAAATCCGGATATAAGCCATAAGGTGGTTTCCGTTGCAATTCCTGAGGGATATAATGTTTTTGAAATTGCAAAAACCCTTGAGGATAATCAAATTTGCTCCGCAAAGGATTTTTACGCTGCCGTTTCAACAACCGATGGTTATGATTATGATTGGCTTGCCGATTTTCCGTCAGACAGGTCTCATATCGGCTTTATTTTAGAGGGCTTTTTGTTTCCTGCCACTTATGATTTGGCAATGAACAGTGATGCAAAAACCGTTGTTGATAAAATGCTTGCCGCATTTGACGACAGACTTTCAGACAAAATAACAGCCTATTGCAAAGCAAATAATATGAGCCTTTATGAATTTATAACTCTTTGCTCCGTTGTGCAAGAGGAGGCTTTGAGCGATGAAAGTGCAGCTAACATTGCATCCGTTCTCATAAACAGATTAAACAACGGCACCAAATTACAATGTGATGTAACTTATTTCTATGCAAAAAAGCTTCTTGATTACGGCTTTTCTAAGGAAACTTATGATTCTTATTACACATACAGATGCCCGGCGCTTCCGAGCGGCCCTATAACAAATTCGGGTATGAATATCGTTAATGCGGTCATAAACCATCCAAACACAAATTATCTATTCTTTTTCTCTGATTTGCAGGGTGAATTTCACTTTGCTTCCACAGGGCAAGAATTTGAGCAACTTAAACAAAAATATCCGTGGAAATAGTCTGCGGCAGCGAAAGGATTATATATTATGTCTAAATGGGATAGGGATTATCTCGGCCTGTGCCGCAGAATACTTGATGAGGGTGTTGAGGTTGTAAACCGCACAGGAGTGAATTCAATTAAGGTTCCGTCTCACCATTTTCATTTTGATCTTTCGGAAGAATTTCCGATACTCACCACCAAGCAACTTTTTATAAGGCAGGCTGTGCTTGAAATGCTTTGGATTTATCAGGAACAGTCAAATGATGTAAGATGGCTTCGTGAGCGTGATGTTAACATTTGGAATGAGTGGGAAACAGATGATAACGGAATATGGCACGCAACTCAGCTTGTGCCCGATGAAAACGGAAATCTTGTTAAAAAGCAAACATCAAAGAATTTAGGAAAAGAATTTGCCCACACAATCGGCACGGCTTACGGTTACATAGTAAATAAGTTTCAAATGACTCAAAATTTAATAGATAAGATTAAAAACCACCCGGAGGATAGGCGCATGGTTATGACGCTGTGGCAAAATGATTATCTTGACACGGCTGTGCTTCCGAGCTGCGTTTGGAGCAGTGAATGGGATGTTACAAACGGTTATCTTAATTGCTGGGTGCATCAGCGCTCTTGCGATGTTCCGCTCGGCTTGCCGTTTAATGTAACTCAATATGCGGTGCTGATGTGCATGCTTGCAAAGGTCACAGGCCTTAAACCCGGCACAATGGATTGGAGTATTAAGGATGCTCATATCTATGTTAATCAGGTGGACGGAATTAAAGAACAGCTTCGCCGCCTTGATGAAGAGGGCGACTTGCCTGCACCGAAGCTTTGGCTTAATCCCGAGGTTGATGATTTCTTTAAGTTTGATAACAGCAGAGATTGCCTTGATGTAAAGCTTATTGATTATAAGCATTTGGGCAAAATAAAATTCCCGATTTCTCAGTAAAGGAGCATTGCTGATGGATATATCTCTTATTCTTTCGGTTGGCAAAAACAATGAAATAGGCAAAAATAACGATCTTGTGTGGCATTTTCATGAGGATATGAAGTTTTTCAGAGAAACCACAACGGGAAACACTGTAATTATGGGCAGAAAAACTTTTGAGTCACTGCCTAAGGTTTTGCCAAACAGGCGCAATATTGTTATCAGCAGTGATAAAAATCTGCAAATAGAAGGCGCAGAGGTTGTTCATTCTTTGGATGAGGCTTTGAATAAAGCGAAAAACGACAATATTTTTGTTATAGGTGGAGGCCGTATTTATGCCGAATTTTTGCCGCTTGCAACAAAGCTTTATTTAACAGAAATAGATGCGGAATGCCCGGAGGCAGACACTTTCTTTCCGCAATTTGATAAATCGGAATGGAGCAGGGAAGTGCTTTCTTGCGCAGAAGAAAACGGAATAAGCTTTTCCCATGTGCTTTACATTAAAAAATAAAATTCGGTGTTGACATTCGGTCACATCTGTGTTAATATATTTTCACAACAAAGAAGAGCTATTTACCCGTTCTCCCCTTCAGCTATGCAAAAAGGGCAATATTTCAAAAGATTTATTGAAGTGCGGGCATTTTATGCTCGCACTTTTAAATTATTTAAATGAGGTGTTATTTATCGGCAAGGAAACTCCGCAGCTTAACGGTGAAATCAAAGACAGGGAATTGCGAGTTATCACGGCAAGCGGCGAACAGCTTGGCATCATGAGTGCTAAGGATGCGCTTCACGAGGCTGAAAAAAGAGGTCAGGATCTTGTTAAGATCGCTCCTCAGGCAAAGCCACCGGTTGCAAAGATAATGGATTACAGCAAATTCCGTTATGAGCAAGCTAAGCGTGAAAAAGAAAATCGCAAAAAGCAAAAAATTGTTGACACAAAGGAAATTCGCCTTTCGCTCAACATTGATATCGGCGATTTCAACACAAAAGTTAATCAAGCTAAAAAGTTTCTTTCAAAGGGCGATAAATTAAAGGTTTCCATCCGCCTTCGCGGCAGAGAAATGGCTCACTCGGATTTGGGCGTTGCCAATATGGAAAGATTTGTTGAGGCGCTCGGTGAAGATGTTAATGTTGATAAAGCCCCGAAGCTTGAGGGAAGGCAGATATTGATGTTTTTGTCCCTTAAGCCTTCAAGTAAGTAATGCTTACTTTTCTAAATAATTAAAATATGACGGAGGAATAATTATGCCTAAGATCAAAACACACAGCGGCGCTAAAAAGCGTTTCAAAACCACAAAAAGCGGTAAGGTTAAGCGCGCACATGCTTACACCTCTCACATCCTTACAAAGAAAACCACAAAGCGCAAGAGAAATCTTCGCAAAACAGCTGTTGGCGATGTAACCAATCAAAAGCAGATGAAAAGGCTTGTTCCTTACAAATAAGAACATGCCGGCTTGATTCGGTGATATAA
Source organism: uncultured Anaerotruncus sp. (assembly GCA_900539775.1). Taxonomy (GTDB): domain Bacteria; phylum Bacillota; class Clostridia; order Oscillospirales; family Acutalibacteraceae; genus Eubacterium_R. Next base: position 35,915 of record UQDL01000010.1, on the reverse strand, counting down.
TTGAATTTTAAGGATAATTACTCAATATAAACGGAGGAAATAAGTTATGGCAAGAATTAAAGGCGCTATGGCCACACGTAAAAGAAGAAAAAAAGTATTAAAGGCTGCTAAGGGTTATTACGGCAGCAAGCATCGCCTTTTCAAAACAGCTAAGCAGGCTGTTATGAAGAGCGGTCAGTATGCATATATCGGCAGAAAGCAGAAAAAGAGAGAATTCCGCAGAATGTGGATTTCCAGAATTTCCGCAGCTTGCAAAGCAAACGGCACAAACTATTCAACTTTCATGAATGGTCTCAAAAAAGCCGGCATTGATCTCAACAGAAAAATGCTTGCAGAAATCGCTGTTTCAGATGCAGAGGCATTCACCTCTCTTGTTGAAAGCGCAAAGGCTGCTCTCTGATAATAAAGCTTAAAGAGGAAGAAAATTTCTTCCTCTTTTTTTATTTTAACTGTTGCACTTTTTTTTCATATATAGTATTATAATTTAAATATTATTTTATATATAATATAAGCATAAGGCCGTAAGGCAATGTGGTTTTCTTAAACTGAAATTTTTTAAAGCCGTGGAGAATCGGTATGGAAAAAATCACAAGCAAGTCAAATAATTTAATAAAAGAAGTAAAGAAGCTTTTCACCTCTCGCAAATTCAGAAACGAAAATCAAAAATTCGTGCTTGAGGGTGTAAGGCTTTGTTTTGATGTTATGGAATCCGATTGCATTCCCTGCACATTGCTCATCACAGAAGCCGCAGCGGAAAAATATGAAAAAAAATGCAATGAGCTCATTGCATATTTTCCAAAGTCATTTTTTATAACTGATGAAATTGCTCAAAAAATTTGTGATACTCAATCTTCACAAGGCGTGTTCGCCGTTTGCAAAATGCGCAGCTCGGAAGGCGCAATTGAGCAGGGTAAAAAATATATTGCTCTTGATCAAATTCAAGATCCTTCAAATCTCGGCGCAATAGTAAGAACAGCAGAGGCGCTCGGAATAAGCGGTGCGCTGCTCTTTAATTGTTGCGATGTTTATAATCCCAAGGCTTTGCGGGCTTCAATGGGCGGAATTTTGCGGTTGCCTTTTGTTCAAAGCGAAAACCTTGCGGAAGATATAAAAAAATATAATGCAGCCGGGTTTTCTGTTTATGCCGCCGTGCCTGATTCCAATGCAAAAGATATAACAAATGTTGAATTCAAAGGCTCAGATATCTGTGTTATCGGCAATGAGGGAAACGGTGTTTCGTCTGAGGTGCTTGCAGAATGTGCACCGATAACAATAAATATGCTTGGCAGGGCAGAAAGCCTTAATGCTTCTGTTGCGGGCACAATAGTTATGTGGGAGATGCTGCGGTAATGAGTGATGCTGTTTCCTGGATCAGGCTTCAGATCGCCCTCGGCGCCGGAGCTGCCATAAATGAAGTAATTGAATATTTCGGTTCTGCGGAAAATCTTTTTGCGGCCGGTGAAACAGAATGGCGAATGAGTCCCGTGCTTGTGCCACGCCAAACAGAACGGCTTTGCCAATCTTCACGGCAGCAGGCTGAAGAGGTGCTTGCCACCTGTAAAATGAACGGATGGCAGGTTGTGCCTTATGATGATCCTCGCTATCCGGAAAGATTGCGAAGTATTTTTAATCCGCCTGCCGTGCTGTATGCAGACGGCGAATTTCCGGATATTGATAATAATATCGTTATAGGAATTGTAGGCACAAGGCGTGCAAGTGATTATGCCGTTAAGGCGGCAGATGTTATGAGCAGAGGAATTGCCGAAAAGGGTGCAATAGTTGCATCCGGCGGCGCTTTGGGCGTTGATACGGCAGCGCATAACGGAGCAATGCTTGCAGGCGGCAAAACCATTGCGGTGCTTGGCTGCGGCTTGGGCACCAAGTATCTTATGGAAAATAAACCGTTGCGTGATGCGATTGTTAATAACGGTGCTCTTATAACGGAATTTCAGCCGTTTACGCAGGCATCAAAATATACTTTCCCGATAAGAAACAGAATAATAAGCGGAATTTCGCTCGGCGTTCTTGTTGTTGAGGCAAGCATAAAAAGCGGCAGTCTCATAACTGCAAATTATGCGCTTGAGCAGGGCAGGGATGTTTTTGCACTTCCTTGCTCAATTCTTGATCCTGCCTTTGCAGGCACAAATAAACTGATTGATGACGGCGCAACGGTTGCCACAAAGCCGCTTGATTTGCTTTATCCTTATGCTGAGGAATACGGCATAAGAATAGATGAGGTTAAATCGGTTGGCAAAATAATGCGTGAAACCGCAAATAAAAATGCAAATGTTTACGGCAAAGCCCGTGATATATCGTTTGATAATCCTCAGACGGGCAGAAAAAGAAGAGAGGCTCGCCAAAAGGCGGCGTCAGAGCTTTCCGGCAACACTAAGGCAGTTTATTGTGTGCTTCAAGAGGAATACCAAAGCGCGGACGAAATAAGCCGCCGTGCTGAAATCGGAATAGGCGAAACTCTTACGGCATTAACCGCACTTGAAATTGCCGGGCTTGCAACGGGCGCAGGCGGTAAAAGATATCGTCTTGCTTAAATTTTTAATAAGTTATTTAACACGGTTAATCGCTTTTTGATTAACGGGTATTTTAATATATTGCATTTATAATCAAACTTTTGTGGCTGTGCCGCTTTGATTTTAATGCTTCAGAAAGGCTACGGTAATTTAAATGTCTAAGCTTGTAATAGTGGAGTCGCCTGCTAAGGCGAAAAATATAAAAGGATATCTCGGCAAAGGCTATGAGGTTGTTGCCTCAATGGGCCATGTTCGTGATTTGCCGTCTGCAAGGCTTTCGGTTGATATAGAACATGATTTTGCACCTAAATACGCAATTATAAAGGGCAAGGAAGCTTTTGTTAAAGATTTAAAAAAGAAAGCCGATAAATCGGATTATGTTTATCTTGCAACCGACCCCGATAGAGAGGGGGAGGCTATCAGTTGGCATCTTGCAAACATTCTTGATCTTGATTTAAAAGATAAAAATCGCGTAACATTTAATGAAATCACAAAGCACGGGGTAACCGAAGGAATGGAAAATCCTCGCAGCATTGATATAGACCTTGTTGATGCTCAGCAGGCTCGCCGTATTTTAGACAGATTGATCGGCTATAAGCTTTCTCCGTTTATCAGCCAAAAAATCAGGCGCGGCCTTTCCGCAGGCCGTGTGCAGTCTGTTGCTCTTCGCCTTGTTGTTGATAGGGAAGAAGAAATTCGTGCATTTGTGCCTCAGGAATATTGGTCAATAGATGCAAAGTTCACAAATCCGCCAAGCAAAAAAGTTTTTTCGGCTGCCGTTTACGGTAAAGACGGTAAAAAGATAAAAATAAATTCCAAGGAAGAAAGCGATAAAATTCTTTCTGATCTTAACGGCGCTGAATACACGGTTGCATCGGTGAAAAAAGGCACAAGAAAGAAAAGCCCCACACCGCCGTTCATAACATCAACACTTCAGCAAGAGGCTTCAAGAAGGCTTTCTTTCCAGGCAAGGCGCACCATGAAAGCCGCACAGGAGCTTTATGAAGGTCTTGATGTTAAAGGCCTCGGCACAGTCGGTCTTATCACTTATATGAGAACGGATTCACTCCGTATTTCAGATGAAGCAAGAGCTGCCGGCAACCAGTTTATTCTTGATAATTACGGCGAAAAATATTTGCCGAAGAAGCCTCGTTTCTTTAAATCCAAGGGTAATGTGCAAGACGGCCATGAGGCTATCCGTCCGTCAATGCCGGGTGTTACACCGGAATCGATAAAAGATTCTCTCACAAACGATCAATATAAAATCTATAAGCTTGTTTGGGAACGCTTTATTGCTTCTCTTATGGAAAATTGCCTTCAGGAAACCGTTAAGGTTGAAATTGCCGCAGGTGATTACACCTTTACCGCATCGGGCTACACAGTTAAGTTTGACGGCTTTACGGCTTTGTATGAAGAATCCAAGGATGAAACCTCTTCCGATTCTTCTGCACCGTTGCCGGATCTTAAACAGGGCGATACTCTGAGGCTTAAATCCATTCTCGGAAATCAGCATTTTACACAGCCGCCTGCAAGATATACCGAAGCAAGCCTTACCAAGGCGCTTGAAGAAAACGGTGTCGGCAGACCGTCAACTTATGTAACAATCACATCAACCATAGTTGCCCGTGAGTATGTTAAGCGTGAGGGTAAGCAATTTGTGCCAACAGAGCTCGGTGAAGCCGTAACAAAGCTTCTGGAAGACAGAATGCCGAATATTGTTGATGTTAAATACACCTCTAAAATGGAAGCTGATCTCGATAAGATAGACAGCGGCGAAAAGAACTATATTGATATGATTCGCCACTATTATGATGAATTTGAAAAGCCCCTTGAAAAGGCTAAAATCGAAATGCAGGGTGTTAAGATTAAGCTTAAAGAGGAGGAAACAGACGAGGTTTGCGAAAAGTGCGGCAGAAAAATGGTTGTTAAGGTCGGCCGCTTCGGTAAGTTTCTTGCCTGCCCCGGATATCCGGAGTGTAAAAATACAAAGCCGCTTATATTGCGCACAAAGGCAAAGTGCCCGGAATGCGGCGGCGATGTTATAGAAAAGAAAACAAGAAAAGGTGCGGCTTTTTACGGCTGTTCAAATTATCCCAATTGTAATTTTATGACTTGGGATCTGCCCAGTGACGAGGTTTGCCCGCGCTGCGGCAAATCATTGTTCAGAAGAAAGGGCAATGTGCTTTATTGCCCCGATACCGAGGGCTGCGGCTTCACAAAGCCCGTCACAAAGAAAAAGAAAAGCGAAGAATAATAAATGAATTTTAAAGTAATCGGCGCCGGCCTTGCGGGAGTTGAGGCGGCATGGCAAATCGCTCAAAGCGGAAATAGGGTAACTCTTTATGAGCAAAAACCCGCAAAAAAATCACCTGCGCATAAATCGGATAATTTTGCAGAGCTTGTTTGCTCAAATTCTCTTAAAGCTTCTCGCATTGATTCTGCGGCTGGGCTTTTGAAAGAAGAAATGCGCCTGCTCGGCTCGCTTACCGTGCCGATAGCAAAGCAGTATTCCGTTGCCGCAGGCGGTGCGCTTGCCGTTGATCGTGATTTGTTTTCCGAAGCCGTAACCGAAAAAATCAAAAATTGCAAAAATATTGAAATAGTTTATGCCGAGCAAGAAGAAATTTCTCTCAGCCCGAATGATATAACAATCGTTGCCACCGGTCCGTTAACAGACGGAAAAATGGCAGAAAGCATAAGAAAGCTTTGCGGTGATTATCTTTCGTTTTATGATGCTGCCGCTCCCATAGTTACGGCAGAAAGCATCAATATGGATGTTGTGTTCGGTGCGTCTCGCTATGGCAGGGGCGGAGAAAATGATTATCTTAATTGCCCGTTTGATAAAGCGGGATATGAAAATTTTATTGAAGAACTCGTTTCTGCAGAGGGTGCCGTTTTGCATGATTTTGATGTTTATGAGGGCTGTATGCCAATCGAAAAGCTTGCAAAGCGAGGGCTCGATGCTCCTCGCTTCGGTCCTATGAAGCCCGTCGGTCTTATAAATCCCGCAACGGGTCATCGGCCTTGGGCTGCGGTTCAATTGCGCCGTGAAAATTCAGGCGGCACAATGTTTAATCTTGTCGGTTTTCAAACAAATCTTAAATTCGGCGAGCAAAAAAGAGTTTTTTCAATGATTCCAGGGCTTGAGAATGCGGAATTTGTAAGATACGGCGTAATGCACAGAAACTCATTTTTGAATTCTCCCAAACTGCTTGATGCAAGCTTTTGTATGCGTTGTGTGCCTAATGTGTTTTTTGCAGGGCAAATAACCGGCGTTGAGGGATATATGGAATCTGCAGCTTCGGGAATTATGGCAGGCAAAAATGCAGTCAGGCTTGCTCAAAATGAAAAGCCGCTTGTGTTGCCCCAAACAACCATGATAGGTGCTCTTGCAGGGTATATAAGCGATGAATCCGTTGCGGATTTTCAGCCTATGGGTGCCAATTTCGGTGTTCTGCCGCCTATAGAGCCAAAGATAAGAGATAAAAAGGAACGCTATGCGGCGCTTGCTCAAAGATCTCTTGCAGAAATAGAAAGGATTTTAAGCGATGAGGATTATTGTTGACGCTTTCGGCGGCGATAATGCGCCGTTGGAAATTATAAAAGGCTCAATGCTTGCCGTTGATGAATTCGGAATTGATATAGTTCTTTGCGGAAATGAAAAAGAAATTATGAAATGCGTCAATGAAAATAAAATAGAGCTTAAAAACACACAGATTTATAACACGGATGCGCCTGCAATTGAAATGAACGATGATGCTAAATGCGTGCTTAAGGAAAAGGCAGATTCAAGTATGGGGCTTGGCTTTTCCTTGCTTAATTCGGGAGTCGGCGATGCTTTTGTTTCTGCCGGAAACACCGGTGCCATTACTGTTGGCGCAACTCTCATAACAAAAAGAATTAAGGGCGTAAAGAGGCCTTGCATAGCATCTGTTATGCCAAGCGTAAATAAACCTTTTTTGCTTCTTGATTGCGGTGCAAATGTTGAATGCCGCCCTGAATTTCTTGATGAATTCGGAAAGCTCGGAAGCCTGTATATGCAGCATATTCTCGGTTGCAAAAATCCCCGTGTTGCACTTGTTAATAACGGCACGGAGGAAACAAAAGGCACACGCATGGTTAAAGAAGCTTATTCAATTATGAAAAATTCCGATTATAATTTTGTGGGTAATATTGAAGCAAGGCAAATTCCGTTCGGTGATGCCGATGTTGTTGTTGCGGATGGCTTTTCCGGCAATCTTGTTCTTAAAATGTACGAGGGTGTGGCAAAAGCCTTGATGAACGGCATTAAGGATATTTTCAAAAAGAATATTTTTACTATGCTTTCCGCACTCGGCGTTATGGGCGGAATAAACAATATGAAAAAGCAGTTTGATTATAAGGAATACGGCGGCGCAGTGCTTCTCGGCGTGCGTAAGCCTGTTATAAAAGCTCATGGCTCTGCCGATGCTCGCACTTTTAAAAATGCAATTAAGCAGGCAGTGTGGTTCCTTGAAAACGATCTTATAAACGAAACGGAAAAAGCTTTCGGAGCAAATGCAAATGAATAAAAATATGTTACAGCTTGAAAAAACAATTGAATACACATTTAAGGACAAATCCCTTTTGAAGGCGGCACTCACTCATTCAAGCTATGCAAATGAGCATAAATATGAGTGCCCCTATAATGAAAGACTTGAATTTTTGGGCGATGCCGTGGTGTCTCTGACAACTGCTCAATTTCTTTTTGAAAAGTTTACCGATATGCCTGAGGGCGATCTTTCAAAGCTTCGCTCACGCCTTGTATGCACGGCAGCTCTTTCGGATTATGCCAATCAAATCTCGCTCGGAGATTATCTTTATCTCGGCAAGGGCGAGGAATGTAATAACGGCAGGATGCGCCCATCAAATTTGGAGGATGCTTTTGAGGCTCTTACGGCAGCCGTTTATTTAGACGGCGGCTTGGAATGCGCTTCAAAATTTGTGCTTCGCTTTTTGAGTGATTCCGTAAACAAACATCATTTGAATTTCAAGGATTATAAAACGATTCTTCAAGAGGTTGTGCAGCAAAATCATCAAGAAACCCTCAATTATGTTATAACAAGCGAAAGCGGCCCTGCCCATGATAAAAGATTTGAGGCAGAGGTTCATCTTAATTCAAATGTTATAGGCAGAGGAATGGGCACAAGTAAAAAACAAGCAGAACAGGAGGCAGCAAAGGAAGCTTTGCAACTGATGGGAATATGAGAAAAACAAATATATCCATTTTTGTGCCGCACATCGGCTGCCCGCAAAAATGTTCGTTTTGCAATCAAAACACAATCACAGGGCAAACAAAAGCCCCAACTGCCGCCGATGTTCATGAAACAGTGATAAAAGCTCTTGAAAGCACGCAGGCAAAGGGCGGTTATTTTCAGTATGAAATCGCATTTTTCGGCGGTTCGTTTACTGCTATTGAAAAAAGTTATATGACAGAGCTTTTGGAAGCTGCTTATTTTTATGTTAAAAATAAAAAAGTAACCGGTATAAGAATTTCAACAAGGCCGGATGCTATTGATGAATCTGTGTTGAAGCTGTTGAAAAAATACGGCGTAACATCAATTGAACTCGGCGCTCAAAGCATGAATGATGCGGTGCTTAAAGCAAATATGCGCGGGCATGATGCGGAATGTGTAAGGCAAGCTTCAAAAATGATTAAAGATGCCGGCTTTGAGCTTGGCTTGCAAATGATGACGGGGCTTTATAAAACAAATAAAGACCGTGATATAGACACTGCAAGGGAATTTGTTAAAATTAAGCCGAAAACCGTTCGCATTTATCCAACGGTTGTGCTTAAAGATACTTATCTTGCAAAGATGTATGAGGAAAAAAAGTATTATCCTCCTTCTTTGAAAAAATCTGTAGAACTTTGTGCAGATCTTGTTGATTATTTTGAAGATAACGGCATTGATGTTATTCGTGTGGGCTTGCACGCAAGCAACGACATCAGAGAAAATATGCTTGCAGGCGGTTATCATGAGTGCCTTGGTGAAATGGTTGCTTCAAAGATAATGCTTAATAGAATCACCTCTTATCCGCCCGGTAAATATCAGGTGTATGTTAACGAAAAATCAATTTCAAAATTGCTGGGTAATAAAAAATCAAATCTCGAAGAGCTTAAAAACGCAGGTTATGAAATTTTTATCGAATATGATAACACGCTTGCTCCAAACGAGGTGAGGGTAGGGTAAATGCTTTTAAAATCACTTGAAATGCAGGGCTTTAAATCTTTTCCTGATAAAACAGAATTGAATTTCGGAAAGGGAATAACGGCTGTTGTTGGGCCAAACGGCTCCGGAAAAAGTAATATATCGGATGCGGTGCGCTGGGTGCTCGGCGAAACCTCCACAAAAAACCTCAGAGGTTCAAAAATGGAGGATGTTATCTTCGGCGGCACATCTGCAAGAAAAGCAGTGGGCTTTGCCCAAGTGCAGCTTACTCTTGATAACAGTGACGGCACTCTTAAAGATAAGGGCGATACCGTAACCGTTTCACGCAGGTATTACAGAAGCGGCGAAAGCGAATATAAAATAAACGGCGAAAATGTGCTTCGCCGTGATATTCATGAGTTGTTTATGGACACAGGCCTCGGTGCAGACGGCTATTCAATGGTTGGTCAAGGTAAAATTGATTCAATCATTTCAGCAAAAAATGAAGACAGGCGTGAATTGTTTGAAGAGGCTGCCGGGATTTCACGCTTCCGCCACAAAAGAAAAGATGCTCAGCGCAGACTTGATCAAGCTCAGGAAAATTTGGTGCGTTTGCTTGATATTCTCGGCGAGCTTGAAAGCAGGGTAGGCCCTCTTAAAGCTCAAAGCGAAAAGGCAGCTAAATTTATAGAGCTTTCCGATGAAAAGAAAAATCTTGAGATCGGCGTTTGGGTAAATAAAATCAATAAATTCACAAATGAGCTTCGTGAGCAAGAGCATAAAATCGATGCCGCAAACGAATCTTATAATATCTGTGAAAATGAGCTGAAAAGTATTGAAAACGATATAGAGACCGCTCTTGAAAAAACAGCGGAAATAAACGACAGGATAGATGAAATCAGATCCGGCGGTGCAGCTTTTGAAGAGGCGGCTTTGAAAAAAGACGGTGAAATTTCCGTTCTTGAAACCACTATTTCGCACAATAACGAAACGGCCCTTCGCTTTAAATCCGATATTGAACTTGCAGCAAAAGGCAATGCGGCGATTGATGACGGTATAGCCGAAAAGCAGGCACTTATCGAAAAGTGTGAAAGTGAATCCGTTTCAAAGAAGCAACAGCTTCAAAAAACTGCCGAGGAAATGCAAAGGCTTGTCAGCTCAAACGAGGAGTTTTCAAGGCTTTCCGCAGAACTTAACAACACTATTGCAGCGCTCACCGTTAAGCTTTCCGATTTCAGGGTTAAAGCCACTCAGGCCAAATCAAGTATGGATGAAATTAAGGCAAGAACGGAAACCGTTGATGAAAGTATTAAATCGGCAGAAACTGCTCTTGCGGCCGAAAACTCAAAAAAAGCTGATAATGATGCCGCTCTTGCTCAGCTTGATGAAAAAATCGCAGAAAATTCAAATTCCGTTGCCGGTTTCGGTTTAAAGCAAAAATCAAAATCTCAAAAGGCAAATGAATTAAAAGAGCAGCTTGAAAAACTTTCAAGGCAGCTTTCGGAAAAAGAATCAAAGGCAAGAATGCTTTCCGATCTTGAAAAAAATATGGAGGGTTACTCCGGTGCCGTAAAAGCTGTTATGCGCCGTGCAAGAGAAAAAGCACTCGGCGGCATTCACGGCCCGCTTTCACAGCTTATTCAGGTTGAAAATGAATATTCCGTTGCCGTCGAGGTTGCTCTCGGTGCCGCTATGCAAAACATAGTAACCTCAACAGAGGCAGATGCCAAAAGAGCAATTTATTATCTTAAAGAAAATAATGTCGGCAGAGCAACTTTCTTGCCGATTTCAAACATTAAATCCCGTGTGTTTGAAGAACGCGGGCTTGAGGATAATCTCGGCTTTGTTGCCGTTGCAAGTGATCTTGTGCAGTGTGCAGATCAATATAAAAATATAGTCGGCAGCTTCCTTTCAAGGGTTGTTGTTGTTGATGATATGGACAGCGCAATCGGCATCGCCAAAAAATATAAAAACCGATTCAAAATAGTAACGCTTGACGGGCAGGTAATCAATCCCGGCGGATCAATGACAGGCGGCAGCCGTGCAAGGGGTGCCGGTATTCTTTCCCGTGCAAATATGATAGAAGATCTTGAAACTCAGGCTAAAAAGATAAAAGCGGATTATGATGAAATCGCCGCTGAATATAAGTTTGCCGCAGAAGAAGCCAACAGAGCCGCAGCGCAAATGCAGGCTGCTCAGGCAGAGCTTATGACGGCGAAGGAAGACAGAATTCGCACCGAGGGCGAAGGCAGGCTGATTGCAGGCAGAATTTCTGCACTTTCATCTCAGCTTTCCGCACTTGCGGATGAAAAAGAAAATGCCGGCGGCAGAATAATGCTTTTTGAGCAGGCGTTTAAAGAAAATGACGGTAAAACCGCAGAAATCAGAGCTCAAATCGAATCGGCGGAAAGTCGTTTGAATCAGGTTTCCGGCGATGCCAAGGGCATTTTGGAGCAAAGAGAAGCTTTAAGAGCACAAACGGAAAATATCAATATTGAAATTCTTGCGCTTGCAAAGGATTCACAGGCGGCAAAGCTCTCTATTGAAGAATTACAGCTGCAAAAATCAACTCAAACCGGAAGAGTGAAATCAATTGAAGACGATATTAAGGAATTGGAATCAAAGAATTCCGCATTAAAGGCTTCTGTTGATGCCATCAAAAAAGAGGCCGAAGAGTTGAGGCAAAAATCTGCTCAATCAGGTCAGGAAATTTCAGCGCTTATAGAGCAGCGCAACGGCCTTGATAAGCGCTCGGCTGAACTTCGTGCTCTGGAACGCAATAAGGGGCAGGAGCGTGAAAAACTTTCTGCCGAAATTGTAAGGCTTGATGAACGCAAAATCGCAATGCGCAAAGAGTACGACGAGCTTAATGATATGCTTTTTGAACAGTATGAGCTTACCCGCCGTGAGGCCGAGGCTTTAAATATTCAAATCGAAAATATGCAGGAGGCAAAAAAACGCCTGCATGAAATAAAGGTTGCCATAAAAAAACTTGGCTCAATCAATGTCGGCGCAATTGAGGAATATAAAGAAGTTTCCGAAAGGTATGAATTTCTTAAAGAGCAAACAGATGATATAGAAAAATCCAAATCAGAGTTGAACAAAATTATTGAAGATCTTACGGTTTCAATGAGCGAAAAATTTATGCTTCAGTTCAATAAAATCAATGCGGAATTTAAAACCTGCTTTGCGGATTTCTTTGGTGGTGGCAAAGGTGAAATTTTGCTTGAGGATCCTAATAATTGCCTTGAAAGTCAAATTGAAATCAAAATTCAGCCACCGGGAAAATCAGTTCAAAACATCAATCTTTTCTCGGGCGGCGAAAAATCGCTTGCTGCAATGGCACTGCTGTTCAGCGTGCTCAAAGTAACACCTTCGCCGTTTTGTATTTATGATGAGGTTGAAGCTGCGCTTGATGATGTTAATGTTGAGCGCTTTGCAAAATATATGCGCCGAATGACGGATAAAACTCAGTTTATATCAATCACTCACAGGCGCGGCACCATGGAAGAGGCGGATGTGCTTTATGGTGTAACGATGCAGGAAAAAGGCGTTTCAAAGCTGCTTGAATTGCAGTCTGCAGAGCTTGCGGCAAAGATGGGCCTTGAATAAAATTTAAATATATATTTAGCGGAGATATTATGGGATTATTTGATAAATTCAGAAAAGGGCTTAAAAAAACCCGTGAGCAGGGAATGACGGCACAGATTGAAGAAGCTGTTGAGTCTTATGAGGAAATAACAGACGAGCTTTATGATGAGCTTGAAGAAATTTTAATAATGGGTGATGTGGGATTTCCTACGGCTGAAAAGGTTATTGCCAGCCTCAGAGAAAAGGTGCAAAATGACGATGTACACGATGTTAAAAAGGTTCGTGAAATGCTCAAGGATATTGTTTCGGGTATAGTTTGGGGCGGCAGCTATTTAAAGCTTCGCTCAAAGCCGTCCGTTATTCTTGTGATAGGTGTAAACGGCGTCGGCAAAACCACCACAATCGGCAAGCTTGCTCTTCGCCTTAAAGAGCAGGGCAGAAGCGTTATCCTCGGTGCAGCAGACACTTTCCGTGCCGCTGCAATAGAGCAACTTCAGGTTTGGGCAGACCGTGCAGATGTTGATTTAATTAAATCTGCAGAGGGTTCGGATCCCGCCTCTGTTGTGTTTGATACAATTCAGGCAGGTAAGGCTCGTAATGCTGATGTAATAATTATTGACACTGCCGGAAGACTTCATAATAAGAAAAATTTAATGGACGAGCTTAATAAAATAAGCCGTGTTATAGACCGTGAATTGCCCAATGCTTCAAAAGAGGTTTTGCTTGTGCTTGATGCCACAACAGGGCAAAACGCTGTTAACCAGGCAAAGGATTTCAAGGATTCCGCAGGGATCACCGGAATTGTACTTACTAAGCTTGACGGCACTGCAAGAGGCGGCGTTGTGCTTGCAATAAATAATGAGCTTGATGTGCCCGTTAAGTTTGTAGGTGTCGGCGAACAAATTGATGATTTGCAGCCGTTTGATGCTGATGCATTTGCTGCCGGGCTTTTCGGTGATGATAAAGAATAATATTTGGGTGAATGATATGGATTTTGTTTTAGCAACCAATAATATGAAAAAATTAGCCGAGATGCAGCGAATTTTGGCACCCCTCGGTGTTAATATAGTAACTGCAAAATCACTTGGAACAGAGCTTCCGGAGGTTGAGGAAACCGGCACCACCTTTGCGGAAAACGCAGAACTGAAGGCTCAATCCGCCTGTGATGTTACGGGCTTGCCTGCAATTGCAGATGACAGCGGCCTTTGTGTTGATTATTTAAACGGTGCTCCGGGGGTTTATTCGGCAAGATTTTCCGGCGAACACGGAAACGATGAAAAAAATAATGATTTGTTGCTTGAAAAGCTTGCAGGCGTGCCGGAAAATGAGCGCACGGCACATTATGCCTGTGCTGTTTGTTGCATTTTTCCCGATGGTAAAAAAATTGCGGTTGAGGGTAAATGCTATGGCAAAATCGGCTTTGAAAGAGACGGAAATCATGGCTTCGGCTACGATCCTCTCTTTATAATCGGCGGCAAAACCTTTGGCAGATATACTGCAGAGGAAAAGGATAAAATCAGCCACAGAGGCAATGCGCTTCGTGCATTAAAAAATGAGTTGGAGAAAGTTATATGACATCTAAAGAAAGAGCCGCACTTCGTGCACAGGCAAATCCGCTTGAGCCTATTTTTCAAATAGGTAAAGACGGTATCGGAGATAATATGACGGCGCAAATTGATGATGCACTTGATGTAAGAGAATTGCTGAAAGTTCGTGTGCATCTTGAAACCGCACCGCAGTCTCCCAGGCAATTTGCCGATGAGCTTGCAAAGGCACTCGGCGCAGAGGTTATTCAGGTAATCGGCGGCGTTATAGTGCTTTACAGAAAAGCGGATAAAGAAAAAATAAGAGCAAAAAAAGCGGCTGCTGCTGCGGCTTCCGGCAAAAAGCCAAAGAAAAAGCAGGTTAAAATAAAGGGCTTGCGCCAAAGGCAAAGGGAATATGAGGAAGCTCACCCAAAGCCGAAATTTAAGCGCTATGCAAAAGGCGGCAAGCATTGAGAATAGGTATTTTCGGCGGAGCATTTAATCCGGTGCATAATGGGCATATAAGCCTTGCAAGGAGAAGTATATCCGAGCTTGCGCTTGATAAGCTGATTTTAGTGCCCACCGCAGATCCGCCGCATAAAAGCGGTGCGGATTTTGCTTCTGCCAAGGCAAGGCTTGATATGCTTTCTCTTGCCTTTAAGGATTTTGATAATACTGTTGTTTCCGATGTTGAATTTAAAAGGCAGGGTAAAAGCTACAGCTATTACACTGTTAATCAAATTGCCGCTCTTTATCCCGGCGCAAAGCTGTTTTTGATTATCGGGCAGGATCAATTTATGAATTTTGATTCGTGGTATCGCTATCGTGATATTTTAAATAATGTTACGCTGTTTGCTGCTGCCAGAAATGAAAATTCAAAAAATCAAATGATTGAAGCCGCAAAAAATGCAGGCATTGCCGATTATGTGCTTTCAGACACTCCGCCTGTTGTTGTTTCAAGCAGCGAAATCAGAAATTGCCTCGCTTGCGGAGGCGATGCCTCAAGCCTTTTGCCGGGAAATGTTTTGAAATACATAAAAGAAAAGGGATTGTATCTTGACTGATTACGAAAAATATAACACTCTGATAAAATCTCGTTTGTCAGAGCACAGATATATTCACAGTGTAAATGTTGCAAATGCCGCTGCCCGATTAGCAAAGCTTAACGGAGCAGATGAAGAAAAAGCATGTCTTGCGGGCATTTTGCATGATGTTATGAAGGAAGCACCGCTTGAAGTGCAATATGAATATATCAAAAAAAACGGTGAAAATCTTTCGTTTGCAGAGCTTCATAATCCTGCGGTTATTCATCAAATGTCAGGTGCTGCGTTTTGCCGCCTTGAGCTTGGAATAACTGATGATGAAATTTTGCTGCCGATAAGATTTCACACAACAGGTCATTCAAATATGAGCTTGGCTGAAAAAATAATTTATACAGCGGATTTTATTTCTGCCGAAAGAGATTATCCCGATGTTGAGGTTATGCGCACTTTGGCAGAAAAAAGCATTGATGATGCAATGATTTATTCCATTAAGTACACGGTTAATAAGCTTATTCTTAACACTCAGCTTGTGCATCCGGATACGCTTAATTGCTATAATTATCTGTTGGAAAGTAAAATAAAGGAGTGAATGTATGGATTCATTTGAAATTGTTAAGGTTGCCGTTAAAGCGGCAGACAGTAAAAAGGGTAAAGATATCACAGCCATAAAAGTACGCGATGTTTCGGTTTTGGCAGATTATTTTGTGCTTGTAACAGGTGATTCAAGCACGCAGGTTAAAGCACTTGCAGATGAAATCGAGTTTAAACTCGGCGAGTCCGGTGAAAAACCTCATCATATAGAGGGCAGGCAATCCGGCTGGATTTGCCTTGATTACAGTTCTGTTGTTATTCATGTTTTTCATAAAGAGCAAAGGCAATATTTTCAGCTTGAGCGCTTGTGGGAAGACGGCGAAAGCGTTGATATTTCCGAATATATTGATGAATAATTGAATTATTATTGCCTTTTGGCAGTATTTTTTGCTCCGCTTCGGCCACAGAGGCGGCAACTTCATATTTATTTTGTGGCAGGAAAGGCTGTTTAGTATTATGGATTATAATTTTAAAAAGATTGAAAAAAAATGGCAGGATATATGGTATTCTCAAAATACCTTTGCCGCTAAGGATGATTATTCGCTGCCTAAATTTTATTGCCTTGTTGAATTTCCTTATCCAAGCGGGCAGGGCCTTCATGTAGGCCATCCAAGGTCTTACACTGCTCTTGATATTGTTGCAAGAAAGAAAAGGCTTCAGGGTTATAATGTTCTTTATCCCATGGGTTGGGATGCGTTTGGCTTGCCCACCGAAAACTATGCTATCAAAAATCATGTTCATCCGGCAGAAGTAACAAAGCAGAATATTGCCCACTTTAAGCAACAGCTTCAGTCGCTCGGTTTTTCATTTGACTGGACAAGGGAAATTAACACAACCGATCCCGAATATTATAAATGGACTCAGTGGATTTTCCTTCAACTTTTCAAAAAAGGCCTTGCTTACAAAAAAGAAATGGCTGTAAACTGGTGCACATCCTGCAAATGTGTGCTTGCAAACGAAGAAGTTGTAAACGGCGTTTGCGAGCGTTGCGGTTCAGAGGTAATCAGAAAAAAGCAAAGCCAATGGATGCTTAAAATCACCGATTATGCAGACAGGCTTGCCAAAGACCTTGATGATGTTGATTTTATAGATCGTGTTAAGGTTCAGCAACGCAATTGGATAGGCAAAAGCCGTGGCGCAGAGGTTGATTTTAAAACAACGCTCGGTGATGTCCTCACTGTTTATACCACAAGATGCGACACTTTGTTCGGCGCCACTTATATGGTTATTTCGCCGGAGCATCCTCTTATTGAAAAATGGGCAGGCAGCATAAATAACCTTGATGAAGTAAGGGCTTATCAGCAAGAAGCCGCACGCAAAAGTGATTTTGAGCGCACAGAGCTTAATAAGGATAAAACAGGTGTTCGTCTTAGCGGCGTTATGGGCATAAATCCCGTAAACGACACAGAAATCCCGATTTTTATTTCGGATTATGTTCTCACTTCTTACGGCACCGGCGCCATTATGGCCGTTCCTGCTCATGATACACGTGACTGGGAATTTGCAAAGAAATTCAATCTTCCCATTATTGAAGTTGTTGCAGGCGGCGAAGATGTTCAAAAAGAAGCCTTCACGGATTGTGCAACAGGCACCCTCGTAAACAGCGGCTTCATCAGCGGCATGAGCGTTGAAGAAGCAAAGCATGCAATGATTGATTGGCTTGAAAAAGAAGGTAAAGGCAGAGAAAAAATCAACTTTAAGCTCAGAGACTGGGTATTTAGCCGCCAAAGATATTGGGGAGAACCTATCCCGATTGTTAAATGCGAAAAGTGCGGTTATGTTCCGATTCCCGAAAGTGAGCTTCCTCTCCGTTTGCCTAATGTTGATTCTTATGAGCCAACAGATACAGGAGAATCTCCGCTTGCAAAAATGACCGATTGGGTAAATACAACTTGCCCGTGCTGCGGAGGTCCCGCAAAGCGTGAAACTGATACTATGCCTCAATGGGCAGGCTCTTCCTGGTATTTCCTCAGATACACCGATCCTCATAATTCCAATGCTCTTGCTTCAAAAGAAGCGCTTGATTATTGGACTCCCGTTGATTGGTATAACGGCGGTATGGAGCACACAACGCTTCATTTGCTTTACAGCCGCTTTTGGCATAAATTCCTTTATGATATCGGCGTTGTTCCAACTTCAGAGCCATATAAAAAGCGCACTTCACACGGTATGATTCTTGGCGAAAACGGCGAGAAAATGAGTAAGTCAAGAGGCAATGTTGTTAATCCGGATGAAATAGTTGATCAATACGGTGCCGACACAATGCGTCTTTATGAAATGTTTATCGGCGATTTCGAAAAGGCCGCTCCTTGGAATTCAGATTCAATTAAGGGCTGTAAGCGTTTTGTTGAGCGTTTCTGGAATTTAAAGGAAATTGTTAACGATGAAAAGGGCTACAGCAAAGAGCTTGAAACCCTTATGCATAAAACAATTAAAAAAGTAACAGAGGATATAGACGGCCTTAAGTGCAATACCGCCATTGCGGCTATGATGACTCTTATAAATAAAATGTATGAGAAAAAGAGCATCACGAAAGACGAACTTCGCGATCTCACGATAATTCTTAATCCTTTTGCTCCCCACGTAACAGAAGAAGTTTGGGAAAATATGAACTTCGGCGGTATGGTGCATGATGCAAAATGGCCCGAATATGATGATGCAAAAACAGTTGAAAACAGCGTTGAAATTGTTCTTCAGCTTATGGGCAAGGTTCGTTCAAGAATAACAATTCCCGTTGATATGCCTAAGGAAGAGGTTATGGCTTTGGCAAAGGCAGACGAAAAAATTGCGGCAGGCATTGCAGGCAAAACCATAAAGAAAGAAATTTATGTTCCCGGCAAGCTTGTTAATATTGTTGCCGTTTGATTGCCTTGAAAGGGATGGAGAATATGATGTTTAAACCAAATTTTGAAAAGAATTGGACAACTGAAAATAACGGATTTCCGCTTAACAGCCCTGAGGTTGAAAGACTGATTTCCGTTGTTCCCAGCAAGGCTCAATACGAGCTTGCGCAAAAGCCGTTTTATTTGTTTATGCACTTTGGCATGAATACTGCAACGGCAAGGGAATGGGGCGCCGGCACGGAAACCGTAAGTGATTTCACTATTAAAAAGGTTAATCCTCAGCAATGGGTAAAATGTGCTCAGGCAGCAGGTGCAACGGGTATTTTGCTCACATGTAAGCACCACGACGGATTTTGCCTTTGGCCGTCTGAATACACATCGTTTTCGGTTAAAAACACGGATTTTGACGGCGATATTGTTAAAATGGTTTCAGATGCCTGCCACGATGCAGGACTTGATTTCGGCGTTTATCTGTCTCCGTGGGATATGCATGAGCCGACTTACGGCACTCCGGAATATAATGGTTATTTCTGCAATCAGCTTACGGAATTGCTTTCAAATTACGGCCCCGTTTCCGAGGTTTGGTTTGACGGTGCAAAGGGTGCCAATGCAAAAGCTTTTGAATATGATTGGCAAAGATATTACGCACTTATCAGAAAGCTTCAGCCCGAAGCAAATATTGCCGTTTGCGGGCCCGATATTCGCTGGGTCGGAAACGAGGGCGGAAAAACAAGAAAATCCGAGTTTTCAGTTGTTCCCGCTGCAATGACTAATGCGGAAAAAACCTCTGAAAACAGCCAGCACGCAGATGCCGATGCATCAAAAATGCAAAATCTTACATCTCAGGATGAAGATCTCGGCAGCCGTGCTCTTCTTGAAAAGGCAAAGGAACTTGCTTGGTATCCCGCAGAGGTTGATGTTTCCATCCGTAAGGGCTGGTTCTATTCGGCAGATGAAAACAAAACCGTTAAAAGTGTTAAAAAGCTTTTTAAAATTTATCTTACCTCCGTCGGAAACAACTGTACATTGCTTCTTAACGTTCCTCCCACAAATAAAGGCGTTATTCACGGTAAGGATGCCGGTGTTCTGAAAGCTCTCGGCAACAAAATCAAGCAAATGTATTCAAAACCGATTGTCGTTCAGAAATTCGGCATGCTCAAAGAAAATCAAGGCTATATTGATTTCGATTTCGGCAGCGTTAAAAAGCTTAATTATGTTTCTCTCAGCGAGGACATTCGCTTTTCGCAGCGTGTGGAGGCTTTTGATATTTACATTAAAAAGCCCAACGGCAAGTTCAAAAAAGTGTTCTCAGGCACTATTATAGGCTCTAAGAAAATAGCCGTTATCAAAAATAAAAAATGTATCGGCGCAAGAGTCGTTATTCGCCAAAGCCGCAGCACTCCTGTCATTAAGGAAATCGGTTTTTACGAGTAATTCAATAAATATAAAAAGCGAGGCGTTCTGTGTGAACTGCCTCGCTTTTTTGTGTGCTGCTTTACAGCTTTGATATTGCGTTTAAAACTTTCTTTTTGTCTGCGCTCCAAAGCGGAGCAATTAAGTCTTTTTTTGCTCCGTCACCGGTTAAACGGTGAATAACAACATTATCGGGTATGATTTCAACGCAGTCGTGTATGATTTC
Source organism: uncultured Anaerotruncus sp. (assembly GCA_900539775.1). Lineage (GTDB taxonomy): Bacteria > Bacillota > Clostridia > Oscillospirales > Acutalibacteraceae > Eubacterium_R. The sequence continues at coordinate 15,987 of UQDL01000010.1, read as the reverse complement.
AAGATATTCTTCAAATTCAAGTGCTTTAAATTTACCGGCTGCATAATCGTTTGCCAAATCAGTGCCTTTCAAAATATGAAGCAGTTGCAGCTTTATGCCGTTTGTGCCGGCATTGCAAGCGTGTGCAACGCTTTGCAGCATATCTTCCTTGCTTTCATTCGGCAGCCCTATTATAAGGTGAGTCACAACGTCAATATTTTCTGCTTTCAGGCGTTTAACTGCATCGTCGTAAACATCAAGAGAATAGCCCCTGCGAATATATTTTGCAGAGCTTTCGTGAATCGTCTGCAAGCCAAGCTCAACTGAAACCGGTTTTATTTTGTTTAACTCGGAAATTAAAGCAACAACATCATTCGGCAGGCAGTCGGGTCTTGTGGCTATTGAAAGCATCACAATGTCCGGGTGATTCAGTGCCTCGGTAAATTTTGCACGCAGTATTTCAACGGGCGCATAGGTGTTTGTAAAAGCCTGAAAATATGCTATGTATTTGCCCGATTTTATTTTTTTCGAAACACGTTTTTTGCCGTTCTCAATTTGCTCTGTTATGGAAAGTGCTGCGCTTTCCGCAAAATCTCCGCTGCCTCCTTCAGAGCAAAATATGCAACCTCTTGTGCCCAGCGTGCCGTCTCTGTTTGGGCAGGTGAATCCGGCATTAAGACTTATTTTGTAAACCTTGCAGCCGAATTTGTTTTGTAAATATTTGTTAAGGCTGTAATATTCCATCGGCTGTTTCGAAAAACTCCTCTAAATTATTTTTGTTGCCGCAAACATAAGAACTGATTTTGCCGCAGTCTATTTCGCCGTGCTCAACTGTTTTGCAAAATCCTCCCGCCTCACGAAGTATAATTGTTGCACCGGCAAAGTCCCAGGGGCGCAGTATAAGCTCATAATATAAATCCGCTTTTCCTGCTGCAACATAGCAGATATCAAGCGCTGCAGAGCCTCCTCTGCGCACTTCAAGGCAACGATAAAACACTTGCTCGGTCAATTTAAAAGTCTTCTTTGCAAGCTCGTGCTCATATGGGCATGTGCCGAAAAGTACAAGGCTGTGCTCCAAATTGCAATTGCTTGCGTGAATCGGTTTCCCGTTCAAAAAAGCGCCTTTTCCTTTTTCGGCGCAAAAAAGATTGTTTAAATCAGGATCAAGCACAACTCCCATAATCAGCTCTCCGTCTTTGGCAAGGCCAACCGAAATTGCGCTGTGTTGAAATCCTTTTATAAAATTCGTTGTGCCGTCTATAGGATCTATTATAAAGCAATATCCGTTTGAAAGGGTCTTGTTGCCGTCACCCTCCTCGCCTAAAAACGAACATCCCGGAATGATTTTTCCGAGTTCTTCAAATAAAAAGTCTTGAATCTTTTTATCATATTTTGTAACAAGATTCACTTCTGATCCTTTTTCTTCAATCCCCAAATCACTTCCTGCGCTTTTGTATATCTCGCCTGCTTTTTTTACGGCTTCTGTAATTTTGCTCAGCATATTAACTCTCCTTCCTTTGTCAATCTTATTTTATCATAAAGTTTATTTTAATCAATATAATTTAATATGTTTATGATAATTCTTATTGCTAAGATATGTGAAAAACTGCTGCGGTTCTTCAGAAGGGGCGCCACTACGCTGCCCGGCAGATTGGCACTGCTCTTTAAAAAGGATATTTTAAAAAAGCTTTCGGATCCGCTTAAAATTATAATTGTAACAGGCACAAACGGCAAAACCACAACTGCCCGAATGATTGAAAATGCATTGCTAAGGGCCGGTAAAAGCTGCTTTCTTAATCGTTCCGGCGCAAATTTAATAACGGGTATAACCACGGCATTTTTGATGAATTGTGATTTGCACGGCAGATTCAAGTCAGAATATGCCGTTGTTGAATGTGATGAAAATGCTCTAAAAAAGGTAAGCCTTTATCTTAAGGCCGATTGCCTTGTTGTAACAAATGTTTTTCGCGATCAGCTTGACAGATACGGTGAGGTTTCTTCAACTCTTGCGGCAATTGCCTGCGGCATAAAGAATATGCCCTGCGCAAAGCTTGTTCTTAATGCCGATGATCCCGTTTCGTTCTCGCTTTCAGAGCTTAATAAAAACTATTTTTCTTTCGGGATAGAAGAAAATTTAAATCTCGGCGGAAAAGGCGAAAGTGAATTTTGCCCTGTTTGCCGTGAAAAATTGAATTATTTTTCTCGAACATATTGTCAACTTGGCAATTATAATTGCCCAAAATGCGGCTACAGAAGGAAAGAGCCCAATGTGTGTTGCTTGGATGTTGTTTCGGATGCTGAAAATGTGTTGTTTGTATCAGATTTCGGTAAAAGTATCGTTCTCAAATTAAACATCGGCGGAATTTATAATGTCTATAATGCTCTTGCGGCTCTTTGCGCTCTTGAAGCAATTAAAATCGATACAACCGCATCGGTAAATGCTATGGCCTCTTTCGGCGGCGTGTTCGGCAGATCGGAATTATTCGGCGGCACTCAAATGATGCTTGTTAAAAATCCGGCAGGTTTTACTCAAACAATGAATTATTTAAGATCTTGTGATGTGGAAAATCTGATTTTTGTGCTTAATGATAATGATGCAGACGGCAAGGATGTTTCTTGGATTTGGGATGCTGAAATTGATTTTCCGAAAAGCACAAAAAATGTTTATGCGTTCGGAATTCGCTCAGGAGATATGGCTTTGCGCCTCAAATATGCGGATGCGGATTGCAGCATTATACCGGATTATGCCTGCTTTTTTAAAATTGCCGAAGAAAGCAAAACGGTAATAATCGCCACTTATACCGCAATGATGGCTCTGCGTCCCTATTTTGCTCAAAAATATAATAAGAAAGAGTTTTGGAAATGAAGCTTACCGTTGCGCATGTTTATCCCGATTTACTTAACCTTTACGGAGATTCCGGCAATGTTTTGTGTATTAAAAAGCGCTGTGAATGGCGCGGTATTGAATGTGATGTTCGGAATTTTGAAGCAGGCTCTCAATTTGATTTCGGCAGCTGTGATATTGTGTTTATCGGCGGAGGCCAAGACAGAGAACAGCAGCTTGTGCTGCGAAGCCTCGGAGTAAAAAATGCAGAGCGGCTCGCAGACGCCGTTGAAAATAAAACCGTGCTTGCAATTTGCGGAGGCTATCAGCTGCTCGGTAAGTATTATGAAACATCATCCGGAACTCGTCTTGAATTTACGGGAATTCTTGATTTTTATACAGTCGGCAGGCAAAATCGCTTTATAGGTAATTATGAATTTAAAACTTCAGAAAAGCTGCGGATAATCGGCTTTGAAAATCATTCCGGGCGCACTTACCTCGGAAACGGCGTTGAGCCTCTCGGAAGGATTATTAAGGGCTTTGGCAATAACGGCAGAGATAAAACAGAGGGAGTGCGCTATAAAAACACTTTTTGTACTTATTCTCACGGCCCACTGCTGCCTAAAAATCCTGATTTTGCCGATATGCTCATCACATCCGCTCTGCAAAGAAAACACGGCGAAATCAGCCTTGCTCCGCTTGATTGCAAAACAGAAATCCTCGCCCGCAGGCAAATCCGTGATTTGTATATTTAAATTTTACTTTGCAAAAATATTATTATTAACTCTTGGCTTAGCTTTTTATAAAAAAGTTCTTGATTTTGCGATTTGGTTATGTTATTATATTTCGGCACAGATATATCATTATGTGCAATCCACACGCGGCGTTTTGTTCCCAAGGTGTATTTTCGGGAATGTTGCCATATGCGCTGCGGAGGAATAACCTTAAAGGAGGAAATAATAATGGCAAATGTAGTTTCAATGAAGCAGCTCCTTGAGGCCGGCGTTCACTTCGGCCACCAAACAAGAAGATGGAACCCCAAAATGGCGGAGTACATTTTCACGGAGCGTAACGGGATCTATATCATAGATCTTCAGAAAACAGTTAAAAAGCTTGACGAGGCATATATGTTTGTTCGCGATCTCGCAGCAGAAGGCGGCACAATCATTTTCGTTGGCACAAAGAAGCAGGCTCAGGAATCCGTTAAGGAAGAGGCAGAGCGTTGCTCAATGCCTTATGTAAATGCTCGTTGGCTCGGCGGTATGCTCACAAACTTTAAAACAATCCGCGGCCGTGTTGCTCGTCTTGCTCAGCTCAAGAAGATGCAGGAGGACGGCACTTTCGATCTTCTTCCCAAAAAGGAAGTTGCAGGCCTTGAGCTTCAGATCGAAAAGCTTGAAAAATACCTTGGCGGTATCACAGAAATGAAAAAGGTTCCCGATGCTATGTTCATCGTAGACCCCCGCAAGGAAAGAATCGCAGTTTCAGAGGCAATGAAGCTTGGTCTTCCCATCGTTGCTATCGTAGATACTAACTGTGATCCCGATGAAATTGATTATGTTATCCCCGGCAACGATGATGCTATCCGTGCGGTTAAGCTTATTGCGGGCGCAATGGCTTCAGCTGTTATCGAGGGCAGAGACGGCAGTGATGTTGCAGAAGCAGCAGAGGATACAGAAGCAAAGGCAGAAGAAGCTGCCGAATAATTTGCAATTCGCACAGTTTATATATTTTAGTATTGAGTAATGGAGGAAGAGAAATGACTTTTACAGCTCAAGATGTTAAAACTCTCCGTGAGAAAACCGGCGTTGGCATGATGGAGTGCAAAAAAGCACTCACAGAAGCAAACGGCGATATGGATAAAGCAATTGATTATCTTCGTGAAAGAGGACTTGCAGCAGCTCAGAAAAAGGCAACAAGAATTGCCGCTGAGGGTGTTGTTCTTTCCTATGCAGATGACGCTGCTAAAAAAGGCGTTGTTATTGAAGTAAACTCTGAAACAGACTTTGTTGCAAAGAACGAAAAATTCGTAAACTTTGTAACAGATTGCGCTAAAACAATTATCGAAACAGGTGTTTCAACTGTTGAAGAGCTTAATGCCGCTGAATATATGGGCACCGGCAGAACAGTTACGGAAACTCTTAATGACCTCATTCTTGCTATCGGCGAAAATATGAAAATTCGTCGCTTTGAGGTTATGGAAGGCAACCTTGCAACTTATGTTCATGCAGGCGGTTCCGTTGGCGTTATGGTTTCCTTTGATGTTGCAGATGAAGCTAAGGTTGCAACGGCAGAGTTCAAGGAGATGGGCAAAAATGTTGCAATGCAGATTGCTGCAATGAGCCCTGCTTATCTTGATGAAGCTGCAGTTCCTGCAGAGGTTATCGAGCACGAAAAGAGCATCCTTGCATCTCAGATGAAGGAAGATCCAAAAATGGCTTCTAAGCCCGATGCTGTTCTTGCTAAGATTGCAGCAGGTAAAATGGGCAAGTATTATAAAGAAAATTGCCTTGTTGATCAGGAATTTGTTCGTTCCGATCTTTTCCAGGGCGATGTTAAAGGCTATGTAAATTCTGTTGCCAAGGAACTCGGCACAGAAATTAAGATCAACGGATTTATCCGTATGACCAGAGGCGAAGGCCTTGAAAAGCGTGAAGAAAACTTTGCAGAGGAAATCGCAAAGCAAATCAACGGCTAATCAAAATTTTAAGAGCATCTCGAAAGAGATGCTCTTTTTTTAGTTGCTTTTAAATTGTTGCATATTCCGATAAGTGTATCATCAGCTTAATAAAAGACAAAATTTGAAAGCGGTAATTCAAACAAGAAAAACACAGATAAATAAATTCCTTTTTTCGGCTGTGATTTATTTAAAGTGAAATTTCGCGGTTTTGCATCATTTCGTAAAACCATTTTCCACTTACGGCAAAAATGTCGTTGCCCGGTTTTATGATGTTTTCTTTTGTGAGGTCATTTAAAAGAATGCAAATCGCTGCAAAATGCTTGCAGAAATTCGGTTTGATGCAGTCGCAAAACATTTCCGTCAGTCCCGTTTTGTCGTATTTGAAATCAACAATGTGGCCGGCTTTGTCATAAAAATAAGCTGTTCCGATGCCGTCTTTGATAATCAGTGCCGTCAATATGCCGTCGTTTAATAATTCAAGCCCGTCATCAAGCGTTTCCGTGCTGCAGGGGATTTTTTTCAAATCGCAAAAATATCCTTCGCCGCATATGAATTCATCGGGTTCATCACCCTCAAATTGCGGCACAAACGGAGGAACAAACCAAGATAGAATTTGCTCTCTTGTTGCCGTGGTACCTGTTGTTGAAATCATAAAGTTTTCAAATTTTTTAAAGCTGCCGTGTACCGTTAAATCAAGCTTTGCGATAACATCCTTGTATTGCTTTCTGCTTATTTTAAATTTTGTTATAACTTCGGTAACAACTCCGCTGCTTCCGTAGTATTTACCGTCAACAAAAACTCTGTCACCTTCATTAAGGTTGAATTTGTTGTTGTAGTAGGGAAGCTCTACACCGTTATTAAATCTTACCGTTACAACATTATTTATTACTTTGCCGCAGTTTGCGGGTTGCTTTTCTTTTTGCAAAATCTCTGCTGCCTCGGCTTTAGAGTCGTTTGTGTTAAAACCGATTGTGTTCATATGCTTACCTCCCGTTTTTCTTTCTGATTTCAATATATCAGATGCGCTTTTGCTTTGCAAGGCAAATTTAAAGTGAGTACATATAGTTGGACTGTGCTTGCCGATTGCGCTTTTGACGCCGGAATGCTTAGGTTTCCGTTAAAATGATATACAATGAAACTTTTTTGTTAAGTATTTAAATTTATAAATAATTTAATAATTCTGGCAAAAAATAGTTGTAATTATAAACCTGAAGTGATAAAATACACAAGAATGGATAATTATATTCATGCGAAAAATTATTAAGGAGGATATTCGTGTGGTTGAACCTACAGTAAATGAAACCGAGGCTCGTAAAAGACTTGTTTCTTTGTTTGATGACGGCGTTTTCACAGAAATTGACGCTTTCGCAAAATCAGCAAACGGCGATGTAGAAGCTGTTGCAGGATTCGGAACTGTCGGCGGCGCTCCTGTTTACGCATTCTCTCAGGATATCGGTGCAAACGGCGGCGCAGTCAGCGTGGCTCAGTGTTCAAAAATTAAAAAAATATATGATCTTGCCAAAAAAACAGGGTGCCCTGTTGTAGGCATTTATGATTCAAACGGCATGAGCTTGAAAGAAGGCTTTGAGGGCCTTTCGGCTTACGGCGAAATTTTAAAGGCATCCGCTTGCGTTTCCGGCGTTGTGCCTCAAATCTCAATTGTTGCAGGTGCGGCTCTCGGCACAACTGCTCTTGTTGCTAATATGGCAGATATTGTTGTTGCGGTTAAGGATGCAGATTTCTATCTCAGCACTCCTTCTGAGGTTTCAGCTCAGGATTGTGCAGAGGCAGGCACGGTTGATATAGTTGCCGATGATATGGCTTCTGCAATAGACAGTGTAAGAAATATCATCACAATGCTTCCGTCAAACAATCTCAGCGGTGCTCCCATTTTTGATTTTGAGGATTCCGCTGTTGCTGTTGATACGGGTGCTTCTGCAAGGGATATTGTTTTTGCAACCGCAGATTCCGGCAGCGTTATAGAGCTTAAAAGCGCATATGCGGATAATGCCGTAACGGCAATCGGCTCGGTAATGGGTGCAACAACAGGATTTGTCGCTTTTGACGGCGCAAACCTTTGCCCTGCCTGTGCTTATAAGGCAGAGGCTTTCGTTAAATTCTGTGATGCTTTCAATATTCCGATTGTAACATTTGTTAATGCTTCCGGCATAATCAAAGAAAAAGAAAACCAAATGCTTGTTGCGGCCACAAAGCTTACAACGGCATATGCTTCGGCAACTTGCCCCAAGCTTTCCGTTATAACCGGCCAAGCAGTGGGTGCGGCTTATATTGCTCTTGCAGGCAGAGGCTCTAATGCAGACCTTGTTTATGCTTGGGATACGGCAGTTATCTCTCCGCTTTCAACAAAAGCGGCTGTGGCTTTTCTCTTTAATGATCGCCTTGCAAACGGCGAAAGCAGAGATGCGCTTGAAAAGGAATATGAATCTGATATGGCTTCACCGTTCACTGCAGCGGCTTGCGGCGCCGTTGATGATGTTTTCGTTCCGGCTGAAACAAGAAATAAGGTTATTGCGGCTCTTGATGTGCTTGCAGGTAAAAGGGAAACCACAATTCCCAGAAAACATTCCGTTAAATAATTGGAGGATATATAAATGAAAAGATACACAATCACCGTAAACGGCACAGCTTATGATGTAACAGTTGATGAAGCAAACGGCGCTGCTCCTGCGGCAGCTCCCGTTCAGGCAGCAGCACCTGCTCCGGCAGCGACTCCCGCACCTGCAGCAGCACCTGCTCCGGCAGCTAAGCCGGCAGCAACAGGTTCTGAGGGCGCTGTTAAGGTTGATGCTCCTATGCCCGGCACAATTCTTGACGTTAAGGTAAGCGTTGGCACTTCCGTAAGTTCGGGAGAGGTTATCTGCATTCTTGAGGCTATGAAAATGGAAAACGAAATCGTTGCTCCTCAGGCAGGCACTGTTTCTTCCGTAAATGTTTCAAAGGGCGACAGTGTTGAAGCCGGCCAGGTTATCATTACAATGAATTAAGAGGTGTCAATATGGCAAAAATTGGTGTTACCGAAACCGTTCTGCGTGATGCGCATCAGTCTTTGATTGCCACTCGTATGAGAACGGATGAATTCGAGGGTATCCTTGAAAAAATGGATGATATCGGCTACCACTCTCTTGAATGTTGGGGCGGCGCAACATTTGATTCCTGCCTCCGCTTTCTTGATGAAGATCCTTGGGAAAGGCTTCGCCTCATCCGCAGAAAATGTCCCAAAACAAAGCTCCAAATGCTTTTCAGAGGTCAAAATATGCTTGGCTATCGCCATTATGCAGACGACCTTGTTGATTATTTCGTAAAAAAGAGTATCGATAACGGCATTGATATTCTTCGTATATTTGATGCGCTTAACGATGTTCGTAATTTGGAAACCGCAATAAATGCGGCAAAGAAATACGGCGGACATGTTCAGGCGGCTATTTCTTACACAACAGGCCCTGTTTTTGATGAGGCTTATTATTGCCACTATGCAAAGCAGCTTGAGGATGCAGGTGCAGATTCAATCTGCATTAAGGATATGGCAGGCTTGCTCACTCCTTACGGCACTTATAATCTTGTTAAGGCTCTTAAGGAAACAGTTAATATTCCTATTCAGCTTCATTCTCACTACACTTCCGGCCTTGCATCAATGGTTCACCTCAAAGGCATTGAGGCCGGCGTTGATGTTATAGACACGGCTATCAGCCCGCTCGCAATGGGCACATCTCACCCGGCAACGGAATCAATGGTTGCCGCTCTTCAGGGCACCGAGTATGATACGGGCCTTGATCTTAAAGCGCTTACGGAAATTCGTGATTTCTTCACTCCGCTTCGTGAAAAATATATTAAAGAGGGTCTTCTCAATCCCAAAATGCTTGGCGTTGATGCAAACACCTTGCTTTATCAGGTTCCCGGCGGAATGCTTTCAAATCTTCTTAATCAGCTCAAACAAGCCGGAAAAGAAGATAAGCTTGACGAAGTGCTTGCAGAGGTTCCCCGTGTTCGTAAAGACAGCGGTTATCCGCCGCTTGTAACCCCCACATCGCAAATTGTGGGCACTCAGTCCGTATTCAATGTTATTCTCGGCGAACGCTATAAGATGATAACAAAAGAATTTAAGGATATGGTTGCAGGTAAATACGGTAAAACTCCTTGTGATATTGATCCTGAATTCAGAAAGAAAATTTGCGGCGATGAAGAGATAATCGATTGCCGCCCGGCAGATCTTCTTAAGCCAGAGCTTGATAAATTCCGCGATGAAATTAAGGAATATTATGAGCAGGAAGAGGATGTTCTTTCATATGCTCAGTTTGGCGATGTTGCAATAAAGTTCTTCCAAAAAAGAAGAGACAGGCAGTATGGCTTGGACGGTAAGCATGATGATATCGTAAATAAGGTTCATCCCGTATAATATAATTCAATAATTGCTTTAGCAACGGCAGCCGGTGGGTGTTTCCCGCCGGCTTTAAAAAGGCAAAGAATATCAGGCCTTTATTTGAGATTTACCGTTTTTGTAAAAAAAGGTAAAATATTCTTGCCTTAATGTGTAAATTTTTATTTTTTTGCCCTTGTGCGGTTGACTTTGTCGGCTTATGGGGCTATAATCAATTATAAACTTTTTATAAAAATTTTTATGGGGGTACATAAAATGAAAGTTCTTATGATTGGCGGTACAGGCCTTCTCGGTTCTGCTGCTGCACAGATCTTTGTTGATCGCGGAAATGAAATTAAAACTCTTGCTCTTCCTCCGCTTCCCGAAGGCGCTCCGTTGCCAAAGGAAATGGAAATCGTTTTCCAGGATGCGAATAAGCTTTCCGATGATGAAATGATTGAAATGATGAAGGGTTATGATATGTTCGTGTTCGCTACAGGCGTAGACGAAAGAGTTGAATTCCCCGCACCTGTTTATGATTATTATTATAAATATAACATCGCTCCTCTTGAAAGATATCTGCCTCTTGCTAAAAAGGCAGGAATGAAGGGCGCTGTTGTTTGCGGTTCTTATTTCTCTTGGCTTGCTAAAGAGCGTCCCGATATGAAGCTCACTGAAAAGCATCCTTATATCAAAAGCCGTATTGATCAGGAGAATGTATGCGAAAAGTATTCTTCTCCCGATTTCCAGGTTGGCGTTCTTGAACTTCCTTACATCTTCGGCACACAGCCGGGCCGTAAGCCGGTTTGGGTTATCCTTATCGAGCAGCTCCAAAGATTTGAAAAAATGCCTTGCACTCTTTATTCAAAGGGCGGCACTGCAATGCTCACAGTTCGTCAGGTTGGCGAATCAATGGTTGGCGCTGCAGAACAGGCTTACGCTGCTGCAAGCAAGGGCGAAGGCAAATTCCGTGCATACGGTATTTCTTGCTACAACTACACTTGGTCAAAGTTCCTCAAGATAGTTTATCGTGCAATGGACGGTATTCCGGATAGAAAAATCGTAGGCGTTCCGAAGTGGACCTTCCAGCTTTTCGGTCTCCATATGCGCAAGGATTATGCAAAGCGCAATGTTGATTCAGGTATTGATCCCGTAGGTCTTGCAGATATTATGGATATGAATCTCTTCATTCCCACAGATGATTGCAAAGAACTCGGCTGCACTCCCGATGATATAGAAAAGGCTATTTTCGATTCAATTTCTCTTTCAAAAGCTGCGTATGAAGGTAAGGCAAAGCTTGTTGAAATGAAAGGCGAATAATTTAATATCGCTGCAATAAGAGCAAAGGCTTGTCCTTTGCTCTTTTTTTATTCTATTTCACCCAAATTTGTTATTAACCAAACGCATTTTGCATATTCTTAATGTATTTTTGTTTTTGATAATTGATTTGGAGGTTTTTGTTTATGAAAATAATAGAATTGTTGAAAGCCTTGCTGCTCGGTATCGTAGAAGGCATAACGGAATGGCTTCCCATCAGCTCAACAGGGCATATGATTCTTGTTGATGAATTTGTTAAAATGGATGTTTCGGCTCAGTTTAAAAGTATGTTTCTTGTTGTTATTCAGCTTGGTGCCATTATGGCTGTTGTTGTGCTCTATTTTAAAAAGCTTATGCCGTTTTGGGTTGAAAATAAAAAGCTTATGCTCAGGAAAGATACTTTGAATATGTGGCTTAAAATCATTGTTTCCTGTTTGCCTGCCGCTATTGTAGGTTTGCTTTTTGATGATAAGCTTGAGGCTCTTTTTTATAATTGGCAAACCGTTGCCGCAATGCTTATAATATTTGGTGTTGTGTTTATTGTTGTTGAAAAGGGAAATAAAAATAAACAGCCTAAAATAAATTCTATAAATGATTTTTCTTATAAAACGGCGCTTTTAATCGGCGTTTTTCAGCTCATTGCGGCAGTCTTTCCGGGCACTTCAAGAAGCGGGGCAACAATCGTCGGCGCTTTGCTTCTTGGTGTTTCAAGAGCAGCGGCTGCGGAATATACATTTTTCCTTGCTGTTCCTGTAATGTTCGGCGCAAGCGCTTTGAAACTTGTTAAATTCGGAATGTCTTTTTCGGCTTTTGAAATCTCTGTGCTTATGGTTGGCCTTGTTTCTGCTTTTGCAGTTTCTGTTTTTGCCATTAAGTTTTTAATGAACTATATCAAAAAGCATGATTTCACCGCATTTGGGTGGTATAGAATCGCACTTGGTGCAGCAGTTATTGCTTATTTTGCGCTTGCATAGTTGTTTTAAATTCTTGCATGTAAACAGGGCAGAGTACCTATGTTTCCGTAATTTGTTTTTAACTCACAGCTTCTGAGGTTAAAAATGTATTTCAATGTAATATATATGAAAATAATATATGTATGAATACTACAGTTTTTCCGTTGTGTCATATAAAATCAGATACTAAATTTATTTTCGTCATTTGTAAACAAAATGTAAATAAAAAGACAGGTTTTTTTAAATAATTATGTTGACGAACTCGTGTCTTTATGATAGAATTAGTTTGAAGATTTATAAACGGGAAAGTGTCCCCGTTTGCAAAGTGCCTTTGCGAATCTATTTATTGCTTGGCATCGGGTAACGGTCAGTGCCTGCAAGCAACGGCGCTCCTTTCGCAATGGCAGTTTTTAAGGAGGAAATTTTATGAAAACTAAGAAATCAAAAAGGCTTTTAGCAGTCTTTTTGGCAGCGGTTATGGTGCTCTCAACTTTTGCGGCAATGCCGTTCACTTCTCTTGCAAGCACTCATACCGCCGATGATCTTTATTCTTTGATTCAGCAGTTTGAAAGCAGAGTATCAAGCTGCACTTCTAAGAGTATCTACACAAATCTTGAAAAGTCATATGCCGCTTGGGATCAGGCTTACAGAACTTATGTCTGCACAGAAGCAGGCGCAGAGCTTGGCAGCCTTCCCGACATAGACACGGCATACACAAATCTTAAAACCGAAATGGATAAGATGACTGTGTGGACTCCGTTTAAGTCAACTTATAATCAAATCGATGCAGGCAAAACCACTGCCAACCTCACCGGTGGAGATGAATTTAATAATGTTCTCTACTATGGCGGTATTCAGGGCATGCCTTTCCAAGAAATCAACGGTAAGGGCGACGGCGTTTGCGTATCCGGCAACACTTGGGTAACAGCAGGTATCAGATACGGTAAAGCAGTTCTTCTTTACGATGGCGAAACTCCTTCATTCGTTATTTCCGTTCGCACAAGAAAGTCCTCTTCTAACTGGATAAGTAGCAACGAAAGAGTAAGAAGCGTATCTGTAAACACCGCTCCTTTCGAACTTCGTCATAATTGGCACGGTAACAGCAATGCGGATGATCCGGGTTATGTAACCGAAAACACTTCGTTTATGGAATATCGCCCCGATGTTGCCGGCACACCTTCTCAGAAAAAGGATAAGTTTTGGTATTCAAACACCCTTTATTGGGCCGGTGACGAATCAACCTTTGGCAGTGATTCTGTAAAGCAGTATGACGGCCTTTCATTCCAGGTATACAGTGACAGTGAAAGCAATCAAGCAAACAGAACCGATACTATAGACACAAGTAAAAACACCGATAAGGAAAATATCCCAACAACATATGTTTTAAACTATAAGAGTGTTCTTACTCAGCTTGAGAAGATTCCTTTTGCAACATTGCTCACTTATTCTCCGTCTGTAGTTAAAGGCACACTTGCAAATATCGATTCGGCAACAAGCCTTAATCCTCAGGCGGCAATCACAGGCACAAACCTCACACAAGAGGTTTCTAATCTTTCTGCTTCGCTTGGAAATATTACCACTAACCTTAAAGGTAATATCACCGGTTTGGGCGGTGCTGCAACATTCGATGTTAAAGAATATGTAAATGCCGCAAAGCTTTTTGTTCAGTATACTGCGCTTTATAATGCAGGTAATGCAGACGGTAAATACACAACAAAATCTTGGAATCAGTTTGTTACAATTTATAAAAATGCTGCAGAGCTCTTCGATAATAAGAGCGTCGGTGCAATTCAGCTTAGCACAACTATGCTTGACACTAACGGTAAGCGTGTTGCCGATAACCTCAGAAAAATCCATCTTGTAACAAATGAAAAAATGGTTAATGATACTGCTCTTAAAAAGTATCTCAGTGATTACACCTTCTTAACAGAGGCTTATTACACTGCCGAAACTTGGCAGGCACTTTCAAGCGCAGTAACAGAAGCTCTTAAGCTTTATAATGAAGGCGACTACACTCTTGGTATCACACTTGTTGAAAACGAAGAGAATTTGGCAATCTATAATGCCACCCTTGCAAGTGTTAAATCTGCTTGGGAAGGGCTCAGAATATCTTCAGACACTAAGGTGTTCGTTCATGGCGGCTACAATTCATATAAAGATATGATAACTTATACTTCGGCATTTGATTCCGCTATGTATAAGGACTATACTTCGGCTGCAGATGTGTTGGCAACAACAACTGCGTTTGTTAACACTCTTCCCAATCTTACTTTCACAACAGAAGCCGATATAATCGGCCAATACACCGCTCAACTTAAAAATGCTTATGATGCGTTTGATAATTTGCAGCTCAATGGCTTTGCTGCAATTAAAAACGGCACAGTCGTAAACAGAACAACAGGCAACACAGGCGGTGTTGATAAGAATAATGTTCACAGCTATCTTAACGGCCAGATAACATCAATCACCTATTTCAAAACTGTTACCGGCTCAACTTCGTTCAACACAGAGTATGATCTCAGCGTAAGAAACGATTATTATAACTGGGCTAAAAACCGTCCGATTCAGTGGTTTGTTCTCGGCTTCGGCGATTACGGCCAAGATACAGCTCCCGCTTATGATTACGGTGTAATGTCCGTAAAATGGCGTGACGGCGGTATCGCTATGAATAATGTAGACAGCACTTATACTTATCATTCTCTTCTTATGAGAGCTAAGCAGGATAAGTATGAGATGGATAAAAACAGCCTTAAGCTTGAAGCAAGCTCAGACGGTGTTATTTACGGCACCACAACCGTTCAGGTTAATGACCTCGGCGGCATCAAATCCGCTCAGTTCGTAACTCCCGACCTTGCAGAAGGTTGGCAGGCATATACGGGTATCGGAAGCAATTTCGAAACATTCAACCGTATGAACAGTGATGCTAAGCAAACCGTAACTGTTCTTGATATTTCAGATCTTTATGAATCTCTTGCAAGAGCCGATGCTATTGCAACTGCAGCACAGTCAAATGCTTTCAATTGCTACACACCCGAAAGCTGGGCAGCTTATGTTGCTGCTTATTCGGCAGCTAAGGCAGATCTTGATTATGCTACAATGAGCAATGATCAAATTCTTGCAGAATGTCAAGCAAGAAAAGATAATCTTGATAATGCTATGAACGGCCTTACCTTCAACACTGCAGAAGGCTCTCATAACTATATTGTTCAGGCAGACAATCTTGAAGCAACTTGCACAACAGCAGGTCGTGATCACAGAATTTGTTCTGTTTGCGGCAACGAAATCAATGTTGAAATTCAGGCACTCGGCCATCTTATTCACAATGATTCAAATAAAGACGGTGCAACACATCATCGTTACTGCGAACGCGGCGATGTTGATGAAATCGTAAATTGTACCGATGCAAACGGCGACAGTAAGTGCGATGTCTGCGGTCAGCTTCTTTATACGCAGGCTAATTGGGCAGAATTCAACTCTGCTAAGGCAGAACTTGAAACAGCTCTTGCAGATGCAGCAAACGGTAATGTGAAATATTCTGCTGCAGCTCTTAATGCTCTTAACACTGCAATCTCTGCAATTGATTTCTATAATTACACTGCAGAAAAGCAAAAGAGCGTTCCGGATTCACAGCAGAGCCTTATTGATAATCAGAAAAATGCAATTGTAAATGCTTTGGCAGCATTCAAGAAGGGTGTTGCAGATTCAAGCGTTTATGATGCAAATGTTTCTAAGGTTGCAGGTCTTAATGCTGATGCTTATAATGTTGAAGCTGTAAGAACTGCCGTTAAGGGAATTGGTGTTACAACCGATGTGCAGGTAAACGGAAAAACATATGCAGGATATGATTTTGATAATTATA
>UQDL01000009.1 GCA_900539775.1 uncultured Anaerotruncus sp. | reverse complement strand
CTGGCGGTCTATCTCTTGTTTTCGGTTGCTTGCTTCCTTACCGTACATGAGCATTGCTTGCCGGGTTGTCCGCCCCGTATCCCTCCAAAAGATTGACGCCGCCCCATACGCAAAGCGCCCCGCCGAGGCCCACAACGATGGTCTGCAAAGTATCAACTGCACTATTGAAAAATTCCATAAATATACCTCCATAAATTCAGATTGTGATGGTGTTTGGGTGCAAAAAAAGCCGCCGTTCACAGCGGCAGCCTCACAATCCGCAGACGGCCCGGAGTTACTGGCCGTCCCGCCATTCCAGCACAGCCAGCGAAAAAATCTCGCCCCATGCTTCACACAGTCTGCGGTCTATTTCCCTTGCAAGTTCTTCGGCTTCCCCGTCCGTGGGCGGGGTATCATGTTCCGCGATCCACTGGCACAGCACCGCAGCGGAAATGATCGCCCGGTAGATTTCTTTCTCATACTTGAAATAATCCGCAAATGTCCATTCGTCCGAGTGTCCCATCGGTCACGCTCCTTTCTTTGTGGCCGCTTTATTCCGCGGCAAAATCTTCCTCCGACAGCTCAATGTCGTAGAGGTCAAAGGGTTCGTCCTCCGTTATCACGCGCCGCTTTTTCCGGCGCAGGGACGACAGGTAGCTGTCCACATCAAAGGTATTCTTTTTGTCAGCGTCCGAGAGGTATTGATAGCGGGGGTGGCGGGTGATGTCGTATTTCTCACTGAAAAACGGCCTCACGCCGCGCACCTGCAAAATACACTTGCCTCCGTCCATCGTTGCAATTTCGTCTTGGCTCATCAGCTCCTTTCCGAGTTTTTGGTAGTTCAGTCCGTGGGAGGTCTGCGCGCCCCGGTTCTCGCTCTGGTTGTAGCTGTCAATGGTTTCCTTGCCCAGCACCTCCGCGATTTCCTTGGCGTTTTTGCCCCTGCCACTAAGGAACAGCGTACAGTCGCAGTTGTCGGAAATGATTTCCGCCGCGTCCTTGTAAATAGCCTTTAGCTGCGACTGGCTCTGTAAAATAATAGAAGCCGAGATTTCCCGGCTTCGGATAGTGGCGATCAGCTTATCAAAGTTTGGAATCTGGCCGATGTTGGCGAACTCGTCCAGAATCAGCCGCACATGGACGGGCAGCCGCCCGCCGTATTTGTCATCGGCCCGGTCGCACAAAAGGTTGATAAGCTGGCTTTGCACCATTGCCAGAATGAAATTAAAGGTCGTGTCCGTGTCCGACATAATCAGAAACAGGGCTGTTTTTTTGTCCCCGATGGTGTCAAGTTCCAGTTCGTCGTCCTCCATCAGCTCCCGCACCTCCCGGATGTCAAAGGGCGCTAATCTGGCTCCGCAGCTTATCAAGATGGAGCTGCGGGTCTTGCCCGCCGACAGCAGGAATTTACGGTACTGGCGCACCGCAAAATGTTCCGGGTCTTTTTCTTCCAGCCGTTCAAACATCTGGTCTACCGGGGATTGAAATTCCGGGTCGTCCTCGCGGGCTTCACTGGCATTTATCATTTCAAGCAGCGTGGTGAAATTCATTTCATCGTCCGGCGCTTCGTACCAGATATAGCCAATGAGGGCCGAATACAGTAGGCGTTCCGATTTGATCCAAAAATCCTCGGCGCTCTTTTCGCCCTCGCCCTTGGTGTTGCAGATCAGCGTGTTTACCAGCTTCAAAATGTCCTTTTCCGAATGGATGTAGCGAAACGGGTTGTAGCGCATACTCTTGGAAAAGTTAATGGTATTCAGCACTTTTACCCGGTAACCGCACCGCACAAGGAGCTGACCCACTTCGCCAATCAGACTTCCTTTCGGGTCAGTAATCACGAATGAGGTCGGGTAGTCCTTGGACACGCACTGCATGAGGTTGGGCTTCACAAAGAACCGGGTCTTGCCGCTGCCGGAACCACCGATCACCAGCACATTTTTGTTCCGGGCGGTCTTGGGGTCTTTGGGACGGTTGTTCATGGTGAGGCGTTCCGTCTGGGTCAGGAGGATGTTGTTGTCAAACACCGGGTCGATGTACGGGGCTATATCTTTGGGGCCTCCCCAACGGGCGCTGCCGTACTCGACGCCCCGGCGGTATTTCTTGGCGTTCTTGCTCTTGCAGTACACCATCAGCCGCAATGCCACTGCACCGGCCACGCCCACCGCCAGATCGAACAGGTGGAAGCTGGGGGCGGCGCTTTCAAAGGCAAGGGAAAAGCCGTCCGCAAGGTGCAGCAGCTTCTCCGGCAAGTCCGCCCCAGCCGCCAGCCGGTAGGTCTGTCCCAGCTTGCCGAACAGGTAAACAAACAGCAGGTAGGGCAGGTTGGCGATTATCAGCTTTTTCATTTCCGGCTTCATCGTGACAGCCCCCTTTCCTTGATTTTCTCCTTGGCCTGCTGGCTGCTTCTGGCCGCTGCCTTTTCTTTCAGTACGGCAAGGGTCTTTCGGATGGAGGGGCGTTCCTGCTGTTGGAGCTTCTTGGCTGTAAACTCCTTAAACGCCTGTTCCAGATTGTCCGCCTGCTTGGATTTGAAGATCACGATATACCGGGGCGGATGGGTAGTGCGGTCTTTCCGCAGGGTAAAATCAATGTCGTATTTCTTGGCGCAGGGCTTAAATAAGCCAATGTTGGCGTCGGTGATCTCAATGTTGGACAGGGCGGAACCATCCTTTTTGAGCTGCCGTAAGCTCTGCTGTCCGTGACGGGTCTTGCCCGTCCCTTTCTGCCGGGCGGCCAGATATTTTCGGATGGCCGCTTGCAGCACTTGGGCGGTGAGCTTGCCCGTCTTAACCGCTAACGCTATGGTTTTCTGGTCTACTTCTTCCTGCAACTGCTATCCCTCCTTTGGAAAGTCAGCAGGCAGGCGGATGGCTTAAATCCGCACCCGCAGGCCGGAGAGATCGTCGGCATGGATTCCCACCAGATACCAGTTCTCGGCCATCTCAATGCGGGTCGGCCTCCATCTGCCGCCCACCATCACATCAAAAGTTTCTCCGCAGTGCAGGCCGCCGTAATAGTCCGCAAGGTCAAAGCGGATGTCGTAGCGGTCTGTCTGCTCGTCAAAAATCAAAGCACCCTGTTTCATAGGGTCAGCCTCCTTTCTCGTCGTCACAAGCTCCATATCGCTTGTTTCCACGCAAGCGTGAAAAGCTCGCTCATTTCGCTGTTCCTCCTCTCCCCACAAAATCACCGATTTTGCGGGGTTCCCCAACTGCCTGTATTCATGTCATGGGCCACCAGCGCCGTGTAATAGCCGTTGATGGTGCTTGGGGCGTTGAACAGAACCGCCAGCAGGTATTTTTTGATGTTCCGTATTTCCGTGGTGTTTTTGCTGATACAGTCAAAGACAAACTCAATGTGAGAACTGTTCAGCTTCATCAGCTTGGATTTCACCAGCTCGGCGGGGTAATCGTCCCCGGCAATGCGGATGGTCTTTCGGGCGCTGCATACGGTTTCTACCAGCAAGTCCACGATCTCGTCCAGCATATCCCGGTCAATCCCCTTGGCGTACTGGCAAAGGTGTTCATACTCGATGTTGTCCTTGATGATCTCCCGATAAATCTCTACGGCGCTCTGTGATTTCGCTCCCGTTCCTTTCCGTTCCGGCGGCACAGCCGCTTCGTCCCCTAAAGGAGAGGGAGGGGAAAGGATAGGAATGGAATCGGTATTTGATCCATCCGTAATTGATTTCTCTTTACTTGATCTATCTTTATTTAATTGCGTTGGTTTTTCCTGCGTAGGGTTTTCCTGCGTTGGATTATCCAATGTTGGATTTTCCAATGTAGGTAAATCCGGCACAGGCTGGGGCTGTTCGTAAATGATGTAATCCGCCCCGCGCAGGCGGCCTTGGCTGTCACGCTCACGGGAACGCACGATATAGCCCGCCTGTTCCAGCTCCTTAACCGCTGCCCGGATCGCGTCGATCTGCTCCCGGTTGATAAGGGACAAGCCTTTCAGCGTAAAGTCCCAATCCTCCGGCAAGGACAGCATTTGCGACAGCAGGCCCTTGGCTTTCAGGGACAAATCCTTGTTCCGCAGATGGTGGTTGGACATCACCGTGTAGCCCCGGTTTTTCTCCACTCGAAAAACTGCCATCTCGTCGTCCACTCCTTTCACTTGAAATTTCACCGCGCCGTCAAGGGCGGTGCGCTTGCCCGGCTGGTAGGGACATTCCTCATACACACAAAACTGATACTTCCAGTGCGGGCGGTAGAAACGGCAGGTGTCGCAGTCCTCCGGCGCTCCGGCCTCGCCGCTGTCAAAATGATCTGCGCCCGGCCTCGTCTGCATGAGCTGTTCAAAGGCCCGGTCGCTGCCGGAAGTAAAGTACATAGGCGGTCGCCTCCTTTCTGGTTTTGGGCGCAAAAAAGCGGCGTCCTGATCTCCCCAAAGGGGAAAAGAGAACGCCGCTGTCTGCGGTGTCGTGTTCAATTTTCGATGTGTCACTATTTGGGCGGTGGGCTTCACGGGAAGCGGAAGCGTGTCAAAGCTCAATCCGAAAGTAGTAAATCGGTAGTAAATTCAGTTCTTATATCCCGTGAAATGCCCGTATTTCCGGGCTTTTTGGAGATAATCAGAGTTGTTATTGCAACAATAACAAACGGAAAAACCTTAAACCAATCTTTTTTTCCGATGCTCCATTTGTATTTAAGCATCATAAAGCCTATGCATCCCGCTGTTGCGGCATAAAGCTTTGCATAGTGAAACCAACCGTTCATATAAAGATGCGTTTGGTTGTTTATAGCCCATTCTGCTCCGTTTTTGGCAGCCACGGCCACAACTATAAAGTAAACCGAAAGTGCTGCCGGCAGCGCAAAGAACAAAGCTATTCCGCCCGCCTTTGAGCGGCGTGCGATCTCATTGAGAACAATGAGCCCGACGAAAACAAGCACCCAGCCAAGAAGCTGATAAAGTGAATGCTCGCCATAGATTTGGAACAACATAATTTCCTCTCCTATAATAATAAAATATATTTTAGGTTCAAAAAGTGAGCCTTAGCTTGCTAAACTGCCTCAATTTCCTTTATGTTTATTTCATTTCCGGAAACGAGGTAAGTGCTTTCAGAGCCGCAAAGCGGGCAAATCTTGCCGTGCTTTACCGTTTCGTAGGTGCCTTTGCAATCCTCGCAAAAAGTAACGGCAGGTATAACCTCAATGTTAAGCTTTGCGCCGCTCATCAATTCATTTTTTGCGCATGCCCAATTCCAGCAATCGTCAAGATAATTGTGCAGCACACCCGAAACCTCGCCGAGTTCTATTGTAACTGCATTTACCTTTTTAAGCCGGTTTTCTGCGGCAACGCCTTCAATGCTTTTAATAATATGAAAAACTATTCCTAATTCGTGCATTTTATTTATCCTTGCCGGCACGCTTTATCTTTATGTTTCTTTTGATCATATAAGGCAGGATAGCCTTCATTTTATCGTCCGAATTAACCATTGTGCTGCATTCCGGGTGATCACGGTGAAGCTTAATGGCATCAAATTCGCACTTCGTGGTGCATATTCCGCAGCCGATGCATTTGTTTTCATCAACAACCGAAGCACCGCAGCCAAGGCAGCGAGCCGTTTCAATTTTAATCTGTTCTTCGGTAAGCGGCTTATGCGCATCTCTGAAGGAATTTTTGCGGTCTATGCTGCCGTCTGTGCCCGGAATTTGGCGTGAAGAATTATCATAGCTTTCAATTTTAATATCGCTTTTATCAAGTTCAATAAAATCACGCCTGTTTCTGCCGATGGTAAGGCTTGCATTGTAATGAACAAAGCGGTGAATTGATTCTGCACCCTCCTTGCCTGCCGCAATGGCATCAATTGCAAATTTGGGGCCGGTGTAAACATCGCCGCCAACGAAAATGTCTTCCTGTGCGGTTTGGTAGGTAAGCGAATCGGCAACGGGGCCGTTTCCTCTGCCAAGCTCAACATTTTCGTTTTTAAGCATATTTCCCCAAACAATGCTTTGACCTATTGAAAGGTAAACATCGTCGCAGGCAATTTGCTTGGTTTCGTTTTCGTTGTATTGAGGATTAAATCTGCCGTTTTCGTCTTTAACCGCAATGCATTTTTTCAGCACAACTCCGCAAACCTTTCCGCAGTCTGTAAGAATTTCTTTTAATCCCCATCCGTTGTTTATGGTTATGCCCTCATCCTCGGTTTCAAAAATTTCTTCATCGGATGCGGGCATTTCGCTTCTGCTTTCAAGGCAATACATTCCCAAAATATCGGCACCGCAGCGCTTAGATGATCTGGCAACATCAACAGCAACATTGCCGCCGCCGATAACAACTGTTTTTCTGCCTGAAAGATCAAGTTCGTGGTTTTCGGCTATTTTGTGCAGAATATCAACAGCGCTCATAACGCCCTCGGCATCCTCGCCCGCAACACCTGCTTTGCGGCTTCCTTGGCAACCTATTGCAATGTAAAATGCTTCATAGCCTTGAGCTCGAAGCTCGTCAAGTGTTATATCCTTGCCGATTTCAACTCCGCATTTAATTTCAACTCCGAGCGCACGGATAACATCTATTTCCGCTTCAACAACATCTTTCTCAAGCTTGTAAGACGGAATTCCGTATGTAAGCATACCGCCGGGTTTTTCGTTCTTTTCAAAAACGGTGGGTCTGTAACCGGTTACCGCAAGATAATATGCGCATGAAAGTCCTGCGGGGCCGCCGCCTATTATTGCGATTTTGTTGTTGAATTCTCCTCTGTTTGAGGGAATAACTTTTTTAGGGATATATCTTGTTGCAGAATCAAGATCCTGTTGTGCTATAAAACGCTTAACCTCGTCAATTGCAACGGCCTCGTCAATTGTGCCTCTTGTGCATGCATCTTCACAGCGCCTGTTGCAAACTCGGCCGCAAACGGCAGGGAAGGGGTTTTCCTTTTTTATAAGGGCAAGCGCATCTGTGTATCTGCCCTGTGCCGCCATCTTAAGATAGCCCTGAACGGCTATGTGCGCCGGGCAAGCTGTTTTGCACGGTGCTGTTCCCGTGTCGTAGCAATTGATTCTGTTTTTATCTCTGTAATCAGGGCTCCATTTTTCTTTGCCCCATTTAACGGCATCCGGAAGCTCTTGCTTGGGATAAGTTACCTCTGAGCCGTCTTTTTTACAAAGCTTTTGGCCAAGCTTAACGGCGCCTGCCGGGCAATATTCAACGCATCTGCCGCAGGCAACGCAATCCTTTGCCTCAACTCTTGCCACATAAGCGGAGCGGCTCATATTCGGTGTGTTGAAAAGCTGCGATGTGCGCAGCGCATTGCAAACCTTTACTTGGCAGTTGCAAATTGCAAAAATTTTGTTTTCGCCGTCTATGTTGGTTATTTGGTGCACAAAGCCGTTGTCTTCTGCTCTTTGCAAAATTTCCATAACCTGCTCACGGGTGATATAGTGCCCCTTGTTTGTTTCAACAAGGTAATCTGCCATGTCGCCGACACCGATGCACCAGTCTTCGGGATCGTCTGCACAGCCCTCTCCCAAAACAGCCCTTGAATAACGGCAAGAGCATGGGCCTGCTGCATATTTGCCGTCATATTTATCAAGCCAGTGGGAAATGTGCTCAATAGGCACGGATTTGTTTTCCATGTCTATGGCTTTTTCAACGGGAATAACATGCATTCCTATTCCGGCGCCTCCGGGAGGTACCATGGGCGTTATCTTTTCAAGCGGAAGCTGAGTCATTCTTTCAAAAAAGCTTGCAACTTCGGGATGCTCGCAGATGTTTTCCCATTTCATATTAAAAAATTCGGCACTGCCGGGCACAAACATTGGAAGCACATATTGCTTTTCGTGCCGGGGATTTTCCCAATTATATTCAATCAGGCCGATTTGCGCCATATCATCAAGAATTGTTGCAAGATAAGCTTCGTCTTTGCCCGTTGCCTTAATCATTTGCGGCATGGTCATGCCCTTGTGCACTTTCATTTTAAGTGCAACCTCTGCCATCTCATCTGTTACCATGGCGGCAAGTCCCCAATATTCGGGGTCATTAACCGTCATCTTTTCGCCAACCTTCGGCAACCACGGTAATTTATAAAGCACACGGTCCGTAATCTTTGTGCCAAGCTTTATGATAAGCTCCCTCGGCGGTTCGTTGCTGTGATTTTCATAATAATGCATCACACGCTCCGCACTCGGGTATGTTTTGCCGTTAGGCTTAATTTTATCGAATTTGTATTCGTACATAATCAATTCTCCCTCGTTTAAGCTTTATTTTTGCCAATCATGTACTTCGTTAAGCAACCAATTTGCCCATTCGTCTATTCCTTCGCCGGTTTTTGCGCAGATAAGAAAAACCTTTGCATTGGGGTTTCTTTTCTTAACATATTCTTTGCATTTTTCAACATCAAAATCAAAATACGGCAGCACATCGATTTTATTTATAAGCACAACATCGCAAATTGAAAACATAAGGGGATATTTAAGCGGCTTGTCGTCGCCCTCCGGCACGGAAAGAATCATGGCATTTTTAACTGCTCCCGTGTCAAATTCCGCCGGGCACACAAGGTTGCCCACATTTTCAAGAATTGCAAGCTCAACATCGTCTGTGTTAAGCCCTTCAAGGCCCTGCCGTGTCATTTCCGCATCAAGGTGGCACATTCCGCCTGTGTGCAGCTGAATTGATTTAACTCCCGTTTCGGCAATTTTCTTTGCGTCAACATCACTGTCTATATCAGCCTCCATAACGCCGATTTTAACCTTGTCTTTCAGCTTTCCTATTGTGGCTTTTAAAGTGGTGGTTTTGCCTGATCCGGGGGAGGACATCAAATTCAGCAAAAACACCCCTCTTTCCTTTAAGCTTTTGCGAAGCGCAGCGGCCTCGTCATCGTTGTTTTTAAATACGCTTTGCTTAATTTCAAGAATTTTTACTTCATCCATTTCGCACTTCTCCATAATTGTTTTATCGTCTTCCATTCTACAATGTGTGTGAATAAATTGTCAATATGATGTTAACGGACTTTACAATTTTGTTAGATTTGTAAATAATTGTATGAATTTTTTGTTACGATATTCAGTTTTTTTATCATTTTTAACATTGACAATCATTTGTCATTCAGTTAATATATAAACGAATATACATTGCTTGAGCCGTGCGTTTTAATTGCTCGGCATTATTTTAAGGAGGATTTTGTTATGGCATGTTTTCTTGTTCCCGCAGCAGAGGCAATCATAGTTTCCGCAGCTGTGAAAATATCAGAAAAAAGGGAAAAAAATAAATACAGCTTGCCGAAAGGTGCTGTTAAGCACACAGAAATTGAAGAGGATTCTCATAAGCTTCCTTTTTCCAAAAAGCTTTCTTGGCTCAGAAATTTGCTTTGGGGCGGCACCGTTTTGCTTGCGTTTGAGCATTTTTGGCATGGTGAGGTTGTGCCGTATTTTCCGTTTTTAACGGCGGCATCAAATCCGCAGGATGCGGCGGAAATGCTGCATGAAATGGCAACCGTAGGCGTAACTATGACTGTTGCCGTAACGGCAGTTTGGGGCATAATGATTGTTGCCGGCAAGTTCAAAGAGATTAAAACGGAAAAAGCCGAAAGGATTAAAGAATAAATGACTTTGTTAATAACAATTGCAGCGGCTGTTGCGGCAACGCTCGTTTGGTATTTTAATAACAAGCGCAACGAGCTCAGGCTCTCATGGCTTTGTTATATGTATTGGGGCGCTTCCATAATGTGGTTTGTGGATACGATTTATGAATATGCCGAATTGGGTGCGGATTATTTCACACCTGAGGCGGCAGACATGCTCAATGATGCATTTCTTGGTTTGGCAGCGGTTGTTTTGGGGCTTGTAATTTGGCTTTTTGCGCTTTTGGCAAAGGATCCCAACGGTGTTTTAACGGAAATATTTAAAAATAAAAAAGGTAAATAAAAATGCGGCAGCGGAAACGGCACACTTTATTAAGAAGAATGCGGTGTGAGTTTTCCGAGCGTGCCCGTTACACTGTTAAAAAAACTGCCAATACGCAAGTGTTGGCAGTTTTTTGTTAATACTCAGCGAACAAAAGCAGTTCGATTAAACTGCTTTGTCATCAAAAATCAAAGGTAAATGGGCATTGCGTATTGAATTGGGCTGCAATTTTTGATATTATAAATTACTGTGAGGTGAAAATATGAGGTTTAATGACACCGAAATTCAACCAAAGCAATTAAGCCCGCTTAATCTTGCTTTTGTGGGCGATTGTGTATATGAAATTCTTGTTCGTGAGGCACTTGTTTGCAAGGCAAACAGGCCTGTAAATGAGCTTCACAGAGAAAGTGTTAAATATGTCAGCGCAAAGGCGCAAACAGAAGCATATGCCAAAATTAAAGATATTCTCACAGAGGAGGAAACGGCTCAGTTTAAAAGGGGCAGAAATGCCAAGGTGGGTCATTCTCCTAAAAGCGCCACAGATGCACAATATCACACGGCAACGGGCGTTGAAGCTCTTTTCGGCTATCTTTATCTCAGCGATCGGGTGGAAAGAATCAAGCATCTTTTTTCAATAATTACAAGCGTGGATTAAATGCAAAGTCCCGGCTTTGCAAGGCGGTTAAAAGCATATGGTATGCCGTTGGGTGTTTTTTTATATGCGATTTAATCGTTTTAAATTTGCAGAATTTTCGCAATAATAAAGCTTACCAACAAAAAAACCTCCCGACAGGTAGTTATATCGGGAGGATTTTTATAAATCTTTTTAAATTTAAGTGATTTGCTCTTTCCTTTGGCGAAGCACCTTTTGAGCCTTGCCTGCAGTTATAAGCACGCCCTCTAAAATAAGGGCGGTGCAACACGGTGCAAACAAAAAATTCAATTTGAATGCAAATCCGGCTGCAATCGCAATGCAAATTGCAAGCAATATAATGCGTGAGATTTTGCGAAAATATTTAAATTCTTTTTCGTCAAGCGGCTTTTCCGGTGTGTCCAGCGGGCAAAAAACAAAAATAAGCACTGTGCATAAAACAGCTCCGCAAAGCAACACTGTTTTAAAATCAAACATTTTTGAAAATTTGATAACCGCCGTGCATGCCAAAAGAGAAAGTGAAGATGATATTTCGCATCTTGCCTCGGTTGAAGCATGATAACCGCCGGCAAATTTTCTGATTGCCGCAAATGAAACATAAAAAATAATACTTTCCGCAAAACAACCGAAAAGCAGCCCAAAAACGCATGAAAGGGCAAAAAACATTGCCTGTGATATAATCATAAACAGGCCGTATATGTAAAGCTCCCTTTCCTCATCTGAAATGCTGCCGTTTTTGAGCATTTTTTCGGTTACTTTAAGCGCCAAATTATTTATCATTTTCCACTCTGCTGAATTTTTTAAGAGCGGCAGGTGCTTTCGGTTGATAAATGTTTGAGCATGTGGTGCTGTTTGCGCTTGTTTTAAGAGCACTGCTTACTGCTTTATCAAGAACCGCTTTTGTGAATTTCTTCATATTGGTTCACGCCTCCTTCCCGTGTTTTTAACACATTAAAATGATAGCAAACAAAACATCTCATTTCAACGCTTTTGCAAAAATACATATTTAAAGCTGCGCAAAAGCACAAAAGCAATCAAATTGATGCACTTTCTGCCAATTTGTTATATTGACTCGGCTTTTTGCATTATGTAGCCTTTTTATCATATTATAAGCAAATTTCCCATTGATGAATTTATTAAGGTGATGCAAATGGAAATTAACCACAAAGAAATCGGTTTTCGTATAGGCGAACGGCGCAGAAAGCTTAAAATAAGCCAAAAGGGTTTGGCGGAAAAGATCGGCGTTTCCGCAAAATATTTGTCTAATATAGAAAATGCAAGGCGCCATGTAACTCTTGAAACGCTTTCGGATTTATGCAATGCTCTCGGCGTAACGCCGGATTATTTTCTGCTCGGCAATTTTAAAAATGATGTAAATTCCAATATTTGCGATAATCTGAAGCTCTGCTCGGAAAAAGACAAAGAGGTTATCAAAGAGCTTGTTAAAATATGCGCTGCTAAAAACGGCGGCTCAATTAAATAAAATTATTTGCAACACAGATAAAAATGCTGTAAACTATAAGTATGTTTGCGGCATTTTGTTATTTTTGTTGTTTATAGGAGGCGGCTTGTATGATAAATATTGCAATTTGTGACGATGATTTGGAATATATTGATGATGTTGAGCGGCATATAAGCCAGTATTTTGCGGAAAACGGGCTGACATTTAATCTTTTTAAAAGCCAAAACGGGAATGATCTTTTAAACTGCGAACATGATTTTGATATTGCATTTCTTGATATTGAAATGCCGCAGATAGACGGTATTCGCCTCGGCAGGCAGCTGCTGGCAAAAAATCCCGATATGGTTTTGATTTACATAACTGCTTACAACCATTATTTGGATGATGCAATGGATCTTGGAGTTGCAAGATTTTTTGGCAAGCCCATAAACAGCGAAAGATTCTATAAGGGGCTGAAAAAAGCTGTTTCAAGGGTTGATAACACAGAAATAAAATTCTATTTAAAGGATAAATCTCAAGGCGTTGTTGCCGTTCGTTGCCGTGATATAATTTTTGTTGAAATAAAAAACAGAAAAGTTAAAGTTACAACAAAAAACGGCGAATATGATTCTAACGACAGTATTAAAACCTGGCGCCAAAGGCTCAATAAATCATATTTCAGAATTCCACACAACAGCTTTATAGTAAACACAAATTATATCACTTATTACAGTAAAGACAGAATCACGCTTTATGATAAATATTCGGTGCCGATTGCATATTCAAAAAGAGCTGAATTCAAGCGCAGCTTTTTAATGCTTATCGGCGAATGACAAAATAAAATGCCAAGCTTAAGGTAAGTGAGGCGCCGTTTTAATTGCCTTTGCGGCAGAAAGGGCTTTTATGCATATGCAAATATTCTTTTTTGCGGTTTATTTATTTGAGGCGCTTATAGCGTTTGTTTATTACTATGATAATTTTAAGCTTAAAAGAAGCTTGCCGGCCGCAATTGCAATTTTATCGGGCCTTTATCTTGCTGCATTTGCTGTAAATATATTGGACAATAACTTAAATGTTGTTAATGATATCGCATTCTTTGCGGCAAATTTGATTTTTGGCTCGGTTTGCTTTGAAATTTCGCTTAAAAGCAGCGTTTTTCATTCGTCGTTCTTGCTTGCCGTTATGTTTTTAACGGAACTTGTTTCGGAGGCAGGCATATCTGCGCTCTTAAAAATTCCGATTGATGCATATAAAAGCAATTTTGCGGCGCTTTTTATTATAGGCACAATAAGCAAGATTTTGTATCTTATTGTTTGCAAGGTTGTTTCAACTTTATTTTGCCTTAAAAATATTTCGGAAAATAACCGCAAGCGCCAATTTGTGCTGTTTTTGTATCCTATAATAGTTACAGTAACGCTTACCGTTTTCCTTTATGCCTCAACAAAATATAATTTTTCAAAAACGCTTAATTTTATTTTTGCAATAGTAAGCTGCGCATCGCTTGTGTTTTGCTGTTTTATATTTATTTATAACAACATTATTCAAAAGCAAGAAGCGGAGCTTGCCATTTTGCAGGCAGAGCAGCAGCGTAACGAGATAAATAAAACCTTTTATGAATTGCTTGAAAAAAAGAATGAAGAGCAAAGGATTTTGGTGCATGATATGCGCCACCATTTCTCTGCAATAAATTCCATGAGCAGCACGGATGAAATAAAAAGCTATCTCTCAAGGGTGCAATCTAATCTTGATGAATACAGATATATCGGTAAAACAAGCAATAAAATGTTTGATTTGATTTTAAGCAAATATGATTTTGTTTGCGCTCAAAGCGGGATTGCTTTTGATGCGGATGTAAGAGAATCAAATCTTGCCTTTATTATTGATGATGATTTGGTTGCAATGCTTTCAAACCTGCTTGATAATGCTGTTGAGGCCGCAAAAAATTCTAAAAATGCATATATAAATCTTTCTGTTAAAAACGAAAAAAGTTTTGTTGTGCTTAGGGTTGTAAACAGCTGCGCCGTTGCGCCTGAGGCAAAAGGGAACATGCTTAAAACAACAAAAAATGATGCCTCTGTGCACGGTTACGGCACAAAGAGCATAAGGAAAACCGCAAAAAAATATAATGGCATATGTGAATGGCATTATGATGAAACGGAAGGCAGCTTTTCATTCACTATTCTGTTTAACAAATATAATTGAGCCGAATTTGAGGCTGCTTTGGTTTGAGATTTTAGCTTTAAAGTCTGTGTATTTCATAAAACTTGCCATTTAAATTATATTTGCCATGCAAGTGAAAAACTGATGTTTTTTTGTATCAAAATTGCAGTGTTTTTGCATTTCTGCTGAAATGAATAATTTGTTATGATATAGTAAGTGTATATAGCATAGAGGCTATATGCATATCGGCAACTTTTAACACCCTTTTTCGATATGCGGGGGCACGCTTGTGCGTGCCCTTTTTTAGATTTGGCCGGCGAAAAGTTTAACTTGTTCTCGTCTGCTCAGATGAAAATATATGCGGCAAAATATGTTTCTTCTTGGCTGCTGTTGCAGGAAGTGCCGCAAGCAAATGTACTTATGCAGCAAGAAAGGCAATGGTTATTTATGAACAGAAATGATTTTATCGCAAAGGCTGATGAATGGATGCGCCGCGCAACCGGCGGAGCACTCGGCTTCAGCGATAACGACCTGTTTATAATAGAGCATGAAGATGCTCCGGGAGATTTTATTTTTGAAAATGAAGATTTCGTGGCAGGAAAATATTATTATCAGGTGGCACCCGTAACAGACCTTAGCGGAGAACCGCTTCCGATTGATATCACGTCGGAGGAACTTCAAAATCCCAAACGATGCCTTAATTTTTATATAGTCGGCGTTGGGCGTAAATATTATGTCACACGCACGGAATACGAGCTTGATTATTACGATTCCGTTGATTATGAAATAATAACAGCCGAAGAATTTGTTGCAGCCTGTGCGCAATGTTAGAATTAAAACGGCGTGTTTTTACTTGTGCTGACATATGCATTTCGTTTGCAAAAGCAAAAACAGTTAATGATATGAGATAATGCCCAAACTGGGTTTCGCATCTTGCGAAACAACCGGTAAAAAGAATAAATCGGCAGAGTTTTCAATCGCTATTGGCGTTGCGGTTTGAATTTGTAAATGATTAAAAAAACAACTGCGAAAGTGTCGCTTGCCGGGCGACCGCTTAAGCGGCAAAGGCGGATATAATGTGATTGCAAAAAGAAATTTGCGATTGCATTATTTTTTTTGAAAAAACGGTGTGAAAATCACTCCGCTTTGATTATAAGCCTTTGAAATTTCGTTGGCAAAATCTCGGAATGGCTGTAATCCACGGCGGCACCTTGTCGGGCTACAGCAGGGTGTTGTTGATTATTTATGAATGCGTGTAGCCCGAAAGGCTATGGTAATTAAAATGAAAAAAGAAGAAAACAATATCACGGAGCTTGTGCTTATTTTGGATCGCAGCGGTTCAATGTCGGGGCTGGAGTCTGATACCGTAGGCGGATTTAATTCGCTTATAGAAAAGCAGAAAAAACAATCCGGCAAATGCTTTGTTTCAACGGTTTTGTTTGATAATGAAAGCACTGTGTTGCACGACAGACTTGCTCTGTGCGATGTTCCGAAAATGACGGAAAAGGATTATTGTGTAAGAGGCTCAACTGCACTTATCGATGCAATCGGATTGGCTGTTCGCCACATTGAAAACATCCATAAGTATGCACGCCGGGAGGATGTTCCGCAGCATACTTTATTTGCTGTTATTACAGACGGTGAAGAAAATTCAAGCCATATTTACAGCAGGGATACCGTTAAGGCAATGATTAAAAATAAAAAGCAAAATGATGGCTGGGAATTTCTGTTTATAGGAGCAAATATAGATGCAGTTGAAGCGGCGGGAAATTTAGGAATAGAAGGGGAAAATGCAGTAAATTATCATGCAGATGAACAGGGAACGAAAACTGTTTTTGAATCGCTTTCTGCAACCTTTAAAGAATTTCGTGAATGTGTGCCGATATCACCGGATTGGAACAAAAAAATCGAAAAAGATTTCAATAGCAGAGAATGATTTCCTCATGCCACAATCTTAATTCAATGTAAAATCACAAGGCGGAAAGCGCTTTGCAGCGGCAGATAAACGTATATACTTAATGGTAACAAAAAAGCGGCTTGGATCTAAAATCCAAGCCGCTTTTCGGCATGCAAAGTTTAAATCTGTTTGCTTTCAAAATCGTTGCAGGGTATTTTTATTGTGGCTTTAAACAAATCGCCGTCAATAACAATATCAAGCATTCCTCCGTGCAGCTTGCAAATGTCTGATGCTATTGAAAGCCCGAGTCCGTGACCCTCCGTGGAGCGAGATTTATCGCCTCGAACAAATCGTTCGGTTAATTCTGCGGTGCTTATATTAAGCGGTGCTTTGGAAATGTTTTTAATTTCAAAGCAGCCGAAATCGCCCTGAGTATAAACACGGGTATAAACTCTTGAGCCTGGTGCGGAATATTTCTTTGCATTTGAAAGCAGATTTTCAAACACGCGGTAAAGCTTTGCTCCGTCTGCCGAAACAATGTTTTTGCGTGTGGGTTCTTCAAAAATCAATTGTAAATTCAGCTTTTCAAAATCGGTTGATTCCTCAACTATTGCCTGGGTTGCAAGCTCATTTAAGTTGATCAGGCTTTTGTTAAGCGAAATGTTGCCTGTGGAAACCTTTGATGCCTCAATCAAATCCTCAATCAGCTTTTTAAGCCTGTTTGCTTTTTCGTCAATAATCGCCATGTATTTTTTTGCGGCTTCGCCTTCAATATCGCATTTTTGCAGCAATCCTATATAGTTTATAACAGAGGTAAGCGGAGTTTTTAAATCGTGGGAAACATTTGTTATAAGCTCTGTTTTGGTGCGTTCGTCTTTAACAGCCTGTATAACTGCATTTTGCAGTGCAGCACTTTGCTTGTCAAGTGTTTCCGAAAGCGTTTTAAGACTTTTCGGCAAGTTTTCTTCATCTGCCGTTATCGGTCTGTTCTCAGCTGCACAGGTGATGATTTTGTCAAGCTCGCCCGTGTATTTTGAAGCCTTGTATGCGCCGTAAATATCCGCCGCCAAAAGGCATGTCGTTAAAATCAGGGCAAGGAATACGAAAATTCCGTTGTTGAGCGCAAATAAAACCGCAATCAGCGCAATGCCGAAAAGGTTTAAAACAACAAAGCCCGTTATTAAAAGAATTGTATTCTTTTTCATTTCCTGCGGTTTATATGCAAATGCGGAAATTGCCTTTATGCTTCGTTTTGCGATGCGCTTTATAAAATTGCCGAATTTGTAAATCAGCGTGCTTTTCCATATATTTATGCCGCTTTTTGCCATGCGAGCATATGATGTGAAAAGCTCAAGCAGTGGCAAATAAATCACAATGCCCACCAAATATAAAAATCCGTAGTTCGATGATATAAGCCTGAAAATCTTATAGAGATTGTTTACAGAACCGTAAAAAACACTTGAGCCAACGGATATTATCAGCCAAAAAGCAAGCGCTTCAATCGCCGCCGCAAAGGCAAAATGCAGGTCGGCGGGGATTTTATCCGTAAATGCGGTTTCGGCTTCGGCCTCGGCCTTGCTCGGCGATTTGCGACCCGCAAGCCTGATTGATATAACAAAGAATATTATGCAGGCAGCCGCACTTGCGGCAAAGTAATAAATGCAATAATCGCCGGTGTTGTTTGTTGCCGCTTCTATGGCGTTATTAAGCGTGCCGTATGTATCGTCGGCGGAAAAGGAAGTGTCTATCTGTGCATAAAGCTTAACCTTTGAAAGGGTTTGTTCGTAGCCGCTGTAGCCGTAGATTGAAAGCAATGAATCGGATGAAACATCCAAAATATCGGATTCTGCTTTGCCGTTTTCGATAATATAATAATCATTAACGGCGCGGTTCTCCACATTGCTCAAAAAAGTTTGCGGATCCGCAATGTTTGAGGCAACGGAGCCGTCATCATAAACGGCATAATATTTAATGTTTTTCAGCGCAAGCGAATCCGATTCGCCCGCTTCGTTTGTGTCGTTGCAATAATATCGGTAAAAATTGTTGCCGAATTTTCTTGCGATTTGAGATTTTGCATTGTCGTCCGTCAGCCCGCTGCTCAGCGAAACGGAAAGCTCGCTTTCGGGCAATTCGCGTATGGGCAATTGAAAAAACACTTTGTCGTCCTCAAATCCGTAATCCGAAACGCCGTATTGCGAAAGGCTGCTCCGAAGCTGTTCGTCGCTCGGAGCGGTAATCTGCGTCACGCTTTCATTGCCGCCTGAATCGCTTTGCAATGTTGTTGTGGTTTCCGTGGTTGCGGTTTTTGCATAGGCGGTTAGGATTTTGTAAACCTCAAGCCCGCGCTGAGCGGCGGAAGCCTTTGCGGCATCATATGTTGCCTGATTTTCATTGTGGCTTACATCGTCTATTATCTTTTGAATATCGCTTGCGAAATTTTCTTTAAATATGGTTGAATCCACGGTGCTTGTGTTGTCGCCCGTTAGCGCCTGCAAACCGTAAAGCTCAACCCTAACAAGCGTTCCGATTCCGTTGAAGCCGCATAAAGCCGCCATCAGGCAGCCTAAAAATGCGCATAAAACCTTGTTGAATTTGCTGAATTTAAATTTTGTCCACTTTGTATCCAAGGCCGTACACCACCTTAATGTATTTAGGGTCTTTTGGGTTTATTTCGATTTTTTCCCTTATGTTTTTGATATGCACGGTTACTGTTTTTTCCGTTCTGAAGGCAGGCTCGTTCCAAACCGCTTCATAGATTTGTGCTGATGAAAGCACACGCCCCATGTTTTTGCACAGGTATTCCAAAATCATATATTCCCTTGCAGTAAGCCGCACGGGTTCGCCGTCTACGCTCACGGTTTTTGCTTCGGTGTCAAGAATTAAGCCGCCCGTAACGATTTGCTCGGCTTTTTTTACAAAACCGGAAAAGGAAATATATCTGCGAATTTGTGATTTAACTCTCGCCACAAGCTCAAGCGGATTAAACGGCTTGGTAACATAATCGTCTGCGCCAAAACCCAGGCCGGCGATTTTATCCGTGTCCTCCGATTTTGCAGAAAGCATAATAATCGGAAAATTCTTTTTCTGTTCCCTTATTTTAAGCGTGGTTTGCAATCCGTCTATGCCCGGCATCATAATGTCCATCACAAGGCATTGAATTTCATTTTGTGCAATGATATTAAGCGCCTGCTCGCCGCTTTCGGCTTTAAGCACATTAAATCCCTCTGCTTTAAGATAAATCTCAATTGATTCCAGAATTGCAATATCGTCGTCACACACAAGTACGGTTTCCATGCCTTCACCTCCGTTTGATTTCTTAAACAGTATAGCATATGCCTTTGGGTTTAATCAATCCCTCCAACCCTATGCATTCATTAAACAACAGTATAATAAATACGGGGTAACGGAAAAATAAACAATTATAAAGTTGGCACAAATAAGCGTTAAGACTTCTTGTTGTTGACACAGTTGTTGCCGCTGTGATAAAATAAAAACAGCCAAGCGTTGGCAAAAGTAAAAATCAGAAACCGGTGAAAAAATGGAAAAACATTATGCTCCCGCAAAAAAGAGCATCGCAAAACGCTTTGTTTGCTATACGGTGCCGGCGGCAGCTCTTTTGTTGCTTTATCATTGCCCGTTTAAACTGCTTACCGGAATTGATTGCCCGGGTTGCGGATTAACCCGTGCCTTTGCCTGCATGCTGCTGTGTGATCCAAAAGCGGCATTTTATTATAATCCCGTTGCCCCTTTGCTTTTCGCTCAGCTTGCGGCAGCACTTTGCGCACGGCTTGTGCTGAAAAAAGAAATCCCTGAATTGATTGTGATTATTGCTGCCGTAATAAATGCCTCGGTGCTTTTTGCGGTGTGGCTGGTAAGAATTATGTAAAAATCAATGCGTGATTGCGCTTCGTTTCGGCGCACGGCATTAAAAAAGAAAGGTTTTGATAGTTATGGCAGATTCGGTTATGTTGAATATCGGCCCAAATTTTGATTTTAATGCATTTGCAGACAGGCTTGCGCAAATGTATGCGGCTCAAGGCTTTGCCGTAAGCGTTGCCGATATAAATAATGCAAAGGTTATTAAGTTTGAAAAGGAAACGGGCGGAATAAACACCGTGCTCGGCCTTGGAGTTGGAATAACAGCCACTTGCTCAATTTATAACGGTGTGCTTCAAATTATGTATACCGATGCGGAATGGAACAGTAAAATCATTGGCGGTTTGATTGGCTGGTTTGTGTGCCTTGTGCCCTTGATAACGGCCATAATCGGTGCAGTAAGGCAAAGCGATTTGCCAAAGAATATCGGCAGAGATGCAGGTATGATAGTTGCTCAAATGGGCTGATGAAAAGATTGTGCCCGTTGCGGTTCGGCTTTTGTTTCAGTCTTAATAATTTAATACATAAAAATCAAGCGCACCCGTGGATTTGCCTCGGGTGCGCTTTTACGTGCTGATTTGAAAATTATGTTATTCAACGGTAACGGATTTTGCAAGATTGCGTGGCTTGTCTATCGGCAGTCCGTTTGCATCTGCCACATAGTAAGCCAAAAGCTGAAGCGGAATAACCTCAATAAACGGAGTTAAAAACGGAATTGAATCCGGGTATGTTATCACCGTTTCAAACTGCGCCAAATTCTCTTTAAGGCTTTCAGGTGCAAAAACTATCACCTTTGCGCCTCTTGCAATAACCTCAATAAGATTTGAAACCGTTTTCGGAAGCAAATCCTTGTTGCTTATCAGGCCAAAGCAAACAGTGCCTTTTTCAATAAGGCTTATTGTGCCGTGCTTTAGCTCACTTGCAGGGCAGCCCACACAATCTATATAGCTTATTTCCTTTAATTTAAGCGCACCCTCCAGCGAAACGCCATAGTCTGCATTGCGCCCAAGGAAAAAGCACTTTTTCATGTCTTTGATTTCCGAGGCAAGCGCCTTGAACGAATCGCTTTTTTGAAGCACACGCTCGATTTTTTTTGGTAATAATGAACTCATGTTTACCGCAATTTCGCTGAAAACCTCTGTGCAGGCATTGCGTTCTCTTGCAATATAAAGGCAAAGAATGTTAAGCATGGCAAGTTGGCAGGAAAACGCTTTTGTGGTGGCAACGGCAATTTCCGCACCGGCTTTTGTAAGCAGGTTGTAATCGCTCATTTTTGCAATTGAACTTTCAGGCACATTAACAATGCTTATTGTTTTTGCGCCTTTTTCTTTTGCCTGTTTTAAAGCTGCAAGGCTGTCTGCCGTTTCGCCGCTTTGGCTCATTATTATAACAAGGCAGTTTTCGTCTATAACCGGGTCTTCATATCTGAATTCGCCGGCGTATTCGGCAAAGGTGGGCACTTGCGCAATTTTTTCAAAGTTGTACTTTGCAATCAGCCCAACATGGTATGCAGAGCCGCAGCCCACTATATAAATACGGTTAATGTTCTTAATGTCCTCATTTGAGAAGGGGATGTTTTCAAGCTGCACATCGCCGTCTTTTGTAACAGAGCTTATCGTTTCGCGCACAACTGCCGGCTCTTCAAAAATCTCTTTAAGCATAAAGTGCGGATAATAGCCTTTGCTTGCAGCTCTTTTGCTCAATTCAATCGTTTTTGTTTCTTTTGCCGTTTCCGCAAAGTTTTTATCGTAAACGGTGATTGAATCTTTTGTGATTTTTGCGGTTTCGCCGTCTTCAAGATAAATTGCGTTATTTGTGTGCGCCAAAAGGGGATTGATGTCAGATGCAATAAAGTTTTCGCCATTGCCCTTGCCTATGATCAGCGGTGATCCGTTCTTTGCGCAGTAAAGCGTGTTTTCATCATCTGTGCAGATTATTCCAAGCGCATAAGAACCTTCCAAAAGGCGCAGCGTTTTTTTGATTGCCTCAAGCACATCTCCCGAATAGTTTAACTCAAGCAGCTTAGGCACAACCTCTGTGTCTGTTTCGCTTGTGAAAGAAACACCGCTCATTTCAAGGCTTTCTCTTATTTCTTTGTAGTTTTCAATGATTCCGTTGTGCACCACTGCAAAATGCTTGCTGCAATGCGGATGGGCGTTGATTTCATTTGCTTTTCCGTGAGTTGCCCATCTTGTGTGGCCTATTCCGAGCTTTCCGTAAGGAGGCTGCTTTTTGATTTTTGCCTCAAGGTTTTTAATTTCACCTTTTGCCTTAACAACGTTAAGCTTGTGCATATCAAGCACTGCAATGCCGCCGCTGTCATAGCCTCTGTATTCAAGCCCTTTAAGCCCTTTAATCAAAATTCCCGTTGCGTCGCTTTCGCCTATGTAACCGATAATTCCGCACATATTTAAATTCTCCAATTCTTTAATATAGTATGCCGAAAGTGAATATTGTCATATAATATGTCAATATAGCCTAAGTATAGCTATGAA
This sequence comes from uncultured Anaerotruncus sp., assembly GCA_900539775.1. GTDB lineage: Bacteria > Bacillota > Clostridia > Oscillospirales > Acutalibacteraceae > Eubacterium_R. Next base: position 33,231 of record UQDL01000009.1, on the reverse strand, counting down.
AAATAGAAAAGTCAATAAATAATTTTAATTTTTTCTTGTTTTATTTCATTCCGAAAATCTGTGCAGCTTTGCCGCAATAACGCTCATGTCGTCTTCTCGAATATCCTTGGTCATGTTCAGCGTCTCACGCAGCACGGCATCGGCTGTTTCCTGTGCTGTCATGTCTTCGCACCCGGTAAGCAGAGCGGAAAGCCAATTTATTCCGGGGTCGGTTATTCCGTCGCTCACCATAAGCAGCAAATCGCCTTCAGAAAGAACAGCCGTTCGTTTTGCAAATTCAATTCCTCTCAGTATGCCTGCCGGCATTGACGAAAGTTCGCATTTTGTTATTTTTCCGCCTTTTGCAATGTATGTAGGCGGTGCACCCGCCTTAAAAATGTCTGTTTTGCCGGTGAAGAGGTCTATGCACGAGCAATCAAGAGTTGCAAGGCTTTCGTCATTTGATTTAACAAGCAATGCGGAATTAACAACTTTGAGCGCACTGTCAAAGCCGAAGCCTGCCGTAAGAAGCCTGGAAAGCAATCCGGCACCCATTGCACCGTCAAGTGCGGCGCGACCGCCTTTTCCCATTCCGTCGCTGATTATAAGAACGCTGCGCCCTTTTCCGTCGTTAACCGTCTTAATGCAGTCGCCGCACAGCTTTCCCTCAGCACTGTGCTGTGCAAAGCCCATTTCAAGGCTGAAATTAGGTTTTTCGGTGAAGGTAACCATTGAATTATCGCTGAAATGTGTTGTGCGGCATTTTGAAAAATATCTGCCGCACGCTTTTGAAATTTCGGTTTGCAGGCTCTTGGCATTGAATTTGCTTTCGCCGCCTGCCGTTAGAATTTCAATTCTTATTCTGCCGAATTTGTCTTCAATAACGGAAATGTTGCGGGGGTAAATTTCATATTCGCTTAAAATGCGGCGGATTTTTCCTGCGGCTATATTGTCAAAATGTTCTGCCTCGTCAAATTCCGTTGCCAAATCGGCAAGCATATCGGAAATTGAAAAAAATTGGTCTGCCGCCACACGGCGTATCTCGTTTGTTTTTTCGTTTATTATTTCCTTTGCCCTATATTCCTCTTTGCTTAATTCACTGCCGTTTGCCTGCGGGGATTGAATGTTTATGTCGTTTATACGCTCCCGAACCTCGTTAACGCTTTCGCTTATGCAGCTCATTGCACCGGATGCAAATCGCAGCCGCATAACAAGGCTTTGGCGCAGCGAGCCGTCCGGTGTTATGTCTGCTCCGTCGTGAAAGAAATTTTGAATTTTGTTGCTTACGAAGTGCGGCAGCAAAGAAACGGCAATGCAGCCTGTTGCGGCTTCTGCAAAGTAAGAAAAATCAGCTTCAAATGCCACTGTAAAAAGAGCAAAGGAAAGCGAAAAGGAAATTGCGCATGCCACTGTGCCGAATTGGCAAAAAAGGCAGCCCAAAAGAGCAGAAAATCCATATGCACCGGTTAAAAATAATGTGTCGCCGCTTTGAAGCGAAAGCGCAAATCCTATTGAAAGTGCAAGCATCAGCCCAAAAAGCTCGGAATCATAGCGCACTATAATAAGAACGGCTGCTGCGGCAAGTGCTCTTGCCGGCGATAATCCTAATATTTCAATTTGCGAAAGGCTCATCAGAAGCAGTGCCGATGAAATGATTATGCACACAATGTCGGAAATCGGTAAGGCTTTAAATCGAAGCCTGTTTAAATTGCAGTTGAGCGTGCGGAAAAAGAAAAATGCGCCTCCAGCACCCAAAATACTCTCTGCCGCAGTAAGCGAAAAATCAGCTGCACCGCCGCCTGTTTTTATGTCTGTAACAATGCCGGTTGCAAGCAATGCAAAAAATGTTATTGCCATCGGCGGCAACGGTTTGGTTTTTGTGCCTGCCAGATCAAGCGCAAGCGTTCCCAAAAACACAATAACTGCCGCTGCTGCATATTTCGCAAAGTGTTGCGGCATAAACAGCAGATATCCGAGTGCTGCGCCTGCGGCACTGTAAAAATAGTTCTTGCGCCTTGAAACGGATATTAAAGCCACTCCGAACGGCGAAACGCCTTGCAACACTTTGCTTTTGGCCAGCAAAAGAGCTGCGGCAAAGAAAAATGCCGCTTCGGCACCCTTTTGCACCGCCGGCATGGAAAACACCTGCTTTGCCTCACTTATTTTTTTGCGGCTTTGCTTTTTTATTTTATCCGCTGCTTTTGTTTTCATATTTACACTTCCGTTTATATTTTACATTCGCTGAAAGTATAATATAAGTGAAAGGAAAACTTTGTCATAAATTAAGGCTTACCGTTTTTTGTTTTATCAAACTCTTGATTTTGGCGGTTCAGAGTAAAAAACAGCCTGTGTCTTTAGGCACAGGCTGTTTGAGTGTTTTAACAGTATTAAGAATGCAGAAATTTATTGCGGCCGGATGCTGAAATATATTTCAAAAAGCTTGCCGGAGATATAATTTATAATAAACCTCTGCTTGTTGGCGGGTGGGTTATTTTGATTTTTTCTTTTTGTTTCTTAAAATAATCATAAATATCATTCCGATAACGCCGCCAACGGCATTCATCATCATATCAATCATTGTGTCTACCAAGCCGATATAACCGTATTCGCCGTGGTATTTTGCCAAATCAAACATTGCGGTTTCGGGGCCTTCTTTTGCAAGCTGCAGGTTAGTGCCGTGCAGGGTGTCCATCGAAAATTCGTAAAATTCCCAGCCAACCGCAATGGAAAGCGCAAACATAAGCCCAAACATTGCTGCAAGCGTGGCTGCGCACTTGCCTTTTTTGCGCTGAATAATGCAGGCAAAATCATAACCGAAAGCAGCGCAAACAAAGCCCGAAAGAACATGCATGAAATTATCAAACCAAGAAATTCTGTCAAACAATCCCATGTATGAGCCGAAAACAATGCCGATGAAAATGATTGTGTTAAGCAGTGTTTGCGAAAGCGGCGGCACATCTTCAATAAATGATCCGTTTCCGAAGGTTTGAAACATATCCCAAAGATGAGTGAATATAAAGCAGAAAACCGATTCAAAGCCCATAACAAGATCGCCGCTTATAAAAGAATAGGCGGCGCAGCAAAGCAAAGCAATTCTTGTTACAATCCAAAATGCAAGCTGAGCCTTCGGCACGGATTTAACAGACAGTTTTTTTATTTTATAAGCCATCTTACCAGCCCTTTTTCATAATAATAAACAACAATATAATAAAACGGCGGCGCACAAAAGTCAAACCCAATATTGTGAATAATTTGTTACGCTTATTTAATAAACCTTTAAAGTTCTTAACAAAGAATAAAAAAAAGCCGAATTTATTGAAACACGGCATTTGCATTTGGTATAATGCGTTTTAGCGATTAAGAAACGAGGGATATACATACACATGGAATACACTTCAAAGTATAATGTAAGAACCACAATGTATCAGCAGTTTGAAAATTCTGCAACAGAAAGAACAACAAATCCTTGCCTTTACTATTATAACAACACACTCAGCTGGAATGAAACATCTGAGCTTGTTGATAAATGTGCGGCTGCGCTTGTTGCAAACGGCGTTAAAAAGGGCGACAGAGTTATTGTTTGCCTGCCGAATATGCCGCAGTGCGTTGCGGCGGTTTATGCAATCAACAAAATCGGAGCAATCGCCTCAATGCTTCACCCGCTTTCCGTTAAAACAGAGGCGGATTATGCAATTGATCTTGTTGGCGCAAAGTTTGCATTTTGCTTTGATGTTTCCGAAAAGTCTTTTAAAAATCATCCCGATCTCACCGTTGTTATGTGCAGAACGGCTCAGTATTTTCCGAAAACTTTTTATGGCCTTGCCGCAAATATGATGTATAAAAAGAAAATCAAGGGTAAAACCGGCCCTGCAGAAAATGTTAAAAAGCTTATAGATTGGGCCGATTTTATGAAAGAGGGCGGCAAATATATAGCAGAGCACGGCGTTCCGGAAACCGAAACGGATTATACCGCAACGGCAGCTATTATGATGACCGGCGGCACAACGGGCAATCCAAAGGGCGTTATGCTTTCTTCCGAAAATATCAACAACCTTTCTTATGAGCTTGTTGATGTTGTTGAGGACACTCTCGGAATGGCTATCGATAAGGATAACGACGGAATGCTTACCGCACTTCCCGTTTTCCACGGCTTTGGCTTTGCTCTTTGCATGCATGTTTCAATGTGTGTAGGCATGGCTCAATCTTTGTTCCCGGCATTTGATGCAAAAATGTGCTCACAGGCAATCAAGAAATATCACCTCAATTATATTTTCGGTGTGCCCGATTTCTTTGAAAAAGTATTTAAAGCAGGATATCTTGAGGGTATCGATATGAGCACGATGAAGCTCATCGGCTCCGGCGGTGATGTTGTGCCTTATTCTCTCACCGAAAAAATGGATAGACTTCTTAAAGAAAACGGCGCAAAATGCCATTTCGTTTCAGGCTATGGCTTAACGGAATGTGTAACGGTTTGTTCGTTTACGGATCCCCGTCGTGAAGCTCCTCAGGGCTGCATCGGCGTGCCGACCTATAATATTCAGGTAATGACGGTTAAACCCGGCACAACAGAGGAGTGTAAGGGCGAGGACGGCGAGCTTTGCATCTATGGCCCAACAATTATGCAGGGCTATTGGAACGATCCCGAGGAAACCGCCAAGGTGCTTGTTAAGCATGATGACGGTAAGGTTTGGCTTCACAGCGGCGATATGTGTTATATTGACGAAAAAGGCGATATCTATTATCGTCAGCGCCTCAAGAGAGTTTATAAAATCAGCGGTTATCTTGTTTATCCTTCATTCATTGAAGAAACTTACAGATCAATGGCAGAAATTTATGATTGCTGCGTAATCGGTAAGGAAGACGGCGGCAAAACAATGCTTAAGCTCTTTGTTGTTAAAAATAAGAAATTTGCAAAAGATGATGAGGCTGCTCTCACCGAAAAAATCAAGCAGTTCGGAAAGCAAAATCTTTCTAAATGGTCTCTCCCAAGAGAAATTGTTTATATAGATGAATTGCCGCGCACAAAAGTAGGCAAGGTTGATTTCAAAGTGCTCAATTGATTTATTACTGAATATTTTCCGCCGTGCAGAAATGTGCGGCGGCTTTTTTATTCGCGGCTTTTGCTCTTCTCGTTTTTTACAACATAAAAAATAAAAAATCAAATGCTTCTCTTGCATATGCAGCCTTTGAATGATATACTCTTTAATGTAAAATAAATAAAATCCGGTGATATTATGAAAGAGATAACAATCAAAGAATTAAAAGAGAATCCCGTTAAACTTATCAGCGAGGATTGGGCGTTGCTTACCGTTAAAGATGCCGAAAAAGGCTCTTGCAATCCCATGACGGTTTCGTGGGGCGGAGTAGGCGAGCTTTGGGGCGCCGATATGGCAACGATTTATGTGCGTGAAAGCAGATACACAAAAACTCTTCTTGATAATGAAGATTATTTTTCTCTTTGCTTTTTCGGCGGCAAGCAAAAGGAAGCACTGTCGTTTTGCGGCTCAAAAAGCGGCAGAGATTGCAACAAGGTTAAGAAAACCGGATTAACACCCGTTTATTCGGAAAACGCTCCTTATTTTAAAGAGGCTGAAATTGTGCTCATTTGCCGTAAAAAGGCCAGAACATTCCTTGGAGAAGACAGTTTTCTTGATGAAAATATTATGAAAAAATGGTATTCCGATCATAATATGCATTATGTCTATTTCGGAGAAATAGAAAAGGTATTGATTTCAGAATAATTTTAGTATATAATATATAGGCAATTAAGTCGGCGAAGTAAAACGCCGTGCGCCGGTAAACAGGCGGTTGCATTTTCGGCGTAGCGTATGGGCCCTGTGCGACGGGATGCTACGAACCTTGTCAGGCGGGGAACCGAGCAGCAATAAGTGGATTATTCTGTGCGCCGCAGACAAGTCTGTACGCTACGCCGAGAGTGTAACCGTTTTTTATTTTTTTAAAGGAGGGTGCGTTATATGTATCAAGTGCTATACAGAAAATACAGGCCAAAGGTTTTTGCGGATGTTTACGGCCAAGAGCATATAACATCCACCCTTATAAACGAAATTAAAGAAGGGCGTGTTTCCCACGCTTATCTTTTTACGGGCTCAAGAGGAACGGGTAAAACCACTTGCGCCAAAATTCTGGCAAAGGCCGTTAATTGCGAGCATAATGAAACCGGCGAGCCGTGCAACGAATGTGAAATTTGCAAAGGGCTTGATGACGGCACAATTTATGATGTTGTTGAAATTGATGCCGCATCAAACAACGGCGTTGATAATATCAGAGATCTGCGTGAGGAAGCAAATTATACTCCGTCAAGAGGCAAATACCGCGTTTTCATAATTGATGAGGTGCATATGCTTTCAACGGGCGCTTTCAATGCATTGCTTAAAACGCTTGAAGAGCCGCCGGAGCATGTTATTTTCATCCTTGCCACAACAGAAGTCCACAAGCTTCCGGCAACAATTCTTTCCCGATGCCAACGATTTGATTTTAAGCGAATTCAGCCCGAAACAATGGCAATCCGCTTAAAGCAGGTTGCAGGCTTTGAAAATATGAGGCTTTCGGATGAAGCTGCCGTGCTTATTGCCAGAATTGCAGACGGCGGCATGCGTGATGCTCTCTCAATCCTTGATCAATGCGCAGGCAGAAGTAAGGATATAGATGAAAAACTCGTTTCGGAGGTTGCAGGCATTGCGGGCAGGGAAGCGCTGTATGAGCTTTCGCAGGCGGTTGCCGCAAAAAACAGCGGCGCTGCACTTGATATTATAGCAAAGCTTCATGCAAACAGCTATGATATGGAGCGCCTTTGCGTTGAAATGATAAATCATTATCGCAACTTTCTTATTGTTAAAACGGTTAATAAAAACAGGGGATTGATTATCTGCACCGATGATGAATATAATTCAATTGTAACAGGTGCGCAGGATTACACTTTGCCACAGGTTATAAATGCGCTTGATCTTTTTCAAGACACACTTGTTAAAATTAAGGGCGGTGCAAATTCAAGGATAGAAATGGAAATGAGCTTTATTAAGCTTTGCGAGCCAAAGCTTGATTCTTCCGTTGAGTCAATTCTTTCAAGGCTTTCGCAGGTTGAAAATGCCGTTCGCCGCGGAATTACCGCAGTGCCGGCTTCGTCGGGTGCTGAAGCAGGCGTTTCGCAGGCTAAACCGCAGCCGGCTGCCGAAAAAGAAAAGCAGCCTGAAAATTCTGCTCCCAAGCAGGAAAATCCGGCTGATGATTTGCCATGGAAAACAGAAACTGCTCCGGCTCCGCTTGCCGAAAAAGCAAATGCAGCAGACAAAGGCTTTGATTCTGTTTCGGCAAATGAAAATGAAAAATCAAAAGTAAATCAAGAACATAATTCGCAAAAGCATCAGTTTGCGCAGGAGTCTCCCGCTTTGAATCAAGCTTCGGGCAGGGCTGCACCCGGCAATACGGAGCCGCAAAACGGCGAACAGGTTTTGTTTGACGGATGGGCGGAATTTATGGATGAAATCTATAAAAAGGATATCGCAATTTACGGTGTGCTTAACGGCTCTCGCGGATATGTGAGGGGCGAATATTTCTTGATAGACGGTAAAAACCCAACGCTAAGGCAGTTTATAAAAATCCCAACACATTCAAAAGCAATTAAGCAGGCTCTTTATGATGTTACGGGAATCAATTATAAATTGGGCTTGATAAAGAGCAATGCCGAAACCAAGGTAAAAAGAGACCCTCTTGAGGATTTGATTTCCAAGGCGAGCGGCAATGTTAATATAGAAGTGGATTAAAAATAACATCGGCAGGCAATTCAATTGCTTGTTTAAGCGCTTAATGCAGCCACGGCAGAATGCGCAAAAATAAAATCTATTGTGGCAGGAAAGGCATAATTATGAAAGCAAGACTTCCAAAGGGAATGGGCGGCGGCCCGCAAAATATGCAGGCAATGCTTAAGCAGGCGCAGCAGATGCAGGCAGATATAGAAACAAAAAAAGCCGAGCTTGAAGAAAAAGAATATGTTGTTTCTTCAGGAGGCGGCATGATAGAGGTAACGGTAACCGGTAAAAGAGAGGTTAAGGCAATCGGCATCAATCCTGAGGTTGTTGATCCCGAAGATGTTGAAATGCTTGAGGATCTTTTGATTGCGGCCCTTAATGAAGCAATGAGAAAGATTGATGAAGAAGAGGAAAGAGAACTCTCCTCCGTAACGGGTGGCCTCAATATTCCCGGACTTTAATTTCTTGCCGCACAGCGGCTTATAAAATCAGAAAAGTTAGGCAATAATTTAAGTTATAAGGTGTTAACAATGGCATATAATCTTGCGCCGCTTCAAAATTTAATAGAGCAGTTTGAGCGCATGCAGGGCATTGGGCATAAAACAGCCCAGCGAATGGCTTTTTATGTGCTTGATTTAAGCAACGAGGATGCCAAACGCTTTGCACAGGCAATCACCGATGCACACACAAAGATCAGGCAGTGCAAAATATGCTGTGATTTGGCGGATGATGAGCTTTGCCCTATCTGCAAAAGCGAAACTCGTGATAAAAGCGTGATTTGCGTTGTGGAAGATCCTCGTGATGTTGCCGCAATTGAGCGCACCCATGAATATAACGGCACTTATCATGTGCTTCACGGTGCAATTTCGCCGATGAATAATATCGGCCCTGATCAAATTAAAATCAAAGAACTGCTTGCCCGCCTTAATGACGGCGTGGTTGAGGAGGTTATAATGGCAACCAACCCAACCGTTGAGGGCGAGGCAACGGCAATGTATATAGGCAGGCTGTTGAAGCCTATGGGTATCACCGTTTCAAGGCTTGCTTACGGTGTGCCGGTAGGTGCGGATCTTGAATATGCGGATGAGGTTACATTGTCTCGTGCGCTGGAAGGTCGCAGCCTTATTTAGGAAAAGGAGCAAGGCAGTGGAAAAACAAAACAGCGGCTTTCTGCCCATAGCTTCAAACAGAAAAGCATATCACGATTATTTTGTGCTTGAAACGTATGAGGCCGGCATAGAGCTTTACGGCACAGAAATTAAATCAATTCGCAACGGTAAGGTTAATCTTAAGGATTCATTTTGCAGTGTTGATAACGGCGAAATGTTTGTTATCGGAATGCATATATCGCCTTATGAGCATGGAAATATTTTCAATCGTGATCCCATGCGCAAAAAAAAGCTTTTGATGCATAAAAAAGAAATAATAAAGCTTTTCACTCAAAATCAACAACAGGGCTTAAGCATAATTCCGCTTAAGCTTTATATAAAAAAAGGCCGTGCAAAGCTTGAAATCGGGCTTTGCAAGGGCAAAAAGCTGCATGATAAGCGCAATGTTGCCGCAGAAAAAGAGGCAAATCGCAGTATAGAGCGTGCGCTAAAGGAACGCAGCAAATATTAAAATTTAATATGGGGATGAAAGGATTTCGACGGGGTTGTTAAACCTTGGTCAGCGAGTAGCGGAGTTGCACCGCTTTAAAAGTAACACTTTAAAATTAACTGACAATAACAGATCAGTAGCTCTTGCTGCTTAATTAGCGGCTTGCGTTCTGCCGGAGAGTGCCACGGCTCCGAACAGAGCGTCGATTTAGTGGTGAACATGAACGGAAGAGCGCCTTGGCTTCCGTCAGGTATAAAAGGCTACCGATGCCGATAGGCTGTTTGTTGCCGATCGGTTGGGGGAATCCTAAATAATAAACTACACTCGTAGAGCCCTTGGCAAGATGATTTCGGACGCGGTTTCGATTACCGCCATCTCCACCAAAAATAAAAGAGTACCCTTGTGGTGCTCTTTTATTTATGCTGTGGAATGTAATCGAAACAGCCGTTAAGAAAACAGTCCGGTGGACTGTTTTTAGGCGCGGCGTGTCGGCGAGCGCAGAAGCGAGCCGAGCGATTACCGCCATCTCCACCAATTATTAGAAACCCACATAGAACAAGGCTATGTGGGCTTCTTTCTTGTTTTTCAACCAGTTGTGAACCGCTTAAAATCATATGGTAGGTAACAAATATTTTTAATGAAAAGGACTGATATTTTATCAGTCCTTTATATCTGTGTGTATTTTATTTAATATTTTGATTTTTTTAAACGAGCGCTTGCATATATTGATATAATGAATGATCACACTTTTGCTATGAACTATATGCATAAATTTGATTGCAAAGACTAAATTATATAGCCGTTAGTTTTAATAGTGAATAAAAATATAAACAAAATGTAAAAATATTTAAAAAAGTGTTGAAATTGTGAAAAAATATGTTATTGTGTAAAAGTAAATGTTGCATGCATTTACATCTTCTCATGGCGGCGGCTGTAATGGTTGCCGCTTTTTTGTTTGTTTTTGGATGAATGGATGGGCGTGCAATAAAAGTATTGCAATCGAAAGCTGCGGCAGAAAAAGCACAAAAACCCTGAAGCACAAAGCTTCGGGGTTTTGTGTAATTCTTTAATTTGAAAGCATTTTGTTTTGCAAAGCAGTCTAAATGCCGCACCGTTTTTTACATTGGGTTGCAGGTACACAATTATTTAATAAAGCCGCTTTCTTTTAAAAGCAATTCAATGTCTGTCCCTTTTGCCGCTTTCATATAGATTTGGCTTTAGCAATGTGCGCATGTTGAAAATCCGACCGTGGGTATAACCGCATCATAAATTCTGTTTTTGCGGTGCATTGACATCATTGTGCCATGATATTATAATCAAGCTGTATTTAATGATAACTAACCGATTTAAGAATGTGAAAATTGAAAGGATATAGAATCATGACTCTGCAACAGCTTAAATATTTTGTAACGGTTGCCGAATGCAAAAACATCACACTTGCGGCAGAAAAGCTGTATATTTCTCAGCCGAGCCTCAGTGCTTCCGTTCACAACCTTGAAAAAGAAATGAATGTTACCGCATTTGTGCGTTCAAACAAGGGTATGACCGTTACAAAGGAAGGCGAGGAACTTCTTTCTTATGCACGCAATTTGCTTGAGCAGGCGGATATTATGAAGGATAAGTTCTGTACGGGCACAAACAGAAAGCCTAAATTTTGCGTATCGTGCCAGCATTATTCCTTTGCCGTAAACGCCTTTGTGGATGTGGTGCAAAAATATGATGCATCGGAATATAATTTTACCCTGCGTGAAACGCAAACCGGCGAAATTATAGATGATGTTGCAAGCGGCAACAGCGAACTTGGCATTTTGTATTTGAGCGAAAGCAACGAGGAAGTTTTGCAAAAGCTGTTTAAGAAAAACGACCTTGTTTTTGAAGAAATGTTTGAAGCCTCTCCACATGTTTTTATAAGCAAAAATCACCCTCTTGCCGAAAAAGAAAGAATAAATCTTGAGGAATTAAAGCCCTATCCGTATTTGGTTTATGAGCAAGGGGAGAGAAATTCATTTTATTTCAGCGAGGAATTTTTGAGCGTGCTTGATATGCCGAAAAGTATTGAAGTGCGCGACCGTGCAACGCTTTTCAATCTTGCAATCGGATTAAACGGATTTACAGTCAGCTCGGGCGTTATTGACAGCAAATTGAACGGCGAGGATATTGTTGCAAGGCCTTTGAATATGGACTGCTCTATGCACATAGGTATTATAAAAAAGAAAAATATTATGTTTTCTCGTTATGCTGATACCTATATTCAGGCGCTGAAAAAGCATTTGCCCATAGGTTAAAACTATGGTAAACCGCAAATTATATGTATTTTTCAAAATGTTTTTTTTGTGATAAACTGTGCTCATAACAAATTGGAAGGACAGTTTAGATATGAGCAAATTGAAAACACCGTTTAGATATGATTTTGTGGGCAGCTTTTTAAGGCCGCAGGCATTGAAAAATGCGAAAATCAAATTTGAAAATAACGAAATCACAAAAGAGGAATACGACGGCATTGTAAACAATGAAATTACAAAGCTTGTTGCAAAGCAAAAAGAGCTTGGCTATCACGCAATCACAGACGGCGAATTCAGGCGCACATTTTGGCATCTTGATTTTATGTGGGGATTTAATGGCGTTGAGCACAAGGCAACGGGCGGCGGAGTTCCGTTTAACGGCGAGCTTGCCGTGCTGGATGATACTTACCTGGTTGGAAAATTCAAAGCAAAGGCACATCCGTTTGTTGAGTATTTCAAATTCTTAAAGCAGTTTGAGGATGAAAACACGGTTGCCAAATACACAATTCCCGCACCGGCACAAACTTATTTACAGCTCACCGTTCCGGGAAATATTGAGCAAACAAGAAAATTTTATGCAACGGATGATGAGCTTATCAAGGATATTGCATCTGCTTATCAAAATGTTATTGCGCAGTTTTATGAAGCCGGTTGCCGAAATCTTCAGCTTGACGATTGTTCTTGGGGCTCTGCTCTTACGGAAAACGGAACAGAGATTTTCGGCATAAGTGCGGATGAATATAAAAACAGACTTCTTAAGGTAAATAATCTTGCACTTGAGGGCAAGCCGGAGGATATGGTAATAACCTCGCATATTTGCCGCGGCAATTATCATTCAACCTATTTTTCAAGCGGTGCTTACACTCCTGTTGCAAATTGGGTTTTTGCAAACGAAAATGTTGATGCACTTCTCTTGGAATATGATGATGAGCGCTCCGGCGGATTTGAACCGCTTGCAAAGGTGTCGGATGATAAAATCGTTGTTTTGGGGTTGGTAACAACAAAATCACCAAAGCTTGAAAGCAAGGAAGAAATTATCGCAAGAATTAACGAGGCTGCAAAATATATTCCTCTTGAAAGGCTTTGTCTCAGTCCGCAGTGCGGATTTGCTTCCTGCGAAATCGGAAATAAGCTTACCGAGGATGAGCAATGGGCAAAGCTAAAACTCGTAAAAGAAATTGCAGATGAAGTGTGGAAACAGAACTGAATTATCATTTATGCAAAATACACACCTGTGCGGCAGGTGTGTATTTTATTTGGTTTAAATAAGTGTTGACGCGGAAAATAAAATGTGACGGCAAAAGCCGCCGTGCAGTCAAGTTTGAATCAGCAATCAAAAGTCAAGCACTGCTTAAAGCCGTTTCTTTTCGGATGATTTCTTGACTTTCCGCCAAAAATGTGATTTTATATAAGCAAGATGTTTTCTTTTTTAGTTCTCATCTTATGTATATATGCAAAAAATAAGATAATCTTATAAAACAAGAATCATCTTCATAAAGCAAAATGAATTATTTTTGCGGTTTTGATATGATCTAAAAAGGCAGGAGGGGTTTTATGAACAGAAAAGGCGCAGGTGCTGTTTTCGGCGCTCTTTGCGGGCTGACAGCTTTAACTGCAATGTCGGCAGAAATATTTTATGATTTTGCCATAAACACAAAATCACCCATACATATGAGCAAGCTCAACAATTTGGTTCAAAAGGCCACGAATACTGCCGGCAATGATGAAGAGGCAAGTGCAAAATACAGCGGATTAACGGGCACGCCGGAAATGAAAGAGTGGTATTGTGCAAACGGCAAGGATGTTTATATTATGTCGGATTCACTTCGTTTGCACGGAAAGCTTTTTAAAAACAGCGGCACCAAATATGCCCTTGTTTGCCACGGATACACAAGTAAAGCAAAGCATATGGCAGGCTTTGTAAATAAATTTTACTCACTTGGCTATAGTGTTTTGGCTGTGGATGCAAGGGCACACGGCGAAAGCTGCGGAACAAAAATCGGAATGGGCTGGCCTGAGCGTTTGGATATTATAAAATGGGTTAAAAAGATCATTGCTTGGGAGCCCGATGCGCAAATTATTCTTCACGGTGTGTCCATGGGAGCGGCAACGGTGCTTATGGCATCCGGTGAGGAGCTGCCGCCGAATGTTAAAGCAGTAATTGCAGATTGCGGTTACACATCGGAGTGGGATGAGTTTAAGCGTGAGGCAGAGGTTATGCATATTCCGTGGTTTCCCGTGCTTAATGCCGCATCGGAACTTTCAAAGATTCGTGACGGATATGATTTCAGGCAGGCAAGCGCTCTTGAGCAGGTTAAAAAGAGCCGCATACCAACTCTTTTTATTCACGGCTCGGATGATGAGCTTGTGCCATACAGCATGCTCGGTGATTTATATTCTGCGGCAGCCTGCGAAAAAGAAGTTCTTACTGTTGAAGGAGCAGGGCATGCACTTTCATCTTCTGTTGCACCAAAGCTTTATTGGAACACGGTTGAGAGGTTTATTGAAAAATATATAAGCAGATAATAGCGTTTTCTGCTGCTTTTGAATATAAAATGACAAACTAAAAAGAGGGCTTTAAGCAACAAAACTTAAAGCCCTCTTTTTCTGCTGATATAAAATTTTAAACGGAATGTGGGATAAAATGCTTTGCTGATTTATGCGATTGCTTTTGAATCAGCAATTGCCAACCATAATGATGATGATTTCATCGTTTGTTTCTTTTATGCCGTCTTTTCTAAGCCTTCCGATGTTGCATATTGTTGCATCGGCGCCCTTTGTAACAATTCCGTCTCCGTCACGGAATTGCCGGGCTCGTATATGCATATTATATCCAAGGATTCCTGCATCTACCTACTCTGAAATTGCCGTGTTGTATTTTATTTGGCGGGAAAGCACTTTATAAATATCTGCAATGTCTGCCGTGTTTATAAAATTCCAAATGTTTTCCATATCCAATAAAGAGCGGTCTGTAAGTCCTTCTTCGTTTTCTCCTCTCTTATGGTTTTGCGCTGTTTCCGTAAAGCATCATTGCAGTTGTCATTTTATCAAGCGGTTTGTCCTTGTAATTGTCCCTTACCAAACGGGCATATGATTCAACGCTGAAAAGCATTGTGTTGCTGCAGGGCTTGTGATAAAGGTTTTAAGCGTTAAAAACCACCAGGTGCAAACCGCGGTTGTATGCAAAGAAAATCCGCAAAAGGCCAATGAAAAAAGCGGCGAAGAAAAAGCGGAAAACAAGGATAAAAAAGAATCCTGATAACATTAAAACGGTTAATTTATTTTATTGGCGCGATTCGGAAACTTTATCGACAGTCTGACGGCAGATGAGAAATCATCTGCCGTTTGTTTTTATCTTTTCAGCAAAGATGCCCCGGTTGAACCGGGGGCATCAATTGCCAAACAATTAAAAGGAGTCAAGACATAAAATCTTGACTCCTTTACTCTTTAGTCGTTCCAATCAGGTGGAGTGACAATCGGTTCATCGCCGCCACCGGATGTCGTAATTACATCAACGGCAGCAAACTTTTGAATGTCTGAATCAGGTTTGATATACTTTTCCTTCATCTTAATACCTCCTTAATTATTTCATATCTAAAATTAAACTGATATGCCGATTATTTGCCTGCATAGGCTTTTGCGGAATTGCCGTAACGCATCATTGCGTCTGTAACTGCTTTTAACTTTGCATCAGTAACAGTTGCGGCATAGGATTCCACACTGTACTTAAGTGTATAGCTGACTTGCTCATCGCCTTTGTATGCAGTGATAAATACTTCATCACTCATTTGATTTGCATAAACACCGTCAAAATAGAAATACCAATAACCGTCTTTTCCTTTTTCAAAATTATCCGGATTTTCGGCATAGGTATATGTCAATGTTCTTGAACCTATTTTTACTTTGAATGAAAGGTCATCAAGAGTAACATTGGTCATATTCAGCGGTATTGCAATTTCAACCGAATTATTCAGCCTTAATGCCGTACCAAACTTTACAAGCCTGTTTTCACAGGTTTCGTAGCTTGCATTCTTGATATTCGTTAAATTCAAATCAACCGTGCTGCGAAGTGCTTTTTGCTCATCGGTAAGTATATCGGTAAGCAAATTATCGGTTTTATAGTTTTGATATACCTGACAAGCCTCGCCGTAATACACCAAATCAACCAATAAAGTTTTAAGCTTTGCAGAAGATGTCGGCTTATTCAGCGTTGACTTAATATAGTCGGTTACACTGTATTTATAAGCATTACCGTTATATGTCACACCGTCTTTTACACCATAAAATGTAATACTTACATCATCACCTAAAGCCTGCGGTGAAATACCCGTATAATCAAATATGCAATAAACGATTGAATTTGAAGTTAATGTTTTACCCGACGGATACACTTTTTCGGTTTTACCGTTTCGGGTAAACTCGGCATACACTTCGTCATAATAATCGACTACATCTTTGGTAATGTAAGTTGCAAGAGTGATACTGCTTTCAAGCGACAGTGCATTACCTCTGCGGCGAAGAAGAGCCGTATTCGGTGCCTCTTTTGTTTCGCTTTCACCGCAAGCGGAGCAAGTACGAGTCTGCGTGCCATCTTTATAATCACTTGATGAGTTATAAACAGCATCATTATTGTATTTCCAAGCAGACCATGTGTGAGTGTGTTCTTCGTTTTTATTTTTGTAATAATATGTAACAACCGTTCCGTCCGAAACAATAGGCTTATTTAAGCCGTCTGCCTTTACAAATTCGTAGCCATAGAGCGATTTTGCAGGGACTAAATCAAGCTTTGTGCCGTATGGCACGGTAAATGTTCCGCCGGCAGTGTTTGGAATTTCAGAGCCGTCCTCAAATTTATACTGAATTGAAACGGTTGTGTAGCGCTGTGTTTCCGTATTGTCGTCTGCAAGCACATTTCCGTTTTCATCGAGCACCTGAAATGCCACGGTATCGCCGTTCTTAAGCTGTGCATCAGACGGAATTTGATAAATAAGCGAGCAGCTTTTCAGGCCCGAATTAAAATCGCTTTTAATGTGATCCAAAGCGCCGATCGGCCAAAAATTCGCTTTATCGTTCCAAGTCGGAATATCAAAGGTTTGCACTGTTTGAAGCGGATTTCCCGAAGAATCTGTTGCAACGCTTCCGTCGGAATGCTTAATCCACATTTTAAATTTTAACTGCCGTGTTTTCTTATCCGAAATATTTTGAATAACGGTTCTAAGCTCGATTTTTTTGCCCTTCATATCGGTATTAAATCTGCTTTTGCTGTTGCCGCTTAAAAGCCGGTCGCTGCGATTATATGTATAATTATAGTATGCGCTTGTTTCAAGATCTGTGAAATCGGAGGGGCTTGAATATGCACCCGTGTACTCCTTTATTTCGGGAGGCGCAACATAGAGATCTATATCATTAACAAGCTGAGACATACGCTTGAAGCCCTGCAAGCGGCAAACCTCACAAAATTGATAATTAGTGTCTCTCATTATACACTCATAGCTTGAAACAAGCATTTTTGAGCCGTAAGCATTGCGGCAGGTATAGGTGTTTCTAAATCCTAAAAGTTGCCTCCATTTTATCTTTTCAGGGTCTTCAACCGAGGAAAGATTAAGCGATTTCAGCTCTTTATCTTCAAGCAAATACCCGGTGCTGTATTCATCACCAAGGCCAAGCAAGCTGTGCCCAAGCTCATGTGCAAAGGTCTTTGGTGCACGGTAGCTGTCTGACGGCGAAATGAAATAATGAAAACCGTATTCACGGTTATTATAAGCACCGCCGAAATCATTCGTTGTATTTACAACCATAGCGAACTGGGCAATATAATCGTGAACATAATAATACGGCTCATATTCGTTCGACTCACCGTTCGGCTTCATCGGAATTGTATTCGGGTCGGTTGTTTTTTTGATGTGAGCATCGTGGATTTTCTCAATAAATTCAGGTCCGATACATCTTTCAAAAATATGATTTTTCCATTGGCTTCCGTGGAGGTTGTTGGAAATAACAGGAGAATTATATTTGTCAACTATAACATCAAAGAATGTACTTCCGCCATTATCAAAAGTTGATTCGGAAGCTGTGCAAAGAGCGTAAACATTGAACCTGTCGGCATAACTTCGATAAGGCTCATATTTCATGGCCTCCTGCCAAAGTCGTTTAACATCGTTGATAAATTTGCCTTGCTGGCTTTTTGTATATCCCTCGCCGCAAACAACAACAACCATATTTTCCGTGTCGCTTCGTGTTTTTTGAATAGTGTATACCGGAATGGTGGAGTTGGCGTATTTTCCGTCACCGGAATACCACGGCCCCAAGGTAAGTTGAATGCTTTGCTCCGTGCTGACATTCCAATCCGGATTAGCCTCTTCCGCCGGCTCGGAAATTGTGTAGTCTGCCTCCTGCTTGTTGGGAGCAGAGCCTATATAAGGATTACTTTGTGAGCCGCTGCCCGAAGTGGAAACGAAATATTCGGAATCAAGATAAAATGCGGGTCTTACGCCCAAATCTGAATACCACGGAGCGTATCTGCCAACTTCACCGCTTGAGCTGATATAACGCATATCGTGATTGCAATCGGTAACAGGGGTGCGAAGCCAATAAGGCCAAGCCATTCCGTTGCTATTGTAAGCAATATAATAGCCTTTAAGATTTTTCCACACGGCATTTGCTTGTTTAACATCAAGAAGGAATACCTTTTCGGTTGTGGTTTCAAAATATGCACTATCGTAATTTATTGCCGCATATGCAATGTCTGTATAGTAGTACAAATCCGAATTTGCATCACCATTGACAATGCCCTTATTGTATTCTGGATGTGATACAAGGGAATGTTGAGTTACGGTTTTCATAGCCGCAATTTCCGATTTTGAAAAAGCATTAAGAAAGCCTGCTTTGTCATTATAAGCACCCGTTTCGCTGACATAGCCATCCTTCGGCGGATTGCCGCAAAGCCAATCAACCTTGCCTGCATCTGCGGTTGAATTGAGCCAAGAGCGCATATTACTGTCTTTCCAATAGTTAGAACCGTAATCATCACGCTTATAGCTTCTGCTGTGGGATTTTGAATTGCTGTTGTCGTTTGTTTTGGCATCATATGCAAGAGTGTCAATAATTCTGTCTGCAAGCATAAGCGGGCCGTTATCGTCAATGCTTACACATCGCCAAAGAATCGAAGCATTATTATATGTGCCCATTTTTACATAATCGCCTACTTTAATATCGGGCTTTGATGCCGCCTGAACGGTTATCGGCAAAACGGAAATTGCCATGCACAGTGCCAACAATATTGCTGTTATTTTTTTCGTCATTAAGTCACTTCCCTTATAAATGGTATATTTGCTTTCATTATATTGTAAAATAAAGTGTGTGTCAATGGATATTTAGTTAAATTTTTGTCAATTATACAGCCGACATAATATAGTAATCCGGATTGTTGTATTATTCCGAAATTGCGAATGATTTGAATAAAATGCTTGACAGGGATTTTTCATTTGTCTGTTATGAAATCAGATTGATACTTAAAAATTCAGTCAATAACGGGGGATTATTTATGAAGCAAAGGCAATACGCCTGTTGATTTTGTTTCTACGCACTAATATGCCGGAAACCGTTGCTATGATATTTCAAACACGGGAAATGCGGATGTTGCCGTGTTCAATAAAGACGGTGAAATTCATATTATCGCATTCCTACTTGATTTTGATGAAACGGATAAGGCGGAAAGCATCACGCTGAAAATTAAAGCGGAAAATCCCAAATCAATTACACAGTATGTAATTGATTTGGGATTTTCAAATTTGTACGCATTATGGAAAAAATGGGTTGTTCGCAAATGCCGACGCCGCAACAGATAGAACTTCTAAAAGAGGTTTCAAAACCTAAGGAGAAAAATGCGGAATTTGCGTATGATAACGGATATATAGCCGTTGAGATTTCGCTGTCTGCAAATGAAATTAACAGAATGATTATTAAAGGATAAGCAAATTTAAGCATATCTGTTTTTTGCTTTCTTTGCAGAGCATATTCGTATGAAAAATTGCAAACCTTACATTGAGGAGTTATTTGAAACGCAAAGTCTGCTACTTTATCACTCTTTTGTATTTCATAACCCTTAAGGCTATCAAACATAGCAGGCAATCGATAAGAATCACAATTTTCACCATCAGGAAAAATCCGGAAGGTATGATTTCTTGAACACTTTTCGATAAACTGAAGGATACAGCTTTGGCTATATCCTTTTAAACACTTAAAAATTAAATGTTTTACTCTCTCCTGCTTTAAATTCAACTGTTTGTGATTTGCCGCCGGCTTTAATATTAAGCTTTTGGTCAATATCCGAAGTAACGGTTGCGCTTATTGTCTTACCGCCGTCGGTCCATTTTAATTCAGTTACGGTAGCACGGTTACGGGTTTTAATCCCTTTAAGCGTTCCGTTTTCAAAACCCGAATTCGGCAGGGCCGGAAGAAACTCAATATCGTTATTATGTGAATAAACAAGTGATTCATTTATAATACCGAGATAGCCTATCGCAAAATCAGTACAATAGCAACTGCCTTGGTCATAATCGTGGTTAGTCATTAGTGAATCATACCTGATTTTATGGTTCATAAGTTTAACGAGGGCATCTGTTAAAGAATCTGAATCCTTTAACCTTGAAGCAATAAGACTGCGGTGAACAAGTGCGTGTGACGCTTCATTTTCACTCTGCCTGTTTGCAATTGCCTGCTCGCAGGCTTTTGACAGTTCATCATTTCCCTGCGTTTCAAAAAGCGGCCATACACCGTAAAGGTGACTTAAATGACGATGTTCATTATTTTCATCAAATGAAGTTGTTGCCCATTCTTTAAGAGCACCTGTTTCATCATAAAGATACGGCGGAAGATTTTTTTCAAGTTCCTGCCATTTAGAAGTATCTGCACTTTTATCAATATCGCCCATAACTTTAATAAGCATATTAAGATTATCACGGCAGGCCGAAATATCAATAGCGCAGTTAGCATCCGATGGGCTGTTATAATTTGACGGATTATTTTCAGGCGAATAGCTTGGCAAAATGCAATATGTTTCACCGTCATTTAATGATGTTTTGCCATCTTCATAATGAATAGAACCGTCTTTTGCGGTATAATATTCAGGGCTCATCAGCTGACTCCAATAATTTGCACTTTTCAACAAAAGCGGATATAAAATATCTTCTTCAAGCCTTAAATATCCACGCTTTCTAATTTCTTCAATTTGAATTTCTGTTAAGTCTTTTTCGGTAACAGAGAGAACCGATTTAAGATTTTCAAGGTCAAATTCATCACTTAAAGGAATATTGATATTACCATATGAAAGAAGAGTTTCATAAAGCGGGTTAATCATCCAAGATGTGCCGGCGTTCCAATATCTGAAAGGATAAGGATAGCAGGTTTCGGTGATTACAGCTTTATCACCGTCAGTATTAACCGGAGCCTGAATAGCGTCTTTAAACCCGTGTGTTGCATATGCATTTTCTTCCCAATCGGGAAGCTGTCGCAAAATGAAATATGCATAGCCAATAGGACTGCGTGACATATTGCTCGTATTCATTGAAGAAGTTTGCAAATTAACATTTGCGTCCATTGTATATTTACTGCCCCAGCCGGTGTTAAATTCACCTGTCCACATACCGTAAAGTCGGCTTGTGGAATAACCCGAACAGCAAAGATACGCATATCTGCCGGCATAATATGTACGCTGGGCAAGAGCAGAATTTATTTCCTTTTTACCCTTTTGCGCTTTTAAAAGTGTTTCATTTGAATCAAAATTATCCTCACCCAACGAAAGTGTAACGCTGTCGAATTGCGGCTGATAAATTTCCAAGTGATTATTTAACGCTTTATCATAATCAAAATCATTATTACCTGCATATTTTGCAGCAACACATTCCAGCTTTGCTATGCAATCTTCAACAAGTTTAAAATCATTTTGCTTTTCAAAATCATCAATTTTTCCCATATTGTAAGTTCTGTCACTTACGGTAAGAAGATAAACACTGTCTGCATCGGTTATTTTAATGCCTGTATTTTCACCCAAAAATTGTGTTTCGTCTGTTTTCTTATCTATCAACACTCTTTCTTTGTTTCCGCCTGAAGTAATTACATAAGTTACTGTTGCATAACCGCCGTTTTTAAGTTCGCTTTTTTCATAATCAGGATAGTGTGAAACAAGTGCAAGGTAGTTTGCATTATCATCAGTTAATTTTTTATACTTCATATTAACTTCGTCACTGTCGCCGAAGTTTGCAAGAGTTGAAAGGTTATCAAATGATAAAGTTAAATTAAGTTTACTGCCGGAAGATGATTTATTAAGCTTGGTAATCACAACATCATCTGCCATTGAAGTGAATGATGTACGCTTCCAAGTGCCGTTTTTATCCGTAAAATCAACACCGACCTGTGATGTTTCATAATCAGTATAGCGAATATATTGTTTACTGCTTTTCTTATCAAAATCAAGCCTTAATTGGCCGCCCGGGTGATAACGGTATACATCATCATAGTTTGCATTATCCGTGATATCTTCACCTTTAATAATACTTTGCTTTACTGTTTCAAGTTCATCATAAGTTTGAGGGCAAGTTCGCTGATTTTCATTAGGCATTATAAAATGCATATTTTGAAAAATAAATGTATCGCTGTATGGACTGCCGCTTGTAATAAACCCTTGAAGTCCGTTTCCGGATACCATACCCTGCCTCCAAGATTTAGTTCTGTTTTTTTTCGAATCTTTAAGCTCGGTATAATCATATGAAAATGAAATTTTAGAGGTATCTTTAAAGAGAGATTTAATATCACCTTCGCTGACTTTGCCCCCTGAACAAGATGCCAACGAAAAAACAAAAATTCCGGTTAATAACATGCAAAGTGCTTTTTTTACATATTTATTCATAAACTCACCTCGTAAAAATTATAACATACAGGCATAAAAATAATACGACATCATCTTTATATAAATGTCGTATTATGCTACAATAAGCAAGGTGATATAAATGGATTTCATTTGGAACAAAATACAATTTATAATAACAGATTTGGGCGGCGGCAAACTCGGCGAAAAAATACCGATGCACGTTCACGCCAAAGGCTGCTATGAACTGCATTTTGTAACCGAAGGTAAAGGCACGCTTATAGCCGATGGCAGAGAATATGAATTAAAGAAAAACGATTTTTTTATTACTGGGCCGAATATTAGGCATAGCCAAAATTATGATGAGCAAAACCCTATTGAAGATGTATTTGTGTTGATACAAATTAAAAACGATAAAAGCAAAAACGTATTTTCAAGCATTTTTACACAGCATAATTTTTGCTATCTTGAAAATGTTGACAACAGATATGCAAAAATGCTTTTAAGCGAATGGAAAAATAAAAATCCTGATTACAAAAGTGTGATATCGGGATTGATGATAATTATTTTAACACAGATTACAAGATTGCTTTTGCCAAAAGATTTTCAAGAATTTGCTAATAAAGAAAACTTGAATGACAAAAGATTTGCAATAATAGAGCAAGCATTTTTGTACGAAAACGAAATTACTCTTACAAAGCTTTCGCAGATGATAGGTTTGTGTGACAGGCAAACACAAAGACTTTTAAAAAAATACTATGGCAAAAGCTTTAGGGAAATAAAAAAAGAATCCGGCAGATAAAAACAGCACTTTACTTTTAGCAAAGTGCTGTCAGCATCTAGGAAAACCGAATTTTAAATTTCTACACGCCGGTAGATTTTGAGAAGGTGGTATAAATTCTGCGTTTTGCTTTGGCAAGAGTCATCTTTGCTGTAAGATATAGCCTCTATGACAATTATTATAATGCGGCGCGTTTTAGCCACTTTATCGACAGTCTGAGAGTCCTTACCTTTTGGCAAAGACACCGTTTTTATGACTTAACCTCAATAATTGCATATAGCTTAAATGAACAAATAAACCGAGAGTGATTAAAACACCCTCGGCTTGTTCTTTGTTAATTTAACAATTCGGCAGTAATTTGAATGAAATATATTTGATTTAATGAAAATTAAAATGTTCTTTCAATAACTGTAAATTTTGTGCATATATCAATAAGCTTATCATCACCGATTTTGTGATTCATTACATCGTCAATGTTTTCAAAGACTGTATGAAAAATTTAATAAAGTATAGTGTCTATACGCTATATTTCAAAAAATATTAACCTAAAAAACAAACATCGCCTCGTCACCAATCTTGTAAAAAATTATGACCGATAACTTACATACCAAAACAGCCGTGAGCGTTTTGCTCACGGCTTATGTTTTTTATAAACTTCTCTCAATAACAGTAAATTTTGTACAGATATCAATTAACCTGTCATCACCGATTTTATGGTTCATTACATCGTCAATATGGTTATAATAAATATCCTTACTATCATCATCCCCCAATAAACAGACAAGCCATTGGTTATTTTCAGCAGGAAATATTCCATATTCAATACCTTGCCATTCAAATCCTAAATCACAGCCTCTGCTTATTGCATCTTTAAATTCATATTTTGTTTTGAAATCTCTATTCCCATCAATAGTAATTTCTGTTATATTCATTTTATTATCTCCTTTTGCTATATGATATTTAAAACTTGGCAATTCTCCATTAGGATAATTAATAGGTGGACTTGGTTTTGGATGACAGTCTTCTCCAACCCAATTGATTTCATGATCATGTGGATTTGAATGTTTATGTGCTTTTCCGTGATCTGTATGGTGCCTTTCTTTTACAGCTTTTCCATCGTCACCAATTTTTGTTTCATACCAATAATCTCCGTTTTTACTAAAAAAATGAGTATATTTTATTTCACCCGGTTCACCTAAAAACCTTGCATCTTCCGGCTTATCAGGATTAGGCTGCCATTGACCGCCGTGAACACTGCCGCTGCCTTTTAAAATTAAGGATGCATTATCATTATATTTAACAACAATATTACTGTTTAGTGACGGCTTTTCTATACCCGGCAAATACTTTTCCATCTGAGTATACGGCAATTCAATTTTATCGTCATCATAATGTTGCCAGGAACTTAAATCATAATCAACGAATAAAATATTGCCTTTCATTTCAGGAAACGGATAATGATAGCAAATGATTGTTTCCGGCTCAATACGCTTTAGCATTTCATTGTAGCCAGCCATAAAAAAATCTTTTTGGTCGGCTCTGTTTCCGTGTGCGCTTGCCATATAAGTCGATACTGCAACTGTGCTTCCTTTTTCAATACCATTAAAGCAGAAATCGAAAGTGTTTTCAAGTCACCAGTTAACTGTTGGGATAACCCGAATACCTTTATCTGCCAAGTATGCACCTACCCATCTGTTGCGAAAGGTGTTATACCTTTGCATATTTTCATTCATTTCAATATACATACTGAAATCGGGTGTAAGCACAGCTTTGTACTGTGATAACTTTTCAATATACTTATCAGGATTGTTCCATATATCTTCAAACTTATAATCATACAAAAAGAAATGGACAAAGCGGTTAAAGTGAGTATCTGTTTCTGTTTTTGCAATATCAAAGCCAATAAGTCTTAAATCTTCTTTTTCATCATCCTGTAAAGAAATCTTTTTCAGTATTGGCATATCCATACCAAATTGATTTCTTAAAAACATTGGATTTGTTCTGTATTTGTAATTCTCTTCTTCCATAGTGAATATGACCCCTTTCTGCAAATTAGGACTCAACAGTCCAGTTTAGCAGATTAGAGAAGAAAACAAATTTTGTCAAGCATTTTATGAAAAATTTAATAAAGTATAGTGTCTATACGCTATATTTCAAAAAATATTAACCAAAAAAACAAACATATAATCTGAGAAAAAACACTGACCGATAGCTCGAAAATTTAACAGTTGAAGATAAAAAGGCAAACTTAAAACGAGGGCTTAAAGTTTTATTACTTTAAGCCCTCGTTATTTTTTGAAATGTCTCTCAAATTTTTTGCTCATTTCAATTCGTGTTACGATTTTGATTTGAACGATGTCTCTCAAAAGTCTCAGTCATAAATGCCCCAAATCGCACTAAAATGACTTTGGAATTTTGAAATTTGCTGTCTCTTAGAATCTCTCAAAAGCTCTCACAATATTTTGAGGCAAAGAAAAAATACCCGAATACTGCCGTAAAAAGCAGTATTCGGGCATAAAAATAGGCTGAAAGTAAAACTTCCAGCCTTGTGGCAGATTATATCAACCTGTAAAGTCTTTAAAGGTGGAGATTTGTCCATATGGTATCAGATGAAAATTATTCGTGTTTTGCGGCGAATTCTTTTAAAAATTTCATTGCAATGACATCATGCTTTTTCGAAAACATATGTCCTCCGCCATCTATAAAATGCAGTTGCAACCGTTTGGACTCTTGCATTCCGATCGGCATCGTACTTTTATATGCTTCTGCCGCACGGTTGGCATAAGAAACATCTACGATTTTATCCTTTGTACCATGCACGATGCACACCATGCCGGCGTAGTTCTTAATTTCTGCAAAGGCATCCATTTGCATGACATCCATTGCATAGCAACGCCCCAATTTCATCAGTCCGCAGCGGAAAGTATCGGGAACATTTTGCGGATCAAATCTTACGATCATCATTTTTCCGGCTCTGGCGTCATCCGGGATACACAATGCCGGATAAAACAGGACAAGTTTTTCTATCGGAAAGTTGTTTTTTGCTGCCACCAAAGCAGACACAAAACCGCCCTGACTGCATCCCATCAATAATATTTTTTCAGAATCTGTATAGGAAAGATTTCTAACATATTCGATGACCGCTTCCAGATCTTTGGTTTCTGTCAGAACAGACATCTCTGTGGTTTTTCCGTCACTTTTTCCACACATAACAGAACCGCCGCAAAAATCAAATGTAAATGCAGCATATCCCATTTCAGCCAAAAAAGCCGCATAATGTTTCACACTGTCTTGCCATGCCATAAATCCGTGACACACGATTGCAATTGGAAGATGATCTCCTTTTGGACGGTAGATTGTTCCACGAATCGTTAATCCATCTCTTTTGCATTCAAAGGTGCTTTCTGTAATTCCATCTGACAAAACAGGTTTCTTAAAAATCATAATTTTTCTCCAAATTCAGTGGTATTTTGTTTTTGTTGCATTGGCAAAATAACTTTCTCTTTGGCGTTTTCCATTATTCATAAATCGCAATTTTTAAGTTCTTCTCTGAATTCTTTGGGGATTTCCAGAACATACTATTACATTTTTGATGGATAAACAATATAAAAGGAGAAAACAAGAAAGGCACCGTGAAAAATCACGGTGCCAAAAGAGCTGAAATTCTTTTTAGTGTAAGACTATGAATTAATCACCACACCAACCATAACAAAACCATTCTAAATCAGCAACATTGTCAATATAGTCTTTGTTGTGCTTTTTAGACTTTGCCATATTTGCCTGATTTGCTTTGTAGGCTTTGCTGTTTGGATTGTGTTGGTTAGTATAATCATCCAACTGCTTTTGTGTATGCGTTTTCGATGATACACCTTATGGAACAGGATTTACATAAGTTTTGTCATACTCTTTAATGTAAAAGCAAGAGTAGAAGCATTGTGCAAAAAAGCCGAGGTTGTCGGAGGGATTAATCCAACAACGCCAAGCACAATTAATGCAGTGTTAAACGACATAATATAACGGTAATTCGACCTTATTCTTGCCATCAAAAGATTGCTTATTTCTTTAAGTGTTACAAGAGAATTCAAATCATCACTTGAAACGGTTATATCCGCAATTTCTCTAGCTATTGCAGCACCTGAACTTATTGCTATTCCGACATCTGCTTTACTCAATGCCAGTGAATCATTTATGCCGTCGCCCACCATAATAACAGAATTGCCGTCAGTTTGCATTTTTTTAATAAACATAGCTTTGTCCTCGGGCATAACTTCTGCATAGCATTCATCGATTCCCAATTTTTCTGCAACAGCCTTTGCTGTGCGTTCACTGTCACCGGTCATCATAACAATTTTATCTATGCCGTTTGCCCTCAAATCGTCAAGCGTTTGCTTAACATTGTCTTTTATAGGGTCCTCAATGCAAATTACGGCAACAAGTGTACGGTTGATTGCCATATAAAGTTGTGAATATTCGTTTGGTATTGTATTGAATTTGTCTTGTTCATCTTGCGGAACGGTGCAGTTTTCGTCTTCAAAAACAAAATGATAACTGCCTATAACAACCTTTTCGTCGCCAACAAGGCTTGAAATTCCATGAGCTACAATATATTCAACCTTTGAATGCTGTTCGTCGTGGTCAAGACCTCTCGCCTTAGCTTCGTTAACAACGGCATTTGCAACCGAGTGTGGGAAGTGTTCCTCAAGGCAAGCGGCAAGTCTCAGCATTTCAGCCTTGTCGTTGTTGCCGAATGTGATGATGTCTGCAACTTTCGGGTGTGCGTTTGTCAGCGTTCCGGTTTTGTCAAAGACAATAACATTTGCCTTTGAGAGCGCTTCAAGGTATTTTCCGCCTTTAACGGTTGCGTTATAATTACTGCATTCGTTGATAGCAGACAAAACTGCAACTGGCATTGTAAGCTTTAATGCACAGGAATAATCCACCATAAGAATAGACAACGCCTTTGTTACATTTCGTGTAATTGCATATGTAAATATCGTGCCGAACAAACTAAACGGAACTAGCCTGTCCGCAAGGTTTGATGCTTTGCTTTCAAGTGATGATTTTAGTTTTTCCGAATCTTCAATCATTTTTACAATTCTGTCGTATTTGCCTTGACCGTTAATCTGCGTAACTTTTATAAGACACTCGCCACTTTCAACAACCGTGCCGGCATACACACGAGAACCCACCGTTTTGTTCACGGCAACACTTTCGCCCGTAATAGCTGATTGATTAACCGTTACACCGCCGTCAATAACCTCACCGTCAAGCGGTATCATATTGCTTGTGCGCAGAACAATTTTGTCGCCTACATTAACCTTGTTTGCAGAAACTAAAACCTCTTCATCATTTTTATTCTTTAACCACACTTTTTCAATTCCGAGCGACATTGTGTTTGCAAGGTCACTGACAGATTTTTTGTGGGTCCACTCTTCAAGAATTTCACCGATTTTGAGTAAAAACATAACGCTTGAAGCTGTTTCAAAATCACCTCTTATAAGCGAAACCGTAATTGCCACAGCATCAAGAACCGAAACGTTCAGCTGTCCTTTGGCAAGCGACTTCAATGCCTTTAATATATATTTTATAGATTTAATATAAGCAAGTGCAATTCTTAAAGGTAAAGGATAAAATATTTTTCTGAAATAGCGCAAAATGATTGTCATAATAAGCTTTTCTTCATATTCACGCTGAACAAGCCTTGCTGTGCCGACAATCTCAATATTTTTCACTTCATCATTTTCAAAGCTGAAGTGAGCAAGAATTTCAATCAGTTCGCTCCTGTCAAAAGAATAATAAATAATCAAGTCGCCGGTTCTTTCATAAACTGTAACATCATCAATTCCAGTGATCGATTTCAAGTAAGCATCTGCCTTATCCGCTTCTTCAATTGTCATATTTTCTTTGCAAAAATGCACTCTCATTCTGTTTTTTGTTTCGTGCAAGATTTGACATTTCATAATATTTACCTCGAATTGCTAAAAGGCTGCCAATTTGACAGCCTTTTGATAATTTATGCGTTTGCAACAGCTGCGTTTTCAATAACGTTCTGTTCTGCTTTTTCCTGTGCTTCGGATGCTTTTTTCTCGTTAATTTCTTTAGCCTCTGCCAAAATATCGTTTGCGTTTTCTTTAACCTCTGTTACCGTTTTCATCACAGAGTCTTTAACTCTCAAACCAAAAGCCGCAGTGTGAGCATATGCTTTTTTTGCATCCTTGCTTCCCAAAGCCTTAACTCCTGCCGTACCAAACAGCACACCGCCTGCAAATGCCACCAATTCACTAATCATAATAAAATCTCCTTTCAATTTCGTTTTAGGTTTATTATATTTACAAGGTTAGCATCGCCTAACCTAATTCTTAATTTTTATTATATTCAAAAAATTATTGATGTCAACAATTTTTGATGCTGTTTGGCAAAAATTTACAAATATATTATATTGCTTGAAAAATCGAACCATAACATTTGACAGAGTAATATAACAGTGTTATTGAGGTGTAAAAATGTCAAACAAAGAATCAACAACCTAAAAAAATATATTGTCGGCAGGCAAAAAAGAAAAAAACGAGTCGAACTTTTTTAAGGCTTATGGGATTTGCGGAGAATTATAAGTGCCTGACTTATATTTTTTTATTGCTCAGCAGTGTCAGCAGTGCATTTGCTCTTTAGTGAATCCAAGTTTTGCTCCTATTTCTTTCCGAGTCAATCCTTGTGCTTTCAATTCTAATATTTCTTTTTCGTAATTGCTTATGTGTCGATAACTTCTTGGCATAAAAATTCCCTCCTGATGTATTTATTCTACATCAAGAGGGCTCTTTTTTCTATTATCCATTTTATACGGACTTGTTCAAAATCGAATTTCATCCTTTTTGTATATCTTATCACTTTTAGGCTTGTATGAGAATTTTAAGAAATGTTTTTTAAAATCTTTGATTTCTTAACAGTGCTTACGGTTGCCTGAATTATCGGACCGGAGAGCAAAACGGTGGCAATTGTGCAAATTCCGAATTTACCTCCGAGCAAAACGCCGATAACTACCATTATAATATCAAGAACCATTCGTACGATTTTGATTTTCCACCCGTTTTTTTCGGCAAGCGAAAATGTGACTGCTTCATATGAGCCCCTGCCGAAATCAGCGGCGGAGTAAAGCCCCGTTCCGAACGAAAATATAGCAATGCCAAGCAGCATTATAACAAAATTAACCGCTTTAATATCTGTATAATGCTGAATTTTTGTAAATACATCCACGAAAAAACTGTAAATGATTTGGTAAAGAATTGTGCCGACATTGATTTGCTTTCTGTCATAGAAAAAGGCAAAAATTATCATTGCCACAGCCACAACAAGCGACGATGTGCCGATTGACATACCTGTCACATTCGTCAGCCCTTGCCACAATATCGCAAGTGTTGCGCCGCCGAAACCTGCGCCTATTGCAAGCGTAATTCCGTATGCGGATATTATTGATCCGATAACGATCATCAGCGTTTTTGTTGCATATTTTTTAAATTTCATATTATCACCTACAAAAAAATAAGACTGTAAACTCTGCTGTTGTGTTCAGAAACAGCAAAATTTATAGTCTTCATCAGCCGAGACAGCTTTATTTTTTTGATTATACACCCGAGCTTTTATAAAGTCAACGGTTATAAAAGCTAGGAGTTTTGCTCATTGCTATTCGTGTTACGATTTTGATTTGAGCGATGTGTTTCATTCAAAACGCCTCTTTCAAAAGTTGATTTTTACAATCTGCATCTTCATCATGCCGTCGCCGACCTTTGCGAGAAAACGGAAAAAGCCGCTGACGGATGGGTCACGCAGATCGTTGTAGCCCAGCATATAGCCGCGGCTGGTGACCTTCAGACGGCTGTCCCACGGAGAAAGCTCGTTTTTCGCGTTTGAAACAGCAAAATATGCACCCACGTCCTTGATTTTTGCGTTCTTGAGCCAAGTTTTGGCAATCATCTTTACCGCCGTTCGGTTCGCCGCATCAAACACCAGTACACCGCCGGGGAAAGCGTCTGCCATTCGCTGCACCAGTGCCTTGACCTGCTCGGTCAGAAAATAATAGAACACGCCGGAGGCAAAGAACACCGCACCGCCCGATGCATCGATTTTTGCAAACCATTCGGTATTATTCAAATCGCAGGGGATATTTTCCTCACGCTCCCCGGCGGGCAAAAGCTCATTGCGCACGGCGATGACATCGGGAAAATCCAGATTGTAAATTTTACAGCTGCAGTTGTCGCAACTTCTGCCGGTGTTGTCCAGCCCACAGCCAAGATTGACCACCGCCGCATTGGGGTGAGATTTCAGATAATCCCGCACCTCAAAAGCAAGGTCATTCTGGCGCATGGCCACCTCCAGTGAACCGAAACGCTGCATCAGGCCGCGGGAGTTTTTCTCAGCCTCGGAAAAGTCGTAATCAATTTCATTGATTAAGCTGACAGCCGTTTCATCCCGATAGAGATTTGGATAGAGCTCCGAACATACCTTTCGGGCATACAGCGGAATGATCAGTGTCTCCTGTACAGTGTTTTTCTCGATTTTGTATTTCATGGGTATCACTCACTTTCTGATAAATGGCAGTTCCGGCATACAGTCACGCTCGGCGATGTGTGCCAGCATTTCGGCGAACCCCTTTGGATTGCGAATCTGATATTGCAAGTGATTGTATCCCTCAAACACGGGATAATGGCCGCAAGGGTAGGCTTCCATCACTGCTTGACGGTATTTGAAATGATCTTCTATGCTGCCAAACTCGAAATAGGTATGCTTTTGTAATTCTTTTGAAAGCGGCGGAAAGGGTTTATCCTCCAGACTGTCCGAAATCTGCCGCCGCAAATTTGTATAGGTCAGATTTTTCCCTGCGGCTATAAAATACGGCTTTATGGAATCGTCGTCACACCATAGAATCTTTTTCAGCGTACCGCCTTTCGACCAATATAGGCTCTTGATGGCAAAATACAGAAACGGCGTCATGATACGGCGCACACCTTTTCCGATTTGGGCAAACTGCCCGCCGTCAAAGAAAGCGTGCTCCACGGGCAGCTTCGTCTGCGCCAGAAACGCCATGGCAAGGTCTGCACCGATGGAAGAAGCGACCACCATCGCCAGCCGCTCCACGCCCTGTCGATGCAGAAAGTCCTCCACCTGCCGTATTTCGTCCGGCTTGCTGACATATTTCTGCCCCTCGCAGTAAACGGTGGAGGTAGGCAGAATACAGAAATACCGATCCTGTAAATATTTCGCAATCGGTTCGCTGCTCGCTCCTGTCACACCCATTGCATGAAAGAACAGCGCGGCAGGATTCCTCCTGTCGCCATATATTTGAAACAGCATTTCTGTCACCTCATATTTTCATAAAAAGCATCATAATCGCCGCCAGTGCTGCCGAAATGACCGCCATGCCCACTGTGCCGAACAGCCACTTTTTTGCTTTATCTTTTGCGGTGATGTATGGCTTTAAGTCCTCTGTTCCCGGAATTGTCCACGCCTTTGTGTGACCGACCCAAAAATCATCAACAAGGAAACGGTCCATCAGGTTCATCACCGATAAAATAACGAGCATTTGCCAAAAGCTCGCAAGAAAACCCCGTGCACCGTTCACCGCATAGACGCACACCAGCACATAGGCAATATAGCCGGGAACGCATACCGCTTTGAAAACCAAAGCGTTCCGCTTTGTTTTTTCGTGTGTTGTGAGCCCCAGCGTTACGCACCTGTTCTGAACTTCCGGGCTGTAAAGATGCACCATGCCCACCGCACCCTTGCGGATACCAATGGCGCAAACCAAAATGAGCAGAACGCCAAGTCCTATACCTTCCAAAATCACCTGTAAAATCATCATTTACTTCCTTATCCCAGTGCCACATCCAGCACCATCATCACGCTGAATCCTGCCGCAAAGAACACCGTTCCAAGATTCGAGTGCCGCCCCTGCGACATTTCCGGAAT
>UQDL01000008.1 GCA_900539775.1 uncultured Anaerotruncus sp. | reverse complement strand
TTTGATGGTATTAGACACTTCCGGCTGTTTTTTATATGCAATACAGATTCCAAATGATTCATAAAAAACCACACATAAAAAAATTGACAGTATAACAAGAAGGATTTTACATATTTTATACTTTTTCATTGTACATCACATGATTCCTTTTTATTTTATACTTATACAATACAAAGTCAATCTCAATTTAACCTCAACAAAATTTATTTTTCATAAAAAAATATGACCGGCTTCTTTTTAAAGAAACAGTCATATTTTTATTCTAATATATGAAGGAGCTTTTCTTACTCCGTTGTATTAATCACTATTTTATTTCTTCCATAAGCTGTCGGATTTTTCTCAATGTACACTGTGTAACTGCCAGGTCATCTTCTTGTATATTCGATATGATTTTTTCATAAGCTTCTATCATTTTTTTTTTCTGACAATTACTTAATTCAATTGCCTTGTTCGTCAAAACAAGGTATGTTCTTTCTTTTTTTTCATCTAATTTCCAGATAATATATCCTTTATTTTCAAGACTTTTTACCATCTTAGATGTTTCTGGAATCGATAATTTCATGTATTCTGCCACTTCTGAAAGATATACTCCTTCATGACAGTCTGATTTTTCAACACATTCCTTTATACTATAAAGGAACAAATAATCTGTTCTTTCAATAAATTCAAATATGCTTTCAACATTGACGCTCTTTAAAAAAAACTCCTCTGCACTGGTTCCTGCTCCCATATTATCGTTCCTCTCTTTCTATATATTCTTTTTTGCTGACTAGGCTCTTATATGCCGGTCGAATGATCTTATCTGTAGTTATCAATTCTTCCAGGCGATGTGCACTCCAACCAGCAATTCTTGCTATCGCAAATAATGGCGTGTACAATTCTCTTGGAATATTCAACATATCATACACAAAACCACTATAGAAATCTATATTAGGACTTACTCCTTTGAATATCTGACGCTGCTTTGCAATCAACTTAGGTGCAATCTTCTCAATATTGTTATAAAGGGTCATATCTTTCTCACGTCCTTTATCCCTTGCGAGTTGTTCTACAAAGCCTTTGAACACCCTTTCTCTCGGATCTGAAATAGAATACACAGCATGTCCCATTCCATAAATAAGTCCTTTCTGATCAAACGCCTCTTTCTTCAAAATCTTACTCAGATATGATGTAATTTCCTCTTCGTCTTCATAATCTTTCACATGACTTTTAATATCATCCATCATATTCATTACCATCAGATTTGCACCGCCATGTTTTTTTCCTTTTAAGGATGACATTGCTGCTGAAATAACAGAATAAGTATCTGAACCTGAAGATGTTACTACCCGTGTAGTAAATGTAGAATTGTTACCACCACCATGTTCCATATGTAACAATAATGCTATATCCAGTACTCTTGCTTCCAGTTCTGTGAATTTTGTATCTGGTCTTAATAGGCGCAGGAAATTTTCAGCAATAGATAAATCTTTTTCAGGTCTATGAATATACATACTTTCGTTTTTTTCATAATGACAATAAGCATGGTATGCATATACTGCTAACATAGGAAATACTGCGATCAACTGCATACTCTGCCTTAGCACATTCGGAATTTCAAGACTTTCTTTCTCCTTATCGTAAGAGCCCAATGTAAGAATACTTCGAGTCATAGAACCCATAATATCTGATGTAGGTGCTTTCATAATGACATCTCTGGTAAAGTCAGTCGGTAGTTCCATACAATCAGATAGTTTTCCCTGAAATTCCATTAACTGTGTATTAGTTGGCAATTCTCCGAATAAAAGAAGATATGCTCCTTCTTCAAAGATAAACCTTTTTCCTTTACCTCCTGTTACTAAATCTTTTATATTATAACCACGATAAGATAACTCGCCATCACATGGGCTCTTTACTCCATCATGATATTCAAAAGCTTTTATATCAGAAATATTTGTAAGCCCTGTCAACACACCTTGGCCTTTTTCATCTCGTAAGCCTCTTTTTACACCATACTCTGAATACAGATTCTTACTAATGCTATCATTTTGTTCACAAAAAATTGCTTGCTGTTTCATATAATTTTCCAAATTGCTCATTTGAATCGCTCCTTTCATTCTGTTACGAACTTACATACTATACTCAGATATTCTTGTTTCCAGAGTATTCAGCATTGTCTGTTCTTTTTTTTATTCTTATTCATTAGCAATACAATACAATGGAAAACTCAATTTAACCTCAACAAGGTTTGTTTTTTTTCATCCATGCAAAATCTTCTTTGTACAACAGACTGTCGGCCATATTGTATATTTGCTGAAAAAAACTTCCAAGAATCATTGGCATTGCAAAAACCGTCAACGCTTTGAGGGGCGTATCGGTTATCAAATACTCATCTTTCGACATTATCATATTCCTCCATGGTATCCCATTCACTTACCTTCTCAAATTCCGATTTATCAATCTTTAATATCACATATTATACATCATAAATATGAAAATTTCTACCCTCCGTCTATTGACCTCAAATTTAAAATAGGCGGCTTTTTTTATTTTCAAAAAAAGTTGAAAAATTTTTGCTCAGAGGGGGTGCAAAATGCCTCTCCCAGTTCAAACAAGTGAAGGGGTTAATTCCGAACCATAAAATCGGAAGCCTTTCACTTGAACTTTGAAAACTGAATATACAGGTCACTAAGACTTTATTTCTGATGATAGCCACCTTATCGGGTACGCCGAAACTTCTGAATTTCAGAATAGCGAGAACTCCCGATATAAATAACAGGTTGCAACTGTTATGGCGACGACAGTCAGAATGATAATGATACTTCCCTACGGGGCTGGCGGAAAACCCGGCAGAGGTGAAACTCCTATGATACAGATTAGCAATCTGTTCCTTAGTGACTTCCCACGGCGTTTTGCTCGGCAAGGGGTATTGAGAATAAATATTGCCACGACTGATTAGGAAATGAATCGGTCAGGTACATAGCCGAAAAGCTATGAATTTTAAGAAAGGAGGACAACAAAGTGTCAAACTGCAAAACGATTGCAATATGCAATCAAAAAGGCGGAGTTGGAAAGACAACCACTACGGTAAATCTCGGCGTAGGTCTTGCAATGCAGGGTAAGAAAGTATTGCCAAGAACATTTGTCTGATATGGAAAAAGAAGCATATAATATACAAGATGAAGTTTTTGAACGACTTAAGAAAGAGGTGAAATAATATGAATGGTTGGATTGGTAATATAGAAACATTCGCAAAGACAAGAACTGTCGGTGTGTGTCCGTTTTGTGGTAGTGAAGATACTGACTATTGTGCAAAAAAGGTTTCTGGGGATTATGGGTATGCTATTTTGTGGTGTAACAAATGTAGAAAATAGCATATTATTTCCCGCTTGAAGGTTACCACAGATTTGAAAACAGATAATTTAATACCAGATGATTTAATTTAAAAAGCACTATACAGTAGTATGGCGCTTTTCTTATGCCCAAATTTAATATTGTTGAATGAAGCACTTTGCAATTATGCAAGGCGCTTTTTATGCTTATGCAATTAAGCTTGCTCTTTTGGAAGTGTTACAAGCATAACCGTGCCGTTATCCGAGCTTTCTTCAATTTTTATTTCACCCTTGTGGAGCAACACAATTTCCCAAACAAGCGATAATCCAAGGCCTACTCCGCCGTGCGCTCTGCTGCGTGATTTATCAATGCGGAAGAAAGGCTGGAAAATACTTTCTCTGTATTGTTCCGGTATGCCGTGGCCGTTATCACGCACACGTATCAAAATCTTATCTTTATTATCGCAAACGGAAATATGCACTTGCGCATTTGTGCGGTTATACCGTATGGCATTTTCCGTAAGGTTAAATATCAATCTGTAAATCAATGTGTCGCTGCCGATCATTGTGCCGTTGCCGTCATAATTAAGGGCAATTCCTTTTTCCTCCGCAATCGGCTCAAGATCGGTTATGATTTCTTCTATCATTGGGGCAAGCTCAATTCTGTCGTTGCAGGGCACAGAGCGCAACTCGCTCATTTCAAGCAATGTTTTTGTCATTTGAGACATTCGCTCGGTTTGCTCTTGCAAAAGCTTTAAAAATTCTGCCGTTTCCGGCTGCACATCGGGATGCTCTGCGGCGAAAAGCTCAATTTGCGCCTGTGTCAGCGCAAGGGGAGTTCGCAATTCATGAGCTGCATTTCCCGTGAATTGGCGCTGCGCCGAAAAGCCCTCATCAAGCCGCTTGATCATGCTGTTGAACGATTTGCTGAATTGCTTGAATTCAGGAAGCACATCCTCACTGATTTCCATATCCGCAAGGTTATTCGGCTGCACATTTTCAACCTGAGCGGCAAAGCTGCGAAGCGGCTTTAATGCACGGCCGCTTACGAAATATGCAAGCACGCCGCCAAGCAGAGTAACCGCCGCCGTTATATACCAATTTGTTGTGCCGAAGGATTGCTGTGCTCCGCTTACGATAATAGTAACCTCATTATCAATATTTTCGCTTTGCGGGTCAAATGCTCCGGGCTCGCCGCCGTCAATATCACTGTAAGCCGAAATGCCGTTTCCTATTGAATCCATATAATGTTTGCCGGAATATCCTATCAAGCAGTTCATCAGCACACATGTTATGCATATTAAAATAGCCGTCATTATGGTTATGCGCCATTGCAAAGATAGCCTTTTCATTTTCTTTCCTCCATAACATAGCCTTCACCTATGCGATTATGTATGGTGTCATATCCCATGGCGGCACGCAATTTCTTTCGCAAAGCCGAAATATGCACCCTTATTGAATTGCTGAAGTTATCAACACTGCTGTCCCAAACATGTTCAAGAAGCTCCTCTTGGCTTATCGGGCGCCCTTGGTTAAGCATTAGATATTCAAGTATTCCCGTTTCTTTTCTGGTTAAAGAGAGAGCTTCCCCGCACACGGCGCCCTTGCGTGTTTTGGTGTTAAATGTAAGTTCTCCGCAGGTTAAAACAACATCGTTTTGGGTAAAGTGCCTTAGCGTAAGGCTGCGAATTCTTGCAGCAAGCTCATCTAAGTGAAAAGGCTTTGTCAGATAGTCGTTTGCGCCGGCGTCCAATCCCTCCACCTTATCTGCAACCTCACAACGAGCCGATAAGATAAGCACTTTTGTTTCGCAATCTGTTTTTCGCAGGGATTTAAGCACGGTCATTCCGTCTGTATCGGGAAGATTAAGATCAAGCACAACAAGATCAAAATTTTCAACGGCAAGCATTTCCGTTGCCGTTTTTCCGTCGTAACAATAATCAACGCTGTATGCAAGGCGCTTCAGGCTGCGAACAATTGTGTCGCAAAGAGCTTTTTCATCTTCAACAACTAAAATATGCATTATGTTTCTCCTAACAGGGTTTTGGCTTTAGAGCATTTATATTATATCACAAAGCAAGGCTTGTTTGCACGATAAATATTGCAGGGCAAACTGTTATATATGCAATAAGCACCGTTTGAAAGCCAAAAATCGCTTCGTGATGATATTATATCATAAAGGCATAAAGTCTTTGTTAAATTTCTTTTCTTAACAAAGATTTTATGCTTGTTGTGGTAAGATGTGTTCAACAAAGGAATTTGAAGGGGAGTGATCACGTTGTTTAAGTTAAAAAAAGCTTTGTCTCAGGGCGGCTTGCTGATTGCAGGTGCGGTTATGGTTTGCTGCGGTGCAATGAGAGGCGAGGTTGAATCCGTATTAAGTAAGGCAATAAGATTGTGCTTGGAGTGTATAGGAATTGGATAAGAAAAAGAAAAAGAAAAAAGCGTCTCGCCTTATAAGCCGTTTCAGAGGCTTGATACAGGCTTGCGCAGCCATTGCAACAAATATACATTTGCCTAATTTTTTTAAGGGCGGAATATATCAGGGTAAAGGCAAGGCTGTTTGTGTGCCCGGTTTAAACTGCTATTCTTGCCCGGCTGCATCGGGCGCTTGCCCTATAGGCGCATTTCAAGCAGTGGTGGGCTCATCAAAATTCAGCTTTTCATATTATATAACGGGATTTTTGATTTTGATAGGTGTGCTTCTCGGCCGTTTTGTTTGCGGCTTTTTGTGCCCGTTCGGTTGGCTGCAGGATCTGCTGCATAAAATTCCGGGCAAAAAGCTTTCAACAAAAAAGCTTAAACCTCTAAGGTATCTGAAATATGCCGTTCTGCTTTTGGCCGTGGTTTTGCTTCCGGCGCTTGTTGTAAATGATGTGGGCATGGGCGATCCTTTCTTTTGTAAATATATTTGTCCGCAGGGTGTGCTTGAGGGCGCAATTCCGCTGTCTGCCGTTAATGAGGGAATACGCTCCGCTTTGGGCTCTTTGTTTACTCAAAAACTTATAATTTTGGTTGTTGTGGTTGTTTTAAGCATTTTGTTTTATCGCCCGTTTTGCAAATGGATTTGCCCGCTCGGTGCCTTTTATGCGCTTATGAACAAAGTTTCCCTGCTTGGAATAAAGGTTGATGAGCATAAATGCGTTTCATGCGGAAAATGCGCAAAGGCTTGCAAAATGGATGTTGATATTACAAAATCACCCAATCACACCGAGTGTATACGCTGCGGTAAGTGCATAACCGCCTGCCCAACGGATGCTTTAAGCTTTCATTACGGCTTTGGAATGCCGTCAAAAAACATCGGCGGGAATAATGCGCCGTGTAAGAAAAACGAATTAAATAATAAAACGGAGGAATAATTATGAAAATCTCAAAAACATCAAAAATATTGGCTGTTATAATGGCGTTGGTGCTTGCAATCGGCCTTGCGGCTTGTTCGGCAAGCAAAGACAATAACAAGGGCACAGATTCCGAAATCGCCTCTTTAATGGCAACGGAGCCCGGCAGTGCCGATGAGGCAACAGAACTTTATAATAAGCTCATGCAAAAGGAAAACGATATTCTCACAAATAATTCTCAGCTTTGGGAAAAAGTGTTTCTTTCTGCCAATAAAAACACTTCTATGATTGAAGACGGCACAAATTACGGTGATTTTCTGCTTTCAACAATCGAAGGCGCAAAAGACAGCTTCACTGCCGAAGAACTTAAAACTCTTAAAGCAGCTGCAGAGCAAATTAAAGAAATTGAAAATAAGCTTACGGTTTTGGAACAAAAATATCCGGGTTGCGGAAGTAAGCCTAAGGAAAACGACAGTGTTGATGCCGCAACCGCAGGCATGACGGGCGGCAATACATCAGATCTCACAAAGTTTCCGAGCTTTCAGGGAAAAGACCTTGACGGTAATGATGTTAACAGCAGCGAGCTTTTTGCAAATAATACGGTAACGGTTGTAAATTTTTGGTTCACAACCTGCAATCCTTGTGTCGGTGAGCTTGGTGATTTGGAAGCGTTAAACAAAGAACTCGCTCAAAAAGGCGGTTCTGTTGTCGGCATCAATTCATTCACGCTTGACGGCGACAGCAAGGCTATTTCCGAAGCAAAGGATATTTTGAATAAAAAGGGAGTAACCTATAAAAACCTTTGGTTTGATTCAAACAGTGAAGCCGGCAAAT
This sequence comes from uncultured Anaerotruncus sp., assembly GCA_900539775.1. Lineage (GTDB taxonomy): Bacteria > Bacillota > Clostridia > Oscillospirales > Acutalibacteraceae > Eubacterium_R. Next base: position 60,426 of record UQDL01000008.1, on the reverse strand, counting down.
TCACTTCGGGTCTTTATTCCTTCCCAACAACTTATGTTGTTGATAAAAACGGAAACATCGTCGGTCAGGTTGTAGGTGCAATCACATCGGCAGAGCAGTCAAAAACTCTTAATGCACTTATTGATCAGGCAATTGCAAACAGTGCAAAATAAGCAGTAAAAATGCAAAATGCCGTGTGTTGAAATTATAAATATTTAAATTTACTGTTTTAAGGCTTTCGCTTCAAAAGGGCGAAAGCCTTGTCTTTTCTTAAAATAAAGCTTCACAAATTCGGTAATAAAACAATCCGCAAATGAAAATTTATGCTCCGCATTTTTAGCAAACGGTGCCTCTCGGCTCGGCTTAACCGGTTTGTCGGCCGGTGAAATAAAAGCAACTGCAAAATAAGTGTTGCTGTTGATTTAATATATTTTTAAAGTTTTTCGGAAAACAATTGTTGTATTGTTTATTTTTTGATTTGTTTATGATGATTTTTATGTTGAAAAATGCAAGAGTCCTATTAAATTGCTCTGCTTTTATTGAATATGGTTTAACTATGTAATATAATGTTGAAAGAGGGTACTGAAATATTATAAGAGGGAAATTATGAAGCTTAATGAATTAAAGGTTGGAAAAAGTGCCGTTATAACCAAAGTCAGCGGTCAAGGTGCGCTTCGTCAGCACTTTCTTGATATGGGCATGGTTCCCGGCGCAGAAATTACCTTGGTAAAAACCGCCCCCATGGGCGATCCTTTGGAATTTCAAATTCACGGCTATGAGCTTACGCTCCGCCTTGCAGAGGCTGAAAAAATAGAAATTGAGCCTATAGCAAAAAGAAGCCGCAGCCACGAGGGTATAAACAGAGAGCAAAATATTGATCATCCAGGTTTTGGCGAGGGCGGCAAATATCATTCCAAAAAGGATGAAAAACCGCTTGATGATGATGTTGTTCTTACCTATGCTTTGGTTGGAAATCAAAATTGCGGAAAAACAACTCTTTTTAATCAGCTTACCGGAGCAAAGCAGCATGTAGGCAACTTTCCCGGTGTAACGGTAGACAGAAAAGACGGTGTTATTAAAGGCCATCCGAAAACGCTTGTAACGGATTTGCCGGGTATTTATTCGATGTCTCCTTTCAGCAGCGAGGAAATAGTGTCCCGCAATTTTGTGCTGAATGAAAAGCCGAAGGCAATAATAAACATTGTTGATGCAACCAATATTGAGCGAAACCTTTATTTAACAATGCAGCTTTTGGAAATGGACACGCCAATGGTTGTGGCGCTTAATATGATGGATGAGGTTACAAGCAATCAAGGTTCTGTTGATGTTAATGCAATGGAGTCAATGCTCGGTGTGCCGGTTATTCCGATTTCGGCATCCAAGAATGAGGGCGTTGATGAGCTGGTGCGCCATGCAATCCATGTGGCCAAATATCAGGAAAAGCCTTTACAGCAGGATTTTTGCAGCAAAACAGATCATGACGGCGCCGTGCACAGGTGCATACATGCCGTTATTCATTTGATAGAGGATCATGCGGAAAGTGCTCAAATTCCCGTTCGGTTTGCGGCAACAAAGGCAATAGAGGGTGATAAGCTTATTATTGATCGCCTGAAATTGCAAAGCAGCGAGCTTAATATGCTTGAATCAATAGTTGATCAAATGGAAAAAGAGCGTGGGCTTGATCGCAGTGCAGCCATCGCAGATATGAGATTTTCTTATATAGAACAGCTTTGCGAAAAAACAGTTATCAAGCCGAAAGAAAGCAAGCAAAGAATTCGAAGCGAAAAAATAGATAGGATTTTAACCGGTAAATACACAGCCATTCCTTGCTTTATTGCAATAATGGTGGCAGTGTTTTATCTTACATTTAATGTTATCGGTGCCGGACTTCAAAGTCTGCTTGAGCTGGGAATTGATAAACTCAGTGCGCTCACGGATTCCGCACTTACATCAGCAAATGTAAATCCGGTTATTCACAGTTTGATTGTTGATGGCATTTTTACGGGTGTAGGCAGTGTTCTCAGCTTTTTGCCGATTATCGTTACACTGTTTTTCTTCCTTTCATTGATGGAGGATACGGGATATATTGCCAGGGTGGCTTTTGTTATGGATAAGCTGCTAAGAAAAATCGGCTTGTCAGGAAAAAGCATTGTGCCTATGCTTATAGGCTTTGGTTGCACTGTGCCTGCTGTTATGGCAACACGCACTCTTACAAGCGAGAGAGACAGAAAAATGACGATTCTTCTTACTCCTTTTATGAGCTGCAGCGCAAAATTGCCGATATATTCGTTTTTTGTAAGTGTGTTTTTTCCAAAAAAAGGTGCGCTTGTAATGTCTGTTATTTATCTGCTGGGAATTTTAATGGGCATCTTGGCTGCGTTTCTTTATAAAGGAACATTGTTTAAGGGCGAACCGGTGCCGTTTGTTATGGAACTGCCGAATTACAGATTGCCAAGTGCAAAAAATGTTGCTCAGTTGCTTTGGGAAAAAGCAAAGGATTTTTTGCAAAGGGCTTTTTCCGTTATTCTTATCGCAACGGTTGTTGTGTGGTTTCTGCAAAAATTTGACCTTAAATTTAATATGACCGAGGATTCTTCGCAAAGCATTTTGGCTGCTGTTTCCGGCTTTATTGCGCCGATATTTAAGCCGCTTGGAATAGGGGATTGGCGAATTTGCACGGCTCTTATCTGCGGCTTTATGGCGAAGGAAAGCGTTGTTTCCACCCTTGAGGTTCTTTTTGGAGGAAGCATTGCGGCTGTTCTTACTCCGCTGGCGGCATTCAGCTTGCTTGTGTTTAGCCTTTTATATACTCCTTGTGTTGCCGCAGTTGCTTCCGTTAAGCGTGAACTTGGCGCCAAATGGGCGGCGGCGGTTGTTGCTTGGCAGTGCCTGATTGCATGGGTGGCGGCGTTTATAATCTATTCGGTCGGCACTCTGATAGGTGTGTAATGGCAGGGGTGCGTTATGAATATTTGGGATATTATTATTAGTGCGATTCTTGTGATTGCTGTTGTGTTGGCAATTGCAATGTGCAAAAAAAGAAAAAAAGGCGGATGCTGCGGAGATTGCGGCAATTGCGCCGGTGCTTGCAGTTGCAAAGATAACAACAGCAAGCATTAAGCCTGCTCTATATTTTGTTTGAACCGCTCGGCAATAAAAAAATAAAAATAAAACGCTTCGGATGCTTATAAAATCCGAAGCGTTTTTTATGTTGCAAAGGGCTTATTTAATTGTTGCGCTCTTTTTCTTTTTTCTGCTTATTTCAACTGCCGCAACGGTAACTGCAAAGCCTGCAAACCCAACAACACTTACGGCCGATGATAATTTAAGCTGTTTGTTTTTGTATTTAAGCACAATTTTGTGTTCGCCGGCTTTAAGCGGAATTGCGCAAAATCCCGTGTTTGCTCTGCAAATTGCGGTTTCTTCACCGTCTACATAAGCCGTCCAGTTTTCATTATACGGAATTGAAAGAAACAAAACCTTGTTGCTCTCAAGCTTAATGCTGCCCGAAATCTCATTTACGGCAATGTTTAAATCCTCCAAATGCTCCTCTGCAAGAGCATTCAGGTTTGCTTTGTAGTCTGTTTTCGGAATGCAGATAATTTCAATTGAATCATATGCATATGCGCCGGAGCCAACACGCAAGGTAATGTCTTTTATGGGCTTGTCTCCCAGATTAACGGTAAAATCATTTATGCCGCTGTAATAATCGTGATTCGGTGTTGAAATCGAAAATGGTGTTCTTGCGCCCGAATCGGAGGAAACAATTGCCGATGCATATGTGTTTGGCTCAAAGTTCTTTTCGTTGTAAGAAATCTTGCGGCGCTCATATGTTGTTAATTTGTTGTAAGCATCCGGAGAAATTATTTTTTTAAGCTGCATTCCGCTAAGCGAAGTGTAGTTTAAATTATTGAATTGAATATAGGTTTGATAGCCCTCCGGAACGGAAGTTTTTAAGTGAATTTCCGTGCCACTGTTTTGTGAATAAATTGTGTTGTCTTTTATTATGCAGCCGTTTTCCGGAAGCACCGTTTTATATTCCGGCTTGTAAACCTCTGTGCTTATCGAAGACAGGTCTGAATTAACATATTCATCTGTATCATTCAGCACTGCAGCCTGTAAAAGAGCTTCTCTCTTTTGCACGGGGCTTAATGAGGAATATTCGCTTTGGGAAATAACATTTTCGTATGTAAAGCCGAAAGGAATGTAATCCTTGTTTTCATACACCTGTGAATTGTATGTGCGTTCGCTGCTGATGTTTTTTAGCGTTGCAAGGCTTTCTGAGCCGATTGCGCTTTCTTTCTTTTCATCACCGCCCGAAACATAGTATTTAACATTTTCAAGAGCATAGATATACGGGTCTGCATGGCTGTCGTCCAAAATGGAAAAATTATTGTAAACAAGGCCCATTTCTTTTTGGAAATTGTTTGTGCTAGGATCGGTAAGGCTTAAATAGCCCGCCGAGGAATATGCGCCGCTGAGCATGGAATTGTTCATTTGCTCAAGCTCTATGCCGCTGCCGCCGTATCGCTCAACGGCCGACTCGGTGTTTTGAAGCTCTGCAATGGCTTTGTATGAATTTGAGCCCGAAAATCTGTTTGCCTGCCCCATAGTAAGAAATGTTGTTGAAAAGCTTGCATGGTTGTAATCATAAATGAAAAGTGAATTGAAAATAACACCGGCCGCCGCAATCATGCAAAGTGCAGCCTTGGCAACTTTTGCCGCTTTTTTAGTGTCTGTTTTTTCAACATAAGGCAGTGCCGAGTATATAAGGCATGCAATTGCAAAAAATGCAAAAAGTGCGCAGGAAATATAGTTTTCTTTAATTCTTGCATTCGGCACCAAAGAAATGATGACGGTTGTAACAGCTGCAGCAGCACACAAAACAATAGATTTTTTAAATGTGATTTTTTTTATTTCGCTGGATGGAAACCGTAAATGCATATGCGGCAATAAGGCCGTAAATCTAGCTCCAACGGTTGCAAACATATGAAAATCCGTTTATAACCTTACTGCAAATCGGAAACATCATAAGCAGCGTTGCCGTGATGAAAGCGGTTTTAAGAAAACCGTGCTTTTTCTTTTGCATAAAGAGCAGCACAACTGCCGCTGCTCCCGCCGCCGTAAAGCCCATATAAACATTGCAGTCAAGCTGCACATATCCCATAAATGCGCCAATGAATTCTTTGTAGTATTCGCTTGCATAAAACGGATTAAGAGCGTGCTGAACAGAGCCTCTGTTTGAGAAAAGCACGGTGATAATCATCGGAAGCAGAGTAACGGCCGCCATAATCATTCCAAGCAAATATGAGCCTCCGAATTTAAACAAGGCTTGGAAAAAGCCTTTTAATAACTTGTCTTTCGGATAAGCAAAGAATATTCTGAGAAAAACATAAAGAATGGTAAAAATTGAAATAACATAAAAGAAGTAGAAGCCGCTTACTGCAGCAAGGCAAACGGATATGATAAATAAATACGGGCGTTTGCCGTCAAACATCATTTCGCCGCCGAGAATGATAAGCGGAAAATAAATAAGGGGATTTATAAATGACGGGTGCCTGAGGGTCATATACATTGCATATGCGGAAAAAACATAAATCATTGCACCTGCACAAGCCCCGGTTTTGCTTTGTTTTTTATACTTTGCAAGCAACACAAAGGCAAGCCCTGCAAGATAATAGCGCAGATAGGTGAGCAGCGAAAATGCAAATGCTGCATATTTTGAAGGCACCAATGCCGAAATAAGATTGAGCGGATCGCCTATTCCGTAATAATGTAAGGAAGTGAAAATATCATTTCCCATTCCTATGGATAAATCAAACTGAGGAATAACCAAATGCCCTGCAAGCAAGCTTTTAAAAATCTTGCGAAGATAAACTCCGTAATAAACAAAGCCTGTATAATGCTGGGCAATTCCGTCCGGATCCCAAACAAGAGATTTTCTGAAAAACAAAAACTGAGTAAAAATGATGGCTGAAAGAACTAAGTATATTGCCGTGTATCTGAAAAAATAAGAGCCGAAGAATTTTTCGGCACATCTTCTGCTTTTGCTTTTTTCGCCGTTGGCGGCAGCATGCTTTTGCAACGCCTTTGTGCTATTGCTCATTAAGTAAACTCCTTGTTATGTGCAGCCCTTAACAAACTGCATTAAAGTAAATAATATTGTTAAATAAAAATAAACTTAGATAATAATATATCAATGGCAGTAAAATGTCAAGTTAAAGAGAAAAAGCACGAACTTATCACCGGAAAAAAGCAAAATACACAATTGCACAACGGAAATATTGTGAATGTTATATATTGGATTTGATTTTCTGCCGTGTTAATATTAGTTTAAGAGGGCAGAAAAAATGTAACACGGTTTAAAATTTCCGGCTTATGTGTTGCGGTAAAATACTTGTTTAAGTAAGACGGATTAACTGCACTTAGGAGGTGCTTTTTTGGAATACATAGGTAAAAAAGAAAAAATAAGCTATTACGCCGGCTTAACAGGGCAAAATATGGTTTATGCTTTGATAGGCAGTTCATTTTTCAACTATTTTATGACGGATATTGCGCTTTTTCCTGCGCTCACAGTTTCTGTGCTTTTGATAATTATGAAAATTTGGGACGGCGTAAATGATCCTTTGGTAGGCTCATTTATTGATAAGCATACTTTTAAAAACGGCGAAAAGCTGCGCCCGTTTTTAAAATACACCCCGCTTCCCGTCGGCGTATTTACGGTGCTTTTGTTTATTGTGTTTTCAACGAAAGAGGATTTGCTTTGGCTTCGTGTTTCGTATTTCATAATAATGTATATCTGCTGGGATTTGGCTTACACAGTTCAGGATGTTTCAATTTGGGGCATCACCTCTGCGGTTTCGCCAAATGCGGATGAGCGTGATCGCTTCGTGCAGTGGGCACGCACAATCGGCTCCTGCGTTTGCGGAGCGCTCGGTACTGTAATTCCCATGGGGCTTGAAATGGTTGCTAATGCAACGGGCAGCAGCATGGCACTGATGACTATAGTGTTTGCTTTGATATTCGGCTTTGGCGGCGCAATGCTCAGCTTAAGATGCTATGCGGCGCAAGAGCGTGTAAGGGTGGTTAAAGAAAAGCAGCAGGCCTCAATAGGAGAGTCGTTTTCGCTGCTGTTCAAAAACAGAATGCTTATGCTGCTTACACTCGGAAACTTGCTTGGCTCGGTCGGTTTCGGGGCAAATCTTGTTACATATTTCTTCAAATACGAAATTCCTGCCGATTTTCTCGGCGAAAACAGTATCATAGGCGCTCTTGGCTTAACCACCATTTATTATATCTTCACGGGTTTGCCCGGATTTTTGGGAATGATGCTTGCTGATAAAATCAAAAAGTTTTGCAAGGGTTATGTTAATGCCATAATTATGATGCAAGCGGCAAACATTATTGCACGCATAATTGCTTATGCTATCGGTTATCAAGGGCAAAAACTTTGGATCGCGCTAACGGTTATCGGAATAGGTTGCATCCCCCTCGGCGCAATTTCAATTGCACAAACCGCTGTTTTTTGCGACAGTATTGATTATATGGAATGGAAAACAGGTAAGCGCACGGAAGGCGTAACATTTTCAATGCAAACGATGTTCACCAAAATCTCAAGCGGAATTACCGCCGGTCTTGCCACACTTGCTCTTCATTTTATGAAGTATAAGGCAATAGACGGTGCTTCCGTATATGTCGGCACCCAATCTGCGGCATTTGACAAATGGATTTGGCCGCTTGTTATTCTAACTCCGGCAATTGCAAGTCTGCTTTATATAATTCCGCTTCTCTTTATCCGTTACACACCGGCTGAGCGTGCAAAGGTTGAAAAAGAGCTTGCAGAGCGCCGTGCGGCAGCTGCGGAGCAAGAGGACAACGAATAACAGTGTTTATCGGCGCTTGCTGATTTGTCTTTAAATCCGGCTATAATAGTTTAATAAACAAAAACGGCTTCGGAAAGTTCCAAAGCCGTTACCGTGGGATATGCATTTGCATATCCCTTTTAATATTTAGTTTTGTTTATTATTCGCCGAAGTATCTCTTCAAAAGTCCTTCGAAAGCCTTGCCGTGGCGGGCTTCGTCACGAGCCATTTCATGAACTGTGTCGTGAATGGCATCAAGGCCCTTTTCTTTAGCAAGTTTTGCAAGCTCAGTTTTTCCTGATGTTGCGCCATATTCGGCCTCAACTCTCATTTCAAGGTTTTTCTTTGTTGAATCGGAAAGAACTTCGCCGAGAAGCTCTGCAAACTTAGCAGCGTGCTCTGCTTCTTCGTGAGCTGCTTTTTCCCAATAAAGACCGATTTCCGGATAGCCCTCTCTGTGTGCAACTCTTGCCATCGCAAGATACATGCCAACCTCTGAGCATTCGCCGTTGAAATTGTCACGAAGGCCCTGAATGATTTCCGGGTCAACATCTTTTGCAACGCCTACAATGTGCTCTGCAGCCCAAGCTTTATCGTCATTATTTTCACGAACCTTCATTTTTGCACCGCAACGGGGGCAGATTTCAATCGGTTCATCGCTTGTGTAGCCGCATGCCGGGCAATAATACTTTTTAGTCATAATAAATTACTCCTTCATAATCAAATTTATTTTTTATTGTTACAGCTTTTGCATATGCCGCTGTAATAAACATCTTTTTGATGCACCGTAAATCCGCTTGGCAGGTTTGCCGCCGGCTCTTCCAATTCAAAATCATAGATTTCGCCGCAGCATTTGCAAATGAAATGGCCGTGAAAATTAACATTGGCATCATAATGAATTCTGCCGCCGTCTATTGTTATTGCCATAACAAAGCCGCTTTCGCAAAGTGATTTCAGCGCATTGTAAACTGTGGTCTTTGAAAAACCCGGGTTTGTTTTAAGCACATTTTCATATATTGCAAGCACATCCGGGTGATCCCTGTGCTCGTAAACATAATTGAAAACCGCTATTCGCTGCGGAGTGGCTCTGAAGCCCTTTTCCCTAAACAACGCTAATATTTTATCCTGAGTCATTTCCAACCACCTTGTAATGATTACTAACTTGTATCGATTACAATTTGAGTATACCACAAAAAATAAATTTGTCAACACTTTTTTTAAAAAATATTTTGCATAAATTGACTAATTGTGCTGAATCTGCTATCTTTATATGGATATAAAAATAAATATAAAAAATGCTAAAAGCATTTGCTTGAAATATGCTTCGGAGGTGCCTTCGGTGATTAAGGTTGATTGGAAAAAAATAAAGGTTTTTGAAAGCAAACCGTTTGCGATTTCTGCAATTGTTGTTTTGCTTTTGCTGTTTGCGGGTTCAATTGCGGCGGGCTTTTTTTCTCCGCTTCTTTTAAAGCCGTTGAAAGCGGCAACCGCAATTTGCATTTTTATTGCAGTTGCTTTTAAAGTTCATATAGAATCAAGAATGCTGCAAATCTATATGTTGCTCGGTGTTCTTGATGTGGCAATGTATTCGGCAATGCTTGTTCCGCTGCCAACGGCACTTACGGTGCTGTTTTTTGTTGCGGCGCTTGTTGCGGCCTTGCTTTGCGCCGGCGAAACACTTGCGGCGGGAATTGTTATTCCGAAAAACACTGCCTATGATTTTGAAGAAGCAGATCGCAGTTCGTTTTTCGGCAATAAAAAGGTTTTGTTTTTATCTCCTCATGAGGATGATGATATAAATATTTACGGCGGTGTTATAGAACAGTATGTTAAAAACGGCTCCGAAGTTAAAATTCTTTTTTCAACAAACGGAGATTTTCATCATCTCGGCAAGTGCAGAATTAAAGAAGCGCTTAATGTTGCCGATTTTTACGGAATAGATTCTCAAAATGTAATATTCCTCGGATACGGAGACGGCCTTATCAATAAAGAAGGTAAGCATATTTATAATTGCAAGGGCGATGAGCTTGTGAAATCGGCGGCGGGTTATACCGAAACTTACGGTATCGGCACAAAGCAGCCTTTTCGCAAATGTGCATACACCCGTGATAATATCCTTGCAGATTTTAAAGCGGTTTTAAATGATTTTAAGCCGGATGTTATTTATTGCTGTGATTATGACGGCCATGCCGATCACCGCGCACTGAGCCTTTTCTTTGAAGAAGCACTCGGCAGTGTGCTCAAGGAAAACACATTTTATACTCCGCAGGTGTTTAAGGGCTTTGCTTATTCAACTGCTTGGGACGGTAAGCATGATTTTTATTCCGATAACATTCATGCAACACGTTTGAAAAACGACAGGCCTTTTATGAGCGAATTAAATGCTTACGAATGGGAGAGCAGGGTTCGTATTCCCGTTGCCAAGGAAGCACTTTCACGGGTTATGCAAAACACCAAGGAATATAAGGCAATGCAGTTTTATTCAAGCCAAACCGGAACAGATCACATAGAAGGTGTTTTGAATTCTGATAAAGTTTTTTGGCAGCGCAGAACAGATGATTTGCTTCTTGATGCAACAATGAGATCCACAAGCGGCAATGCTTCAAGGCTCAATGAATTCAAACTTGCGGATTCAAACGATATTAAAAACAATTTAGGTCAGCCGCTTTCTTCGGTGTGGATTGCAGATGCCGATGATGAGCAAAAAATAGTTGCCGCTATGCTGCCGGCTTCTCACAAGATTTGCAGCGTTGCAATATATGAAAATCCCGATCCCGAATGCCATATTGTTAATGCAGAGCTTATGGTTGGCAGTCACAGTTTTCAAACAGGCGAGCTAAAATCAAGCGGTGCAGCCACAATATTTGAGTTTCCTCCGATTGAAACAAATATGATTGCTTTGAAAGTTAAAAGTTTCACCGGTAAATGCTCTTTGTTAAAAATAGAGGCATTTGATACTCCGGCAGACAATAATCTTCGCTTTATAAAGTTGCAAAACGCAAACGGTGATTTTTGCTATGATTATATAGTAAATAAATCCGGTAAAGAGAAGTTTTCGGTTTATACATATCCTTCGCTTTCGGAATTTGATTTTGATGTTTCCTGCGATAATGAGGGTGTTATTTGTAAGGCGGAAAACGGTGTGATTTCTGTTAATTGCCCCGTCGGAGAGGTTGCAAAAATAAAGGTTACAAGCAAGCTTAATCCGCTTGTTTATGATTGTGTTACTCTGCGTAATCCCGATGAAAGAGAACGAGATATTATTTCTTATAAGCAAAAGTTAGAACAGAAAATTCCGTCTTTTTCAATGCAGTGGGATTATTATCAAGGTTTGCTTCGCCGCCTCGGTTCATATAAATCGGCCAAGAAATAATGCGGCTTAAAATAAATACACAGCTTCGTTTATTCGTGATTTCAAGCAATTCTAAAATCGCCGTTTTAATTAAAATAAATCATTGCACATATAATTTTAATGTGTTAGAATATTAAAAGCTTAAAATAATAACTTATAACGGCGCTTCTTTAAAATTGATCGGCAATTTCAGCAGCGCTTTTGATACCTTTTTCGGGGGTTGTTTTTTTGAATAAAGAAATAAACGGTATTTCCGTAAATTATGATATAAAGGGCAACGGCGATTATGTGTTTATTTTGCAGGGTTGGGGCACAAGCCTTGAGGTGTATGCCTCCGTTGCAAATCTGCTTGCCCAAAAATACACTGTTGTTTCATTTGATTTTCCGGGCTTCGGAAAAACAGAAGAGCCTAAAGAGGTTTGGGATGTTTCCGCTTATGCGAAATTCACAAAAGCCTTTATAGAATCATTCGGTCAAAAAAATGTTATTCTTATGGGTCATTCTTTCGGAGGCAGAGTGATTCTGAAGCTCGTTTCCGATGAAAAACTGCCGTTTCAAATTTCGAAAATACTTTTTGTTGATTGTGCAGGTGTTATGCCGCAGCGCAGCAAAAAGCAGAAAATGCGCACAAAGATTTATAAATGCGGCAAATTTTTCCTCAGTCTTTATCCCGTTCGCAAGTTGTTTCCGCAGGCACTTGAAAATTTAAGAAAAAAGTTTTCTTCTGCCGATTATCTTAATGCAAGCGAAATTATGAGAGGTGTGCTCGTTAAATCAGTTAATGAGGATCTTGTGCACCTCATGAAAAATGTTAAATGCTCAACCCTTCTTATTTGGGGAGCAAACGATACTGCTACGCCTTTGGCAGACGGTAAAGTTTTTGAAAAAGAAATTTCCGCGGCAGGCACGGATGTGGGCCTTGCCGTTATTGAAAATGCCGGGCACTATTGCTTTCTTGATCAGCCTGTCATTTTTGCGAACATCATTAAATCTTATTTGAAAGTCGGTGATTGATATTTATATCGCACTAAATATAATCTGCGCTGTGCTTGCCGTTGCCGCATCGGCGCTCACTGTTATCCGCACCATCCATATGTTTCAGCAAAATTCATATAAGCCGCATGTTCAGCTTAAATGGATGGCAGCCAATGCAAAGCATTATATAATCAATTTTCTTATTTTGGCAATTGCCGTGGCTGCAATATTTGTTAATAAAGTTTGGCTTTATATTGTTTTTTATGTGCTTGCGGTAATTTGTGCTCTTGCCAACATGCCGATGAAAAATGCAAAAAAGCCGCTTGTATACACTGCAAGAGTTAAAAGAATGCTTGCAACGGATGCGGTGGTTTTGATTGCCGCATATGCGTTGTCTTTCTTTGCGGGTGCGGAAAAAGCAGGCCTTTTCGGATTTGCAACGGCGCTTGCGCTTACGCCGTTTGTTGTGCTTATCGGCAATTTTATAAACTCGCCGATAGAAAAGGCAATAAGGCAATATTATATAAATGATGCAAAAAAAATGCTTAAAGCTTGCCCCGATTTAAAGGTTATAGGAATAACGGGCAGCTATGGTAAAACAAGCGTTAAGTATTTTCTTTCAACGGCACTTAAAGCAAAATATAATGTGCTGATGACTCCGGAAAGCTATAACACCCCAATGGGCGTTGTTAAAACCATAAGGGAGCAGCTTCGCCCCACTCATGAAATTTTTGTTTGCGAAATGGGCGCAAGGAATGTGGGCGATATTAAAGAAATCTGTGATATTGTTTTCCCGGATTATGGTATTATAACCTCAATAGGCGAGCAGCATTTGGAATCGTTTAAATCAATTGATAATATCGTTAAAACGAAATTTGAGCTTTATGATGCCGTGCCGAATAAAGAAAATATGTTCTTAAACGGCGATAATCAATATATTTCCGCAAAGCTTTCGGAAAATCCGAATGCAGGCTTCCATACTTACGGAATCGGCAATAAAAATGAAACCTATGCTTGTGATATTCGTGTAACAAGAAAGGGAACAAGCTTTTCCGTTGTTTGCGGCGATGAAAAAATCGAAAATTTGCAAACTCCGCTTGTCGGCGAGCATAATGTAACCAATCTTATGGGCGTTGTTGCTGTTTGCAGGCAGCTTGGAGTTGATGCAGATGATATCAGAATGCAGCTTAAAAAGCTTGCTTCTCCGCCGCATAGGCTGCAACTTACACGCAGAGGAAACACGGCTATTATAGATGATGCTTATAATTCAAATCCCGCAGGCTGTGAGGCGGCGCTTAAAACCCTTGCTTTGTTTGACGGGGAAAAGATTTTGATAACTCCCGGTATGGTTGAGCTTGGCAAGATGCAGGATCATTATAATTATGAATTCGGAAAATCCGCTGCTTCTGTTTGTGATCATGTTTATCTTGTCGGCAAAAAGCAAACAGAGGCTATTTATAAAGGGCTTGAGGACGGCGGTATGCACCAATCAGGTGTAACCGTGTGTGAAAGCTTTATTGATGCATTTAATAAAGCAAGTTCTTCACCGGAAGAAAAAATAATTTTAATTGAAAATGATTTGCCCGATAATTATTGATGTATTGTTGAAGCAAAAATAATCCGATATTGCTCTATTGGCATTTGCCTGAGTGCGGTGTCGGTCGCTCCTGCTACGGCTACGGCAGATAAGCGTTATCTTAATATAATATAAGGTAGTCGGAAAGGCTATGTGAGTTTTTATGAAAATAAATGTTGCCGTTTTGTTTGGCGGAAAAAGTGTTGAGCATGAGGTTTCCGTTATTTCCGCATTGCAGGCAATGCAAAATATGAATAAGGATAAATATCAACTTTATCCTGTTTATATCACAAAGAAAAATGAATTGTATTACGGCGAAGATCTTGATAAAATCGATGAATACAAGAATATTCCGAGGCTGCTTGAAAAAAGCACAAAAATCAATATCGTAACGGACGGCGATAAAACATATCTTCTTCCGCAGCAGCAAAAGCTTTTTTCAAAACAAAAGCCTATTGCGGTTATAGATGTTGCTTTTCCCATCGTTCACGGCACAAATGTTGAGGACGGTGCTTTGCAGGGTTTTATCAAAACCCTTAATTTGCCGTTTGTAGGTTGTGATGTACTTGCAAGCGCAATCTGCATGGATAAATACGCAATGAAGGTTATGCTGCGTGATGCAGGCTTCCCCGTGCTTGACGGTTTGCGTTTTACCGTTACGGATTACAAAAACAGCGATGTTATTATAGAGAAAACAGAGAAAAAATTCGGTTATCCCGTTGTTGTTAAGCCGGTAAACCTCGGCTCAAGTGTAGGCATCAGTAAGGCCGATAATAAGGCAGAATTTGAAGATGCTCTTGAGCTTGCTTTTACTTTTGCAGATAAAATTCTTGTTGAGCCTGCCGTTGTTAATCTTAAAGAAATCAACTGCTCTGTAGTTGGCGATTATATGGAGGCAGAAGCCTCGGAGCTTGAAGAGCCCGTTTCCGCCGATAAGATTCTTTCCTATAAGGATAAATATTTGGATGGCGGCAAGAAAACAGGCGGCAGTAAGGGCATGACAAGCCTTAAAAGAAAAATTCCCGCAGATATTCCTGCCGAAACCGCAACGGAAATTAAAAAAATTGCCGTTGAGGCTTTCAAGTATCTTGATTGCAACGGTGTTGTCAGAATAGATTATCTTATGAATTCCAAAACGGGCGAATTCTGGATAAATGAATTTAACACAATTCCCGGCTCGCTTGCATTCTATTTGTGGGAGCCGCTCGGAATTAAGTATTCTGAACTGCTTGACAGGCTTATTTCGCTTGCTCTTAAAAGGCAACGTAATCGTGAGGAAATTACGTATTCGTTTGATACAAATATTCTTTCCTCCGGTGCGCTTGGCGGTGCAAAAGGCTCAAAGGGCTCAAAAATGTAATGATAAACAGGTGCGCTTAGGGCCCATCATAATGAATGATAAAATTAAATATTTTAATTTATTAAGGCCGCCGATGCTTTTGTGTCGGCAGCCTTTTTCGTTAATTCTTTATAATTGCTTTATTGCTTGTAAAATCAAAACGCAGTATTTGCAGAATATATTTAGCGCCGATTTGTTGTTTTGCTAAGCATAATGCCCAAAATTATTATGAAAATATAATAAAATTGTTGCAAGATGCATTAAAATGTAGTAAAATGGTTATACAGAATATGTAAACTGTATATATTAACTTAAAGGCGGAATGATTTTATGCGTTACGAAATTAAAGGCACACCGTTCCCGGCTGCAATTTGTTATCTTGAAGCAGGTGAGCAGATGATAACGGAGGGCGGCGGAATGTCTTGGATGAGCCCAAACATGATAATGGAAACCACCACAAACGGCGGTCTCGGCAAGGCTATCGGCAGAATATTTACTCATGATAAGATGTTTCAAAATCGCTACACTTGCCAAGGCGGAAACGGAATGATTGCTTTTGCTTCTTCTTTTCCGGGCGATATAAAAGCAGTTGAGGTGCGCCCCGGCGAAGAAATCATTTGCCAAAAGAGCGCTTTTTTAGCATCAACACCCGGTGTTAATATGGAAGTGTTTTTCAGAAAAAAACTCTCTTCCGGTTTATTCGGCGGTGAAGGTTTCATCATGCAAAAGTTTAACGGTCAAGGCATGCTCTTTATTGAGATAGACGGCTCGGCGGTTGAATATAATCTTCAGCATGGCGAAAAACTGATTTTGGATACAGGTCATCTTGTTATGATGAGTGCCACTTGCTCGCTTGATGTGCAAACGGTAAGCGGAATTAAAAATGTGCTGTTTGGCGGCGAAGGCTTGTTTAACACAGTTGTAACGGGCCCCGGCAAGGTCCTTGTTCAAACAATGCCTATTCCGAATCTTGCAAATGCCATTATCCCGTATTTGCCCACCAATTCAAATAATTCATGATAC
Source organism: uncultured Anaerotruncus sp. (assembly GCA_900539775.1). Lineage (GTDB taxonomy): Bacteria > Bacillota > Clostridia > Oscillospirales > Acutalibacteraceae > Eubacterium_R. The sequence goes on along the minus strand of UQDL01000008.1, from coordinate 44,320 downwards.
CTCTGTGATAACTTTTGTGGGTTTCACTAATAAAAAATCCTCCTCACGATGCCTCGTGGGGAGGGTTTCTTTTATTCCGTCTTTATGTTAAAGCTTTTCGGCAGCTTTGATTTCTTTGTCTTCTTTTTCTTCCTCCGCAAGCTCAAGAACTTCATCTCTATGCTCAGCTTCTTTGTTTATAAACATTAAAAGAAATGCAACAAGCAGGCCTGCTGCGGCAAATAAAGTTGAATATCTGCCGATTTTTTCGGAAAGCACTGCGCCGATTGCAGCACCCAAAACAAAGAAAAATATAATAGAGTAATATTTGAATGCGGTTTTTAGAATTGTTTTGTTTTTTGTTGTTACTGCGTTAAAGAGGTGTTCGGTTCCGCTTCTCAAATTTCCTGTGCACATAGTTGTTGTCAGCGGAACACCGCTGATTTGCCTAAAGCTTTGAACCTGAAGTGAGCACACAAACGCAACCAACGCATTAGTAAAAATATTATGTGTTCTTGTTGGCTCAACAAATGAAATAGAAACAAGCACAATTATTTCCGCTGCAACAGTTATTTGCCTCCAATGAATATAGCTGCTTTGTTTAAAGCGTTTTTTTACAACCTCGGCGCAAAAAACGCCGCAGGCAAATGCCGTTATCGGAATTAAATAAAAAAACGCATCTTTAAAATCGCCCTCGGCAAGCTTTGCTCCCATTAAAACTATGTTGCCCGTTTCGGCATTTGCAAAAACTTTGCCTCGGCAAATATAGGTGTGTGCGTCCAAGAAACCGCCTACCGTAGCCAGTATTGCGCCTAAAAGCAGCGATTCGGACATTTGCTTTTGCTTTTTCATGATAACTCTCCGCACATTTATATATGTTATAATTTATATCTCTATAATTCTATCACTCTGAAGAGGCATTTGTAAATATTTATAATTTATTAAAATAAGCGTTTTGTTTGCACATATTTTATACAATTTTGCAAATGCGTTTGTTATATTCAATGAAAAAATAAAAAACGGTTATAAAGAAATGTGTTTCAATTTGCCGGGTATGCTTTTAAATCACTGCCTGTATTTCTTTGCCTGCAAATTAAACATATATGCGTATTTGCCGCCTGCCGCCATAAGCTCGGCATGGGTGCCGCTTTCTGCTATTTCTCCGTTTTCCATCACATAAATTTTATCCGCTTCAACGGTTGTGGAAAGCCTGTGCGAAATGAAAATAACGGTTTTGTTTTTTGCCGCCTTTTGCATTGCAAGGTTTAATTTGTATTCCGCAATCGGGTCTAAATTGGCAGATGGTTCATCCATAATAACATACGGGCACCGTTTATAAAAAGCCCTTGCGATTGCCGCTTTTTGTGTTTCACCGCCTGAAAGCATAACGCCGTTTTCATCAAATTCACGCAGCAGGGGAGTGTTAATTCCGTTTTGCAGCTTTTTTGAAAAACCTGCATTTTTTAGTGCAGTCAAGGCATCTGCCTCGTCAACATTGTTTGAAAGAGCCACATTTTCTCCAAGCGTTGCCGCAAAAAGCTGAAAATCCTGAAACACTGCCGCAAATCTGCTGCGATGGGATTCAAGCGATTCGTTCTTAATGTTTTTGCCGCCGATTAAAATTTCGCCGCTGCTAACATCATAAAGCCTCAGCAATAAATTTGTAAGCGTTGTTTTGCCTGCACCGTTATAACCCACAAGCGCAATTTTTTGATAAGGCTCAATTGTAAGGTTGATGTTTTTCAGCACCGGCTTTGATGTGCCGGGATATGTAAATGAAACATTTTTAAGTTCTATTTTTTGCGGCTCTCCGCATTCTGCTTTGTGATTGCCGTCCTTAATTGTGCTCTCTTTGGAAAGAAATTCGCGGAATTTGCCAATCATTTTCGTTTGTTGAGAAAATTCACGAGCTATGTAAACGGTTAGAAAAGAAAAAGAAGCCGCAATGCTCCATGCGCCGTTAAAGGCGGCGATGAAATCGCCGGCAGAAAGTGTTTTTGCTTTCAGTACTCCGTAACCGAGGTAAAGCGGAAGCACAACCATGAAGCCGAAAATTTGCACGCCGCTTTCCTGAAAGAAATAGATAAAATCGATTTTGCCAACATATTTGCGCTGATTTTTGATAACCTCATCTGCCGCTTCGTTGTATCTTTTGATAAGCAACGGCCGAATTCCGTTCATGCGCACCTCTTTGGCGTAATCCTGCAAATAGAATATGCGTGCAAAATAATCCGCTTTTCTGTGCTTCTTGTTATTTTCAATTTGGCGCTCCGCCTGTAAATTGCCTATTTTTTTGCTCAGCGGAGTGAAAATAATAACAGTGGCAAGAATTATCAGCATGCAAATCGGATCAAGCGCCAAAATAATTCCGCATATCGTTACAAATGAAACCACTTCGCCGATGTAGCGGCGTATAAGCGTTAAAATCTGATTTAAATTGCCTGTTGAAGATTCAACGGCAAGAATAAAATTGTTATAAAAATAAGGGTCGTCATAAGAAGCAAGATCAAGTGATTTTGCTTTGTTGTAAAATATTTTGCTCAGCCCGGCATTTGCTTTTTCACGGGCAATGTTCCAATAAAACTCACGAAAAAGGCAGGTTGCCGTTGTGCTTGCAATTAAAACAACCGCAATGGCAACAACGGCATAAAGAATTTGCCGTGCATTGCTGCCGCTTTCAACAGTGTCAACAACATATTTAGCACCTATAACGGCAATCAGCCTTGTTGGCAGAGTGGCGAATATACCGGAAAGTGCCTCGCCGATAACAAGCAGCGGCGATATTTTAAAAAGCAGCTTTATAAAATAAAATATGTTTGCATTTGTTGATAAGCCGGATTTTGCTTTTTCCATTATTCCTCCTCCTTTTTATAGCTTGATGCTTGCAGAGCAAACATCTTTGCGTATTTGCCGCCTGCCGCCATAAGCTCGGCATGGGTTCCGCTTTCGGCAACGGTGCCGCTTTCCATAACCATGATTTTATCTGAAAGCACCGCACTTGAAAGCCTGTGCGAAATGTAAATAACCGTTTTGTTTTTAGTTGCCTCAATCAGGTTTTCATACATTTTGTATTCTGCAATCGGGTCAAGTGCTGAAGACGGTTCGTCAAGCACAGCGATGTCGAATTTGCGTGCAAACATTCGCGCCACGGCTGTTTTTTGCGCTTCGCCTCCCGAAAGGCCTGCGCCGTTTTCGTCAAATTCACGGGTTAAAACGGTGTTTGCGCCTTGCACAAGGGTGCTCACCTTACCATATGCACCGCTGCGCTTCAAAGCCTCTTCTGCAATAATTTCATCTTCCGGCGAACATTCTTTGCACATTATGTTTTCATTTACGGATAAGGCAAAGTTTTTATAGTCCTGAAAAACGGTTGCAAATTTTGCACGCAGGCTTTCAAGCTCATATTCTTTTAAATTTACACCGTTGTAGAGTATTTCGCCGTTGTCGGGGTCGTAAAACCGCAGCATCAGTTTTATAAGTGTGGTTTTGCCGGCACCGTTAATACCCACCACGGAAACGGTTTCGCCCTTGTTGATTTTAAAACTTAAATTTTGCAGTGAGTATTTTTTTGCCGCAGGGTATTTAAAGCAAACATTTTTAAACTCCAGATTTTCAAATTCGCCGGCCTTTTTATTGCCTGATTTAATTTTTGTTTCATAATTAAAAAAGTCGTGCAGATTTTGAAAATAAAGTGCGGCGGCGGATAATTCCGAAAAGCCGTTTGCAATCCTGTTTGCCGCTTCACGCACGGAATTTATTGATGAAAGAACAACGGAAAATCCCGAAATCTGCAAATTTTTTGTTACCGCAAATTGATAGCCGGCATAGGCGTATGTGCCCAGTATCGGAATAAATTCGCCAAGCAGCGAGCTGAGCATGCTGAATAAAAACAGCTTAATGCCGTATCTTTTTAAAATGGCAATGTTATCCGAAACGGCACAATCAAATCTTTTTATGATAACCGAAAATATGTTTGATGTGCGGATGTCTTTTGCGTAATCCTTTAAAAACAAAGTTCTTTGTGCATATGCTTTTATTCGATTGTTTGTTGTCATTTCCAAATCACGCTTAAAAACCGTTTTGCTTTTGATGAGTTCAACCATAAAAACAAACAACAGCGGAAAAAGAAAAATCAGGTAAGAAGCATCAATCGCAGCCACAAGCCCGATTACCGAGAAAAATGATATTATTCCGGCAATCACATTTGCAAAACTGTAGCTGAAAGCTATGAAATAACCGCTTGTAAGTATTTCTGTTGCTCTTTGGTATTTGTCGTAGAATTCAGGGTCCTCGTAGCAGCTTATGTCTGCCTCGGCAGCTTTTTTGAAAATCATATTATTCATGGCCTTGAAAATATCTTTTTGAATAACAAGACCCTTGTAATCGCTTATGCACATGATGCATTCGCTGAGAAGCGAAATACCGGCAAAGGCAAGCACGGTTTTTGCGTAATATGCAAAATCATGTCCGCCTTCAATAACGGAAAGCAGCGCTTTCAAAAACAGAACGCTTTGCAAAAAATTTGTGAAAAGCATTGAGGAAACCATTGCGATAACCTGCCAAAGCATAAAAGTTTTGCTGCATTTAAAAAGTATTTTCAGCGCATATGCGATGTTTTTTAATATGGGCACTTTTGTGTTTTCGTGAACTTGTATCCAGCCCATTTTTTAACCTCCTTGATCAAGTGTCGGTAATACGCCTGCTAATCCGAATGTGAATTAAGCAGAAGTTTTCATATATATTTTTGCTTTGCCGTTTTTGCATAAAAAAAGCCGCCGGCAATCAAGCCGGCGGCGCAAAAAGCAATGGCAATATATTATAAACTGCCCGGGGGATTTGGGATGCTTATTTATATAAAAGCGTGCGTGCGAACACAGGATGATTTTTTAAAGAATTGTATAAAATTGTTTTTTTGCCGTAATAATATGGCACATAGGTTGATGTGTTTCTGTATTTTCTCATTATGTGTTCGCCTCCTTTTCGTGATTATTTGTAAATATTCGTTTAATGAATTTTTTGTAGTATAGCATATTGCACAAATTTTGTCAAATAAATTGATTTTACATAAATTTGACATAATTTGAATTTGCATTTGATTAACTGTTGATAAGGTTTTCCGCAGATGATATACTAAAAATATACAGGCTATTTATCGGGCACATATTTCATAAATGCTTGTTTATTGTTTGGTTTATGTCAAATATTTTTAATTTGAGGTAGAGTATGGATATATTTTCGTTTTTCTCAATGCTCGGCGGCCTTGCGCTGTTTCTTTACGGCATGAATTTAATGGGCAACAGGCTTGAAAAACTTTCCGGCGGTAAGCTTGAGCGTATTCTTGAAAAGATGACGGATAAAACCTATAAGGGCGTTTTGCTCGGCTGTGCCGTAACGGCTGTTATTCAGTCATCTTCCGCAGTAACGGTTATGGCGGTTGGCTTTGTAAACTCCGGCATAATGGAACTTTCAAGGGCAATCGGTGTTATCATGGGTGCTAATGTGGGCACAACCGCAACGGCTTGGATTCTTTCGCTTACGGGAATAAGCGGCGACAGTTTAATTATGAATCTTTTAAAGCCATCCTCTTTTGCACCCGTTCTTGCTGTTATAGGCGTGTTTCTTTTGATGTTTTCAAAAAATGAAAAGCGCAATAATGTGGGCGGCATCCTTGCAGGCTTCGGCATTCTTATGATGGGCATGGAATTTATGAGTGATTCTATGTCCGGCCTTGCAGAAAGCGAAAAATTCGTTTCGGTTTTCACCAAATTCAGCAATCCGGTTCTCGGCATTCTTGTTGGCATGGTGCTTACTGCCGTTATTCAGTCTTCCTCAGCTTCTGTGGGTATTTTGCAGGCACTTGCTCTCAGCGGCTCCGTTTCTTTTGCAACGGCTTTTCCGATTATTCTTGGTCAAAACATCGGCACTTGTATAACTGCACTTATTTCTTCAATCGGCACAAGCAAAAATGCAAAGCGCACGGCTGTTGTGCACCTTTATTTTAATGTTATCGGCGTGCTTCTTGCCGCAGCTTTGTTTTACGGCGGTAATGCCATTTTCAAATTTGATTTTCTTAACGACAGCGTCGGCGCTGCGCAAATAGCTATGATTCATTCGGTGTTTAATGTGGTTTCAACTCTTGTGTTGCTTCCCTTTACAAAGCAGCTTGAATTTCTTGCCTGCAAAACCGTTAAAACAAGTGATAAGCACACTGCAGAGGCTCCGCTTCTTGATGATCGCTTTCTTATTAACCCAAGCTATGCGGTTGAAAAGAGTGAGGAACTTACGGATAAAATGGCCGATCTTGTTGAAAATTCCGTTTCCACCGTATTCTCGCTTGTTAAGAATTATTCTGATGAAAAGGCCGAAAAGGTTAAGGCAAATGAAAATAAGATAGACAGATATGAGGAAGTGCTTGAGGCTTATCTTGTTAAAATCAGCGCAATGAATTTAACGGATGAAGACAGTAAAAAGGTTTTCCTTCTTCACCATGCAATTGAGGAATTTGAAAAAATCGGCGATTACTGCGAAAATGTGCTTAAAATCAAAAAGAGCATTATTAAAAGCAACACTGTTTTCTCGGAAAAAGCAAAATATGATCTTTCGGTTATGATTGCGGCCACAATGAAGATAATAAATCTTACAATGGATGCCTTCAGAAACGGTGATCTTGAAAAAGCACATAAGGTTGAACCGCTTGAATCCGTTATCGATAAATTGAAAAAGGAACTCAAAAACAGGCATCTTAAAAGAATTGAAGAGGGCAAATGTTCTGTTGATCAGGGCTTCCTTTATCTTGATATGATAAATGCGTTTGAGCGTATGTCCGATCACTGCTCAAGCCTTGCAGTTTCAATGATTGAGCTTGAAGCAGGCGATTACAATGTGCACGAATATACAAGAGAACTTAAAGCCACGGATAAGAATTTTGTTGAAGCGGTTGATAAGTATCTTGAAAAATATTCACTCAGCTAACAGGCTGTGTGCTGAACGGAGGTTTTAATATGCCGTTAATTTATATTCTTGAGGATGACAGCAGCGTAAGAGAACTTGAAACATATGCCCTTCAGGGAAACGGTTTTGAGGTTGAGGGCTTTGAGGAGCCTAAAAGCTTTTATAATGCGCTTGGCAAGAAAAAGCCGGATCTTATAATAATTGATGTTATGCTGCCGGGTGAGGACGGTATTTCAATAACAAAAAAACTGCGTGCAAGCTCTGAATTCAAGCGAATTCCGGTTGTTATGGTAACTGCCAAGGATTCCGAAATCGATGCAATTAAAGGGCTTGATTGCGGAGCAGACGATTACATAACAAAGCCGTTTTCCGTTATGATTTTTATATCCCGTGTTAAGGCGGTGCTGCGCCGTGTAAGCGAAAACGATGAACGCCGTGATTATTCTTATAAAACCATTACGGTTGATGATAAAAAACACAAGGTTTATTCAAACGGCAAAGAAATTGAATTAACCTTTAAAGAATATGAAATATTAAAGTATCTGTTGCGAAATAAAGGCATCGCCGTAACAAGAGAGCAGCTCCTCAACAAGATTTGGGGATATGACAGTGAAAGCGAAACCCGCACGGTAGACAGCCATATTCTTACTCTTCGTAAAAAGCTTGGCGAAAGCGGCGCCCTTATAGAAACCATTCGCCATGTCGGTTATAAGCTTGGTGATTAAATGAATTGGAGAATTTTTAAAGGCGCTTTTGCGGCTTCGGCATCGGCGGTTTGCGTTGCCGTAATCATTTCTGTTATCATTGCTCAGTCTTCCTATTCGGGAAGCGGCATAAGCATGCTCACTGTTTATATTCTTGCCGGTTCATTGCCGTCGCTTGTGCTTGCTGCATTTTTTTCTCTTGCGGCTGCATATTCCGTTTCAAAAAGGCTTGCGGGCGAAATTGAAAAAATGGGCGAGGATATTAAAGAAATCAGTAAAAACTGCAAATATGATGAATTGCAGCCGTTTGCCGATAAGGTGCAGGAGCAGCTTGATGAAAAAGAGCGCTTGCTCAATATGAAAAAACGCTTTACTGCAAATGTGTCGCACGAATTAAAAACTCCGCTCACCTCCATATCCGGTTACGGAGAAATGCTGCAAGGCAATATGGTTAAGCCGGAAGATGTGCCTCAAATCGGCGGAATTATTTATAAGGAATCTCAGCGCCTTATAAATTTAACACACGATATTATTCAGCTTTCGCAGCTTGAGGAATATGATTATAAGCCGATAATAGATTATGTTGATCTTATGCCGGTTGTTAATTACTGTGTTGATGTGCTTAAATTTAAAGCGCAAAAGAAAAATGTGGAAATTACTGTTAACGGCACCGATTGCAAGGTGAAGGGCACAAAATCGCTTATAGAAGAGCTTGTGTATAATCTTGTTGAAAATGCCATTAAGTATAATGTGGACGGCGGTAAAGTAACCGTTGATGTTTCCGAGGAGGATAATCAGGTTTGCTTAAAAGTTTCAGACACGGGTATCGGCATACCGGAGAAATATTTGGGCAGGGTGTTTGAACGCTTTTTCAGGGTTGATAAATCCCGCTCAAAGGCAACGGGCGGCACCGGGCTCGGCCTTGCAATAGTTAAGCACACGGCTGAATATCTCGGCGGCAGCGCTTCCGTTAAAAGCAAAGAAAATGAAGGCACGCAAATTATTATCAGGCTTGCAAAATAATCGGTGATAAATTATAATAACTATATCAATTTTTTATTGCGCAGGTAAACCATATGTCTATTCAGCAAGGCAATTATTTAAAAGAATTAAGAGTTAAAAACGGCCTCAGCCAAGAAAAGCTTGCAGAGCGTCTCGGTGTTTCAAGGCAATCCGTTTCAAAGTGGGAGCAGGGCTATGCCGTGCCTTCGTCAGATAATGTGCTTGAGCTTTCTAAGCTCTATGGAATTTCGGCAGATAATATTCTGAATTGCGAAGTTCCTCAGGCTGCCGAAGATGAAGAAATTTCAAAGGCTGCTTTGGGCGAAGAAATTTCAAAATCGCAAAAATCGCAGCAGACTGATGTGCTCAATGATGCAGTTGCCGAAAATGAGCACGAAATAAAAAGCTCGGAAAAGCATAAAAAGCACAGCTGGCTGTTTGCCGCATATCCTTGCATTGCCGTTTTTGTAACACTTGCGCTCGGCGCGTTTGATTCCGCGCTTTGGAAAACCTCTTGGATTTTCCTGCTCACAATTCCTCTTTATTACACCGGCTCAATAGCAATCAGAAAAAAGAATCCGCTGATTTTTTGCTATCCCGCAGTTGTTATTATTGTGTATTTGCTTTGCGGATTTTATGCCGGTTTGTGGCATCCTTTGTGGATTTTTTTTGCCACAATTCCGATTTATTATATTGCATCAGGGTATGCATATAAAAACCATAAGCGCAAATAATCAATTTAATATTAAAGCTAAACCGCACGGAATATCGCATAACCGTGCGGTTTTTTTGTATGTAAACCGCTGTGTAAACAGAAGTTGCGCCCTGTGTAAACCAAAGTTGGTGGTGATTTTTGCTGCGTTTTGATATCCTTGAATCACGGCAAAGGAAATGCCGCAAAATCAATTATCTATTATATTATGGGAGTACACAGTAATGGCAATTTACAAAAATGAACATTTCGGCATAGCAAGAAAAATAGTTTCAAATATGACCTCTGAAAGCTGGGAGCAAATCCCGCATATGTCTGCAAGCTATGAAGCAGATGTAACAGATTTTCTTAAGGAATGTAAAAAACTTAATGCAGGCTCAAGTGAAAAGATAACTATAAACACGGTTATGATGAAGGTTATATGTGAGGGCTTGAAGGCTGCGCCGAAGATGAATACAACGCTTGATTTTAACAGAAATCTTGTTAGAGGCACTTTAAATTATCATGATCAAATTGATATTTCAATGCCCACAATGCTTTCTACCGGTGAGATGATGACTCTTAATATGCACGATATGGGAAATAAAACTTTGCAGGAAATGGCAGCAGCGGTTAACGGCACAATCAGGCGTGCCAACAACAGCGATATGAATGAGGTTATGTTTGAGGTGTCTATGGATAACACCGTAAACGGGTTGAGAAAAGGAAAGCTTAAGCAAACCCTTTGCCGCCTTTTCGGCTCTAAGATGCCGGGCAAGCATAAGGTTCACACTTTGTCGGGCCAAGCAAAAAAAGACTATTATGCAATCCCCGTTGAAGACAGGCTCACAAAGCATGATATAGAGCAGGGCACAACCACTGTTTCCAACCTTGGATCGGTGTGCAGAAATCAAAAGGGAATGTGTATGCTGCTTGAGATTATTCCGCCGCAAACAACGGCGTTTGCCATCAATGCCGTTCAGGAACGCCCTGTTGTTGTTACAGATGAATTCGGATGCAAAAAAATTGAAATTCGTTCCATTATGCCGATAACGATTGCAGCAGATCACCGTGCGCTTGATTTTGGCGATTGTGTTCCGTTTTTGAATAAGCTTGATGAGATATTCGCAGATCCTCAAATCATTTATAAATGGTGCGAAAATTCAAGCAGTGAAATTGAAATGGAAGAAGCTTGCTGATTTAGAATATTATCAAAACCAAAGCCGCCGATACTTTTGCATCGGCGGCTTCTTTTTCAATTCGGTAAAGGCATGATTTTGATTTAACAAAATCCGTGTTGCCGAATTTGGTCTTTATTCAGTTTGTTAATGAAAACTCGTATTCAAGATAATACATATTATTTTCATCGGTGTTGTCGTAGATTTCAAATGTAATGTTGCTTGTTTCATCTTGCAAGGTGTATGCTCTCATGATTTTTGAAGTTTCTCCGGGCTGCGTTAAGCTAACATCGGTAAGTGCCGAATCATCGCTTGTGCCAAGCAAAGTTTTTGAAAGAGTATCATCGTTTTGAAGAGCAATTGTGTAAAGTGCATTATCAAAAGCAATCGCCGTGCTTGAATTGTTTTTAAATGAATATGTAACAATTATTGCCGGTTTGCCGTTTGCATCTGTTGTTTTTGAAACATCGGTAACATCGCAAACGAAATTGCCAAGCTCGTCGCCCTGAACAAGATTATCTGAATTGTCGCCGATTGCATCGGAAATGTAGGAATCAAGCTGGTCGGGATTTTCGGCAATCTTAGTTGCGGCCACGCCGCCTATAACGCCGCCGATAACGCCGATAACAATATTTAAAATAAAGCTTACAAGTGCGCAAATTCCGCTCACTTTGGCTGTTTTTGGTCTGTCGTTCTTTTTGGTTAGGAAAATTATCAATCCTGCAAGCGGAATGAAGAATGAAAGTATTGCCAAACCAACACTTGCTTTCTCTTCAATCGGCTGTTGAGGCATTCCGTAAGGCGGCATTTGTGCGCCGTTTTGCGGAGCATAATATGCCTGCTGAGGCGGAGCTTGGTAGCCTGGTTGATTATAATTGCCCTGCGGTGCTTGGTTTGCCTGCGGAGCATAATATGCGCCCTCCTGCGGGGGAGTGGTGTAGCTTTGGCCCTGCGGCTCTGCGTAGGAAGGTGCGCTTTGCGCTCACTGTGCAGGCTCGTTGATTTGATCGGGCTTAGGCTCACTTGTAGGCTGAACTTGCGCATTTGTATTCGGTTGCGGTGCGCCGCCGGATGTGGTTTCGGTGTTGTTTAAATTGTTTTCGTAATCAGCCATAATGCCAATCTCCTTTGCTGTTGTTAAAATCATAATACCATATATTGTGTTATGATGTCAATAAAAGTTATGTTTTGTATTTGGGAAATGGTAAAAGAACCGTAATTCTCTTTTTGCTTTAATTGATTGCGCCGCTCATTGTGAGATATTCGTCAATATAATCGCCGTCCGCTTGATCTTCGTTGTTGTGAATTTCAACATTGATATCGCGGTCCTTGCTATCAAGTTTGTAAATAGCCTTGATTTCGGCGGTTTCGCCGGGAGCAAGCGTTTTGTTGAAGGTTATATCCGCTGCGCCCTCTGCCGGCAGGGTTTCATAAATCGGTGAACTGTTTTGATAAACCTTCACATATAATGCCGATAAAAAGTTTGCGGGGTATTCTGAATTGTTCGTGAATTCGTAGGCTATCACAACAGCGTCGTTGCCTTGGTAATCCTTGGCGTATTCGGCGCTTTTAACAATGCATTTGTAATCGGAAATTGTGTCCGTCACCAAATTTGAGTCCATTTCGTAAGAATAGTAATCGGTGTCGTCAAAAAAATCGTCAAAGCAGTTATAAAAGGTTTCCGTTGCGAACAGCATTACCACGCAAAGAAGCACATAGGCGATTATTCTGGTGATGTAGCTCACAAGCGCACATATGCCGCTTGCTTTTGCCGTTTTCGGGCGGCTTTCACGCTCTACAAGGAAAATGATAAGCCCTGCAATCGGCACGAAAAACGAAAGCAGCACATACCACACATTTGCCTTTTGCTCAATCGGTTGAACGGGGTAAACGCCGGCCGGCGGATAATAAGCTGCCTGCTGCGCAGAATAAGCATTTCCTTCAGGTGCGCTCTGTTGGCCCGGCTGAGCGTAATAAGCGTTTCCGTCGGGTGCTCCCTGAGGACTCGGCTGTGCCTGCCGTGGGTTAAAATATGTTCCCGCTTGCGGATTCGCATAATACGCCGCTTGCTGTGGATTGGCATAGCCCTCGCCGAAAGCCGCTTGATTTTGGCGCTCGTTAAAGTTGTTTTGATTTTGAATGTTTTGGTCTTCTGCGCCCGATTCGGCTGTCGGTTTGTTTGTTTGATTATTATTTTCGTAGTCGGCCATGGTGCCAACCTCCTTACTGTTTATATAAAAAGTATATCATACGGAATTTAAGGCTGTCAATCGCCGCGGCGGCACGCAATAACCGCCGAGGTAAAAAATATAATATGAAATTTGTGTATGTTGCATAGGTAAATCGAAATATATTTCAATCAGTGTGTTTTGGCACGGAGCTTTTTATTGAAGCTTCATTGTGAATACGCTGAAGTCTTTTAAATTCGGGCAATAATAAAAAGCATCACAGTCGGTCGTCATTCGGCTTTATTGTCTGTGATGCTTTAATACAATATTTTTTGTTATTCCTCATGCCAAGGCAGTTCAATAACAGTCGGCTCGTGGTGAACGGCAGGAAGATATTTTTCCACAATATCTTTTGTTTTAAATTTTAGGCTTGATGTGTTAACACAGGGGTGGCAGCCGAGCGTGTCGTTTTCAAAAACAGCCTTGTCTACCACAAGGCGAACACGGTTTTCGCTGTCGTTCATAAGCCCCATAATTGAAACCGCACCGGGTGAAATATTAAGGAACTTTTCCATATATTCGGGTGATGCAAACGAAAGGCGAGAGCAGCCAAGCGGAGCCGTAATGTCTTTTGTTTTAAAAGGCTTGTTGCCGGGCATCATCAAAAGGTAAAAATCAGTTTTTTGTCTGTTGCAAAGAAAAAGATTTTTGCAAATCAATGTGCCCAAAACATCATCTATTCTGTTGCAGGCCTCCATTGTGTCTGCCGGCTCATGATCAGTTCTTTCGTATTCGATTCCAAGCCCGTCAAGAAAATCGTAAACTTTTATTTCCTTTTCAAGTCTGCCTGTTTCGTCTTTGGGTCTGCCCTTAAATAATTCCATTTTTATTCCCCGTACATATAATTTGTTGCAAATATAAGCTTGCCGCCGCTGTAATATGTGCGCGGCACTCTTCTTGCAATGCGGCAAGGCAGTTCATAATTGAATGAATATGCCGCCTCTGAAACCTCTTCCATGGAAAGAGTTAAACCACCGTCTGTGCCAATCAGCGTTACCTTGTCTTTAATTTTAACATCTATGTCGGTTACGTCAATCATAAATTGATCCATGCAAACTCTTCCGATAATCGGGGCGAATTTACCGTTAACAATAACCTTGCCTTTATTTGAAAGGCAGCGTGGATATCCGTCTGCATAGCCAACGGGAACAGTCGCAACCTTTGTTTCTTTTGTTGTAACATATGTGCCGCCGTATGATATTTCTCTGCCCGGCTCAAGTGTTTTAAGGTGCGAAATATGCGTTGTCCATTGCAGGCAGGGTTTAATTGAAAGAAGGCTTTTATTAACTTCGGCAGACGGATAAAGCCCGTAAAGAATTATTCCCATGCGGCACATATCAAAGTATTCGTCAAAGTTCATTATTCCGGCAGAATTGTTAATGTGCTTAATCGGTATGTTGATTCCTCTTGCCTCAAGCATTGAAACAAAGTCTTTAAAGCGCTCTCTTTGTGCTTTTGCCTTTGAAAGGCTTGCTTCGTCCGCCGTTGCAAAGTGTGAAAACAGCCCTTCTGCTTCAATTCCGGGAAGCTTTGCTATTTCGGCGCATAAATCGGCGCTTTTTTCGTTTACTTGAAAACCTATTCGGCTCATGCCCGTGTCTATGCAAAAATGAAATGCAACAGTTTTGCCTTGGCGCACCGCTTCGTTTGAAAGTGCCTTTGCATCATCATAATGAAAAATCGGCACTCGAATATCATATTTAACGATTTCGCCAAACATTTCGGGTGCAACCCAGCCTAAAATAAGCACGGGAGTTTTGATTCCCGCTTTTTTAAGCTCAATTGCCTCCTCAATGCAGGCAACTCCGTAAAAATCGCACTTGTTTTCCAAGTGGCGTGCAAGCGCAACCGCGCCGTGGCCGTAAGCATCCGCCTTTATAACGCAAAGCAGCTTTACGCCTTGCGGCACCTTTTTTCTTGTGTTTTCAAAATTGTAGTCAACAGCGTCAAGATCAATCGCTGCCTCTGTTCTGTAAAACATTATTTGATTACCTCTGAAAGCGGAGCTTTCTCAATTCCGCTTTTCACGAAAGCCTCGTTAAGGCGTTTAACAAAATCAAGCGCTTTTGCGCCGTCACCGTGAACGCAAACAGAATGAGCCTCAATTTCAATTTGTTCGCCCGTATAGGCTTTCACCTTGCCGTCTGTTATCATCTTGATAACTCTTTCCATGGCTTCGTTTTCATCCTCAATCATAGAGCCGGGCAGGCTTCTTTTGCGCAAAGAGCCGTCTGCCTCATATGCACGGTCGGCAAAAACCTCGCTTGCATATTTTAATCCTCTGCTTTTTGCTTCGTTGATCATTTCCGAGCCTGAAAGAGCCAAAAGAATCAAATTTGAATCAAAATCTTTGATTGCTTCAACAACTTCAATTGCAAGCTCGCGGTTTTTTGCCGCAGTGTTGTAAAGCGCACCATGCGGCTTAACATGGCTCAGTTTAAGCCCTTTTGCGCAGGCAAGCGCCGATAAAGCACCAAGCTGATAAAGCATCAAATCATAAACTTCGCCGGGCTTTGTTTCAATCGCTGTTCTTCCGAAATTTTCTCTGTCTGCATATCCCGGATGAGCACCCAATGAAACCTTGCTGTTTTTGCAAAGCAAAACAGAATCAGTCATTGTGTGCAAATCTCCTGCATGAAATCCGCAGGCAATGTTTGCGCTCGTGATAAGCGGAATTATATCTGCATCGTGCTTTGCGCCCTCACCCAAATCGCAGTTTAAATCTATTTTAAACATATGCCACCTCTGCCAATATTTTGGCTTTAATTTTTTCGTCAGTATTTAAGGCTTGTGTTTTTAACATCGGTTATAAACATATGCCCCGGTGCGTGAGTTATTGCAATAGGAGGCTTACTGTTCATAACAGCGTTTTGCGGTGTAACTCCGCAAGGCCAAAAAACAGGAACCTCGTTGCTGTTTATTGTAACACTGTCTCCGTAATCGGGCAAGTGTATGTTTTTAATTCCTATCTGCTCAGGGCAGCCTATTTGAATAGGTGCGCCGTGAACTCTTGGCATTGCAGCCGTAACATTAACTGCCTTAACCACCAAGTCATTTGGAATCGGGCGCATTGAAACCACCATGTTGCCGCTGAAAGCGCCGGCGCTTTCAAGTTTTATGCTTGTGTTAAACATAGGCACATTTTTGCCTTCTTCAATATGGCGAACGGGAATCCCGGCCTCCAAAAGCTCTGCTTCAAACGAAAATGAGCATCCTATTAAAAAATAAACAAAATCATCCTGCCAATAATCGCTGATGTCGCAAACCTCTTTTTCAAGCACGCCGTTTTTCCATATTCTGTATTTTGGAAAATCGGTGCACACATTTGCGCCGTTTGCCATGCTCTTAATTAACGGAGAGCCGCAATCGCCAACCTCAAGAATCGGGCAGGGCTTGGGATTGCGCATACAAAAAAGTAAAAAATCATATGCCTGCTGTTTTGGCAAAATGCAAAGGTTTGCCTGGGCATAGCCGTTGCACATTCCGGAGGTTTGCCCCGTGATTTCACCGTTTCTTATCAATTTGCGAACTTCGCTCGGCAATGCGTTTGAATAATTCATAATTTATCCTCACAAATTCAGTTATATTATTTGCCTTTCATTAAAACCTTAAGTCTTCAAAAAAACGCTGTTCTTCCTTTGCCGCAGCTTCGGCCTCGGCAAGAGAAACCGGCTTGAAGCGAATTGTGTTTCCGGGCTTAGCCTGCGCTAAAAGCGGAAGGTCGGCAGTGATTACTGTTATCGGCTTTGCGTATCCGCCTGTTGTTTGCCTGTCAGCCGCCAAAATTATCGGCTGGCCGTTTTTCGGCACCTGAACAGCACCGAAAGCAATGCCGTCCGAGATAATATCGGGCGTGCTTTTGCATTTAAGTGCAGCTCCGCTGAGGCGTATTCCCATCCTGTCTGCTTCGGCGGAAACCTTGTATTCCTCCGAAAAAAGAGTTTCAAGTGATTTTGAAGTAAACATATCATCCTGCGGACCCAAAACGCATCGCAGGGTTATTTCGTTGCCGTATTCAAATTCGGGAATTTCACGGCATTCAATCTTATTCGGCAGCTCGCCGCCGAAGATTTTAATTTCGTCCTTGCATTTCAGCGCCCTGCCTTCAAATCCTCCCAGCTTCAGCTTCAAATCTGTTGAACGGCTGCCGAGCACCTGAGGCACATCTATGCCGCCGCTTATTGCAAGATAGGCTCTTGCGCCGCTTATTGCTTCTCTCATCGAAAGCACGTCTCCGGCTTTGATTTTATATGCTTTGTTGGTTTTGATAGGCACGGTGTTTATTGATGCCTTAAAATGTGCTCCGGACAATGCAATTGCACAATCTTCCCTGAAAAGAGCGGCAATTCCCGTGTATGTCATTTCAAGCACGGCGTCATTTGGGTTGTTTCCAATAAGCAGGTTAGCAGTTTTTGCAGCCTTATAATCCATTGCTCCGCATTGGGTAAAGCCAAGGCTCATGCTTCCGAATCTGCCGCCGTCCTGCACTGTGGTAAACAGCCCGGGGCGCACAATCAATATGCTCACAGGTGCACCTCCCCAATGTCTGCTTTGTATTTTCCGCTTTCAATAAGCTTTTCTATTTCAAAAAAGTCGCTTTGCGAAACGGGCTCAAACTTTATGCAATCGCCCGCACGGTAAAGAATGGGATCATCGGCCGATTTATCATAAACCTTAATCGGCGTTTTACCTATAAGCTGCCAGCCGCCCGGTGAGCTAATAGGATAAATTCCGGTTTGTTCTCCGCCTATGCCAACGGAACCGCTTGGAATTGAAATGCGCGGTGAATCAAGCCGTGGGCATGAAATTCGCTTATCCATGCCGCCCAGATAAGCAAAGCCGGGCAAAAAGCCGAGCATATAGATGAGATATGCTTTTTCGGAATGAATTGCAATAACTTCTTCCTTTGAAAGCCCCGTGTGGCGGCAAACCGTTTCCATGTCCGGCGCAAAATCGCCGTCATAGCAAACCGGTATTTTAAAAAGTCTGCGTGCTTTTTTGCCGGATGCCTTGATGTGCTTTATAATCCTTTTTAATTCCGGTATCAGTTCGTTGTGAGATATTATGCAAGAATCGTAAATAACAGTGGCAGATGAAAAAGCGGGTATAAATTCAATGATGCCTTTGATTTTTTTTTGCTTTGCAATTCTGACAAATTCGGTTACACATGAATTTGCCGTTTCACTAATCTCGTTTGAAAAGCAAACCGTAACGGCACCGTCACCGCATTGTAAAAATGAATATTTCATTCTGTGAAAAATCCTTTTTTTATTGTGTTTTTAAACCAATCATCGGTTTTGTCTTCAACCGTTGCGGGATATTCAATAAGTGCTTTCATCATTGAAAGCATCGGAATGTTTATGCTTTTTCCGATTCCGTCAATATAAGGCCTCGGCTCGCCGTACATATCAAGCATGCCTACTGCCGCCGCTGCGTCCATTGCCGCCGATTGATCCTCTTCATTATGCAAAAGCTGCGGCTTGCCGATTAAAAATGCGGTTGCCGCCATAAGCGCATCACAGCCCCAGTCCGAAACTGTTGCAGTTATTATGTTGTCTGCCGCACTGCTTGCAAGTATTCCGAAACCCGTGCCTGCCTTGCATCCGCCGAGCTCGGCATACGGCACATATTTGCGGATGTGATCTTCAATGGCTGCCATGCCTATTTCATTGCCTAAGTCGCCGATTGA
Source organism: uncultured Anaerotruncus sp. (assembly GCA_900539775.1). Classification (GTDB taxonomy): domain Bacteria; phylum Bacillota; class Clostridia; order Oscillospirales; family Acutalibacteraceae; genus Eubacterium_R. The sequence continues at coordinate 25,898 of UQDL01000008.1, read as the reverse complement.
AAGATTAAATATTCCAAGCTTTTGGCAACGCATAAACAAAATATCAAATTTTGCTTCAAGATCAGATGTGTTAACGCCCACAGCATTGTGGTAGTAGCCGTTTTTGTTTCTGCCCGGAGCCTCTATGCTCACAACGGCACAAGGTTTGCCGTGGGATAAAATCTCATCGCATTGCGCCTCGGCTTCATCGTCTTTCTTTGTGAATTCAACAATGCAAACCGTGTTGTCTTCAATATTGTCAATATCGTCTGTTGTTTTGAAATAAAGCACATTGCTGATTGCTTTTATTGCTTTTTTACATTGCTCCGGCACAATCATAACAGGTTTTGCTCCGAATGCTCTCATTAAAAATCTTGCAAAAACGCAAGATGATATAATACCGTCTGTTTCGGCCTCGTTCCAAGGGTGCAGCACAAATCCCGTTAAAATAAACACCTTTTCGCCTTTTTTTATGTTTGCAATAAGACCTTTTGCCGCATGGGTTGAAATCGGCTCACCCGTAAATTTGCGTGCGCCTGCATATAAAATTCTGCAAACGCCGTATCCTCTGGGATCAAGATTCATAAGAGAATCCAAATTGCAGCCGACATTATATTCCGTTAACTCTGATTTCGTCAGTGTGTGCATAATAAATTCCTTTCTGCGGCATAGACCGTTTCGTAAAACGGCTGCTTCCGCTGTTAGCCTTTCCGGCCACATTTTTAATGCTTTTCGAGCAGCCTGTTGTGGCCGGACAGACTGCTCGTTTCTTTAAAACCGATTTGTGCACAACTCAAGTTGCGCATTTTGATTATTGCGTGTTAAGCGGGCCTTATTCCGCAGCGCATTGTGCTTCAAAATCAGCAACAAGAGCATCTTGGATTTTCTTAAGCATTTCGGGTGCTTTTCCGCCTACTGCCTTGCCGTCAACCGTTTTTACCGGAATGCAGAAGGAGCCGGTTGAATGAACAATTATTTCGTCTGCATTCATAAGCTCGTCAAGCGTGTAATCTCTTTCCTCTGTTTTGTAGCCGAGTTTTTTTGCAAAAGCAAGCAGGCGAAGCCTTGCCGTGCCGGGTAAAACTTTATCATCAAGCTGATGAGTAATAACGCAGCCGTCTTTAAAAATTGAAACATTTGAATGGGCGCATTCCGTTACAATATCGCCTCTGTGGAAAATTGCTTCGCTGCAATTTGCTCTTTCTGCCGCCGTGGCAGCAAGGCAAGAGGGAATAAGATTAAGCGTTTTTGCATTGCAATAATAAAAGCGCTTATCTTCGTATGTTATAACGTCAATAGGCTTATATGTATCTGCAACGGGGCAGGGAGTAAGCGTTATCCAAAGATTTGCTTTAATGTCTTTTGCATATATATGCTGCCTGAGGCCGCTGCCTCTTGTAACTTGCATATAAACGAATTGATCGCCGTCGTCAACCTTGCAAACAAGCTCTTTGAGCAGCTTTTCAAGCTCGCTTCTCTCAATCGGCATATTTATATCAAGAAGTTTTGCGCTGTTGTAAAATCTGTTTAGGTGAGCATCCAAATCAAAAATTTTGTGGTTGTGCGAATATGTTGCATCGTATATGCCGTCGCCAAACCAACAAACTCTGTCTGTCATCGGAATTTTCATATCCTCTATGAGTCCGTATTCGCCGTTGTAATAGCCTAAATTTTTCATTGATTATCTCTCCTTAGTCAAATATATATGTTCGTGAAATAAAAAAATGGGCATGGCGCAAAAAAATGATTTGCTCCGTTGCCCATCTGTTCTCTATTTTAATACAGGTTTGTTAAAATGTAAATATATTTTTTTGAATTTTTTGCGCTTCACAATAATATTTTTTATAAATCGGCGTCAAGCTCAATCGGGCAGTGATCGGAACCGAATATTTCCGCGTGTATTTCCGCTCCGGTCAATTTGCCGTTAAGCCTTTTTGATGCCACAAAATAATCTATGCGCCATCCTGCATTCTTTTCTCTTGCGTGAAACATATAGCTCCACCAGCTGTAGATTCCTGTTTTTTCCGGATAAAAGTATCTGAAAGTGTCTGTAAATCCGCTGTTGAGCAGCTGTGAAAATTTGCTTCGTTCTTCCGGAGTAAATCCTGCGTTTTTTGTGTTTGTTTTTGGGTTTTTCAAATCTATTTCCGTGTGAGCCACATTTAAATCGCCGCAAAAAACTACAGGCTTTTTTGCATCAAGGCTCAAAATATAGCTGCGAAAGTCATCTTCCCATTCCATTCTGTAATCAAGCCTTGCAAGCTCACGCTTTGAATTGGGCACATAAACCGTGCAAAAATAAAAATCTTCAAATTCAAGAGTAATAAGCCTGCCCTCATTATCATGCTGTGGCTTGCCCATTCCTAAGAAAACGGAAATAGGTTTGCGCTTTGTGAAAATTGCCGTGCCCGAATAACCTTTCTTTTCCGCATAATTCCAATATGCATAATAGCCCTGCGGTGCAAATTCAATTTGCCCTTCTTGCAGTTTTGTTTCCTGCAGGCAGAATATATCCGCATCTGCACTTTCAAAAAAATCCATAAAGCCTTTGTTCATGCAGGCACGCAGCCCGTTAACATTCCAGCTTATAAGCTTCATTTGCTTCATCCTTTCAATGCCGGCAATAAATTCAGTTTGCCAAAATCATATTTTGTTTGAATTCCGACTGCTTAAGAATAACATATTGTGTTGCTTTGCGCAATAAATTTTCCAAAAGCTCTTGACATTATTCTTTTTTTTGGTATAATAAACAGCGTTGAGCCGATACGGCGAATTCGGAAGTATAGCTCAGCTGGGAGAGCATCTGCCTTACAAGCAGAGGGTCACAGGTTCGAGCCCTGTTACTTCCACCAACGGAAAAGGACTTTGCAGTTTTGCAAAGTCCTTTTTTATGCCTTTTGAGTTTAAGCGTATTTAAAATATTTATCATATTTAATATTTATGATAATTATATATCTATTCTATTTAACCATATTAGTTGCAGCTTTTTTCTGCAGGAAGCTTTGCTTTTTCTTTCTTTGAAAGCAAAATTCCAAAAAGCAACAAAACCGGAAAGACTATTGCCGCCAAAATTCCGGCTCTCAAATTGCCGTTGAATTTTTCTGAAACAAATCCTGCCATGGTCGGTCCGGCAGAGCAACCAAGATCACCCGCAAGTGCCAGCATTGCAAAAAGCAAAGTGCCGCCGCCTTTAATTGCGGCGGATGCCTTGCTGAAGGTTGCAGGCCAAAGAATGCCAACCGAAAATCCGCAGATTGCACAGCCTATAAGCTCAATTGCGGGGTTTGGAACAAGGGAAATGCATGTGTAAGCAGCTATGCATAAAAGACAGCTGAAGCCCATATATTTATCAAGATTTATCTTGTGGCCGAATTTGCCGTAAATCATTCTTGATGTGCCCATAAGTGCCGCAAAAGCCGTGGGCCCGGCAAGGTCACCTATCGTTTTGCTTACTCCCAGCCCTTCTTCCGCAAAAGCGGATGCCCATTGGCTTACGGCTTGCTCACTTGCACCGGCACAAACCATCATCAGCATCATTATCCAAAAAACTTTGTTTGCGGCAAGTTGTTTAAAGGTTAAGCCTTTTTCGCCGTTGTTCGTAAGTGAATAAATCGGCACACGTGTAAAGAAAATACCGTTTAAAACAGGCACGGCAGCCCAAATCAAAGCAAGCACTTTCCAATTAGATATGCCGAAAAGGGCAAAAAATGCAGTTGAAAGCAGCACAACTCCCATGTGCCCCCAGCAGTAAAACGAATGTAAAAGGCTCATTGCCTTTTCTTTGTTGTCCGTAGGGCAGGCTTCGATTATCGGGCTAAGAAGCACTTCAAGAAGTCCGCCGCCAACAGCATATATGGTAACCGATAATATAATTCCGATGAAGTGGTTTGAAAATAAATCCGGCAAGAAGGTAAGCGATATAAGCCCCACCGCTGAACAGCCGTGCGCAATAAGCACAGACGCACAGTAGCCGATTTTGTCTATGAAATATGCGGAAATAAAATCTATCAGAAGCTGAATAACAAAATTAACGGTTATCAGCACGGTTATTTCGGAAAGCGGGATTGAATAACTTTTTTGAAATGTAACAAAAAGAAGCGGCACAAAATTGTTAACTATTGCCTGAATTATGTATCCTATGAAGCAGGCGTTTATTGTTTGTTTGCATTTATTTTTCATCAGCTTGGCTCCCTGATTTTTTTGTTGCGCATATTTTACCACATAGCCGTCATGAATTCCATAGGTAATTTTGATGTTTTGCAAACAGCCTTTAAAAATTAAAAGCACAAGCGTTCCTTTTGGGATTGCTTGTGCTTTTGTGCCTTTATTCGGGAAGAACAGGTGCGCAAAAATCGCTGAAGATTTTGCCGTCGTTGTAGTTTTTCCAGCTTCTTATGCGCACATAATAATGCTCTGCCGCTCCGTCTGTTGTTATGGTGAAGCTTTCGGCAAATGTGTTATTTATCCATTCGCCGTGAACATCATTTTTGAATTCGGGATCTGTGCTCCATTGAATATAATATCCGTGGCAAACGGCATAACTCCAAGTTGCCTTAATGGTGTTGTCTCCCGTTATGATTGCTTTGAAATTTTCAACGGGAGGGCAGGCAGCGCAAAATCTGTATGGTTTGCTTGTTGCGCAGTTGTTGCCGTTTTTATCAAGCCCTATCACAACAACATCGTATTCCCAAGATGGGTTAAGATTTGTGAATGTGAAATTGCTTGTTTGCGATGTGCCGGCTATTGTGTATGCCCCGTTTGTTACATCAATGATTTGATAGCTTGCGGCATCGGTGGCATCTGCCCAATCAAGCCACAATGCTTTGCCGCCGTCGCCTCTGCCGGTAACCGCAAAGCTGCTTGCCGGAATAAGCTCCGTTGCCTTTTGCGCATTTGTGAAATCGCTGAAAATTATACCGTCTTGGTAATATTTCCAGCAGCGAATGCGCACATAATAATCATTTGCATTTGAGCTTGTGGTAATGGTGCAGTTTTCCGTAAATGTGCTGTTTATCCATTCGCCGTGAACATCGTTTTTGAATTCGGAATCTGTGCTCCATTGAATGTAATATCCGTGGCAAACGGCATAATTCCAGGATGCGGAAATGGTGTTGGCGTCTGTTGCGGCGGCGGTGAAGCCCTCCACCGGAGCGCAGGCGGCGCAGACTCTGTATGTTGCGCTTGCCGATTTTCCGCCGGCGTCAATTGCAACAACCTTAATGTCGTATTCCCAAGCCGGGTTGAAATCGTGAAATTCCGTGTTGCTTTTTGTAACTTCGCCTTTAAAGGTGTTTGCGCCGTTTGTAACATCGTAAACCATGTATTTAACCGCACCGTCAACATCTTCCCAATCAAGCCAAAGCGCCTTGCCGCCCTCGCCTCTGCCCGTAACGGCAAAACCGCTCGGCGGTAATAATCCGCCGGCTTTTTGAGCACTTGTAAAGTCGCTGAAAATCATACCGTCTTCGTAATATTTCCAGCAGCGAATGCGCACGTAATAATTCTTTGCGCTTGAACTTGTGGTGATGGTGTAGTTTTCCGTGAATGTGCTGTTTATCCACTCGCCGTGAACATCGTTTTTGAATTCGGGATCTGTGCTCCACTGAATGTAATATCCGTGGCAAACGGCATAATTCCAACTTGCGCTTATTTCATTTGCTCCGCTTACGGATGCTTCAAAGCCCTCAACCGGTGCACATGCGGCGCATACTCTGTATGTTGCCTGTGATTGCATACCGTTCTTGCATGTTGCCACAACCTTGATGTCGTATTCCCATGCAGGGCTGAAATCGGTGAAAGTAAAGCGGCTTTCGTCAGTTATGCCTTTAAGCGTGTTTGCGCCGTTTGTAACATCGTAAATTTCGTATTCGTCAGCGCCCTGAACATCGTTCCAGTCAAGCCAAAGCGCCTTGCCGCCCTCGCCTCTGCCCGTAACGGCAAAGCCGCTCGGCGGTAACAATCCTTTTGCTGCGGCAGGTGACGAAAAGTCGCCGTAAACCGTTCCGCCTTGGAATGTTTTCCAACTGCGAACACGAACATAGTATTCGTTTGCGCCGGTGTTTGTTGATATTTTGTATGTGTTTGTTGCCGAGCCGCTTATCCATGCGCCCTGAACGGAATTGTTAAATGTGCTGCTTGTGCTCCATTGAATGTAATATCCGTGGCAAGCCGTGCTGTTCCATGAAACGGTAAGCTCGTTTTCGCCCGAAACCGTTGCACTCAAGCCGCTAACGGTGGCGCATCCGGCACAAATTCTGAATGAATCGTTTTCTGCCAAAACTTTTCCGTCTGCAGAATATGCAATAACCTTAATGTCATATTCCCAGGCAGGTGTTAAACCCGTGAATTTAAATTCCGATGCGGTTGCCGTTCCTTTTAAGGTTTTGGCACCGTTCGTAACATCATATACTTCGTATTTTGCAGCTCCTAAAACATCGTTCCAGTCAAGCCAAAGCGCCTTGCCGCCGTCGCCTCTGCCGGTAACGGTGAATCCGCTTATGCCGCTGTCAAGCACCGTGTAAACCGGAATATAAAAGGTTTTAACGGCAGAAAGCAAATTCGCTTTGCTGTAAGCCTTATAGGTGTTTGAAGCTTCGGAAGCCGCAGCCTGCACATTCGCCATATATTCGTGGTTGTATCTGTTTGATGAAGCAGGGTTAACATTAAATTTTTGCAGATAGCCGGTGTTTTGCGTGCTTGAAAAATTGTTTGCAATGTATTTTGCGCCGTTGTAGATTGAACGATATGGGTTTGTCCACGGCCTGCCGTATTGCTCGCCGATCAAATCGCTTCGAATGTAGCCTTTCTTATATTGGCCGTTAAAGTAAACCTGAACATAATACCAAACATAGCCGTCTTTTTGCTTTTCCGTTGTTGAAATAAGTGTTGCGCTTGTGTTTTTGGGCAGCTTGGCAAGAATCGTGCTTGAGGTGTTTGGCTGCGATCTTAAGCGCACATTGTCGGTGTTTGTTGCAAATCCGCTTGCACCCGATGAAGCCCATTTAAGCCCATCCTCCGCACCGGTGTTTGCGCCGATATTATAGTAGTTGTAAATTCCCGGGTAATTTGAATTAGTGCCGCTTGCTCCTGCTGCCGTCGGCGATTTTCCGCCTACTTCCTGAACTATTTTGGAAGCAAGATAATATGCCGAAAGTCCGCTGTATTTGGCTGCATCAAGAATGGCTTGCGAATATTTAACTCCGCTTGGGTAAGCTGCGCTTGTGTAGGTTAATGTGTTTCCGCCCGCATCTTTGTATGTTATGTATGAATTATACATCCAGGTGTTTTGGATGATTGTTTCAACTCCGGCTGTGGTTTGGCCGCTGTCGTATGAGGTTGATTCAAATTGAAAAATGTATTTTTCATCAAGAAAGTTAAGCGGATTCATATAGTATTTAACGGCACTTTCGGATGCGGAAACCCATGTTTTTCCTTCTCTGATAACATAAGCGCCGTTAACATAGCAGTCGGAGCAGCGGCATAAATAGCCCTTTGATTCATTTGAATTCGTTTTTTGTATAAGCTGCTGGCTGTGCTTTTTTCGCTCGTTTGCAACGCCCTCATCAAGGCTGATATTTGTTATCAGCGGCACAAAATTCCAATTTGGATATTTTTCGTGCAGCTTAGAAAGCGCTGTTATGTATGATGATGTAAACCCTGCCTTAGCCAAGCCGGATTCAAAATCGCCCGCATAGCTTGTGCCGGGAATAATTATTGCCGATACTGCCATGATTATTGCAAGTAACAGGCTTGAAAATCGTTTTATCTTTGCCATTATATCTCTCCTTTTTATAACTTTTACCCACCGTTTAACAGCATATATTAAGCTGTGAATATACCTGTAAACCACTTAATTCAATTTTAGTTGACAAAGGCTTTTTTGTCAATAAAAGCAGAAAAAAGTTAACAATTCACAGAAAATGTGTAATAGTTAAAATATTTGCTACAAAAAGTTAAAATAATGTGAATTATGTTGACGATATATTTTCTTGTGTGTATAATAATCACATAACTTGCGTGAAAAATATTATTGAGGAGAGGGATATTATGCATGCAAAATCGGAGTTGGCGTTAAGGCTTAAAATGCTTAGAAAGGAAAGGGGATTAACTTCCGATCAGGTTGCCGAGGCAGTTGGTGTTAAGAGTGCAACTTATCGCAGATATGAGATAGATACTAAGCCGAAAGACAGTATTTATCTTGCTCTTGCCCAATATTTCGGTGTAACTGTTGATTTCTTAATGAGCGGCAGATCGCCCAAAGCGGAAACTCGCCTAGCCGACGGCAGTGATTATTCAAGCGGCAGTGAACTTGTGGAACTTTCAGAAAAAGAAATTGCCTTTATAGTAAAGCTTCGCAGCCTTTCACAAGAAGATCGTGATGAAATAATGAATTTTATGGAATGGAAAAAATCTCAAAGCAGCGTAGGTGCAAAATGATTTTTTTGTTGACAGAAATATCCTTTATGGTATAATTAAAGAAATTATATTTTATAGGAGGAAATAACTATGAAAATCGCAAAAAAGCTGTTAGCTGTTTTGCTTGCCGTGGTTCTTATTGCGGCTGCTTTTGCGGGTTGTTCCGCAAGCGGCAAGAATTCCGGCGGCAGCACATCTGGCAAGGTTGCAATTTTGCAATATATGCCTCATTCAAGCCTTGACAATTGCACTCAGGGTGTTAAAAATGCACTTGATTCCGCAGGCATTGAATATGATGTTCAGGTTGGCTCAAGCGGCAGCGCAGATTCAGATTGCCAAAGCTATGCAGAGCAAATGGCATCGTCCGGCAATTATTCCGCAATTATTGCGGTTGCCACTCCGGCTGCTGTAAGCGCATATTCGGCGGTTCGCAATGCATCGTCAAATATTCCCGTTATATTCTGTGCGGTTTCTGATCCTGTTGCCGCAGGTCTTGTGAATTCTGTTGATGAGCCGGGCAATAATTGCACCGGTACCTCGGATGCAATTGATATTGCAGGCCAGGTTAAGCTTATCAAAACACTTCAGCCGAATATCAAAAACCTCGGCGTTATTTACACCACCACAGAGGCTAATTCAATCAGCCAGCTTGCAACTCTTAAAGCAGAGTGTGATGCAAACGGAATTAACCTTGTTCAAAAGGGAATAAATGAGGCTTCGGAGCTTCAGGCTGTTTCCGTTTCGCTTGTAAGCGAGGTTGATGCTATCACAAATTTAACCGACAATAATGTTGTTGATAATATGAGCGTTGTTCTTGAACAGGCAAATCAAAAGGGTATCCCGATTTATGGCTCCGAAATCGAGCAGGTTAAAAAGGGCTGCATTGCTTCGGCATCTATAGATTATGTTGCGCTCGGTGAAAAAACAGGCAATATAGCAGTTGATGTGCTTGGCGGAAAATCCGCTGCAACTTATCCGGTTGTAAATGTTTCGGATTCATTCCTTGTTGTTAATCCGGATGTTGCTTCTTCTCTCGGAATCACAATTCCGGCAGAGCTTAATGATGCTCAAAAGGTTTCAACCTCTGCTGCGCAGTAACGCACGGAGCAGGTCGGCACATATTTTTAATGATCGTCGGCACGCAATTATTTGCGTGCCGATTTGTGTGCTTTATATGTATAGTTTTAAAATAACGGGCTCTGCCCGCTAAGGTGAGTTTTTTTATGGAATTTTTGAATGTTCTGAAGGTTGTGCTTGAAGAAGGATTTAAGTATGCTATATTGGCACTCGGCGTTTATCTTTCTTACAGCATTTTGGATTTTCCCGATCTTTCGGTTGATGGCACTATGCCGCTCGGTGCAATAACCTCTGCAATTCTTATTATGCATGGTGTTAATCCTTGGATAAGTCTTGTTGTTGCTTTTGCGTGCGGCCTTGCCGCGGGGTGCTTAACAGGGCTTCTTCATGTTAAGCTTAAATTGCAACCGCTTCTTTCCGGTATTTTGGTTTACACGGTGCTTCTTTCTGTTAATTTGGTGCTGGTAAAGCTTGGCACGGGTGGTCAGTCAATAGCCTCAACATTTGGTAAAGACACTGTGTTTAACAGCGGTATTGCAGCGCTTCTTCCGTCCAATGTAGGCGGCTTAAATGTGAGAAAGCTTGTTATGCTGCTCATATTTGTTGTGCTGATTAAAATTCTTATAGATCTTTATCTTAAAACAAAATCTGGAATGTTGCTTCGTGCCACGGGCTCAAATCAGCAATATGTTGTTATGCTTGCAAAAAATCCCGGCGCTTCAAAAATACTCGGCCTTGCAATCGGAAACGGCCTTGCCGCCCTCAGCGGTGCAATTGTTGCTCAAAGCACGGAATCCGCAAACACGCAAATGGGCGTCGGCATGGTTGTGTTTGGGCTTTCAAGTGTAATTATCGGCCTTTCTCTGTTTAAGCGTGTGGGCTTTATGAAGGCCACCACAATGGTTATTTTAGGCACGGTTATTTATAAGGCTTGCCTGCAAATCGCCGTTGTTATCGGTTTGCCGAGCGATTATAATAAGCTGCTTATGGCAGTTTTGTTTGTGGTTGCTCTTCTTTTTGGCAAAACAGGTAATTTTAAGCTTAAAAGGAGGGAAAAGAATGCTTGAACTCGCAAATATAACAAAACGCTTCAACGCAGGAACTCCGGATGAATCAACCGTGTTTGATAATTTTAATTTCAAGGTTAATGAAGGCGAATTTGTCTCTGTTATCGGTTCAAACGGCAGCGGCAAAACAACAATGCTTAATCTTATTTGCGGCTCATATAAGCCTGATGGCGGTAAACTTCTTTTTGACGGTAAAGATATCACCAACACTTCGGAGTTTAAAAGAGCAAAAATTATAGGCCGTGTTTTTCAGGACCCGAAAGCAGGCACTTGCCCGGATTTAACAATTCTTGAAAATATGGCGCTTGCAGATAATAAAAATAAGCCCTTTGGGTTTGGAAAATGCGTTAATAAAAAAAGAATAGACTATTATAAAACTTTGCTTGAACAATGCGATATGGGCCTTGAAAACAGGCTCGGCGTGCAAGTGGGCACCCTTTCGGGCGGTCAGCGTCAAGCACTTGCGCTTATCATTGCAAATATGACGGATATTAAGCTCCTTATCCTTGATGAGCATATTGCCGCTCTTGATCCGAAATCGTCGGAAAGAGTTATGATGCTCACAGATAAGCTTGTTAAGGCTAATAAGATAACAACTCTTATGGTAACTCATAATTTGCGCTTTGCGGTTGAATACGGCAATCGCCTTGTTATGATGCATGAGGGAAATGCCGTGCTTGATATTAAGAGCGAAGAAAAGGCAAATGCAAAGGTAGAAGATTTGCTTGATATTTTTGATAAAATCAGCATAGAAAAAGGAAATTGATGATGGGCTTTGAAAAAACGCTCCGTTCCGGCAGGCTCTATGACCCGGCTGATGATGAAATTATGCAGGCTCAGCGTAAAGCCATGGAACTGATATATTGAGCCTCCGCTTCGTGCAGTGTTGTAACAAAGGATATTCCCTCCGATGTGGTTGCAGTCGGCAATCCGTGCCGTGTTTTGCGTCCGATTTCCGAGCGCAATAAGGAATATTATTTTATTTCAAAGATAAAAAGATAGATTGGCAAAAATTCAACAAATAATTTCTGCATACATAAGATTGCTTGTGCACAATGTACTAAAAAATAATTAAATATTATAAAATCTGCTCATAGATTAAATGCCTCCTTTAAACTATAATTGATTATAGAGAAGGAGGCATTTTTTTATGAATGCTTATATAGACAGTGTTATAAAAACGGTTGAAAGGCGTGATAACGCAAAGCCGGAATACATTCAGGCAGTTAAAGAAACCTTTAATTCGCTTGAAAGAGTTATTGAAGCTCATCCCGAATATGTTGAGGATGATTTGCTCACCAGAATGGTGGAGCCGGACAGACTTATCACCTTCAGAATTGCTTGGGTAGACGATAACGGCAAAACAAGAATCAACAGAGGCTATCGTGTGCAGTTTAATTCCGCAATCGGTCCGTATAAGGGCGGCTTGCGTTTTCATCCAAGCGTAAATTCAAGCATTATGTATTTCCTCGGCTTTGAGCAAACCTTTAAAAACTCGTTAACCGGTCTTCCTATGGGCGGTGCAAAGGGCGGCTCGGATTTTGACCCGCGCGGTAAAAGCAAGGGTGAGATTATGCGCTTTTGCCAGGCTTTTATGACGGAGCTTTACAGGCATATAGGCCCGAATATCGATGTCCCTGCCGGCGATATCGGTGTGGGCTCAAGAGAAATAGGCTTCCTTTTCGGTCAATATAAAAGAATTACGGATGCTTTTGAAAACGGTGTTATCACCGGCAAGGGCATTTCTTACGGCGGTTCGCTTATTCGCCCCGAGGCAACCGGTTTCGGCGCCGTGTATTATTTATGTGAGGTTTTGAAGCATCAAAACGACACCATTAAGGGCAAAAAGGTTGCACTTTCCGGCTTCGGCAATGTTGCTTGGGGTGCGGTTAAAAAGCTTAATGAGCTTGGCGCTGTGCCGCTTACTATCAGCGGACCTACCGGTTATATTTATGATAAGGACGGCATTTGCACTCCCGAAAAAATCGATTACCTGCTTGAAATGCGTGCAAGCGGCAGAGACAGGGTTGAAGATTACAGTGATAAATTCCTGTCTGCCACATTTGTGCCCGGAAAAACTCCTTGGGGAATTGAAGATGCAGATATCATTATGCCGTGTGCCACTCAAAATGAGGTGTGCCTTGAGGATGCAAAGAAAATTGTTAAAAACGGCGTAAAATACTATATTGAAGTATCAAATATGCCAACAACGGCAGAGGCTCAGGAATACCTTATCAATTCACCGAATATAATTATTGCTCCGTCTAAGGCTGTTAATGCGGGCGGTGTTTGCGTATCCGGTCTTGAAATGAGCCAAAACAGTCAAAGGCTTGCATGGTCTGCAGAAGAAGTTGATGCAAAGCTTCATCAGGCAATGATTGATATTCACAAACATTCTGTTGAGGCTGCGGAAAAATACGGCCTCGGCTATGATTTAGTTGCAGGAGCAAATATTGCCGGCTTTGAAAAAGTTGCAGAGGCAATGATGGCTCAGGGCATCTATTGATTTTAGAAATCGGTAAAACTCGGTTAAATGTATACGGCATGTGGGCGATTCATATGCCGTATTGTTGCTTTGGAGGAAATTATGGCTAATATAACACCAAACACCACTATAAAAGAGGCAATGAAAAACCCAATGGCAAAGGATATGCTTGAAAAGCTTATGCTTGCTTTGCGCTTGCCGGCAGAAACCTTAAAAAAACCGGTTGTTGCCAATTTAAAAATGAAGGCACTCACAACTTTTTCTTTTGGTTTGCTTGATAAGAAAACGGTGCAAACAGTATGCAATATGTTTAATTTGGAACAAGATGCAATTATTACCGATGAGGGCGTTCTTGAGCCGAAATGGTGGAAAGAAGCCGTGATTTATCAAATATATCCCCGTTCTTTTTATGACAGCAACGGCGACGGAATCGGCGATTTAAAAGGTATAACCGAAAAGCTTGATTATCTTAAGGATTTGGGCGTAACCGCTATTTGGTGCTCGCCTTTTTATGATTCGCCAAACGATGATAACGGATATGATATTCGGGATTATAAAAAAATAATGGCAGAATTCGGCACAATGCAGGATTTTGATACAATGCTTGCAGAAATTCATAAGCGTGATATGAAGCTTATAATTGATTTGGTTGTTAATCACACCTCTGATGAGCATGAGTGGTTTAAAGAAGCGTGTAAATCCAAAGACAATCCCTATCACGATTATTATATTTGGCGTGATGCGGTTGATGCCGGAAAAACGCCGCCTAATAACTGGATTTCTCTTTTTCAGGGTCCGGCATGGAATTATTATGAAAATCTTAATCAATGGGCAATGCATTTGTTTTCAAAAAAGCAAATGGATTTGAATTGGGAAAATCAAAATGTTCGCAACAGTGTTTATGAAATGATGCGTTGGTGGCTTGATAAGGGTATAGACGGCTTCAGAATGGATGTTATCAATTTTATCAGTAAAACTCCGGGCTTGCCGGATGCCAATGCCTTTCTCGGAATTTTAACGGGATATAAGGGGGCGGAGTATTATTTTTACGGTCCTCGCTTGCATGAATATCTTCGTGAAATGCGTGAAAAAGCCTTTGGCGATTATGATGTTTACACCGTCGGCGAATGCGGCGGCGCCGGCATTGAGATGGATAAAATGCTTACTGCGGATTATCGCAAAGAGCTTGACACGGTGTTTAATTTTGATTTTCTGATAAATCAAGGCCACGATAAGTATGATTTATTCGATTACAGCCTTTATAAAGTTATGCTGGAATTTGAAAAATTTCAAACAAAATATACAAATCACTGCTGGCCCGCCGTTTTCTTTGAAAATCATGATAATCCCAGAATTGTTACAAAGGTTGATAAAACCGATGCTTACAGAGAGGATATTTCAAAGATTTGCGCACTTATTGAAATGACCTTGCGCGGCACTCCTTATATCTATCAAGGTCAGGAAATTTCAATGGGCAATGTTGATTTTAAATCGGCAGACGAGCTTAACGATGTTGAGGCTGTTAATCTCTATAAAAAACTTGTTGAAAAAGGAAAAAGCAAAGAAAAAGCATTTAAGCGTGCCGCAACGGGAACTCGCGATAATGCAAGAAGCCCGTTTCAATGGAACGATTCCGAAAATGCAGGTTTCACAACAGGTAAGCCTTGGCTTAAGGTTAATTCGGATTACAGGCGATATAATGCAGCCGATGAATTAAACAGAAAAGACAGTGTTGTTAATTTCTATAAAAAAGCGATTGCTCTGCGCAAAAACACTCCGGCAATGGTTTATGGTGTTTTCAAAAAGATGGAGCTTGCAAAGGCACCGCTTTATTGCTATTATCGCGAATATAACGGCGAGCTTTACTATGTTGAGCTTAATCTCGGAAAAAAGCCGCAAAAGCGCCCTTGCGATGTTTCAAACTTTGAATTGCTGCTTTCAACAAAAGAAGCAACAATAAATGAACTTAGGCCGTTTGAAGGCAATCTTTATAAAATTAAGTGATAAAATAATGCTTGACAATATATAATTTATATATTATAGTATTAGCGTAAGAATATAAACGAAAGGTGAGAGTGGCAGTAATGCCGCTCTCATATTATTGTTGGCGGTTTTTTTGCAAAGTGCGGAAAATCCACCGGGAAAGGAGCAGATATGGCACAAAATATTTCCGAAAAAGTGCTTGAGATCATTAAGCCTTTTGCCGATGAACTTTCGCTGCAAATATGGGATGTTGTCTTTAAAAAAGAGGGCACAGATTGGTATTTGCGCATATTCATTGATAAAGACGGCGGCGTAAGCGTTGATGATTGTGTTGATCTAACGCATCTTATTACAGAGCCGCTTGATGAGGCGGATCTTATTTCACATTCATATACTTTGGAGGTTTCTTCGCCCGGAATTGAGCGTGAGCTTAAAAAGGAAGAGCATTTTCTTAAATATCTCGGTGCTGCCGTAATGATGCGCACAATCCGCCCTGTAGACGGCGTGCGTGATTTTACAGGCACTCTTAAGTCTTATGACGGCGGCAAAATAACCGTTTCTTTGCAAGACGGAAATGATATAACCGTTGATAAAAAAGAAACATCCTATGTTAAATTGGATGATTTTGATATAAATGATTTTAATAAATAACAGAAAGGTTGATAGGAAAAATGAGCAAAGAATTTTTTGAAGCTGTAAAAATGCTTGAGCAGGAAAAGGGAATTCCCGCAGATTATCTTTATGATAAAATTTCGGCTGCAATTGTGGTTGCCGCTAAGCACGATTATAACGGCAAGGATATAGTACATTGCGATATTGATCCCGAAAAGGAAAAAATCAAGGTTTATGTAACCAAAAATGTTGTTGAGGAAGTTGAGGATCCGGACACGGATTTAACTCTTGAGGAAGCTCAGCAATATCGTAAATCGGCAAAGGTCGGCAAAACCATTGATATTCCGCTCAAAACAAAAGAATTCGGCAGAATTATAGCGCAAAATGCAAAGCATGTTATTCGCCAGGGTATTCGTGAGGCAGAGCGCGGAAAGCAGCTTGCGGAATTCCAAAGCAAGAATCAAGAGCTTGTAACGGCAAAGGTAAGCCGTGTTGATCCCGTAACTGGCAATGCAACAGTTGAAATCGGCAAAACCGTTGCAGTGCTTCCGAAAATGGAACAGATTCCGGATGAGGTTATCACGGAAGGCGAAAATCTTAAAATCTTTGTTGTTGATGTTAAAGACACCGGCAAGGGCCCCAAGATTATGATTTCACGCACACATCCCGGTCTTGTAAGAAGGCTTTTTGAAACAGAAGTTCCGGAAATTTATGACGGCACCATCGAAATCAAATCAGTGTCTCGTGAAGCAGGCTCAAGAACAAAAATCGCCGTTTACAGCAAGGATGATGAAATTGATCCCATCGGCGCATGTATCGGTCCGAAGGGTCAGCGTGTTTCAAATATTGTTGAGGCTCTCGGCGGTGAGAAAATAGATATTGTTAAATACAGCGATGATGTTGCGGAATTTGTTTCTGCGGCTCTTGCTCCGTCTGCTGTTTGCGGTGTTGAAATCCTTGATGAGGATGCAAAGTTCTGCCGTGCAACGGTTCCCGATGATCAGCTCAGCCTTGCAATTGGCAATAAGGGCCAGAATGTTCGCCTTGCTGCCAAGCTCACAGGTTGGAAGATAGATATTAAGCCGGAATCAGGCTTTTATGAGGGCACACAGGAGTAATCAATAATGAAAACTAAGCGAGAAGTTAAGCGTATGTGCGTCGGCTGCGGTGAAATGTTTGATAAGAAAGAGCTTATCAGAGTTGTTAAAAGCCCGCAGGGCGAAGTCAGCCTTGATTTAACGGGCAAGAAAAACGGCCGCGGCGCATATGTGTGCAACAATCCCGAATGTCTTAAAAAAGCAAGAAAAAGGAAATCAATAGAACGCTCGTTTTCAATGAAAATCGAAGATGAGGTTTATGATAAGATGGAAGAAGAAATCGAAAATGCAAAAAGATAAAATTCTTTCAATGCTTGGCCTTGCAAGGCGTGCAGGCAGGCTTTCAATGGGGCATGATGCAGTGATCGGCTCCGTTCGTGCAAAAAAAGCAAAGCTTGTGCTTGTGTGTGCCGAAATTTCGCAGGGCACAAAAGAAGATATAGAATTCACCGTTAATAAATTTTCTCCGCACACACCGGTTGCGATTGCAGATATTGCAGTCGGCGAGATTTATTCCGCTTGCGGCTACAAAGCAGGCGTGGTTGCGGTGAATGATGAAAATTTCAGTAATAAAATTATTTCGCTGTTAAGCGAATAAATCGGTTAAGGAGGAATCGGTTATATGGTAATTAAGGTCAAGGTTTCCGATGTTGCCAAGGATTTCGGAAAGAGCAACAAGGAAATTATAGAGCTGCTTGATAAATATTGTGGCGGTCCGGCCAAGAAAGCTTCCACAGTCCTCGAAGAAAACGAACTCAATATACTTTTTGATAAAATAACCATTCAAAACAGTGTTAAAAATTTTGATGCCTATTTTAAATCCGGCACGGCTAAGACCAAGCCGGAAAATGCCGCTCCTAAAAAACAGGATAAACCGGCTAAAAAGGCGGAAACCGCAAAGGACAAAAAGCGTGAAAGCCAAGCGGCAATTTTGCAAATGGCAGAGCAGGCTGCAAAGCGTGCGGAAGAAAAAGCAAAGAAAAAGGCAGATGCGCAGCCGCAGGCACGCACAAAAGGCGAGGCTCGCCATGTAGACACTCGTGTAAATAACGTTGATCTTGAAAAATACAATCAAAAATACGAGGATATCGCACCGGCATCTTCAATGGGCGATTATCAAAAGAAGCAAAAGCTTAACCAAAAATCAAAACAATACAGAAAGAAAAAACCGCAGGGCATCAGGGCTCATTCCAAAAGGGAAACAGAGCAACAGCGTCTTGCCAGAATTGCAGAGCAAAGAAAGAAGCAGCAAATTAAAATTCAGGTGCCTGATGAAATCACCGTTGGCGATCTTGCAAGCTTGCTCAGAATGACTGCAAATGAAGTTATTAAAAAGCTTATGTCTCTCGGCGTTATGGCAACCGTTAATGAAGTAATTGATTATGACACCGCAGAAATAGTTGCAACAGAGCTTGGTGCAAAGGTTGAAAAGAAGGTTGAAATCTCCATCGAAGAGCAAATTATCGAGGAAGAGGTTGAGGATGATGAAAATGCAATCACCCGTCCGCCGGTAGTTTGCGTTATGGGGCATGTAGACCACGGTAAAACATCCGTGCTTGATGCCATCCGCCACACCGATGTAACTTCAACGGAAGCCGGCGGTATCACACAAACAATCGGCGCTTATCAGGTTGAGGTAAATAATCAAAAAATCACATTTCTTGATACACCCGGCCATGCCGCATTTACCGCAATGCGTGCAAGAGGCGCAATGGCAACCGATATTGCAGTGCTTGTTGTTGCCGCAGACGACGGTATTATGCCTCAAACAATCGAAGCAATAAACCATGCAAAGGCTGCAAATGTGCAGATTATTGTGGCAATAAACAAAATGGATAAAGAGGGTGCAAACCCAACAAGAGTTATGGAGCAGCTCACAGAGCAGGAACTCGTGCCGGAAGAATGGGGCGGCGATGTTATTTGCGTTCCCGTTTCCGCTAAAACGGGCATGGGCATAGATAAGCTTCTTGAAACAATTCTTCTTGTTGCCGAAATGTGCGAGCTTAAAGCCAATCCAAACAGAGCCGCAAAGGGCGTTGTTATTGAAGCTAAGCTTGATAGGGGCAGAGGTCCGATAGCAACATTTCTTGTTCAAAACGGCACTCTTCAATCGGGCGATTATGTTGTTGCAGGCACGGCAGTAGGCCGTGTAAGAGCCATGACGGATTATCGCGGCAAAAAGCTCAATAGTGCTGGCCCGTCTGTTCCGGTAGAAATAATGGGCCTTGATCAGGCTCCAATGAGCGGCGATGAATTTAATGCCGTAACCAATGAAAAGCTTGCAAAGCAGCTTGTTGAGCAAAGAAAAGAAAAAGCTAAGGAAGAAGAATTCAAGCAGTTCCATAAGGTTACTCTTGATACTTTGTTCTCAACTCTTGAAGAAGGGCAGCTTAAAGAGCTTAATATTATTATCAAGGCAGATGTTCAAGGCTCTGTTGAGGCTGTTAAGCAGTCACTTCTTAAAATTGAAAATGATGAAGTTCGTGTCAGAATAATTCACGGTGCAGTAGGTGCCGTAAATGATTCCGATGTTATGCTTGCAAACGCATCAAATGCAATCATTGTTGCATTTGCAACAGATGTTGAGCAGGATGCTGCGGATAATGCCGCAAGAGACGGCATTGAAATCAAGCAATACAGCATTATATATGATCTTATTGAGGATATTGAGGCCGCAATGAGAGGTATGCGTTCCGTTAAGTACCGTAATGTAGACACCGGCACGGCAGAGGTTCGTGAGGTATACACCGTTTCAAGCGTGGGCTCAATTGCAGGCTCGCTCGTAACAAGCGGCACAATCCGCAGAAACGGCAAAGTTCGTGTTATGAGAAACGGAAAAGAGATTGCAGATACACCTATTAAAAATCTTAAGCGCTTTAAGGATGATGTTAAGGATGTTTCTTCCGGTTATGAATGCGGCATTTCGCTTGAAAACTGGAATGATATTAAGCCCGGCGATATCTTTGAGTGCTATGTTGTTGAAGAATACAGGGATTGATCATGGCCGGTTATCGTATAGACAGAATATCGGAAGATATTAAGCGTGAGTTAATCTCACTTATGAGGGAATTGAAGGATCCGCGCGTTGCGGGTAAAATGCTTACCGTTGTGAATGTTAAGGTTTCAAACGATTTAAGCTATGCCAAGGTTTATGTCAGCGCTATGGAAGGCCTTAATGCAGCTAAAGAAGCCTGCAAGGGTCTTGATTCTGCGCAGGGATATTTACGCAGATCGCTCGGAAATAATCTCCATCTCAGAAAAGCACCGGAGCTCAGCTTTGTTGCAGATGATTCAATTAAAAAGGGAATGGAGATATTTGAAAAGCTAAAGGACGCTTCAAATGAAAATTGATTTTAAAGAATGTGCAAAGCTGCTTTTGCAGCAGAATAACATTTTGATTTTAACACACGCCCATCCGGACGGGGATACTCTCGGCTCCGGCTTTGCTCTTTGCCGTGCGCTTATGCAAATCGGCAAAAAAGCAAGGGTGATAAATGATGATGAAATTCCTAAAAAGTATAATTATCTTTTTGATGATATTGATTTTGAGGATTTTGAGCCGAGTTATATCGTTGCCGTTGATGTTGCAACGGAAAATTTGCTTGGCAGCCTGCAGGATAAATATGCAGGCAAAATAGACCTTTGCGTTGATCATCATTTAACGAATACTGAGTTTGCAAAAAAGCTTTTGCTTCGTGATTATCCCGCAGCGTGTGAAATTATCTATATGCTCATAAATGAAATGGGTGTAAAAATAGATAAAAAAATTGCAGATTGCCTTTATACGGGAATTTCAACCGATACGGGTTGCTTCAGATATGCTTCAACCACGGCACAGTCTTACAGAATTGCCGCAGAGCTTATTGATCTGGGCGCCGATAACGGCAAAATCAACAGGGCCATGTTTGAAACGAAAACGAAAACATATGTGGCTCTTGAAAAACTTGCTCTGAATAATATGAAAATGTTTTGCAATGATAGAGTTGCCGTTATAACGGTAACTCAGGATATGTATGCAAAAACAGGCTCAAACGAGCAAGAAACAGAGGCTCTTGCTCCGCTGACAAGGCAGATAGAGGGTGTTGAAATCGGCATAACGATTCGTGAAAAGGCAAATAAAACCTGCAAAGCCTCAATCAGAACATATGAAAGCGTTAATGCCGCAGCCCTTGCAAAAAATTTCGGCGGCGGCGGCCATGCGCAGGCTGCTGCGTGCAGATTTGATTGCTCTGTTGATGAGGCTTTGGAGCAGATTGTTAAAAAATGCGGAGAATATCTTAAATGACGGGTATTATTTGCATAGATAAGCCGCAGGGAATGACATCGTTTGCCGTGTGCTCAAGGCTGAGAAAAATCTTCGGCGAAAAAAAAGTTGGGCATGCAGGCACACTCGACCCGCTTGCAACAGGCGTTTTGCCTGTTATGATAGGCGGCGCCACAAAGTTTTTAAGCCATTTGCCCGAGCACGATAAGGGTTACCGTGCTGAATTTGTGCTTGGAAAAATAACAGACACGCTTGATATAACAGGTAATGTAACAGGTGAGTTTCCTGTTAATTGCAGCGAGGAGCAGGTGCGTTGTGCCCTTGGTAGCTTTAAAGGTAAAATAATGCAGGTGCCGCCTATGTATTCGGCAGTGTCGGTAGGCGGCAAAAGGCTTTATGAGCTTGCAAGAAGCGGCGTTGATGTTGAGCGCCAAGCAAGGGAAATTGAAATTAAAAGGCTTGATATGCTGCCGAAAAACGGTAATGCTTATGTGATAGATGTGCTTTGCACAAAAGGCACATATATAAGATCGTTGATTGATGATTTGGGCAGGCAGCTGGGTACCGGTGCGGTTATGACAGCTTTGCGCCGAACCTTGGCTTGCGGGTTTTCACTTAATGATTGTGCAAATCTTGAATCCCTTTTTGCCGCCAAAGAGGCGGAAGAAAATATGCAAAAATATTTGCTGCCCGTTGAAAATGCATTTTTGCAATTTGAAAAATTAACAGTTTCTTCGGCGCAGTCAATTCGTTTTAAAAACGGCGGTGCGCTTGATGCAGAAAGAATAAAAAGCCCGATTGCCGAAAGCGCCGTTTACAGAGTTTATTCGCCATGCGGCGAGTTTTTGGGCTTGGGTATGGAAGAAAATTCACAGTTAAAGGTAAAGCGATTGCTTGTGGAATAAATTATGGATAACAATTACGGTAAAAACAGAACAGCTGTTGCGCTCGGCGATTTTGACGGTATGCATCTTGCACATAAAACCGTTGTAACGGGCGCTGAGAAAACCATTATTTATTGTGTGCATAATAAATTCTCATTGCTGCAAAAAAGCATATTTGAAAAGCGCTATCCTAATGCCGTTTTTGCGGATTTTGATGAAATTAAAAATTACACAGGCGAGGAATTTATTCAAAGAATTTTGATTGATAAATTTGGTGCGCAAACTGTGCTTTGCGGATTTAATTTCAGATTCGGCAAAAATGCTTCTTGGTCTGCTCTTGATATGAGAAAGTATCTAGAGCAGCGTGATATTTGGGTTCGCATTCTTGATGCTCAGGATTACGAAGGCATGCCGATAAGCTCAACCAGAATCAGAAAGGCTGTTTCTGAGGGCAGAATAAGATCTGCCAATGAGATGCTCGGCTATAATTTCACCTATGAAGCCCCCGTAATCAAAGGCGATCAGCGTGGGCGCACAATCGGTTTTCCAACCATAAATCAGCATTTGCCACAGGGGTTAATTGTGCCGCGATTCGGTGTATACGAAAGCCGTGTTTTGATAGGAAATAAATCATATAAGGCCTTCACGAATATCGGCGTGCGGCCAACATGGAAGGTGGTTGTTCCGCTTTCGGAAACGCATATTTTTGATTTCAGCGGCAATCTTTATGATGAAACGGTAACGGTTGAGCTTGTTGATTATATGCGCCCTGAAAAATTATTTAAAAATAAGGAAGAACTTAAAGAGCAACTCGATTATGATAAAAGCAGTATTATTTGATTTTGATGAAACTTTGCAGGATCGCACCTCTGCATTTGATAAATACACAGATGCATTTACTGCCGAATTTATGCCTAATCTCAGTAATGAAGAAAGGCAAAAACGCAGAGATGATATGGTTAGAACCGGAAACGGCGGTTACGCAGAGCGCAATACTTGGTTTTCCGGCCTTATCAAAATGTGGGGTTGGGAAAACTCACCGAGTGCAAAGGCACTAACAAATCATTATGAGAAAAACTTCGGCAAGTATTGCATTATTTTTGATGATGCCATTCCGCTTTTGAAGGAACTGCATAAAAGAAATATAAAAACAGGTATAATCACAAACGGCCCTTCTGTTTTGCAACACACAAAGCTTGATAACAGCGGCCTTTTGCCGTATTGTGATATAACTGTTGTTTCCGGTGATTATGATTTTGCAAAGCCGCAGGCACAGATTTTTTTGTATACTGCTGCTCAGCTTGGTTTAAAGCCTGAGGAATGCCTTTATGTGGGCGATCATCCGGTTAATGATATTGAGGGAGCACTCGGTGCGGGAATGAAGGCTGTGCGTATGAATTGGGGCTGGTTTAAAGATAAAAATTTGCGCCCCGATGTGCCGGTTGTTAATAAATTATATGATGTGATAAATTATGTGTAATAAGTTTTTAACTGCAGAAGTTGTTGATAAATTGATTAAAAAAAATTGGCATATTTCATTTGCGGAAAGTTGCACCGGCGGTAAGTGCTGCGGCGCTCTTGTGGATGAGCCGGGCGCATCTGCTGTTTTGGATGTGTCTTTCATAACGTATGCAAATGAAGCCAAAATAAAGTATCTCGGCGTTTCGCCAAATGCAATTGAAGAATTCGGCGTTGTGTCAGAATCCGTTGCAGCACAAATGGCTTGCGGAGCGGCAGAAAACGCAAAATCTCAGGTAGCGGTCGGTATAACGGGAGTTGCAGGCCCATCGGGCGGCACGGTGGCAAAACCCGTCGGCATGGTTTGCTTTGGCTTTTTTATAAACGGCAGTGTGCATACCTTTACTCGGCAATTTGGAAATATCGGCAGAAATCAAGTGCGTGCAGAGAGCGTTTGCTTCGTTTTTGAAAAACTCTGTGAACTTCTTTAAATTCTCTTGACCTGATACGTGATTTATTGTATAATTGCTAATGCAATTTGAAAATTATTGCTTCATTGTTTGATTTCGCTTAGGCTCAGTTGGTAGAGCAGATCATTCGTAAACGGAAGGTTGTTCGTCGATTTAGGCTCAAAGCAAGTGAAAAATTGAATAAATGCTGATATGGCTCAGTTGGTAGAGCAGCGCATTCGTAATGCGCAGGCCGTCGGTTCGAGTCCGACTATCAGCTCCAAAACCTGCGTAAACACGGCGTTTTCGCAGGTTTTTTCTTTTTTCAGAAAAGAATTTCAAAATTCAATATGTAACAAAAAATCTCACTCTTTTTTACAAAGTGAGATTTTGTTCGTTTATTTGATTTTCAGCCAAAGACCATCTATTGACCATTTATGAATTTGCCACATTTCCGCCGAGTAGATTTCCCATTGTGTTTGCAACATTTTCTTGCATGGAATCCGTCACATGCATATAGGTGTTCATTGTAAAGCCGGCATCCGTATGACCTAACATATGCGATACGGTTTTAATGTCCATTCCTTGTTCAAGGGATAAGGTTGCAAAGCTGTGCCTTAAGTCGTGAAAGCGTATTCTCGGCACGCCTGCTCTGTCTTGCATTCTGTGTAATCTTCTTGTTACGGCAGAAGTATCTCGTATCTCTCCTGTTATGGTAGACGGGAATATGTACTTTGATTTCGGTATTTGATTTTCTTTCAACTCACTTAATAACCGAATACACTCATCACATAATCTTATCGTTCTGATTGAACTTTTTGTTTTCGGTGTGTTGATTTTTATCTCGCCTTTGATTTTTTGTACCGCCTTGTTTACCGTTATCGTTTTGTTTTCAAGGCTTAAATCATTCCATTCCAAAGCACAGATTTCACCTAATCTCATACCCGTTGTCAGTTCAAGATAGTAGAATTCATAGCAACCCGAACGCTTGGTTTCTTCAAGAAAAGCTGTTAATTCTTCTTTCTTCAGCGTTTTCATTTCAGGCTTTGTGCAGTTCGGCAATTTAACTTTTGATATGGGATTCTTTGGAATTAAATCTTCATCCACTGCTTTTTGAAGGCAAGAACTTAGTGTTCTCTCTATCCCTTTTACCGAGTAATATGCCAATCCGTTACCGTATTTCTCTCTGCCTCGTTGCCTGCCGTCACTGAATAATCCCACCAAGAACTGCTGACAGTTTACGGTGGACAGCTCGCTTAATTTCATATTACCCAACGCAGGTAAGATATTTGTTTTGAACCTTTGCTCGTAACCGTTTACGGTATAGTCCTTGATAACATTTCTGCAAAATGTGTTTATCCATATTTCATACCATTCATTAAGCGTGGGATCGGAATCGGTCAAGTAAGTGTGAGAAGATAACACAGACTGTTCTTTCAGATATTCTTCTTTGGCTTTGTTCAGCTTTTCTTGACATTCGGATTTGGTTTTTGCGGTAACGCTTTTTCGTTTTGTCTTGCCGTTTTCGTCTTTACCGATGTTAAACCAACCTTCCCATCTTCCGTCTTTTCTTTTGCGAAGTGTTCCTTCGCCTTTTGTTCTTCTTGCCATTCTATAGCCTCCTTTCTGCTTTTGGCAACTCAAACATTACCACAAGCCTTTTTCAATAGCCAGATAATTATCTTTTAGATTTTTCGTCAATCCATTCCTTGAGTTGTTCTTTTGGAATGGATTTTCTTCTGCCTAACTGAACAATGGGGAACGATTTATCTTTTTCAATCAGCTTATACAAGCTGACATTAGATATGCCAAGCACCTCCGCTGCTTGATTGACTGAAAGCATTACGGGCATTTCATCAAAGTTTTTATACACTTTATCACCTCCGTTTATTTGCTCACAGGCTTTCACAAATTGCCTACAAGCCGTTTTTAGTTTTAGTCCGACGAGTTACTCTGTTTCTAAGCGAACTCGTCAATTTTTGCTTACAGCGTTGCCAAAATTCTTTGATTTTTAATCATCATACCGCAATACTCAAGTGAATACGCAAAAGCCTTGATTTTCTGCGAAAAAAGCCCCTAACTGCATACGAATTTGGAATCATACGCAAAAGTATTACGAATCGAAAAG
>UQDL01000007.1 GCA_900539775.1 uncultured Anaerotruncus sp. | reverse complement strand
TCTTCGCATAACGCAAATCCAAAACACAGCAGCCCCTCAAAGAGGGGCTGCTTTTTCAAACTTTGAAAAATGCGTTAAATTCTTTGTTTAACAATTTTAATAACGGAGCAAATGAACTATGAATATAACAAAGCAAGAATATTTAAAGTTAATAGATGAAGTTATTTAAAACGGCAAATTTAAAGCTTCATGGGATTCTCTTTGTGCTCATAAAACGCCGAAATGGTATGCAGATGCTAAATTCGGAATTTTTATTCATTGGGGTGTTTACAGTGTTCCGGCATTCGGAAATGAGTGGTACAGCCGTGAAATGTACGATAAAACGAAGCCCGCTTATCGTCATCATATTAGCACTTACGGAAGCCCGAGTGAATTTGGATATAAGGATTTTATACCAATGTTTAAGGGCGAAAACTTCAATGCTTCTGAATGGATTGATTTGTTTAAAAAAAGCGGTGCACGTTATGTTATGCCCGTTGCTGAGCATCACGACGGCTTTGCAATGTACAACACTTCGTTAAATCCTTGGAACAGTGTTCAAATGGGGCCGCATTGCGATGTTGCCGCTGAAATTAAGGCTGCCTGCAACGAAGCTGGATTGCACTTTTGTGCATCAAATCATCGTGCAGAGCATTATTTCTTTATGAATACAGGCAAAACAATAAACAGCGATATTTCAAATGGAAAATATGCTGATTTTTACGGGCCTGCGTTTTATTGCAAAGAATTAAGCTCTGCACTTATCGGAACAACAACATCAAATGTTTATTCGGTTTCTCCCGATAAAGAATTTCTTGATGATTGGCTTGTTCGTGTTTGCGAATTTATAGATGATTATAAGCCCGAAGTTCTTTATTTTGATTGGTGGATACAAAATAAGGGCTTTAAGCCTTATCTTAAAAAGATAGCTGCTTATTATTATAACCGTGCCGCAGAATGGGGCATTGAGGTTTCAATAAATTATAAAAAACAGGCGTTTGCGCCCGGTGTTGCCACATTGGATGTGGAGCGCGGCGCTCTTGTTGATTCCGCTTCCGATACATGGCAAACTTGCACGGCTATCGGCAAAAAATCGTGGGGCTACACAGAAAATAATCAATTTAAATCGGCAGAGCATATAATTTGCGATTTGGTTGATATAGTCAGTAAAAACGGCAATATGCTGTTAAATGTCGGCCCTAAAAGTGACGGAACAATAACCGCCCGGGAAACAGCCGTGCTGCTTGAAATCGGCAAGTGGCTTTCTGTTAACGGCGATGGGATTTACGGCACCGTGCCGTGGCAAAAATTCGGCGAGGGCAGGGTTAATGCAAAAGAGGGATTTTTTCGTGATAATAAGAAAAAGCCCTTCACGGAAAAAGATTTTAGATTTACTTATAAAAACGGTTCTGTGTATGCATTTCAGATGAAGCCTTCGAAAAGCGGAATTGTTAAAATCAAAAGTTTTAAAAAAATTAAAGAGGATATGATAATAAGCAAGGTAACGCTTTTGGGAAGCGATGCACCTCTTAATTTTGTTCGCAATAATAAAGAAATGAAAATATTTGCGAAAAATAAGGCGGCGGGCAATTTGCCTGTTTGCTTTAAGCTTGAAATCGGTTGATTTGCAAGCAGTGTTAAACAGGTAAAATCTCATGATTCGGTTTAAGTGTTTATTTCTGCTTTTGCCATGTTCAATATCCGTTGCTTTGATAGAATCAACTGCTTTGCAAGCGAAATCAAACAAGAATTAAACATTTGTAAAAATATGCGTTTTTATATTGAAAAATGTAATAATGAAAATTATAATAGCCGAAAATGAATACCCGATAAGTGAGGCTACTTAAGGGATATGGGCTGCTGCCGCAAAGCGATGGAGACATCACACGCAGGTTTAACAGTTGGAGTCGGATCAAGGCTTCAACCAATGCAGTTTCACCGCCCTTTTGAGCTAAAGCCCAAACGGAATTCAAGGCTGAAGCTTTGATTTGCATTTTTGCATTTTATGTTGTTTTTAACCACGTATCCGCTTTGGGTAGGTGGTTTTTATTTTTGTATTATTTTAATATTGTGAGGTGAAGAAAATGGACAATGTGGGAAGTTTAAGCGCAGATCCTAAAGGGCAATGTAAAAGCCTTTCTTTCATTCGGCTTCCGTTTTCTTCGGCCGATATTTTAAAACAATAGCTTTCGCTCTTTAGCGTTGCGTCTGCTCCATATAGTTGTATGAGCAAGTTGCTCAAAAAAATATTTTCAAGGAGGAAAGACCAATGAAAAGAAAAAAATGAAAGAGTATTAAAGCAAAGAATTGCTGTAATTATGCTTTTGTGTGAGAATTGAATAATGGATTGATTTGTGCAAATTTATTGAGCCAACTGCCGAAAAAGTCAATTAGTTCTTTACTTTTTCCTATAAAAAAGCTATGATATATCACAAAGCTATAAGTAAAAAGGGCGGACGAATATATGCTGAATCAATTTTCAAGAACAGAGCTTTTAATCGGCAGCGATGCTGTGCAAAAACTCAAAAATTCACGAGTTGCGATTTTCGGAGTCGGCGGAGTCGGCGGTTATGCCGTTGAGGCTCTTGCGAGATCCGGAATAGGCACAATTGATGTTGTGGACGATGATAAAGTGTGCCTCACTAATATAAACCGCCAAATTATCGCCACTCATCAAACAATCGGCAAATATAAGGTTGATGCGGCAGAGGAACGCATAAAGCAGATAAATCCCGAGTGTGTTGTCAATAAGCACCAAATGTTCTATTCACCGGAAACGGCGGCAGAATTTGATTTTTCAAAATACGATTATGTTGTGGATGCTATTGATACAGTTACGGGAAAAATCGCTCTTGTTATGCAGGCTCGTGAATGCGGCACACCCATAATAAGCTCAATGGGCGCCGGTAATAAAATGGATCCTACGGCTTTTGAGGTTTCCGATATTTTCAAAACATCGGTGTGTCCGCTTGCAAGAGTTATGCGTTATGAGCTTAAAAAGCGCGGCGTAAAAAAGCTGAAGGTTGTTTATTCCAAGGAAAAGCCGATCATGCCGGCAGAGGATTCTGCAAACAGCTGCCGAGAAAATTTTGCTTGTCCGCAGGGAACAAAGCACAAGTGCACCGCACGCAGGGCAATTCCCGGAAGCAACGCTTTTGTGCCGTCTGCAGTCGGGCTGATTATTGCGGGTGAGGTTGTTAAAGACCTGATCGGTTATAAAGCGGCAAAATAATTTTCAGGGGTATAATGCTGTGTCAATAGGTTTGCAACGTGGCGCGGTTGAGGTTGAGGCGCATAAAGCCGAATGGGAAACCGCAGCGCAAAAAACAATTGAATTGTTAAAATACATATTAAAAAACGATGCTGTTGATATTCGCCATGTTGGCAGCACTGCAGTTAAAAATATTTGCGCCAAGCCGATTATTGATATTGCGGTCGGAGTAACAAGCTTTGAAGATATGTTTAGGCATAACGACGAATTGGGAAAACACGGAATTGCTTATCGAAGAGAGGATCATCCCGGGCAGCATCTATATGTTTGCGCAGATGAAAAAAATAATGTTCAAACCCATTATATTCATGTTGTTCTTTGGAACGGTGAAGATTGGAATAATTATATAAACCTGTGTGATTATCTTAATTTCAATGAGGTTGCGGCGCAGGAGTATTCTCGGCTCAAAATGCGTTTGGCGGCAGAGCATCCAAATAGCAGAACGGCCTATACAAACGGCAAAAAGCAGTTTATCGAAAACGCTTTAAAGCAGGCGAAAATCTATAAAAACAGTAAGATTTAATCATTCTGAATCAAGGCTGCATAAAAAAGAGGCTTTGGAGCATGATCTGCCCCAAAGCCTCTTTCGGCTTATATACAATTTTGTTTACATTCCCGGCAAAACACAGCCCTTTTTCAAAATGATATTGGCATATTGGCGCTCTTCTCCGGTTATGATAACCGCATATGCGTTTTTTGCTCTTTCGTAATATGCAAATCTTTCGCAGAACACAGGCTCCGATTCCGGACTTTCCTTTTTTAAAATTTTTGTGTAATCATCCCAAGCGGAAGTATCCGCCTTATCATCTCCGGGCACCTTTTGCATTAAAATGAAATGCTCGTTATCGTATTGGTCAAGCGGAATAAGTTTAAGCACGGCTTCAAGCATATCGGCTGCCGGAATTCCGTCCGCTCTTACAAGCCTTTGTGCTATTGATGCGGCGGGAAAGTTTGCGTCTGATATAACCAATTCATCTCCGTGGCCCATTTCGCAAAGAATTTTTAAAATTTCCGGGGAAATAATTTTAGGTATTCCTTTAAGCATAGTCAAAACTCCTTTTGCCTTTCGGCATATCTTGTTTTGATTATATCATCATTTTGTTGTTCTTTCCACA
The DNA here is from genome assembly GCA_900539775.1 of uncultured Anaerotruncus sp. Classification (GTDB taxonomy): domain Bacteria; phylum Bacillota; class Clostridia; order Oscillospirales; family Acutalibacteraceae; genus Eubacterium_R. The sequence goes on along the minus strand of UQDL01000007.1, from coordinate 73,108 downwards.
ATAATTCAAAAAAGTTTAAAAATATAAATTATTATGCCGTATATAAATGAGCTGCCTACTCCGTAAACTATAACCGGCCCCGCTATCGAAAACATCTGTGCTGCAGTGCCAAGCACCATGCCCTCGTGCTTGAATTCAAGTGCGGGGGAAACCACCGCATTTGCAAATCCCGTTATCGGCACAATAGTTCCTGCTCCGGCATGGCGTGCTATTTTGTCAAAAACACCGATTCCCGTTAAAATTGCGGTTATGATAATTATTGTGCATGGTGTGGCTGCTTTTACTTCGTCTCCGCTCATTCCGGCACTTTGATATATTGTGTTTAAAAGCTGCCCAAAGCAGCAAATTCCTCCGCCGATAAGAAATGCTTTAATGCAGTTTTTAAACACGGGAGTGTTTGGGCTTGCCTTGTCTGCCATTTTGCCGTATTCATCTTTGCTTATTGCCATGTTGCATCACCTTTTTTAATTTACTGTTAACTATTATTTAATATTTCGCAAGAATTATTCAAATTGACTTGACAAAACATATAATTATCTGTAATATCATAATATACAATTTGTAATGTGAGGTATTTGTTATGCATCTTATAGATGTGCGCAATGTTTATAAAATTTATAATCCGGGTGAAAATCAGGTAAATGCTCTTGACGGCGTTTCACTCACGATTGATGAGGGTGAATTCGTTGCAATTATCGGTCAATCCGGCTCAGGTAAATCAACGCTCATGAATATGCTTGGATTGCTTGATACTCCCACGGAAGGCGAATATTATATAAACGGAAAACTTGTTGATGATCTCACGGATGATCAAATGAGCGATATCCGCAATAAGCAAATCGGCTTTATTTTCCAGGGATTTAACCTTATAGCTTCTCTTGATGCCCTTGAAAATGTTGAGCTTCCGCTTGTTTACAGAGGCGTTCCGCGTGCCGAAAGAGAACAGCTTTCCAAGGCTGCGCTTGAAAAGGTCGGCCTCGGCAGCCGTATGCATCATCTGCCGGCTGCACTTTCCGGCGGTCAGCAGCAGCGTGTGGCTGTTGCCCGTGCGATTGCGGCAGCTCCTCCGGTAATTCTTGCAGATGAGCCCACAGGTAATCTTGATACTCGTTCTACTAAAGATGTTATGCAGATTTTGCACAATCTTAAGGATGAAGGCAGAACGGTTATAGTAATCACCCATGATAATGAAATTGCCGAGCAGGCAGAGCGTGTTATAAGAATCAGAGACGGTAAAGTTGTTGAGGATTATATTAACCCCGGCTTTGAGGAAAAATACGGCCGTGCCGCTAAATATGATAATAAAAACCCGATTGATCAGGGCTGATTGTTAATTTTTTATGTTTATTTCACCTGCTGTATGCAAATAATATAGCAGGTGATTTTTTATGATGTTTTTAAAGGCTTTTGTTGTTGGCGGTTTGATTTGCGTTGTGGGCCAGCTTCTTATTGATTTAACAAAATTAACTCCTGCCAAAATTCTTGTTTCGTTTGTTTGCCTCGGTGTGTTGCTTGGTGCATTCGGCGTTTATGATAAGCTTGTTGATTTTGCCGGTGCGGGTGCCACGGTGCCGCTCACGGGCTTTGGAAATGCGCTTGCTGCAGGGGTTAAGGATTCTGTGCGCCAATCCGGCTTTTTGGGCGTGATCACAGGAGGAATGTCTGCGTGTTCGGCAGGCGTAACAGTTGCATTGCTGTCTGCTCTTTTGGTTTCCGCTTTCACTCGCTCAAAAGACAAATAATCGGCGCAATTAGGCGCTAAAAGTCGAAATAAACTTGTTGAAATTATTGTTTTTGTGTGGTAAAATTAAATTAAAGATTGGAGGAATCATTGTGGCAACTTTAACTTATGAATCGGTTGTGCAGGCTTACAGAGATAAGCTTTGCTCTGTTGATGCAAGTGCCGTTCCGGGCACGGTTGCTTTTCAGTTTGATATTGAGGGCAAGGCACACGGTATTTTTTATGTTGAAATCAAAGACGGCAAAATAAACGTTGAGCCTTATGAGTATTATGATCGCAATGCAATCATAACCGCCAGCGGTACAAATCTTATCAAGCTTATCAACGGCAAAATCGATCCCGTTGTTGCTTTTACCACCGGTAAATTGAAGGTTGACGGCGATGTGGGCGCTGCACTTGAACTTATCAAGTACATAAAAAAGTAATCAATAACTAAAAGGCTGCAGCTTTTGGCTGCAGCCTTTTTTTGTGATATGTTACAATAATTGACGTTGGTTTTATGTAATTGTGCACAATTGTTGTGCGGCACTTGATTTTGTGCTTGTATAAGTTCTAAGTTTCATATATAATATAAACGAAATATAAACTCGGAAATTGCGCTTTTTGTGCAAAATCCCTTTTTTATCGGAGGAAAAAGAATGAAGCATCCTGAAATTGTAAGCAAAATGAGCCTTGAGCAAAAGGCTAAATTTGTTTCCGGCTTTGATTATTGGCATCTTGAGGAAGCACCCGAACTCGGCCTTCCCAAAATTATGATCACAGATGGCCCTCACGGCCTTCGCAAGCAAAACACAGATAAGAAATCTTCAAGCGGAATCGGTCTCGGAAATTCCGTGCCTGCCACATGTATGCCCCCTGCGGCAACTTCCGCTTGCTCTTGGGATGAAAACCTTCTTCGTGAAGAAGGCGAGGCTCTTGCAGAGGAATGTTTGCAGGAAAAGGTTTCTGTTATTCTCGGCCCCGGCACAAATATTAAGCGTTCTCCGGTTTGCGGCAGAAACTTTGAATATTTTTCAGAGGATCCTTTGCTTGCCGGCAAAATGAGCGCAAATCTTATAAACGGTTGCCAATCAAAGGGTGTCGGCAACTCACTTAAGCACTTTGCCTGCAATTCGCAGGAAGCATTCCGTATGGTTCTCAGCGAGGTTATTGATGAGCGTACAATGCGTGAAATATATTTCCCGGCTTTTGAAATTGCAGTTAAGGAATCTCAGCCGTGGACCGTTATGAATTCATATAACCGCATCAACGGTGTTTATGCTTCTCAGAATGAGTGGCTTCAGCAGGAAGTGCTCAGAAAAGAATGGGGCTTTAAAGGCCTTATCGTAACAGACTGGGGCGCTTCGGTAGACAGAGTTCCCGGCCTTAAATGCGGAACTGATCTTGAAATGCCGTCTTCAGGCACACTTAATGCAAAAAGAATTATTGAGGCTGTTAACGGAGGCGAGCTTGATGAAGCTGTGCTTGATGAGCGTGTAGACACTGTTGTTGATCTTATCGTTAAATCCAAGCCTGCTCTTGAGCAAAACGACGGTTATAAGTTTGATGTTGAGGCACATCATGCAATTGCCCGTAAAATCGCAGAGGGCTCAATGGTGCTTCTTAAAAATGACGAAAAAATCCTTCCTCTTAAAAAAGGCCAAAAGGTTGCAGTTATCGGCGAAATGGCTAAATCACCGAGATTCCAGGGCGCAGGTTCTTCCGTTATCAATCCCACAAAGCTTGATAATGCTTATGATGAACTTGTTAAGCTCGGCGCAGATGTTACATATGCTCAGGGCTATTACAAAGCAGCACCGTCAAAGAAAGATAAAAACAGAAAATCTGATGCTCAGCTTGTTTCAGAGGCTGTTGCAGCTGCAAAGGCAGCAGATGTTGCCGTTGTATTCGTAGGCCTCACCGAGGAATTCGAGGGTGAGGGATATGACAGAGAAAACATCAATATGCCCGAAAACCACAACAAGCTTGTTTCCGAAATTGCAAAGGCTAATGCAAACACCGTTGTTGTGCTTGCAGGCGGTTCTGTTGTTTATATTCCGTGGCTTGATGAAGTTAAGGGTCTCCTTAATTCAGGCCTCGGCGGCCAGGCAAGCGGCAGTGCCGTTGCAAATATTCTTACCGGCGCAGTTAATCCAAGCGGTAAGACGGCAGAAACATATCCTATTACATTTAACGACAACCCAACCTTCGGCAATTATCCCGGCGGCCCTGTTATTTCAGAACATAAGGAAAGCGTTTATATCGGCTACAGGTATTATGACACAGCCGATAAAGAGGTTCTTTTCCCGTTTGGTTATGGCCTTTCTTACACAACATTTGAATACAGCGATATGAAGCTTTCTGCAAGCGACATTAAGGATACGGATACTCTTAAGGTTTCTCTTAAAGTTAAAAACACAGGCGATGTTGACGGTGCCGAAATCGTTCAGATTTATGTTTCCGATAAGGAATCAACTATTTTCAGGCCTAAAAAAGAACTCCGTGCATTCACCAAGGTGTTCCTTAAAGCAGGCGAGGAAAAAGAGGTTACTCTTGAGCTCGGCAAGCGTGCATTTGCTTATTATAATGTTAAACTCGGCGATTGGCATGTTGAAAGCGGCGAATTTGAAATTATCGCTGCTGCTTCAAGCCGTGATGAAAAGCTTAAGGCAACAGTTAATGTTACATCAACTGTTGAAGCTGAGGTGCCGGATTACAGAGAAAGCGCTCCGTCTTATTACACTGCCGATATAGCAAATATTGATGATAAGCAGTGGGGTGCTGTTTACGGCAGCGAACTTCCTGCCCGTGAAAGAGATAAAAATGCAAAAATTGATCTCTATTGTTGCCTTAACGATGCAAGGCACACAAAGTGGGGCGGCAAGCTTTGCAGACTTATCGAAAAGATTATGTCTAATATGGGCTCGGCAGAAAACGGCGACGGTAAAATGCTTGCTGCAATGGCAACGCAAATTCCGATCAGAAACTTTGTGCAGATGAGCATGGGCGTATTTTCTCCCGCAATGGCTCAGGGCCTCCTCAAAATGCTTAATGATGATGAATCAAGCTTTGCTGGCTTCAATGCGATTTTCTGGCGAATCGGCGGCGCACTCACCCGTCTTCCATCGCTTCTTAAATCAATCTAACATCATAAAAGAAAGGGAAAGTACCTCGGTGCTTTCCCTTTTGTGTATTATGATTAAAAACAAGGCTCTCTGCGGTGCTATTATTGATGAAATGATTTTGTAAATTCTATTGAAAATTTCTCTTTAATAATGTAAAATATTAGTCGTAAAATGAGGCGGCATCGGTCGCCGTGTGCAGTTACTTATGCAATTTGTGCTGCTTGTGTCGTCGGCAGCACATTTATTTATTTTTCAAGGCGGCGGAAAGGCAGTGTATCATATGAAAAAGGTTGCTCTTATTATGGGGTCAGACAGTGATTTGCCAATAGTAACTCCGGCTGTTAAGCAGTTAAAGGAGCTTGGCATTGAAACAGAGGTTCGTGTTATGAGTGCGCACAGAACTCCCAAGCAAGCTCAGGCATTTGCAGAAAGTGCAGCGTCAAACGGATTTGGCGTTATTATTGCCGCAGCAGGTATGGCAGCGCATTTGGGCGGTGTGCTTGCGGCTTCAACAACTTTGCCCGTTATCGGGATTCCTTGCTCCGCAAAGGTGCTCGACGGTATGGATGCCATGCTCGCAACCGTTATGATGCCTCCCGGAATTCCTGTTGCAACAGTGGGTGTTAATGCGGCTAAAAATGCTGCTTTGCTTGCTGCTGAGATTTTGGCAGTGGGTGATGAGGCACTTGCTCAAAAGCTTGCGGATATGCGCAAAGATATGGAAAATGCCGTTATCGAAAAAGATAAGGCAATGCAGGAAAAAATAAAAGAAATCTGATTTTCTCTTGCGTTTAATTTAAAAAAATAAGTATTCGGCTTTGCCGATTTGCAAAGCATCTCTTAATTTTGTTTTCCGTTTTGCCACATCGGAAACGAAGGCTTTAATATAATATATTGTGTGGCAGGAAAGGCAATGTGAATTATATGGAAAAAAGTTTCAGCGAAAGCTATGCTGCTGCCGGTGTTGATGTAACGGCAGGTTATGAATCTGTTGAGCTCATTAAATCCCATGTTAAAAAAACAAATATTCCCGGTGTAATCGGCTCAATCGGCGGCTTCGGCGGTATGTTTGAAATAGGTGCAAATGAATATAAAAATCCCGTTCTTGTAAGCGGAACAGACGGTGTCGGCACAAAGCTTAAGCTCGCTTTTCTTATGGATAAGCATGATACTATCGGCATTGATTGCGTTGCAATGTGCGTTAATGATGTGGCTTGCAGCGGTGCAAAGCCCCTCTTCTTTCTTGATTATATTGCTTGCGGTAAAAACTATCCCGAAAAGATTGCTCAAATCGTTAAGGGCGTTGCAGACGGCTGTGTTCAGGCAGGCTGTGCACTTGTAGGCGGTGAAACCGCAGAGCATCCCGGCCTTATGCCCGATGAAGAATATGATCTTGCAGGCTTCACCGTTGGTATCGGCGAAAAAGAAAAGCTTGTTTCGGGTGAAAATCTTAAAGCCGGCGATGCGCTTATCGGCGTTGCTTCTTCAGGTGTTCATTCAAACGGTTTCTCGCTTGTTCGCAAGGTGTTTGATATAAACGAAAAAACAATTCTTTCAACATATGATGGGCTTGATAAGCCTCTTGGCGAAGAACTTCTCACTCCAACAAGAATTTATGTTAAGCCGCTTCTTGCTTTAATGGATCAGGTTAGGGTGAATGCCATTTCTCATATTACCGGCGGCGGATTTTATGAAAATGTGCCCCGTATGCTTAAAAACGGATTTACGGCTGTTATAGAAAAGGATAAATGCTTTAAAAAGCCTATATTCGAGCTTATTGAAAAAGTTGGAAAAATTCCTGAAAGAGATATGTATAACACATTTAACATGGGCACAGGTCTTGTTATTGCCGTTGATGCCGAAAATGCAGATAAGGCTGTTGAAATTCTTAATGCAAACGGCGAACAGGCTGCTGTTATCGGCGAAATTAAGGCCGGCGAAACGGGTGTTGAATTATGCTGAATATAGCTGTGTTTGTATCAGGCGGAGGCACAAATTTGCAGGCTCTTATTGATGCACAAAACAGGGGAGAACTTAAAAACGGAAAAATTAAGTTCGTTTTGGCTTCAAACAGCGGTGCATATGCTCTTGAGCGTGCAAAAAAAGCCGGCATAGAAAGCGCCGTTGTTTCAAGAAAGGAATATGATTCCAAAGAGGCATATGATAAGGCGGTTTTAAAAGTTCTTGAAAATAAAAATATTGATCTTATCGTTCTTGCCGGCTTTCTTTCCATTTTGGGAAGTGAGCTTGTTGAAAAATACAAAAACAGAATTATAAATATTCATCCAAGTCTTATTCCGCTTTTCTGCGGCGACGGATTCTATGGTCTTAAGGTTCATGAAGCGGTGCTTGCAAGCGGAATGAAGGTAACGGGTGCCACTGCTCATTTCGTAAATGAAATCACGGACGGCGGCGCAATAATTTTGCAAAAGGCCGTCCCGATAGAGCAGGAAGATACTCCGGAGATCTTGCAATACCGTGTTATGCGCCTTGCAGAATGGGAAATTCTGCCAAAAGCTGTTTCTTTGTTTTGCTCCGGTAAAATTAGAATTGAGGGCAATAAAACCGTTATTGAATAATTGTTGCCCGTGCCTCAAATTGAATTGCGGCATATTATTGATATGCGTGCTCCGTGTATGCGCCTTATGCAGGCTACGGTTAGGTGTTAGGAGCTTTGTTATTTTGTAGTCGGAAAGGCTGTTTATATATGGAAATTAAAAAAATCGCAGAAGAGCTTTCTTCAAATTCTTATCCCGGAAGGGGAATAATACTCGGCAATAGTGCAAATGGCAAAAAGGCCGTTATTGCTTATTTTATAATGGGCAGAAGTGAAAACAGCCGCAATCGTGTTTTTGAAGAAAACAACAGAGGCGGTATTCGCACCAAGGCATTTGATGAATCAAAAATGGTTGATCCAAGCCTTATTATTTATAATCCCGTTTTGAAGTGCGATGGTAAAACCATCGTAACAAACGGTGACCAAACAGACACAATTTATGATTTTATGAAAGACGGCCATTGCTATCGCCATGCTCTTTTAACAAGAGAGTTTGAACCCGATGCGCCTAATTACACACCAAGAATTTCAGGAGTTGTTAAGCCGAACGGCGATTATGTGCTTTCAATTCTTAAATCTAATATGGGTGTGCCTCAATGCCTCAGATTCTTTTATGAGTATCCGGCTTATGCAGGTCTCGGCCATTTTATCCACACTTATAAGTGCGACGGTGATCCGATTCCTTCATTTGAAGGCGAGCCGACTCCTGTTGAAATTGCAGATCAAACTATAGATGAATTTACGGATATGATTTGGGCATCGCTTAATGCGGATAATAAAGTTTCTCTTTTCACACGCTTCATTGATTTGGAAACAGGTGCGGAAGAAACAAGAATTGTTAATAAAAATAATTAAAGCAGGGCGATTTCATCGCCCTTTCCGCTTTTGCGGATTGCAGATGCCGCACGGTCGGCCGCTCTGCCGAAAAAAGCAAAAATGTTAGGATGCTTTCTGAAATGTTTTTTTGCTTTGTTTATCTAAATTTATATTACGGCTTTGCCGAAAAAGAAAGGCAGTTATTTAAATGAAAGTTCTTGTTGTTGGAGGCGGCGGCAGAGAGCACGCCTTAATAAGAAAAATCAAGGAATCTAAAAGGGTTTCGGAAGTATATTGTTGCCCCGGAAACGGCGGCATATCTTATGATGCGCAGTGCTTTCCTGTTTCGGCAACGGATATTCAAGGCGTTGTTGAGCTTGCTAAAAAGCTTTTTGCTGATTTAGTTGTTGTTGCTCCGGATGATCCTCTTGTTGCGGGAATGGTTGATGCGCTTAATGCCGCCGGTTTCGCAACATTCGGCCCGAATGCGGCAGCTGCAATTATTGAAGGCTCAAAGGTTTTTTCAAAAAATCTTATGCTTAAATATAATATCCCCACCGCAGAATATAAGGTGTTTGATAATCCTGCCGATGTGCTTGCTTATGTTAAAGAAAAAAATGAATTTCCTACTGTTATAAAGGCAGACGGCCTTGCTCTCGGCAAAGGCGTTATAATTCCCGAAACTCTTGAAGAGGCCGAAAACGGTGTTCGAGAGATAATGGAGGATAAAATTTTCGGTGAAAGCGGCAACAATGTTGTTGTTGAAGAATTTCTCACCGGTCCGGAAGTTTCAGTGCTTGCGTTTACAGACGGTAAATGCGTTAAGCCGATGGTTTCTTCAATGGATCATAAGCGTGCGCTGGACGGTGATAAGGGGCTTAACACAGGCGGAATGGGCACTGTTTCTCCGAATCCGTATTACACTGCTGATATTGCAAAGGAATGTATGGAAAAAATCTTTATTCCTACGATTGATGCTATGAATAAGGAAGGACGCACGTTTAAGGGTTGCCTTTATTTCGGACTTATGCTTACACCTAAGGGTCCTAAGGTGATTGAATACAATTGCCGCTTTGGTGATCCGGAAACTCAAGTTGTTTTGCCTCGCCTTAAAACAGATATTATTGATATTTTTGAGGCAATCAATAACGGCACTCTTGCAGAGCTTGATATAGAATGGGCAGATGAAGCTTGCGCTTGCGTTATAGCGGCATCAGGCGGTTATCCTAAATCTTATCCTAAGGGTATTGAAATAACGGGCCTTGAAAACGGCCAAAAAGACGGCGTTATCGTTTATCATGCCGGCACTGCAATTAAAGACGGTAAGCTTGTTACCTCAGGCGGAAGAGTGCTTGGCGTGACGGCGCTCGGCTCCGATTTACAGCAGGCTCTTGATAAGGCTTATGCGGCACTTGGTGAAATCCATTTTGATAATATGCATTTCAGGCATGATATAGGCAAAAAAGCTTTGGCTGCTCTTAATAAATAATTTCACTTGATTCGTGCTTTGTAAAAAATATCAATTGTGAACTGTTGGTTAAAATTTGAAATGTTTACAAATAGTTGTTGACATTTATACAAATTGGAATTATACTAAAGGGGCATTAAAGGCGGCACAGGCTTTTTATGCCCCTTTTTAACAGTGATTATATTATATATAGAGGTATATGTGGAATGGCTACTGTAAAGAAAAGCAACAAGAAAAAGATTATTGCCGCAATTTCCATAGTTTTGGTTATTGCTATAATAGGCACGGTTATCGGGGTTTCGGCAAAATCAAAAAAGAAAGAAACCGTTTCGCTCACAACTATCGGCACAGGCGAAATCAGCGAATCTGTCAGTGCAACGGGCAAGGTTTCGGCAGGCACAACCAAAGAATATAAGGTTGGCGCCGTTGCAACGGTTAAAGAAGTTTTTGTTAAGGTTGGCGATAAAGTAAGCGCCGGCGATAAACTTGCAACCTTTGACACAAGCACTCTTGATTCACAGCGCAAGCAGCTCAGCGGAACTTATCAGCAAGCTAAAAAAAGCTACAAGCAATCTGTTTCCGATCAAAAAACAGCAAAGGAAAATCTTGCAGATGTTAACAGCAAAATCGAAGATGCTCAAAAGCAGCTCGAGAAGCTTGAAAGGGAAGCAGTAACTCAGGCAACAAGCAGAGTTACAATCACTTTCCCGACAACTACCACAACCACAAGACCAACTACCACAAGGCCCACAACAGCCTCAACCAGCGCCACCACAACAACTACAACCGAGCCGGTAACTTATCCGGCTACCGTGGAAGGCCTTGTGCAAGCTCTTACGGATCTTGTTAACACTCTTAACAGACTTTCCAATGATATAGAAACAACAAACGCACTTGTTCGTGTTGTTATGCAGGAAATTGCAAATCAGCTTGAAAACGGCAATCTTGATCCCGAAAGGATAGCTCAGGCAGTTGGCGATGCCGTTGCCAAGGCAATCAAAGAAGGCATTATTGATGAAACAAAGCTTATAATCGAAAGCGGCGTTCTTGTTGATATGATTGAAACTGCCGTTAAAAATATAGATTGGGCCGCAGTGGGCTCGTCTATTGCAAGCAGTCCTAATGTGCAGCTTGCAACGGCACAGCTTAATTTGGCTGCCCTTTATGCTCAGCAAAAGGTGTTCCAGCTTGAGGCATCTGATGATACTGTTTTTGCCAAAAAGCAGGTTATGGATTCTGCCAAAAGTGCTCTTGATGCAATAGATGAAGCAAACGCAGAACTTGTTGCGGGATGGACTGCCGCATTTGACGGCACTATTACCGCTTGTGATATCTATCCGGGTGAAACCACAAGCCTTCTTGCATCGGGCATTACCCTTGAAAATCTTGATTCAATGGTTGTTACGCTTTCTCTCGGCGAATATGATATACATAAGGTTAAGGTTGGTATGCCGGCAACAATCAATTCGGCATACGGAACTTACAGCGGTGAAATCATCTCCAAGGCTCCCGTTGCAACAGGCGGCTCATCAGGCTCAATGCTTGATACTGTTGGCTCTATGGCAGGTATCAGCGGCCTTTCAAGCCTCACAAGCAGCGGTGCCGGTGTTGAAGTTCAGGTAAGTGTAAATGATCCCGATGAAAACATTATCGCAGGTTTTGATGCGGATGTAACCATCGCAGTAGGCGATCATCAAAATATTGTTACCGTTCCTATAGAATCAATTGTGCTTCAGAAAACAGGCACATATGTATATCTCTATAATGAAAAAGATAAAACGGTTTCCAAAACACTTATAGAAACAGGTGCCGTTTCAGATTCTGCTTATGAAGTTAAAAGCGGAATTAAAGCGGGCGATAAAATTGTTTCCACACCTTCCTCTGATTATAAAGAGGACACATTTGAAGTAAAAGTTAAATAATCGGAGTGCATTATGAATATTTCTGAAAGCTTAAAAATTGCCATCAAGTGCATAAAAGCTAATTGGATGCGCTCTTTGTTAACGATGCTTGGCATTATAATCGGCGTCGGCTCGGTTATTATGATTGTAAGCGCCGGCACAGGTGCAAGGGATTATATAGTTTCTCTTATTGAGGATATGGGCTCTAATGCCGTGCTTGTTTCGGTTGATACAACTCAGGCAACCGACAATGATTATATAACACTTGATGATGTTGCAAATATCAAGAAAAAGGTAAGCGGCGTTGATCGCTGCTCGCCTATGATGATGGGCTTTGCTAAGTCCACCATTGATGTTAATGAAAAAGAAGCAACAGTTATGATGATCGGTGTAAACTCCGATGCTCAGTTTGTGCTGCCGGACGGCACTAAGTACGGCAGGTTTTTTACCGATGAAGAATATAATGCCGCCTCGCCGGTGGCGATAATAGGCACGGAAAGTGCAAAGCTCGCATTCGGGTATGAGGATGCAACGGGGCAGTATTTAACTTTGTCCTCGTCGGGAAGCGCAATGAAGGTTAAGGTTGCAGGCGTTGCAGATATTGATTCGCTTGTAAACAGTATGGGCGGCGCAGGCTCGCTCGGAGATATGTTCCAAACGGGTGATAAACTTACCATAGCTCTCTTTATGCCTTGCACAACGCTTTCACAGCTTACCGGCAGTGATCCGGTTGTTTCCGCAGTTTTTGTAATCGGCGAAACCAATGCCAATAACAATGCCATCGGTAATGCCACGGTAAACTACCTTAAAGCGGCTCACGGCAATTATTCAAATTCAATTTATGTGGCTCAGGATATGGCAACTTATGTTGAGCTTGTGGATACCATCATTTCAATTCTTACTGCGTTTATTGCTGCCGTAGGTGCTATTTCACTTATTGTAGGCGGTATAGGCGTTATGAATATAATGCTTGTTTCGGTAACGGAGCGAACGAGAGAAATAGGTATCAGAAAATCGCTGGGCGCAAAAACAAAAACCATAACTCTTCAATTCCTTACGGAATCGGTTATACTCTGCCTTATAGGCGGTGTTATAGGCACGGTTTTGGGCATTGCCGGCGCTTTTGCGGGTTGCTCAATTATAGGAATTACACCGGATGTTAATATAGGTGTTATAGCAATTGCGCTTTTGTTCTCTTGCGGAGTGGGCTTGTTCTTCGGCATTTATCCCGCAAGAAAGGCTGCTAAAATGAGCCCGATTGAGGCTTTGCGCAGAGAATGATGATTGGCTTATAAGCATTTGCATGCGGCAAATTTCGCCGATTTTAATTTAATAAATGTATGCCAATACGAAAGTGTTGGCATATTTTTTTCGCTGATTTTTATTGTGGGTTGCCTTTATTAAATCGTTCTAACAGAATCCCACCTGTCAGTGAATTTTGCAAAAAATATTGTTGTTTACAAATATCTTTCAATGTGATAAAATAATATAAATTATTCAATGAAAAAAGCCCTTAGGAGGCGTATTATGTCAATATTAGACGAGGTTATAAGTCAATTTGATTTTAAAGGCGAACTTCAAAATTGTGAAATTTTCGGTTCGGGTCATATAAACACAACTTACCTTGCAACTTATAATAACGGCGGTGAGGAATGTAAGTATATCATCCAAAAGATAAACACCGGAATTTTCAAAAATATAGAAAATCTTATGGAAAATGTTTTCAGTGTTACTTCTTATCTCAGAAACGAAATCAAAAAATCGGGCGGAGATGAAAACAGGGAAACGCTTCATTTCATAAAAACCAAGAACGGAGATAAATTTTATAAAGCTTCAAACGGCGATTGCTATCGTTCTTATATTTTCGTTACCGATTCAGTCAGCTATAACAGTGTGGACAGCCCGGAGCTTTTTAAGGAAAGCGGCATAGCTTTCGGTAAATTCCAAAGGCTTCTTTCGGATTTTCCTGCCGATTCTCTTTATGAAACAATTCCGAATTTTCACAATACGGCATATAGGTTTAAAAATGAATTTTTGCCGGCTGTTGAGAATAATCTTTCCGGCAGAAAAGATTCGTGCCGTGATGAAATTGAATTCGTCTGCTCAAGAAAGGAAATTTGCTCTCGCCTTGTTAATATGATTGATTCAGGCGAGCTGCCAATCAGAGTAACCCATAACGACACTAAGCTTAATAACGTTATGTTTGATGCAAACAGCACAAAGGCAATTTGCGTTATTGATTTGGACACTGTTATGCCGGGGCTTGCACTCTATGATTTTGGCGATTCAATTCGCTTCGGCGCAAATACGGCAGTGGAAGATGAAGCCGATTTAAGCAAGGTTTCACTCAGCCTTGATTATTTTAAGGCATATGCGGAAGGTTTCCTTTCGGAAGCAGGCGGAAGCTTTAATAAGGCAGAAAAAGATAATCTTGCGTTTGCCTCTTTGCTGATGACCTTTGAATGCGGTATGCGTTTCTTGGCGGATTATTTAAACGGAGACACTTATTTTAAAACAGATTATCCGGAGCATAATCTTGTGCGTGCAAAAAACCAGTTCGCTCTTGTTGCCGATATGGAACGCAAAATGGATCAAATGAATGAAATTATAGCATCCGTAAAATAAATCATAAAAAAGCCTGTAAACACGGTTGTGCTTGCAGGCTTTTTGCGCAATAATATAGCCTTGTGCAATTCTTAAAAAACGCACAAGGCTAATGTAATTTTCGGTTTAAAATTGCTTTATTTATTTTTCTTCAGAGGATAGGGCTCTTTTTTATCGGTTCTGTCCATCAAAAAATCAAGGCTTGTGTTATAAAAATCTGCAAGAATCATTAAATTTTCTGTTGTTGGAATTAAATCTCCGCTTTCATATTTTGAAAGCATGCTTTGGCTTATGCCTGTTTCCATTTGCAATTTTAATTGAGTGTAGTCGTTTGTTACTCTCATCAATTTAATGTTTTTCATCAATTTTCCTCCGCTAAGCAAATAAACAAACAGTTTGTGAATTTATCGTTAATTATCTAAAACACTTGTTTTGTATGCTTGTTTATGAGAAAACGCACACCGCACAGGGTGTGCGTTTTTGTTATTTCTTCAATTCTCTCTGAAGCCAAACCGCACCTAAATCAAGTGCGTTGAATATGCCCTCTTTTTCGCTTTTTTTAACGATTTTTTCTTTTGGGCCCACTTGCGGATCGGTGTTTATAATTTGAACAAGCACCTTGTCCGAAAGTTTAATATCCTTAAATTCTTTATCGGATTGAATTTGAAGGCAGGCAACAAACGGATCTGCCATATCACCATAATATATGGTTTTGCCGCATCTTACCAAAGGCTTTCCTTTGTAGGTAAGAAATGTATCTTTAAATTCTGCCAAAGAAAACCCTCCTTTATAAATTATTTTGTTGTGTATCTTTAGGTGTTAAGATAAGACTTTACCATTTCTGCAAGCAATTCATCTCGGTCTATTTTACGAATAAGGCTTCTTGCATTATTATGCGTGGTTATATAAGTGGGGTCTTCCGAAAGAATATAGCCAACGATTTGGTTAATTGGGTTGTAGCCTTTTTCTTTAAGTGCATCAAACACCTGGGTAAGCGTGTCCCTCATATAGTCCTCATGATCGTCGCCGAGTTTAAAGGTCATTGTTTTATCTGTCACAGTAAAGTCACCTCCTGCTTAACAATATACAACATCATTATATACAATTTTTGCCTTGATTACAACTAAAATTTTTTAATATTTGTAAAAAATAGGTAAAAAATGCTTATTTTTTGCATCAAGAGCGTAAGCTAATGCCTAGTTTATCCAATGATTTGATAACACGCTTCATCGCTGCATCGGCTTCATCATCCGTAAGTGTTTTGTCTGCACTTCTCATTCTGATGTTGAAAGCAACGCTCTTTTTGCCTTTTTCAATTTGAGAGCCTTCGTAAACATCAAAAAGTTTAACCTTTTCAAGGGTTTTGCCAACAGCTTCTCCTATTGCCTTTTCAAGCGAAAGAACGGGAATTTCTCTGTCGCAAACAAACGCAAGGTCACGGGTTACGGCAGGGAATTTCGGCAGCGGTTTGTGCGTTTTTCCGGGCTGCCTGTTTTCATATGCGGTGTTAACATCAATTTCAGCCACATAAACACGTGTGCCGATATTATAGTTTTCAGCAACGGTTGGGTGAATTTCGCCAAGCTCTGCAAGCACCTTACCGTCAACAACAAATCTTGCCGTTCTGCCGGGATGGAAAGACGGATCGTCTTTAACGGGCACAACATCGTATTCTTTTGTGTTGAGCATATCAAGCACTTTTTCAACTATGCCTTTAAGAGAATAGTAATCTGCGTTGCCGCCGTAAATTCCGATTGCTGCTTTTTGGCTTTCTATCGGAAGCTTGCCCTTTTCTGTAGGTTGATAAACAGTGCCGATTTCATAAAGGCAGGCTTTTTCGTTTTTGTGGTTGTAGTTGTGAGAAAGCACATCAAGCATGGATGGCAGAATTGTTGTTCTCATAATGCTTGTGTCTTCGCCAAGAGGATTTCTGATAACAACCGATTCTCTTTGAGGATCATTTTTGTCAAGATTTATTTTGTCGTATGCCTTCGGGCTGATAAAGCTGAATGTAGATGTTTCCGTGCAGCCGCAGGCAATCAATGCTTCGTTCATTGAGCGAATGTATTTTTGCCAATCGGTAAGCTTGCCTACTGCAACACCGCTGAGCATTCTGTTTGGAATGTTATGGTAGCCGTAAAAGCGAGCAACCTCCTCCGATATGTCGGCAATATGCTCAATATCGTTTCTGAATGGGGGAGCCACAATGTTGCCTTCATCATCAAATGTGAATTCAATCTTTTCAAGAATTTTCTTTTGCTCTGCCTCGCTGAGGTTGATGCCGATAAAATTATTTATCCAGTTATAATCAAATTTAACCTTTGCGGGTTTCTTTGGCTTAACAAAGCAGTCTACAACACCGTTTACCACATCGCCGGCGTCAAGCTGCTGCACAAGCTCAAGCGCTCTCATAAGCGCATTCATTGTTGCGCCGGGATCAAGCTCTTTTTCATAACGGCTTGAAGCCTCGGTTCTCATGCCGAGTGCTTTTGCCGTGCTTCTTACGGACAAACCGTTAAAGCAAGCTGATTCAAAAACAATTGTTGAGGTGTCTTCCATAATGCCGCTGTATTCGCCGCCCATAACGCCTGCAACGGCAACGGGCTTCTTTTCATCTGCAATAACAAGCATTGTGTCATCAAGTTCACGCTCAACACCGTCCAGCGTGGTGATTTTTTCGCCATTCACGGCATTTCTCACATTAACGGTGTTGCCCTCCAAAAAGCGAAGGTCAAATGCGTGCATCGGCTGGCCGAATTCAAGCATAACATAATTGGTTATGTCAACAATGTTGCTGATCGGGCGAACACCGCTTGCGCGAAGTCTTTCTCTGAGCCAGCGGGGGCTTTCTTTAACTCGAACATTTTCAACAACGGCGCCGGTGTAGCGATAGCATTTATCGGGTTCCTGAATGTTAACTTTAAGCATTTTGTTAACATCGCCGCTTCCGGATTTAACAACAGGTGCCTTTAATACAAAATCTCTGTTGAACGTTGCTGCCGCTTCACGGGCAAGTCCTGTTACGGACATACAATCGCAGCGGTTTGATGTGATTTCAAATTCAACGCATGTGTCATCGTAACCGATAGCCTTGCGAATGTCCTCGCCCGGAGTGTGGTCGCAATCGTCGCCCAAAATAAATATGCCGTCTGCAGTTGCATAAGGGAAATCATTTTGTGTAAGTCCAAGCTCATCAAACGAGCAAAGCATTCCGTTTGATTCAACACCCCTTAGCTTGCCTTTTTTGATTTTTTCTATGCAGTGGTCTTTTCTGTTGTAAACCGTTGCGCCGGGAAGTGCCGCAGGCACATAATCGCCAACGGAAAGATTTTGGGCGCCTGTAACGATTTGCTCGTCTGCTTCCGTGCCGACATCAACCTTGCAAATCCAAAGATGATCGGAATCGGGGTGGCGCTCAAGTGATTTGATTTGACCAACAACAATGTTTTCAAGCTCGCTGCCTTCTTTTTTGAATTCTTCAACCTTTGAGCCCGAAAGAGTCATTTCGTCGCAAAACTCTTTATCTGAAATATCATCTAAATTAACATAATCTTTAAGCCATCTTCTTGATAAAACCATTGTTTTGCACCTCCTTAAAATTGATTCAAAAATCTTGTGTCGTTTTCGTAAAGTAATCTCATATCGTCTATGTTGAAGCGGAACATAACAAGCCTTTCAAGGCCAACGCCGAATGCAAAGCCGCTGTATTCTTCAGGGTCAACACCGCCGTTTTTAAGCACCTTTGGGTGCACCATGCCGCCGCCGAGAATTTCAATCCAACCCTCGCCCTTGCACATCGGGCAGCCCTTGCCGCCGCATTTAAAGCAAGAAACGTCAATTTCACAGCTTGGCTCCGTAAACGGGAAATGGTGGGGGCGAAGCCTGATTTTTGTATTTTCGCCGTAAAGGCGTTTTGCAAATGCCTCAAGTGTTCCTTTAAGGTCTGCCATTGTAACACCCTTGTCAACAACAAGCCCTTCGATTTGATGGAAAAGGGGAGAGTGAGTTGCATCTACCGCATCTGAGCGGAAAACTCTGCCCGGTGCAATCATTCTGAACGGAGGCTCATGCTTTTCCATATATCTGATTTGAATGGGTGATGTTTGCGTTCTTAAAACTATATTGTCGTCAATATAGAAAGTGTCCTGCGTGTCTCTTGCAGGGTGACCTTTCGGAATGTTGAGCGCTTCAAAGTTATAATAATCATATTCAACTTCCGGTCCCTCGGCAACATCAAAGCCCATTCCCATAAATATTTCTTTGATTTCGTCAAGCACAATGGAAAGAGGGTGCTTATGGCCTATTTCAGGCTCCTTGCCCGGCATTGTAACGTCAATTGCTTCGTTTTCAAGCCTGTGCTTAAGCTCTGCCTCTTTGATTTGAGCGCTTTTTTCAGCTATTTTCTTTTCAATATCGGCTCTTATTTCATTGGCAAGCTGGCCGATAACGGGCCTTTCCTCAGCGGAAAGCTTGCCCATCTGCTTCAAAATTGAAGTAAGCTCACCTTTTTTGCCAAGGTATTTAATTCTTGCTTCTTCGATTTGCTCCTTGGTGTCAAAGGAATCAAGCGCCTTTTTTGCGGCTTTTCTGATTTCTTCAAGCTCGGTTTTCATAAAATCTTCCTTTCGTTGTTTAATCTGTTTTGGGACAAAAAAATACTTGCCCCTGTAATACTAGGGACAAGTATGTTAATACCTGCGGTACCACCCTTATTTTTGCAAAGAGTTTAAATCCAAGCAAACACTCTTTGAGCTTTTAACGCTGCTCAATTCGTCTGCGCTTAATTGAAATATCTTTCGGCGCAGCCGCTCGGAAGGGAACTTCGCTAAATTTTTATCTGCCGTGCTTTCAGCCTTGGCGCGGTTCTCTGAAAGAATCAAAATAAGCTACTTTTCTTCGTCATTGCGTTTAATATGCTTATTATTATAATATAGTGTTAATTGATTTTCAAGTGTTTTTTGCATCACTTTGTTATTTCGCTTATTTTAAAGGTTTGAAATTCAATGTAGCTGCTCGGCTGCGATTCATAGAGCACCCCGATTGTGTCATCGTCAATTTGAGCAAGGCAAGAGTATGCAAAGAATCCGTTATTGATTTCAATATCCTTAAACCAATCAATGTGTGAATAGCTGCCCTTTATCATTCTTGGCTTTCCGATTGAAATAACACCGTTTTCACGCTGCCTTCCTGATGGGTGCGAGCAAAAAACATATCCGCCTGCGCTTATTATGCTTTTTTGGCATTTCGGTGCATTTAAAGCGGTTTTTTTGCATTTGAGCCAGCTTTTTGCTCCGTTTTCCGAAATGCAAACCGGCGTTTTCCCAAAATTGTTTTGCCTGCCTATTCCGATTATGTTTCCGTTTTGTGCGCTTATCATTTGCCATTCACCCGTGGTTTGGCAGTATGGATTGCGCCGCATTCTGTGCCATGTTTCTCCGCCGTCTGTTGTGAAAATCGAAACACTGCCGTTCTTTAAAGTGTAAAGCGGCATAACAACTTTGCCGTCTTCAAGAGTTAAACCTACTCCGGGAGCAACGCCGAGGAATGTTCCGTCCGTTTCCTCAAGAATCATATTTGTTATGTCTTTCGGCTCACTCCAGGTTTTGCCTCCGTCGCTGCTTTTAAGCATGAAAACATAACAGCGTTTCGGCGCTTTAAGCGGCGCTCCGAAGGTTGTGTTTGCGTTTTCTTCATTTTTTCCCATGGCACCGTTTAAATAAATGTTGCCGAGGTATTCGTCATCTCTGTAAAGAGAACCTGTGGGGGATTTAACACTGTAATTTGTTTGCTCTTTTTTGCTGTTGAGCACTGTGCCGTCAGGCTTAACATAGTAAAAGCTTCCGTTTCTGTCATAAATCAGCGGCACCATTTGATCGTCAAGCAGACCGTAGGGGATTTTCTTTTTATCAAGCAATTTCTTTTTGTGAATACCCATGCATTCGGGCCAAAAATCGGCAATCATAATTATTTCACCGTCGTTTGTAAGAGCCATGCAGGGATCAATGTAAAAAGCAGAGGCATAACACTCGGCGCTTTTTCTTGTTTCTCTGGCGGGAGGCACGGCAACGGATTCAATATCGCTCCAAGTTTTGCCGCCGTCTTCGCTTCTGCGAACGGCAAGCTCTATGTAGCCCCAATCCGCTCCGCAGGAAGCCTTGTCTGCGGCGGCTATCAATGTGCCGTTTGCGTTAATCAGGCTTGGTATTCTGAAAGCCGTGCCGCCGTTTGCCGCCGTGCTTTCTTTGGTTAATTTCTCGTCAAGAAATTCCGGGCTGTTGCCGCAGAAAATCAGGCTTTTGTTGCCCATTTTTTCATCTCCTAAACTAAATTATTGTTTTGTATGAGGATTATTTTAACATATTTTTTCAATTCTATAAAGGGTTAAAAATAACTTTTAGTTTGCTATTGCAAAATTGATGCTTTTTTAGTAAAATGATAATTGGAAATTATTGTAAAGGAGGAATATTGATGCTTTGGGAATTAAAAAAGTGCTGGTATCGTATATATCAGGGCGCATTTAAGCTTGCCATGAATTTCTTGGATTGGTCGGAGCCACAGCTTCTTGAAGGCAAAGGTTCTGTTTTAAAACTTCCTGAATTTATTAAAAGCAAAGGAATCAACAAAGTTCTTGTTGTAACGGATAAGGGCCTTATGAGCCTTAATTTGCTTGATCCAATGTTTGAAAAGCTTAAAGAAGCCGGTGTTGAGTATGTCGTTTATGACGGCGTTCAGCCCAACCCCACAATCCCCAACATTGAGGCTGCGCGTGAAATGTATTTGAAAAACGGCTGCGAGGGTTTTATTGCTTTCGGCGGCGGTTCTTCCATGGATTGCGCAAAGGTGGCGGCTGCAAGAGTTGTTAAGCCGAATCAAACCGTTCGCCAAATGAGGGGCTATCTTAAAGTGCTCAAAAAACTGCCCCCGTTCTTTGCAGTGCCAACCACCGCAGGAACAGGCTCGGAAACAACTGTTGCCGCTGTTGTAACAGATCCCGAAACACATGAGAAAAACGCAGTAAACGATATCTGTCTTCGTCCGAAATTCGCGGTGCTTGACCCGGAACTTACCGTAGGTTTGCCGCCGCACATCACATCGACAACAGGTATGGATGCGCTCACTCACGCTGTTGAGGCTTACATCGGCAGAAGCAACACAAAGCAAACGAGAGAGCAGGCCGAAAAGGCAACAAAGCTTATCTTTGATAATATTGAAGAGGCTTATAATAACGGAAAGGATTATGAGGCAAGAGCTAATATGCTTAAAGGCTCTTACTGGGCAGGATGTGCATTTACGCGCGCTTATGTTGGCTATGTTCACGCTATTGCGCACAACCTCGGCGGCCTTTACGGCACACCGCACGGCCTTGCCAATGCGGTTATTTTGCCATATGTTCTTGAGTGGTATGGCGATTGCATTTATCCTCAGCTTGCAAAGCTTGCGGATATTGTGGGCATCACAGGCTCATCAGAGGCAGAAAAAGCTCAGGCATTCATTGCTGCTATTAAGAAATTTAATGCAGATATGAACATTCCATCAACCTTTGATTTCATCAAAGAAGAGGATTTGCCTACTCTTATCGGCCGTGCACTCAAAGAGGGTAATCCCGGATATCCCGTTCCGCGCATTATGGATTATAACGATATGGAAAGCGTTATTCGCCGCTTTATGGCTTGATTTGCAAGCTTTTTGTTGTTTGAATAATGTTAAAAATTGCGTGCTGCTTTTTGCGGCACGCTTTTTTGGTTATTATGTACAGGCAGTATATGGCTTATTTGGCATTTCTTACAATTGTTTTTCAACTCCTTATGGGGTATAATAGTTACATTATCATTAAGGAGTTTAAACCGTCCGCATATATATTCGG
Organism: uncultured Anaerotruncus sp.; assembly: GCA_900539775.1. Classification (GTDB taxonomy): domain Bacteria; phylum Bacillota; class Clostridia; order Oscillospirales; family Acutalibacteraceae; genus Eubacterium_R. Next base: position 51,053 of record UQDL01000007.1, on the reverse strand, counting down.
CCGGTTTATTTTTCCGTTATAGGGGTGAATTTATGGGTAGTAATGTAAAAACCTATACCAAAAAAGAGCTCGTTGGTTACCTTGCAGGTATGTTTGGCCAAAACCTTATATACAACATCGTTTCAACAGGTCTCTATTTCTACTTCCAGAATGTCATCTGCCTTCCGGCAATGGCGCTTGGCTGGATAATGACAATTGCCAGAATTTGGGACGCCATTAACGACCCAATGATGGGCACAATCGTTGATAAAACCAAAAGCAAATGGGGTAAGTGCAGACCTTATCTTATCATTTTCCCCGGCATAATCGGCCTTATCACAATTCTTTCTTTCTTAAACGGCAACTATGCAACAGCAGATACAACCGCTTCAAAAGTTCTTATCGTTGCATGGGCGGCAATTTCTTATATCGCATGGGGCATGTGCTTCACAATTTGCGATATTCCGCTTTGGGGCATTACCTCATTGATGACGGAAGATGAAAACGACAGAAGTAAGATCCTCGGCCTTGCTCGTATGGTAGCAGGCGTTGGCGGTATCAGCGTTCTTGTTGTTCAGATTGCTCAGGCTCTCGGCAGCGTGTTTGCAGGCAAGGTTGATAAAAATGCCGCAGATTACGATGTTCTTGTTCAGCAGGCAAATCAAAAGGGATTTATCGTAACCGTCATCATTATGACTGTAATTGCGGTTATCTTCTTTGAATGCGCAGGTCTTTTCACTCGTGAAAAGGTTGATAAGTCAGAAAAAAGCTATACTTTTGCCGAAAACTTCAAAATTATGTTTGGCAACAAGCCTTTCAGACAAATTCTTATCTCCGGCATTTTAAGAAGCCCAATTCAGCTTCTTATGATCGTTGCAATGACTCTTGTTACATACTACTATGCAAACGGTAACATTATGAACATCATCGTAAGCAACGAGGACGGCAGCTTTGCAGGCATCAACTGGCAGATTCTTATCGGCCTCGGCAGTGTTGCTGTAGGCTTGTTTGTCGGTCAGTTTGTGGCTATGGGTATCACTCCCGTAATTATCAAAAAAGTTGAAAAGAAAACTCTTTACAACATTTATTCCATCGGCGGTGCAATTCCTTTTGCACTTATCTATGTGTTCTATAAAGTTTCCGGCGGCGACCTCACAACAACATTCTGGTCAATTATAATCGGCATTTGCATGCTCTTCGGCAGTGCTTCTTTCGGAGGCATCAATGTTCTTCAGTCGGTTATGATCGCAGACTGTGTAGACTATGAAGAATATACAAACGGTGTTCGCACAGACGGCGTATTCTTCTCCGGTCAGAGCTTTATTACAAAGCTTTCTGCAGGTATCTCCACAATCATTTCTTCCGCAGTATTCGCAGTAGTAGGCTACAGCGGTAAGAATGTAGATACTCTTAATAAGGCAATTGAAAAAGGCGCAAGCTTCATCACTTACGACGGCGGCACGGGTGCAGGTAAGTATGCGGCTGCAATGTTCTTCCTTATTTCAATTCCACCGGCAATCGGTATGTTGCTTTCTGCAATTCCTACATTGAAATATGCACTCTCTGATAAAGAGCATTCAAGAATTCTTGAAGAGCTTGTTGCTAAGCGTGCAGGCAGCAAAAAGGATGCCGAATAATCAATAACAGCAAATAATAAAGGTGATCGAGTTAATCTCGGTCACCTTATTTTTTGTACTTATTAAAACTGTGGGAATATTAAAAATCGCCTTGCATCAATATTTCCGTTTTAAAATATTTTTCCTGAAAATGGGTTGCTTTTTCAATATCTTTCTTGGAAAAATCGTATTCATCGGGTGCAACCACCCATTTTGTTTCATCATCATCGAATCTGCGGATAACGGCAATAACCCTGCCTCTGAAAGCGGAAATCGGTTCGTATATGCCGAGTATGTAAACATCCTGCGGCTCACCGTCAGCAGCATACACTTTGTCAAAATATCCGTAATTAACGGGATACACAAGCTCCTTGTGTTGCGGGTGATGTGAGCCGAGCGGCCTGTCAACCGCAACATCGATAACCTTGCCTAAATATTGTTTGCCCGTATGCAAAGCTTCCTCCTGCTCAAGAAAAACGGAATACTCATGCAAAAGACCATTTTCCTCGCAATAAAGTTGACATGCTTTAACAACCTGCTCATCACTCATTTCATCGGTTTTAATCAAGCGGTATCTGTTTACTCCGCTTTTTCTGAAAAATTCTCTTGCGATATATGCGGCAAACTCATCACAATTATTATAGTTCTTCATTGCCTTAACCTCAATAAGTTCTATTTCTTTCTCGCCCAAATTGCCGGTAAAATAACCGGTTCTTCCTCGCCGGCCGCTTTCATTTCATCTATAAGCATATATTTTAAATCTTGCCTTATTTCTGCATATTCGGGGCTTTTAACAAGGTTTGTTTTTTCATTTGGGTCTTTTTTCAGGTCATAAAGATAATCTTCAAAATAGACTTTGCTGCTTGGTCTGAATCCGCCGCCCGGGCAAAGATCTCTTACGGAATACATATAATCAGAAGTTCTTATTGCTCTGCCGCACTGGCTTTCGCTGATTTGCATAAACACACATTTGCGTGCTTCGCTTTTGTTTTCAATCTGCTTTGTTAAATCGAATCCGGTATATTCGCTCGGAATAGGTATTTCCGCAAGTGAAAGCAGGGTGGGCGGAATGTCAATCAGGCTAACAAGCCTTTTTTCAAGTTTGCCGCCGTTAAATCCGCCGCCTTTAATAATCAGCGGCGTGTGAATGCAGCTGTCGTGGCAACTGCGTTTGTATTCAAGATTTCTTGTTTTAAAGTGGCAGCCGTGGTCGCTTGAATAAATCAAAACCGTGTCTTCATAGATGCCAAGCTCTTTCAGCTTGCGTACAAGCTTTCCGAAATTGTAATCAAGCCTGTTTATTGCTGAGATATAATCGGGATACATTTCTTTATAATCGCCCTTCAAAAAGCTTAAATCAGCGGGTATAGGGTAATTTTTGTAATTATTTACTGTATCTTTGTATCCTTCAAATCTGCGGTGATCGTTTTGGTGATGCGGTTCAAGCTGGCTCACAAACATGAAAAACGGCTTGCTTTTGTTTCTGTTATCAAGAAATTCAAGTGCAAAATCGTTTATTTTGTCTGCACGGTAGCCCTTAAATTCTATTTTATTTCCGCTTTCGTCAAAAACATAGCCGTCATATCCATGGGAAGTAAATTCAAGGCAATCCGCCGCACGCCAGTATTGGTAGCCGCCTTGCCTCTCTTTGGGAACGGCGCTGTTTTCGCAATGTATCCCCATTCCCGGCAGTTTATCTGAGCCAAGATGCCATTTCCCTATGTATGCTGTTTGCCAGCCGGCTTCATTGAAATATTCGGCAAGCGTTTTTGTGCCGCTCGGCAAGGGAATAGCGTTGCTCCAACATCCGTTTTGAGTTGCATAGGTTCCTGTTTGCAGGCAGGCTCTTGCGGGTCCGCAAACGGGTTGGCAGGTGAATTCATTTTCAAATAAAACGCCCTCGCTTGCAAGCTCGCAAAGGTTCGGCGTTATTTCTTCATTGATTGTATCCCATCTTTGTTGATCGGAAAAATAAAAAATAATGTTTCTCACTTTGCTTCTCCGTTTGTGTGTTCAATATAAATGCTTTGAGTTGGGTATGCAAAATCCGTGTTGTTATTCTCAATTATTTCCTTGATTGCAAAATTCAGCTCTTCTACAAAAGCATAATATTCTTCCAGATTTGTTATCGTTATATAGCATCTGATTTGCAGGTTGAGCGCAGACTCCTCGTATTCGCAAAATCTTACCCTTATGGTTTCGCTTTCAACCTTTTCGTGATTGTTAAGAAAATCATATATTTCGCTTTTGCATTTTTTAAGCACATCGGCAGATGTGGAATAAAGCAGGCCGATTTTAAATTCAACAAGCCTTTTTGTAAGCTTGGCATAGTTTGTAATCAGCGAATCGGCAAGCTTTGTATTAGGCACCGCAACTATTGTGTCATCAAGCTTGCGAACTCTGGTGGAACGCATTGTGATGTCTTCAACAGTGCCTGAAAATTCGCTTGTTTCAATGAAATCACCAACGTCAAACGGCTTGTCAAACATAATAACAAAGCCGGAAATCATGCTTTTCAGCGAGTCCTGTGCGGCAAGAGAAACGGCAAGTCCGCCTACTCCCAAACCTGTGAGCAAGCCGTTTATGTTATATCCCAGCTCCGATATAACCATAACTATCGCAATGCAAACTGTAAGCGCTTTCAAAAGATTTGAAACAAATTTAACCGCTATTCCGTTAACCTTTGGGTCTCCGCTTTTTGTGCCAAGATAATCAACAAGATTTTCTGAGATAAAGCTTATTATGCACCAGCAGGCCACCAATACCGAAGCAATCTTAAATGTATCTTTGATTATTGTGTGGTTGTAGTTAAGCATTATGCCGCAAAACAAGCCAACCATGGAAAAATATATGGCTACGGGGTGCATCAGGCTGTTTTTATATCCTTGCAGGCGCTGCGGATACTTTGAAAAGATAATTCTGCCTGTGATTCCGAGCACAAATGAAGCAAGCTTTTTCCTAAGTGCAGTGAAAATTAAAAAAATTGCCACACCTGCCGCAATATTTATGTAAGAGTCATATGTTGCAATGAATTCTTTAATTGCCGCCATTTTGATCATTCCTTTCAGCAGTCACAAACGCAATAAAAATTGCTTTCCCATGCGGGAATGTATGCGCTGTGGCGAAAATATACTTTATAGTCTTTGTTCAGCTCCCAAATTTTTTGAGGCAGCGCAAACATATCCTCGTTTCTGTGGTATGCGCAAATGTAAAGCTTGGGCTTGCAGCGCTTGATAGTTTTTTCACAACCGCAAAGCGCTTTCAATTCTGCACCCTCAATGTCCATTTTAATAAGGGAAACGGAATCATCGTTTATTAAATCGTCAATTGCTTTAAACTCCGTTGGCTCTCCAACAGAAGAAAGCTTTGAATTTCTGCCTGCTTTTTTTTCAAAAAACAGGGTTTCGTTTTTGCACCATGCTCCGGCGTTGTAAAGGAATAAGCCTTGCATACCGTTTGTGTTGCGGCAAAGCTTTTTGAAATTTTTGCCGTCCGGCTCCAATGCGTAAATATGATTGTATTTTCCGCCGGTGCTTGCAGTGAATTCTCTTATGGTATCTCCGTCATATGCGCCGCAGTCAATGATTGTTTCGTCGCTTTTCAACTTTAAAATATCTTTGTAAATCTTGCCCTTGTCATATTCATTGCAGCTGTAAAGGTAATCAACCTTACCGCTGATTTTGAATTTTAACACATTTTCATATGCTTTTTTGCTCTCATCGTCTGCCAAACGGTCATAAACTTGCTGAAAATCAGCCCTGTGTTCTTCAAAATATTTCCCGGTAAATAAACCGTTTCCGGCAACGGGAATATCGGGGGCAAAAACAGAATGCTCCGTATTCATCTGCTTTATCCTGTTAAGCACATCAGGAATGTGTGTTGCAAAGGCAAGCACAATATTAAAATCTTCGTATTTTTCACAAATTTGTGAATATTTAAGCACCTTTTTTCCGAGAAATGAATGGCCGCGCACAAATTCATCGCTTGCAAAAATATCATTAGGCTCAATTCCGTTTTCTTGCAGAATTTTTATTATTCTTTCGGCGGCATCTCCCATTCCGTAAATCACAGTGGGTTTTCCGTCTTCTTTAAGCTTTTGCCAAACATCTTTTTCGTTTATTTCAATTTTCATTTTATCATTCCGTTTCTGCTGATATTATAATATTTAAAATCTTACAAATCAAGGTATTTACAAAGAGTTTAAAAAAGTTTATAATATATCAATAATGTAAAAGGCGAGGTATAATTACGGAACAGATTATTACATTTGATGCTATGGAGCAGGCAGTTAATTTGTTTGGTTCTTTTGATGAAAATATTAAGCTGATTGAAAAGGAATTTGCTGTTTCTATTATCAGCAGAGGCAGCGATTTAAAAATAGTCGGTGATGCGGAAAAGGTTTCGCTTGCCGCAAGAGCGGTAAACGCTTTGCTTACTCTTATAAACAAGGGTGAAACGCTTTCAGATCAAAATGTGAGATATGCAATAGGCCTTGTTAAAGAGGGAAATGACGATAAGCTTGCAAAAATGGCAACGGATACCGTGTGTATCACGGCAAAGGGCAAGCCGATAAAGGCGAAAACTCTTGGGCAAAAGAAATATTGCGAGGCAATAAATAAAAACACAATTACTTTTGGCGTGGGCCCTGCCGGCACCGGCAAAACTTATCTTGCCGTGGCTCTTGCCGTAACTGCATTTAGGGCGAAACAGGTTGAAAAAATAATCTTAACGCGCCCGGCGGTTGAAGCAGGCGAAAAGCTCGGCTTTTTGCCGGGGGATTTGCAAAGCAAGGTTGATCCTTATCTTCGCCCGCTTTATGATGCGCTTTTTGATATGCTCGGCGCAGAAAATTTTCAAAAATATCAAGAACGAGGCTCAATCGAGGTTGCGCCGCTTGCTTATATGCGCGGCAGAACACTTGACGACAGCTTTATAATTCTTGATGAGGCTCAAAACACCACACCGGAGCAAATGAAAATGTTTTTAACAAGGCTCGGCTTTAATTCCAAGATGGTTGTAACGGGTGATATAACGCAAATAGATTTGCCCGCAGGCAAAAAATCAGGGCTGACCAAGGTTATGCGTATTTTGAAAAATGTGGATGATATTGAAATCTGCAAATTCACCCAAAAAGATGTTGTGCGCCACAGGCTGGTGCAGGAAATAATAAAAGCTTATGAAAAATATGAAAATGACGAGAGGAAATGAAAAGATGGAAAGGGTAAAGGTTGTTATCACAAACGATCAAAAAAAGGTTAAGGTGCCAACGGGAATAAGGCTTCTTATTCGCCGCTGCTGCCACGCCGTGCTTGAACTTGAAAATTTTGAAGGCTCTGCCGAGGTTTCCGTTCGCTTTGTCGATAACGAGGAAATCAGGCGCCTTAACGCCGAATACAGAAATATAGACAGGGAAACGGATGTACTTTCTTTCCCACTCGGCGAAAACGGTGTTTACGATGTTAATATGGACACCGGTGCAAAGCTCTTGGGCGATATTGTTATTTCCATGGAAAAGGCTATGGAGCAGGCAGAGCTTTATAATCATCCGCTGCAGCGTGAAATCGGCTTTTTAACCGTTCATTCAATGCTTCATCTTTTGGGTTATGATCATGAAGACGGCGGTATAGAGGCCGTTCGTATGCGTGAAAAGGAAGAAACCGTGCTCACTCAAATCGGTTGGAAAAGAGATAACAGCTATTATATGGGAGACGAGGAATGACAAAGTCTGCATTTATTGCAATAGTGGGCAAGCCAAATGTCGGCAAATCATCGTTGCTTAATAAATTGCTCGGTGCTAAAATTGCGATAGTTTCTTCAAAGCCGCAAACAACCCGCACAAAAATTATGGGCGTACTCACTTTGGGAGAAACTCAGCTTGTTTTTACCGATACTCCGGGTTTTCACAAGCCGCACAATAAGCTCGGTGAAATTATGAATAATGCCGTGGGCGACAGTATCGGCGGCACGGACTGTGTGCTTTTCGTTTCCGAGCCTAAGGGAGAGCTTGATGAAAAAGAGCTTGAACTTATAAAGAAACTCAAGCAGGAAAAGCGCAAGGTTATTTTGGCAATAAATAAAATAGATATGCTGAAAGATAAAAAAGAGCTTTTTGACCGCATTGTCTATTTGACAAAGTATTATGATTTTGCCGCTGTTGTTCCTGTTTCGGCAACAAGGGGAGACGGCATTGATGAGCTTGAAAACGAGCTTATCAAAACCGCTGCTGAAAGTGTGCACTATTTTCCTGATGATACTTTAACGGATCAGCCCGAAAGAGTGCTTGCGGCAGAAATTATAAGGGAAAAGATTTTGCGCCTTATGGATAAAGAGGTGCCGCACGGAATTGCGGTTGCCGTTGAAAAAATGCGTGAGCGTGAAGATAAAGATATTTTGGATATAGATGCCACAATTTATTGCGAGCGAGAAACTCATAAGGGTATGATCATAGGCAAGAACGGCGCAATGCTAAAAAAAATATCCACTTTTGCAAGGCAGGATCTTGAAAGCTTTTTTGAAATTAAGGTAAATCTTCACACCTGGGTTAAGGTTAAAGAGGGTTGGAGGAACAAAGAGGGCCTGATTCATAATTTCGGGCTCGACGGATAAAATAAAAAAGCCCTAAAACCAAATTGGTTTTAAATGGCACAAATGAACGCCGCCGCCATAGGATAAAATATTAACGGCGGTGTTTTTTATGTTTGATGAATATTGGAATAAATTTATAAATTCCGGCAGTGTGCAGGATTATTTAAGCTATGTTGCCCGCAGCCGAAATCAAAAGGCAGAAACTGATGAAAACAGCAACAAAGGCACTTGTGATAAAGGAACAAACGATAGGTGAAAGCGACAGGCTTATAACTCTGCTCTCGTCTGAGCATGGGCTTATTCGTGCTTTTGTTCGCCGTGCAAAGCTTGCAAAAAGCCGTTCGGCAAGCGCAACTTCTCTTTTTGCATACGGCGATTTTTCTCTCTATAAAGGAAGAGATGCTTACACGGTTGATGATGTAACTCCCATAGAAGTTTTCTTTGATTTGCGAAAAGATATAGAAAGGCTTGCTCTGGCTCAGTATTTTGCTCAGCTTTCATTTGAAATCGGAGCGGAAGAACAGCCTTGCGGTGAGCTTTTGCGCCTTATGTTAAATTCCTTGCATTTGTTGTGCAAGGGCAGCAAATCTTTGCTTCATATTAAGGCTGTTTTTGAATTTCGTGCAATGTGCCTCGGCGGCTATATGCCGGGTATTCTTGCTTGCGACAATTGCGGCACTTATGAAACGGAGCTTATGTATTTTGATGCCTTGGAAGGCAAAATATATTGCGAAAATTGCCCCAAAGCGGGTGCGATTCCCGTGCCCAAAACGGTTATTAAGGCAATCAGGTTTATATGCCTTACGGAACCGTCTAAAATTTTTTCCTTTTCTTTAAGTGAAGACGCCACTCGGCTTCTTGCCGATGTTGCCGAAAAATATACACTAAGCAGAATTCAGCGCGGGCTCACTGCACTTGAATTTTTTAAATCGCTCTAACACAGCGATCAAATATAAAACAGATTATTATTGGTTTTAGGATATTGATATGAACAAACATTTTGAAGCGCTTGAATTAAATATCGTGCTTGATATGCTGGCTGCCGAAACCTCTTGCCGTGATGCGGCCGAGGCCGCAAAAAGTATAACTCCCGTTTTTGATATGGCTGATGCGGAAAGATTGCTTTCGCAAACGGAAGATGCTTTTTCTTTGCTTGCACGCTTTGGCGCCCCGTCATTTTCCGGGCTGAGGAATGTTAATAATGCTTTGCACAGAGCAGCAGCCGGCGGAGAACTCAATACATATGAATTGCTTGAAATTGGCGCAACTCTGCGTGCCGTAAGATCTCTGAGCGAATGGTATGGCCATTGCAGCGGAGTTCGCACTGCCCTTGATTATTTCTTTGAGGGAATAACCGTAAATAAATATCTTGAAGACAGAATATTTTCCGTTATTGTTTCGGAAGATGAAATTTCGGATAAGGCCTCGGACGAGCTTTTTGAAATCAGGCGAAAAATGTGTGCGAAGGCTAATTCCGTGCGTGAAAAGCTTGATTCAATGATTCATTCCGTGCATTATCAAAAGTTTTTGCAAGAGCCTATTGTAACTCAGCGAAACGGCAGATTTGTTGTTCCGGTTAAATCGGAGCACAGAGGCGATGTGCCGGGCTTGGTGCACGATATGTCTGCATCCGGAGCGACGGTTTTTATTGAACCTGTTTCCGTTGTTGATGCAAATAACGATATTAAAATGCTGCAAAGCAGTGAGCGAGATGAAATTCGCAGAATATTATTTGAACTTTCGGGCGAGGCGGGCAATTTTTCGGAAAGCATTAAGCATTCCTATGAAAGCGCCGTGCAGCTTGATCTGATATTTGCCAAGGCTCATCTTGCGTATAAAATGAAAGCCTCAAAGCCGATTTTGAATAACGAGGGAATAACTCTGCTTAAAAAGGCTCGCCACCCGTTGCTTGACCCTAAAAAGGCTGTGCCTGTTAATATTTCTCTTGGTGAAAAGTTTGACACACTTGTTATTACCGGCCCCAACACAGGCGGTAAAACGGTTTCTATAAAAACAATCGGCTTGCTCAGCCTTATGGCTATGTGCGGCTTGCTTGTGCCTGCCGCCGATCAATCAAAAATTGCGGTATATAACGGCATTTATGCAAATGTCGGTGATGAGCAAAGTATTCAGCAAAATCTTTCAACCTTTTCCGCCAATATGGTTAATGTTATTGAAATTATGCGTGAGGCGGGCGATAATTCGCTTGTGTTGATAGATGAGCTCGGCGCCGGAACAGATCCCGTTGAAGGCGCTGCTTTGGCTGTTTCAATTATTGAATATTTGCGTGCAAAGGGTGCTGAAATCGCCGCCACAACGCATTATGCAGAGCTTAAAGCGTATGCGCTTAATACACCCGGAGTTATAAACGGCTGCTGTGAATTTGATGTTGAAACTTTGAGGCCAACATATAATTTGCTCATCGGCGTTCCCGGCAGGTCAAATGCTTTTGCAATTTCAGAGCATCTCGGAATGGATAAAAGCGTTATTGAAGAGGCTAAGAAAATCATCGGCAGTGAAAATCAATCGTTTGAAAGTGTGCTCCAAAAGCTTGAAGAAACAAGGCTTGAGCTTGAAAAGGAAAAAGAAAAAGCCGAAAAGGCCGTTCTTGATGCAGACAGAATGCGCAGCCGTGCGCAATCCGAAAAAGATAAAATCGCTCAGCTGAAAGCAAACGAAATTGAAAGAGCAAAGCGAGAAGCTAAAAAAATTATAGATTCGGCAAAGCGGCAAAGCGCAGATTTTCTGCTTCGCCTTGATCAGCTTAAAAAAGAGGCAAATCCGCAAACGGCAACCGATGTGGCAAGAAAAACACGCCGAGAAATTAAAAACAAAATCGGTGAAATGGAGGATACCGTTGATCCGCGCACTCTTGCAGAGGAATGGGACGAGGATTATAAGCTCCCTCGCCAAATTGTAAAGGGCGATGCCGTAATTATCAGAGGAATCGGTTCCGGCGAAGTGCTTGAGGTTAATAAAAATAATGTTCTTGTGCAGTCCGGAATGCTGAAAACCCGTGTTAAAATGGGTGATCTCATGCTCACGAAAAAGCCGAAAAAAGCTCCCGTGCAGCAAACCCGTTCTGTTTATCGCACAACTTCCCGCGCCGATTCCGATGTTTCAACGGAAATTGATTTAAGAGGCCAAGCAGCGGATGAGGCCGTTGCAAATCTTCAGCTGTTTATTGATAAATGCGTGATGAATAATATTTCCGAAATAAGAATTATTCACGGTAAAGGCACCGGAGTTTTGCGAGCGGCAGTGTCGCAAGAGCTTAAAGGCCATCCAAATGTTGCAGAATACAGACTCGGTGTTTACGGTGAGGGCGAAAGCGGCGTAACCATTGCAAAGCTTAAATGAGGTTTGTTTTGAAATTTTGCTCTTTGGGGCTTGCCGGCAATAAAGTATATTTACTTTGCATTCGGTGTTGTTCCTGATTTGTGCCAAACTTTTAAGCAGCACATACACATACATATAATATCGTTTGGTAAAACGATAAAAACAAGCAGTTCGTCAAGAGGCACGCTCAAAAAAAGAACAATTGCTCAATAAATCAAAGTTTTCTTTTTAAAATATTTGTTTTTATGCTTGACTTATTGCCGCATCTTATGTATAATATCACTTGCTGTAAAGATTAAATACTTTACACATATTTGCGTCGGTGCTTTTTTGCAGGGTGCAATTTGCTTGGAAAGAGGGATGGATGTGGCTAAAAATCTTGAAATATCGTTTCTTCTTGATTTTTACGGTGAAATGCTTACAAAAAAGCAGCATGATTTCCTCATTTATTACTATGATGAAGATTTGTCCCTTTCCGAAATAGCGGAAAATGAAGGCATCACACGCCAAGGTGTGCGTGATGCAATAAAAAGAGCCGAAAATCAGCTCTTTGATATGGAAAACAGATTGGGCCTTGCAAAGCGCTTTAATATGATGCGCAGAGGGCTTGATGAAATTATTGAAAGCGCAGAGGCTATAAATGAATATAACCTTAATCACAGCCTTTCAAGAGAAATTAACGACAGTGTTTCAAAAATCAAATCAACGGCTGATTATCTTTTAAAGCTGTGATTGATTTAATTTAGCAGCAGGGAGTTGATTGCTTTGGCATTTGAAGGTCTTTCCGAAAGGCTTGAAAATTCTTTTAAAAAACTTCGTGCCAAGGGTAAATTAACCGAGGCAGATGTTAAAGACGCTATGCGTGAGGTTCGCCTTGCATTGCTTGAGGCGGATGTTAACTATAAGGTTGCTAAGGATTTCACAAAATCCGTAACCGAAAGAGCCATAGGCGAGGATGTGATGGAATCACTCACACCGGGCCAAATGGTTATAAAAATCGTAAATGAAGAACTTACTAAGCTTATGGGCAGCACGGAAAGCCGCTTGGCGTGTGCAAATCATCCGCCAACCGTTGTTATGATGTGCGGCCTTCAGGGCTCGGGTAAAACAACTCATTCGGCTAAGCTTGCGCTGAAGCTTAAGAATGAAGGCCATCGCCCAATGCTTGTTGCCTGCGATGTTTACAGACCTGCTGCCATAAAGCAGTTGCAGGTTGTTGGCGAGCAGGTTGGTGTTCCAGTTTTTGAACGAGGCACTCAAAATCCGGTAGACACCGCACTTGAGGCTTTAAGCTATGCAAAGGATCACGGCCACGATTATGTCTTTCTTGACACGGCAGGCCGTCTTCACGTTGATGAAGCCCTTATGCAGGAACTTCAAAATATAAAATCAACCGTGCATCCGCACGAGATATTGCTTGTTATTGATGCCATGACGGGTCAGGATGCCGTTAATGTTGCCAAAAGCTTTAATGAAACGCTCGGTATAGACGGCGTTATTCTTACTAAGCTTGACGGCGATACAAGAGGCGGCGCTGCCCTTTCCGTAAGAGCCGTAACGGGCAAGCCTATAAAATTCGTCGGCACAGGCGAAAAGCTCGGAGACCTTGAAACCTTCCATCCGGATCGTATGGCTTCAAGAATTCTCGGTATGGGTGATGTGCTTTCATTTATAGAGAGAGCAGAACAAAGCCTTGACGAGAAAAAAGCCGCAGAGCTTGAAAAAAAGCTTGCTAAAAATAAATTCGACCTTAATGATTTGCTTGATCAATTTGATCAAATTGCAAGAATGGGCAGTTTAAAGGATACTATTAAGATGATTCCGGGAATAGGCTCTAAGATTAAGGACGAGGATATTGATGAAAATGCATTTGACAGATTTAGGTCTATCATTTATTCAATGACCAAAGAAGAGCGTGCTCATCCGGATATAATAAATCCCTCTCGCAAGCGCAGAATTGCCGCAGGTTGCGGTATGCAAGTTGAAGATGTAAATAAGCTGCTTGCTCAGTTTAGGCAAATGAAAAAAATGATAAGCCAGTTCGGTGGCAATAAGGGCCCGAAAATGAGCAAAAAAATGCGCCGAATGATGCAGCAAAATCCCGAAATGGCTCAAAAAATGATGGGCATGACCGGCGGCGGAAAAAACAATCCTTTCGGATTTTAAATTATGTATTAACCCGAGTTTGCAAAAATCGGTTAGTAAATATAAATAATTATTTTAATAATATTTTTTGGAGGTAACAAAAATGGCAGTAAAAATCAGACTTCGCAGAATGGGCGCAAAGAGAGCACCTTTCTATCGTGTAGTTGTAGCAGATTCAAGATTCCCGAGAGACGGTCGTTTCATTGAGGAAATCGGCACATATAACACAATGGTTGATCCCGCCGAAATCAAAATTGATGCAGATAAGGCTAAAAAATGGATTGCAAACGGCGCTCAGCCCACAGACACAGTTAAGAGCATTCTTAAAAAAGAAGGCATTCTTTAATCTTTAATCATTTAATTTAAAGATTGTGGAGGTGTTTTCTTTGAAAGATTTGTTGATATCCATAACAAAAGGCTTGGTGGATAATCCGGATGCCGTTTCTGTTGATGTTGATGAACCTAATGAAGAAGGCGTTGTCTTTTATCATCTGCATGTTGCAGAGGAGGATATGGGCAGAGTCATCGGAAAGCAGGGCAGAATAGCTAAAGCTATTCGTGTTGTTATGCGCGCGGCGGCAACGAGAAACGATGAAAAGATTTCCGTTGAAATTGATTGATTTCACGAAAGCCCTAACGGGGTATTGTAAAAATATATAAAATCAGCCGCAATTTTATGTTGCGGCTTTTTTTATTTCAGAGGTGCTTATGAAAAAATATCTTGAAGTGGGTAAAATTGTGAACACTCACGGAATTCGCGGTGAATTAAAATTGCAGCTTTGGTGCGATGATGCCGAATATTTAAAGCAATTTAAAACGCTTTATTTTGACGAAAACGGTTGCAAAAGCGTTAATCTGCTTTCTGTTCGTCCTCATAAAAACGCCGCTATTATTAAGCTTGACGGTTTGAATGATATGAATTCTGCCGAGCAACTTAAAAACAGCATTTTGTTTGCAAACAGGGAAGATGCCGTGCATGCCGAGAACGCGCATTATATTCAGGATATTATCGGATGCGAGGCAGTTCATTTCCAAACCGGCGAAAGTTTTGGCAGGGTAAGCGATGTGCTTAATTACGGCGCTTCGGATATACTTGAAATAAAAAACGGTAAAAAAATAAATCTTGTGCCGCTTGTGGACGATTTTGTTTGCGATATTGATGAGGCAGCAGGCGTGATTAAAATTAAACCTATAAAGGGGCTTTTTGATGAGAATTGATATTTTAACTCTCTTTCCCGAAATGTGCTATTCTTATTTAAACGAAAGTGTTGTCGGCAGGGCACGCAATGCCGGTGCTCTTGAAATAGAATGCACAAATATCAGAGATTACACGGTTGATAAGCACAATCGTGTTGATGATGCGCCTTACGGCGGCGGTATGGGAATGATAATGCAGGCTCAGCCTGTGTTTGATTGCTACAATGATATTTGTAAAAAAGCAGGCTCAAAAGTGCATTTGATTTATCTTACTCCGCAGGGAAAAACTCTTACCCAGCAGCGAGTTAAAGAACTTGCAAAATATGATAATTTGGCTTTGCTTTGCGGCCATTATGAGGGAATGGACGAGCGTGTTATAGATGAGCTTCAGCCTGAGGAAATCTCGGTTGGGGATTATGTGCTCACCGGCGGCGAATTGCCCGCTTTGATCGTTGCAGACTCTGTTGCAAGAATGATTCCGGGTGTGCTTTCAAACGAGGAATGCTTCACCGAAGAAAGCCATTTTTCTTCACTTCTTGAATATCCCCAATATACTCGTCCGGTTGAATGGATGGGAAGAAAGGTGCCTGATATTTTGCTTTCGGGCCATCATGCAAATATTGATAAATGGCGCCGTTGCCAATCAATCATTCGCACAAAAGAGCGCAGGCCGGATATGCTTGAAAAAGCAGAACTTACGGCGGAAGAACGCAGGTTTCTGTCTGATTTAAAATGATAACGAAAAATTATGTGTAATTTGCACAAATCAAGGCAGTTCATTTTGTTTTTAATTCATAAGTCATACGAAGTTTGCTTCATTTCATTGACCTAAACAAGTTTAGTGGTATAATATGTAATGCAGTCAAAAAGGCAAACTTATTTTTTGATTTTGATGAGAGGTTTTATTATGTTTGTTAAAGATGTAACGGTTGAAAATCAGGTTGGCTTGCACGCTCGCCCTGCAACATTTTTTATCCAAAAGGCTAATGAATTTAAGTCTTCAATTTGGGTTGAAAAGCAAGAAAGAAGAGTTAATGCAAAATCACTCTTAGGTGTGCTTTCTCTCGGCATCATGGGCGGAACGGATATTCGTATCATTGCAGACGGCTCTGATGAAAAAGAAGCTGTTGAAGGCCTTGTTGCTCTTGTTAAAAGCGGCTTCACCGATTGATCTATTGGTAAAATCTTACGGCACAGATTTGTTCTGCGCCGTATTTTTTTATTTACGGGCTTTTTAATTTGTGTTAATATAATTTTAGGCAGGTGAGAGAATGACAGAAAAAGACCTTCGCAAAAAAGCAATGGCGCTTCCGCTTCAGCCGGGCGTGTATATAATGAAAAATAAAGATAAAAAAATCATTTATATCGGCAAGGCAAAAAAACTTAAAAACAGGGTTTCCTCATATTTCGGCTCACATTCCAATCATTCTCTTAAAGTAATCAGAATGGTTGAAAATGTTGATGATTTTGATTACATTCTTGTAAACACAGAATTTGAGGCTTTGGTGCTTGAATGCTCGCTTATCAAGCAGCATATGCCAAAGTATAATATTCTGCTTAAGGACGATAAAGGCTATAATTATATAAAAATAACTAAGGGCGATTTTCCGATGATTTCGGAATGCAAGCGAATTGATGACGACGGTGCAACCTATATCGGCCCTTATATCTCTAACTTTTCCGTTAAGCAGGCGGTTGAAGAAACGCTTAAAATATTTAAGCTTCCTCGTTGCAACAAGCGCTTTCCGCAGGATTACGGAAAATCACGCCCCTGCCTTAATGGATTTATGGGGCTTTGCTCCGCTCCCTGTGCCGGAAAAATAACGCAGCGGGAATATTTAAAAAATGTTAATGATGCCGTTGCATTTCTTAAGGGCGGCAGCCAAACTGCCGTTAGGGAAATGACGGCACAGATGAATGAGCTTTCTGAAAATCTTCAGTTTGAAGAGGCTGCAAAGCTCAGAGACAGAATTAAAGCAATTAAAAACCTTGATGAAAGGCAAAATGTTGTGTCTATAAATGTGCCGGAGGAGGATGTTTTTGCCCTTGTAAACGGCAAAAAGAAGGCTTGTTTTGAAGTTATTCGTTTTCAAAACGGTAAGCTTACAGACACTGAATTTTGGCTTATAGATTCGCAGGACGATCTTGAAAGCGCACGCACGGAGCTTATAGAGCAGTATTATTCCATGCGTGAGCGTGTGCCTGCACGAATAGCGCTTGACGGCTTTGCCGAAGATGAAGAATTGCTGCATGAATTTCTTGAAAATAAGCGTGGAAAAAAAGTTGAATTTATTCACCCGCAAAAAGGCGAGCATCTTTCAATAGTTAATATGTGTATTCGAAATGCAAACGAACATTTGGCTCAAAACGAAGGAAGGCTCGGCAGGGAATTTGCCGCACTTGAAGAGTTGGCATCGCTGCTTGGATTAAAAAAACCGCCGGAATATATTGAAAGCTATGATATATCACACACATTCGGTGCTGATAATGTTGCCGGTATGGTTGTTTTTCATAACGGCAGGCCTATGAAATCCGCATATAAGCGTTTTGCAGTAAAGGGGTTTGACGGGCAAAATGATGTTGGCTCAATGAATGAGGTGCTCACACGCCGATTTAATCATTATTATAATGATGAGGAGGGCAGCACTTTTAAAATATTGCCCGATTTAATTTTGCTGGATGGCGGCCAGCCTCAGGTGCACGCCGTGTTGCCTGTTATAGAAAAAATGGGGCTGAATGTGCCCGTTTTCGGCATGGTTAAGGATAATAAGCATCGCACCCGTGCAATTGCTTTCGGCGGCGGTGAAATAGAAATAAATTCACACAGGGCGGCATTTACTCTTGTTTCAAACATTCAGGAGGAGGTGCATCGCTTTGCAATCTCTTATCACCATAAGAAACACGCTAAAAGCACTTTTTCTTCCGGTTTAATGCAGATAAACGGAATAGGAGAAAAGAAAGCAAAAGCTTTGCTCAGGTATTTTAAAACAATCGGAAAAATTAAAGAATGTGATGTTACGCAGCTTTGCAAATGTCCGTCAATAAGCGAAAAAAACGCACGGGATATTTACGAATTTTATCATAAAATGTAAAAATACTATTTACTCACTTGACTATGGCGGATTTCGTCTGTATAATGTGATATGTATAAATTTAAGTATGCGGAATTATTTGCCGCATTTAAGGAATTTCATTATGAGAGTAATTACCGGTTCGGCTCGCGGCAGAAGGCTTGAAACCATGCCGGGTGAGGATGTAACAAGGCCAACTTCCGAAAGTGTGAAGGAAGCACTTTTCAGCATGATTCAGTTTGAAATAGAGGGCAAAAGAGTGCTTGATCTTTTTGCCGGCTCAGGTCAGCTTGGAATTGAGGCTTTGTCAAGAGGTGCTGCCTCTTGTGTTTTTGTTGAAAACAATAAAAGCGCAAGGGATGTTGTTGAAAGAAATATATTGCATTGCGGTTTGCAGGACAGAGCAAGTATTTATTTGAGCGATGCTGCATCATATGCCGCAAGAAACGCAACTTATGATATTGCCTTTCTTGATCCTCCTTATCACAAGAATATGATTGATAAGGTTCTTCCTCTTGTGGCAGCTAAAATGAGCAGCAACGGGATTATAGCCTGTGAAACCGCAAAGGATGAGGAATTGCCACGGTCTTGTTGCGGGTTTGAGGTTGTTAAAGAAAAAAAATACGGAAAAATCAAGCTAACGCTTTACCGAAAGGAAGCCGAAGAATGAAAATAGCATTGTGCCCCGGGAGCTTTGATCCCGTAACATTGGGCCATATTGATATAATTGAACGCACGGCTGAGCTGTTTGATAAGGTTATTGTGCTGGTTATGAGCAACAGTGCCAAGAATTCGCTTTTCACAATTGAGGAGCGCCAAGAGCTTCTTAAAAGATGCATAAAAAACAGCAATGTTGAGGTAGACACTTATAACGGCTTGCTTGTTGATTATGCGGAAAAAGTGAATGCCGTTGCCATAGTAAAAGGGTTGCGTGCCGTTTCGGATTTTGATTACGAATTTCAGCAGGCTCTCACAAATAAAAGCTTATTACCGCAAATTGAAACTGTGTTTCTTGCGGCTAAGGGCGCAAATATGTTTTTATCATCAAGCATGGTAAAAGAGGTTTGTCGCCTTGATGGGGATATTTCACGATTTGTTCCCAAAGAAATTTTAAATGATGTTGTATTAAGATGTAAAGGAGAAATTGCAAATGACTAATACGGATATATTGCTTGAGGATCTTGAGGATGTGCTTGATGACGCAACCTCTATGCCGATGACCAAAAAGAGCCTTGTGGATGTTGAGAAGATTAAAACAATTATTGAGGATATTCGCCTCAATACTCCGCAAGAAACAAAGCAGGCTAAGGCTATTGTTGATTCAAGAAACAACATTATAGAAGAAGCAAAGAAAGAAGCTGCCGATATAATTGCCCAGGCTCAGGAACAGGCTCGTGAGCTTGTTGCCCGCGATCAAATAACTCAGGCTGCTCAGGCAGAGGCTGCAGAAATCAATGCTAAGGCTAAAGAAGAGGGCGAGGCTTTTGTTCGTGATGCTCAGAATCAGGCAAATGAAATTCTCGGCAATGCCACAACACAGGCAAATGAAATGGTAACAAATGCTCAAAATAAGAGCCGTGAAATGCTTACCGCTGTTCAGAATTATGCCGATGATACCCTTCTTTCAATTGATGATGCCCTTTATAAAGCTCTTGCGGATGTAAGAAGAATTCGCCAGGGTATCAACAACACTAAAAACCACGCAGAATAACAGTTAAATAAAAAAACGGCACAGCTGAAATAGGCTGTGCCGTTTTTGTTATGTTGTTTTGGTAAGGGCTTTCTAAGCTGCTTTTTCAAAGCTTTGTTTTTCTTCAACACATTTGATGCCGAAATAAGCATTTTCTTCAAGCTTTGTTTTGCGGCATTCTCTTTCTTTTTTTCTTTGAGCATTTTTGTCTTTCTTTAAGAACACCGCAGAATAAACAGCGGCACAGATGATAAGCTCCGCCACAAAAAGAATTCTCATCTGTGAAGGTGTAAGGCTGTCAAAAAGTTTAAAGGGCAGCACCATTGCCGCAAAGCCTGCAATTGCCGTTGCCGCTGCCGTTAATATTGTTTTTATCGTGTTATTCATAATTGAAATCTCCTTTCAAACATTTGTTTTGTTTTTTGCTTACAACTACATTTTACACAAAGGAGATTAAATTGCAACAGTATATTTGCCAATAGTCCCAAAATGGGTACTAATAGAACAAAAATTCTAATTAAGTGTTGCTTTTTTCAATGCTTTAACGGCATCTTCAAGCTTGTTATCCGGTATCGAGGCGGGATTTAGCACAAGTGTTATGATTCCGTTTTCCAAACTTTCAATAAAAACTGATATTCCGTTTTTTATAAAAATGTCACTTTCACAATTGAATTTTGTGCGCATTATTATTTGCAACGAATTTTCGCTTATTTCAATCTTTGTTTCGTCATCTTTAAATTCATTTTCCAAAAGGCGTTTCAGTTTTTTCGTTTTTACAGTGTAAAATCGCCTTGTTTTTCTTGTTTGTGAGGCAAGATAGCCGTCTCGTATAAACCCGCAAAGCGCAATTTGCTCTGTTTTGCTTGCCGTTTGGCTGAATTTATAAATGTTATTGTTGTATATTTGCGCAAGCTCTTCCGTGAGCACCATAAAGCTTATGCGAATGGATGGCAACAGCAGCCTTGAAAAAGAGCCTATGTAAACAACATTGCTGCCGGCGGCAAGAGCGTGTAAAGACGGTGTGGGGCGGCTGTTATATTGAAAGTCGCTTTCATAATCATCTTCAATAACGATGCTTCCGTGTGCGGCGGAATATGAAACAAGCTCGATTCTTCGCTTGTTTGGCATCACATCTCCCCATCTTGTCATGTGAGACGGGGAAACATATATTATATCCGCATCCTTATATCTGTAGTGAACATCAAATCCCGCATCTTCGAATTGAGCTGCACCCTGCTTGAAGCTTTTGTCCGGAAAAGAAACCGAACTGCCTTTTTTCAGCAGTGATGTAAGCACAAACAGCAGACTCTGCACGCCTGCTCCGATTATAATCCTGTCCGGCGATGCCGTAACGTTTCGCTTTTCTCTTATGTATTCGGATATTGCCGCCCTAAGCTCTTTTTCGCCCTTCGGTTCGCTGTATGTAAGCAGCTTTTGGTCCTGCCTCAATGCTGCTTTTATGTGCCTACGCCAAACATCAAAATCAAAGCTTTCTCCGTCTGCAGCCGTGCCGTTAAAATCATATTCGGCAAGCATTCTGCTTTCGCTGCCGGAGGTTGCTTTGTTTGCTTTCGGCGTTTTATAGGAAACATAATATCCGCTCTGCGGTTCGCTTATAATATATCCGTCTGCCGCAAGAGCAAAATATGCATTTTGAACAGTTGTTCGGCTGAGAGAGTAAATTGCGCTTGCTTTTCTGACGGAGGGAAGCTTGCCGCCGTATTCTATTTGCCCGCTTGTTATTTCGTTTTTTATGCTGTTGTATAAATCATTATACTTGCTCATATCTGTACCCTAAAAAATCAAGAAAACTGTGTCTGTAATAAATGCCGATTTTATTATATAATTATTTGATAGGATATACAAGCCTTAATTCGGCAAAGTGCCGTTTGTGCTTTTTTTGAAAGGTTGTGAAACTTTATGGCAGATATTATTTATACTTGGGACGGAAATGTTTATTTTAATCTAACAAATAAATGTCCCTGCAATTGTGCATTTTGCATAAGATCAAAGCAGGATGCCGTTGGCGAGGCAAAACGCCTTTGGTTTGATAAAGAGCCCACTTTTGCCGATGTTAAGGCTGCGATAGACGGTTATGATTTTTCATCTGTTAAGGAAGCGGTTTTTTGCGGTTACGGTGAGCCAACCAACGCATTTGATTTGCTTATTGAAACAGCCGAATATCTAAAATCGCTGTATCCCGATATCAGGCTCAGATTAAATACAAACGGCCTTTCAGATTTGATAAATAACAGGCCTACCGCTGCGGAAATTTGCTCTGTTATTGATATTGTTTCCGTTTCGCTTAATGATACGGATTCCGATAAATACGATAAAATAACAAGAAATATTTTCCCCGGCAGGGCTTTTGATGCCATGCTTAAATTCACCAAGGAATGCGTTGCTCTCGGCGCAGAGGTTTGGATGACGGTTGTTGATGTTATTCCCAAAGAAGATATTGAAAAATCACGGCAAATATGCAATGCCTGCGGTGCTCACTTCAGAGTGCGCTCGTTTGAAAGAGGAAAATGATTTTATAAATAAATAAAACCGCTTCATTTTTATGAAGCGGTTTTTTTGTGCTGTTTTTGTTGTGATTTAGTTTTCAGCCTGCTCCGAAGCACGCTTGCTGGAAATGTGATCGTGAATTTGTTGCTTCAAATCACTGTGAATATTGAACTTGGCGCTGAAAACGATAAGCGAAATAATAAGCAAAACGGGCGGAACGCCAAAGCAAAGAATACCAATCACTTTCTTTGTGGCTTCATTGATAACGCCTGCGGAAATTTGCTGATTGTAGCCCATAATTCCAAGGCCGCCAAAAAGGAAGATTGTTTGAATGGTGTATGCCATTTTTTGCAAAAATCCCTTCATTGAGAAAGTGATGCTTTCATATCTTGTTCCGTTTTTGTATTCGCCGTAGTCAACAATGTCTGCAAGGAAAATTGTTTGTGCAACAAACATAGAGCCGATTCCGATGCTTGCGATGATATAGCAGATATCAAGCAAAATCGTTATTTTAAGAATGGGTCCGAAAATAAACATCAGCACATAGCCCACGATTGCCATAATAAGCGAAATTTGGTAAATTGTTCTGTTTGAAAATTTCTTGCTTAACACGGGAATAACAAGTAAGCCAAGAACAGAGCCGACAGCTCCTATAACGGAAAACAGACTCTGAGCGGTAGGCTCGCCGAGTACATCCGTAAAGTAATAAACTGCAGTGCCGCTTGTGAGATACCAACCTGCATTTGAAATCATTGCAAAAAGCATAAACACAAGCAATTGATCGTTTGAGCCTATAACTTTAAACATCTTCTTAAAGCTGAATTTTTCTTTGTTGTAAACAACATTGCGCTCTTTTGTTGAAATAACGCAAATAAAGGCAAAGGCTATAAGCAAAATGCCGCAGATAATTGCCCAGCGTGAAAATCCGCTTGCGCTGTATCCTTTTTCGGTAACTTTATCCATGTTGGATGCAAGCAAGGGAAGCACTATCGGAGTGAGCACTGTTATAACACCTTGGCCAAAGCCGCTGAATGTTCTTGCAACAGTTGCAATCATATTTCTGTCTTTAGGATCATTTGTAAAGCTCGGAACCATAGACCAATACGGAATATCTGCCATTGTGTTTGTCATTCCCCAAAGGATATACATAACGGCAATATAAATATAAAGCTTTGTTCCCTGCATGCCAAAGGATGTAAATAAAAGCGAAAGCACAATGGCGTTTGAAGCTGCGCCTATGATTATCCACGGCCTGTATTTGCCCATTTTCGTTTTAGTACTGTCAACAATCGTGCCCATAATCGGGTCGTTAACGCCATCCCAAATTCTTGCAAGCGGGGTCAAAATAAGCAAAAATGCTTCTTTAAGGCCGAGCACGCTTGAAAGATAATAGGATAAATAAGAATAGAATAATCCGTAAGAGAGATCAAGGCCAATGGCGCCGACGCCGTAGCCGATTTTCTCCCTCCATGTGGTTTTGTAGTCCGACATATTTTTTACCCTTTCGGCTGCTTGTATTATGCGCCTTGCCCGCCGCAGCCTGCGGAGCGCCTTTCGCCGAAAATCGTTTTGCACCAATGTGCCGATTATCGACAGTAATTTGAACTAAGTATACCATAAAACTGTTGCTAAAACAACACTTATTACAATTCTGTTACAAATGTAAATGTGTGTAATTTTTCCTTGACATTAGCTGCATTCATTATTATAATTATTCGTGTGAGGGAGTAATTCCATTAAATTCCCACGAAATTCATTGAAATCCAAAATGAAAATGCTTTTTAAAGGAGGGAACGGCGTTGTTGTTTGTAGGCACTTATGAAAATTATAAGCTTGACGGCAAGGGCAGGCT
Organism: uncultured Anaerotruncus sp.; assembly: GCA_900539775.1. Taxonomy (GTDB): domain Bacteria; phylum Bacillota; class Clostridia; order Oscillospirales; family Acutalibacteraceae; genus Eubacterium_R. Next base: position 27,071 of record UQDL01000007.1, on the reverse strand, counting down.
GTCCGTTCCCGTTAAATGGCGTGAAAGACTCGGCAGAGATTTTTACATGGTTGCAATAACCGTTAAGGGTTGTAAGTGCATAACTCTTTATCCTGTTGATGAATTTGAAAAAACATATCGCCAGATGCAGCGCGGCACAGAAAATCAAAAGTATGCAACTTCAAAGGATTTTCTTCGCAATGCAGAAGAATGTTCACTTGATGCTCAGGGAAGGTTCACTTTGAATCAGCGCCTTAAAAAATTGGCACTTCTTGAAAACGAATGCGATATAGTTTATGAGGGCAACGGCGAAACCATAGAAATTTGGGAACCGAGCGAATTTGCAAAGATGAATGAAACCTTTGATTCGTCTTTGGGTATATATGATCTTATGGATAAGGTTAACGAATCATGCGGCAGCTCGGAAGAACCTGTAAGCGAGGAGTAAGCTGTAATGGAATTTGTTCATAAAAGCGTGCTCTTTGATGAGGCAATTGCCGCACTTGAGCTAAATGAAAATAAAATAATCGCAGACGGCACCGCAGGCGGCGGCGGCCATTCCCGTGAAATTGCAAAACAAGCAAAAAGGCTTATTGCAATAGATCGTGATCCCGATGCCGTTAAAGTGCTCGGTGAGCGGCTGGCACAGTTTGATAATGTAACTATTGTTCATGATAATTTCGCCAACATAAAAAGTATATTAAAAAATTTAAATATTGACGGGCTTGACGGTTTCTTGCTTGATCTCGGCGTAAGCTCGTTTCAGCTTGATAACGGCGAAAGAGGCTTTTCATTTCATCAAGATGCTCCGCTTGATATGAGAATGTCAAAAGAGGGGCTTTCGGCAAGAGATGTTGTAAATAATTATTCTCAGCAAGAGCTTGCGGAAATCATATATCGCTATGGTGAGGAAAAATTCAGCCGCAGCATAGCCGCAAATATAGTTGCGGCAAGGGAAAAAGCGCCTATAGAAACCACTTTTCAGCTTGTTGATATTATAAAAGAATCAATGCCGGCAAAAGAGCTTCGCAAGGGCCATCCGGCAAGAAAAACATTTCAGGCAATCAGAATAGAGGTAAACGGTGAGCTTGAAAAGCTTAAAACAGCTTTGGATGATGCGTTTGACTGCCTAAATCCAGGCGGCATTATTGCCGTTATAACGTTCCATTCGCTTGAAGACAGAATTGTGAAAGAAAAATTTGCAGAATGGACTAAAGGCTGCACCTGCCCTAAAGAATTTCCGGTGTGCATTTGCGGCAATAAGCCTAAAGGCGAGCTGCCGTTCAAATCAAAATCACCGTCTGCCGCAGAGCTTGAGGAAAATCCCCGTGCAAGGTCTTCAAGGTTGAGAGCATTTAAAAAATATTAAGCGGATAAATCCGTTATAAAAGAATTTAAAAAGGAGGAAGTACAATATGGTAAATACAAATGATTTCAGAAGATATTCATACAGCTATGATGCTGCATATGCAGTTGATGCGTTTAATCAAACCCGTTCCTCCGCAGCACCCGATGTTCACAGGGGCAAAGAAAGAAAGCGCAAGCTTACTTTAAGCCCAAACACAAAATTGAAGAGCAGGGAAGAGGTTAAGGCAGACGAAAAGCACTCGCTTTTGAGCGCAATTAAAATTTGCGCCGTAACATTGCTTGCATCGGTAATGCTTTTCGGCGTGCTTTTCACATATGTTCAGAAAAATGAACTCACAAAGAGCATTTCGGGCATAAAAAAAGAAATATCGGCAGCGCAAAGCGAAAATGTAAGTCTCAACGCAGAATTGGAGGCTCTTGTTTCCGTGTCTCAAATAGACAGTTATGCCGTTGAAAAGCTCGGCATGACCCGTGTGCAGAGCAATAATATCAAATATATTGATTCGGCGGAATATTCTGCGGTGCAAAGCTCCCAAAATGCAGACGCCGAGTAATATTGTATCAAGAAAATAAGTATTATATTGAGAGTCGGTTTATCCGGCTCTCATAAAATATTTAATAAAATCTTATAAGATTTTATATATTAGAAATAATAAAGGGGCGAAACGAAATGTCGATATTTAAAAAAGGCTTTGTGGGCAGAATAATGATAATCGGTCTCATATTGGCTTTTCTTTTTACGGCAGATGCGGGTCGCCTTTTTTATATTCAGCTCATTAAGGGCGAGGATTATAAAAACAAAGCAGAAAGCCAGCAGCTTTCAGACACGGAAATTCCTGCAAAGCGTGGCACTATTTATGACAGTGAGGGCAATGTGCTTGCACAGTCCGCAACCGTGTGGACGGTTTATTTGGATCCTTCAAACATAAAGCAGGAAACGACACGCACAAAGGTTGTGGATTATCTTGCCTCCGTTTTTGAATATGACGAAGAAAAGAAAGCAGATCTCCTTGAAAAAGCGAATGCGGCAAGTCAATATAAAGTTGTTGAAAAAAATGTAGAAAACAGAGTAAAAGAAAAAATTGCTGAATTTGTTTCCGAAAATAAGCTTGCAAAGGTTATAGGATTTCAAGAGTCAACAGAAAGATATTATCCTTACGGCTCGCTTGCTTCTTCCGTTATCGGCTTTATGGGCGAGGATTCGGGGCGAAACGGTATTGAGTCTTATTACAATGAGCAGCTTACCGGCACAAACGGAAGATTGATTACTGCCAAGGATGCTAAATCAAATTCCATTTCAAACGATTATGAAACAACCGTTGATCCGCAGGATGGCTATTCTCTTACTTTAACAATAAACACCACAATTCAGTATTATCTTGAAAAAGAACTAAAAAGAACGCTTGATGAATATTCGGCAAAGGGCTGCTACGGAGTTGTTATGAATTGCAAAACGGGTGCGGTGCTTGCAATGGCTTCACTTCCGGATTATGATTGCAACGAGCCGTTTAAGCTGACCTATCAAAAATATGCAGATGAGCTTGATAAGATAACGGACGAAACGGAAAAGAAAGAAAAACAAAGCGAATATGTTATGCGCCAGTGGCGAAACTTTACTGTGTCGGACACATATGTTCCCGGCTCTGTTTTCAAAACATTTATGGCATCTGCCGTGCTTGAAGAGGGAGTCGCAACTCCGGATACCAAATATACCTGCACCGGCTATATCAATGTTGATAAGTACAAAATGAATTGCCATAATCATTCGGGTCACGGAACTCAAACCTTAACTCAGGGGCTTGAAAATTCGTGCAACCCCTTCTTTATAACACTTGGGCAAAGGCTTGGTGTGCATAATTATTTCAAGTATTTTGACGGCTTCGGTTTTACCAAAAAAACAGGAATTGATCTTCCCGGTGAAGCAGATCCGCAATATTATGAAGAAAAGAAATACGGAATAGTAGAGCTTTCCTCGGCTTCTTTTGGCCAAACAAACAGCTTAACGCCCATTCAAGTGTGCACGGGGCTTTGTGCAATTGCAAACGGAGGCAAGCTTGTTAAGCCGTATGTTGTGTCTGAAATGAAGGATCAGGACGGAAACACGGTTTCCAAAACCGAGCCTACCGTTGTGCGCCGTGTTATAAGCGAGGAAACATCAAAGCAAGTGTGTGAAATGATGCAGTCTGTTGTTGATAACGGAACAGGTAAAAATGCCTATGTTGCCGGCTATAAGGTTGGAGGAAAAACGGGCACATCAACAAAGCTTGGTGAATCCAAAGAGGGAGAAAAAAACAAGTATATCGTTTCGTTTGCGGCAATAGCGCCAGCAGACGATCCTGAAATTGCAATGATTATCATTTGCGATGAGCCGAATGTCGATCTCGGCGGCGGCGCAATATGCGCACCCGTTGCCGCAACGGTTATTAAAGAAAGCATGGCAGTGCTGGGTATAGAGCCAACTTACACAGAGGAAGAAAAAAAATCTCTTTCTGTTAAAGCGCCAAATGTTATTGCCAAGTCTGTATCAGATGCAGAAGCGGCAATCAAAGCAGCAGGGCTTGAATGCAAAATTGTCGGCAGCGGTGATAAAGTCACAAATCAGTCTCCGGCGGCAGGTAATACGGTTCCTACGGGCGGGCGGATGGTGCTTTATACATCCGGCTCCGAAAAGGAAACGGTAACCGTTCCGGATTTCACAGGGCTCACGGTGGCGCAGGCAAACAGCCTTGCGGCAAACAGCGGCCTTAATATTGAAATATCGGGCAATGCTTCATCCGATGCGCTCGTTGTTGCTTATAAACAAAGCGAGGAACAGGGCAAACAGGTTGATGCAGGCACGGTTGTTATAGTAAGCTTTAAATCAACAAAAGCAGTTCTTGATTAACCGCTTTAACATATTGGGGGAACAGTAATGAAATTATCAAAAGTATTAAACGGAATAAGCACAAAATCCGTGATTGCAGATGTTGAAGTTTGCGATGTTACTCAGGATTCAAGGCTTGTTAAGCCCGGCTCACTCTTTGTTTGCATAAAGGGCAACACGTTTGACGGCCATGCCGTTGCGGCAGATATGATAAAAAACGGTGCCGTAGCAGTTGTGGTTGAGCATGATCTCGGCATTGAAAATCAAATCATTGTTTCAAACACAAGGGATGTTTATTCAAAACTTTGCGCAAACTTTTTTGAAAATCCCGCAGAGAAACTTAAGCTTATCGGCGTAACCGGCACAAACGGCAAAACAACCACCACATTTCTTGTTAAGCAAATTCTTGAAAATGCAGGCAAAAAGGTTGGCCTTATAGGCACTGTTCAAAATATGGTTTGTGAAGAGGTTTATCCTGCCAAATATACAACCCCGGATTCTCATGAACTGCAAAAGCTTTTTTCGCTTATGGTTAAAGCAGGGTGTGAATATTGCGTTATGGAAGTTTCATCACAGGCTCTTGCACAAGGCAGAGTAAACGGGCTTGTTTTTGAAATAGCGGCATTTTCAAATTTAACTCAGGATCATCTTGATTATCATAAAACTTGGGAAAACTATTTTAATGCAAAAAGAATGTTGTTTGAGCAATGCAAAACAGCTGTTACAAACAAGGATGATAAATACGGCCTTAAAATCGTTGAGGGCTTACCGTGCAAGGTTGTTACCTATGCGGAAAGCTGCAATGATGCAGATTATGTTGCTAAAAATGTTAAATTCAAAGCAACCGGTATTGAATACGAGCTTGTAAGCGATAAAATAGGCAGAGTTAATTGCCCTATCCCCGGCAGATTTTCAGTTTATAATTCGCTTTGTGCGGCAAGCATCGCTCTTACCTTGGGTATTCAGTTTGAAGAGGTGCTCGGTGCCATTGAAAAATCAAAGGGCGTTAAGGGCAGAATAGAGGTTGTGCCGACAAATACCGATTACACCGTTATTATAGACTATGCTCATTCTCCGGACGGCCTTGAAAATATTATTACCTCACTTCGTGAAATAGCAAAGGGCAGGGTGGTAACGGTTTTCGGCTGCGGCGGTGACAGAGATAAAACCAAACGCCCCAAAATGGGAAAAATTGCTGCAGAGCTTTCAGATTTTTGCGTTGTAACATCTGATAATCCCCGCTCTGAAAATCCGGCGGCAATTATAAATGACATTCTTGAGGGAATGAAGGGTGTTTCAACCCCTTATAAAGTTGTTGAAAACAGAAAAGAAGCCATTAAATGGGCAATGGAAAACGCAAAAAAGGATGATATTATTCTTCTTGCCGGCAAAGGGCATGAAACATATCAGATTTTGCCAACGGGCACAATTCATTTCGATGAGCGTGAAGTTGTTGCCGATATTTTAAAGAATTCGGATAAATAAACCGTTAATAATAAAAGGTGGGAATTTTAATGAGCGCAACTGCTGCTGTTGCCGTAAGCGCCGTGCTTGCGTTTGCGATAACGGGCGGACTCGGCTTTGTGATTATACCATGGCTGCATAAGCTTAAATTCGGGCAAACGATTTTGAATATCGGCCCGGCTTGGCATAAGAAAAAGCAGGGCACGCCGAATATGGGCGGCCTGATGTTTATAATCGGCATAATAATTGCATTTGCCGTTTCGGCAGCTCTGTTTGCAGGCCTCGGCGGTAATTTGGAAACTGATTATTCGGCAATTTTCGTCGGCAGGGAAAATGCGCTTATTATTTCAAGCGTTATGCTCGGAATCGGTTGCGGGTTGGTTGGTTTTACTGATGATTACATTAAAATCAAAATGAAAAGAAACGAGGGGCTTACACCTTCGCAAAAAACCTTAGGCCAGCTTGTTATGATAATCGGATATGTTGCCACTTTGTGGATATCAAAAAATACTGTTTGGTATTTTCCTTTTATCGGCAGCGTTGATTTTTCAAAAAACTTTTTCACCGGTATTATTTTTTGGGCTCTTTCCGTTGTGATTGTTTACGGCTGTGTAAATTCGGCAAACCTTACCGATGGTATAGACGGGCTTTGTTCATCTGTAACAGCCGTTATTGCAGTTTCGTTTATTGCAATGTCTTATATTTTATCTTTCGCAGGCTTAGGAATTCTTGCCGCTGCATTGCTTGGCGGTATGTGCGGCTTTCTGTGTTGGAATCATAATCCCGCAAAAGTTTTTATGGGCGACACGGGTTCGCTCTTTATAGGCGGAGTTGTTGCGGGCCTCGGATTTGTAATTAAATGCCCGATTTTGTTGCTGCCTATATGCATTGTTTTCGTTTGTGAAACCATGAGCGATATAATTCAAATCGGCTATTTCAAAATCACTCACGGAAAAAGAATATTTAAAATGGCACCCATTCACCACCATTTTGAAATGTGCGGTTGGAAAGAGAAAAAAATCTGCCGTGTGTTTTCTTTGGTTAATGCAATAGGTTGCCTTGCAGCGCTGCTGATTGTCGGTTTCGGCAATGCAGTAAAATAAATTTTGTTAGAAAGGAAGAGCTTGATGCCGGATAAACTTACCCCTCCCGTGCATTACAGAAATAACGGCGATTCTCAACTGCCGGAAAAAAATAAACGCACTTCGGCTCAAAGAAAAAGAATTAAAAGAACGCAGCAAACCGGATCGGCTCAAGGCGAGGCAACGGTTTTGCGCCCTCAAAGAGGCTTTAAAAGGCTTAATAACACTGATATTTTTACAAGGGGCGGCATGGATATTCCGCTTTTTGCGCTCACCGTTGTTATTTTGTCTATAGGGCTTGTTATGCTGTTTTCGGCGTCATATCCTTACTCTTATTTTAAATATGATAATTCTTATAAGTTTTTCCTAAAGCAGCTTATTTTTGCCGTTGTGGGTATTGCGGCAATGCTGTTTGTTTCGAAATTAAATTATAAGATTTTTCAGGGCACGGCTAAGTTCTGGCTCATTTTAACTCTTTTCTTGCTTGTGCTTGTGCTTTTTTATCACACAAATGTTGCCACTGATGAGGGAGAGAATTTCAAAAGATATATTCAGATTCCCGGCTTGTTTCAGTTTCAACCGTCTGATGTGGCTAAATTTACGCTGACAATTGTGTTGGCATCGTATATAAGCACTTATCATAAGTGGATGGGCACCATGAAATACGGAATTCTTTATCCCGGTGCCATAGTTGCCGTTTATTGCCTTTTGATTTTTGCGGAAAATCATATGTCGGGTGCGATTATTGTTGGCGTTATCGGCCTTACTCTTATGTTTGCCGGCGGTTCTAATAAGAAAATCTTTGCCGTTGGCTTGGCTCTTGTTGTGGCAGCAGTTGTTGTTGTGCTTGTGTTTCCGGAAATTCTGCCAAACTATGTTCAAAGAAAGCTTATCGCTTTCACAGATAAAGATTATCAGCCACGAGGCGCCCGTTGGCAAACGAATAACTCTCTTTATGCCATAGGCTCCGGCGGCTTGTTCGGCAGGGGACTCGGTAATTCAAAGCAAAAATATCTTTATGTTTCTCAGCCGCAAAACGATTTTATTTTCTCAATTGTTTGTGAGGAGCTTGGTTTTGTGGGTGCAATGGCAATTCTTTTGCTTTTTGCCGCACTTGTAATCAGGGGCTTTTATATTGCCACTAAGATTAAGGACAGTTTTGCATCGCTCACTGTTATCGGCATCATGACTCAGCTTGGAGTTCAGGTGGCGCTTAATGTGCTTGTTATCACAGATTCAATTCCAAACACCGGTATTGCGCTTCCGTTTTTCAGTTATGGCGGCACGGCGCTTGTTATGCAGCTGTTTGAAATCGGAGTTGTGCTTGCAATATCCAGAAAAGCAAATCTCAGAAAAGCAGACACCGAGGATGTTTAAATCAACATTGTCTGCTCTTGATTAAATATATCAACACAGCAAAGGTAAAACATATAAATTTTGCCTTGCCGTGTATCGGAGGAAATTATGAAAATTCTGTTTGCAGCCGGAGGCACGGCAGGCCATATAAATCCCGCTCTTGCCGTTGCTTCATATATAAGAGAAAATTATCCGGAAACTCAAATTCTTTTTATCGGCACTGCAGATCATATGGAGTCTCGCCTGGTGCCCAATGCGGGCTTTGATTTTAAAACAATCGAAATAAGCGGCTTCAGGCGCTCTTTAACTCCATCTGCAATTATGCATAATGTTAAAACTGTTGTTCAGCTCATTAAATCTGAAAGCAAAAGTAAAAAAATAATCAAGGATTTTAATCCTGATGTGTGCGTGGGCTTCGGCGGATATGTTTCAGGCCCCGTGCTTGAAAAAGCAGCAGCACTCGGAATACCAACCTGTATTCATGAGCAAAACGCTTTTCCGGGAATAACAAATAAAGCTCTTGCAAAAAAAGCAGATAAGGTTATGATCACTGTTGCAGATGCGGCAGAGAGGCTTGAATCAAAAAACGAGCCCATCGTAACCGGATTGCCTGTAAGAGGCGAAATGCTGCGCAGCAACAGGGATTTTGCCCGTGCAGAGCTCGGTTTAAACAGTGATAAGCCGCTGGTGCTTTCATTCGGCGGCTCTCTTGGTGCGGCTCCAATAAATGAAGCAATGTTTGAAATCCTTTTAAACAGCGCCGAAAGCGGTAAGTATTACCATATTCATTCCGTTGGAACAAACGGCGGTGAATATCTTGATAAATTTGAAAAAGCCGGCTTTGTAAACGGAAAAAAGGGCACGGTTGAAGTTAGGCAGTATATTGATAACATGGATATTTGCATGGCCGCCGCTGATCTTGTAATCGGCAGAGCCGGTGCATCTTCACTGTCTGAAATCGAAGCTCTGGGCAAGGCTTCAATTTTGATACCAAGCCCCTATGTTGCAGAAAACCACCAATATCATAATGCAATGGCGCTTGTGCGCAGAAATGCCGCAAGAATAATAGAAGAAAAAGAATTATCCTCCGAAAGGCTTCAAACGGTTATAGATGAAGTGCTCGGTAATCCTCAGGAACTTGTAGAAATAGAAAAAAACGCAAAGAGTATGGCTGTTACAGATTCTGCAAAAATCATTGCGGATATAATAATGAAAGCAGCAAAAAAATAAAATAGCAAAGCCGTTTGCTTGGCATAGTATGTAAAAGATTATGCAGGCAGGTGGCTTTAATGGAAAAATTGGTAATAACTGGCGGTAAAAAGCTTGGCGGCGAAATTTCTGTGCATGGCTCAAAAAATGCCGTGCTGCCTATTATGGCGGCTGCTTTGCTTATTAAAGGCGAAACGGTGCTACATAATGTTCCGAATTTATCGGATGTTGATGCCTCGGCAAAAATCTTACGCTGTCTCGGAGCAAAGGTAAAGCAAGAAAACAACACACTTGTTATAGATGCCTCAACTGTTACCGGTAATTGTATACCTGAAAAATTGATGCGTGAAATGCGCTCATCAATTATATTCCTTGGCTCATTGCTTTCCCGTTGCGGCGAAGCAGTGCTGTGCCCGCCCGGTGGTTGTGATATAGGAATAAGGCCTATAGATTTGCATATATCATCGCTTAAAATGCTTGGTGCGCAAATCGGCGAAAGCGGCAATTGTATATGCTGCAAGGCTTCAAAGCTGCACGGCGCAAAGGTTTTTTTGTCTTTTCCGAGTGTTGGGGCAACAGAGAATATTATTATTGCCGCCGCTTGTGCTAAGGGCAAAACCGTTATTATAAATGCGGCAAGGGAGCCTGAAATCAGCGATTTGGCTGCTTTTTTGAATTCCTGCGGTGCAAGAATTTACGGTGCCGGTGAAAGCACTGTTGAAATTGAAGGCGTTGAGGAGCTTTATCCTTGCATACACCGAGTAATTCCGGACAGAATTGTTGCAGCCACATATATGTGCGCCGGCGCAATGCAGGCAGATGAGCTTGTAATTAAAGATATTCGTGCTTCTCATTTAACACCGATTATTCCCGTTTTCGGTGAAGCAGGCTGTAAAATATATCTTTCGGGCGGCAGCCTAAAGCTTGTGTCTCCAAAAAGACTGAAAGCCGTAAAGCAAATAAAAACAATGCCTTATCCGGGTTTTCCAACAGATTGCCAATCTGTTGTTATGTCTGCTATGTCAACGGCAAAAGGCACTTCGGTGTTTAACGAAAGTGTGTTTGACGGCAGATATAAGCATATCAGCGAGCTGAAAAGATTTGGCGCCGATATTACCGCAGAGGGCAGAACGGCTGTTGTAAACGGCGTTAAAGAGTTGTATGGCGCAAATGTATATTCTACGGATTTGCGAGGAGGTGCCGCACTTGTTATTGCTGCTCTTGCAGCAAACGGCATCTCTTGCATAGGGAATGTTTATCATATAGACAGGGGCTATCAGAGCATTGAAAAAGATTTAAATGCAATAGGGGCTTCCGTTAAGAGGAAAACAAATGAAGAACAAAAGAAATGTTAAAAAGCAATCTCCCGGCGGCAATAATTTGCCGAGAGAGTTTGTTCAAAACGATTTAGAGCCGCCTAAGATTTATTCAAATCGCAGCAATGAAGTGCAAAAACAAACACGCACTCAAACAAGGCGAAAGCAAAACAAAAAGCGGCGCCTTAAAAATAAAGTGCGCAAGGCACTCCTCGGCATTATATTTTTTGTTGTGCTTATTGCTGTCGGCGCTGTTCTTTCATTAACGGTGTTTTTTAAAACAGAAAGCATAACTGTTTCAGGCAGCGGAATTTATTCACAAGAGCAAATCGTGAATGCATCCTCAATCAACATCGGCGAAAACCTTTTTTTGATAGATTCAAAGGATGCTTCAAGCAGAATAACAACTCAGTTGCCGTATATATATAATGTTAAAATTAAAAAACAGCTTCCTGCAACGGTGAAAATAACGGTAACTGATGCAACTGCCGAATTTGCAATCGATAACGGAAACAATACATTTATTTTGGCAGATGACAATTACAAGGTGCTGGAAACCGCTGCTGCGGAACAACCGGCAGACAGCATCGTTATTAAAGATGCTGCTGTAAAAACTGCGGAGCCCGGCAAAAGGATAGAGTTTGAAGATGAAACTGCCTCAGATTGCATAAATAAAATTGTTGAAGCAATCAACGCAACAGGTATGACGGGAGTTACCGCAATCAGCAGCAGAGATGTTAATAATAATTATATTATTTTTGACAACCGCATAACTTTTGAGCTCGGTCCTTGTGAGGATTTGGAAATTAAGATAAAAAGGGGAGTTCTCGTTTGCGATGAGCTTAATGAAACAAACCCAAGTATAAGAGGAAATATAAATCTTAAATCCGGCAAGCAAAGCTACTTTACACCTGAATAACGAATTTTAAAAGCGATGCATTTGTAAAGCAGAACACTTTACTGTTTTTTTCAAAAATCGAGTACATTTTTGCGTTTTGTTTATAATGCACAAAAGAGCCCAAAATAGTTTTATCAATTTTGAAAGAAATATTCATTAAAAATCAAAAAAAACATTGCAAAATGATTACAATATTGTTACAATATATTAGTAAAGACAACAGCTAGTCTGTCAATAATATATAAGGAGAATAAAATCATGGGACGTTATGAAATAGATACCGAGGATACAAAAGTTGTTTCCATTAAAGTAATAGGCGTAGGCGGCGGCGGCGGAAACGCTGTAAACCGCATGGTTCATTGTAATATTCAGGATGTGGAATTTATCGCAGTAAACAGCGATAAGCCCGCTCTTGCTAAATCTCAGGCTGCTCAAAAAATTCTTATCGGCGAAAAAGCAACAAAAGGCATGGGCGCAGGTGCAAAGCCGGAAATCGGTAAAAAAGCAGCTGATGAAAGCAAAGAGGCTATCACAGATGCCATCACAGGCGCTGAAATGGTGTTTATTACCGCAGGTATGGGCGGCGGCACAGGCACAGGTGCGGCTCCGGTTGTTGCTCAGATTGCTAAGGATCTCGGCATACTTACGGTTGGCGTTGTTACAACTCCGTTTGCTTTTGAAGGTAATCACCGTATGAAACAGGCCAAAGAAGGTATCAATGAGCTTGCTCAGTATGTTGATTCTATTATCGTTATTCCAAATGAAAATCTTAAATTCACTACTGATGAAAAAATTACTTTCTTAAATGCATTTGAAATTGCTAATGATGTTCTTCGTCAGGGTGTTCAGTCAATTTCAGATCTTGTTAATGCAACAGGTCTTGTAAACTGCGACTTTGCAGACGTTACAGAAATTATGAAGTCTTCCGGTTATGCTCATATGGGTGTTGGCCACGGTAAGGGTAAGAATAAGGCAGAGGATGCAGCTCAAACTGCAATTTCAAGCCCGCTTCTTAATACTTCAATAGACGGTGCTCACGGTGTTCTTCTTAACATCACCGCTTCATCCGATATTGGCCTTGAAGAAATCGATGTGGCTTCAACAATCGTTAAAAATGCCGTTCATCCCGATTGCGAAATTATTTGGGGTGCCAATGTTGATGAAAATCTTGAGGATGAAATGTACATCACTGTTATCGCAACTCGTTTCGGCGATGATGAAAATGGCCATCCCGGTGTTCCGATTAAGTCAACAACAGCAAACCTTGAGGTTGCTCCCACAGTTGCAAATCCAATGCCGTCTGCAGATCAGGCAAGCAGTGCTTTCACAACAAAAGACTCAGATACTTTTGACAGCATTGTTAATCTTTTCAACAAGAAATAATTTAATTTTTAAAGCCCCTTGCTTCATTGCAAGGGGCTTCGTTTTTTTAATAAACATCGTTAAAGTATTGTCAGTTTGTATAAGTTTATTAAAATTGTTGAAAATTCTGTTGAAATTATTGATTGTAAAGTATAATGCCTTACAAAATTATCAAAATATTAAAACTCGGAGTATATTTCAACATTATTAACATAGTTTTCAACAAATGATTCAACATATAAGCCTATGTAAAGCGGCACACTTTACAAAAAAACAAGGCGTTTATGCAATGATTGCATAAATGCCTTGTGTGTTTTTGTGCTGTTTTGCTTAAATTACCATTCGGATTTTGTATAAGAGCGAATTATATTTGTTATAAGATTATCTCTCTTAAAGCCCTTACCTTTGCCGCCGTTTTGCTGATCTTTGATTTTGCCTGCTCTTATCGTTATGAATTCGGCTTTATCAATAAGCTTGTCAATCGGCGGAATATCTCCAAATGAATAATCGCTGCTTGGAATTTCATCTGTAAGCCCGGTGGCTCTTTTGGCAGTACTGAATTTTTTAACAGCCGTCATTGCCAAAATTATGATGCGGTTATCCTCCGGTAGTGTAAGTGTTTTTGCATTTCTTATATCTATCTCATATTTAAAGAAATACGCTTTTCCGTTTGGAATATCGCCTTCGGGGTGGTGAGTGTGTGTGAATTCAAAAGCAATCGGTGCGTTTTTGTGCTGAGCTTTTATGTCCAGCCCTGCCATGTCCCAATTGCCGTAATGCTCCGTCATTGCAGCAATGTTAAGCGTTTTTTCTCTGCCGTCAATGTAAAATGTTGCTTCTCTGTCTCCCAATGTTGAAGCAGCCACTATGTAAAGCTTCGTCATGCTTTTCGGCAATTCAATCGTTTGGCCTCTTGCCACCATAACATCGTGTGGTGCTGCCGTATTTGGCATTTTGTAGCATATTCCGCCTGCAACAAAGCTTTGCGGGCAAAGCTCTGCAGGAAGCGAGCAGCCGCTGCCCTGAAGTATAACATTGCGCATTTCTTCGTTTCTTGTAAAGCCCTTTGAATTGTATTCAAGATCAAGCTTTTTAAAGTTTTCACGGCCTTTTTTCTCGGCATGCTCAAGCTTTATTTTGAATGTTTTTATTTCATAGGGCGCAAGGTTTAATGAAAGAGTTGCTCCGTTAAATTTTGCGGTATTCAATTTTAATTCTGTTGCATCGCATTCATTTGCTTCAACTATATTTTTTGCAAATGAAACTTCAACATTTTTAAGCGCTTCGCCGCTGCCTTCATTTATGCGAATTACTATTCCGCTTCCGTCTTCGGCAAGCTTGCAGCATCTAAGAATTGCATTTTCGTTGTTGATGCTCATGAATGAATATCCGCTTTCAAGGCTGCCTTCACGGCGTGAAGAAACTTGATATGCAATAAGCGGCTTTTGGAAAATTTCGCTCTGGCGTTGTGTGCCGTTTGCAAAGCTGCCCTTGTGGCTGTAAATTCCGAATGCAAAATTATTTCTGCCAAGATCCATTAAATCCTGCCTTGTTGCCTTCGTGAACGCGCCAACGGGTGTGTGCAGGCAGGTGAGCCTTAAAGTGTTTGATGAAGGCTTATCCCAACCGTATTTGCAATCACTGAAAACAGAAACACCGTATTTGCCGCTGCCTGCGGTAATATCTGCCCATTTTTGAGCAGGCACTTCATACAGCTTTTCGCAGTTGTTTTCTCTCTTGATAACGCCAAGCCCAAGATCATAGCATGCTGTTTTATTGTAGCAGGAAAATGGGAACACAGCTTTAAGCAGGGTCCTTCTGTTTTTCCAGTCAACAAAGTTTTCAACTCTTATAAACTCTCCGCCGCTTTCAAGCGAAACGATTTGCTTAATAGTTGAGTGATCAAGTTCGCGTGAAATTTTAACGGCAATTCTTGCCGGACCTGCTTCAACTATTTCAAATTCGGGCGTGTTTGCAAAAAATTCAGGCTCTTTGTCTAAATCCTTTTTTCGCATTTCCCAAGCGGGGTAAGGAAGCTCGCCGACATCCGAAAGACCTGCCATTTTAATTGGCGCTTCAAGCACATTTATGCCGTTTACCTTGTCTATAACGGTGGCAATGTCGCCGTTTTTGTTAAATATAACTCTGTATTTCTCGTTTTCAAGAGAATGAAGAGAGGGAATAAGGTCTGTTTTGATGCCGCATGCCTTATCGGCAGGCAAAACATCGTAAACAGAATATCCTAATGGGCTTACATCCGCAATGAAAATAATATCAAATTCCTTGCCCGATTTGTTTATGATTTGGCTTGGCACTTCTTTGCCGTTTGCATCTAAAACTTTAATAAAGGTTGAATTGTGCACAAGCTTAATATGAGCCTTCACCGCATTTTTGCGTCTGAAAGGAGAAGGGTTGTAAACCATAACTCCGCATTCGGTTACAAAGCTTGTGTTAAGCTCGTTAGATATGGCACCTGCCGCGCCGTCAAGCTCGGTTTCAAATTCACTTATTGAGGTATAATAATCACTTTGACCGTCAATATAAACATCCATATTGCCCGTGCCCGTTATGTCGTCGTGGAATTGATGCTGAATAACACGTTTCCAAGCTCTGTCTAAATTATCCTTTGGATAATTATAAACTCCGTTTTCGTTTGCAACGGTGCACATTTTCTCTGTTATATCGGCAATTGTTTCGTTTTGTGCATTAAGCCTTTTATTCATGGCTCTTGATGTGTATGCACCCGCACCGTGCGAGGTCATAAGCAATTCGTTGTTCCATGTTTTGAGGCGTGCGGTTTCGGATTTCGGCAGTTTATCCAAATCGCGAAAAATTTCATCGCTTGTTGCCGAAACAACTTCAAAATCGCTGCCTGCATTCTTTTCAACGCTTTCTTCGATTGCCTGCACGCTTTCCTCCGTGGGAGCGCCGCCCCAATCGCCTGTGCCGTAAAGATGCAAGGTTTGCGGTATTCCGCTTTCAAAAGCGTTTTGCGTTATTTTATTTATAACGGAAATATCGCCTCTGATGTCGCCGCTGAATTTGTAGCGATATGATTGTGCGTTAAGGCAGGCGTAAACCTTTGAGCCGTCAACGCCCTGCCAAAGTCCCAAATCAAACGGCACTCCGTAAGCCGATCCCCAACTCAATTTTTGGGTTGTAAATCCCTTTAAACCCGCATGCTTCATTATGCTTGGCAATGCGTATCCAAAGCCAAAGCAATCGGGCAGAAAAATATCGCAGCTTTCTTTTCCGAATTTTTCTTTGAAATAGCCATTGCCGTAAATAATATTTCTGAACAGTGCTTCGGGAGAGGGAATGTTTACATCTCCGTTTTCATAGCTTGAGCCCGCAACATTCCATTTTCCGCTTTTGATAAGTTCTTTAAGATATTCAAAGTGCTTTGGATAGTATTCCTCTGCAAGCGCATATCTGAATGCACCTTCAAAATTAAATTTGTAATTAGGGTATTTTTCTATTAAATTAAAGTTTTGCTCAAGTGTATTTGGCAGATATTCTTTTATAGTTGTTGCCAAATTCCATCGCCACACAGTGTCTAAATGTGCGGTTGCAACTGCATAAACCTTTTTCTTTTCCATAGTATTCCTTATTTCTCTATGATCTCGTATGTGAATTCATATTTTTCCTGAAGAGCTTTTACCTTGTCTTCGTTATCTGCTATAAAGCTGTCTGAATATATTGATTTGCCGTCCACGGAATAATCTTTAACTATTTTGTTAAGTTCATCCCATGCTTCATCGGCTTTGTCATATCCGTCTGCAAATTTAATTAAAAATTCTTTGTGTTTGGGTAATCTTACTTTCATATTCTGTTCTCCTAACTGATGTGTTTGGTTTAATTATATATTTTTATTTTGCATATATCAAGTGCAGTTTTTATTTAAAAGCGCAATCAAAGCTTTTTCAAATGCCTCATCTTGATCTTTTGTTCTTTTTAAAGGGCCTTTAAGGTGCTTTCCGCTTCGTTGGGCTTTCTTTGCCATGTGGCGTGAATAAAGCAGGCTGTCTATGTTAAAATTATTTATAATAAGACCGTTTTGCGTAATTACATTTGCTCTTTTCGCAAGTGCCATTGCTGCAAGCCCGTAGTCTTGAGTAATAATAATGTCGCCGTTTTCTGCCTTATTAACCAAGGCAAAATCGGCACTGTCCGCCCCTTTTGAAACTGTTATCGTTTCTGCGCCGTCTATTGAAAATTCATGGCTTGTGTCGCAAACAATAATGGCTGAAATACCGCGCTCCGTTGCAAGCTTAACGGCAAGCTTTGTAACGGGGCAGCCGTCTGCATCAATAAGTATTTTCATAATTTGTGCCTTTTAGAATAAAAGCGGCGCACCGTTTTGCCTCGGTGCGCCGCAGATTTTTGCTTAAATTAAACTCTCTTATAAGGTTTAAGAAGCTTTTTTGCCCGGCTTAGGCAATTGCGATGTTGTTTCCGTCGCATTTTCGCCTTCTTCGGTGTTTAAAAGAATTGTGCTGTTCATAAATTCACTCTTCTTTTCAAGCTCAGTGTTTGTGTGTTCAACACCGTATTCCTCAAAAACAGTTGGAGTGTCTGAGAAAAGATTTGTGCCGATGCCGAGTCTGTCACCCTTAATTTTAACACCCATTGTGGCAAGAATAGTGGGGAACATATCAAAGTTTGCCCATTCTCTGTCTGTAAATTTGGATTTAGAAGTGTTCAAATCGGGTGAAGGATTCAAAATAACGTTGAATTGAGTTCTTAAATAATCGGGATCAAAGTTTTCAAAGAAATCTGTATCCATGCTTAAATGGTCGCCGATTAAAATAACAGTGGTGTTTTCATAAAACGGCTGTTGCTTAATCCATTCAACGAATTTATATGTTTCGTCTTGGCTGTAGAAAATGGCATTTGAATAATGGTCGCCAAACGGTGTGGATGCATTCTTGCTTAAATATCCGCCCGGGCGATGAGTGTCTGCCGTTTCCATTGTAAAGTTGAACGGCTTGCCGGTTTCATAAAGCCTTGTAATTTCGTCTTTTGCAAATTCGTAAAGTTTATCATCCTCATAGCCCCACCATTCTTTGTAGTCGGGAGGAATTAAGCCTTCACGCTTTGCATAGCCGTAATCCATGATTTTGTAATTGCCGTGATCATGATAATAGTATGAAAGTCCGCCAAAGTTTGCATCTGCGCCAAACATAACTGTTTGCTCGTAGCCTTGGTCATGCAAAATGTCGCCAAGGTTGTATGCGCCGGGGAAGAAGTTTCCGGGTGAACCGTATGCATTAGGTTCTGCCGGCACTTTCATCGGCAATCCGGTTGTCATATTAACCATTGATGCAACAGACCATTGAGTGCCTGTTGCTTTAAGCGGGCCGCCGAATTTTGTGTCGTTATTCGAGAAAGTGTAGCCTTCATATGCAAGCTCTGTCAGCTTTGGAATAAGGTTTGTATCCATATAACCGCCGAGATCCTTGGAAAGATAGCTGTTTTCCATTGATTCAAGGTAGATATGAATAAGGTTTCTTTTCTTCTCCGGGAAGGTCATCTTCGTGGTGCGCGGATCCTTGTAGTTTGCCTCAATAAAATCCGATTTTGCAATATATGCATTGTAAAGCTGCTTAAGCTTAAATTCTTTAACACCGTAGCCGATTCCGCCGCCAAGCATTGCAAGTGCAAGAATAAAGCTGATTATTCTGTGAACAAGATCGTTAAAGAATGTAATATTCTTTTTAATACCGTGATAAACAAGCTTGAAGTTTGAATAAACAAAAAGGCAGAAAACCGATGTGAGCAGCATGGTGGGATAAACAAGGCCTTCAATGCCCTCAAGATAAACTCCGCTGTCTGCGCCGCCTGCCGGTGAAAGCAGGTTGATTAAAAGCTGGTCTGCCGTAACATCGCCGTAAGAGCCTTTGCCCCAAACGGTGCCCACAAAGCAGAGGCTGCCGAGGCAAAACAGAATAACGCTTATAAGCTTTAATGCTCTTGCGCCCTTTTTCTTGGGAGTTTCGCTTTCAAATGTGATGTATTTATACACAAATGCATAAATGCCAAGCAAAATAATGCCAACTAAAAACGCAATTATGAAAAATTTAACAAATGAAGCGGGTTTGTAGCCGCCGGTCCACACAAAAAAGTGCTTATATTTGAGCACATATTTTTGGAAGAACACGGCGATAAGGTTAATAACAAACACATTCTTTATAACCATATGAATGCATTTGCCTGCCGAGCGCTCTCTGCAAAAAGCAAAGATCTGAACGGCACTGATAATCAGTGCGGCAACAGTGCCTAAGAGTAAAAACATAAATTAGCCTCTCTTTCGCAATTGTAAATAGAATATATCAAGAATATCACAAAAAGAGTGTGCGTGCAACAATTATTTTAATATTTAAAATAGAATAGATTGTTTTTTTATTGTTTTGCAGTTTTTGTGTCATTTATAGATTTAAAGAGCGAAAACTCATTGTCATAAGGCAAATCGCAGGTCATGTGCCAAATCATAATTCCGCCAAGCCCCGCATCAATTGCAAATGCGGTTTTGTCTGCTATCATTTGCGCCGAATTTAAATATTGCGGTGCTGTCATCGGTGCTCCGTCATGATCAAATCCGTTGTAATAGAATAAATTTGTAAATCTGTCAAGCTTGTTTTCGTATTGGCTGTAATCTCCCCAATATGCATGGCGATCTGTCGGTCTTGAATAAAACGGCACGCCGAAATCAAGCTGCTCTGCTTTAAAACCGCCTTCAAGCATTTTGTTTATGCCGTTAACCGATACCGGAAATGTTGCATGATAGCCGTGTGCAGTAAACATGTCATAAAGCATAACCTCTGCACGGTCTATGATTTCAATAACATCATCGTCAAACTGTAAATCCCAAGGTGCAATCGCAAGCGAAATGATTTTATCCGGAATTGCCGAATCAAGCTGCCTTAAAAATGAGTTGAAAAGCTTCCATTCTTTTTTTGAATTCGGAAATTCATAATCCATGTCATATCCGTCAAAACCGTATTTTTCCACAAAAGCTTTAATGCTTGCAATTGTGTTGCCGACATTTTCTTCACTCAGCATTGAAATAATGTCCGCATTGTTGTCATTATAGGGCATTGCAATGTCGCAAATCAGATTTATTTTTCTGTTGCCAACAGCCTTTTTGAGCATTTCCACCTTTTGTGCATAAATATCTTCCGAAATTGTGTTGCCGCTGTCGTCAACAAAAATAATGTTTCCTAATTTATCAAACTTTGCCGTGCCAAACATTATTATGTCCGTAACTCCGTCAAGCATTGAAAAATCGGTGTTTTCATTTATGTTTGCAGCCACAAGATAGGTGTTTACTCTTAAATTCTTTGCTTTGTCGCTTTTGATATTATAAACCTCGGCGCCGGTAAGTTTGAAATTTCCGCTTGCCATGTTAACAAAAATGCGTAAATAACGGTAGCTTACATCACCCAAAAAGCAGGTGTGGCCGCCTTCAATGCAGTCGCTTTGATAAAGAAAGTCATAATCGCTGTCTGCACTGTTGCTGCCATAGATTTCAAACAGAGCAATCTTTGATCCGCTTTCTTTAAGCACAACCGTGTTAAAATCAGTTTCCTTGCCCAAATCAATTGTGGCATATTTTGTTTCTTCTGCTTTTCCGCTGAGTTTAAATGTTGATGATGTTTTTCCGTCTTGGCTTGTAACCGTGCCGCCAAGCGCCAAGTTGTTGTAGAGACCGTATATTTGGCTCATGATTTTTTTGCCGTGACCGGTGCATCCGGTAAAAGTGCAGGCAATAAGTGCGCATGCCAAAAAAACGGCGAGCAGCTTTGTAAATTTGTTTTGTTTCATATTTACCCCCAAGTGAGCTTCAATTTGCATTTGTCGGGCACGGCCCGAATGCGATTTTTACATTGCAATGCTCTGATTATATACTATCACACGCATATCGTGCAGCGCAAGCGTAATTTTTATGATGGTTACATAGGCCGGATTATAATATAAACGGCATATTGCCACACGAAAAAAGTACTTTGTTTTGAAATTAAGCGAATTTATTTGTAAATTCTATATTGAAGTATATCAAATTGTTCCGTTTCAGCCTTTGCGTCATTTGAAATTTTCGGCGTTTTCAGTACATCAAATGTGCTAATGCAGCCGATGTATGAGGCACGGAGCTTCTTTGCAAGTGCAATACTTGCTTTATTATATCTGAATGTGTTGTAAGAAATGTATTCGTAATTTGTTTTTTCAAACAGTTTATTTATAAGCAATCGGCAGGTCTCGAATCCATATCCGTTGCGTTGATACTTTTCAGCCAAATCAATGCCTATTTCGGGTGTTTCGTCAAAATTTTTCAGTTCTGTATATCCTATAAAATCACCACATTCAGAATAAATAAGAAAGTGAACCTTATATTTGTCATTAAGTGTTTTCATAAACTCGTTTTTCATAAGAACCGAAAATTCTTCGGAAGTATTTAATGTGCCGTATGTATAGTTTAAGAGTAAATCAGTGTTGCCGGGGGTGAGAACATGAAGTGTAATCCTTTTGCCGGATATAGATTCATTGCCAAATAATTCTAAAAGTTGATCTCGATTCATATTTTACTCTCCAATACTGTCTTTAGTTTTAATTTCACATTGCAATATTCTGATTATATACTATCACACGCATATCGTGCGGCGCAAGCGTAATTTTTATGCTTGGCTGTTATGTGAATTTTGTGTTAATTTGCTTTTTTGCTTGTTGACTGTTTGGTGCGGCAGGAATATAATATCAATATTAGAAATTCTAAAATTAGAATAAAATTCCGAAAAAGAGGGTGATTTTATGAATCCGCTTGATTTGATTTCAATTGGTAAAAAGCTTTCCAATATTTATCAAGAACTTTCCGCTCCGATTTGTCGCAGTAACGGATTAAACCAAACCGGGCTTGATGTGCTGCTGTTTTTTGCAAATAATCCGCAATATAACACGGCAAGTGATGTTTGCAATATTCGCGGAATTAAAAGCGGTATTGCATCCGTTGCTGTTGATTCGCTCATAAAAAAAGGTTTGTTAAGCCGTTGCGAGGATGAGGCAGACAGACGTAAACGTAGGCTTGTATTAACCGAAAAAGCACTTCCGATTGTAAAAGAGGGCAGGGAAATGCAGGCAAGTTTTGCCGATGCATTAAAGACGAATATAACCGATTCCGAATTTGACGCTGTTGAAAGCGTGGCGGAAAAAATAAAAAGCAATATCGCTTTGCTTGAAAGTAAGGAGCGTTAATTTTGTTTGAAATAATCATTTGCATAATTGCGGGGTTGGGCGCAGGCTTCGGAACGGGCTTTGCCGGAATGAGCGCAGCTGCGGTTATATCCCCGTTGTTGATAACTTTTCTTCACATGGATTCTTATCTTGCAGTGGGCATTGCTCTTGCCAGCGATGTTCTTGCCAGTGCCGCCTCTGCAATAACTTATGGAAAAAATAAAAATCTTGATATAAAAAACGGAATCATAATGATGATTTCCGTGCTTTGTTTCACTATGGTGGGCAGCTATGTTGCAAGTATGGTGCCAAAAACAACTATGGGCAATTTTTCGGTGTTTATGACCTTGCTGCTCGGCGTAAAATTTATTGTTAAGCCTGTAACAGAGCCTAAGCGGCGCCTTTTGGGTGCCACCGCAAAGCAAAAAGCAATTCGCTCGGTTGCGTGCGGAGCCGTTGTGGGCTTTATATGCGGATTTATCGGCGCAGGCGGCGGAATGATGATGCTTTTGGTGCTTACATCCGTGCTTGGGTATGAGTTAAAAACCGCAGTCGGAACAAGCGTTTTTATTATGAGCGCCACTGCGCTAACCGGCTCGGTAAGCCATTTTGTAATCGGCGGAATGCCTGATATTAAGGCGCTCGCAGTCTGTGTTGTAAGCACTCTTGTTTTTGCTCAAATTGCAGCACTGATTGCAAATAAGCTTCCGGCCAAAACACTGAACAGAATAACGGGCGCCATCCTTGTTGTGCTCGGTGTTGCCGTTCTCGGTGTTAACTATTTAACTTGATACAGATTTTATAAATAAAAGAGCGGCATAAAATATGCCGCTCTTTTTATCTTTCGGATAGTGTAAAAACAAATGCCTTATAACATCCTTTTTTGTCTCCTTTTGTATTGAATTTGAGTTCAAAGAATGTTAAAATACAAACGCTAAAGGGTTTTAACATTCTCTTAGCTCCGGAGCGTTTCCCTCTTTGCTTTCTATTATTTCGGGGGTTACGCTCTTTTTTTTCTTGCCTTTTTGTTTTAAATGTGATATATTGTAAATACAATATATAAGCGGTTGACGGATGGCGGCAAGTACCACCCCGTGCGGCTTATATATTGTGTTTGCTTTGCTGCCCCGGCTTTTATTGTCGGGGCGTTTTTTTATTTATTGTTCGGTTTCTTTAGAAGCGCTTTTATTTTTTCGCTTGCTTCGTCGAGAGTTTCGCAACCGTCAAGTATAATTGATAATAACCGCAAATAGAAAAAAACAAGCGATGCTTGAATTAACAAGCACCGCCGTGAAGAACAAAGTGCAGTATCATCCACTGCACTTTTTATTTTATTGAAAACACCAAAAAAACAAGTTGAATTTAAAAATTAGCGGTTACAAAAATACAGCAGTTTTTTTGTAACTTCAAAAAGACAAATTCTACCTATTAGAGAAAAAATGAATGCAATTTGAGTTAATTTGAATGCAATTTGAAAATGGTGTTTAAAAAACTCCAAAAAGCAAATACCGCATAACTAAGCCAAAAACAAGCATTTTTAAAACAAATGGGGATATGTTTCAAACATACCCCCTGTGTCTTTGTACAGCATATTTGATACAATGTGACCACCTGTCCCAAAATGTGACCCTGCACTTGAAAATGTGACCACACATAAATAAAACAATTTTTACGGATTACAAACAGCACAAGGGTCCCAACCTTTTTCTTTCAGCCTCTGCCACGGTCATTTATGACCTTTCCGCAAATCTTTAGCAAAGCCTTACACACGCCTGTTTCGGCTCTTTATTTTTCCGCTGAAATGTGTTGCAATAGGGCAACGACACATAAACAAATGTGGATTGAAAATTACTTTTTCTTAGATTTTTGTGAGCTAAAAAGCGATGCCAAATCATAAGAGTCGCCATTGCTTTGATGTAAGTCTAAACTATGCGATTATCTGCGATTATACCGTATATGTAAGAAGGACCCCACATGCCTGCTTTCTGAATTTTGGCGGGAGTGGGATTTACAATAAACAATGTTTTTTTCACCGCATCTTTTGTTATCTTACGCTTTTTATCATCGTTTATAAGGATATAGTCATTATAGACTGCATATTGAAATTCAACCCCTCGAACGGTTTTGAATGTCTCGCCTTCACAGTGTCTGATATTATTCCAAATAGCATCATTGTTCATAACATTACCTCAACATTTGTTTTTAAAAAATATTCCTCTTATTAGGACAAACAGAACGCCTCCGATAAACAATCCCGCTCGCATTTCTGTTTTCTTTGTTGTTTTCAAACTCTCCTCAAAGCATATACTGTATTTCAAGCGAAGAGGAATATCCGCTTGGGGTTTCATGGAGTACAATATCATTATCACCCATACATTGCCTCATTGCGTTACAGACCATAGGCATGCTGTTTCTTAGTTTGTTAATGCGGTGAAGATTACTTGCTCTCAACACTATAAATTCCTCACCTCTGCTTCTGGCCTCTTCTTTTTGAGCTTCGATATACTCACGGATATCTTTGGTTTTTACCTTGACAACATTAGCGACGATTTCGTCATGCGCTTTTACCGTGTTTTCTTGACCTTGATTGCTCATTAACAGGTCGACCTTTTCTTCCAAAGTTTGAATCCTTGAAAGCAATTCAACGATAATTTTTTCATAATTCATAAGAATTACACCCCATTGTTAAAATAATTCTATATGAATTCTATCATAATTACATAATTTTTTCAAGACTATTGTTACGATTTTTCATGGCAAAATGGTTGCGATTTATAATTACCACTTCTCTTCTTTGTTTACAGCAGCTCAATTTTTGAAAGCCAAACAAGCAGCCGCCACAGATTTTCCTGTGGCGGTTGTCTGAATAATTACCTTACCGTTCGTCCCGATTTAAGCCGTTCTTTCTCGGCGACGATTTCCGCATTCTTGCACTACATAAATATCAGCATCCAGTTTTTGAAGAACAGAAAATTTTTCTCTGAATTTTCCGTTACAATTCCAACTTACTATTTTCATAAAAACCCTCGCATAATAAATAAATATAAAATTATTATATCATTGTGAAATTGTTTATTCAATGCGTTTAATATTATTGATTTTCACTGAGTGCAACAATTAGGCATTTTCGTAGTAAACCGAATATAAAAACAGCGTCTGCTGATAATACAAAAACATCAACAAACGCTGAAAAGCCTTTATTTACAAGATTTTAGGCAAAAAAGTAGGACACTAAAAATTACATCATTTTTAGTGTCCTATAGTGAAAGTAGTGACCAATTCTGATACCAAATGCACACCCCTCGTATAAATCGTTAAAAGGTGTGCCTTTCGTTAAAAAGTGCAACTGTACTACCGTCTTTCATGCGCATAGGAATAGGTATCCACCAAGTTCTTAGTATATGAAATTTGCAGATTATTCTTGGATTTGGCTCAAATCAAATGCACCGTTCTCAATCAACTTCAAAATTGTGTCTACCAAGTTGTTTTTTACAGTTTCACTTTCATTTTCAACGCCAGAATACTCTACATAAATAGTGTTCTCTCCCATATCAAAGGTTGCATAATATATTACGGTTTTGATGCCTTGACTATTTGACTTTGTTATGAAATATCCTGCATTGATATCAACGCCGTCTACACTTGAAGTGATTGTATTTCCATCAATGGTAGTATCTAATAGATTTACACCCTGTTTAGATACTACAATTCTTGTATCACCAATTTTTCCCTCAAAACCCAGAATATTATGATTGTCAGCATCAAAGTAAGCATCTGCGGTAACAGGCAAGTCTGAAAAAAGCATTTCAATCTCAGCATCGCTCAAAGGTCTTGTTGTTACATTTAAGTTAATTGAAGATGGTGATAAGTCATTTTTAACAAAAGTAATTGTTTCTCCACCATTCAGCGTGGCAATATCGTTTTTTGTACCAAACAGATTGCTTTGAAAAACTCCCACTCCAATCACAGCAACGAGTACGAAGCAAGCAGCAACAGAAACCCATTTTTGCCGATTAGTTATTCTACTTGTTTTTTTCATAGGTTCAGCCTCCTTAATATACTGATTATCGACATTTCCCAATGCCCTTAAAAGTTTCTTTTCTTTCATACAGAGATACCTTCTTTCTCTAACAATTTTTTAAGTTCGTTCCTTGAACGAAATAATGACATCTTGATTTTGCTCTCGCTCATACCATATTCCGTTGCAATTTCTTTAATGGGCGATAAATACCAATATCTTCTCATAAAGATTTTTCGCTGTTCCAATGACAGGGAAGAAAGAAAGCGGTTGAGAATATCTGTTAGAGCAATTTCTTCAACAATGTTTTCTGTACTATCCAACGATGGTATGCACTCTTGTATTTCATCAAAAATCAATGGCATTTGCCCGTCATTACGTTTCTTTGCATTGAGCAGTTCGTACCTGTCCAAAGATAAGTTGCGAGTAATCTTCCCTAAAAAAGTTTTTAGGACAGATGGACGGTTAGGCGGTATGCTGTTCCAAGCTCTTAAATAAGTATCATTTACACATTCCTCGCTGTCCTCGTCATTACGAAGAATATTAAAGGCTATGTATCTGCAATACTTTCCATATTTTTTTGAAGTTTCAGATATAGCAGTTTCGGAGCGCTCCCAATATAAATCTACTATCTGCTTATCATCCATAGGTTTCTCCTCCTTCCCTTAGTATTAAAGCCTTTCACCCTAATAGACGGGGAAAATGTGTCATACGTCACTAAATTCAAAAAAATCTTCCTCTTTTTTAAATTATATCATTTACTTGTGAATTTTTCTATTTTGTTTATGTATCGAAAAAGCCTTGCAAATCAAGGACTTTATAAAAAGAAACTGGACACCAATCAAGATACGCATAGTATCAAAATTGGTGTCCAGTTATGAAAGTAGTGACCTATTCTGATACGAAATGCACACCCCACCGACCTTTCGTG
>UQDL01000006.1 GCA_900539775.1 uncultured Anaerotruncus sp. | reverse complement strand
TCTTCGCATAACGCAAATCCAAAACACAGCAGCCCCTCAAAGAGGGGCTGCTTTTCATTTTATTCGGTTATTTTCATCAAAGTTAAATGAATTTTGAAAACAACTTTTTATAATAATCATTGCTTAAAGCATATTTAATACATAAAATTCATGCGTAAATATTTCTTCAGATCTATAATTTTTTTACGGTTGTGTTGGTTTTGATTTAAGCATTCTGTGTTGCACAAAATCTTAAATCAAGTTTTTAATCATTTAAATTTCTTTAAAATAAAAAGCAGTGCTGCTGCACTGCTTTCTTAAAATCCGCACATCCGCCGAAGGCTGAAGATAACCTGCTCTCTTACGCAGGTGGGTTCCGTCCGCATTATTTTGTGCTCCCAGCTTCCGCCTTAGCGGGAGGTCTGCATACCCGTAATGCGAGCCCGGATCCCTTTTAATATACTTGTTAGGGTTATTTAAACCTTCGGTTGTCGAGATGCGCAGAATGTTTATTTGTTTTTCTATATTATATATTATTGCTCTGTTGGGTCGTAATATTCCACATCGTATTGCTGCTCTATTTTGTTCATAAGAATTTCCGAAATTTCGTTGTATTCGGCTTCATCCTCAATTTCTTCAAGGTATTCATCTCCGTTTTCTTCGGCAACCTTAAGAATAATAACTTCATAATCGGCTTCAACAATATCTTCGGCGTCATCTCTGTATTCTGTTATTGCAACATAAACACCGTTGTCACTTTCGTATCTTTCAAGCAATTCAAATAATAATTCATTGCCGTCATCATCGGTAACGGAAATGATATCCGGCTCGTAGTTTTCGTTTTCGCTCATCTGCGTGGCCTCCTTTAATAAGTAAGTATATTATAATATGTAACACCTTTTTCGTCAATAGTAATCTTATATAGTAAAAAGATACAAAAAATAATAAAAATGTTGAAAAAAACTATTGACAAACAATAAAATCCATGCTATTATGTAGATGAACTTAAGGATGGTTGGTAAATCGCAGAGCTAAAAGCTCAAGCGAAATCCTATCATAAAAGCACAGCTTGTTCACTTGTTATTACGACGATTTTAGTTATGATTCAAACCTAAATGGCTTAATGATGTATGAAGTCAGCCGAATGTGAAAGGCAAGTGCAAAAATCAGCCGAGTTAAGTTCCCGGAATTTAAGTAAAGGAGGCTTTGTCCAATGGATGTAGAACCTGGTCAGACAAACGCCTGCAAGGTATTCGGGTAGTATAACGGATTTGGTGTCGAACAGAGTTGCTGAAATCAGCACGGCGGGCACAAGCTTTAAAAGCAATTAACAAGTTATCGCAGGAACCCAATAACGAATACTCAGGCGTGGTAAAAATTTAATTTTATATGATATATATAATGCGGTTTCTCCTGCTGAAACTTGAAGAGCATATCTTCATAAAAATTTTTGAAAAGGAAAAAACTCCGATGTTCTAGGTTAATGATTTAAAATCATAAAAAACTGATTTAAATAATCATTTGAACAGATTTAATAATTATTAGTTGAGGTGGTCCGTTATGTACGGAAGGTTAATTTTCTTGATTAAATAATTATAAGGGGTCAGTCCAATGTACAGTATAACTTAATATTTAAGAATAGGCTCTTGGCTTTTGCCAAGAGCTTTTTTTTCGTCTGTGCACAATTTAAAAATATGCTTATTGAGGCTGATAATTTTTGATAGTTGCAGTGCCTGTTTCGGTAATTGATTATATGATTATTTCGTGATTTGTTTTGCAATCTCAATCAACAGGGAATGTTGAAAATATCACGCTTGTTTAATAAAACTTGTTTTTGGTGGGCACATGCTTTTTTTTAAAATTCAAACAGCAATTTGAAAACTCACACAAATTAAGCCGGGCTTAATTTAAGTTATATTAAAATTGCATTACACAGCATTTTCATGGCGTTAAAAATAGCGTAACTATGCGGTAAAAGTTGCATTTGCGTTCGGTCACTGCTACCATATTGATTTAATAGCTTTATAGTTTATTTTATGTGGTATTTTACTTAGTTGATTTAAATTTCATTGCTTTTAATACTAATTTTAAGTGAATAAATTTAAGTTGAATTTGAAGTTACTTATTATGATGATTAAGCTTTTTATTGTTGCCTTGCAACAGCATAATTTTCACGTGCATTGCTGTATTAAATCTGAAAATGTAATCGTTAAACAGAAA
Source organism: uncultured Anaerotruncus sp. (assembly GCA_900539775.1). GTDB lineage: Bacteria > Bacillota > Clostridia > Oscillospirales > Acutalibacteraceae > Eubacterium_R. The sequence continues at coordinate 116,826 of UQDL01000006.1, read as the reverse complement.
CAAAAAATCAGAAAGCGTAAATATCGTGCATTCTTGCTTGTTATGATAAGCCGAATGGCGATAGCTTTATCTGTATTTGAAATCGTAATTTTTTACCGAATTCGTATTCTCGGCTGTGTTTTTCAGGCTTTTCGATTATTGATTTTTTATGATTTAATTTTGCAGCAGCTTATATTTCTTAACTTCTTTTAATAAAAAATCCCTATATGGCATTTTTCTGCATAGAGGGATCTTTGTTGCATGGTTGTTCAATTAACGAAATGATAAAATTTGCAAATTCGCTTATAATTTTTCTACGATACAGTTTTCTTAAACAATCACTTAATTGTATTTAGGTGCACCGTTAAATGTTCTTGTGGTTACAACATTCTATCAACGCCGTTAAGAAATATTCTTTTTTCAAATTTGCCGTTGGCTTTGTTTTTAGCGCAACGCATTTTTTCAAATTCTTCGCCGCCGATGTTCTTGTAATCCAAAATGGCGCTTATTATCTCAACAACATCGCATAATTCTATAATTTCGTCTGAATCATTAAATTCATTTACTTCTTCTGTAAGCTTTTTCTTTAATTCAGTGTAGTAGTCATTGGAATCAAGAATCACAAAATCGGGTTTATCTCCGGTTTGTTTAATTATATTGGGTATATTGTCTCTGACAAGTTTATTCATTTTTTCATACATAACAGAATTATCTCCTTTATTAAAATATTTCGTTTCGTCTTTTGAATCCGGCGCTTCTTTGTAATTAAAACCGATACTGCGCCTTTTTTGGCAATATATTGTAAGACGTTTTATGTAAGGCTTGATAAATAAATCATATCATGAATTTTATGCACGGTCAAGAATGCAGGGAGTTTGTATAACCCGTGGCAATTACAAACATATTTATTGTGTAGCTAGGTTAAAGAATTTGCTCAAGAGGGGAGGCGGCTTTGAATTTCGGCGTGCAAACTTACGCCTTGCCGAAATATTCTATTTGAACCTTAAAGTCATATTTCCCGGAAAATGCCTCGGTTTGTTACCGTATATTGTTTAATATCACTAAATATATATTTACAATAAAATGAATTTGTGTTAAAATTTATACGGTTAAATTTATTCGTTTTCTGAGTCAGCTATCCGTTTTAATCAAGGCAATGCTTGCTTTTTGCCTTGCAGGCTCGGAAGAAAGGTAGAATTATGAAAGTATTAAAAAAAGCAATATCGTTTTTTATGGCGCTTGCGCTTTCTTTCACGATGCTTTGCGGCACATCTGTTTCTGTTGTTTCCGCTGCAACAAGCGGCAGCTGTGGCGCTACCGGCTCCAAGGTTAATTATTCTTATGATGTAAGCACAAATGTGCTAACCATTTCAGGAACGGGCGCAATTAAGAATTATGCTGATTCAACCGCTGCAGTTCTCAGAGCACCGTGGTATGAATATAAATCAAAGTGTGTTTCTGTTGTTATTCAGGAAGGCGTTACAAAAATCGGAAACTATAATTTTTCAAATATGACCGCTTTGAAATCCGTTACCTTTCCTTCATCATCGCTTACCGCAATCTCTATGAATGCTTTTGAAGGCTGTAAGGCTCTGACTCAGGTTGTTTTTCCAAACAGCTTAACCTCAATAGGTTTTTATGCTTTTAAGGATTGCACTAATCTTACAAAGGTTGTTTACGGCGACGGAATGACCGAAACCGGAAGTTATGCTTTTTACGGTGCCGGAGTTTCAAGTGTTGAATTTGGCAAAAAAATAACTAAAATAAGCCAGTATTCATTTTATAAGTGTAATTTTACCAAAATAGAGCTTCCGGAGAAAATATCCTCCGTTGAGCTTCGCTCGTTTGCTAATAATTATGGGTTGATCGATGTAACCGTTAATAATGCAAATTGCCAATTTAACGGTCTTGTTGCAGATAATCCCTTTGCCGGAAGTCAGCATAAAATAACATTCCACGGCCATTCAAGGTCTACCACTCAAACATTTGTTGAAACAAACACAGATAGTAATTATGAATTCGTGTCTTTAGATCCCTGTGCTCATGTAAGCAGCTCTGAGGTTGTTACCAAAGAGGCAACATGCACCGAGCCGGGCGAAAAGAAAATTGTTTGTGATCAATGCGGCGAAACACTTGAGGTTGTGCCAATTGAAGCTCTCGGCCACAGTTATGCAACGGTTGAAACAAACGATCAAACAAAAACTAACGGCCATCTTTATGAATACCAAGCTTGCACAAGAATTGTAAACGGCGTTAAATGCAATGCAGAGCAAACTAAAATAACCCATAATGCCTGGGTAAGCGGATATTATACGCAAACCTCAACCGCAACCTGCACTAAATACGGCTTTACCACAAAAACCTGTAATGTAGAAGGCTGCGGTAAAGTTGAAAAAACCCAAATTCCTCAAAAGGCAGAGCATTCTGTTGAAACTTACAATATTATTAAGCCTGCCACTTGCACAGAAGACGGAATTGCAGAAGGCTTCTGCACAAGCTGTAATCAAACAGTTCAAAAAACAATTCCCGCAACGGGTCATAATGAAACAATAACTAAAAATGAAACTTCTGATAACGGCCACACCACAACAGAATACACTTGCTCTGTTTGCGGCAATGTTCGCACGGAGATTGTGCATAATGAGTGGGTAGAGGGATATTATGAAACAAGAGTCACTGAGGCAACATGCACACGCCCCGGTTCATCATTAAGGCAGTGCAATGTTTGCGGAAAAACAGACACTCCGCAAATTATTCCTGCCAAGGGTCACAGTTATGGTGAGCAAACAGTTACCAAAAAGCCTACGTGCACGGAAAAAGGCACGGCAACTCAAACCTGCACCGTCTGCGGCAATGTGAAAACAACATCTATTGATGCACTCGGCCACGATATTAACGGTGTTGATGATTATACCGTTTTGAAGGAACCCAGCTGTACAGAACAGGGTAAGGCAACCGGCACTTGCAGGCACTGCTCGCTTAAAATTGAAGAAATCTTGCCTTATGCTCATGATTATCATTATTCCGGAATAAATATTGCAGCACTTTCGTTTTCATATACTTGCTCAAAATGCAACACGGTAACAAATGCTACGGTAACAAAGGTGCTTCCCGCAATGTCCGGCAATTATTTCAACAAGAAAACGGCTGAAATCGAGAATGGCTATCTCTATGATGTTAATAATGACGGATATGTAAATGTGCGTGATTACTCGATTCTTATGTGTGATTCAAATAAACTGATTGGCGGTAATTAAATAACATAATTATTAAAGGGCGGTAAATTTTTACCGCCTTTTTTCTTAATGTTCTTTACTTTATTATTAAAATATATTATTATATAAATAATGAAATTGGGGGTTAATGTATGAGCACAGTTTATAAAAGAATTTTGCTTAAATTATCCGGCGAGGTGCTTGCCGGTTCAAAACAAAGCGGTATTGATAACGATACCGTTGTTAAAATTTGCAAATCAGTAAAAAAAGTTTCGGATCTCGGTGTTGAGGTGGCAATAGTTGTCGGCGGCGGCAACTTTTGGCGCGGCAGGTCAAGCGAAGGTATGGATAGGGCAAGAGCAGACCATATCGGAATGCTTGCAACCGCTATGAATGCGCTTGCGCTTTGCGATGCCCTTGAGCAGCTCGGTGCAGATGTTCGTGTTCAAACAGCTATTGAAATGCGCCAAATTGCAGAGCCTTATATCAGAAACAGAGCAATTCGCCATCTCGAAAAAGGCAGAATAGTTATTTTCGGCTGCGGCACGGGCTCCCCGTTCTTTTCAACAGACACAGCTGCTGCCCTTCGCAGTGTTGAAATGAATGCCGATGCACTTCTTAAAGCAACTAATGTAGATGGTGTTTTTGACAAGGATCCAAACAAATATTCAGATGCCGTTAAATATGATCACGTTTCGTTTAAGGAAGTTATCAACAGGGATCTTAAGGTTATGGATTCCACGGCATTTTCGCTTTGCAAGGATAATGATATGTCTATCATTGTGTTTAACCTTGATAATCCCGATAATATTATTTCCGTTGTTAACGGTGAAAATATCGGCACAACTGTAGAAAACTGATTGTTCACATTAACTTGAAAATAAAGCAAAACGATAAAATTAAAAATTTATCCGCAGCCGTTAGGCAGAAAGGATGCAGAAATGCAGGAAATATACGATAAAACAAAATCAAAAATGGAAAAATGTCTCGACAGTCTTGAAAGAGATTATAAATCCGTTCGTGCAGGCAGAGCAAATCCTGCCGTTCTTGATCGTGTAAGCGTTGATTATTACGGAACACCTACTCCTATAAATCAAATGGCGGCAGTCAGCGTTCCGGAGCCGAGAATGCTTATGATTCAGCCTTGGGATATGTCAACTTTAAAGGAAATCGAAAAGGCTATCAATACTTCGGATATCGGAATTAACCCTTCTAATGACGGTAAAGTTATCCGCCTTGTTTTCCCACCGCTTACAGAAGAGCGCCGTAAAGAACTCGTTAAAGATATTGCAAAACGCTCCGAAGAAGCGAAAATTGCAATCAGAAATGTTCGTCGTGATGCTATGGATGATGTTAAAAAGCTTAAGAAAAACAGCGAAATCAGCGAAGACGAAATGAAAGACGGTGAAAAAAAGCTACAGGATATAACAGACAGCTATATTAAGCAAACCGATGAAATGGAAAAGAAGAAGGAGCAGGAAATTCTCTCCATCTGATGTGCAAAATGCTATTAGGCATTTTGCCTGCCGTTTTAATAAAACAGTATATTTCAACGGCGGGTGCATAATTTACGCCCGCCGCTTTGTTTTTTAAGGAGATAAATATGGCATTATTCGGTAAAAAGCAAAAGTCTGCGGATGTTGCCTTTTCTGTTCTTCCGAATCACCTTGGCATTATTATGGACGGAAACGGAAGATGGGCAAAAAAAAGAGGTTTGCCACGCACTGCGGGCCATAAGGCCGGCGCAGAGGTTTTTAAAAAAATTGCCAAGGAGTGCGGCAAACTCGGAATTAAGGAAGTAACATTTTATGCTTTTTCAACTGAAAATTGGAAAAGACCTCAGGAAGAAGTAAACGCCATTATGCGCCTCTTTTATGATTATTTGATAGAGGCAAAAAATGATTTGCAGGCAAGCGGCGATATGAAGATGCGATTCGTCGGTGAAAAAGAGGGCATAGACGAAAGACTTTTGGCTCTTATGGCCGATGCAGAGCAGGAAACTGCGTCCAGAAAAGGCACAACGGTCAATCTTGCCGTTAATTACGGCGGCAGGCAGGAAATCGTTTCTGCAGTGAATTCTTTGATTGCAGAAGGTAAAACAACCGTTACCGAGGATGACATCAGCTCAAAGATGTATACTTCACCCGATTGCGATTTGATTATTAGGCCCAGCGGAGAGGAACGCCTTTCAAATTTCTTGCTTTGGCAGGCCGCGTACAGTGAATTTTGGTACAGCGATGTGCTGTGGCCCGATTTTAAAAATGAAGATTTATATGCTGCGCTTTCGGAGTTTGAAAAGCGAAATCGCAGATTCGGAGGATAAATTATGAAGCAAAGAGTTATAACTGCGGTTGTGCTTTTGGCATTGCTTGCAATTGTTGTTTGGCAAATAAATACGCCGCTTTTTGTGGCAGTTATTGCGTTTTTAAGTGCTGTTGCCGCAAATGAAATCATGAAGTGTGCAAAGGTTTCAAATAAATTTATTCTTGTTTTCGGCACAGCAGTTGCTGCTGTTTTTCCGTTTTTTGCAAGTCCAAAGGTGCTTGAGCCGCTTGTGTCGGCAAACACGTGGGGACCGATTATTCAGGCAATTCCGAATATTGTGTTTATAATAGCCGTTGTTCTTGTTTATTTGCTTGCCATGCTTAAGGGCTATTCGCACACCAAATTTGAGGATATTGCAATTTCCGTTTTTGCAAGCATAATAGTGCCTTTTGGCTTTTCTGTTTTCGTAAGGCTTCGTGATATGTTTGTTAACGAGCAGTTTGGTATTTATCTTATTTTTTATGCTCTTATTTGCGCTCTCGGCACAGACAGCGGTGCTCAGCTTGGCGGCATGGCATTCGGTAAAACAAAAATGAGCCCGAATATCAGCCCTAAAAAAACCATTGAGGGCGCAGCTTGCGGTATAGTATTTGCGTTAATTTTAAATACAGTTGCTTTTGTGATTTATAACAAGGTTGCAGCTGCTTCTCTTGATGTATTCGGAGCCACCGTTCTTTTGGCTTGCTCAATTCCCGTGTCCTTTATGGGCATGATGGGCGATTTAAGTGCTTCCGTTTTGAAGCGTAATTTCGGCGTGAAAGACTTTGGTAAAATTTTCCCGGGCCACGGCGGAGTTATGGATAGATTTGATTCGGTGCTCTTTACTATTCCCGTTACATATTCAATCGCACTTATTGCATTTTGCTGATTATGAGGTGAATAACCATGAAAAATATTTCTTTGCTGGGCTCAACGGGCTCAATAGGAACTCAGTCGCTTGATGTATGCCGTATGCATGGCTATAAAGTAAAATGCCTTACGGCAAATTCAAGTGTTGATAAAATTGAAGCACAAATTCGTGAATTTAAGCCGGAGATGGCTTGTATGATGAGTGAGTCGGCTGCCAAGGAACTCAAGGTGAGAGTTGCAGATACGGATGTGAAGGTTGTTTCCGGAATGGATGGGCTGATTGAATGCTCTGTTTATGATGGGGCAGACACCGTGCTTAATTCCGTGGTTGGAATGATTGGATTGCAGCCGACGCTGGAAGCTATAAAAGCAAAAAAAACAATTGCTCTTGCAAATAAAGAAACTCTTGTTGCCGGCGGCCGTTTGGTTACGGATCTTGCAAAGGAAAACGGTGTTTCGATTCTGCCGGTAGACAGTGAGCATTCTGCAATTTTTCAGGCAATGCAAGGAAGTCCCCGAAAAGAGGCAATAAAGAAAATTATATTAACGGCATCCGGCGGTCCGTTTTTCGGAAAAAAGCTTTCCGAGCTTGAAAATGTAACCGCCGCAGATGCTTTAAAGCACCCGAATTGGGACATGGGTGCAAAAATAACCATAGATTCTGCTACAATGATGAATAAAGGCCTTGAATTTATTGAGGCTAAGTGGCTTTTTGATATGCCTAATGAAGATATTGAAATAGTTGTTCATCGCGAGTCTGTAGTTCACTCCGCAATCGTTTATCAGGATAATTCAATGATTGCTCAGCTTGGTGTGCCGGATATGCGAATTCCCATTCAATATGCACTTACTTATCCCGAAAGAGAGCCCAGCCCGGTTGCTCCGCTTTCACTTGCCGATTACGGCAAACTCACTTTCTTTGAGCCTGATTATGAAACCTTTAAATGCATTGATGTTTGCAAAAAAGCAATTGACATGGGCGGTCTTTATCCTGCCGCTGCAAACGGAGCAAACGAAGAAAGCGTTAAGCTTTTTCTCGCCGGTAAAATTAAATTCACCGATATTGCATATCTTAATGAAGAGGCTATGCTTGCAGCACACAGTAAGCAAAAATTTAATCTTGCGGATGTGCTTGAGGCAGACAGAGCCGCAAGGGAATTTGTAACAGAAAATTATAAAAACTAAAATATATCGTGAGGCGATTAGGTGTCCTTAAGCTCGGTTTGGAACACGGTTTATCCCGTTATAATAGCAATTCTGTTTTTTGAATTGATAATAATTGTGCACGAGGGTGGCCATTTTGCGGCTGCTCGGCTGATGAAAATCAAGGTTAATGAATTTTCAATCGGTATGGGGCCAAAGATTTTTTCTTTCACAAAAGGCGAAACCAAATATTCTTTGCGCTGGATTCTTTTTGGCGGTTATTGCTCTATGGAAGGTGAGGATGAGGAGTCCGAAAGCAACGGCTCGTTTTCCTCAAAAAGCGTTCCCGCAAGAATGCTTGTTGTTGTTGCTGGTGCATTTATGAATTTGTTGCTTGGCTTCTTAATAATTGTTTGCATTATTTCAAGTCAAAATCTTGTGGGCACTCCAACTATTGCCAAATTTGATGATAATGCCGCAAGTGAATTGAGCGGACTTATGGTGGGTGACACAATTAAAAGCATAGACGGTATGCGTGTTTTTACCGCAACGGATGTTGAAACCGGGTTAACAAGGTCCCGTGACGATACTTTGTCCGTAACTGTTGAAAGAAACGGTAAAACCGAAACGCTTGATGTTAAGTTTGATATGGCTGAGTATGAGGGGCATAAATATGTGAATATGGATTTTTGGCTTCTCGGCAAGGAAAAAACAATCGGTTCGGTGCTGAAAAACAGCGCTGCCACTTTTGTTTCATACACAAGAATGGTTTTTCTTTCCGTTCATGATCTTTTAACAGGCAGATACGGGCTTTCTGATTTAAGCGGTCCTGTAGGAACGGTTTCCGTTGTTTCAAGCGCTGTTAAAACAAGCTTTGCCTCGCTTTTGAGAATATCGGCTATCCTTACCGTAAATATAGGATTGTTTAATCTGTTTCCCATTCCCGCTCTTGACGGTTGGCGTTTCTTCTTGCTTCTCGGCGAGGGCATATTCAAAAAAAAGCTTCCGTCAAAGTGGGAGTATGCCATAAATGCGGCAGGCCTTGCAATTCTGATCGGCGTTATGGTTTTGGTAACATTTTCGGATGTAACAAAGTTGTTTTAGTCTTAATCGGCAGCGCCGATTTATTAAGGTGCGGCTTTAATTAAAATTATCGGTAATAAGTTATTTGCACTTCTTATCAGGCTACGGTAAGGAGTGTGCTTTAAATTTATTGTAGCCCGAAAGGCTGTGGTGTTAATTATGGCAGAAAGAAGAATATCAAAAAAAATTAAGCTTAAAAACACATTTATCGGCGGTGACGCACCGATACTTGTTCAATCAATGCTCAATGTGCCGTCAACAGACATACAAGGCTCTGTTGATCAGGCAAAGGAACTTGCTGCGGCAGGGTGCCAGGTTATTCGCTTCGCAATTCCCGATGAAGCCGCACTTGATTTAATTGAGCCAATAAAAAAGGCGGTTGATGTGCCGCTTGTTGCCGATATACATTTTGATTATCGGCTCGCTCTCGGTGCTGCCGAAAGGGGCATTGATAAAATAAGAATCAACCCCGGTAATATAGGCGATGAATCAAGGGTTAAAGCGGTTGCGGATATTTGCAGGCAAAAGGAAATTCCTATTCGTATCGGCGTAAACAGCGGCAGCCTTGAAAAACATATTCTTGCCAAATACGGCGCTCCCACTCCGCAGGCAATGGTTGAATCGGCTCTTTATCATGCTTCATTGCTTGAAAAATTTGATTTTGATAACATCGTTATTTCAATAAAATCATCGGATGTAAACACAATGATTGCCGCTTATGAGCTTGCGGCTCAAAGGTGCGATTATCCTCTTCACCTCGGTGTAACGGAAGCCGGCACGGAGCGTATGGGCATAATTAAGTCCTCAATCGGAATCGGTTCATTGCTCAGCCACGGTATAGGCGACACTATTCGTGTCAGCCTTTCGGATTCTCCGGTTAAGGAGATCTTTGCGGCTTTTGATATTTTAAAGGCACTCGGTCTCAAAAAAGACTGCCCTTATCTTATTTCCTGCCCAACATGCGGCCGCACAAGAATTGATTTGATTGGGCTTGCAAAGCAGGTTGAAGAAAGGCTTCGTGATTGCAAAAAGCCAATCAAGGTTGCTGTTATGGGCTGTGTCGTAAACGGCCCCGGTGAGGCAAAAGAAGCCGATATCGGAATTGCCGGCGGCGATGGCTGCGGACTTATATTTAAAAAAGGGCAAATTCTTCGCAAGGTGCCCGAAAACCAACTTTTAGATGAATTGATGAAAGAGATAGATAAATTATAATGAACTTATTTCAGGATTATTTTTCAGAGTTTGTAGAGCCTTTTCAGTGCTCTTCTTTGGGAAACGGCAGAATAGAACGCTTCACAATTAAAAGAGATGCAAGGGAATTGATTGTGTGCCTCAGCCTTGATGAACTTGTGGATTATTCCGTGTTCAAAAGCGCAGAGGAGAGTATTAAGAGCAAAATGCGGCTTAATAAGGTAACTATTAAGCCCCGTTACCTCAGCGATCTTTTTGAACCTGCCTATTTCCAAAGCGTAATCGGATTTGTTAAAAAGAATAATCCTGCGGCAAACGGCTTTTTTGACGGTGCTGAGGCATCGCTGGACGGCAATAAATTATCGGTATCTCTGAAAAAAGGCGGCTCCGAAATATTAGTTGCGCAAAATGTTGATTCCGATATTGAAAATGTGCTTTCGGAGCTTTTCGGAATATCCGTTAAGGCAGAATTTATAGAAACGGAAAGCTACGACATAGAAAAGGAAGTCAAAAAAGCTTATGCCGAAAGTAAGGCTAAGAAAGCGGAAATTAAAGCAGAGCAGCAAAAAAATGTGCAGCACACATTGCTTGAGGGATTTCCGATTTATGCAGACACTAAAAAGCCGATCTATGGCAGAGATATTAAAGAAATTCCAAAAAATATTGCCGATGTAAAAACGGATGACGGTATTATAACTGTTTGGGGCGATGTTCTTAAATATGAAGAGCGTGAAACAAAGCGCGGCGGAAATAAGATTTTTTCGTTTGATATCACGGATTATACTTCGTCCGTTACAGTTAAAATGTTTGATGCCAATGATGTTATAGATCCAATTATTTCAAAGATCTCGTCCGGAGGCACGGTTATTATTAACGGCGCTTATCAGTTTGATCAATATTCAAACGGCTATGTTCTTCGCCCTCGCAGCATCGAATCGGTGCTGAAGCAGGAAAAAGAGGATAATGAACCCGAAAAAAGAATAGAGCTTCATATGCATACCGCACTTTCGGAAATGGACGGTATATCAACTCCCAAGTCGCTTATTAAGCAGGCAATAAAATGGGGGCATTCTGCCGTTGCCATTACCGATCACGGCGTTGTGCAGGCTTTGCCTGAGGCTTTTAATACCGCTTATGATAAGAAATATTGCGAAGACGGTAATTTTAAAGACCAAATAGGCACATTCAGATATGTGCCAAAAATTAAGCTTATACTCGGTATGGAGGGATATTTGGTTGATGATGAAAAATATCCCGATTTTATGAATATGAAGCTTAATCAGTTTCAGCGTTATCATATTATCTTGCTTGTAAAAGAGGATAATTCGCTTGATGAATCAATCCCGAAAGAAGAAAGAAAATACGGCAGAAAAAATCTTTATGAAATTATTTCTGCTTCAAATGTTAAATATTTTAAAAACAGACCTCTCATTCCCAAAAGCCTTCTTGCAAAAAAGCGTGCCGGCATAATTATTGGTTCTGCCTGCGAACAGGGCGAACTTTATCAGGCAATTCTGAATGAGGCAAATAACGAAGAACTTGAAAAAATAGCTTCGTTTTATGATTATCTTGAAATTCAGCCAAACGGAAACAACGCTTTTATGCTGCGCACCGGCGATAAAGAATATGTGCTCAATAAGCGCGGTGAGGAAAAAAAGAATATTTATTGGCGGGTAAATTCCGAAGAGGATTTAATAAATATAAATAAAAAAATTATTGCACTTGGCGATAAGCTCGGTAAGCTGACTGTTGCAACGGGGGATGTGCATTTCCTTTCGGAGCATGATGCTAAATTCCGTGCCGTTATTATGGCTTCAAAGGGCTTTGATGACGCCGATCAGCAAGCTCCGCTCTATTTTAAAACCACCCGTGAAATGCTTGACGATTTTGCTTGGGCGGGCGACAGAGCTAAGGAATTTGTTATTGATAATCCTAAAAAAATTGCTGATAGCGTTATGGATGCAATACCGCCTATCCCGCCCGGAACCTTTCAGCCGCATATCGACGGCGCCAATGAAGAACTTACGGAAAAATGCTGGAACAGAGCTAAGGAACTTTATGGTGATCCCGTGCCGGAATATGTTGCAAATCGTTTGCAGCGTGAGCTGGATTCAATCATCGGTCACGGTTTTGGTGTTCTTTATGTTATTGCAAAAAGGCTTGTTGAGGAAAGTGAAAGAAACGGTTACCTTGTTGGATCAAGAGGCTCGGTAGGCTCATCGTTTGCAGCGCATATGGGCGGTATTTCTGAGGTTAATCCGCTTGCACCACACTATTACTGCACAAAGTGCAAGCACAGTGAATTTATATTGGACGGATCTGTCGGTTCCGGTTTTGATTTGCCTGCAAAGGATTGCCCGAATTGTCATATTCCCATGAAAAGGGACGGCCATGAAATTCCGTTTGAAACCTTCCTCGGGTTTGACGGCGATAAAGAGCCTGATATAGACCTGAATTTTTCAGGTGAATATCAATCCCGTTCACACAGATATACGGAAGAACTTTTCGGTAAGGAATATGTGTTTAAGGCAGGAACGATGGCAACCGTTGCCGAAAAAACAGCATATGGTTACGTAATGAAATATCTTGATGAGCGTGGGCTTCAAAGCAGCACGCCCCGTGCCGAGATAGACAGATTAACCGTAGGATGCACAGGTATCAAACGCACCACGGGTCAGCATCCCGGCGGAATGGTTGTTGTGCCTGATAAATACACTGTTGAGGATTTTACTCCGATTCAATATCCTTCAAATGATGAGAAAAAAGGAACTTATACCACTCATTTTGATTTTAAAAATTCACTGCACGACACCTTGCTTAAGCTTGATGAGCTCGGTCACGATAATCCGACTCTCTATAAATATCTTGAAGATTCAACGGGAATTCCGGTTATGAATGTTGATCTTTCAGATCCGTTGCTTTATCAGCTTATCACATCAACGGAGCCGATCGGAGTTTCTCCGGATGATATTGATTGCCCAACGGGCACACTTGCAATTCCGGAAATGGGCACTCCGTTTGTTATAGGCATGCTTATGGAGGCACAGCCGAAAACATTTGCCGATTTGCTTCAGATTTCAGGTCTGTCTCACGGCACTGATGTTTGGCTCGGCAATGCACAGGAGCTTATCAAAAACGGCACATGCACAATTTCAGATGTAATCGGCTGCCGTGATGATATTATGACTTATCTTCTTCACAAGGCTGAAAGCTATGAAAAAAGAACCGGTAAAGAATCTCCGCTGAAGAAAAAAGATTGCTTTAAAATTATGGAATATACCCGTAAGGGTAAAGCGCCAAAGGAGTTGCCTCCGTATGAAGAAGCAATGAAAACCGTAGGCGTTGAGCAATGGTATATTGATTCTTGCTACAAAATTAAATACATGTTCCCAAAGGCGCATGCTGCCGCTTATGTTATTGCCGCACTTCGCCTTGCATGGTATAAAATACATAAACCCATTCATTTTTATTCGGCTTATTTCACTGTTCGAGGCGGTGCCATTGATGCTGTTGCGGCCGTTGCCGGCAAAGCCGCCGTTAAAGCCAGAATGAAAGAAATTCAAAGCCATAAGGAACAGGGCACTATGACTGCCAAAGAGGGCGAAACTTACATAGTGCTTCAAATTGTTATTGAAATGCTTTGCAGAGGAATTGAATTTTTGCCGGTTGATCTTTATAAATCGGATTGGCGAATTTATAAAATTGAAGACGGCAAAATCAGGCTTCCTTTCTCTGCCGTCGACGGTATAGGTGAAAATGCCGCAAAGCAAATTTCAGCTGCCGTTAATGACGGTAACGGTGATTTTATTTCGTGCGATGATTTAATGGCAAGGGCTCACATCGGGCAAAGTATCGTTGATTTGTTGCGTGAATGCGGTGCTCTCGGCGATTTGCCGGCAAGCAATCAGATTTCTCTTTTTGGCTTTTAAACTCGTTTTTTAATATGTGGGTTGACAATAGCACTTTATTGTGTTAGCATAGTAGCACATTACTGCACTAAAGTGCAAGATATACGGAGAGACAAGATAAATGAAAAAATATTCTAAATTAACGCCGCAGGGCAGCAGGGATTTCCTTTTTGAAGAGTGCGACGATAGAAAAAAAGCTGAATCCGTGCTTTCTGCTTTGTATAAGGAAAAGTCATATCGCAAGGTCATTACTCCCACTGTGGAATATATGGATGTTTTTGATGACGGTGATTCGGGTATGGATTCGGATATTATGTATAAGCTTTCCGATTCTGCCGGGCACACAACCGTGCTTCGCCCGGATAATACTATGCCGATCGCTCGCCTTGTTGCAACTCGCCTTTCGGCAAGTGATTTTCCGGTTCGTCTTTATTATAATCAAAATGTGTTTGTGCGTAACAAAGCCCTTGCCGGCAGAACCGATGAAATTCCGCAAAGCGGCATAGAGCTAATAGGAGACGGCTCTTTTGATGCGGATATAGAAGTGCTTACAATGGCTGCGGAAGCACTGAAAAGATTGCAGCTCAATTCTTTTTCGTTTGAAATCGGCCATGCCGGCTTTTTTAAAGCCGTGCTTTCAAAAATGAACATAACTCCTGCACAGCGCTCGGAAATTTGCCGCTTAACGGAGGGTAAAAATTACGCCGCTCTCGGTGATTTGCTCAATACAATTGACGATACGGCTGAAACCCGTGTGCTTCGCAAGCTTCCTCGTCTTTTCGGCACCGCAGATGTGCTTGATGAGGCAAAGAAACTATACAGCACACCGGAATCGGACAGAGCGCTTGAATATGTTAAAACAGTTTATGATAAGCTGTGTGCGCTTGGCTTGGGAGATAATCTTATAATTGATTTAGGGCTTGTTAATCGCTCCAATTATTATACGGGGGTTGTTTTCAGAGGATATGCCGAAGGCTCCGGTGTAACTGTTCTTTCAGGCGGAAGATATGATAATCTTTTGGGAGAATTCGGATTGCCGGCACCCGCTATCGGTTTTGCCGTTGATGTTAATGCTTTGTGCGATGTTATGAATGAGGTAATCAATGTTGAAAGACCGATAAGAATCGCACTCACAAAGGGCAGGCTTGAAAAATCCTCTGTTGCTCTGTTTAAAAAGATTGGTTTAAACACATCAGAACTTGAGAATAAGGGCAGGCGTCTTATTTTGCCCGTCGGTGATTATGAAGCGGTGCTTTCCAAAGCACCGGATGTAATAACATATGTTGAGCACGGCGTTTGCGATATCGGCATTGTCGGTAAAGACACTATTGTTGAGCACGGCAGCGCTTTTTATGAGGTGCTTGATTTAGATATAGGTAAATGTAAATTTGCGCTTGCATGTCCTAAGGGCTCGAATTTCTTTTCGGGTCATAAAAGGAAAACTGTTGCCACAAAATATCCAAAAGTGGCAGGCGAATATCTCCGCTCAATGGGTATGGATGTTGATATAATCAAGATTGAGGGCAGCGTTGAGCTTGCACCGCTCCTCGGCCTTGCAGACGGAATTGTGGATATCGTTGAAACCGGTTCAACATTAAAGGAAAACGGTTTAGAGGTTGTTAGGGAAATATTCCCGATTTCGGCAAGAGTAATAGTTAATATGGCTTCCATGAAGCTTCGCAAAAAGGAAATAGATCGTTTTCTTTCGGAGCTTGAGCAGGCAAGTAAAAATTGATGCCGTTCGGCGCAGTTGCGGCATTTTTTGCGGAAAGGTAAAACAGATGAAAATAACTAAAGCAAACGGAAAATCCGAATATACGCTTATTGAAAATCTTAAAAAGCGAAATGAAGAAACCGATCAAAAAATTGTTGATATAGTAAGCAGCATAATAGCAGGTGTTAAAGAGGGCGGCGATGATGCGGTTCGTGAATACACTGCAAGGTTTGACGGCAGCGTTCCAAAGAAAACCGTTATAACCAAAGAAGAACTTGCGGCATATGTAGATATGGTTGATGAAGATTTTAAAAATGCCGTTGTTGCCGCGCAAAGCAATATATATAATTTCCATAAGCGTCAGGCTCAGCAAAGTTGGCTCACAACAGAGGAAAACGGCGTTATAATGGGTCAGCGAATCAGAGGCCTTAAAAGAGTCGGCATATATGTGCCCGGCGGCACGGCGGCTTATCCCAGCTCAGTGCTTATGAACGCGGTTCCCGCAAAAATAGCAGGCGTGCAGGAAATTATTATGGTTACTCCTCCGGGAGCAGACGGTGATCCAAACCCTTATATAATGGCTGCCGCTTCAATAGCAGGCGTTGATAAGGTGTTCCTTTGCGGCGGTGCTCAGGCGGTTGCTGCGCTTGCTTTCGGCACGGAAAAAATTCCAAAGGTTGATAAAATCGTCGGCCCCGGCAATATTTTTGTTGCAACGGCAAAAAAATTGCTTTACGGCGTTGTTGATATTGATATGATTGCAGGCCCGTCTGAAATTCTTATTGTGGCAGACAGCTCAGCAAGACCCGCTTTTCTTGCGGCAGATCTTATGAGCCAGGCAGAGCACGACAAGCGTGCATCTGCAATTTTGCTTACCACCTCTGAAATAACCGCAAAGGCAACGGCAAAAGAAATTGAAAAGCAAATTAAGTTTCTTGAGCGCCAAGAGATTATTGAGGCATCTCTTAATGATTACGGTGAAATTATCGTTTGCGAAAATCTTGATCAGGCAATTGCTTTTGCAAATGAGCTTGCGCCGGAGCATCTTGAGCTTTGTGTTGAGGAGCCTTTAAAATATATCGGCAGAATTGATAATGCAGGCTCTGTTTTCCTGGGAAATTGGTCTCCCGAGCCGCTCGGAGATTATTTTGCAGGCCCCAATCATGTGCTTCCCACAAGCGGCACTGCAAGATTTTTCAGCCCTCTTTCGGTAGACAGCTTTGTTAAAAAATCTTCGTTTATATATTACACCGAAAAAGAGCTTGAAAAAGCTAAGGATAAAATTATAACCCTTGCAGACACAGAAGGGCTTACCGCTCATGCAAACAGTATAAAGGTTAGGTTTAAATGATTAAATTAAAACGGATTTTTGTTCCCGTTATTGCAGCGCTGTGTGCCGTGTGCCTCAGCGCTTGCGGTTTGTCGGAGAGTTTGCCTGTTCAAATGCCCAAAAGCACCTCCTCAACAACCGAGCAAAGCCGAAATTTAATCGTGCATTTTTTGGATGTCGGGCAAGGAGACAGTGAGTTTATAGAACTTCCAAACGGCGAAACAATGCTTATAGATGCCGGCGAAACGGATATGGGCGAAACTGTTGTTAATGATATTTCTTCACTCGGCTACACAGAAATAACTTATCTTGTTGCAACGCATCCTCATTCCGATCATATCGGCGGAATGCCTGCCGTGCTTGATTCGTTTAATGTAAAAAATGCATATTTGCCAAATGCTTCCGCATCATCGGATATATATGCTGATTTCCTTGATAAACTGGATGTGGAGGGCTGTGATGTCTATGAGGCAAAAAACGGAGTTTCCGTTATTAAAACGGAAAATCTTTCTGCCTTTTTTGTTGCACCGTGTGAATCCGAATATAAAAATCTTAATAATTATTCTGCTGTCTTGAAACTTGTTTATAATGATAATTCGTTTCTTTTCACGGGTGATGCTCAATCTCAGTCGGAAAAGCAAATAACGGCAGATATTTCCGCAGATGTGGTTAAGGTTGGGCATCACGGCTCAAAAACATCGTCCACTCAAGCATTTGTAAGCGCCGTCTCTCCTAAATATGCCGTTATAGAGGTTGGAAAGGATAATTCTTACGGCCATCCCGATGAGGTTGTTCTTGAAAGATGGCAAAGTGCAGGCGCAATTGTGCTGAGAACCGATTTAAACGGCAATATAACATTCACAAGCAACGGCAACAGTATTTCCTATGTTTGTGAAAAGGGGAATTAGCGTGGTATGAGAATTATTATAAACAGAATTGAAAACGATATTGCCGTTTGCGAAATCGGCGGCAAAGCGGTGAATGCGCCAGCAGAGCTTTTTGATAATTTACATGAGGGCGCAGTGTATGATATAATAGAAAACAGTGCAGCCGAAGAAATGAAAAAAGAACAGTCTGCACAAAAGCTTCAAAGTCTTTTTAATAAGAGAAAAACTGAAATTAGCCGTGATTAAACGGTAAAAAATAACCGAAAGGTGATGTGTTTTATGAGAACAGCCGAAATTAAAAGAAAAACAAAAGAAACCGATATTTCCGTTTCCGTTAATTTGGATGGCGGAAACGTGAATGTAAGATCCGGCATAGGATTTTTTGATCATATGCTTACGGCTTTTGCCGTTCATGGCGGTTTTGGTCTGGAACTCTTTGTTGAGGGTGATTTGAATGTAGACACTCATCACACGGTTGAGGATACAGGCATTGCCATCGGCGCCGCTTTCAAAAAAGCACTCGGTGATAAGAGCGGCATAAACCGTTACGGCACATTTTGCGTTCCTATGGATGAAAGCCTTGGATTTTGCTCGCTTGATATTTCAAACAGGCCTTTTCTTGTTTTTAATGCAGAGTTTAAAGAAGAGTGCTGCGGTGAATATGAAACATGCTGCACAGAAGAATTCTTTCGTGCTTTTGCCGTTAATGCAGGCATAACCTTGCATCTTAATGTGCCTTACGGCAGTAATTCGCATCACGAAATTGAAGCGCTCTTTAAGGCTTTCGGCCACGCAATGAAGATTGCTTGCTCGGAAACGGGTGATGGCGTGCTTTCAACCAAGGGCGTTTTGTAATTTAACAGGTTTAAATGAAAGGCATTTTTGTATGATTATTTTACCCGCAGTTGATATTATGGGCGGAAAGCCCGTGCGCCTTTATAAGGGCGAATTTTCCACGGCAGCACAAGTAGCTGCCGATGCGCTTGAAACAGCCAAAAGCTTTGTTGCAGACGGCGCTTCTTGGATACATATGGTTGATTTGGACGGCTCATTAAAAAAAGAAAGAGTAAATAGCGATATTTTTCTTTCGGTTGCAGAAAACACACCGCTTAAAGTTGAAATAGGCGGCGGAATTCGCACAATGCAGGATATTGAATTTTATCTTAATCATGGTATTTCAAGAGTTATTCTTGGTTCTGTTGCCCTTAAATCGCCTCAGCTTGTTAAAGAAGCAGTTGCCGAATTTGGCAATAAAATAGCTGTTGGAATTGATGCAAAGGGCGGATATGCGGCAGCTGAGGGTTGGACGGAAAAATCCGATATATATTTCATCGATTTGGCAAAAAGTATGGAGCAAATCGGCGTTAAAACAATTATTTACACCGATATTTCCAAAGACGGCACTTTGAGCGGACCGAATATTTCTCAGCTCAAAGAAATAAATGATGCCGTTTCATGCAATATAATTGCCTCGGGCGGAATTACAAATATTGATGATATTCTTGCGCTTAAAGCAGAAGGCCTTTACGGTGCCATTTGCGGCAAAAGCATTTACAGCAAGAGTCTTTCACTTGCCAGGGCAGTTAAGGAGTGTGAATGATGGAAAATTTTGATCTTGATAAATATTTTGTTAATGGCGAACTTATTCCCGCAATAGTTCAGGAAAAATCAACCGGTGAGGTGTTGATGCTCGCCTATATGAATAAGGAATCGCTGAGAAAAACGCTTGAAACGGGCTATACCTGGTTTTGGTCTCGCAGCCGTAAAGAGCTTTGGAATAAAGGTGCCACAAGCGGCCATCTTCAACAGGTTGTTTCAATAAGCGGTGATTGCGATGATGATACCCTGCTTTTGCAGGTGATTCAAACAGGCGCAGCCTGCCACACCGGCAGCCACAGCTGTTTTTTTAATAAAATAAAAGATTTTTAATAGGGTGATTAAAATGGATTTAATAAAAAACGAATATGATGTTATACTTGAAAGAAAAGAAGAAAAGGCAGAGGGCTCTTACACCGCATACCTTTTTGAACAGGGAATTGATAAAATCCTTAAAAAGGTAGGCGAGGAATGCACGGAAACGGTGATTGCCGCAAAAAATAACGATAACACGGAAACGGTTTATGAAATTACGGATTTGCTTTATCATGTGCTTGTTTTGATGGCACATCAGGGCATCACTCCCGATGATATCAACGCAGAGCTTGCCAAAAGAGCAGAAAAGCGCGGAAATCTTAAAAAATTTCATAAGGTAGATAAAAATTCATAATCACAATAACAGGTTTGTATGGCATTTAAAAAGTGGAATATATCCGATGCGGATAAGGAAAAAGCTTCGGCAATCAGTGAAAAATTTAATATAGATCCTTTTGTGGCTTATTTATTGGCAGCAAGAGGAATAGAAAGCGATATTGCAGTTTCTGAATTTCTTTCAAATGAAATTCGCCTTTCGGATCCTTTTGATTTGCTTGATATGGACAAAGCCGTTGAAAGAATTGAAAATGCAGTTCAAAGCGGTGAAAAAATCACGGTATACGGTGATTATGATTGCGACGGAGTAACGGCAACGGTGCTGCTGTATTCCTTTTTGTGCGATATGGGCGCTGACGCAAATTTTTATATACCGTCTCGTGAGGGCGAGGGGTACGGGCTGAATAAAACAGCAATAAAATCTTTGCATGATTCCGGCACATCGCTTATCATAACCGTTGATAACGGCATTTCGGCAATTTCAGAAGCAGAATATATATATTCACTCGGTATGCAACTTGTGGTAACGGATCATCACCGTGTTCCCGCCGAATTGCCCGTTGCAGAGGCTCTTGTTAATCCTCACAGGCAGGATGGCGAATTGCCTTTCACGGATTTTGCGGGGGTAGGCGTTGCATTCAAGCTTGTTTGTGCACTTTACGGTGATGTTGATGATATGCTAGATCGCTATGCAGATCTTGTTGCAATCGGCACGATAGGCGATATAATGCCGCTTGTGGATGAAAACAGAAGCTTCGTTAAGGCAGGTTTGCGTCTGATAAATTTAGGCTCACGCGTCGGTTTAAGCGCATTAAAAAATATTGCGGGTTATTCAGATAAAAAGGTCGGCTCCGGCGATGTTGCTTTTGCGCTTTGCCCAAGAATAAATGCCACAGGCAGAATTGATAATGCAATGAAAGCGGCCTCGCTTTTGTTGTGTGATGATTTGGATGATTCACGCTTTATGGCAGAGCAGCTCGATATAAATAATAATCATCGCCGCAAGCTTGAAGAAAAAATTGAGGCAGATGTTTTAAATCAGCTTTCCGCTTATCCCGAATTGGTTGCAGGCAGAATTATTGTTGTTGCGGGAGAAGGTTATCATCAGGGCGTTGTCGGCATTGTGGCAAGCAGCATAACAGAACGATACGGCAAGCCGAGTATTGTTTTGGATATTGATGAGGAAGGCAATGCAAAGGGCTCTGCAAGAAGTATAGACGGCTTTAATATTTACGATGCCATCGCTTCGTGCTCAGATATTCTTGAGCATTTCGGTGGCCACACAAAAGCTGCCGGTTTAAGTCTGTCTGCAAATAAAATTAACGAGTTCAGGCAGCGCATAAATGATTATGCTTTTGAAAATTATTCTGTTATGCCTGTGCAAAGCATAGACATTGATTTCAAAATATCTCCTTTTTATCTTGATTTGGGGCTTGCAAAGAATTTAAGCGTTTTTGAGCCTTATGGCGAGGGTAATAAAAGAGCTGTTTTTGCACTTACCGGGCTTAATTTAACAGGAATAACTCCAATGGGCGGCGGCAAGCATATTCGCCTTGAATGCGATAAAAAAGGAAAAAAAGTAAGAATTGTTTATTTTGGAGTAACGGAAGAGGAATTTCCCTTTAAGCAAGGAGATAAAATAGACTGCGCTGTTAAAATAGGCGTAAATCCTTATAACGGCAGGGAATATCTGTCTGTTCAGGCAACAGATATTCATAAGCACGGTATAGATCAAGATAAGTATCTTGCCGAAAAAAGCGTTTATGAGCTTTTCGTGCTGAATAAAAACAACGATTCAAGCGTTTATCCGCCAAGAAATGTATGCGCCGCTGTTTATAAAGCGCTTCGTGAAAGAAATAATCTGTTTACTGATGAGGATAATCTTTATTTTGACCTTACGGGAATAACGTACGGCCAAATGATGTTTGCGCTTGATGCATTTTATGAAACGGGCCTTGCAATTAAAAACGGCAGCAATATTAAATTGCGCACCGTGGGTAAAAAGGTTGATTTGGCAAACACTGAAGTTATCAAGGCTTTGAAAGGAAGAATTGGTGTTGACAACTGAATTTGATGATGGCTTTAAAGCCTTTTTTGATGAAGTTTCGCAAAATGATCATTACGATACCGAATATATAAAAAAAGCATATGAGCTTGCCCAAAAAGCGCATAAAAATCAAAAGCGCCGTTCGGGCGAGCCTTATATTATGCATCCCGTTGCCGTTGCGCAAATTCTTTTAAAACTCGGAATGGACAACGAATGCATTGTTGCCGCACTCCTTCATGATGTGGTGGAGGATACGGAATATGATATTGATTATATAAAAGAAAATTTCGGCGAAACTGTTGCCTTGCTTGTGGATGGTGTAACAAAGCTCGGCAAAATTCCGCTTTCAACAAGAGAAGAGGTTCAGGCTGAAAACATTCGTAAAATGTTTATCGCAATGAACAAGGATGTGCGTGTTATTATTATTAAGCTTGCAGATCGCTTGCATAATATGCGCACCTTGCAATATATGCCGGATTATAAGCAGCGTGAAAAAAGCCTTGAAACTCTTGAAATCTATGCTCCGATTGCTCACCGCCTCGGTATCCGAGCCATTAAAGATGAACTTGAGGATTTGGCAATTCACTATCTTGATCCAATTGCATATAAGGAAATTGAAAACTCGCTTTCAATGAAAAAAGAGGAAGGCGAGCAATTTCTCGGAAATATTAAAAAGGAGCTTTCGGAAAGAATAAGCCCCATAATAAAAAACAGCATTTCTTCAAGAGTTAAATCCGTTCACGGTATTTTCCGCAAGGTTTATATCAAAGGCAAATCATTTGAAGAAATATATGATATTTATGCCGTTCGCATTATTGTTGATACAATGATAGATTGCTATAATGTGCTTGGTATAGTTCATGATATGTATAAGCCGATTCCCGGCAGGTTCAAGGATTATATTTCTACTCCAAAGCCAAATATGTATCAATCGTTGCACACAACCGTGCTTTCAAAAGAAGGCATACCTTTTGAAATTCAAATTCGCACTTGGGAAATGCACCGCACTGCGGAATACGGTATCGCAGCTCACTGGAAATATAAGCTCGGCAAAGGCGGCAAGGATAATCTTGATGCCAAGCTTTCGTGGATTCACAGAATGATTGAAACCGGTGAATCAACAGACACCGCCGAGGATTTGGTTGCCACAATCAAAGGCGATCTTTCTATAGAAGAGGTTTATGTGTTTACTCCGAGGGGTGATATTAAAAGTCTGCCAAACGGTTCAACTGTTATAGATTTTGCTTATGCAATTCACTCTGCTGTTGGCAATAAAATGGTTGGTGCTAAAGTAGACGGCAGAATTGTTCCTCTTGATTATAAAATTAAAACCGGTGAAAGAATTGAAGTTCTCACTTCAAATCAGCAGGGCAAGGGGCCAAGCCGTGATTGGCTTTCAATTGTTAAAACCGGAGAAGCGCGCAGCAAAATTCGCGCTTGGTTTAAAAAAGAAAAGAGAGAGGAAAATATAGAAGAGGGCAAAGCAACTGTTGAAAGAGAGCTGCGCCGAAACTTTATCAGGCCGGACGGCGATAAATACGACGATTTTATTATGCGCATTGCCGAAAGGCAGCATTTTGCCAATGTTGATGAATTTTATGCCGCAGTGGGTTACGGCGGTATTCAAATAAATCGCCTAATGCCGGGCATTAAAGATGAATATAACAGAAATTGGAAAGAAAAAGAGCCTGAAAAGCCCATTTCCGTTCACACGGAAAAAACGAAAAAGCCTGTTCCGTCAAGCAACGGAATCATAGTGGAAGGTATTGATAATTGCCTTATTAAGATTGCAAAATGCTGCTCTCCGCTTCCCGGTGAGGATATAGTCGGTTTTATTACAAGAGGCCACGGGCTTTCGGTTCATCGCAGAAATTGCGTTAATGTTCCGCAGGATTTGCAGCATTGCGCAGAGCCCGAACGCTGGATTCACGCTTATTGGGACAGCAGTGTTAAGGTTGAATCTCAATCAACCATTGATGTTTTTGCAATAGACAGAGACGGTGTTGTGCTTGATATAACAAGCACGCTTATGAATATGCATGTTAAAATTTATTCAATAAATGCCCGCCAGATAAATGACGGTAATTGCCTTACCACTTTAACCGTTTCAGTAAACAGTAAAGAACATCTTGAAAATATAGTTAAAATCATCAAAAAGATAGACGGGGTTTATCATATAGAAAGAATAGGTGTTTAATTTATGAAGGCTGTTATTCAGCGTGTTGCCGAGGCCTCCGTAGAGGTTGGCGGCAAAACAGTCGGTAAGTGCGAAAAAGGATTTATGATTTTGCTTGGCGTAATGCATGGTGACTCCGAAGCGGATGCAGATAAGCTTGTTAAAAAAATAATAAATCTTCGCATTTTCGAGGATGAAAATGAAAAAATGAATTTGTCTGCACTTGATATAAATGCTCAAATGCTTGTTGTGTCGCAATTTACTCTTTGTGCAGATTGCACTCACGGCCGCAGACCCAGTTTCACTCCTGCCGCAGCGCCTAAAGAAGCAAATCAGCTTTATGAATATTTTACTTCCGAATTAAAAAAAGCAGGTGCGGCAAGTGTTGAAACAGGAATTTTCGGCGCAGATATGCAGGTTTCGTTGATAAACGACGGCCCCGTAACAATCATTTTGAACAGTGAGGAATTGTCTTGATAAATGTTAAATCAATTCAGCTCGGAGAGTTGGGTAATAATTGCTATTTAATAACCGATGAGGCAACAGGCAGCTCTGCTTTGGTGGATTGCACCGATGCATCTCAAAAAATGCTTGATTTTATCGGTGATGCTGATTTGAAATATATTTTGCTTACTCACGGCCATTTTGATCATATAGGCGGCGTTGCGGAAATTAAGCAAAAATACGGTGCAAAGGTTGCTATAAGTGAAGAAGATTCCGGAATGCTCACTTCGGGCAAGGCAAGCCTTGCAGCATTTTGCGGCATCAATCAGCAGAACTCATCTGCGGATGTTATCGTCGGTGAGGGCTCGGAAATTATACTTGGAAAAACAAAAATTTCGGTTATTTCAACACCCGGCCACACAAAAGGCGGTGTGTGCTATATTGCCGATGATTGCATTTTTACCGGCGATACGCTGTTTTTTTGCTCGTGCGGACGAACGGATTTTCCCGGCGGCTCGGCAAAAGAAATTATGCAAAGCTTAAAGCGCCTCTCAAAGCTGGATTCGTCATTAAAGGTTTATCCCGGCCATGAGCGCTTTTCAACAATCGGCTTTGAAAAACAAAATAATCCTTATATGAGATAAATTTATGATAGTTGTTGTTAATAATCATCCTTTCTCTTACGATGTTGAAAATCTTGCGGAAATTTTTTTCCCTTATGAAAAAATCAAAGTGCTTTCACAACTTCCGCAGGATTGCAATGATAATATAGTTGCAGTAACGGAAATTTGCGGTGATGAAATCATTGTTGACGCTCGTGTTTTTGAAAAAAATGCAGTAAAAAAAGAAAAGATAAATCAAGATTCGGATTGTCAAAACATCATGTCTGTTCTTTTTTACAGTGCTTTTTCCGAATTGCTCGGTGTTTCATATCCTTGGGGAATCCTTTACGGCGTTCGTCCCGCAAGATTTTGGCACAGCATTTCCGATAAATACTCCAAAGAGCAGGCAAGGCAAATTTTCGCTCAAAAATATCTTGTTTCGCCGGAAAAGCTTTCTTTGGTGGAGCAGGTTGCGGAAAACGAAAATAAAATCATTTCTCTTTCCTCAAATAAAAGCTTTTCGCTTTATGTTTCCGTTCCGTTTTGCCCAACAAGGTGTTCGTATTGCTCGTTTGTTTCTCACAGCATTGAAAAGGCGGCGGCGCTTGTTGAGCCTTATGTTGATTTGTTAGTGCGTGAAATAGAGCAAACCGCAATTTATGCAAAAGAGCTTGGGCTGAGGCTTGAGTCTGTCTATTACGGCGGCGGCACTCCCACAACGCTCTCTGCAAAGCAGCTCACCCGTATTTCGGCAGCAATAAGAGATAATTTTGATCTTTCGTGCTTGCGTGAATATACTGTTGAAGCGGGGCGGCCGGATACTGTAAACGCTGATAAACTTGCGGCACTTAAAGCGGCAGGCGTCGGCAGAATCAGTATAAATCCTCAAAGCTTTAATGATAATGTACTTTCTGCAATCGGCAGGCGCCACAGTGTTAAGCAAACACTTGATGCTTTTGAACTTGCAAGAAATGCCGGATTCGATAATATAAATATGGATTTTATTGCAGGCCTTCCAAAAGATGATGTTGAATCTTTTAAACACAGCATAAAAACTGCGGTGTCGCTCGGAGCAGAAAGCATAACGGTGCATACTCTTTGCCTTAAATCCGGGGCTTATATGGTAACCCGTGATAATGTTTTTGATACCGGGGATATAGACACTGTTGCCGAAATGGTGGATTTCAGCCGTGAATATCTTTCAGCTGCCGGCTATGTGCCTTATTATATGTACAGGCAGGGAAAATCTTTGGGCAATCTTGAAAATGTCGGCTGGAGCAAGCCCGGCAGTGAATGCCTTTATAATGTGTTTATGATGGATGAAACACACTCTGTATTTGCTGTTGGTGCAGGGGCGGTAACCCGCCTTAAAAATCCTTTAAGCGGCAAAATAGAAAGAATTTATAATTATAAATATCCATATGAATATATTGATGGATTTGATAATATGCTTAAACGCAAGGAAAAAATAACTTCTTTTTATAAAGATTTTATAAATAAGATTTGAAATATTACTTTTAGTATTGCAATGATATTCTTTTTGTAATATAATGCTCTTAATGATAATATAAATCAAAGGAGTTGTTATTTATGGCAAAGTCCGATAACGGTTCAAAAATCACAAATTTTGAAGAAGTGCTTTCAAGAACAAAAAATGTGGCAGAAGTGCTTAATAAAAAAGGCTCTGCTTATTTGGAACTTTCGAGAAAGCGCATTGAATATATGGATGCCAAATCAAAGCTTTCTAAGGCATATGAAAAATTCGGCAAGCTTCAGTATTCTGCTTATATCGGCGAAGAGGTTAATGAAGATGAATATGCCGCTGCGGTTGCGGATATTGCTGCTTATCGTGAGCGTCTTGATGTTCTTGCTTCTGAGCTTGATGATGCCAAAATTCCAAAGGATGCTGATGATTTAAAAAAAAATGCAGAAGAGCTTAAAAATGAAATGAAATCCGCATCAACAGAGGCTGTTGACGCTTTGGTTCAGCAGGCAAGGGATTTTCTTAAAGCAATTCAGCTTTCTGTTAAATCCGTCTCTCCCGTTCAGGATGAAACCGTAAATCATGAGGTAGAGGTTGAATTCAAGGAAGCCGATGATTCTCAAAATAAAAAAGATGAGTAATTTTAAAGCCCCGTGAAGTTTAATTTAATAAAAATATCAGGCAGTGCAAATTTGTTTGCGCTGCTTTTTTTATGGTGATTTTTTGGGCGATTTAAAGAAAAAGTATATAAATTCGGCCGTTTTGCTTTTTGCGGCTTCGATTCTTGTTAAGGCAATAGGCGCAATTTATAAAATTCCGCTCACGGCTTATATAGGCGCAACAGGCAGGGGTTATTATAATATGGCATATAATCTCTATATGCCTGTTCATGCCGTGATAATGGGCGCCTTTCCCGTGGCTCTTACTCATTTAATAAGCAAATACCGAGAACAGGGAAATAAAATGCGTGTGGCTCAATTGAAAAAGGCTTCGGAAATTATGTTCTTTTTCGTTGGCATTGCGGGCACGGTTCTTATGGTTGCAGCGGCTGTACCTTATGCGAATTATTTGGCGTCTCCAAAATGTGTTGCAGCTGTGCTTGCACTTGCTCCCACGGTGTTTTTTTCTTCTCTTTCGGCAGCAAAAAGGGCCTTTGCAGAAGGACATTTGAATATGATGCCAACCTCCGTAAGCCAAATAACGGAGGCTGTTTTTAAGCTTGTTTTCGGGCTCTTGTTTGCAAAGCTTTCCATGAATGTTTTGTATTCTCAATATATAAAATACGGTATGGTGCTCGGTATAAAATGCCTTGATGAGTCTCAGGCGCTTTCGGTAATATATCCGCTCACCTCCGCCGCTGCAATTGCCGGAGTAACGGCAGGCTCTCTGATCAGTTGGGCATATCTTTTCGCATATGTTTCTTTAAAATATAAATCTGATTATCCGAGGGTGCAGGGCGGTGTGAAAAGCGCTGTCAAGGAAATTTCTTCTTTCAGTGTGCCTATTGTTGTTTCAACGCTTATTCAAAGCCTTTCGGAATTTGCGGATAATTCAACTGCTCAAATTGCGCTCGGAATGTGCGATTTATCACAGCTTGCGGCAGAATATGCCGATTGCCTTGCAGTCAGTGAAACGGATATTTCAGATTGTGTAACTTATGTTTACGGTTTGTTTTCTGCGGCTCATGATTTAAAAAACCTTGTGCCCGGGCTGACTATGGCTCTCGGTGTTGCCGCAGTGCCTGCAATCAGCGCAGCTTATGCAAACGGCCGTGAAGAGTATTTATCGTCTATTATAAATTCTGTTTTTAAATATATTTCTTTAATTTCCTTTTGCGGCGGATTTTATCTGTCTCTTTTGTCTAAAGAAATTCTCACATTGCTTTATCAAAAATCAAATTATGATATTGTAATCGGGTGCAATGATGTTGTGCGCATTTATGGCTTTGTAACAATTCTGTTTTCACTTTCGGGCGCTGCTGTTTTTGCCGTTCAGTCTGTGGGGCTTGCTTCAAAAAGCATTCCGTCCTTTGCTGTTGCGGGCACGTTGAGGGCGCTTCTTAATTTGTATCTGGTTTCAAATGCGCATGTGAATATTTACGGTAATATAATTGCGGATGCGGCAGCTTATTCAATTATTCTTGCGGCAAATCTTTTTTTGCTTGCAAAACATACCGGTGTTAAACTAAATCTTTTCGGGTTTCTTGTAATGCCGGGCGCATGTTGCCTTGCTTCATACTTTGCCTCGGAATTTATCTATGATGCTTTGTTTTCTGATTTTGGTATAATCAACCGATTCTTTTTGCTTGGCATAATTTATGTTGTTTGTGCCGTATTATTGACAATTTTGTCAAAAACTGTTTCATTTTCTGAAATAAAAGCCTTGGCGATAAGTAAAAAAACTGCCTAATCCCTTGATTTTATGCAGAATTTATAGTATCATTTACTTAAACGAATTGATCTGATAGGGGTGTTACGGTGGCAGTCGAATTTGAAATTAAAGATAATTATGATATCAATGATTTTCTTCGGCTCATAACCGTGTTACGATCACCCGGCGGTTGCCCGTGGGACAGAAAGCAAACCCATGAATCCATTAAAAAGAATTTCATCGAAGAAACCTATGAGGTTGTTGAGGCTATCAATAAGGCGGATGCGCAGTCTCTTAGGGAAGAACTTGGTGATGTTCTTCTTCAGGTTGCCATGCATTCAGAAATGGAAAGCGAAAAAGGCAGCTTTGATTTTAATGATGTTGTAAATGATATTTGTAAAAAGCTTGTTGTTCGCCATCCTCATGTGTTCGGCGATGTTGCTGCCCAAAGCAGCGATGAAGCTTTGCAAAGCTGGGATCAGGTTAAGCTCAAAACCAAGGGTATGAAAAAACAAAGCGAGGCAATAATAAAGGTGCCTCGTGAATTTCCGGCATTGATGCGTGCGCAAAAGGTGCAGGAAAAAGCAGCTAAGGCAGGCTTTGATTGGGATAATGTTAACGGAGCCGTTGAAAAGCTGCATGAGGAGATTGATGAGTTAGAAACTGCTTTGGCCGCAGGTGTCGGCAAAGATATTGAGGAGGAATTCGGCGATGTGCTGTTTTCCTGTGTAAATGTTTCTCGCTTTATCGGGGCAGACAGTGAAGAGGCTTTAACAGCCTCCACAGACAAATTCATCAAAAGGTATCTTTTGGTGGAACAGCTTGCCGCAGATGATGGCGTTGATATGAAATCAGCCTCAATTGAAGAGCTTGATAAGCTGTGGAATAAAGCAAAGATAATAATTGCCGAAAAGGCACAAACGGAGGAATTATAATGAATAAAACAGAACTCGTAGCAGCAGTTGCTACAAAAGCAGATCTCTCAAAAAAAGATGCAGAAGCAGCAGTTAAAGCAGTTCTTGATGCTGTAACAGAAGCTCTTGCAGACGGCGACAAGGTTGCACTTGTAGGCTTTGGCACATTTGAGGTTAAAGAGCGTGCAGCTCGCACAGGTAAAAATCCCCGCACAGGCGAAGCTATCGAAATCCCTGCATCAAAGGTTCCTTCCTTTAAGGCAGGCGCAGCTCTTAAAAACGCTGTAAAATAAGTTCACACTGAGCCGCCCGTAAAGGGCGGCTGATTTTTTTATACGGTGGTAAAATATGAGATTGGATAAGTATTTAAAGGTTTCCAGAATAATAAAAAGGCGCACGGTTGCAAATGACGCATGCGATGCAGGCAGGGTAGAAGTAAACGGCCGTGTTCAGCGTGCCTCTTACGATGTTAAGGTTGGCGATGTTATAACTCTTAATATAGGCCAGGCTCCAAAAAAATATTTGGTTGAGGTTGTTTCGGAACACGCTTTGAAAGAGGATGCCGCAAAAATGTTTAAGCAGCTTTAATTTTGTTATTATTTGCTGCTTTGCTTCATATTATTTAACGGTGATAATATGGAAGAAAAAATGAAAAAGCCGCACAGCATTCAGCTTGAAAACAGAAACGGGCTTAAAATGACGGGTGTAACGGATGTTGAAGCGTTTGACGGCGAATGCGTTGTTGCATACACGGATTATGGTTGCCTTAACATAAGCGGCAGCTCTCTTCATGTTGATGAGCTTAATTTAAAAAGCGGCGTTCTTCTTGTGGGCGGTGAGGTTTCCGCTCTTGTTTACAGCAGTAAAAAATCAAAGGAAAAAAGCTTTATAAAGAGGTTCTTCGGTGCTTAAAATATCTGCCGTGTTTTTGATTTGCGGCTTCGCTTTGGGCACCGTTTATGATGTTTTGCGATTTTTAGGGCTTTTGTCTTCAAAAAAAGCAACAGTGTTTTTATTTGATTTTTTCTTTTTTGTAATATTTTCGTTGCTGTTTTTTGTTTTGCTTCTCGGTTTTAATAACGGAATTGTAAGAATGATGTATGTGGCAGCTTATTTTGCAGGATTTGTATTTTACCTTTTGATTGTTGGCAGAAAAAGCAATTTGCTAAGGTCTAAAGCAGTTGAAAAGCTTAAAACATATATTAAAAATCAGAAACAAAGTTTTAAAAAAGTGTTGCAATTTGTGCATAAGCTGTATTATAATAAACTTATATCAAGAAAAAAGTCTTTAAGCAATAAGTTGAAATTCGGTGGTAAAAATGGCAAAGTTTTTTCGCAGCTTAAAAGAAAATAAAAGAGCACGCTCTGCAATCGTTTTGGCAGGGCTTGTTGTTATGTTTTTCATTTGCGGCGGAATTATAGCATCGCAATATTCCGATATCAACCGCCTGAAAAAGCAGGAAGCGGCTTATGCGGCGCAGCTTGAATCGCAAAATCGTGAAAATGCAAAGCTTGAGCAAATCCTTGATTCGGAAGATAGAGATGAGTATATTGAGCAAAAAGCCCGTGAAAAAGGCTATGTTAAATCGGATGAAATTGTTTTTTACGATATTGCAGGCAGTAAATAATTAAAATTCAGTTTGTTAAGCCGGGATTTTGGGCAACCCTAATTCCCGGCTTCTTTTATGGCACTTAGTCAAAAATTGTAAGCAAAGCGGATTAGTGCCGTTTAGCTTGCAGCAGGAAGAAAGGCAGAGTGAATTGATATGAAAAATATTGATTCTTCCGTTATCACAAAAGCGGTTAAAGAGCTTGTTATCAAAGCAAATAAAGTGTTGCCCTCGGATTTGGTTGATTGCATTTCGTGCAGCGAAAAGTGCGAATGCAGTGAAACCGCAAAATCTGTGCTTTCTGATTTAAAGGCAAATATAGATGCGGCGGCGGAATTGGATATTCCTATTTGCCAGGATACCGGCATGGCTGTTATATTTGCGGAAATCGGTCAAGATGTGCATATTACGGGTGATGATTTTGAAACTGCGGTTAATGCGGGTGTTTCTCAGGGATATGTTGAAGGGCTTTTAAGAAAATCCGTTGTTCGTGATCCTTTTTATGATAGGGTGAACACAAATGATAATACCCCGGCGGTTATTCACACAAGAATAGTTCCGGGCAGCAGAATTAAAATCACCGCTGCTCCAAAAGGTTTCGGCAGCGAAAATATGAGCGCACTTAAGATGTTTACTCCAAGTGCAACAAAGCAGGATATAATTGATTTTATCGTTGGCGTTGTTAAAAATGCAGGTTCAAATCCTTGTCCGCCAATCGTGCTCGGTGTAGGTATCGGCGGCGATTTTGAATATTGCGCACTGCTTGCAAAAAAAGCTCTGTGCCGTAATGTTTCGTCTCATAATCCCGTTCCGTTTTATGCAGAGCTTGAAAACGAATTGCTTGAAAAAATCAACTCTCTTGATATCGGGCCGCAGGGCTTTGGCGGAAAAACAACGGCGCTTGCAGTTAATGTAGAGGCATATCCAACTCATATAGCAGGGCTTCCCGTTGCCGTTAATGTCGGCTGCCATGTTACAAGGCACGCTTCTGCCGTTATAGAATAAATTAAGGAAATTGTTTAAATTATGTATTATTATATGACCGCCACTTGCCTTTTTGGGCTTGAAGGGCTTGTTTCGCAGGAATTGAAATTTATGGGCGCAGATAATGTTTGCGCAGAAAACGGCAGAGTCTTTTTTGAGGGTGATGAAAGCATCCTTGTTCGTGCTAATTTAAATTCACGCTTTGCCGAAAGAATTATGATTGTGGGCGACAGATTTAAAGCCACCACATTCACAGAGCTGTTCGATAATGTAAAGCTTATAAACTGGTGCGATTTTATTGGAAAAAGCGATGCTTTTCCCGTTAAGGGCTACAGTATTGATTCCGCACTTCATTCTGTTCCTGATTGCCAAAAAATCATAAAAAAAGCAGTTGTTGAAAGTCTTAAAGAAGATTACAGAGTTGATTGGTTTAAAGAAACGGGCGCCGTGCATCAAATTCGATTTTCAATTATTAAGGATGATGTAACCGTTATGCTTGACACTTCGGGTGCCGGGCTTCACAAAAGGGGCTATCGTCCGGAATCAAATGATGCTCCTATAAGGGAAACTCTTGCTGCGGCAATGTGCTCGCTTTCAAAATTGCGCCATTATCACGCTTTGTATGATCCTTTTTGCGGCAGCGGCACAGTGCTTATTGAGGGTGCAATGCTTGCTCATAATATAGCACCCGGTCTGAATCGTGATTTTGCGGCTCAAAAATGGGATATAATTCCGGAAAATATTTGGAAAATCGAAAAAGAACGCTGCCAAGACTTTGTTAAAACAGATACTGATTTCGTGGCCTTCGGAAGCGATATAGATGATCATGCGCTTGCGCTTACTCATATTAACGCAAAACGTATAGGTATGCATAAGTTTTTGCGCCTTTCTAATGCCGATATTGCCGATTTTAACCCGCAAACGGAAAACGGCACTCTGGTAACGAATCCTCCATATGGTGAGCGTATGCTTGATATAAAGGAAGCAGAACGCCTTTATAAAATTATGGGCGAAAAATTTGCTCCGCGCCACGGCTGGAGCTATGGTATAATTTCACCGGATGAAGAATTTGAAAAATGCTTTGGCAGGCGTGCCGATAAGCGCAGAAAGCTCTATAATGGCATGATTAAGTGCCAATATTATATGTACTTCAAATAGAATAAGCGTATAAAGCAGCGGCAAACGGAATTTCCGTTCGCCGCTGTTTTGTTTTTGTTTTGAAATTGTTGTTTAAAATTAGATATTATTTGATTTTGCATTTTGTGTTTGCATAAGCAATGTATGCGGCAATAATGCAGATAACAGCCACTGCATATACGGCAATAAATATTTTCATTGCGGTGTCTGATATTGCACCGCAAAATGCACGGTATGAAAGAAAAGCAAACAGGTATTCAAACAAGGCTATTATTGCTGTTGAGATACCAAGCCCTTTTTCAAGTTTTTTGTTATCATATTTCGCTTTTTCTTCTTCATCGGCATTGTTGTAGCCGGCAATTAAATTTGTGCTTTTGCCGCAAAACGAAAGTGCCGCTATCACTGTAAAAAGAACTCCAAGTGCTGAATTAAGAATGATTGAAAACATATTATTTTCTCCGTCATACCGCCCTTGTTGAGGCAACGGCAAATTTATTTACACGTTTTGTTTTCCTTTGGAGCCGTGTTATCGGGTTTCATTGCATTATATGATGTCAGCACGGCTTCATCGCTGATATTGCAGCCAAGCTCCCATATCGGCACATTTGCAAATATTTTCTCAAGCACATCAAAAAGCTTTTCCATTTTTGAAGGGCCGAGCTTTCGCACGGTTTGTGAAAAAATGTTATATATTGCTTTTGATGTGTCTGCTTTTTTTATTTGGTTTGTTTTGCTTCTTCCAAGAAAGCAAATCCCGCCGAGAGGCAATATTTCCGGTGTGGAATAATCGTATTTTCCGCTCCAGGGAGTTCCGCAGGCATAAACCTTGCCGTCTATAAATCTGATTGCCGGTTTATCGTCATTTACTATGTGAGCACGATCTCCGAAATGCTTCAGCCAAAGCTGTGTGTGTGTGGATTTGCCGGTTCCGCTGTCTGCGGAAAAAGCGTAAGCAATTCCGTCTACCGCCACACATGAGGAATGAAGCAGGATTCCGTTAAAATCAATAAGCTCTGTGTAAAAATCGCTTCCCGTAAGCATATATTCCCAGTCATCATTGTTAAGCTCCGGGTGCTCTGCCATTGCAGCCTTAACTCTTTCGGGAGTAACATCTATTGTTATGTCTGCCGGTTTGTTTTCACTTTGATCTTCGCAGAAGTAGGGAGCAGCTTGCTTTTTTGTGCGCCCTTTTATATTTTTTATGTCAACCGTAAGCCCTGCAATATTGCAAATCGCCATTTTGTATACCTCTCAATCTGTTAATTTCAGTATAGATTATTGCCGAGATTTAGTCAAGCCCAATAATTTGGACTGTGCAAAACTTGGCAGATTTAAGAATGCTTAAATTGTTGACTTTTTTTGCAATCTGCGCTATAATGGAACAAATGTTCGATAATAATAAAGAGAGGAATTTAAAGTGGAACGCACTGTTTTGCATGTGGATTGCAATAAATTTTATGCCTCGGTCGAATGCTTGCATCGCCCGGAAATACGCAACAGGCCTGTTGCGGTGGGAGGCAGCGCCGAGGATCGCCACGGTATAATTTTAACCAAAAATGAAATCGCATCAAAATACGGAATTAAAACGGCAGAGCCTATATGGCAGGCAAAGCAAAAATGCCCTGAGCTTGTGGTAGTTCCGCCCAATTTTCCGCTTTATGTTCGCTTTTCAAATATGGCAAGAAAAATTTATAAGGAATATTCAGAGTTTATAGAGCCTTTTGGGCTGGATGAAAATTGGATAGATGTTACGGGCTGCCGCAAAAGCGGCGAAGAAATAGCAAACGAAATTCGTTGCCGCATTAAGTTCGAACTCGGAATAACCGTCAGTGTAGGTGTTTCTTGGAATAAAATTTTTGCCAAATTCGGATCTGATTATAAAAAGCCCGATGCCGTCACCGTTATAAACAAAGCAAATTATAAGAATATTGTTTGGAACAGCCCTTGCTCCGATTTGCTTTTTGTGGGCAGGTCAACCGCAAAAAAATTAAATTCTTACGGTATATATACCGTTGGCGATATAGCAAATTCCGATTGCTCTTTTTTGCGCTCTGTGTTTGGAAAAAACGGTGAAATGCTTTATCGTAATGCAAACGGATTAAACACATCTCCCGTTGCAAGGGTTGATGATGAGCAGGCTGCAAAAAGTGTCGGTAATTCCATAACAACTCCGCGCGATATGGTTAATAATGCGGATGTTAAGGCTGTGCTTATGATGCTTTGCGAAAGCGTTGCTCAAAGGCTCAGAAAGCAAGGTGTAAAGGGAAAAACAGTTTCGATTTATGTTAAGGATAAAGATTTGAAAAGCTTCACTCGCCAAGGGCAGCTTGCTTCATGTAGTGATGTTTCGTCTGAAATTCTGGATGAAGCCATGCTGTTGTTTTTGCAAAATTATGATTGGGTGAAGCCTGTGCGCAGTATCGGTGTTTCGGTTTCCGATTTCGGCGATGATTTTTTGCAATTTGATTTGTCGGGAAATGCTCGTCGCCACGAAAAGCTTGAAAAGGTGGAACACACTGTGGATGATATTCGCCGCCGTTTTGGGGATTCGGCGGTTTTGCGTGCAACGCTTCTTTGCAGTGATGATTTAAAATCCGCAAAGAAAGATCCCTTGCAGCAACCGCTCGGCAGTTTTAAAACATGGAAAGGAATGTGCTGATTATGATAAAAAAATATATTGAGGTGCTTGCAAAGTTTGATACAGACGGTAAAATTATCCCGTTTATGATTAAGCTTGATGATGAAAAATATGAAATAGACAGAGTGCGTGATATTCGCCCGGCGGCATCGCTGAAAAGCGGCGGCGCCGGAATCAGATATACCTGCTCGATAATGGGAATGGAAACATATCTTTTTCTTGAAGAATCAAAGTGGTTTATTGAATCTGCGGCTTGCTGAATGTTGATTGTTTTTTCAATTGCTTCGGTGTCTGTATTTTTTAGTAAAACGCATATTGTCCACGAGGGAAAAACAACTGTCCGCCGTATGTGGCAAATTTTATAGTTTTAATTGCATTTTGCAGCTTCTTTCTAATCATTTTATACATTGCATTGCTTGGTGAATAGTGATAGAATATTCGGGAAAAGGAGTTGAGTTATATGAAAACTTATAAAGAAATGAGCAGGGAGGAGCTCCTCTCGGAAAAGGCCTCTCTTGAGCAAAGATATAATGAATTTAAGGCACGCGGACTTAAACTTGATATGAGCCGCGGTAAACCTTGCAAAGAGCAGCTTGATCTTTCCGTTGCCCTTAATGATGTAAAGGATTATGTTTCAGACGGCGTTGATGTCAGAAACTATGGTATGCTTGACGGTATTCCGAGCTGCAAAAAGCTTTTTGCCGAGTTGATGGGTGTTAAAGCGGAAAATGTTATTGTTGGCCCAACATCAAGCCTTAATCTTATGTATGATTATATTTCTCAGTGCTATACTCACGGTGCAGGCAGCACTCCTTGGTGCAAGCTTGACAAGGTAAAATTTCTTTGCCCCGTTCCCGGATATGACCGTCATTTCACAATTCTTGAGCATTTCGGAATTGAAATGATAAATGTTGAAATGAAGGAAGACGGCCCGGATATGGATGCTGTTGAAGAGCTTGTTAAAGACCCTTCTGTTAAAGGTATGTTTTGCGTTCCGAAATATTCAAATCCGCAGGGAATAACCTTCAGTGATGCTGTTGTTCGCAGAATAGCTGCTCTTAAACCCACAGCAGAGGATTTCAGAATTGTTTGGGATAATGCATATTGTGTTCATGATTTGGTTGATAACGGCGATAAGCTCCTTAATATTTTCGATGTTCTTCCCGAATACGGCAACGATGATCTTGTTGTTGAGGTTTGTTCAACTTCTAAAATCACATTCCCCGGTGCAGGCATTTCTGCAATAATCGCAAGCGATAATAATATTAAAGCTATTAAATCCCGCCTTAATGCGCAGATAATCAGCTATGATAAAATGAATCAACATCGTCATGTTGAATTTTTCGGTGATGCAAACGGTGTTCTTGAGCATATGAAAAAGCATGCTGCAATTCTTAAACCTAAGTTTGATATTGTTCTCGAAACTCTTGAAAAAGAACTTGCAGGTAAAGGTATTGCTTCCTGGGTTGCTCCCAAAGGCGGCTATTTTATCAGCCTTGATGTTATGGACGGCTGCGCAAAAAGAGTCGGTGAGCTTTGCAAAAATGCCGGCGTAACCTTAACTTCTGTCGGCGCAACTTATCCTTATGGCAATGATCCTAACAACAGAAACATTCGTATTGCTCCGAGCTTCCCTCCGGTGGATGAGCTTTCTCTTGCAGCAGAGCTTCTTTGCATTTGCACTCGCCTTGCAGCTGCCGAAATGTTGATTGGTTGATTTTTGACTAAAGCAAAAAACAAAGAAATTTAATATTTAAAAAGGCGAATGTTATCATTCGCCTTTTATGCTATTTAGAAATGAGTGTTTGTATGCTGAATAATGTCAGTAAAAAAACAAAGGGCGTAATCTTTATAATTCTTTCCGCAATGTTTTTTACGGGAATGAACACATTTGTGCGCCTTGCAGGTGATTTGCCGACCGTTCAAAAGGTTTTTTTTCGTAATTTTGTGGCAATGATTTTCGCCTTTTGCGCAATGCTTAAATCACACAGCAGTTTTAAGCCGCAAAAGGGCAGTATGAAATATTTGATAATTCGCTCGGTTATGGGGCTTGCAGGCGTTTTCGGAAATTTCTATGCGCTAGACAGAATAGAACTGTCCGATGCAACAATGCTCAATAAAATGAGCCCGTTTTTTGTTTTGATTTTTTCGGCGATTTTTATTAAAGAAAAAGTTAAACCAAAGCAGGCAGTGGCAGTTGCCGTTGCATTTATCGGTGCGCTCTTCATAATTAAACCAACCTTTTCAAATCCTGATATTTTGGCAACTCTTGCAGGCTTTGGCGGCGGAATGGGTGCAGGCATTGCTTATACCTGTGTTCGAAAGCTTGGGCTTCAGGGTGAAAACGGAAAACTTATCGTTCTGTTTTTTTCTGTGTTTTCCTGCATTGTTACTTTGCCTTATTTAATTTTTGATTATCATCATATGAGCGCCGTTCAATGGGCTGCGCTCTTGATGGCTGGAGTTTGTGCGGCAGGCGGTCAGTTTTCAATAACTGCGGCATATACAAATGCTCCCAGCAGGGAAATATCCGTTTATGATTATTCGCAAATTATTTTTGCCGCAATAGTCGGTTTTATTGTATTCGGTGATGTTCCCGATGTGTGGTCGTTTATCGGTTATATTGTAATTTGTTCAATGGCTGTGTGGATGTTTATTTATAACAATAAAAAAGTTTCGCCAAAAAATGAACTCTCTTAAAAATCAATATATAGTGTAAAGTGAAAACACTTGCATTTGTCTATATGTTGTGCTATAATTGCTTTTTGTAAGCAGTTGAGCCGAAATTAAATGCGGCTCTTGTGTGTTGTCAAAAACTATAAGGGGGTTTTGATTTATGAAGTGCCCGTTTTGCGGATGCGAAGAAAGTAAGGTAATTGATTCAAGACCGACGGATGAAAACGAAAGAATTCGCCGCCGCCGTGAGTGCGTTCAGTGCGGTAAAAGATTTACCACATATGAGGTTATCGAGGATGTTCCTATTATTGTTATAAAAAAAGATAAGAGCCGTGAAGTGTTTGACAGAAATAAGGTTCTTAAAGGTATGCTTCGTGCCTGCGAAAAACGCCCTGTAACATCAACCGAGCTTGAAAACGCAATAAATGAAATCGAAGCCACTCTCCAAAGCGCAACAGACAGGGAAGTAACAAGCGTTAGAATAGGCGAGCTTATTATGGAAAAACTCAAGGATATTGATGAAGTTGCTTATGTTCGGTTTGCCTCTGTTTATAAGGCATTTGATTCGGCTTCGTCATTTATTGAGGAAATTTCAAAATTATAATCAGGCATAATAAAAAGCATTGTGATTTAAATTCCACAATGCTTTTTTTATGCTTTCTTTTGAAATGTTGCACATAATTTTGTTCTGCAAATTTGATTTTAATGCTTTTGTTTGCGTAATATAACTAAAAAATCGCAGTTAAAACCTATATGGCATTTTGTCTTTTCCTTTGGTATAAAAATCATCGGCAACTATTTGATATCTGCTGTAAGCTCTTGAAACAGCTTCGTTCCAGCTGATGTAAATGTCTTTTTGTGCGCCCAGCCCCACCGTTTCAATAAGTTGGCGTTTGTTCGCAATTTCGCAAAGTTTGCCAAATATGCTTTCGGCACTTTCCTCGCACAAAAATCCGTTAATTCCGTCTGTAACGCCTTCTGCCGCACAGGAGTCTTTAACAAGAAGCGAAGGCGTTGCGCATGAGGCCGCTTCACGCACAACAAGGCCGTTTGTATCAAATGTGGAAGGGAAAATAAGTAAATCGGCAGCCGCATAATGCTGTTGCATAATATCCCTGTTCAATATTTTGCCCGTTCGTATGATTTTGTCTGCTATTCCGAGCTTTCTGTAATAATTTTTAATCTTGTTTTCGTCTGCACCGAAGCCAAGCATTATAAGCCTGAAATCTCGGCCGGAATTTTTCATCATTTTGCAGGCGTCAAGTATAATTTTTATGTTCTTATACCAAATCATCCTGCCTGCATATATGAATAAAGGCACATTTTGCGGTATTCCGTAAGCCGCTTTTAATTCTGCCGTAACATTTGCGGAAATCATTCTTTTTTCCATGTCGCATCCGTTTGGCATAACTATAAAATCGCCCTCGTATCCGATTTTGCGAAGGCTTTCCTCGGTTCCTGCACTCGTAACCCAAACTTCATCTGCCGAATTGATGTTGTTCAGAAGAAAACGGTATGCAAAATCCCTTGCGGGTTTTGTGGGAACACGCCTGTCAAAGTCATATTCGTATTTGGTGTGGTAAGTTAATATTGTGGGTATCCTCAGCTTCCGGTTTACAAGT
Organism: uncultured Anaerotruncus sp.; assembly: GCA_900539775.1. GTDB lineage: Bacteria > Bacillota > Clostridia > Oscillospirales > Acutalibacteraceae > Eubacterium_R. The sequence goes on along the minus strand of UQDL01000006.1, from coordinate 76,252 downwards.
CTGAAATAATAGCTTGTTGCAAGCGGGCAGTGGCTGTGAAGCACATCAAATCCTCTGTTTATTATTTCGTAGCTGAGCTTGTCTCCGAAAGGCCAACCAAAGCTGTATCCTTCTTTTGAAGGAATCCACCAACTTTTGTATCTGAAAATCTCGTAATCATATTTTGCATCCTGCTGATTCGGATTTTTCGGAGTTATTATAACGGCTTTGCCGTGTTCTTTGTTAATCAACGAAGCATAGTTTTGCGCAACGTTGCTGATGCCGTCCGTCGTAGGTGGAAAAGCATCTGTTCCGACGGCTATTTTTAACTCGGAATTCATTTTGAAACCTCTTAAAATTATTTATTGTAATATATCACAAATAAATCATTTTGTAAATCGAAAAAATAAATTAGACAAATTGTTAATAAAAGGTTGATAATTACCTGCCGAATATTATATAATAAAAATTAATATAAAGAACTGCGCAATTCTTGTGCCGCTCATCCGCAGAGGAGGTTATCTCTTATGTCAGAACACTATACCGTGTCGCTTCAAAAAATTATTGATGCACACGGGCTGGAAACGATTTATTTGCCGAAGGATGCCAATGATATTTTGATCGACACCAATGAGGTTAACAGGCCGGGCATAGTTTTAACGGGATATACGGATTATTTTGATCCCCGCCGTATTCAAATTTTGGGGTGGACGGAATTTGGATTTCTTCAAAATATGAGCCGAGAAAAGCAAATAGAGGTTGTTTCGGAATGGCTTTCGCTGAAGCCTGCCGCAGCAGTCATAACAAGAGGGCTTGAAACTCCGGGATATTTTGAAAAGCTGTTTGAACAATACAGTGTTCCTCTTTTGAAAACGAATGAGGAAACATCGCCGTTTCTTGCAAATCTTATTCAATATTTAAACACAAGCCTTGCTCCGCGTATAACACGCCACGGTGTTCTTTGTGAGGTTTACGGTGAAGGTGTTCTTATAATCGGTGAAAGCGGTGCGGGTAAATCGGAAACCGCAGTTGAGCTTATCAAAAGAGGTCATCGCCTGATTGCAGATGATGCTGTGGAAATAAGGCGAACAGATGCACGCACCTTGATAGGATCGTCGCCGAATAATATTCGCCACTTTATCGAGCTTAGAGGTATAGGCATAATAAACGCACGCCGGTTGTTCGGTATGGGATCGGTTAAAGATACCGAAAAAATAAATATGGTAATCAGCCTTGAGCCTTGGGAATCCGGCAAAGCGTATGACAGACTCGGCATTGATAATGAATATACAAAAATTCTTGATGTTAAGGTGCCGGTAATCACCGTGCCTGTAAATCCCGGCAGAAATTTGGCTGTAATTATCGAAACTGCAGCAATGAACAACAGGCAAAAGAAAATGGGCTATAATGCTGCCCGTGAGCTTATGATCGGCCTTGGAATGGATGATTTTGAGCCCGAAGAAAAAGAAGTTAAATTTTGGCAGGATTAAAAAAACTCTGCAAAAACTTCGCCAAACGGCGTTAACATATAAAAATTTGAAAGGTTGTTAAATTTATGTATACTATCGGAATTGATCTTGGTGGAACAAATATTGTAGCTTCAGTTGTGGATGATGATTATAATATCGTCGGAACAGGCAAAACGCCAACCGATGCGCCTCGTTCGGCGGATGAAATATTTGATGATATTGCAGCTATGTGCCGTAAAGCAGTTGAAAATGCGGGCTTGTCAATGAGTGATATTTCAAGCGCAGGTATGGGCACTCCCGGAACTGTTAACGAATTCGGAATTATTGAATTTGCAAATAATCTCGGCTTTAATGATGTGCACGCAAAAGAAATGCTTGAAGAGCGCCTTGTAAATATTCCCGTGTATGTTGAAAATGATGCAAACTGTGCGGCTCTCGGTGAGGCTTATGCGGGCAGCGGCCACGGTGCTCAAAACTTTGTTGCCGTAACTCTCGGCACGGGTGTCGGCTCAGGCATCATTATAGACGGTAAAATCGTTTCCGGTGTTAACTGTGCAGGCGGTGAATGCGGCCACACTGTTATCGTGCTTGACGGTGAGCCTTGCAGCTGCGGCAGAAAAGGTTGCTGGGAGGCTTATGCTTCCGCAACCGCTCTTATTCGCCAAACAAGAAAAGCAATGGAGGAATACCCCGATTCCGTTATGCACGATATTGTTGCCGAAGAAGGCAAGATAAACGGCAAAACAGCGTTTGATGCCATGCGCAAGGGTGATATTGCCGGCATTAAGGTTGTTGATAATTATATCAAATATATCGCTTGCGGCCTTATCAATCTTGTAAATGCGCTTCAGCCTGAAATAATTTGTATAGGCGGCGGAATTTGCAATGAAGGCGAAACTCTTATGAAGCCGCTTCGCAGATTTGTTCAGGCGGAAAGATATTCAATTCACAGTAAAATCCAAACAAAAATCGTAAGAGCAGAGCTTGGTAATGATGCCGGTGTTATCGGTGCAGCTCTTCTCGGAAGAACTAAATAACGGTGGTATTTTGGAAAAACTTATAAATTATATAAAATCATTTGGCGGTAAGTATTTGGAAAATGAACCTATGAGCAGCCACACCACTTTTAAAATAGGCGGCTGTGCAAAAGTTATGTTTTTTCCGAAAAGCAGCGAGGAAGCCGCAAATGTGATAAGATTTTGCCTTGCCGGCGGAATCAGATATATGGCAGTCGGAAACGGATCAAACCTTTTGGTTTCGGATAATGGCATAGATGCTTGCGTTATTTGTTTCGGTTCCGATTATGGAAATATTAAGTTGCTTGGCGATGATGTTATTTATGCGCAAAGCGGAGCGTCTCTTATGAGAGTTTGCCGATTTGCCTTGGATAACGGCCTTTCGGGCTTGGAATTTGCATTCGGAATACCCGGCTCGTGCGGCGGTGCGGCTTTTATGAATGCAGGCGCATACGGCGGAGAAATGAAAGACGTTCTTTTTAAATGCGAGCACATTGATAAAAGCGGCAATTTAGGTTCGCTTTCCGGAGATGAGCTCGGCCTCTCTTACAGACATTCGGCATATTATGATAACGGTTGCGTTATCACAGGCCTGTATATGAAACTGAAAAAAGGCAATAAAACAGAAATTAAATCAAAAATGGATGATTTTTTGCAGCGCAGGAAAGATAAACAGCCTCTTGAATATCCCAGTGCAGGCTCAACGTTTAAAAGGCCTTCCGGTTATTTTGCGGGTGCTCTTATCGAAGAATGCGGCTTAAAAGGCAAAAGCGTGGGCGGTGCTCAAATAAGCAAAAAGCACGCAGGATTTGTAATAAACACCGGCGGTGCAACATGCAGCGATGTTTTGAAGCTTTGCGGTGAGTGCGCCGATATTGTGTATGAAAATAAGGGCGTAAAGCTTGAAATGGAGATTAGGGTGACAGAATAATGATTAGCAATCAAAAAGAATTAGTTATTATAACAGGACTTTCCGGTGCCGGTAAATCAACGGCAATGGGATTTATGGAGGATGTTGGCTATTACTGCATAGATAATATGCCTCCCGTATTGCTCGGCACATTTGTTGAGCTTATTTCAAAAAGAGAAGAATATTCCAAAGTTGCCATTGTTATTGATATTCGCTCAACGGATAATTTCAGCGGAATAATAAAAACTCTTGATGAGCTTGAAAATACGGGCTATCAAGTTAAAGTGGTTTATCTTGATATTAAAACGCATGTTGCACTTAAACGTTATAAGCTTACTCGAAGAAAGCATCCTTATGCAGATAGATTTAACGGCGATATTTCGCAGGCCCTTGCCTTTGAGCGTGAGATTATGTCTCCGTTGCGTTCCAAAGCTGATTTTGTTATAGACAGCTCCGATTTAACGGGTAATCAGCTCAGAACAAGGCTCACTCAAATTTTGCTTGGCGATGATAAGGATATTATGAATATTCATGTTGAATCCTTTGGGTTTAAGCACGGTATTCCGTCTGAAGCGGATTTCGTTATTGATGTTCGTTGCTTGCCGAATCCTTATTGGGTTGAAAATCTTCGCAGCAAAACAGGGCTTGATAAAGAAGTGCGTGATTATGTTTTTTCTTTTGAAGAATCAAAGCAACTTCTTAACAAATTGATTGATTTGTTGGATTTTCTTAATCCGCTTTATATTAAAGAGGGCAAAAGCCAAATAGTTTTTGCCATAGGCTGCACAGGCGGCAATCACCGCTCTGTTGCTATTGCAGAGGCTCTTAAAGAGCATTTCGAAAAGAAATGGGATAATGTTTCCGTTAATCATAGGGATATAAACAGAGCCTGATTTGAATTTATTGTTTAGGTTTGGAATTAAAAATGTCTTTTTCAATGCAGGTAAAAAATGAACTTGTAACAAAAGAATATGAAAACAGCTGTTGTAATAAAGCGTTGCTTTACGGTATGTGTATATTCGGCAGAAGCTTTTCAACGGCAGCGGTTTCCCTGCAAACGGAAAATGAAGCGGCGGCTCAGCTTTACGGCAGGCTGCTGCTTCGGCTTTTTAACATAGATGCTGAAATCTCCGTTTCGCCGGGCGGCAGAAACTATACCGTTTCCGTAAAAAATCGCTCGGATTGTGCTAAGCTGCTAAAAAGCTTTGGGCATGACGGTGTAGGAAGCATAAAAATAAATCACGCAAATTTTGATTGTGAGGATTGTGTTAATGCATTTATCGCGGGTGCATTTCTTTCTTGCGGCACAGTTTCTGATCCGCATAAGGATTATCACCTTGAATTTACGGTTGCTTATCATAATCTTTCAAAAAGCCTTTTTACCTTGCTTGATGAAAAAGAACTTAATCCCAAATACACAAATCGAAAGGGATATAACATCATCTATTTCAAAGAAAGCGAATCAATAGAAAATTGCCTCTATATTATGGGTGCTTCAGATTCAATGTTTGAAATGATGAATATAAAAATAGTTAAAGATTTCAGAAATAAGGCAAACAGGCAGGCAAATTGCGAAACGGCAAATATAAATAAAATGGTTAATGCAGTGGCAATTCAGCTTAGGGCTATTGATAAAATATGGTCTTTGAAGGGGCATGAATATTTAAGCGAAAATCTTGAATCCGTGGCTCAACTCAGGTATGATAACCCCGATTCAAGCCTTGCAGAGCTTGCAGAAATGTGCCAGCCGCCTATCAGCAGAAGCGGAATAAATCACAGGCTCAAAAGAATTGTTGAAACGGCCGAGGAATTGAACTAATGTTTACACATCTTCATCTTCATACGGAATTTTCTTTGCTTGACGGTGCTTGCCGAATCGAGCAGCTTGTTTTGCGCGCAAAGGAATTGGGAATGCAGTCTCTTGCAATTACCGATCACGGTAATATGTATGGGGCTGTTGATTTTTATAAGGCATGTAAAAAGCATGGAATAAAGCCCATTATCGGCTGTGAAGTCTATGTTGCGCCAAGAACAAGATTTGATAAGGAAAAGGCTCTTGATAAAGAATATAATCATCTTGTTTTGCTTTGTAAAAACGAAACCGGATATAAAAATCTGATAAAGCTTGTTTCTCTTTCTTACACAGAGGGCTATTATTATAAACCGAGAATCGATCGCGATATTCTTGAAAAATATCACGAGGGGCTGATTTGCCTTTCCGCCTGCCTTGCGGGTGAAATACCGCAAAGTTTGCTTGCCAGAGATTATGAGGGGGCAAAGGCGGCGGCGCTCTGGCACCGCGATGTTTTCGGCAGCGGTAATTATTATCTTGAAATTCAGGATCACGGGATTGATGAGCAGAAAACGGTTAAGGACGGAATCTTGCGAATATCTGCAGATACGGGAATTCCTGTTGTTGCCACAAACGATGTGCATTATATAGAAAAAGCGGATTCAAGGGTGCAGCAGGTGCTTATTTGCATTGCCACAAATCATATTCTCGGTGAGGATACAGGCCTGGAATTTCATTCGGATGAATTCTATTTAAAATCCGAACAAGAAATGCGAAGCATGTTTGCCGATGTGCCTCAGGCAATAGATAACACTGCCGTTATTGCAGAAAAATGTGACTTTGATTTTGAATTCGGAAACACAAAGCTTCCTTATTTTGAAATAAACAGCCCCATGAGCCATTTTGATTATTTCAGGCAGGAATGTTTTAACGGCCTTCACAGAAGATACGGCGAAAATCCGCCTAAGGAATACGAAGAACGCCTTGAATATGAGCTTCAAACCGTTGATAAAATGGGCTATACGGATTATTATTTGATAGTTTCGGATTTTGTTCATTTTGCAAAAAGTAAAGGTATTCCCGTTGGGCCCGGAAGAGGCTCCGGCGCAGGTTCTCTTGCGGCGTATTGCATAGGAATAACAGATCTTGACCCTATGAAATATAATTTGCTGTTTGAGCGCTTTCTCAATCCCGAAAGGGTTTCAATGCCTGATTTCGATATTGATTTTTGCTATGAACGCCGCCAAGAGGTTATTGATTATGTAACTGAAAAATACGGTGCAGATCATGTTGCTCAAATAGTAACCTTCGGCACTTTGCAAACTCGTGCGGCAATTCGTGATGTTGGCAGAACAATGGGTATGTCGTATGCTTCGGTTGATGCAGTTGCAAAGCTTGTGCCGAATGATTTTAAAATCACTATTGATGAGGCTGTTCGCAAATCGCCGCAGCTTCGCAGCCTTATGAATGAAAGCAGTCAGGTTAAAGAACTGATTGAAACTGCCCGCAAAATAGAGGGAATGCCACGTAATACCTCAACTCATGCCGCAGGTGTTGTTATCACACATGATCCTGTGTCTTCATATGTTCCTCTTGCAACTAATGACGGCCTTGTTGTAACGCAGTATATTATGACAACACTTGAGGAACTTGGCCTTTTGAAAATGGATTTCCTCGGTCTTCGCACGCTTACCGTTATAAATGATGCCGCAACCGAGGCCGGCATTGATATAAATAGAATTCCGATTGATGATCAAAATGTGTATAAGCTTTTTGCCCGCGGGCAAACAGAAGGAATTTTTCAATTTGAATCAAGCGGAATGAAGCAAATGCTCACAAATTTAAAACCTACATGCCTTGAGCATTTGATAGCAGCTACCTCGCTTTATCGCCCCGGGCCTGCAAAGCAGATAGATACTTTTATAGAAAACTCACATCATCCGGAAAAAATTAAATATGCCACAGAATTGCTTGAGCCGATTTTGAAGGATACTTTCGGATGTGTTGTTTATCAAGAACAGGTTATGCAAATATTCCGTGTTCTTGCAGGCTATTCTTACGGCCGTGCGGATGTTGTTCGCCGTGCTATGAGTAAAAAGAAAAAAGATGTTATGGAGGCCGAACGCAAAACGTTTGTTGAGGGTTGCGGCAAAAATAATATTTCTGCCGAAACGGCAAATGCAATTTTCGATCAAATGTCAGAGTTTGCCAAATATGCGTTCAATAAATCCCATGCTGCCTGTTACGCTCTGGTGGCATACAGAACGGCTTATTTAAAAACCTATTATCCCGCTCAGTTTATGGCGGCATTGTTAACCTCTGTGCTTGATTCTTCAAATAAGGTGGCACGATACACTGCCGAATGCAAAAGGCTCGGAATAAAGCTTGCGGTGCCTGATATAAACACCTCGGTTAAAGGGTTTTCGGCAAACGGAAATGTTGTTAATTACGGCTTGCTGGGAATAAAAAATATAGGCTCGGAATTTATAAACGATATTATAAAAGAGCGTGAAAACGGAAAATACAAAAGTCTTTATGATTTCTGCGCAAGATTGCAAACGGCGCATTTTAATCGCCGTGCTGCAGAAAGCCTGATTCGTTGCGGTGCCCTTGATTCCCTCGGCGCAAATCGCCGCCAAATGCTTCAGGCCCTGCCGCCGCTCGTCAGCAATCTTGATGATATAAGGCGCAAAACCATGTATGGGCAGGTAGGCTTTTTTGATCTTGGCGGAGATGATTCATTCGGAGTTGAATTTGAAATGCCGGATGTGCCGGAATTTCCCCGTTCAGAACTTCTGAAAATGGAAAAGGAAATGACGGGGCTTTATCTGTCGGGGCATCCTCTTGATAAATACAACGAGCTTATAGAAAAGCTTGGCTATGCTCGCACGGCAGATTTGCTTGAAGCGGAAAATAACCCTCTTTCGGTTTATAAAGACGGTGATGAGGTTGCTCTCTGCGGAATTATAACCAATATAACAATAAAGCAAACAAAAGCAGGGCAGAATATGGCTTTTGTTACGGTGGAAGATATGCTCGGTTCCGTTGAAATTGTTGTTTTTCCAAAGGTGCTTCAGGCTTGCTCTCGCTATATAATCCCATCCGGTGTTATAACTGTTTTCGGCACACTTTCCGTTGAAGAAGAAAAAGAGCCTAAAATCCTTGCCAATGTTATCTATGCTGCGCCTGATTCAAATTCTCGCCCGGCAAAAGGAAAAATGGCTGCCAAGCAGCCGCAAAAAGTATATAATCAAACTTCTCTTCCGCAAAATAAAAGCAAAAAAAGGGGGCTTTTTCTGCGCTTTTCCTCGGAAAACGACGAGCGCATAAAAAAAGCAACCGTAATCGCTTCAATATTCGAGGGCGATATGCCGCTTTACTATTATTATCTTGATAAAAAGCATTATGAGCTTCAGCCGCGCTCAATGTTTGTTCAGCCGAATAAAACTATGTTAGGCGAGCTTGGGCGCCTGCTCGGTCAAGAAAATGTGGCTGTAATTGAATGATTATGATTATTGGTATTGACTTTTTTACCCGCTTTGAGTAAAATGTATAAGGTTACCTATATAATAATACTTAAAAGGTAATCAGTGTAATTTATACTTTGTTGGTATGTAATTATTGAGGAGGACTGTTATTATGAAAACTATTGCTGTTTTAACCAGCGGCGGCGATGCGCCCGGAATGAACGCGGCAGTTCGTGCAGTTGTAAGAACCGCTTGCGTCAACGGTATTCGCGTTCTCGGTGTTATCAGGGGTTATAACGGCCTCATTAACGGCGACTTCGTTGAACTTGATCTTCGCTCTGTTTCAGACATTATTCACAGAGGCGGCACGAAGCTTTACAGTGCGCGTTCCGCAGAATTTGCAACTGAAGAGGGCATGCAAAAGGCTATTGCCACCTGTAAGAAGCATGGTATCGAAGGCGTTGTTGTTATCGGCGGCGACGGCTCTTTCAGAGGCGCGCGCGATCTTTCGGAAAGAGGAATTCCCTGCGTAGGTATTCCCGGCACGATTGATAACGATATTGCTTGCTGCGATTATACTATCGGCTATGACACCTGCCTTAACACCATTATGGAATGCGTTGATAAGGTAAGAGATACCACCGAATCCCACGATCGTTGCACGGTTGTTGAGGTTATGGGCCGCCGTGCGGGTTATCTTGCGCTTAACGCAGGTATTGCTGTCGGTGCAACCGCAATCTTGATTCCCGAAATTAAGTTTGACATTCAAAAGGATGTTATAGAAAGAATGAAGCGCACCCAGCTTGCAAACAAAAAGCACTTTCTTATTGTTGTTGCAGAGGGCGTGGGTGTTGATGTAACTCAGCTTGCCAGTGAAATACAGGAGAAAACAGGTGTTGAATCACGCGCCTGCATTCTCGGTCATATTCAGCGCGGCGGTTCGCCCACCGTTCAGGATCGCGTTATGGCAACCCGTATGGGCAACTATGCAGTTAAAGAGCTTCTTATGAAGAATATCGGCAATCGCGTTGTTGCTTCCCAAAAGGGCGATGTTGTTGATTACGATATTTTTGAAGCGCTTAATATGAAAAAGCATATTGATGAGCATCTCTATCAGGTTGCAATGGAAGTTTCCATCTGATTACTTAATAAATTATTTTTAACCGTTCGCATTTTTGCGAGCGGTTTTTTTAATTTTTTCATATTTTTGCAAATTTTAAATCTTTGCATTTGCGGCAATAATATAATCGGTGATTATATGAAAAATTTTATTCGTATTTTAAATGCAGCTGTTGCGCTTGCCGTTGCCGTCATTATGGGCACAGTGGCATATGCAAACGCTGTTTATCCGGATGAGTTTTATATAAAAAATGATTCGGTGGGTGTTATTGATGATATTTTTTATCTTACTTCGGATGATGACAGAAGCGTTGATAATCAAAGTGCTCAATCAGTCGGCTTTGAGGTTAAGGAACTATCCGTTTTAGGTGTTATCCCGGTTAAAAGTGAGGTTGTAAGAAATGTTTCAGAGGATACCGTTCTTGTTTCCGGCAATTCTTTCGGAATAAAATTGTATGCTGACGGTGTTATGGTTGTAGGCACTAAAGATATTGAGGCAGACGGTAAAAGGTTTAATCCGGCACGAAATGCCGGTATAGAAGTGGGGGACATTATTGTTTCAATAAACGGCGAAAGGGTTTATTCATCGGAAAAGGTGCAGGATATTTTAAACGATAATAACGGCTTGCCTTATAAGATTAAGCTAAAGCGCGCAAACAACTTTGTAAATGTTGTTTTAACACCGATTTTTGTTCAGAATGAAGGAAAATATAAGGCGGGGATATGGGTGCGTGATTCAACGGCAGGCATAGGCACAATTACTTTTTTTAATCCGTCAAGCGGAAAAATAGCCGCACTCGGTCATCCTATTACGGATGTGGATACAGGTGAACTTATTCCTATTTTAAACGGCCAAGCCGTGCAAACAACCGTTACTTCTGTTTCAAAATCATCTGCTAAGCAAACCGGCTCAATTTGCTGTGATTTTTCAAATAAGGTTATCGGAACTTTGAAAGATAATAAAAATATGGGTATATATGGCGATTATAACGAAAAGCAGGATCTTTCTAAATGCAGCGAATATAAGGTTGCCCTGCCGCAAGAAGTGCAAAAGGGCTTTTGCCAGATAATAACAACGGTTGATGAAAACGGTCCGCAGGTTTATTCTGCTGAAATATTAAAGATTTTTTACACAGACGGTGAAAAAAATATGGTAATCAAAATTACGGACAACCGTTTGTTGGAAAAAACCGGCGGCATTGTGCAAGGAATGAGCGGAACACCGATTATTCAAAACGGAAAGTTGATCGGCGCAATAACTCATGTGATTGTTGAAAATCCTCAAAAGGGTTATGCTGTTTTTGCCCAAACAATGCTTGAAGCTTCAAAATAACAATGCTTTAATTATTTGTTTAGTGAAAGAAGACACCTTATTTTTGTTGCTTATTAAATTATAATGTGATAATATAGATATGTGTGTTGCCGCTTTGCTCAGATGTGCTTTGCGGCGGAAAGGTTGCCGGTTTATGAATGATTTAGTTTCAATTGTTATTCCTGTTTATAATGCCGAAAAATATCTTGAGGAATGTGTGCAAAGCGCACTTTCTCAAACATATAAAAATATTGAAATTATCTGCGTGGATGATGGCTCAACAGATTCTTCGCCGGAAATATTAAAAACACTTCAGGCCGATAATTCATGCATCAGAATTATCACACAAAAAAATGCAGGCGGAGGTGCCGCAAGAAATGCCGGTCTCGCCGCTTCAAAAGGAAAATATGTTTATTTTCTTGACAGTGATGATATAGCAGCGCCGAATTTAATTGAAAAGGCATATAACCGTGCCTGTGAAACCGATGCGGATTTGGTTGCATTTCATGGCTACACTTTTGTTAATGACGATGTTAAAACTAAGCAATTCAAAAGCGGATATAACAAGAATGTTGTATTAAATTCAGATGCTGTTGTTTCATATAAGGATTATCCGGATTCAATTTTAAGCCTTGTTAATGTTGTGCCGTGGAATAAATTGATTCGCCGCAGTTTGCTTGATAACGGTATCAAATTTTTAAATTTGACCACTTCGGATGATGTCACTTTTTCTGCTCTCTGCAATGTTTATGCTTCTAAAATTGCTTTTCTTGATAACGCTTTGCTCTATTACAGAGTCGGCCATTCCGGTACTGTAAGCAAAAACAGTAAAAATGTTTTAAATGTTCGCACTGCGGTTGAAAGCACTGAAAAGCGTGTTGCCGCATTACCTTATGCAGATGAATTGATTTCATCTGTTCGTAATTTTGATGTGCAAAATTTCTGCTTCGGATTTTTGAATTTCACTTCGGATTTTACTATGCCGCAGGTTAAAGAGTTCTATGAATATATTCATTCACGCTTTAATGCTTCGCCTCTTGCGCAGCTAAAACCCGGTGAACTTACCGATAAACGCCTTTTTCCGCTTTATGAAAGCATAAAAAATCATTCTTATGATGAAATGCTTGCTCTTAAATCAAGAAAAATTATAGTTTCTCTTACCACTTATCCGGAGCGTATTCCTTATGTGTTTAGCGTTATTGATGATATTGCGGCACAGACAATGCCCGCCGATGAGGTGGTTTTGAATTTGGCAGAAAGCCAATTTCCGCAAAAAGAGCAGGATTTGCCGCAAAATTTGATTGAAAGAAAAGAAAAAGGCCTTGTTCGCATAAATTGGTGTCCTTCTGATTTGCGCTCGCATAAGAAGTATTTCTACATAATGCAGCAAAATCCCGATGATATAATAATAACCGTTGATGATGATTTGCATTACCCTCCGGAAATGGTTGAAAAGCTCTATTATTCTTATCTGTGCTTTCCGAATTGTGTTTCCGGTATGCGATGCCATGTTGTTGTTGCAGATCGCCAAAACGGCAGTGTTTTAAATTATAATCATTGGATAATGCAATATACGGAAAAATTGCTTACCCCGGCTTATCAAATCTTTTTAACAAGCGGAGCCGGCACTCTTTATCCGCCTCATTCTCTTGATTCAAGAGCGTTTGATAAAGAAAAAATAGTTTCTCTTTGCCCAAATGCCGATGATGTTTGGCTTCATCTTATGCAGCTTGCCAATAAAACAAAATCGGTGTGTGCATATGATAAGTTTTATCTCCATTATTCCGCACCTCAAAATAATTCGCTGTTTTCCGTTAATGTCGGCAAAAATCAAAATGATGTTCAGTATGCAGCCGTAAAGAATTATCTCAGCATGGAATTCGGCAGGGATGTTGTGCTTGAACGACTTTTTGAAAAAAGCGAAATTGATATGAGCAGTGTTGAAAATCTTGCGGATTATGCAGAATATTTGCGCAAAAGGGAATTGCAAACGAATAACAAGCTTAATAAATCCTATAAGGAAAAATCAGAGCTTAATGCAAGGCTTCACCAAACTTATAAAGAAAAATCAGAGCGCGGTGAAAAAATAAAACGCCTTGAATCTGAAAAAAATAAAATAAATTCCGAAAAGCAGCTGCTCGTTGCCGAACTAAAGGCAATCAAAAGCAGCCGAGTTTATCGCATTTGGATGAAACTGCGGAAAATCTTCGGTAAAAATAAAAAATGAGGATGCTGAAATGAACCCTATAAAACAACGAGAAAAAGATAAAAAACTTCCGCTTATATTGCTTTTGGGATTTTTTATTCCGCTTGCAATTGTATGTGTTGCATTGTGTTTGAATAAGGTTGCTCCGTTTGGGGATCGCTCAATTCTTGTTTGGGATGCAAAATTGCAATATAAAGATTATTACGGCTATTTGTGGGATATTCTGCACGGCAATGCAAACTTGGAATATTCTGCTTCCAAATCTCTCGGCGGCGCAACGGTCGGCTTGGTTGCTTATTATTTAACCTGCCCTCTGAATCTGCTTTTGCGATTTATAGATAAAACTCAAATATCACTTTTCTTTACATTTATGACAGTGATAAAAATCGCGTTTGCAGGTTTAACCTCATCTTATTATGTAAGAAAAAGATTTAAGGTTAATGCTTTTTTCACAGTTCTTATTTCAAGTTGTTATGCGCTGATGGAATATAATGTGGTTTACTGCCGCAATATTATGTGGCTTGACGGCGTTGTGATTTTGCCGCTTGCATGCCTTGGCGTTTATGAACTGCTTTATAACGATAAAAAGCCGCTTCTTTTCTTCTCCGTTTTTATCGCTATCTTTTCAAACTGGTATTCGGGATATATGGTTTGCCTTATGACGGGCTTCTATTTCCTTTTTGAGCTTGTGCTTAAGTATGATTACAGATGCTTTAAAGCTGTTATAGGAAATGCGGTTAAGGACGCTGTAAAGGTTTTGGCCGATATGGTTTTGGGCGTTCTTGCAAGCGGTGCTTTGCTTGTGCCGGGATTGCTTTCGCTTGTCGGTGGTAAAGCAGGCGGTATGAAGTTGCTTTTCACCACAATGAATTTCGGCATATTGGAATGCTTTAAGGGCTTTGATATTTACGCAAAAAGTAATGAATCAAAGGCACCGATTATGTATTGCGGCGCAATAGTTATGCTCCTTGCGATTTATCTTTTCTTTGATAAGCGAATTCAGCTGAAAAAACGCATTTGCAGCCTGCTTTTCTTTATGTTTATGATTTGCAGTTTCTGCTTTACGGAACTTGATGTTATGTGGACTGCTTTTGTTCGCAGCTATTCTTATGCTTTTCGTTGGGCATTCACTTTTGCTTTTCTTATGATAGTGCTTGCCTCTGCCGCTGTTGCTCATATTCAAAAAGATAAACTTGATAAAACAGCGCTTGCAAAGGCGATCGGTGTTATAGGTGCTGTTTTCTTTCTCCTTGATTTAAACGGAAAATTCAGCAGCCGCTTTGTGGCTTATGCTTATATTGCCGCAGTTGTGTTTTATGCGGCAATGCTGCTTGCAATTTCCGCCGCAAAAAACAAAAAAGCCGCAAAGCTTGTTTCAGTGCTGCTTGTTTGTGCAGTAACTTTTGCGGAGCTTGGTGCAAACGCAACTGTTGCTCTTAAAGGCTATAATGACAAAGAAAAAGACTATGAAACCTACACTGCCGAAATGGAAAGCGTTATTTCGGATATAAAAAACAGCGATTCTTCATTTTACAGAATTGAAAAGGATATATCATATATACAGCTTCTCGGTAGAGATGTTGCAGACAGTGAAGAATTTCTTTTCAATTATAACGGTGTTGAAAGCTATACCTCAACTTACGATGCCAATGTTGATATGTTTATGGCAAAAATTGGCTATTCGGATCCTGCAAGCTTAACAGAAGATAATCAAACGGAAAAATATAACGGCCCAACGGATGTTTATTGGAATAGCCCGATGCTGTTAACGGATTCTTTGCTTGGAATTAAATATCAAATTCTAAAAAATTCGGCATACGGACTTTCTGAATATGAAATTCAAAGCAATGTTCCGCAAAATTTAACGGTTTATAAAAATGATTATGCGCTTCCGCTTGCATATAATGTTTCTGATAATGCCTTTGATGCTCTTGAGTACACATCAAATCCTTTTGAAAATCAGCAAATGTTTTTTTCTTCACTTACGGGAAGCAATGAAAATGTTTATTCTGATGCTGAAATTGAATATAAAGGTTTAAAAGATGAAAAGGAAGAATTCAGCGTTACCGCAACGGCAAGCGGGCCTATGTATTTTTATTGCGATCCAACCGGCGTTCACTCAGATTTAAATAAGAAAAATTGTGAGCTTAAGGTAAACGGTGATACTGTTCAGCCGATTTGCACAAGATTCAGAATAAATACAATTTATATAGGTGATTTTGAGAAAGGCGAAAAAGTCGATATCGAAATTCTTCATAAGACCAAATCAGATAAAGAGCATAATATTTGTGTTTCAACTCTTGATAAGGAGGCTTTTGAAAAGGCATATTCAGTTCTTTCATCAGGCAGTGAGTGCGAGCTTAATGTAAGCGGAAACAAAGTGTTTGGCACATATGAAACACAAACCGATTCTGCGGTTCTTCTTACACTTCCGTACACAGAGGGTTGGTCTCTTTATGTTGACGGCGAAAAGTGTGATTTTAAAGAAATCGGAAACACTTTTATCGGATTTGAACTTTCGGCAGGCAAGCACACTGTTGAAATGAAGTATACAACGCTTCACAGAAATGCAGGCTTGGCAGCTTCTTTTGCCGGTTTTGCCGGTTTTGCCGTTTGGTGCGTTGCTGATATGGCTAAAAAGAAAAAACAAAAGAAAACCGTTGCTTGACGGATATTTAAAACACTTGCCTGCGGCTTAAGCAGGCAATAAATGCCTTGAAATATCGGTAGCAGCAAAAAACATCAGCTTTGTATAAGTTGTTTACGAATTATTAAAAATATAACCGCCCGCTGAATGATCTGCTCACTCAGCGGGCGGTTTGTTTGTTTGTTAGTTTAATTTTTTATGTTTGCGGCATTTTTTTGTGTGCATTATCATGCTTTTTCAGCTTTTCGAAATCCTTTTTTGAAATTTCATTCTGCTCATAGCAACTGCTTATTGCCTGTGTAAGCCCCAATGAAATCATAATAAGTATAATTTGTTTCGGCGAATTAAAAATGTAGTCTGAAAGGCCAAAGCATAAAAACATCATAAAGCTTGTAAATATATAGAAAATCAAATCATATCTTTTTCCGTTAGGCGCTTTGGTTTTGAACAGTTTCATAATTGCTGCGCCTATAAGCACAAGCAAGATAATTAGCCCTATAAGCCCAAGCTCTGCCCAAATTTCAAGAATAAAGTTGTGGGCATGCGGTTTGTCTAATCCGTATTCTTCAAGCAGCATGTTTCCCGTGCTTTCGCATCCGAAGCCAAGTCCGAAGAAAAATTCACGAAGATTATCTGCTAAATAATCAATTATGCTGCTCCAAATCTTAAAGTGGTTTGCGGATGATTGCTTTGCCGAAACTGCTGCCGAAATCTGGGCTGCCGTTTCGGCGGCTGCTCCTGCTCCGCCGGAATGTGAAGCGCCGTTCGGCTTTGGCTTAGGCGCAAATATAATTCCGTATCTTGTAAGCAAAGATGGTATTATTATGCAAACAGTAGGTACAAATATTTGCAGCATTCTGCCGCCGTGCCTTTTAATCAGTACTATAAACATAAACAGCCATCCGGCAAGTGCAATAACACAGCCTGCTCTCGTCATTGTGGAACTTATGCCTGCGCTGATTAAAAGATTTGAGAAAAGATAGAATATCTTCTGCTTTTTTGTTTTTGAATTAAGATAAAGGTAGATGGAAAGGGGATAGGCAAACACTAAATATGATGTCATCAAATTTGGATTTGAGAAAAACCCGCTTGCTCTGTCTGCAAATGTGTTTGTTCTTATCTCAAAAGGCAGCTTTGTGTAAACAAATTTGTCAAGATTTTTGTATATTGGGTTAACAAGAACTCCTCCTGCACCGATATATCCGTCTCTGTGCAGCAAATAAGAGCATATTTGAATTGTGCCTATTGCGCCGTTCAATGCGGCGCTTGCCGAAACGGCCTTTAAGATTTCATCTATTTTTTCTTTGGTGTTTGCCAAGTTGTTAATCATAACAAGCACCAAAAACATTCCCCACCAAAGGCCTGCCGTGCCTAATGAATCTAATTTGGTGTCAGACCACAAAACGCTTAATAATGCAAGGCTCATAAATGCCATGCAAATTTTTCCGAGTGTGCCAACTTTGGCTTTTCTGCCTTCCTTGCTCCATTGCACCTTAAAAACAATAAACCCTGCGAATAACACGAATGGGCTTATATATTCGGGCAAAAGAGGAAACAGAAACACTGTTGCTAACAGCCATTGCCATGCAGGGCTGCCGTCGCGATTTTTTACAGCTTCCATAAATAATAAATCTCCGAATTAAATTTATGCGGCCGGTGCCGCTTGAAATTGCGCTGTCGCTTAAGATGTCTACCCTACATAATACTACAAATTATCTTTCTTTTCAACATAAATATTTTATTGTAAAGATATCTTAATAACTCATTAACCAAATGTTGTTGAAATATAGAATGAAATAGTTTATAATTAAGTGTATTTCACAAAAGAACAGGAGAGTTTTTTATGAGTGATAAGGATAAAATCACGCCGACCGATGCCGAAAACGGCAGTATGGACGCACCAAAAAGCGAAAGCGCGGAATCTCTTGATTTAAATGAAAAATCAAGCAAAGCTTCCGAAGGCACTTCAAGCGGCGATGTTGAGTATGAAACAAACGATAATTGGCAGTTTGATGCAAGTGCACCTGCTGCGGAAAATGATGTTTTCAGCGAAAACGGTGTTGAATTTAAGCTGCAAAAGGCAAAACCCGTTAAAAAAACGCAGCCTGAACCGGCAGGATATGAGCCTCAGGGCGTTATGGTAAAAAAAGAAACCATTACGGCAGTGCTCGCCTCATTGCTTGCCGTTGTTGTTATTGCAATTCTTGTTATTCTCGGTGTTCGTTATTATACTGTTCCGAACAGTAATGAAAAAATGAATCCGGGTAATGTTGTAATGACTGTCGGCGACACCGATGTTTCTGTCGGTATGTATAATTTTTATTATCAAAACATAGTTAGGCAGTATGCGCAATATGCCGCAAACGGCTACTATGATATTGATTTAACCAAGGATTTTTCGGAACAATACGTTACCGATGATGACGGTAATGACGTTTCTTGGCAGGATCGTTTTAAGGAAAATACAACAGAGCTTATAAAAAAGAATCTCGTTTATTATCAAAAAGGTCTTGATGCCGGTATCACGCTTACAGACGGCCAAAAAGAAATGATCGATAATCAGCTCAATAATATCAAACGTGCTGCTTCCGCCGCAAATATGGGCGTAAATGAATATATTGCCAATGCATATGGTGATAATTGCGGTCTCGAAACTCTCAGAAAATATCTTGAGCAGAATTATATTTCAAGTGTTTATTATTATCAACTTCAGATAAAGCTTCGTCCGTCTGATGAAGATCTTGATAAGTACTTCAAGGAGCACGAAGATGATTATAAGTCTTGCTCATATTCAATTCTTGAGGCTGCTTACGACACAAGCTCAGACGAAACTAAGAAAGCTGCAATTGAAAATGCAAAGGCAACTATGGCTAAAATAACTGATGAAGCTTCAATGAAAGCACTCATTCCCGAATACAGCGCAGAATTGATTTCAAAGTATATCTCGGCAGGCTATTTCAGCGATGAAAGCGAAGCTATAGAAGCTTTTGAAGGCGTTATGGCTTCCACAAGCGTTAAAACAGATATTGAAAGCAACCTTAGCGAAGATTTGGCCGATTGGCTGTTCAGCGAAAGCACCGCAATCGGTTCTACTAACTATTATGCAGATGATAAAGCAGGCGTTATCTATATAATTCTCAAAACATCTCAGCCCGTTCTTCAAACAGACGATGATTCAAATGTTTATTCGGTAAGACATATTCTTGTTACCCCGGATGATGGTGAAAACTCTTCTTCCACAGCATCTTCTTCCGAAAAAACATATACGGATGAGCAATGGGCTGCTGCACTCGAAAAGGCAAATTCAATTCTTGATGAGTACAATAACGGAGACAAAACCGAACTTTCTTTTGCGGCTCTTGCAGAAAAATATTCGGATGACACTTCCTCAACCTCTGTCAATCTTAATAATATGTACGGCGGCGGAATTATGGATACTCAGCTTGGCCAAATGGTTTCAGATTTTGAGAATTGGGCAATTGATCCGTCCAGAAAGTACGGCGATGTGGGCATCGTAAAAAGCAAGTATGGCTATCATATTATGTTTTTCATATCCTATTGCCCGGAATATATGTATGATGCAGAAAATCAGTATATAACAGAGCTTATTGACGATGATTCCGAATCCGCATCTAAATCATATTACTGCAAGGAAAGAATCGGCATGAAAAACGCCGAATCCGCAACACCTTCCTCAAGCTACATTACCGATGTTACATCATCACATAATCAGTAAAATATGCTGATCGGCAAATATATTCGGCAAAAATTGCCTTATTTGCCGATTATGTAAAAATTTTGCTTGTATTATCTTTCATTTTAGTGTAAAATGATATACGATAAATTCATTTCACGGGGGCTGTAATTTGTTTGTCTGCCGTGATAAATACATGTTAGGATGAAAAAAATGGCAAAGAAAGATTTGAATGAAGACATCTTAAGCGGGGGCTCCATTTCAGGCTCTGCAAAATCCGATAAAAGCGCAAAGAAGGCTGAAAGGCTTGCACAAAAAGCGAAAAAAATTGCTGAAAAAAATGCTGCGCTCGATAAGGAAATTCAAGAGCTCAGAAGTAAGTTAACTTCCGCAACGGATGAGAAAGAAAAAGATGCAATTAAGAAAAAGTTGGATAAAGCAAAAGCAAAGCAGGATGCTCTCAGCGGAAAAAAATCTGCAATCACTGCAAACAACGCTTCTGTAATTCGCAAGGTTGCAGCGTGCGTTTTGGTTGTTGCGATTCTTGTTGCTTATGTCGGCACCGGCGCCGTTCGTAAAGGTTTTGTGCATTCCACCCTGCAGTGGACAACCGGCTTAACCGCCGCAACAATCACTGATGAATCCGGCGATAAGATTAGAATTCCTGTTTCAACTTATAACTATTATTTTGCAACAACTTATAACAAACTTAAGCAAACTCAATCTTCTTATAAGCAATATGGTCTTGATCCAAAGGATTACAATCTTGATGTTGATTTTGATAAGAAGCTTTCTTCTCAAAAAACCACAAACAGCGATGATAAAGTTGTAACTTGGCTTGAATATGTAAATGAACAAGCTCTTAAATCAATAAAAACAACTTATATGTATTATAACGAAGCTGTTAAGGCCAATAACGGTGAAGAACCGAAAATTACCGATGAACAGCAGTCAGAGCTTGATAAAGCAATAAGCGAGTATAAGTCTGCTGCGGAAAAATACGGCTACACGGTTTCCGGTTATCTTGTTCAGGCTCTCGGTAAGGGCGTAACGGAAAAGGTTTTCCGCCGCGAAATGACTGTGTCATATATAGCACAGAATTATCAGTCTCAGCTCAATACCGATGCTGAAAATAAAGAGTACACAGAGGCTGATTACACTGCTTATAAGGATTCTCATGTTGATGATCTCAGCGCTGTAAGCATCAGAATTTTTGAGGCTTCAAGCGAGGATGATGCTAAGGCATTTAAGGATGAATTAAAGAAGGACGGCTCTAATTTCACAGATCTTTGCGTTAAATATGCTAAAGACGGTGATTATTATAAGAACTATTATGCACAGGATGAGGCATCAACAAAGCTTTATGCAACCAAGGCTGTTCTTAAATCTGCTAAATATGCAATCGCAACCGCCGATTCAAAAGATTCAGATTCATATCCCGGCCTTGATTGGCTTTTCAGCTCAGACCGTAAAGCAGGCGATATTTATCAAATATCAACAAGCGTTGTTTATGTTATTTCACCCGCTGAGGTTCCGGAGGCTTCAAGCGTAAGCGTTCGCCATATTCTCGTTAGCCCAATAACCGATTCAAGCAGCAAAACTCAAGCTGTTGATGCAACTGCAGAGCAGTGGGCAACAGCTCTTGAAACAGCTAACAAGATCGTAAGCGAATATAATTCCGGCGATAAAACAGAGGACAGCTTTGCTGCACTTGTATCTGCTAACAGTGCAGATACCGGTTCAAGCTCAAACGGCGGACTTTATGAAAATATCGTTCCCGGAAAAATGGTTGACACATTTGAAACTTGGTCGCTTGATCCTTCAAGAAAAGCAGGCGATGTCGGCATTGTTCAAACTCAATACGGCTATCATATTATGTATTTTGTAGGCACATCCGGCACTCCGATTTGGGAGGAAAACGCAAAATCCGCTCTTTCCTCGGATGATTCAACAAGTGCTGCAGATAAGCTTGAAAAGTCTTATACTGCTAAGATGAATTGGTTCGGCAAGTGCTATGTTGAAATTGATACCGATATTGACAGATAATTGCATGCAAGGGGCTGCTTTTTGCAGCCCCTTTGTTGCTTTGTAAGCTTGAAAGGAGTTGTTTGATATGGATGGCATAGAAGCGCTAAAAGAACAGGTTTCTCGCCTTATGGCCGCACTTGAGGATGTTAATTTTGAATGTCAGCGCCTTGAAATCGTTAATTCAAATTTGGATTTTCAGCTCAAAGAGGCTAATCGTGAATTAAATCAGAATATTGCCGTTCTTCAGGCAACGGAAGAGGAAAACGAGCGGCTCAAAGAGCTGCTTAATCAGAAAGTCGGAGAATAAGAGCATTATGGAATATGTTTTAAATACTTCACAGTTAAGAGAATTTGCTCCAAAGCTTAAAGCAGGGGACAGACTTGTTCTTTCGGGAACTGTATATACCTCTCGTGATGCCGCTCATAAAAGAATCGTTAAAGCCTTGGAAAGCGGAAATGAACTTCCGTATGATTTAAAAGATGCGGTGATTTATTATGCGGGCCCTACTCCGGCACCAGAGGGCCTTGCCGTCGGTGCGTGCGGCCCGACTACATCAAGCAGAATGGATGTTTTTGCCCCGCTTTTGCTTGATAAAGGTGTTGTTGCAATGGTTGGAAAAGGCGAGCGCAGCAAAAGTGTTTGTGATGCGATTATACGCAATAAAGCAGTGTATCTTTGCGCAATCGGCGGTGCCGGTGCACTTGCGTCAAAGTGCATCAAAAGCTGTGAGGTTATTGCTTATGATGATCTTGGCTGTGAGTCTGTTAAACGTTTAAAATTTGAAAGATTTCCGCTTACTGTTGCAGTGGACTGCAACGGCGGAAATGTTTTTGAAAGAAAAAGTTAATATTAAATATTTAGAGGAATTAAACTTTTGTCTATTTTGGTTTTTTGTATATATTTTGTATAAAAAAAGAGGCATTTAATTCCTCTTTTTACTTATATTTCACTATTGATTTTTTATCTTAATAGTGTTATTATAATCGCGGTTAGCAGCTGCTAACCTAATTGTATGAATAATGTTCAGAGGAGGACTATTTATAATGACTGATTTTAAACAGTGGCATGGCTTTGAAGGACGTATCTGGAAAGAAGAAATCAATGTTCGTGATTTCATCCAGAAAAACTATCAGCCGTATGACGGCGATGAATCTTTCCTTGCAGATCCCACTCCTGCAACGGATAAGCTCTGGGGTGTTCTTCAGGGCCTTCAAAAGGAAGAGCGAGCAAATAACGGCGTGCTCGATATGGAAACAGAGGTTGTTTCTTCACTCACTTCTTACGGACCCGGCTACATCAGCGAAGCAGATAAAGATCTTGAGCAAATAGTAGGCTTGCAAACAGATAAGCCTCTTAAGCGTGCATTCATGCCTTTCGGCGGAATTAAAATGGCAGAGCAGGCTTGCACAACATATGGTTATACTCCAAATCCGGAGCTTCACAAAATTTTCACAGAGTATGCAAGAACTCATAACCAGGCTGTTTTTGATGCTTATACTCCGGAAATGATGAAGGCTCGCCACAATAAAATTATAACAGGCCTTCCCGATACTTACGGCAGAGGCAGAATCGTAGGCGACTATCGCCGTGTGGCTCTTTACGGTGTTGATTTTCTGATTGAAGAAAAACTCAAGGATTTTGCAAATTGCGGCGACGGAACAATGACGGATGATGTAATTCGCCTTCGTGAGGAAATTAAGCTTCAGGTAAATGCTCTTAAAGATATGAAGAAGATGGCAGAAATCTACGGCTTTGATATTTCACAGCCTGCCGGCACTGCAAAGGAAGCTGCTCAGTGGCTCTATTTCGGCTATCTTGCTGCTATCAAAACTCAAAACGGTGCAGCAATGAGCGTTGGCAGAATTTCAACCTTCCTTGATATTTATTTCCAGCGTGATATTGAAGCCGGTGTTCTCAATGAAAGCGAAGCTCAGGAAATCATTGATCACATGGTTATGAAATTCCGTATGGTTAAGTTTGCCCGTATTCCTTCTTATAATCAGCTCTTCAGCGGTGACCCGGTTTGGGCTACTCTTGAGGTTGCAGGTATCGGTATGGACGGCCGATCAATGGTTACCAAAACAGATTATCGTTTTCTTCATACTCTTGAAAATATGGGTCCCTCACCTGAGCCTAACCTTACTGTTCTTTATTCAAGCGATCTTCCCGAAAACTTTAAGAAATATGCTGCTGCTATTTCTATTCGCACAAGCTCTATTCAGTATGAAAATGATGACGTTATGAAGCCGGTTTGGGGCGATGATTATTCAATCTGCTGCTGCGTATCGGCAACTCAAACCGGTAAGGAAATGCAATTCTTCGGTGCTCGTGCAAACCTTGCAAAATGCCTTCTTTATGCAATCAACGGCGGTGTTGATGAAAAAACAAAGGATCAGGTTGGCCCCAACTTTGCTCCCATCAATGATGAATATCTTGATTATGACACTGTTGTTAAAAAGTATCTTGTTATGATGGATTGGCTTGCCGGTCTTTATGTTAATGTTCTTAATCTTATTCAGTATATGCATGATAAGTATTATTACGAAGCTGCTGAAATGGCTCTTATTGACACAGATGTTCGCCGCACCTTTGCAACGGGTATTGCCGGCTTCTCTCATGTTGTAGATTCGCTCAGCGCTATTAAATATGCTAAGGTTAAAACAATTCGTGATGAAGACGGCCTTGTTGTTGATTATCAAATAGACGGTGATTTCCCGAAATACGGTAATGATGACGACAGAGCAGACGATATTGCTGTTTGGCTTCTTAAAACTTTCCTCGAAATGATTAAGCGCCGCCACACTTATCGTAATTCAGAGCCCACAACTTCAATCCTTACCATCACATCAAATGTAGTTTACGGTAAGGCAACAGGTTGCTTGCCGGACGGTCGCCCTGCAGGCGCTCCGCTTTCTCCCGGTGCAAACCCAAGCTACGGTGCAGAGCAAAATGGCCTTCTTGCTTCTCTTAACTCTGTTGCAAAGCTTCCTTATCATTGGGCACTTGACGGTATTTCTAACACTCAAACTATCAATCCCGATGCTCTCGGCCATAATGAGGGTGAGCAAACAAATAACCTTGTTCAGGTTATGGATGGCTATTTTGATCAGGGCGCTCATCATCTTAATGTTAACGTGTTCGGTAAGGAAAAGCTTGTTGATGCCATGGAACATCCGGAAAAAGAAGAATATGCAAACTTCACTATCCGTGTTTCCGGTTATGCAGTTAAATTTATTGATTTAACTCGCGAGCAGCAGCTTGATGTTATTTCCCGTACCTGCCATGACAGAATTTAACAATAATTCAAGCAGCACAATCGGTCGTGTTCATTCATTGGAGTCTTTCGGCTCCGTGGATGGGCCGGGTGTGCGCTTTGTGGTTTTTCTTCAAGGCTGTGCAATGCGTTGCCGTTATTGCCATAATCCCGAAACTTGGGCTTTCGGCGGCGAGGAATGGAATGCTGAGGCTTTGTTCAACCGTGCTTGGAAATATCATAATTATTGGGGCAAAAACTTAAACTCCGGCGGTATAACCGTAAGCGGCGGTGAGCCTTTGCTTCAAATAGATTTTTTAACGGAGTTTTTTTCAATTGCAAAGCGAAAGGGTGTTCATACCACTGTAGACACGGCAGGGCAACCCTTTTCTGCGGAAGAACCTTTTATTTCCAAATTCAATAAGCTTCTTGAGGTTACCGATCTTTTTATGCTTGATATTAAGGAAATTGATGATGAAAAGCATAAAATGTTAACGGGTAAGTCAAACAAAAGTATTCTTGAAATGGCTCAATATCTTTCGGATGCCGGTAAAGATATGTGGATTCGCCACGTGCTTGTGCCTGGCTTAACAGATGATGAGCAAGGCCTTAAAGAAATAGGAGATTTTATTGCATCGCTTAAAACGGTAAAAAGGGTTGAGGTGTTGCCTTATCACACCCTTGGGCTGTTTAAGTGGGAAAAGCTCGGTATTGATTATTCGCTTAAAGATGCACGCATTCCTACTTCAGATGAGGTTAAGAATGCAGAGCGGCTTTTGCGTGTTGATGAATATAATGCATAGCTCTTTGTATTGACAAAATACTTGCTTTGTGGTAGTATAGATTTAGTTAGCGTATGCTAACTAAATCTTTTTTGTTTTCGGAGTAATTATGAAACTTCATGCGTCAGGCGAGGATTATCTTGAATCAATTTTAATATTAAAAAACAGAAAAGGCTTTGTTAGGTCAATTGATGTTGCCGTTTTTATGAATTATTCAAAGCCAAGCGTAAGCCACGCTGTTTCCCTTTTGCGAGACGGCGGTTTTATAATGGTTGATGATAACGGTTATCTTGATTTAACATCGGCCGGTAAAACCGTTGCCGAAAAAATATATGAGCGCCATATTTTCTTTAAAGATATCTTAATGAATGCAGGTGTTGAAGAGCAAACGGCAGAGCAAGAGGCTTGCCGTATTGAACACGACATCAGCGATGATACTTTTTTCAAAATAAAAGAGCATTACGGCAAATAATTCGCTTTGAGTGGTTTTAAAGTTCGGTTTAATTCCATGCTGCTTTGAAAAGAGGTTATAAAATGATTATCAGAAGAGCTGAGGCAGGGGATATAGCGCAAATATCGGCTCTGCTTTATCAGGTACATGGCGTGCATGCAAATGCAAGGCCCGATATTTTTGTGCCGGGTAGAAAGAAATATTCCAATGCCGAACTTGCAGATATTATTTCTAATGATAACAAGCCTGTTTTTGTTGCCGATGAAAACGGTAAAACATTGGGCTATGCTTTCTGCGTTTTTAAAACACCGAGTATACCATCTATGCAGCCTGTTAAAACGCTTCATATTGATGATTTATGTGTTGATGAAAATTGCCGAGGCGGCGGTATAGGTAAAAAGCTTTTTGAATTTGTTAAGGATTTCGCAAAGCAATCCGGTTGCTATAATTTAACTCTTAATGTTTGGGAATGCAATCCCGGCGCAAAAGCATTTTATGAAAGCTGTGGGCTTTCGGTAATGAAAACCGAAATGGAGCATATATTTTAAAATAACATAAAACAGGGCTTATTTGTTAAGCCCTGTTTTTTTATTCAATGTTTTTTCTTATATCTGAAAGCACCTTTTTTTCAATTCTTGAAACATAGCTTCTGCTGATATTAAGCCTTGCGGCAACTTCTCTTTGCGTAAGTGGCTTTTTGTTGTCAAGCCCGTAACGAAGAATTATTATTTCTCTTTCCCGTTCATCTTCAAGGTTTTCAAGATATTCGACGGCTTTTTCCCATCTTATTTTTTTCTCCAAATCTTCTGCCATATCCCTGTTGTCGCTAATTGTGTCTTGCAGAGTCAGCGGATTGCCGTCTCTGTCGCTTTCAAGAGAATCTCCAAGATAAACATCAGTTGCGTTTTTCCTTATATTTCGAAAATGCATCAGTATTTCGTTTTCAATGCACCTGCTTGCATATGTTGCAAGTCTGATGCCTTTATCAGGCTTAAAGCTGTCTATTGCCTTTATAAGTCCTATCGTTCCTATGGAAATTAAATCCTCTGTGTCGTTTGTTTTGGAATAGTATTTTTTTACTATGTGGCTTACAAGCCTTAGATTTCTTTCAATTAAGAGCGCCCTGGCGTTTTTGTCTCCCTCGGCAAGCTTTCGCAGGGCTTCTTCCTCTTCCTTTTTCTTCAGAGGCTTCGGAAAGCAAGAACTGTTGCTTATGTGTAAAATGAAATATAAAACATTTGCTCCGAAAAAAGATATTATTGCGGAAAGCATAGCATATCACCGCTTAATCTATATGCTTATGCAGGCTTGTTTAATGCTGTTTTACTGTTCTTTTATATGAAAAATCTAAGTTCTTTTTGAAGCTCTTTTGAGCTTTTGTATCTTTTTGATATTTGCGTGCTTGTTGCTTTTGTGATAATGTGCCTTATTGCGCCGCCGGGCTGGTCAATTGCAGGGTGAGTTCCGGTAATCATAATGTTAAGCAGCACGCCCAGTGCATAAATGTCTGTTGATTTGCCGGATTGAGTAATACCGTATTGCTCAGGTGCGGCATAACCGATTGTGCCGAGAGTGGCTGTATCTTTGCCGTTATTTTCTGAAACGCATCTTGCTATGCTTAAATCAATTAAAACAGCCTTATCATCGCTGTTAATTATTATGTTTTCCGGTTTTATGTCTCTGTGTATTATGCCCAGTGAGTGAAGCTCTGTGAGCGCATTGCATCCCGGCTTTTTATCTTTATTCGGCTTTTATAAATATGTTTTTCAGCACCGTCTTGGTGCAATAATTATATCCTTCTGTTTTGTGAGTATATGTTCCGCTGTATTTTGCGGCAATTTCTTTGATTATTTTTGTGCCGTATCCATGTTCGTCGGCTTTGCTTTGAAGTCTGTTTTCGTGCCCGCGCGGTTTGCCGTTTCTGCTTTCAAAAACAATTTCGTCTTTATTTATTTCAACTCTAATAAAGCTTGTTTTATTGTTGTTTAGTTTTGATGCGGCGGTAACGGAATTATCAGCAATGTTAAAAAGAATTCGGCAAATATCATAATCATCTGCTTGTATCGGAAAACTTTCGTCTATCTCAACATCAAGCTTAACTCCAATCTTTTTTGCTTCCTGCTTTTTAAGATAAAGCGTTGTGTTTATCGCATCGTTTGAACAAACGGAAAATTCGGAAATTTGGCTTATGTCATCACTTGTTTTGTTTAGAATATGCAATGCCTTTTCCGGCTTGCCCATTTCAATAAATCCCGCTGCAGTTGCGGTTATGTTAGCAAAATCATGCTTAATTCTTCTGTATCTTTGCTTTTCCTCATTAAGCATAAGCATTTGGTTATAATCCATTTTGTTGCGCAGAATTTCGCGCTCACCGATGATGTTTTGGCGGTGGATTTTCTCAAAATATTCAATAACAAAGGGAAAGGAACAGTCAAACAGCATAACAAGAAGCAAAATAATATACACAACAATGTTGGCTATTCTGTCTTTTGCGTCTGATCCGCTGTATGCTCCCGGTGCGGTAAACATGGCAATAGACACAACCACTATGTGTGAAAAAGGCAAGAAGGTTATAAAAGCAAATACTTTTTTACTTCTGTCCTTAGCTTTTTTTGAATCTGCCGCTTTAAGTATGCCGGCAAATAAAAAGCTGCTTGCAATGAAAATGATGCACGAAATCATATATGTAGACATATAGTCTGTGTAATCGTGCGTAATTATTTTTTCAAAAGTTGTGTTATAAACAATGGAGTAAAGAGCGGCTATTCCAAACATACAGCCAAGGTTCGAAACAAGCCAGAAAAGCATTGAAATTACTTTTTTATAAATGCTTCCCGTCATCATAAACAGTGCTATGAAAAACAGTAAAATGCAATAAACAACATAGCCCAATTTGCTCACCGTTGTGTCGGCATTATAAAAAAGAAGCGAAGTAACTATTCTTGCCGCAAAAACAGCACCGAAGGTTGCAAGCGGGCTGAATTTGTCTTTCAGCAAGCTTCTTGAAATGTTGTAAAATGCAAACGCCGTTGCAAAAAGCTGCATAATTCTCCATGGAAACATGGTGGAAAGATCAATTATCGGCCCCAAAAAAACACCCCTTTCTTTGCTATTTTGTCAGCAGGTATAATTGATATTGCTTAATAATTTTGCCGTATTTTTTCGGCGGCACGGGTATTTTCTCACCGCTTTTAAGAATAAGCTTATGTGGCTCGTATGTTTCAATTTGATTAAGATTAACTATGTAGCTTTGATGGCATCTCAAAAAATACAGCGGCAGCTCTGCTTGGTATTTACTGAGGCTTGTGTGAATCGTTATTTCTTTCCCGCCTGTAATGTGCATTTTTATGTTGTTTCCCTGCGTTGTTTCAAGGTAAAGAATATCACGGTAGCTAATTATGTGATTCTTGCTGCCTGATTTTATTATTACGCTTTCCGGGTTTCTTTGCGAACTGTTTTGAAGGGCTCGCTTTAATGCTTTTTCGATTTTTTCATCCGTCATTTTTGATTTAATCAAAAAATAGCAACAATTACTGTCTGAAATATTATAAGCACTTGCAGGAAACGAAGTCATGAAAATGATTTGAGTGTATGATGAGCGAATGTTGTTTATTGACCAATTCATTGAATTTTCGTTATTAACCATTATGTCAAGAAAAAGCACATCAACCTTTGTGTCCGCAAGCACCTCGGCAAGCCGATTTAAATCTGAAACAATTTGTATATTGTAGTCCGTTTCAAAAAAACCTGCCAGGCAATTTCTAACCTTATATTCCACGATTTCACGAAAATCGGTGTCGTCATCGCATATAACTATGTTAAGCATATAATATCACTGCTTTCGTCGAATAATGTAGTTTGATTATAACTTACTTTAAAAGTTTTGTGTAGAACTATATATAAATAAATTGTAAATATTTTTGCCTGATTTGCAATCATAACGGAATTTGATTACAAATCAATTATTCTGTAATGGCGTTTCTGTAAAATTCAATTGCTCCGTCAATCATTTCGCTTCCTGCTTCGTCAAAAGGAAATAAAACACTGTAAACGTGAGCAAGACTTTTGCCGTTGTATTTCGGATAATCCTTCAGTGTTGTTTCCACACCTTTGCTTTCAAGCAAGGCCGCCAGCTTTTGCGTTTGCTTTCTTGCAAGGCTGTCACCGCTGCTTGTTATAAGATATGTTGGCGGCAATGCATTTGCATAACCGATTATTTCATCAAAGTTCATATAATTGTATGTGCTTTTATGTTTATAATCGCTTCCCCAAAGAAGCTTTGTGTATATGCTGATTGCACCGTCTTTCATATACGCAACGGGAGAAGTGAGCAGTAATGCATCTATATCCATATCAACTGCAACTGTTTCAAAAACATCTCTTAATTCCGCACTTTGAATCAGCACCGAAGAATATGCCGCAAGCATTCCGCCTGCCGAATCACCGGTAAGCATAATGCTGTTTTCATCGCAGGGGTAATTTTTCATTTCCTCGGAAATACTTTTTAAAGCAGCCATAACATCCTGCAGCTGCTCCGGCACAATAACATCCGGCACAAGGCGGTAGCTTATGCTGAAAACAACAAAACCTCTGTCTGCAAGAGCACGGCAGTAATATTCGTTTAAATCCTTTGTGGCATACATCCAACCACCGCCGTGTATGTCTATAATTACAGGCAGTTTTGCGTCGGAAGCTGTGTTTTTCGGGTAAAACACATCATATTTGTGATAAAGATTTCCGTCATCTATGTAGGGAATATCTTTTCTCATTTCAACTTCGGGCGGCGTTTGCGTGCTGTGCTTTTTTTCATCACCCTTTGCACAAAAATACCAGATCATTTCCATAAGCTTCATAACCGGATTTTTGTCCAAATTGCCTACGGAATCGCTTTTGTATTCAATTGAATCTGATTTGAGCATTCCGCCTATATAAGTGATATTTTCAGCGGTGTCAGCTTGCTTCTTTGTTACAATTCCTATAAATGCCGTTGCGGCAATTGCAATGGCAAGAATAATGCAAATAACGGCCTTTAATGCTTTTGCGGCTTTGCTTTTATTATGCTTTTTTGTTTGTGTTGATAATTGCGTCATGGCTTAAATCTCCTTTTATTTGTAATGTTTCAGATTAAGTGAAGCTGTGTTCAACTGTTATAACAAGAAAAGCACGTTTGTCCTTTTTTAATACTTCTGCCTGCAAATCGCTTATTATTTCTTTGTTGCTTTTTGGATAATTGTGGGGAATAACAAGGTCAAATATAAAGTTTGCTCTCTCTTTTCCGTCAACAACTCTGAAATCATGAAAGTCAAATCTTTCGTCATATGCCTTGATAACCTCTCTCATCATTTCTCGGTCATGGTTTATTTGTTCGTCATTAACAACAATCGGGTCCATGTGAATGCACATGTTTATGTTTAATCGCTTGCTTATGATTTTTTCCGTTAAATCAATAATCTCGTGCACTTCGATAATATCAGCGTCACTCGGCACTTCCGCATGTGCCGATGCGATGATTCTTCCCGGGCCGTAATCATGCACAATTAAGTCGTGCACGCCGAATATAAATTTCTGCTCAAGCATGATACTTTCTATTTCTTTTACAAGCTCAGGATCGGGGGCTTTGCCCAACAAGCGGCTCATAATGTCTTTAACTATGTCTATTCCGGAAACAAAAATAACTATTGCAACTATTATGCCGATAATTCCGTCTGCATAAATAAATTTAGTGAAATGAGAAATTAAAAGAGCGGCAATCGTTGCGGCTGTGGCAATGCAGTCGTTAAGCGCATCCTGTTTAACTGCTTTTGCATTAACATTGTCTGTTTTTTTATAGATTTTATCATTAAAGTATGCCATCCAAAGCTTAACTCCGATGGCTGCAATAAGTATTATCAGTGATATTATGCTGAATTTAACATTTTGTGGGTTTATTATTTTTTCAATGCTGTTTTTGCCAAGCTCAAAACTCATAAGGAATATCAAAAAAGAAATAATGAGAGCACTTATGTACTCAATTCTGCCATGGCCGAATGGGTGTTCGTCGTCCATCGGCTTGTTTGACAGCTTAGTGCCAACTATTGTTACTATGTTTGAGCTTGCATCCGAAAGGTTGTTTACGGCATCTGCGGTAACGGAAACAGAATTTGTTGCCACGCCTACGGCAAATTTAAATGCACAAAGAAGCAGATTGCAAAAAATGCCGACTATTCCGGAAAGAACGCCGTATCCCTCTCGTTTTTTTGTTTCGCTCAAATTTTTATTTCTGAAATAGAGTTTTATAATCAAATCGCTCATTGTTTTTTCACCGTTCCTCCAGAATAATTTATAAATTAGTATATTAAAAGCGTTGTATTTTATAATATCATCTTTTTTTGCCTAATACAATAAAAATTTGGTTTGTGCTTTTCTATTTAAGAGACGCTGTTTTAACGCTGTACAGAAGCGAAGGTTTGTGCTATAATCTCTGCGGAGGTTGAATATGAAAACTTTTATGATTATAAACGGCTCTCCAAGGAAAGACGGCGTTTCCGCAGAGCTTGTGAAGCAGGTTAAGCCGCATTTCTTGGATTGTGAAATAAAGGAATATAATGTTTTTGATTTGTCTCCGGCACCTTGCACCGATTGCAAGTATTGTGAATATCATGAGGGCTGCGCAAATCATGATCTTGATATATTTTTTGAAGATTTTGAAGCTGCGGATTATGTTGTGTTTTTCACACCGGTTTATAATAATTTTTTTCCCGCTCCGTTAAAGGCGGTTATAGACCGCTTTCAGCGCTATTTTAATGCTCGGTATAAGCGAGGCGCAAAGCCGCCGATTGAAAAGCCTAAAAGAGTCGGAGTGATTATTTCATCCGGTTCAAATGCAAGAATAGCCGCTGATTTTATGACAAACACTTTGCGCCAATCTTTCGCCGTGCTCAACGGAGAAGTGTGCGCAAGATATTATATTCCGAATACCGATCTCGGTATGTACACATTCAATTTAACTGAATTGATGCAGTTTATTCATCAACTCAAGGGCTGATAAAAAAATGCAGATCAAGCTTTGGCATTGTGCCTTGCTCGGTCTGCATTTTTTGCGGTATTTGTAAAAATGTTTATGCGGACACATCGCAACGCAATTTACATTGTATTGTGCTTTGACTGCTTGGAATGTTTCTTATAGTAAAACACACAGATTTGTTGCTTACTTGTTTAATTTCTTTGCAATCAGTTCAGCCTTTTTATCGTCAAATATGTTTGTTAATCCTTCCCATGTCAGTTGGCGCCTTTCAAACCAAAGGTTTTGGAAAAATCCTTTAATCTTGTTCGGATTTGCCGTGCAAAGCTTTGTATATCCTATTCCGTTTTTATCAAGATAAGAATAATAATAGTTTATTTTGTTTAGGAATTCTTCATAAGAGCTGTTTCCGCTCCAAACCGTTTCGCTCATTGCGCCAAGCCGTGGATATGTCATTTTGTCCGCTTTTCTCATGTCAGGCACATATTCCGTCCATAATGTTGCCTCTGCTCCTAAGCAGTTGCCGCTGAATAACTTATGATTTGCGGTGTCTTTTAAGCTTATATAGCCATATGGCAGGTCAATATAATAAGCACTTGTGCTTGTGTCTATAAACGCTCTGTTTCCCGTGTCTGTATCTTTGCATTTCGTGAATCCCAAGTCTTCGGAAAGCAGTTTGTCGTCTTTTAAATCCCAGCTCCACATAAATGCCTGCTTGCCCTTGCTTTTGCAGTAGTCATTTATTCTGTTCATAAAATAACATTGCAGTTCTTCCTCGTCTTTTAAACCAAGCTCCTTAATTTTTGCACGGCAATGCGGGCAAATATGCCATCTGTGCTTCGGAACTTCGTCGCCTCCGATGTGAAAGTATTTATCCGGAAACATTTCACAAAGCTCGTCTATAACATCCTCAACAAATTTATATGTGCTTTCCTTTCCGGCACACATAACATCGTGTTTAACTCCCCAATGATCAGCAACGGGCAAATTTCTCTCAAGGCAACCAAGATAATTATAGCATGCCATTGCACTTCTGCTGTGGCCGGGAATGTCAAATTCGGGCATAACGGCAATTCCGAAATTGTGGGCATAATCAACAATGCTTTTTATATCGCTTTTTGTGTAATATCCGCCGTGAGGTTTGTGATTGAAATTTGTTTTTTTTCTTATTGAGCCAACTTCGGTCAGTAACGGGTATTTTTTTATTTCAACTCTCCAACCCTGATCCTCGGTCAAATGCAAATGCAAAAGGTTCAGCTTATGCAGAGCCATTTTTCTGATAAATAGTTTAACATCTTCAACGGGGTAAAAATATCTTCCCACATCAAGCATAAATCCCCTGATTTTACAGCTTGGTTTGTCCTTAACAATTATATGCGGCACATTTTTTCCAAATTCAAATAAAATTTGCTTAAGGGTTTGAAGCGCAAATACTTTGCCTGCGGTTCCGCTTGAATATATGCGGATTTTTTCGCCTGTTTCAAGCCGATATTCTTCGTCTTGAAGCGCCGAATCATCAATGAATTCGGTTTCCGTTGAGTTTCCTTGCTTTATATCTGTCTTGCTTAAAAAATTATAAAAATCATCAAGCACATCGTTGCTTATTTTATCACTTTGTAAATGAATGGATTTGATTTCAAAAATTTTATTTTTGTCTGTTTTTTCAAATAAAGGTGTGGGTATTATATTAAGCATTGCTATGTGCCTTTCAAGGTGTTTCAAACAATTATACACTAAATTACTTTTGTTGGCAACCGGCTTGCTCAGGCATTTTGAACGGCAGGGTATAGGAATTTCTTCAGTTGAATTGCGACAGGTTTAAACATAACCGCCTTGCGTGCCGGATTTATTATTTGTTAAAACATTATTTATGATTATTTA
The DNA here is from genome assembly GCA_900539775.1 of uncultured Anaerotruncus sp. Lineage (GTDB taxonomy): Bacteria > Bacillota > Clostridia > Oscillospirales > Acutalibacteraceae > Eubacterium_R. The sequence continues at coordinate 41,245 of UQDL01000006.1, read as the reverse complement.
TTGATAAAATCAAGCCGTTATGCTATAATTGCGTTATTATTATGGAGAAGTGTGGGTAAATGGTAATTTTAGGTATAGATCCCGGCTATGCTATAGTCGGCTGGGGCGTTTTGGAATATAAAGCCAATAAATTCAGGGTTATCGATTACGGTGCAATAACCACAGAAGCAAAAACACCTTTTCCGCTTCGGCTGATGGATATTTATAACGGAATGAATAAAATAATTTCTGATTATAAACCTCAGGTTATGAGCATGGAAAAGCTTTTCTATAATAACAATGCAAAAACAGTTATTGATGTTGCGCAGGCAAGGGGAGTTATAACTCTTGCGGCTCAGCAAAACGGAGTTCAAATTTCAGAATATACTCCTTTGCAGGTTAAGCAGTCTGTCACGGGATACGGCAGAGCCGTTAAAAAACAGGTGCAGGAAATGACAAGAATTATTCTTAATCTTGAAAAAATCCCCAAGCCGGATGATACGGCGGATGCCCTGGCAATGGCAATTTGCCATGCGCACTGCAGCGGCAGCCTTCTCGGAGGAATGAACAACTATAATATTATTGCGCGATAGCTTTTTTGCTGCATGAAAGGGTGTAACCGAATTATGATATATAACTTAACCGGAAAAATATCTTGTATTTCCGATCAATTTGTTGTTGTTGAATGCGGCGGCGTAGGCTTCAAATGCTTCACTTCTTTGAATACTGCCAAAACAATAGGCTCAATCGGATCTTCAGTAAATCTTTTTACATATCTTTCCGTTAAGGAGGATGCTCTTGATCTTTACGGCTTTGCAACCGAGGATGAATTGAATTGCTTTAAGCTTTTGATTTCAGTTTCCGGAGTTGGTCCGAAGGCGGCTGTGTCAGTGCTTTCGGAGCTTTCACCGTCTAAACTGGCTATCGCTGTTGCTGCAGGGGATGTTAAGTCAATTACCAAGGCAAACGGCGTGGGTAAAAAAATTGCAGAAAGAATTGTGCTTGAACTAAAGGATAAGCTTGTAAACTCCGTTGGCGGCGAAATTTCGGCAGATATAGGCTCTGCTGCTTCAATTGTTGAAGAATCCTCATCTGCAGAAGCAGTTGAGGCACTTGTTGCGCTCGGCTTCAGCCAAAGCGATGCGGCAGTTGCAGTAGGCTCAATGGATAAATCTCTTTCTGTTGATGAAATGATAAGGCTTGGATTAAAACAGCTTGCGGGAAATTTATAATTGGTGAATAATGATGGATGAAATGGATTTTGAAAACAGAATAGTATCCACCGAATTTAATCAGGCAGACGGCGATATGGAAAACAGCCTTCGCCCAAAGCAGATGAGTGATTATATAGGGCAGGATAAGGTTAAAGAAAATCTTTCGGTTTATATTCAAGCCGCAAAAGGCAGAGGAGAAGCTCTTGATCACGTGCTTCTTTACGGCCCGCCGGGGCTTGGCAAAACAACTCTTGCAGGAATTATTGCCAATGAAATGGGCGTAAATATAAGAATAACAAGCGGCCCGGCAATTGAAAAGCAAGGCGATCTTGCAGCTTTGCTTACTAATTTGCAAGAGGGCGATGTGCTTTTTATAGATGAAATTCATCGCCTTAACAGAAGTGTTGAAGAGGTGCTTTATCCGGCAATGGAGGACAGGGCACTTGATATTATTATCGGCAAAGGGCCGTCTGCAAGGTCAATCAGGCTTGATTTGCCTAATTTTACGCTTGTGGGCGCAACAACACGTGCAGGTCAGCTTTCTGCACCGCTCAGAGACAGATTTGGCGTTATTATGCGATTGGAACTTTATACTCCGCAGGAGCTTTCGGTTATTGTTAAGCGCAGTGCATCAATTCTCGGAATAGATATTGATGATGAGGGTGCAGCGCAAATAGCGGCTCGCTCAAGGGGAACTCCCCGTATAGCAAACAGGCTGCTCAAGCGAAGCCGCGATTTTGCGGAGGTTAAGTATAACGGTGTTATAACCGAAGAGGCCGCTGCCGATGCTCTGTCAAGAATGGAGGTTGATGATCTCGGCCTTGATGCAATAGACAGAAGATTGCTTACGGCGATGATTAAAAACTATAACGGCGGTCCGGTAGGCCTTGAAACCATTGCAGCGGCAATAGGCGAAGAGGCAGTTACTATTGAGGACGTTTATGAGCCGTATCTTATGCAAATCGGGTTTTTGAGTCGAACACCGAGGGGCAGATGTGCTTCTCCCGCCGCTTATAAGCATCTTGGCTTTGAGCAGGACGGCCAACAATCCTTAATGTGATTTATTCAAATATGCAGGTTGTGTTTTTGCGAGGCAATAACACTTAAGCACACATTTAATTTTATTGAAAGGTTACTGTATTATGGGCAAATTATTCGGAACAGACGGTGTAAGAGGCATCGCAAATAAAGATTTAACAAATGAGCTTGACATGCAAATAGGTATGGCGGCAGCCGAAATTCTTATAGAGGAATGTGAAGGCACACCTACCGTTATGATCGGAAAAGACACAAGAGCATCGGGCGATATGCTTGAAGCGGCACTTACGGCAGGCTTTTGTTCGGTTGGTGTTAATGTGCTTTCAGTTGGTGTTGTTCCAACTCCCGCAGTTGCTTATCTTGTCGGCAAATACGGCTGTGCGGCAGGCGTTATGATTTCTGCTTCACATAATCCTTGCGAATATAACGGAATAAAAATTTTTCAGTCAACCGGTTATAAGCTTCCTGATGAAACAGAAGAAAAAATCGAAGCAATAATACTTGATAAAAATTATCAAATAAAAACAAAAATCGGCGGCGAAGTTGGCAAAAGAATTTATTGCAAAACTGCTGTTGAAGATTATATCAACCATGTTGTTTCCGTAACGGATGTAAGGTTTGACGGCTTAAATATCGCAATAGACACGGCAAATGGTTCTGCTTCCGTTTGCGCAAAGGAGATATTTACACGCCTCGGTGCTAAGTGCCATATGCTTTCGGACACTCCGAACGGCGTTAATATCAACGATAAATGCGGCTCAACTCATCCGGAGGAGCTTATGGCTTTTGTTAAGGCAAATAAGCTTGATCTCGGTGTTGCATTTGATGGTGATGCAGACCGTATGCTTGCCGTTGATGAAAACGGTGAGCTGGTAGACGGAGATAAGATTATTGCAATCTGCGCATCTCAAATGAAGCAAGACGGAAAACTTGCAAAGGACACCGCTGTTGTTACCGTTATGAGTAATATGGGCTTTTTTAAATTCTGTGAGGAAAATGAAATCAATTGTGCAAAAACCGCAGTAGGCGACAGATATGTTCTTGAAAGAATGCTTCAAAAGGGCTATAATATCGGCGGCGAGCAGAGCGGTCATGTTATTTTTCTTGATTATGCCACCACGGGAGACGGTGAATTGTCTGCCGTTAAGCTTATTGAAACAGTCGTTAAAAGCGGAGCAACTCTCGGTGCACTTGCAAAAATAATGACGGTTTATCCTCAGGTGCTCATAAATGTTCCCGTAACTCCGGAGGGCAAGCTTAAATATAATAATGACGAATACATCATTTCTGCGGTTCAAGAGGCAGAAATGGAGCTTCACGGCGACGGCCGTGTGCTTGTTCGCGTTTCCGGCACGGAGCCTTTGGTACGTGTTATGCTTGAAGGAAAAAATATCGAGCAAATAACAAAACTCGGAAATCAAATTGCAGATGTGGTAAAGGAAAGACTCAGCTGATGAGATACACAAAAGATTGGGCGGATTATGAGCTGATTGATTGCTCCTGTGGTGAAAAGCTTGAAAGATGGGGTAATCAGGTGCTTGTGCGTCCGGATCCGCAGGTTATATGGAAAAGCGAAAAAAAGAATAAACTTTGGTATTCTTGTGATGCGCGCTATCATCGCTCAAGTTCGGGCGGCGGCGAATGGCAATTTTTTAAAAAAGTGCCTCCGGCGTGGAAAATTAAATATAAGGACTTAACATTTAATATCAAAACAATGGGATTTAAGCACACCGGGCTTTTTCCCGAGCAGGCTGTCAATTGGGATTATGTCAGAGATATTATTCGCACAAGCGGCAGGAAAGATATAAAAGTTCTTAATCTTTTTGCTTACACGGGCGGTGCCACGGTTGCCTGCCTCAAAGAAGGCGCTTCTGTTGTGCATGTTGATGCTTCAAAGGGAATGACTCTCTGGGCAAAAGAAAATGCAAAAGACAGCGGAGTTTCAGATAAACCGGTTCGCTGGATTGTTGATGATTGCATAAAATTTGTTCAGCGTGAAATAAGGCGCGGCAACAAATATGATATTGTTATTCTCGATCCTCCGTCTTACGGCAGAGGTCCAAAGGGCGAAATTTGGCATCTTGAAGATCAGCTTTATGATTTTGTGCAGCTTGTTGAGCAGGTGCTTTCCGATAATGCGCTTGCCGTGTTGCTGAATTCATACACAACCGGGCTTTCGGCATCTGTTATGAAGTATATTCTTGATGATGTTATCGTTAATAAGAAAGGCGGCAGTGTTTTTGCGGATGAAATCGGGCTTCCGGTTTCCTCCGGCGCAGGCGTTTTGCCATGCGGTGCAACTGCTGTTTGGAAAAATCAATAAATGAGTTTAATTGAATTTCAAAATGTCTCTTTTTCTTACGGTACCGATGAGGGCGAGGAAAAAGTTGATGTTATAGAAAATTTAAATTTGAATATAGAAAAAGGCAGCTTCACTGCCGTGCTTGGCCATAACGGCTCCGGAAAATCAACGCTTGCTAAGCTTACAAACGGAATTCTGTTTCCGCAGCAGGGAAAAGTTATTGTTGACGGTGCCGAAACAAAACCGGACGACAGTATTTTTGACATTCGTAAAAAAGTGGGTATGGTTTTTCAAAATCCCGATAATCAGATAGTGGCTTCAATCGTAGAAGAGGATGTTGCTTTCGGTGTTGAAAATTTAGGTGTGCCGCCGCAGGAATGCCGCAGGCGTGTTGATGAAGCTATGAAAACAGTAGGTATCTATGAGCAACGCTTAAAAGCACCGCATAAGCTTTCGGGCGGCCAAAAGCAGCGGGTTGCCGTTGCAGGCATAATTGCCATGAAGCCGGAATGTATTGTGCTTGATGAACCAACTGCAATGCTTGATCCCAGCGGCAGGGCAGAGGTGCTTGAAACAATTAAAAAGCTCAATAAGGAAGAAGGCATAACTGTTGTGCTTATAACGCATTATATGGATGAAGCCGTTCAGGCGGATCGTGTTGTTGTTATGGACAGTGGCAGGATTGTTATGGATGACACTCCGAGAAATGTTTTTGCTCAAGTGGAAACCGTTAAGTCTTACGGCCTTGATGTGCCCCAGTCAACGGAGCTTTTGTATAGATTGGGATTGAAACCCGAAAAAACGGTTTTAAACTCGGATGAATGCGTTGAATACTTGTTAACCGCACTTAAAAGCAGCAAATGAAAGCTGCTCAAGCGGAATTGTGCTTTTGTTAGGCACGAATCAAATGAATTTTAAAAAACAGCAAACGGAAAGGCTGAGTGAATATAAATGTCGGTATTGGTTTGCGAAAAATTGAATTACCTTTACAGCATCGGCACTCCGTTTGAAACAGCTGCTATTAAAGATGTTGATTTCTCTGCCGATAAGGGTGAAATGATTGGAATTATCGGCCATACGGGCAGCGGTAAATCAACTCTTATTCAGCATATGAACGGCTTACTTGAGCCGCATAGCGGTTGTGTGATTCTTAACGGAAATGATATTTGGACTAAAGAAAACAGAAAAAAAATAAGAAATGTGCGTTTTACCGTCGGCCTTTGCTTTCAATATCCGGAATATCAAATTTTCGAAGAAGATATATTTAAAGAAATTGCTTTCGGCCCAAAACAGATGGGGCTTTCGGAAGAGGAAACCGCAAAGCGTGTGCGTGAAAGTATGGAATTTGTCGGCTTAAAAAGCGATATGGTTGATAAATCGCCGTTTGATTTATCCGGCGGTCAAAAAAGGCGTGTTGCAATAGCTTCCGTTATTGCAATGATGCCGCAAGTTCTTATTCTTGATGAGCCTTGTGCAGGGCTTGATCCCAAAGGCAGGGATTCGATTCTTGATATGATTAAAAAATATCAAAAATCAACAGGCAGCACGGTAATTATAGTTTCTCATTCAATGGAGGATGTTGCAAGGCTGTGCAGTAAGGTTTATGTTATGAACGGCGGAGAGGTTGCCATGAGCGGCACCGTTGCCGATGTTTATTCAAGAGGAAATGAACTCAAAGCCATGGGGCTTAATGTGCCGCAGGTAACAGATATTTTCATTAAGCTTAAAGAGCATGGCATTGATTGCAAAACAGATATCTATACGATTGATCAGGCACAGGCAGAAATTAAAAGACTTATGAACACGGGGGTGCACTGTGAGTGATATAACCTTGGGGCAATATTTCCCCGGAAATTCTTTTATTCATAAAATGGACGCACGAATGAAAATAATGCTAACCGTTGCCGTGATTGTTGCGCTTTTCGTGTGCAAAAACTTTTATACCCTTGCTATGGTAACAGTATTTTCTGTTGCAATTGTCTTGGCGTCCAAAATCTCGCTCAAAACAATTTTTAAAAGCATTAAGCCGCTTGCGGTTATAATTATCATAACATCGGTGCTTAATCTTTTTTATGGCCAGGGAGAGCCTCTTGTAACTCTTTTCGGCAGGCTGAAAATCACAGAGGCGGGCATTTGCACGGCAATCTTTATGTCTGTCAGAATTATATTGCTTGTTGTTGTCGGCTCGTTGCTGACCTACACAACCACTCCCACTGATTTGACAGATGCAATTGAAAGATTGTTTTCGCCGCTTAAGGTGTTTAAGCTTGATGTACATTCGGTTGCAATGACTATGACTATTGCACTTCGTTTTATACCTACGCTTATTGAAGAAATAGATAAAATCACGGCAGCACAAAAATCAAGAGGAGCAGATCTTGAAAGCGGTAACCTTGCACGCAGGGCTAAGGCACTTGTGCCGATTCTTATTCCTTTGTTTATATCTTCGTTCAGGCGTGCAAACGAATTGGCTTATGCCATGGATTGCCGTTGCTACAGAGGCGGCGTGGGCAGAACAAAAATGAAGCAGGTTAAAATGGAAGGCAGGGATTATGCCTCTCTTGCTGCGGTAGCAGTTCTGTTTGCGCTTGTTATCTATATAAATACACTGACGGCGGCGGTAATATGATAAATTATTTGTTATATATAGCTTATGACGGTTCTGAATATCACGGCTGGCAAATCCAAAAAAATGCCTTAACGGTGCAACAGGTTTTTCAGCAGGCGCTCGAAAAGCTTTTTTGCGAAAAAACAGATATTAAAGGATGCAGCAGAACAGACAGCGGCGTGCATGCCAATATGTATTGCATATCTTTTAAATCTGAAAAGGAATTACCGTGCCGTAATGTTGTTGCGGGGCTAAATACATATTTGCCGAAAAATATAGCGGTTTTTGATTGCAAAATAATGCCGCTTGATTTCCATGCAAGATACAGTGTTCATTCAAAAGAATATGTATATAGGGTGCACAACGGCAAAATAAGAAATCCTTTTTTGCAAAATTATGCGTTTCACTATAAATATCCTATAGATGACGAATATCTTGACAGAGAGGCAAAAGCTTATATAGGCACTCATGATTTTGCGGCATTTTGCTCCGCAAATTCAAAGGTTGAAAGCACCGTAAGAACAGTTTATGATTTCAGGGTTGAGCGTTTTGGCGATGAAGTTCGTTTTATTGTCAGTGCAAACGGCTTTCTCTATAATATGGTGCGAATTATGGTGGGAACTCTTTTGTTTGTGAATGAGGGTAAAATAAAAGCCGGCGAGCTTTCGGATGTTATAGAAAGCCAAAACAGAAACCGCGCGGGAAAAACCGCTCCTCCGCAGGGGCTTTACCTTAACAAGGTCAATTATTAAATTTTAGTTAATATATATTTCAGTGTGCGTTAATTTTTGAGGGTTATTATGGCATCATCTCAGCGTGAAGCAGAACGAGAAAAAAGAAAAAAAGCAAAAAATCGCAAGCGAATGCGTATCGCATGGGCAATAGTGGGCATTGTTGTTGCCGTTTTGCTTGTTATGCGTGTTGCCGAAACGGATTTTTCTTCTCTTTCAATAAATAAAAATAATTCGGAATCTGTTTCCGAAAAAAATAAATTTCCTTATCAACTTTCTTCCGGCGGCGATTTATCATTCGGAACGATCGGCGGAGGAATTTATGTTCTTGATGATACGGCTTATACGGTGCTGGATGCTTCAAATGCAAATCTTGTGCAAACCTTTAATCACGGCTATGCAAATCCGATAATTGAAACTTCCGGAAGTTATTCGTTGCTTTATGATCAGGGCGGCACTTCTTATCGCCTTGATACGGAGAAAAAGAATGTGTATTCCGATAAAACCGAAAATCAGCTTCTTTGTGCTTCGGTTTCGCAATCAGGCAGCGTTGTTTTGTGCACAACTTCCGATTCCGCAAAGAGCAATGTAACGGTATATAATAAATCTCTTAAGAAAAAAATGGGCTATGATGTTGCAAACGGTTATGTTATTGCCGCAGCAATAGACGGCAACGGCACTCGAATTGCTTTTGCGGCCGTTAATTCGGAAAATGCTAAGCTTAAAACAATTGTTTACACAATGAATATCGGCGATTCAGAACCGAGAGCACAGTTTGAATATTATTCTTCGCCTGTTGTTGATTTGCATTTTTCATCAAGTGATTTGTTTGTAGTTGGCTCTGATTTTGTAAGCGTTGTTAGCGGGCTTAAATCTGAAATGAAAATTTTTGAGCAAGGCAGCGTAAACACTGTTTCGTTTGATTATGACAGTTCAAATAATCTTATTTACGCTTATTCCGAATATTCCGGCTCTGCCGATAATAAAATAGCGGTTGTGAAGCGAAACGGCAAGGTGCACGATATTGTAACCACAGCCTCTGCCGTAAAAGATGTTTCCGGATCTTCATCATATGTCAGTGTTTTAACTTCAGACAGTGTTGTAACTTATAAAATTTCCGATTCATCCGTTAAACAAACATATAAAGCTGATGATTCTTACACCTCAATCAAGCAGGTTTCTTCAAAGGTTTTTGCCAAAAGGCAAACTCTTGTTGAATTGCTTGAGGGCAGCACGGAGTGATTGTTTTTTTATGCAAATAAATATTCTTGATATAATTCTTGTTTTATCGGTTGCGGCTTGTATTGTTGCAGGGTATTTTAAAGGATTGCTTCGCAGCGTTATTTCCTTTGCCAAATATGCCGTTGGGATCCCACTTGCTTTCTTTACTGCGGATAAATATTCTGCTCAGGTATATAATTCTTTTTTTCGTGAAATTGCGCTGAATAAAGTAACAAATGGTATTGAAAATTCGGCAAATATAGATTCCCTTGCGGAATCTGTTAAAGAAAGTGTTGCATCGCTTCCTTTCGGGCTTTCCGGAATTGTTGATACTTCGTTTCTTGATAACATAAATAATTCAACGGCAGCTCAGGCAATAACAAAAAATGTGCTTGATCCCGTGTTGCTTGTTGTTGTTAAAGCGGTTGTGTTTCTCATTGTGCTGCTTGCGGTTTCGCTTGTTGTGCTTTTGATTTCAAAAATAGTAAAAAAGCTTGAGGAAAAAGACCATATGCCGCTAAAAAAAACAAATAAGTTTTTGGGTGCTCTTTTGGGCGCTTTCAAGGGCGTTGTTCTTCTTGCGGGGATTTGTGCGGCGCTTGTGTTTGTGCGTGATTTTGTTTTTGCTTCCTCGCAAAATGAATTTGTAAAACTTGTGGATTCAAGCTCTGTTGCAGAGTTTATAAATAAAATAAATCCGTTGATTAAGCTTGTTTAACTGCGGATTGCCCATTGGGCGGAAAGGCATTGATTATGAGTAAATTAAAGGAAAATCTTAAAGATCTTTTCACCGATTGGAATACAATACCAAATTGGATGTGCTTCGTAAGGATTGCGCTTATTCCGGCTTTTGCCGTTCTTTTCATTAAAGGATATTATCTTTGGGCTGTAATTACAATGATTGTTGCGGCTCTTACAGATGTTTTTGACGGCAAAATTGCAAGAAAATACAATATGGTTTCGAATCTCGGAAAAATTCTCGATCCCATTGCAGATAAGCTTTCTCAAATGGCAATCGTTGTTATCCTTATAATAAAGTTTTGGCAAAACGACGGTATTGTTAAATACATATTTTTCCTCTTTATCATAAAAGAGCTTATTATGATAATCGGCGGCGGTATATTGCTTTCAAAGGGTATGCGCCCAACAGCGGCAGAAGTGTGGGGCAAAGCAGCAACGGTTGTTTTCTATGTGTTTATGATAACGATTATAGCTTTGGGATCTCCTGATTCTCCGCTTGTCGGCGTATGGTTCTTTAAGCAGCTTCCGCAAACGCTTACAACCGTTATGGTTATAATTTCGGCAGTGCTTGCGTTTGTTTCTCTTTTCGGCTATGCTCCGGGTTTTATAAAGCAAATGAAAGAGAATAAGGCTGCTTCAAAATCCGATAATAAGAAAAACAGTTAAGGAGTAACTTAATGAAACAACAGATGTGCAGTAAATGCGGAATTCGCCCCGCAGTTCTGTTTATACAAAAAATGGAAGACGGTAAAGTTGTCCCCGAAGGGCTTTGTATTAAATGTGCAAGGGAAATGAATGTCGGCTCCATAAATCAAATGATAGATCAGCTTGGTATTTCCGATGAAGAGCTTGAGCAAGCTTCGGAGCAAATGAGCCAGTTTATGGAAAATATGCAGGACTTTGATTTTGGCTCTGTAGGTGAAATGCTTGATCCCGATAATGCAGAAGGTGCTCAAACATTGCCTTTTGCAAGCCTTTTCGGAAATAATTCGTCTGAAAACGAAACTAAGGATGGCAAACCCTCAGGCAGAAAAAAAGGCAAAAAGGGCAGAAAAGAAGATCCCCGTAAATTTCTCAATAACTATTGTAATAATCTTACCGCCAAGGCAAAGCGCGGTGAAATTGACGCCATTATCGGCAGGGAAAAAGAAATTTCCCGTGCCATTCAAATCCTTTGCCGCAGAACCAAAAACAATCCCTGCTTAATAGGCGAGCCGGGTGTCGGCAAAACTGCCGTTGCAGAGGGCCTTGCAATCAGAATAGCAAAGGGTGAGGTGCCGGCAAATCTTGCGGATAAAGAAATATATCTTCTTGATTTAACAGCTCTTGTGGCCGGAACTCAGTTCAGAGGCCAGTTTGAAGGCAGAATTAAAGGCCTTGTTGATGAGGTTAAGAGCGAGGGTAATATAATCCTCTTTATTGATGAGGTGCATAATCTTGTCGGCACGGGAGACAGTGAGGGCACAATGAATGCCGCAAATATTTTGAAGCCTGCGCTTTCAAGAGGCGAGATTCAAGTTATTGGTGCAACAACTTTCAATGAATACAGAAAGTTTATAGAAAAGGATGCGGCGCTTGAACGCCGTTTTCAGCCTATTAAAATTGAAGAGCCTTCTGTTGAAGACGCATACAGAATGTTGATCGGCATAAAATCATATTATGAAAATTATCATAAGGTGCAAATGTCAGACAGTCTTGTTTATAAAGCGGTAACAATGTCTGAAAGATATATAACTGACAGATATTTGCCCGATAAGGCCATTGATTTGCTTGACGAGGCCTGCACCTGCGCAAATTTGCGCAATCCCGCAATATCGGAATATCAAATAAAGCTTAAAGAAAAAGATAATTTGCTTGAACAAATAGATGCTCTTTCTCAGCCGGATCCCGATGAAAATGATGAGATAGACTATGAACAGATTTCAAAGCTTAAGGCAGAAACAATGAAGCTTGATGAGATTTTGCCGTCGCTTGCAGAAAAAGCCAAAGACAATCAGGTTGTTGAGGCGGATTTGGCAAAGGTTGTTTCGCTTTGGACGGGTATTCCTGCAGCCAAAATCGAGGCAGGGGATATTAAACGCCTTGCTTCGCTTGAAGATGAACTTAAAAAGCATATAGTCGGTCAGGATGAAGCTATTTCCAAACTTGCCGCAGCAGTTCGCAGAGGCAGAGTGCAAATCAGCCCTCGTAAAAGGCCGCAGTCTTTCATCTTTGTCGGCCCTACAGGTGTGGGCAAAACAGAGCTTGTTAAGCAGCTTGCAATGTATTTGTTTGATTCGCCCGAAAGTCTTATAAGGCTTGATATGAGCGAATATATGGAAAAATTCAGCGTTTCAAAAATTATCGGCTCGCCTCCCGGCTATGTTGGTTATGACGAAGCCGGCCAGCTTACCGAAAAAGTCAGAAGAAAGCCTTACAGCGTTGTTTTGTTTGATGAAATCGAAAAGGCGCACAAGGATGTTCTCAACATCCTGCTTCAAATATTGGATGAGGGCAGGATAACCGATTCGCAGGGCAGAACGGTTAATTTTGAAAACACAATTATTGTTATGACTTCAAATGCCGGCTCAACGGATACAGCTTCGCTTGGTTTCGGCAAATCTGCAAACGATATAAATAAGGATGTAACCATGAAAGCGCTTGAACGTTTTCTTCGCCCCGAATTTCTCGGCAGGGTAGATGAAATTATATCCTTTAATACTCTTTCATTTGATGATTTTGAAAAGATTGCACGCATTATGCTTGATGAGCTTACCGAAAGCCTTAAAGATAAAGCAATTGAACTTGTTTATGATGATTCCGTTCCCGTATTCATCGCAAGGGAGGCATTCGGCTCCAAAAAAAATGCCCGCGGAATTCGTGATTGCGTTCGCAGAGATGTTGAAGATTTGCTTGCTTCGCAAATAGTTTTCAATCAAGACAGGGAAATTAAGCGCTTTACGCTTTCTGCAAATGAAAAAATTCAAGTAAGAATAGATTAAATTGAAAAAAGTACTTGACTTTACGGCGTTCATTGTATATAATAATGAACGTCGCTGATGCGGGTGTAGTTCAATGGTAGAATGTCAGCCTTCCAAGCTGAACACGAGGGTTCGATTCCCTTCACCCGCTCCATATATGCGTTTGTAGCTCAGCTGGATAGAGCAACCGCCTTCTAAGCGGTGGGTCGGAGGTTCGAGTCCCCCCAAGCGCGCCAATGCTGCGCCGAGCATCAGCAAACGCTATTATACTTGTTTCAAGCGCAGCAAAATATGGTGGGATTAGTTCAGTTGGTTAGAGCGCCAGTTTGTGGCACTGGAGGTCATCGGTTCGAATCCGATATCCCACCCCACTTTTTTCTATCCCAAATATTGGGGTGTAGCCAAGCGGTAAGGCAAGGGACTTTGACTCCCTCATGCGTAGGTTCGAATCCTGCCTCCCCAGCCATGCGCCCTTTTCCTAGGGATAGGGCGAATTCGGTTCATTAGCTCAGATGGCAGAGCACTTGACTTTTAATCAAGGTGTCCGGGGTTCGACTCCCCGATGAGCCACCAACAAAGAATAATCCGGAACTTGTTATCGTTGGTAACAGTTTCGGATTTTCTGTTTATATAGATACAAGGCAGGAATTATCCCTGCCTTATTTTAATTTTGTTTAACTTTTGTTTTTGATAATGGTGTTTAGTTATACAAGTATAGGTTGTTGAGATGAATGTTAAACAAGAAATCTGCAATATCAGAAAATGAAATAATATGTCTCAAAAAAACTTGTTGATTTTTGTATGATCAAAACTGTTATGTTGAAAAATATAAAACTATCTGCTAATATTTGGTTATAAAATTAAATATGTGTTTAGTTTTCAAGATTTAATTGTATATTTACTTTTCGAAACAAAAGAAAATTAAGTTTTGCTAACGAGGATAATAAATGGTTAATAAAAATCATCCTGGTTATGAAAAGTATGAATCGGAATTCCTCAACATACGTGATAAAATGATAGATGAAATAAATAAAATTGAGATACCTAAAATCAAGGGTTTAGACGGGAAAGCACTGCAATTCATAAAAAATATGCAAAAAAAATTAAAATATTGCAACAAAAATATAAGCATTTATTTTATAGATAAGTTTTTGGTGTTTTATATATTATTTTGATTGCGAGTGCTTTTCTTATGCCGAAATTTAATACTGTTGATGAATTTTTTCAAAATCTTTTTAATAAGTGTAATATAATATCAACAAAAACGAAAGGGAAAGTCTTATGCGTTGCGTTAACTGTAACGGATTTGAAATTAAATATCTGTTAGAACGAAAAAAGGTTAAAAACATAAATCTTCGGATCAGGCAAAACGGTGATGTTTATGTGTCTGCTCCAAACTTTGTTAATGAAAGTGAAATTGATGATTTTGTGCGTCTTAACGCATCAAAGATTATGAATGCAAAAAAGCGATTTGCTCAGATAAATAAATCTTTGCCTGAATTTAAAAGCGGTGAATCAGTTTCTGTTTTAGGCAATAAATACAAGCTTAAAATAATGGAAAGCAACTCTTTTTCGTTTTCGTTTTGTGGTTCTGTGTTATGCATAGAAATGAAAAATTGCAATGATTTTGAAAGCAGACGAGGTGCCTATGATAAAGTTCTTCGTGCAGTTGCCGAAAAAGAATTTCCGGAAATAGTGAATAATTGCTGCTTCGATTTTATAAAATATCACCAAAGCACGCCGCACCTTAAAATTCGCAAAATGAAAGGTCAGTGGGGAAATTGCCGCAGCAAAAGCAATGTTATAACGCTTAATTCTCGCCTTGCCGCTTATGACAAAAAAGTAATTGAATTTGTTGTGATTCATGAGCTTTGCCATTTCGTGCATCCAAATCATTCTCCGGATTTTTATTCGCTTCTTTCTTCGGTTTTGCCCGATTGGCGTGTTTGTTATCAAGTCCTTAAAAATAAGTGAAAATATTGTTAATTTATTGACAAACCTTTTGAGCCGATTTATAATATTTTCAGAACAGAAATTTCGGTGCCATCCGAAGGTGTTCTTAATTGATGTAATTTAACTGAATGGAGGAGTTTTTATTATGGCAAATCGTTTTGTTCTTAATGAAACAAGTTATCACGGCGCAGGTGCAATTCAGGAAATTGCCGGTGAAGTAAAGGGCAGAGGCTTTAAAAAGTGCTTTGTTTGCTCTGATCCGGATCTTATTAAATTCGGCGTAACAAAAAAAGTTACAGATGTGCTTGATGCTGCATCTATCGCATATGAAGTCTACAGCGAAATCAAGCCAAACCCAACTGTTCAAAATGTTAAAACAGGTGTGGCTGCATTCAAGGTTTCAGGTGCAGATTGCATTATTGCAATCGGTGGCGGTTCTTCAATGGACACTGCAAAGGCTATCGGCATTATCATTATGAATCCGGAATTTGAAGATGTTGTTTCTCTTGAGGGTGTTGCTCCCACAAAGAATAAATGCGTTCCGATTATTGCGGTTCCCACAACAGCAGGCACAGCTGCCGAGGTTACCATTAACTATGTAATCACAGATACAGAGAAAAACAGAAAAATGGTTTGCGTTGATCCTAAAGACATTCCGGTTATCGCGGTTGTTGATCCTGATATGATGTCTTCAATGCCAAAGGGCCTTACCGCTGCAACGGGTATGGATGCTCTTACTCATGCAATTGAAGGATATATCACCAAGGGTGCTTGGGAGCTTTCAGATATGTTCCATCTTAAAGCTATTGAGATCATTTCAAGAAGTCTTCGTGATGCCGTAAACAACACACCTCAGGGCAGAGCAGATATGGCTCTCGGTCAATATGTTGCCGGAATGGGATTTTCAAATGTAGGTCTTGGTCTTGTTCACTCAATGGCTCATCCTCTCGGTGCTGTTTATGACACTCCTCACGGTGTTGCAAATGCAATTATTCTTCCAACGGTTATGGAATATAATGCTGCATCAACCGGTGAAAAATACAGAGATATTGCAAAAGCAATGGGCGTTAAGGGCGTTGATGAAATGAGCATTGAAGATGCAAGAAAAGCTGCTGTTGATGCTGTCAGAACGCTCGGAAAAGATGTTGGCATCCCCGATGATCTTAAAGCTATTGTTAAGGATGAAGATGTTGATTTCCTTGCTCAGAGCGCATATGACGATGCTTGCCGCCCCGGCAACCCAAAAGATACCTCGGTTGAAGAAATTAAGGCTCTTTATCGTTCTCTTATGTAATTGTTTTATATTATCCGCTTCGATTTTATCGAGGCGGATTTTTTTTATGTTTTTTGCCCGATTAACAATAGCAACTTTTTTTGTAACTGTTTTGTAAAGGCATATTTTGTTGAAACGGGTAATATATTGTGATAATATATATAAAGTATGAACATTTTTGTATTGATTTACAAAATAGTATAAATTTGAAAGGATGTGTTTGCGTGGATAGAAAAGTAGTGGTTATGGATCACCCGCTTATCCAGCACAAGCTTTCCGTTTTGCGTGATGTAAGAACGGGAACTAAAGAATTCAGAGATCTTGTTAATGAGATTGCAATGCTTATGGTTTATGATGCAACAAGGGATCTTCCTCTTCAGGATATAGAGGTCCAAACTCCCTGTGGTGTTGCTCATTGTAAAGAACTTGCAGGCAGAAAGCTTGCTTTCGTGCCTATCCTTCGTGCAGGCCTCGGCATGGTAGACGGTGCCCTTGCTCTTGTCCCTTCTGCAAAAGTAGGTCATATCGGCCTTTACAGAGACGAAACAACTCTTGAGCCTGTTGAGTATTATTGCAAACTGCCAAAGGACATTGAAGAAAGAGATGTTTTTGTTGTTGATCCCATGCTTGCAACCGGCGGATCGGCAATTGATGCAATCGGCCAAATCAAAAAAAGAAGCCCTCGCTCAATTAAGTTTCTTTGCATGATTGCAGCTCCGGAAGGTCTTGAGGCTCTTAAAAATGCTCACCCCGATGTTGATATTTTTGTAGCCGGAATGGATGATCATTTAAATGAAAACGGCTATATTGTTCCGGGTCTCGGAGATGCCGGAGACAGAATTTTCGGCACAAAATAATAAAAACAAGCTGTTATGGCTTGCTTTAATTTAACGATATCTTTCTTCGGAGGAAAAATAATGGCAAATAAATCTAAAATCAAAATCGGTAAGGACGGTATTTATGACGCCCGCCAGCTCGGCACAGGCAAAATGGTTGTGCTCGGCTTTCAGCACATGTTCGCCATGTTCGGTGCCACGGTAACCGTTCCGCTTCTTACCGGTCTTTCAATTTCAACCACACTTTTGTTTGCAGGTCTCGGCACTCTTTTGTTCCACTGCCTCACAAAATTCAAAGTTCCGGCATTTTTGGGATCTTCATTTGCTTTTATCGGCGGTTATCTTGCCGTTGCTCCGCTTCAGGCGGACGGAAGCGGAAATGAGGAGCTTCTTCCTTATGCGTGTCTCGGTGTTGCATGTGCAGGCCTTGTTTATCTTATCGTTGCCGCACTTATCAAAATAGTCGGCGTAAACAAGGTTATGAAGCTTTTTCCGCCTGTTGTTACCGGCCCGATCATAATGGCAATCGGCCTCGGTCTTGCACCTTCCGCTGTCAATAACTGTAAAACTAACTGGTGGCTTGCAGCCGTTGCACTTATTCTTGTTATCGTATTCAACATTTTCGGCAAGGGCATGATTAAGATTGTTCCTATTCTCTTGGGCATTATCGGTTCTTATATCGTTGCCGTTCTTGTCGGCAATGTAGGCGGCGTAGAAAGCTTTGCAATCGATTTTAGCGCAATTAAAGCCGCTCCGTGGATCGGTAATCCGATTGAGTGGTCGTCAACCGTTTTTGGCGGTGTTCACGATAAGTCAATCGCAATATCGGCAATCATTGCAATCGTTCCCATCGCAATCGCCACAATTATGGAGCATATCGGTGATATTTCCGCTATTTCCGCTACTTGCAACAGAAACTACATCAACGACCCCGGCTTAAACAGAACTCTTCTCGGCGATGGTCTTGCAACTTCAATTGCGTCTCTTTTCGGCGCTCCGGCAAACACCACTTACGGCGAAAACACAGGCGTTCTTGCCCTTTCCAAGGTTTATGATCCCCGCGTTGTTCGTATTGCGGCTTATTTTGCCGTGATTTTCAGCCTTTCTCCGAAGTTTGCGGCTGTTATTGAATCCATTCCCACGGCTGTTGTAGGCGGTATTTCATTTGTGCTTTACGGTATGATTTCCGCTATCGGTGTTCGCAATGTTGTTGAGGCTAAGGTCGATTTCTCAAAGGCAAGAAACACAATCGTTGCGGCTGTTATTCTTGTTGTGGCTCTCGGCCTTACGGATGGCATCACTTTCCATGTGGGTTCTTCAACCATCACTCTTACCGCTCTTGCTTGTGCCTCAATCGCAGGTATCGTTCTTAATCTTATTTTCCCGGAAAAAGATTTTGATCCCGAACAGGCATTTAAGGCAGATACAGATTCAAAACAAATCAATCTTGAATCCGATTATGGCAAAAAGAAAGAAAAAAAAGAAGCTAAATAATTTATTATTTTTCTTTTCGCTCCTGCTTTTTCAGGCGGGAGCGTTATTTTCTTTTGACATATGGTGCAGGATATGTTAATATTAAAAATATTTATATTTCGGAGGTTAGCCAATGTCGGTTGCTAATATTTGCATTATCATCGCAATTGTTGCCTATTTGATATTGATGGTAATAATCGGTGTGATATGCTCTAAAAAGAATAACAGTGTTGATGATTTTTATCTGGGCGGCAGGCAACTCGGCCCGCTTGTAACCGCAATGAGCGCCGAGGCATCCGATATGAGCGGTTGGTTGCTTATGGGTATGCCCGGCCTTGCATATCTTTGCGGTATTGCCGAGGCTTCGTGGACGGCAATCGGCCTTGCAATAGGCACATATCTTAATTGGCTTATTGTTGCAAAAAGGCTTCGTAATTATTCCAGCAAAATCGGTGCAATCACTATTCCGGATTTCTTCGGTAAAAGATTTAAGGATAATACGCATGTGCTTATGTTTGCATCGGCACTTCTTATAATAATTTTCTTTATTCCTTACACGGCGTCAGGCTTTTCAACCTGCGGCAAGCTGTTTTCCTCTCTTTTCGGTTTGGATTATCATGTTGCCGTTATCGTGTCTGCCATTGTTATTGTTCTTTATACAACACTCGGTGGCTTTCTTGCTGCCTCAACAACGGACTTCATTCAGGCAATTATTATGACAATTGCTTTGATTGCCGTTCTTTGTTTTGGTATAAATACGGCCGGAGGTTGGAATGCGGTTGCGGAAAACGCAAAATCAATTCCTCATTACCTTTCTTTAACATCAACAACAGACGGCGCCGGAAATATGGTTCCCTTCGGAGGATCAACCATTGTTTCTACTCTTGCTTGGGGGCTCGGCTATTTTGGTATGCCTCATATCCTTCTTCGCTTTATGGCAATTAAGGATCCCAATAAGATTAAAACTTCAAGGCGAGTTGCAAGCATTTGGGTTATTATCGCAATGAGCGTTGCAATTATTATCGGTATTGTTGGTCTTGCAATGAGCAAAACTGAATCCTCAATGGTGCTTAAAGACAGTGAAACTATCATTGTTGCCATTGCTGCTTTGCTTTCTAAGCACGGAGTTGTCTTTGCTCTGCTTGCCGGTCTCATTCTTGCAGGAATTCTTGCTTCAACAATGTCAACGGCAGACAGTCAGCTTCTTGCCGCAGCATCTGCAATCAGCCAGGATTTAATGATTGGCTCGCTTCGTCTTAAAATTTCCGAAAAGGTTAAAATGATTGCAGCAAGAACAACGGTTATTGCAATTGCAATTCTCGGCGTTGTTTTTGCATGGAATCCGGATTCCTCTGTTTTCAGAATAGTTAGCTTTGCATGGGCGGGCTTTGGCGCATCGTTTGGGCCTCTGATGCTGTTCTCGCTCTTCTGGAAGCGCACAAATAAATGGGGCGCTATGGCAGGTATGATTTCCGGCGGTATAACCGTTATTGCTTGGCACTATGCTCAGGGCGGCATTTTTAGCCTTTATGAATTATTGCCGGCATTTATTGTTTCAAGCATATTCATCGTTGTTGTTTCGTTGCTTACAAAAGCTCCCGAACAGGAAATTATAGATGAATTTGAATCCGCAAAATCTAATAGCTGATAAAAAACCGACCGCTGTAGGATTTGTTCCTTCAGCGGTCGGTTTCTATTTATTTTGATTGTCTGTTCGCTTTTCGTTTCTTTTTTCTTGGCGTGTATTGCGCCTTGCGCTTCGTTGTTCACGCTGTAAGCTTCGTTTGGTTTGTCGCTTATCTCTTTTTTCTTTGCGCCGGTTATCTTTGTCTGCTTGCTTTTCAGCCTTTATTCGTTCTGTCTCTTCTTTTTCCCGTTGTTTTTCTGCTTGCTTTTCCGCTTTTATGCGTTCTGCATCTTTCTTTTCCTGTTGCTTCTCTGCTTCTGTTTTTTCTCTGTTTTCAGCAAATCTCTGGGCTGCCGAGTTAATTGCGTCTTCTAAATCGGGCAAAGAATATTGCATCATTTTTTCAAGGTTAATTGAATTTATAAAGCTTGAAAACAGCGTTTTGATTACTGCCGGAATTTCTCCGTTTTCATCGTTTGCAAGTTTGTAAAGCTCAGGAACGGCGGCGATTATGCTTTTGTAATTTTTTATGTTAATATCGTCAATTGTTTTAATGCCGGCACTTTTCGCAATTTCA
The DNA here is from genome assembly GCA_900539775.1 of uncultured Anaerotruncus sp. Lineage (GTDB taxonomy): Bacteria > Bacillota > Clostridia > Oscillospirales > Acutalibacteraceae > Eubacterium_R. The sequence continues at coordinate 20,712 of UQDL01000006.1, read as the reverse complement.
AACAGCTTCTGTACTATGCTTCTGAGCTGTTCGGGCTCTGTTGTTTCCAGGCTTTCTGTTAAAGTGTCCTCCATATATTCCGAAAGAAGGCTGAAGCGTTTTGCCGCTTCAAATTCCGATCCTTTAAGTATCCAAGTAAACATATTGTGCTGAGCGCCGCCTACAGCATCGCTTTTAATAATTTTTGTTTTTCCGCCCGGCGCAAGCATTCTGCCGATTATTGAATCTTCAGGCAAAAGATTGTATACGGTTTCGCTTGCCTGTGGTGTAAACATTATTTCCGCAACTTCATTAGGCAAACCCGGGCCGTCATTATTATAAACTCTTATAATATGATCTTTTTCCTGATTGCTTAAGAATAAAAAGGCAAATATTGCAAGATTTCCGCCCTTTGAATGTCCGCCGATAAAATGCCTTCCGCCGAGCTTTTCAATTGTTTCGCTGATGTATCTTAGAGCTGTTGCCTGGCTCGATATGGGAAATTTGTAAGCTAACTCCGCATCTTCGTAAAAGCTTACTATTTTTTCATCAGTTCCTCTGAATGCAGAAAAGAATAAGTTTTCGTCAAGCTTAAATGTAACGGCATAAAACGCTGTTGCCAAATCTTCGCTTACCGTTTCTCTGCTTTGTTGAATAACTGTGTTTTTAAATCTTTCCGTTTTTCCTATTTGTTTAAGTAGTTTTATGGTTAAGTAGGAAGTGCTTTTTTTGTTTTCCGAATCTTCATCTGATATTTCGGCTTGTGAAGCCGCTTCACCGAGCGTGTGCCCGGTAAATTCAGAAAAATCATAATATGCAAGGCGGCAGAAAACAGCATTGTCTGCCTCTGTCAATCCAAGCTCGCCGAATTTCAGCTTGCCGAATTTTTCTGCATACTCAAAAAGATTAGCCACTGTTTTACTCCTTTGTGAAATGATAATTTTATTTTACAATAATTCAACGAATTAAACAACTATTATAAATTATATTACATGGAATTTGCCGATTTTACTTACACAGTTCATAAAAGGTTAAAATTTGGTGTCAAAATTCGTCAAATTGTTGAAAAGCCTGTTACATTAGTTTATTATATCCATATCAATTTTGAAAGTGGTGTTAAAAGAATCTTATGGAGCTTTTAAAACGTAAAATTGTTGATGAGGGAGAGGTTTATGAAGGCAATATCTTGAAAGTTGATTGCTTTTTAAACCATCAGATTGATATTCCTTTTATGAAAGAAATCGGCAAGGAATTTCACCGCTTATATAAAGATGATGAAGTAAATAAAATTTTAACTATTGAAGCATCTGGCATTGCAATCGGTTCCATGGTAGCTCAGGAATTCGGTTGTCCTCTTGTTTTTGCAAAGAAAAATAAAACAAAGAATATAGCAGGCGATGTTTATGTAACTCCCGTTGAGTCATTCACTCACGGCACCACTTATAATGTTATGGTGTCAAAGCGCTTTCTCGGTAAAGGTGATAAGGTGCTTATTGTTGATGATTTTCTTGCGGTTGGTAATGCGCTTCGCGGCTTGATCAAAATGGTAAAAGAAAGCGGTGCAGAGCTTGTTGGCTGCGGCACGGTTATTGAAAAAGGCTATCAGCACGGCGGCGATGAAATCAGAAAGCAGGGAATTCGTGTTGAAAGTCTTGCAATAATTGAAAGCATGGATGCAAAATCCGGTAATATTGTTTTCAGAAACTGATTAAAAAGGTAATAAGCGCCACGGCGCATATTATAAATATTATTCCATTTATTTAACGGAGGAAAGTCAAATGAAATTGGCAAAAAAAATTATTGCAGTTCTTCTTGCAGTAGTACTTGTCGGCGCTCTCTTTGCCGGCTGCTCAGCTAAGGATAACTCAAACAAAGCCAAGTCGGATCTTACGGTTGGTTTCATCTTCTTGCACGACGAAAATTCAACCTACGACAAAAACTTTATCACAGCTGCTGAAGAAGCTTGTGAAAAAGCCGGAGTAAAGATCCTCAAGAAAACAAACATTCCGGAAGGCAACGAGTGCTACAACGCAGCTGCAGAGCTTGTTGACGAGGGCTGCGATATTGTATTTGCAGACAGCTTTGGTCATGAAGACTATATCATTCAGGCTGCTAAGAAGTTCCCTGAAGTTCAGTTCCTTCATGCAACCGGCACAAAGGCTCATACAGAAGGCCTTGACAACTATCATAATGCTTTTGCATCAATCTATGAAGGCCGTTTCCTTGCAGGCGTTGCTGCAGGTGAAAAGCTCAATGAAATGATCAATGCAGGCAAAATCACTGCAGATCAGGCTAAAATGGGCTATGTAGGCGCATTTACTTATGCAGAAGTTATTTCCGGCTACACTTCGTTTTATCTCGGCGCAAAGAGCGTTTGCCCGTCAGTAACCATGGAAGTTACATTTACCGGTTCTTGGTATGATGAAACTGCTGAAAAAGAGGCTGCTCTTAAGCTTATCCACAATGGTTGTGTTCTTATCAGCCAGCATGCCGATTCAATGGGTGCTCCCACTGCTTGCGAATCAGAAGGTGTTCCCAATGTTTCTTACAACGGCAGCACACAGCAGGCTTGCCCCAACACCTTTATCGTTTCTTCAAGAATTGATTGGGCTCCTTACTTTGAGCATGCAATTGATTGCGTAAAGAACGGCAAGGATATCGAAAAGGATTGGACAGGTAATCTTTCAACAGGTTCTGTTGTTCTCACAGATGTAAATACTCAGGCAGCTGCAGAAGGCACTCAGGAAGCTATTGATACTGCAAAAGCAAAGCTTGAATCCGGTGAGATGCATGTATTTGACACTTCAACATTTACCGTAACAGTTGCAGACGATAAGAATGTAAATGCAAAGGTTGATGCTGACGGTCATCTTACAAGCTATATGGCAGATGTTGATACGGATGAAGCTTACACTCCTGACACAGAGGCTGTTTCAGACGGTTATTTCCATGAGTCTGAATTCCGTTCAGCACCTTACTTTGATATTCAAATTGACGGTATCACTCTTCTTGATACAAAATTCTAAGTTGAATAAATAAGTTATAATATTTTCCGTGGCCGATGAAAATCGGCCGCGGTATAATATTTTAATATATTATTTAGATTTCCACGGAGGGCAAGTAATGAGCGAATCTCTTGCAATAGAGCTTAAAGGTATCACAAAAACTTTCGGATCAATCGTTGCCAATAAAGATGTTAATTTGCAGGTAAAAAAAGGCGAAATCCTTGCAATATTAGGCGAAAACGGCAGCGGCAAAACAACCCTTATGAATATGCTTTCGGGAATTTATTTTCCGGATGAAGGCCAAATATTTATTAACGGTAAAGAAGTTGTGATAAAATCCCCTAAAGATTCTTTTGAATGCGGAATCGGAATGGTGCATCAGCATTTTAAGCTTGTTGATGTTTTTAATGCAACCGAAAATATCGTTTTGGGTGTTAAAGACGGTAAAAAACTTAATCTTAAAGAAGCAGAAAAAAAGGTTCGTGAAATTACCGATAAATACGGCTTTGAAATAGATTTAAGCAGAAAAATCTATGAGATGTCCGTTTCCGAAAAACAAACCGTTGAAATTATTAAAGTGCTTTACAGGGGCGCCGATATACTTATTCTTGATGAACCCACGGCTGTTCTTACTCCGCACGAAACAGATAAACTGTTTGATGTTCTTCGCAAAATGCGTAAGGACGGTAAATCAATAATTATTATCACTCATAAGCTTCATGAAGTGCTTGCGCTTTCGGATCGTGTTGCGGTTTTGCGCAAGGGTGAATATATCGGCACTGTTGAAACTAAAGATGCAACAGAGCAATCGCTCACGGAAATGATGGTGGGCAAAAAGATTTCGCTTAATATTGAAAGAACTGATCCCGTAAATCCTGCGGATATGCTTATGGTTAAGCACATTTCCGCAAAAAATGCAGAGGGCAGAACAATTCTTGATGATATTTCATTCACGGCTAGATCGGGAGAAATTCTCGGAATAGCAGGTATTGCAGGCAGCGGCCAAAGAGAAATGCTTGAGGCTGTTGCAGGCCTTCAAAATCTTGAAAGCGGCGAAATCTTTTATAATACGCAAGACGGTGAAACCGTTAATCTTAGGGATAAAACACCAACACAAATTCGTGATCTCGGTGTTCGCCTTTCTTTCGTTCCTGAAGATAGGCTCGGTATGGGTCTTGTCGGCAATATGGATATTACCGATAATATGATGCTCAGAAGCTATAAAAAGGGCCATTCCTTGTTTGTAGACAGAAAAAATCCCAAAGATCTTGCAGAAAATATAATTCAAAGTCTTGAGGTTGTTACGCCGGGCACTGCCACTCCGGTTCGCAAGCTTTCTGGCGGTAATGTTCAAAAAATACTTGTTGGCAGAGAGATTGCTTTAAATCCCAGGCTTCTTATGGCCGCTTATCCGGTAAGAGGCCTTGATATCAATTCCTCATATGTGATTTATAATCTGCTTAATAAACAAAAGGCAAACGGTGTTGCGGTTATATTCGTCGGCGAGGATCTTGATGTTCTTGTTGAGCTTTGTGACAGAATTCTTGTTATGAATTCAGGCAAGGTAACGGGTGTGGTTGACGGCCGCACAACAACAAAAGAGGAACTTGGCTTCCTTATGACAAAAACAGACGGCAAGGAGGAGCAGTAATGGAAACTAAAAACAAAAAAGTTCATGAGCCGCTTTTCCATATTGCAAAGCGTGCCCATATATCCGGCGGCAAAGCATGGCTTATCCGTATCGGAGCTGTTTTGGCGGCACTTATTATTTGCGCCGTTGTTACTATGCTTTTAACAGGTGAAAATCCTTTTTCCGTGTATGCCACAATGTTTGAGGGCGCATTTGGAACAGAAAGAAAAATTTGGAAGCTTTTGCAAAATCTTTCAATGTTGCTTTGTGTTTCGCTTGCATTAACTCCTGCATTTAAAATGCGGTTTTGGAATATCGGCGGTGAAGGCCAGGTGCTTATCGGCGGTCTTGCAACAGCTGCATGCATGATTTTGCTTGGCGGCAAGCTTCCCAACGGCTTGCTCATTATTGTTATGCTCTTTGCCAGCATTCTTGCAGGCGCAATTTGGGCTATTATCCCGGCAATCTTTAAGGCTAATTTTAACACAAATGAAACATTGTTTACCCTTATGATGAACTATGTTGCAATTCAAATTGTATCGTATTTTTGTATGTATTGGGAAAATCCGAAAGGCTCCGGTAAAATCGGTGTTATAAACGGAAATTCAATGCAGGGTTGGCTGCCCACAATCGGCGATTATGATTATTTGCTTAATATTCTGATCGTTTTGGTGCTCACGGTTGCAATGTATATTTATCTGAAATACAGTAAGCACGGCTATGAGCTTTCCGTTGTTGGCGAATCCGAAAACACGGCTAAGTATATAGGCATCAATGTTAAAAAGGTTATTTTAAGAACTATGTTTGTATCAGGTGCCGTTTGCGGTATTGCCGGCTTTTTGCTTGTCGGCGGCACGGATCATACTATTTCTTCAACAACTGCGGGAAATAGGGGATTTACCGCAATCATGGTTTCTTGGCTTGCAAAGTTTAACCCGATTTATATGATTATAACATCGCTTTTGCTTGTTTTCCTCAGTGCCGGCGCAAGCCAAATTTCAATGGTGTTTAATCTTAATGAATCATTTTCGGATATTATAACCGGCATCATTCTTTTCTTTATCATAGGCAGCGAATTTTTCATCAACTATGAATTAAAGTTCAGAAAAGCAAATAAGGAGGTAAAGTGATATGTTTTCTTCACTCATAACCTTTCTTCACAGAGCCATAATGCAGGGCATTCCGCTTCTTTTCGGCTCAACCGGCGAAATAATGACGGAAAAATCCGGCAACCTTAACCTCGGTATACCCGGTGTAATGTATATCGGCGGCATGAGCGGCGTTATCGGCGCTTTTCTCTATGAAAATTCGCTTTCTTCAGGTGAAGATGCTGTGCCTTTTCTTGCGGTAATCATTCCGCTTTTGTGCTGCATTCTCGGATCATTTTTGGCTGGTCTTTTGTATTGCTTCTTAACCGTTACACTCCGTGCAAATCAGAATGTTACCGGTTTGGCGCTCACCACTTTCGGCACCGGCTTCGGTAACTTTTTCGGCGGTTCTCTTATCAAAATCACCGGATCCGATGTTCCTTCCGTTGCATTAACAACAACAAGCAGCTTTTTCAGAACAACACTTCCCGGTGCAGACAGCACCGGTTGGTTCGGCAAGCTTTTCCTTTCATACGGATTCCTTGCTTATGCTGCAATTATTATTGCAATCGCATGCTCATTTTTCCTTAATCGCACAAGGGGAGGTCTTCATCTTAGGGCTGTAGGTGAAAATCCCGCTACTGCCGATGCCGCAGGCATCAATGTAAATCGCTCAAAATATATTGCAACTTGTCTCGGCAGCGTTATTGCCGGATTCGGCGGCCTTTATTATGTTATGGATTATGCAAACGGCGTTTGGTCAAACGACGGCTTTGGCGACAGAGGTTGGCTTGCAATTGCTCTTGTAATTTTCGCAATTTGGCGCCCGAATCTCAGTATTCTCGGCTCAATTGCTTTCGGCGGTTTGTATATAGTTTATCTTTATGTTCCGGGCGCACTTCGCACGCAGGAGCTTTATAAGATGATTCCTTATGTTGTTACTATTATTGTTCTTGTTTTGGCAAGTGTTAAAAAGAAAAAGGAAAATCTTGGCCCTGCATCGCTCGGTTTGTCATATTTCAGAGAGGATAGGTAAATTTTAATTATGCTTGGTGATATTGAAAAAATACTTGTTTCGGAGCAGGAGTTGAGCGATATAAACGCAAGGCTCGGTGCCCAAATCACTAAAGATTTCAAAGGAAAAAATCTGCTTGTTCTCGGTATCCTTAAAGGCTGTGTTTTCTTTATGACGGATCTCGTTCGTCAAATTGATTTGCCGCTCAGCATTGATTTTATGTCTGTGTCTTCTTACGGCAGCGGAACGGAATCAACAGGCCGTGTTAAAATCACCAAGGATATTGATATTGATTTGGACGGTTATGATGTTTTGATTGTTGAGGATATTTTGGACAGCGGCAGAACGCTAAAATATGTTTCTGAAATTTTGAAAACCCGCGGTGCAAATTCAATAAGCATTGTAACTTTGCTTGATAAGCCCGAAAGGCGAGTAGCACAGATTTCTCCGGATTATGTAGGCTGTGATGTGCCGGATGAATTTGTTGTCGGATACGGTCTTGATTATGATCAAAAATACAGAAATTTGCCTTATATAGGTGCGCTTAAAAGATCTGTTTACGAAAAGTAATGTGAATTATATTATATTTCCCGCTTTGTTATTTGCGTAACATTGCGGGATTTTTTGTTGCCGTAAAGTTGAAATAGTATAATTTTTGTAAATATTGCCCACTCTTTCGTTGCCTTTTTTGTAATAATTATTTTAAATAATATAAAAAAGATATTTATTTTGTAATAATTTAATGATATAATATTACAAATATGCTGGATTATAAGGCACATTCGCTGCCAAGGAGGGAAAAGCTTGAAGTATTTTAAAATCTTTGCATTGATTCTTGCTGTGGCTCTGCTTTTTTCGGGCTGCTCATTCAGGCTTGCATCTTCTGTTGATGAGTTAATCTCTCCTGTATCTCCGCAGGGCGATGACGCTGAAATTCAAAATGCGCTTGTTGCTTATGCAGGCGGTGGATTTAAATTAAAATCTCCCGTTGCGGGAAATTACACTGCTGCTTATAATCTTGTTGATGCAGACGGTGATTCGCAAAATGAGGCTGTGGTGTTTTATGAGCCGGCACAGCATCCGGGCAGACTTGATATGGCTGTTATTGATAAAAAAGAAAATAAATGGTCTGTTGTGTCTAATATCGAAACGGATAATGCAGAGGTTTATTCTCTTGATTTTGCCGATTTAAACGGAAACGGAGACTATGAATATATAATTCTTTGGAATGCCATGGCTAATGCCACAATTCATTCGCTTTGCGTTTATTCGTCGGCAGAGGATGGCTCAGGTGCTCTTTCTCAAATCGGAAAAACAATTGTTATGAATAATTACATTGCAGCGGATCTTAATAATGATTCTGTAAATGAGCTTGCTGTTTTCACAATTGATTCCGGAGATTCCGTTTCCGCAAGTGCCGTGTTATATTCATATTATTCAGGCGATGCGAAAATTCTTGGCAGAACAAAGCTTGACGGCCATATAAGCTATTACAAAACCCTTTCTTATGCCGTTAAAAACGGACGCACATATGTGTATGCCGATGCGGTTAAATCCAACGGCACACAAATGCTGACGGAGATAATATATTGGTCAGATAAATACAACACAATTATATCTCCGTATTACAGCTACACAACCGGAATAACTAAAAACACAACACGCTATTCAATGCTTTCGTGCATGGATATAAACGGCGACGGCGAAATTGAAATACCGCTTGATTATGATTTTTATGATTTGCCCGAAAATGTTTATGCCGTTGAATGGAATAAATACGACGGTAATGTTATGAGCCCGGTGTGCTGCTCTCTTGCCGTTGAAAAAGATGAATATCAGCTTGTTATTCCCGATGAGCTGATCGGTAATATTACTGCAGAATATAATGCGGAGAATTCTAAGCTTACCGTGCTTGACTCTGCCGGTAATATGATTTTTGCAGTTGCTTGTGTTACAAGCACTCATTATGCTGAAACGGCTGCAAATTATTCAAATTACACCGAAATTATGAATGAATCGGGATATATATATCTTGCAGACTGTAATTCTCAGTCCGATGTGCGGCTTTCCACAGAGGATCTGAAATCAATGATAAAATCTTATTAAGGAGAATAGATTATGAAAAAAGTGCTTGTTGCCGAGGATGAAGAATCCATTCGCGAGTTCATAGTCATCAATTTAACAAGAAGCGGTTACGAAGTTGAGCAGGCCGAAAACGGTGCTGTTGCGCTTGATTTGTTTTCAAAAAACGAAAGCTCATTTGATGTGGCTATTCTTGATATTATGATGCCGGAAATAGACGGACTCACCGTTTGCAAAGAGCTTCGTAAGCGTTCTTCGGATCTTGGCATAATAATGCTGTCGGCAAAAACTCAAGAAATGGATAAAGTAACCGGCCTTCTTGTGGGTGCAGATGATTATGTTACAAAGCCGTTTTCGCCGAGTGAACTTATGGCCAGAGTGGATGCGGTTTATCGCCGTGTTGAAATGACAAGAGGATTCAGAAAAAACGATTCTCAGCTTGATACAATTGTGCTTGATGAGTTTGAACTTAATTTAAGAAATCGCACCCTTTCAAAAGCAAAGCAGCTTATTGAGCTTACACAGGTTGAATTTCAAATCATTGAGTATTTCTTTAAAAATCCAAACGCAGCACTCAGCAGAACAGATATTTTAAAGCAGGTTTGGGGTAATAACTATTTCGGCGATGAGAAAATAGTTGATGTTAATATTCGCCGACTCAGAATGAAGGTTGAGGATAATCCATCATCACCGACAAGGCTTGTAACAATTTGGGGCCTTGGCTATAAGTGGATAACAAACAGTAAATAATTGCGAAAGACAGAGTTGTAATGAAAAAGAAAGAGTTTGCAAAATTTAAAAAACTAAAGGTTGACGGGCTAACCAAAAGATGGCTTTTAAATATTATTCTTGTTGTTGTCATTGTTCTTGCCGTTGCCTTTTCCGTGGCAAGCTTTTCGGTTAAAACTTATTATTACAATTCTGTGGAAAGCATTTTAAAATCAGGTGCATCCACAAATGCCGTTAATTATTTTTCAAACAATCTTGATTCCGGCACATCTCTTGAAAGCTCTGCCGCCAAATTTATTGATAACTATGCCTATAAGGAAAAAACAACAGTTTGGGTTATTGATAACAACGGCAAAGTGCTTGCTTCATCTAATGGATTTTTGGTTGGCAAAATTAAGATGGAGGATTATGATTCCGCAAAGAATTCCGCTGCGGGAACAGGAAAATATGTAGGCAAGATTTATCCCGGCGGAGATAAGATTATGGCCATAACGAGAGTTATCCAAAATTCTGCAGGTGCAAATGTGGGCGCTGTGAGGGTTATGACCAATATTGAAGATGTTGATGCGCAGATTTTTTCGGTAATAGCAATTTTGCTTGTGCTGGTTATTTTTGTTTTTGCAATTATTTTGCTTTCAAATCTTTTTTTCATTCGCTCTATTATCATTCCCGTTAAAGAGATCACAAAAACAACAAATGAAATTGCACACGGTAATTTGAATGCAAGAATTGAGAAAAAGTATGATGATGAAATCGGTATCCTTTGTGATTCAATAAATTCAATGGCTTCTGAAATTGCAACGGCAGATAAAATGAAAAATGATTTTATATCAACAATATCTCATGAGTTAAGAACCCCGTTAACCTCGATAAAGGGTTGGGGCGAAACGCTTTATTACAGCCAAGACGTTGAAAGAGATGAGCTTACATCAAAGGGCTTGCAGGTTATTGTTAAGGAAGCGGGCAGGCTTGAGGGTTTTGTTGAGGAACTACTTGATTTCAGCAGACTGCAAAGCGGCAGAATGACTTTGCGTCTTGTTAAAACGGATATATTTGCCGAGCTTGATGAAACCGTGTTTACTTTCTGTGAGCGAGCAATGCGGGAGGGCATAGAAGTAAGATACAGTATCCCGGAACTTCCCGCTCCGGCTGATGCAGATCCAAACAGGCTCAAGCAAGTGTTTATGAACATTCTTGATAATGCGCTGAAATACTCAAGAGCTCCGAGCAAAATTTTTGTTAAGGCCGAATTTACAATGCTCGGCCAAAATGATGCAGTTAAAATTTCAATTGCAGATCAGGGTTGCGGTATTTCAAAAGAAGATTTGCCCCATGTGTTTGATAAATTCTACAAGGCAAATGTCTCTGTTCGCGGATCCGGTATCGGTCTTGCTGTAACAAACGAAATCGTAAATCTCCATAAGGGAAAGCTTGAAATAGACAGTAAAGAGGGCAGAGGCACTCTTGTAACAATATATCTTCCGATTAACAACGCCCCAACAAAAAAGGAAATTGATATGGCAACATCGGGCGATCAACAGGTAACAGACGAAGACATAAATTTGAAAGGTGATAAATCGGATGAGCAAAAAAACTCATAAAACCTCCGTTGGAGGTCAGGCACTCATAGAGGGTGTTATGATGCTCGGTCCAAAGGGAATGGCAACCTCCGTTCGTAAGCCGAACGGTGAAATATTAACCGAATATCACAAGGTTAAGCACATGCGTGATAAAAGTAAATTCTTTAATTTGCCGATAATCCGCGGCGTTGTGAACTTTGTTGAATCAATGATAATCGGTTATAAGGCTCTTATGTATTCGGCAGAGGTGTCCGGTATGGAGGATGTTGAAGCTGAAAATATGAATAAGTTTGAAAAATGGCTGACTGATAAATTCGGAGACAAGTTGATGAATTTTATAGCGGTGCTCGGCTCTTTCTTGGGTGTTGCACTTGCGGCTGCGCTTTTTTTGTATTTTCCTATTCTTGTTTTTAATAAAGCAAACGAATGGTCCGGCGGCAATATTACCGCTTATCAAGGCCTTATAGAAGGCGTGATAAAAATTATAATCTTTGTTGCTTATATGGCAATCGTCGGCAATATGAAAGACATTAAGCGTTTGTTTATGTATCACGGTGCTGAGCATAAATCCATTGCCTGCTATGAGGCCGGGTTGGAACTCAATACTGAAAATGCGGCAAAATGCACTCGTTTTCATCCAAGATGCGGCACATCTTTTATTTTTGTTGTTCTCATATTCAGCATAGTATTTTACACGATTATTGCAAAAATATTTCCGCAAATTGCAGCTGTCAGAATTTTATGGATGCTGTTAAAACTTGCTTTTTTGCCGGTTTTAATGGGAATTTGCTATGAATTTATAAGATATGCGGGAAAGCATGATAATCTTTTTGTTAAAATAGTTTCCGCACCCGGTTTATGGATGCAAAGAATTACCACAAAAGAACCCACACCCGATATTCTGGAAGTGGGAATTGAGGCCTTAAAGGCTGTTATTACTGATGATCCCAAGGATGATGAAATTAAGTGAATTTAAAAGAAGCTTATGATTATTCAAGGCTGTTTTTGAGCAGCAATAAAATTGATGAGTCGGATTTTAAAGCGCTTTGCGTTGTCTGTTCATTGGCAGATATAAAAAATAATCAGTTTGAAATGCATACCGGTGATTTTGTCAGTAATAAAAAGCTTGCAGATATGCTGTGGAAGCTTAAAAGCGGCGAACCGCTTCAATATGTTTTGGGAAAATGGGATTTTTATGAATCCGAATTTTATGTCGGCAAGGGCGTTCTTATTCCTCGTCCGGAAACAGAGGAACTTGCGGATGCCGTTATTAAAGCGGCAAAAAAGCTTTTAAATCCCATTGTTTATGATCTTTGCTCAGGCAGCGGTTGCATCGGAATAAGCGTTGCTAAGGCAGTGCCGGCTTCAAAGGTTTATTGTATTGAAAAAAGTGATGAAGCATTTAAATATTTGCTCGAAAATTGCAAAATGGCAGAAAATGCCATTCCGGTTAAAGAAGATATTTGCTTAGCTGCGGAAATTATAGCAAAAGAAAAAGCAGATATTATAGTTTCTAATCCTCCGTATATTAAAACAGGTGATATTTGCAATCTTCAAAGTGAACTTTCATATGAGCCTGAAATGGCTCTTGACGGCGGAACGGACGGCTTGTTTTTTTACAGAGTTATTTCAGATAATTGGAAAAGTGCCTTGAAACCCGGTGGAAAGCTGTTTTTGGAAATAGGCGAAGATCAGGGTGATTCGGTTTCAAAAATTTTGTTAGAATCCGAATTCAAGAATATTCAAATAAAAAAAGATATTTATCAAAATGTCAGAATGGTATTTGCAGAAAAATAATTGCTGTCTTTAATGTGGCGCGAAAGGCTGTGTATGATGAATAATTTAAGTATTTCAATCCTTGGTGATATTTTTAAAGGAAATTATATATATGCAATTATAACAATTGTTGCAAGAATGTTTGTTGTTTTTTGTTGCTTGCCGGTGCATGAGCTTTCACATGGCTGGGCTGCCAACAAACTTGGTGATGACACTGCAAAAAAACTCGGCAGATTGTCGTTTAATCCGTTTGCTCATCTTGATCCGGTGGGCACAATTATGATTTTTCTTTTCGGAATAGGCTACGCTAAGCCGGTGCCTATCAATCCTCTTAAGTTTAAAGACTACAGAAAAGGCGTTGCGCTTACTGCACTTGCCGGGCCGCTTTCAAACCTTGTTATGAGTTTTATTTTTGCATTTATCGGCTCAGGCTTAAGCAAAATCGGAGGCGCTAATACGGCAATGCAGCTTTTGGTGCTTTTCTTCAGTTTCGCGGCAAATATAAATATTGCCCTCGCCGTTTTTAATTTGCTGCCGATTCCGCCGCTTGACGGCTCTCGTGTGCTTGCGGTTATATTGCCGGATAAGGCATATGAAAAGTATTTCCGCTATGAGCGGTATATTATGATTGCTCTTATGATTTTGCTTTTTACCGGTGTGCTGGACACTCCGCTTGCGTTTCTTAACAATGTATTTCATAATTTTGTGTATTTTATCCCGAATCTTATTTTCGGATAATGAGGTTAAATGGAACAGATAAATTATAAATTAGAGGTGTTTGAAGGTCCTATGGATCTTCTGCTGCATCTTATCAGTAAGCATAAATTGAATATAAACGATATTCCGATTGTTGAACTTGTTAATCAATATCTTGATTATGTGCGCCAAATGGAAAATGCTGATTTTGATGTTGCGGGCGATTTCCTTGAAATGGCGGCAAGGCTGATTTATATTAAAACAGTTTCTCTTTTACCGAGGCAGAAAGAGGCAGAAGTGCTTAAAAGAGAACTTACGGGCGAATTGATTGAATATCGAGATTGCAAAATTATGGCAGAAAAGCTTAGCCACAGTACAGAAGGTTTTGACCGTTTTGTTCGTGAACCTCAGCCGGGCTACATAAATTATGATTATGAGCGTTTCCATGAGGGTGAGGAACTTCTTAGTGCTTATATTTCCGCCGCCGGCAGAGCGCAGCGTAAGCTTCCGCCGCCGCTTGATTCATTTAAAGTTATTGTTGCAAGAAAATTTGTTAACGTTGCATCAAAGGTAGGTGGAGTTATCCAAAAGCTGAAAGCAAAAAGAAAGGTTAAGTTTTTAAAACTTTTTGAGGATGCACAGTCAAAAAGCGATTTGGTTGCAACATTTCTTGCCGTGCTTGAGCTTGCAAAAACAAAGAAAATAGTTTTGAACGGCTCCATGCATGATATGGAAGTCAGTATTTCGGAGGAGGGTGAAAGCAATGAAAACTGAAAATAATATTATCGGTAAGCTTGAAGCCCTGCTTTTTGCTTCGGGAGAACCGGTTGAGGCAGCTCGCCTTGCCGAGGTGCTTCAACTTGATGTTGAAAATATAACTAAAATGCTTTCTCATCTTGCCGACACTTATGATGAAAAAAACAGCGGCATTCAGCTGATTAGAATTGATGGTAAATATCAGCTGTGCACAAGAGAAGCATATGCAGATGATGTGCGCATGCTGCTTGAAATCAAAAAGAATACTCCGCTTTCGCAAGCGGCTTTTGAGGTGCTTGCGATTGTTGCTTATAACCGAACCGTAACCAAAAGCTTTATAGAGCAAATCAGAGGCGTTGATTGTTCGGGCTCAATTGCAAATCTTGTTCAAAAAGGTTTGATAGAGGAAAAGGGAAGGCTTGATCTTCCGGGCAGGCCGCTTGTATACGGCACAACAGACAGATTTTTGCGTTGCTTTTCTCTAAACAGTCTTGATGATTTGCCGGAATTGCCAAAGCAGGATGAAGCAGATAAAGAAAATTCGCAAACCACCTTGTTTGATGATAAAAAAAATGATACAATGAATACGGAAATTCTTGAATCGGGGGATGATGACGAAGAATGACGGCTTTAATCGTTATTGCGGTGATAGTGGTTATCATTGCGCTTATATTGTCTCTCTCCGCCACCGTCACGGTTGTTTATGATAATAAATGGCGCACCACGGTCAGCGTGTTGTGGATAACTAAAGAAGTGGAACTTTCAAAAATCTTATCATTTCTCCTCTTTCCGCAGGAAAGCGCCAAAAAGGTTAAAGAGGCTAAAAAATCAAATAAATCTTCAAAGGCAAAAAATAAGTCAAGTGAAAAACCTGCAGAAAGCACAGAAAAATCTGAAATTGCTGCTGCTTCAGAAAACACGGCAGATAAAGCAGATTCGGCAGAAAAAGATAAAAATAAGCCGGAAAAGGATAAGCAGGATAAGCCTCAGGAAAATAAAAAGCCTAATTATATTAAAAATATTTGGGATAAAGACGGTATCGTCGGCATAATGCTTTTTGTGTCCAATATGCTTGAAAGTGCATCCGGCGCCTTATCCACTCTTTTTAGGGGCTTCCATATTTATTCACTTTATGTTAAAATACTTGTGGGCGGCGGTGATGCGGATACTATCGCAAGAGCCTATGGTAAAATTTGCAAATATTATTATCCTCTTAAAGGCGCAATTATAAATGGCATGAAGGTTGATAATTATAACGATTGGATTGCACCGGATTTTATAATGCCGCAAAATGAATACGGCTTGCAGTTTATCGGCTCGCTCAGCGTAGGTACAATTCTGCATGTTGCCCTTTCCGCAGGTAAAATATTTGTTGTAAATCTTATAAAAGATAAATAAGTCAGTTTTAGATTAAATAATCTTTAAGGAGATAAAAAAATGAAAGAAACACCGGTAAATAAAATAATGGAAAACACCCTCGATAAAATGAGGGAAATGGTTGATGTTTCAACTATAATCGGCGAACCTATTCAAACGGGAAACACAACTCTTATTCCTGTTTCAAAGGTTTCATACGGCTTCACCAGCGGCGGCACAGATTTGCCTTCAAAGCAAAATGCAGAGCTGTTCGGCGGCGGTGGCGGCGGCGGTATCACAATTTCGCCCGTTGCTTTTATTGTTATTCAAAACGATAAAGTAAGAATGATGCAAATCAATAATTATTCTTCATCTGCAGATCGTGCAATTGCAATGATTCCGGAACTTGTTGATCAAATTTCTCAGCTCATTAAAGCCAAGGATGAGCCGGCGCAGGCAGAAGATAAGGCAGAATAATTTTATATTGCTATTGTAATAATCACCTGCATATTATTTTAGCAGGTGATTATTTTGTTGAAAAAGCTTTTTGCCGCTTTTGCGGCAATTTTGGTTTTAATTTGCTCCATGCCTGCATCGGCGGCAGATTGTTCTGCTGCATCATTTGCCGTTGTTGATGTGCAAACAGGTGATGTTCTTATGGCTGAAAATGAAAGCCAAAGGCGCAGCATAGCCTCCACAACAAAACTGCTTACTGCTTTGATAGCATGCGAAAGCGGCAAGCTTGATGATTTGGTCAATATCACCTTCGATATGGTAAATACCGAAGGTTCTGTTGTAGGCTTTCGTGAATATGATTCGGTTTCGCTTCGTGACATTGTTGTTGCAATGATGCTTGCATCCGGAAACGATGCGGCTAATGCGGCAGCTGTTTATCTTGGAGGAAGCATTGAAAAATTTTCCGATATAATGAATAAAAAGGCCGCTGCGCTCGGTATGCTTAATTCATATTTTGTTACCCCGTCAGGACTGGATGAGGGCGGTCACTGCTCAACGGCAGGGGATATGGCACTTCTTGCATGCGCCGCAATAAAGAATCCTCAGCTTGCGGAAATTTCTAAAATGAAAAGTGCGCAAATCACGGTATCAGGTAAAAAAGTACAGCTTTATAATCATAATAAATTGCTGAATAAAAAAGAATTTGTCGGCCTTAAAACAGGGTATACAAAAAAAGCAGGGCGCTGCCTTGTTTCTGCTTATCAAAATAACGGCAAACTGCTTGTTTGCGTAACACTTAATGATTCTAATGATTGGCAAGATCATGTTTTTCTTTGCTCGGAAGCGGAAAAAATGCTTTCCGAAAAGCAAATAACAGGTGAATTGGCCGTGCTCACGGTCGGCTCGTCCAAAAGCAGCGTTAAAGTTGCATATTCAGGCTCTGTAACGGTGCCGAATGAAAATCTTGTCACGGTGCAGTTTTATGCAAAGCCGTTTTTGTATGCTCCCGTTAAACAGGGCGAAACGGTCGGTAAGGCCGTTGTTAAATATAAAGAAAAGGAGATTGCTTCTTTGCCGCTGACGGCACAGGAGAATGTTGAATATATAGATGGATAATTCTGTTAGGCTTCAAAAATTTATGGCGGATTGCGGTATTGCATCTCGCAGAAAGTGCGAGGAAATTATTTCCGCAGGTAAGGTAAAAGTAAACGGTCATCCCGCAAAGGTTGGCGATAAGGTTAATCCTAAAAAAGACCTTGTAACCGTTTACGGTAAAAAAATAAATAAAACAGCCGAAATGCGTTATATTATGCTCAATAAACCAAGAGGGTATGTAACAACCGTTTCCGATGAGCACGCAAAAAAAACG
Source organism: uncultured Anaerotruncus sp. (assembly GCA_900539775.1). GTDB lineage: Bacteria > Bacillota > Clostridia > Oscillospirales > Acutalibacteraceae > Eubacterium_R. The sequence continues at coordinate 3,195 of UQDL01000006.1, read as the reverse complement.
GTTATGCAGCTTATGCACGGTGTTAAAGAGCGTGTTTATCCCGTTGGCAGGCTTGATAGGGATTCTGAGGGTTTGCTTCTTTTCACAAATGACGGTGTTCTTGCAAATGCTCTTATGCATCCGTCGGGAAACATAACTAAAATTTATCGTGTAACGGTTCGGCCGGCTGTTAATGACGATATGCTTGATAAGCTCAGAAACGGTGTTGAAATAGACGGAAGAAAAACTTTGCCCTGCGATGTAACTCTCCTTACCGAAGAAGATGATCGTGTTGTTCTTGAATTTGGAATTCGTGAAGGCAGAAACAGAGAAATCAGAAAAATGTGTGAAGCAGTCGGTCTTGAGGTTGCAAGGCTCAAAAGAATTGCAGAGGGCCCGGTTAAGCTTGGTATGCTTCCTCTCGGTAAGTTCAGAGATCTTACACCCCGTGAAATAGAAAAGCTTCAAAAGCTTGTGGATAAAAAATGATGTCTTTAAGAATTTGATAATTCGCATTAAGCGTCTCAAACTTTTAGTGCAAATATTAAAATATTATATAATCTGTGAAAAGTCTTTAAACGGTGCCGAAAGTGTGTTTTTATATGCTCTTCGGCAGTATGCGTTTGAAGGCTTTTTTTCTTTAGAATTATGATAAAACATCGTTTTATATTTGGTAATTATGAAAAGTTTTCATTTATTAAACCGGAAGTTTAGTATTTACAAACAAAAATTACTATTATTTATATAAAATTCGTTTTTTAATTGACAATTGTTTCAAACTATTTTAAATAATTGTGTGTAATTGTATGCTTCGTTGAAGCTTTGCTTTTTTCGGAGCTGCGTAAAATAATTTTTAAGTAATGCAGTCAGTAAATTGCTTAAATGTTGTTTTTCGCAAATGTGATGAAAATAATTTTAATAGGAGGAGGCAGTTTTATGAAAAAAATCTTTTCAAAAAAACTGTTGGCATTTTGCTTTCGGTGCTCATGGTTGTAACAAGCGTTCCGCTCGTTGCAATTGCAGCTACGGGAGATACGGGAACATTAAATCCCGTTACTTCGTTAATTTGTAACGACAGTAGTCGCCCGCACACAAGATCAAATCTTGCAATTTTAAATGACGGTGATTCCGGAAACACATCTGTTGGTGTTTTAAAGTATACTTTACCGAATGTTCCCGCATTTAAAAGCGCAAACCTCGGTGTAACTTTCACCTTTCCGGGCAGCAGTACATTTAAAAATAACCGGAATTATACTTTGGATATTTACTTCATTGATTTAAGTAAAACAGATTATAATAATGTAGGCGATAATAGCATTAACGGCTTTTGGGGCGGAATGAGCTTCGGCGATAATGCTGTGTCAAATATTAAAAGTAAATTGGGCTTAAGTGAGTCAAATAAAATCGGCTCATATGCTTATTCTCAGTTAACCCAAGGTGTAACCGTTGATTTAACAAATGCCGCAAACACTGCGCTTGAAAACTCATATGGCAGCTTTGGATTGATTTTCATAAACAGCGGCGTAGGCGGAAAGGGCAACAACGGCTGGTCCGATATTTATTGCAATATCGGCACATTTAGTTATACAGAGGGTGATGATGTAAGTGCATCAGATCTCGCTGCCGTTATTTCTAAGTATGAAACAAAGATGAACGGAACTGTTTACACTAATATGAAATCTGCATATGAGGCATGTATTGCTGCACGCAAGATTCAAGACGGTTATGTGAAAGAGGGCGATGCAAATTACGCTTCAACATTGCAACTTGCCCAAACTCTCCTTGCAAAAACAAACGCTATGGATGTTTATAGCGGCCCCGATGTTGTTAATTCATTAAGTTATGGAGGAACAACTGTCGATTCTCAGTATTTTGGCAATTTGCTTTCTGTTCCTAATTTAGCGAATATGAATTCTGTTTCTGCTGCAAATGACTATAAAATTGAAGTGTCCGAACTAAATGATTTGGTTGTGCTTTATGATGGCAACGATTCAAATATAAGAATCCCTATTAATGTCGGAATGACAAATAATTCAGGTTCATCAGATTACTATTTTACTTGTTTTTACAAAAACAGCGGTCCGTTTACTATGAGCAGAAATACTCAATTTGCCAATGGAGGATCTGCTTCTGATTGAAACATCAACAGCCAACATGCAGGTGTTTCATATGGTGAACAAAGAAATAATATTGATACTTCAATTCATGTTGAAACAAGAAATCAAACATACTATGGCTCAAACTATGTAACTTTTCAAAACAGTGGTATAATTTCAAGCACACAGTATTCCGCTACTGCAAGTCTGTCTTTTAATTCATATCGTTCTTGGAAAGGTCGTTGGGGTAGAGAATATGGTATGAATAATTCTGTTTCAACTGATAATTTCTATATAATTAACTATCAGCCTGTCAGCAGTGCTCTTAATTCTTATGCCAACACAAATAAAATCAAGGCGTCCAATTTTAAAAATTGCACTTATTCATCTGTTTCAAGCGTTCTTGGCTATTATGATGCACTTACCGGTAAGAAATACACTTTCGGTGTTCAATCAAATGATAACGGTGATGTGAATTCAAGTAATGTATACAATTTGACGAGTTCTCTGAGTAATGGTGTAAATAGTCTTAATAAGAGCAGTCTTGTAAAATGTGTAAGTGCAGAATCTTTAAAAGCTGTAATTGCTTCTAATAAAGATTTGGCAACATCAGAAAATACATTTTATACAACTTCTTCGTTTAAATCATATTCCGAAGCTTATGCAAACGCTGTTAGTTATTTAGCTTCAATTGATGAATATGATTTAGGTTATCTGGATACAACTTATGTAGAAAATATCACTAAAGCTTACAATAATCTTGTTGAAAAGGCAGATTTCAGCGGCATTGAAAAATATCTTAATGATTATAAAGATATTTGCACAAACGGTATGCAAAAGGGCGATAACCAGGAATACACATATTCCGCTTATTTAAATCTTAAAACTGCTTATGATGCTTTAAAAAGCTATTATGATGGAATTGCGGATAAAAACGATTATTCCAATTCTCAGCTTTCGGCAAATGGCACCACATATACATCGGCAATAGATGCCGCAACAAAAGCTATAGAAAACAATGCGGCTCAGCCGGCTACCGATTATTCTGCTTACGATAAGCTCATTGAAGCCGTAAAGCAGCAGGATATGAATGCGTTCACGGAAGAATATGTAAACAGAG
>UQDL01000005.1 GCA_900539775.1 uncultured Anaerotruncus sp. | reverse complement strand
CGAGGAACAAAGCGCAGGTCAAAAACCGGCACAAGAACAGGAGCAGCCCGAAACGCTCGACTTTGAGAAAGGCGAGGAACAAAGCGCAGGTCAAAAGCCGACACAGGAACAGGAACAGCCCGAAGCGCTCGGCAGTGAAAACGGCGAGGAACAAAGTAATGGCCGCACTCCGTCTCAAGAGGAAAAGGAAGATAAAGAAAAACAATTGGGAGGAAATGAAAGTGCTTCGGATTCCTCATCGGATAACAGTAGTTCAAAATCAAATGATATGAAAAATGATTCAAACGGCAGTGAATACGGCGATGACGCAGCAGATTCGGTGCGTGATAATGTGCAGGATCAATCGGGCGGCATGAGTATGTAACGCCGATAATTTATAGAAGGTGATGAAACATAAATGAATGAAGATTCAAGAAATTTTTCTGTTTTATTTGGGGATAAATTAAATAAAAAAATACCTCTGATAAAGCTTTCCGATCCAAGCCGTACTCCGGATGTGATTTTAAGCGGAACGGACGGATTCGGCGATTTTGCCCGCTTTCCGATTGATTCAAATATCCTAAGCAAGCATATTATGCTGCTGGGAGGCATAGGAACGGGTAAAACGAACGCTTTTTTTCAAATTGTAAATCAACTGAATGCTAAATTAAGCAATGATGATGTGATGATCATATTTGATACGAAGGGCGATTTTTATAATGAATTTTACACCCCCGGTGATGTGGTTATCAGCAATGATTCAACTTCAACCGGAAGCGGCGAATTGGATTATTGGAATATTTTCAACGAAATCGAGCCGGGTGAGCACATGCTTGAAAGCGTTATTGAAATATCCAAAAGCCTTTTTGCAGAGCAGTGCAAAAACACAAATCAAATCTTTTTTCCGAATGCCGCAAAAGATATTTTTATGGCTTGTGTGCTTCATTTTATGCGCTCCGTTGCACCGCAGGAAAGAACAAATAAAGCTCTTGTGGGCTATATAAATTCAACTTCAACCCGTGAAATAAAGGCAATGCTTGCATCTTATGATGATTTAAGAGCCATGACAAGCTATATAGATAATGAAGATTCGGCACAAACACAGGGCGTTATGTCTGTTTTGCAACAGGTTGTGAGGGAAGTGTTTGTGGGAAATTTCTGCAAGGTAGGCACGCTTTCTTTAAGAAATCTTGTTCGCCGAAAAAGCGGCAAAAAAGTGTTTATAGAATATGATTTAAGCATCGGCAGCATGCTTGCCCCTGTTTACAGCCTCATGTTTGATATGGCAATAAAGTCGGCGCTCGGAAGAAAAAGAAGCAAAGGCAATGTTTATTTTATAACCGATGAGTTCAGATTGCTTCCGAATCTTGAGCATATAGATGATGCGGTTAACTTCGGCAGAAGTCTCGGAATTAAATTTATGATAGGCATTCAAAATGTGGAGCAAATTTATGAGTGCTATGGGGAAGAACGAGCCAGAAGCATTATGAGCGGGTTTTTAACAAGCTTTTCATTCAGGGTAAACGATGCCAAGTCAAGAGAATACATACAGCAGCTTTACGGTAAAAATCAGATCACGGAATCATATTTGCCCATAAACAAAAGTAAAGGTTTAGTTGAAAATCAAAGAGAGTCAAATGTTGTTGAGGATTGGGAAATCACACGCCTTTTGATAGGGCAGGCGGTAATAGGAATGCCGAATGTTGAGCCGTTTGTGTTCAGATTCAGCGAATATAAATCTCAAAAAAACAGTTAATTTTTTATGTTTAAATTTTATATCAAAATGAAAGGAATTTTATTATGAATTGTAAAAATTGCGGTAATCCGATAAATGAAGGCGATATGTTTTGCGGTGCTTGCGGCGCAAAGATTGAACCCGAAAATATCATAGATGATTCACAAGAGGCAACTCCGTCAAATTCGCAGAAAGATTCACTTCAACAGGATAGCGCCGGATTTGATCCTTATGCGCTGCCGCCCGAAGATTCGGCAGAAACGCAAGGGGCGGGAAAAGCTCAAGCTGATAATTCCGAATATTATCAGCCTTACGAAGCCGAAAACAATGCGGTGCACGGCAGCTCGCAAAGCAGCGGCCAAAACGGTCAAAATGTTGCCCCGGCTGCCGTTTCGGCAAATTCAAATGCAGGTGCCAATGTTAAAACCGTTCGCATAAACAAAAAAGCGCTTATTATTACGGTCAGCGTTGTTGCGGCTGTTGTTGTGGCTGCCGTTTTGGCGTTTGTTATTTGGAATTATGCGCCGATAAATTTAGATTTAAACGATTATATATCGGATCAGGTATATACCGATGAGGCACTTGATGCATATTATGATGCTCATTCAAGCGATTATGATTACGATTTAGACGATGATTATGATGAATTTGATGAAAATAGCACAGATAAAAGTAATTTCACAAATTTTGATTACGGCATAGGCCTTACGGTAAGCGGCTACAATGAATATGCAAGCATCAGCGAATACGATTATAGAAATATTATTGATTGGTCGCGCCTTATAGATGATGTTAATGCGCAGCTTGCTAAAAAGAAAAAGGTAAACGGCAGGCATTTGGATTTTTATGATTATGTTAACAACAGTTCTTTTGCCATCACGGCCGATAAAACAGAAGATATCAAAAATGATGATGAAATCAATTTTGAAATTCAAGGCCTTAATATGAAAATCAACGGAATAACTTTGCGTATTTCAGATGCTTCAAAAATATATAAAATCAGCGGCTTAAAGGTTGTTAATGCGTTTGATCCGTTTGATTATGTTGATATGGTTTTATATAACCCGGCAAACGGATTTGCAAATGCAAGGTGTGTTGTAAGCTCTGATCTTAATGAGCCGATTCAAGGCGTTGAAGGTTTAACTGTTGCTTACTATGATGATTCAACGGTTTCCGTTATCAAGGATAATTCCATTGTTGCAAAAATCTTTTATTATTTTTCAGATGATGATGAAGACAGGGATGATTTGCAAAACGGTGAAAAGCTTACAATGTATTGCTACACCACTGGCGCCGATATAACGGAAAAATACAGCCTTTATATAGCAAGATCAAGCAAGGAATTTGAGGTAAGCGGCCTTGGCGAATATGCTTCAAAAGCCACATCATTTAATTCAGAACAGTTGGAACGCTTCAAAAGCAACGCATCAGATTATCTTAATGCAAAATTTGCCGATTACAGCGGATACGGCGATGCTAAATTTGTCGGCGCTTATATTGCGGATTTAAAGGATAAGAGCAGCAATTCAAGCTTCCACAATGATCTTCGCCTTGTTTATTCATACAGCTACAGCTATTGGGATGATGAATCTGAAACAAAATATGCCTATGTATGCTATGAGGATATTATAGTTGACTCTGACGGAACGGTTCCGTTTACTCCCGATATTTATTTCGATGATTACGGCACGGGATATTCAAGCATTGATGACGCACTTGAAAGATATGATGCGGAAAATTTCAATGTTACAAAGCTTTCCTAAACAAGGAAAATTTATATAAAATGCAAAATGTGCGGCAGCGAAGCGGTATATTTGGATTTGGGCAACAATAATATCAATGCCGTATTATTGCCGGAGATTACATATACATTTTTAAATCTTCACGGAAATCATATTTCCGAAGCGGGCGATTTGGCAAAAGCAGATGTTTTTACTGCCGTGTTTGATTATTCCGATGATTTGGATTTTACGGCTCTTGAAGGCAATAAAATAAGCAATGCATACATTGTTGAATGTCCGCCGGATAAGCAGCTTTCGGTTAAGTCGGCTGTGGGCTACGGCGTTAAGTTTGTTTCAAATGCAGAGGCAGAAAAACTGCCTGCAGAGCTTTCGGGCAAAACGGCTTGATTTAGATTTACACATTGAATATTGTGTTAATCAGAAAATTAAATGTTAATTAAATAAGGCACTAATATATTGCGGTTTTTGATTTTCGGCTCTATATTGATTTTTAAATCAAGAGGAGTGATAGATCATGAAAAAAATCAAGTTTGGCTTTTTTCAATATGTGTGGATATTTATTGCCGGTTGCTATTCCGGCTATTTGATTGAAACGGTTTGGTGCCTTATTAAACACGGCTTCATAGAAAGCCGCAAATCGCTTGTGCTTGGCCATTTAAGCGTTGCTTACGGTATGGGCGCAGTGCTTTTAACGCTGCTTTTGGTGCAGTTTGAAAATGCTCAGCTTTGGAAAATCTTTTTGGTTGCCTTTGCCAGCGGCACGGCGGTTGAATATATTTGCTCGCTCGGCCAAGAATTGCTTTTCGGCTCGGTTGCTTGGGATTACAGCAATGTTCCCCTTAATATAAACGGCAGAGTGTGCTTGCTTTATTCACTTTTTTGGGGTGTTTTAGGCATTTTTTGGGTTAAGGTTATGATTCCGTTTATGGGAAAAATATTTGCCTCGGTTCATTTGCCGCACGAGCAAGCATTTGTTTGGGTGTTTATAGTGCTTTTTGTTTTTGATTGTGCGCTTTCCGGCTCTGCCGCATTCAGAATGAATGAAAGAGATGCGGGCAAAGCACCATCAAACAGGGTTGAGCAATTTTTAGATGTTCATTATCCCGATGAAAAAATGCAGCAGATATATGCAAATTCAAAGTCTGTTGAAAAATAACATCGGTAAATTTAAAACCGTTAAAATTTATTGCGTCAGCAGCAAATGGGTTTTGGTTATAAACTTATAACATAATATTTCGGTTCTTATCAGTTTCGTTACAACATTAAAAACCGCCGGCACTTTTGTGTCGGCGGTTTCTTGTGCAACGAAATCCCGGTGCAAATGCCGGGCCGTTTGAATTTAAAGCAAATATATCTGCCGGCTTTTTGTTTTGCCGCTTCAACGGTTGCTTTTGCTTTTATGATTTGTTTTATTCTGCCGTAAAGCGAAATTCGGTTACGGTTTTAAATTCCTTTTCAGGCTCAACATAGGAAAACGGAAATTCGGTTGTGTGATTAACACTGTCCGGATAAAACTGGGTTTCAAGCGCAACACCTCTTCTGAAGCTTACGCTGCCGTTTGATGCTTTTCCGGGATTGCCGCTTTTTTTGAGCCATCCGCCGCAGTAAAGCTGAATCCCCGGAAGATCGGTAAACACAGTCATTTTCCTGCCGCTTTCTTCGTCGTAAAGCACGGCTGCCTCCGTGAAATCACGGGGGCTCTTATCAAGGCAATAGTTGTTGTCATAACCTATGCCGTCAATAATTGCGCCGAAAGGTTCGTCAATTTTATCTCCTATTTTATGCATTTGCGAAAAGTCCATCATTGTGCCTGCAAGGTTGCAAAGCTTGCCTGTCGGCAGCTGATCGTCATCTGTTTCGGTAAATTTGAAAGCGTTGATTTTTAGACAGTGGTTTTCTGCCGTGCCGCTTGTTTTGCCCGAAAGGTTGAAATAGGCGTGGTTTGTCGGTGCAGCAACGGTTTTTCTGTCGCTCACAATGCCATACTCTATGCGCAAAGTATTTGCCTCGGTAAAAGTATATTTAACCGTCATTGTGAAATTGCCGGGGAATCCGTCTTCTCCGTCCGGCGAAAAGCGTTTAAATGTAACGCTGTTTTCATCCTCGTTTTTGCTTTCGATTTCCCAAGGCGTAAAGCTGAATCTTCCGCCGCTGTGCAATGTCCAGTGCCCCTGATTGTTAGGCGTGTGGTATTCTGCACCGTCTATTTCAAATTTGGCGTCTCTGATTCTGTTTGCAACCCTGCCTACAACAAGTCCCTGATAGCCCAAATCCGGATCGGTGTAATACTTCGGTTCGTCAAATCCAAGCACAACATCGCCGAGCTTGCCGTTTCTGTCAGGCACGAAAACGGATTGAATGCCTGCGCCGAGCGTTTGCAGCGAAACATAAGCACCGCTTTTGTTTGTGATTGTGCAAAGAAAAATTTCTTCGCCGCTCGGAAGCTTTCCAAAAGATTTTTCAGTAATACTCATAATTTTACCCCTTAAAATATAAAATCGAAATGTCTGATTGTATAAACTGAGTATAAACCGAATTGTAAAATAATTCAACCGAAACTTGACTTTTTATATTATTAAATATATTCTTATAATGCAGTATTGTTTATTGCGGCGGCAAACGGGTTGCTTTAAATGCCTTGTGTGAAACCGCATTAAAAATGCTTTTATAAATGCATTACAGCTATGAAAGGGTTGTGAATTTTTTGGATAATTTTCTTTCGGTTTTAACTGCCGTTATGCGCTTTGCGCTCCCGGTTTCGGCAGTTGCGGTTCTTTTAACCTGTGTTGTTTCTCTCTTCAGAAACAGGCCAAGAGTTCATAAAATGGCTCAGCTTACGGATGAAAACAACGGCTCCGTTATAGAAATAAATCATTGGGAAACCTCTGTTGGAAAATCAAAGGCAAATGATATTGTGTTGCCGTTTCCCACGGTTTCTCGCTTTCATGCCGTTATTGCAAAAAAGAAAAGGGATTGGGTTGTAACAGACACTTTTTCTAAAAACGGAATTCTTGTAAACGGCAAAAAAATAGAGGGTAAGGCAGTCATAGAGGACGGTGATCTTATATCCGTCGGCACCGTGCCGCTGCGCTTTCAATGCGCCGAGGCTATTTCAAGCGAAACAAAACGCAAAATTCGCAACAGCGCGGGCGGAAGCGTTGCCTATGCCGTTTTGGTGGATGTTAAAAGCCGCAAGCCCGTTTATTTAAAGCGAAATGATGTGCTTATCGGCAGGGGAGAGCAATGCGATATAAGAATTCTTGCAGACACCGTTTCATCTGAGCATGCAAGAATTTATAAAACCACAAAGGGCTGGGCGCTTTGCGATCTTGATTCGCACAACGGCACAAAGCTAAACGGCAGATATATCAATCAGGCTCAGTTGATTTTTGATGAGGACACAATCACCTTCGGCGACAGAGTGTTCGTATTCTATGAAAAGTGAGGTGCAAAAAATGGCAAAAGGTAAGAAAAAACAAAAGCGGCTGCCAAAGATTAAGCCGATAAACAACTTTTTAATGATGTCATTTTTAACGCTTTTTCAAATTGTTGTTTCATTTTGCGCCGCAAATGCAAAAGACTCGTTTGAGCCAAGGGCAATGTTGGCAATGGCCATATTGATTGCCGTTGAATGGATTTATCTTGTGTTTTTTTACACGGCAATGCACAGGCGAAATTTTGAACTTGAAATTATTGCCTTTTTCCTGAGCTCCGTCGGCGTTGCCACAATCGGTTCAATGAATGCAGATTCTGCAATCAAGCAAAGCCTCATGATTGTTGCCGGCGTAATCGTGTATATAATAATGGTGTTTTTGATGGGCAATGTTGATCTTTGCATGAAACTCAGATTGCCTGTTGCGATTGCGGCAATTTTGCTTTTGGTTGTAAATCTTGCCATAGCAGAATATACGCACGGAGCAAGAAACTGGATAAAAATTGCCGGAATAACCTTTCAACCCTCCGAATTTGTTAAAATCGCTTTCATATTCGTGGGTGCGGCAACTCTTGAAAAAATTCAAACAAGCAAAAATATTTTTGCCTATATTGCATTTTCCGTTGCCTGTGTCGGCTCGCTTATTCTCATAAAAGATTTTGGCACGGCACTTGTGTTTTTCATCACATTTTTGATTATTGCGTTTATGACCTCCGGCGATATTAAAACTATTATTGCCGCAGTTGCTTCGGCCGGCCTCGGTGCTGGAATCGTTGTTAAATACAAGGCATATGTTACAAAGCGTTTTGCCGTTTATCGCCATGTGTGGGAAAAAGATTATTACAATGCAAGCGGATATCAGCAAACAAGAACATTGGTGGGGCTTGCATCGGGCGGCCTTTTCGGCCTCGGAATCGGAAACGGCTATACCCGCCGTGTTTTTGCCGCTTCAACAGACCTTATTTTCGGTGTGATTTGCGAGGAGTGGGGCTTTATTTTCGGCGTGCTTCTGGTGCTTGCTTTTGTGGCAATCGCCGTTTCGGCTCTTGTTAATTCAATAGCGGCACGCTCCACATTCTATTCAATTGCCGCCGTGGCAAGTGCGGCGATGCTGCTTTTTCAAACGGCTCTCAATATTTTCGGCATAACGGATGTGTTGCCGCTCACCGGCGTAACCCTTCCGTTTGTAAGCCAGGGCGGCTCATCAATGATTTGCTGCTGGGCCGTTCTTGCATATATCAAAGCGTCCGATGTGCGCACCTATAATTATCTCGGAGGTGCAAAAAAGAAATGAAAATGATAACCAAAAGAGGAATTTTCCTTTGGGTGCTTTGTGCACTTTTCATCGGAGGAATAATATTTCTGAGCTTCAGCCTTGCCACAGAAGGCTCAACTTGGGTTATGAAAAATTATAACCGCCATGTTTACAGCGACGGCCAATTGATTGCCGCAGGCAAAATTAAAGACAGAAACGGTGTTGTGCTTTCGGAATCCAAGGACGGTGAAAGAGTTTACAGCGATGATAAAAGCACTCGCCTTTCAACTTTGCATTTGGTTGGTGATACCCGCGGATTTATCTCCACCGGTGTGCAAACCGTTTTTGAAAAGCAGCTTGTGGGTTATAATATAGTAAACGGCGTTTATGATATTGATAAATACGGCTCGGGAAATGACCTCACTTTAACGGTAGACAGCGAAATAAATAAAGTTGCTTATGATGCACTCGGCGATAAAAAAGGCACAATAGCCGTTGTGAACTATAAAACGGGCGATATTGTTTGCATGGTTTCAAAGCCAAGCTATGATGTTAATAATGTGCCCTATAATATTGATTCGGCAGAGGAATATGAGGGCGTTTATATAAATAGATTTTTAACCGGCCTTTATACTCCCGGCTCAACCTTTAAATTGGTTACCTCAATAAGTGCACTTCAAAATATCGGCAACGATATTTACAGCCAAAAATGGCAGTGCAACAAGGTTTATGATGTGGATGGAGTTGAGGAGGATAATATAATCTGCAACGCCCGCCACGGAAAAATAGATTTTGAAACGGCGCTTGCAAAAAGCTGCAACATCACTTTCAGCCAGATAGCCATTGAAATCGGCCCGGAAAAGCTTGCAAAAACGGTTGACGGCCTTGGATTAACCTCTCCTGTAACGGTAAGCGGCGAAATCAAATCGGCAAAGGGCAGATTTTATCTTAAAGCCGGTGATCCGGATGCCACAACCGGCTGGACCGGTATCGGGCAGGGTCAAACTCTTGTTTGCCCTGCAGCCATGCTTCGCCTTATGTGCGCAATTGCAAACGACGGTAAAGCGGTGCCGTTTAATGTTGTGGATCGCTTTGAAAATCAAAAGGGCAAAACAATCAGATTTGCTCAAGATACTGCCGAAACTCAGCTTATCAACAGCGATATCGCATCACAAATGAAGGATTTAATGCGAAATAATGTTAAAACTCAATACGGCGATAATAAATATAAAGGCTTAAATCTTTGCGCTAAATCCGGAACGGCACAAATTGATAATGTTGATGCTCACAACACGGCTTGGTTTGTTGGGTTTATGGATGATGAGGAAAATCCTTATGCCTTTGTTGTTGTTGCGGAAAAGGGAAATTCCGGTTCTCAAACCGCAGGCCCGATGGCAAATAAAGTGCTTCAGGCAATTGTTAAGGGCACAGATTAAATTAAAGAGGTAAAAAATTGGCTTCAAAGCTTACTCAAATCAAAAAAGAAAATGAATATGAACGAGCACTTATAATATCTGTTGATACGGGGGATTTTGATGCCGATGTATCTGCTGCCGAATTAACCGAGCTTGCTAAAACCGCAGGGGCAGAGGTTGTGGGCGTTATGATACAAAAAAGAGAGGCTCCTTCGGCAGCGTCATATGTGGGCAGCGGCAGGCTTGCGGAAATTCGTGAGTTTTGCGCCGCAAATGAAATCGCTCTTGTGATAGCAGACGGAGAGTTAACTCCCGTGCAGGCAAGAAATATAGAGGATGCGGCAGATGCAAAGGTTGTGGATCGCACAATGCTTATCCTTGATATTTTTGCACAGCGTGCACGCTCTGCAGAGGGAAAAATTCAAGTTGAACTTGCACAACTCAAATATTCGTTGCCGCGCCTGGCGGGTAAGGGCACCTCACTCTCAAGGCTCGGCGGCGGAATTGGCACAAGGGGCCCCGGCGAAACAAAACTTGAAACGGATAAGCGCCACATCAGGCGCAGAATTCAATATTTAAGCGAAAATTTGCAAAAGCTTGAAAAACGCCGCCTTGCAATGCATGATCGCAGGCAAAAAAACGGTGCACAGGCAGTTGCAATAGTCGGATATACAAATGTCGGCAAATCAACGCTTATGAATTGCCTCACTCGGGCAGGCGTTCTTGAAGAAAACAAGCTTTTTGCCACGCTTGATCCAACGGCAAGAAAATTGACCTTGCCAAACGGCGAGGATATTATGCTTGTGGATACAGTTGGCCTTGTTCGCAGGCTTCCGCACAAGTTGGTGGATGCTTTTCGCTCCACCCTTGAGGAAGCACTTTGGGCAGATGTTGTGCTTAATGTGTGCGATGCGTCAAGCCCGGAATGTAATGAGCAAATTATGGTAACAAATGATTTGCTTGCTTCGCTCGGATGCGGCGAAAAGCCCGTTATAAACGTTATGAACAAATGCGATCTTGTGCCGCATGTGGCGGATTTTCCCGTTATAGGCAAATGCGTTTGTATCAGCGCAAAAAACGGAAACGGCACAGATAAACTGCTTGCCGAAATAGAGGCGGCATTGCCGCAAAAGCGCAGGCGTGTGTTGCTGCTTTTGCCGTTTTCGCAGGGCAAAATCGTTGGCGAGCTCGAAAAAAACGGCGTTGTGTTTTCCAGAGAATATACGGAAAACGGAATAAAAATGGATGTGCTTGCCGAAATTTCTTTTCTTGATACAATTAAGGATTATATTTTGCCGCAATAAATCATAAAATCATATTAGGTGATTTTATGAAGATGTTAACTTTAAGATTAAAGCCAAAAACTATTTTCGGCTTAATTTTGATTGCTGCCGGAATAGTAGTTATTTGCATAACCTTTTATTCTAATCATGTAAGCAGTGTTTCAAATTCCGTTATGCTTGAAACGGATTCTGCAAGAGAGCAGTATTTAACTTCGCTCGGTTGGGAATTTAAAACTCCGTGCGAGGAAAAAGAGATTCAAATTCCTTCGCAGTTTAATGATACATATATTAAGTATAATGAAATACAAAAGCAGCAAGGATTTGATCTTGAAAAATATAAGGGTCAAACCGCAACGGTTTACACCTATAATATCACAAATTATAAAGGCTATGAAAACAGAGATTGCATCTATGCCGATCTTTTGGTTTGCTCGGGCAAGCTGATAGGTTGCGATGTTTATTCGTCGTCTGTTTCAAACGGCTTTATGAAGCCGCTTTCAAATAATAAGGATTAAAAAATGGAAAGAATTGATAAGCTGCTTTCACATTCGCTCAATATCACCCGCAGCGAAGCCCGTGCGCTTCTTAAAAAGGGCGGTGTGCACTTAAACGGCAAAGCGGTTTTGTCACCTGCCGAAAAGGCAAATGAGCAAAGCGATTGCATTGAGGTAAACGGAGAAAAGCTTACCTTTCAAAAATTTGTCTACATAATGATGAATAAGCCGCCGGGCGTGATTTCTTCAACTGATGGCAGAAAAACGGCCGAAAAAACGGTTATTGATATTTTGCCTCCCGAAATGAAACGCAATGGATTGTTTCCGGCAGGTCGGCTTGATAAGGACACCGTCGGCTTTATGCTTATAACCGATGACGGCGCTTTTGCCCACGATATTTTAAGCCCCAAAAAACATATTTCAAAAACATATATTGCAGAGCTTGATAAGCCTTTTCCTTGCGATGCAATTGAAAAGTTTGCCTGTGGAATTGAAATCGGCAGCGAGAAATGTATGCCTGCAATTCTTTCGGCGGAAAACAGCAGCCGAACCGTTGCATGCGTTGTTATCCGCCAGGGAAAATATCATCAGGTTAAGCGAATGTTTGCAGCAGTGGGATGTGAAGTGATTTCTCTTAAAAGAATTGCAATGGGTGATTTGCCGCTTGATCCGAATTTGGCGCCGGGAGAATGTAAATATCTTTCAAACGAAGAAATTTTGAAAATCAAAAATATGCAAAAATTGTAAAAAACAGCCGCTAAAACACAATATATTGTGGTTTTTGGCGGCTGTTTTCTTTAGCTTGTGCAATCTTAACAAAAAATATGATAAACTTTATATAAAATGCTTGCAAATTGTTTAAGCACATTGTATAATATCAACAAGAGAAATCACTTGCTTTTGTGCAATATTTTCGGCATTCTATCAATAGGGGGAATAAACGTGCCAAACAGACTGTTTCAGGGCATTGTAAATCAGATGAGAGATACGCTTGATCGTAATATCGGCGTTGTGGATGAGGGCGGCACGGTTATTGCCTGTTCGGAACTCGGCCAAATCGGAGAAGTTAGAAAAGGCGTTGTTTCCGCAGGTGTTTTTGCGGGGCTGCAAACCTGTGTTGACGGCTGCACCTATAAGGCTTTCGGCAATTCCGTTCATCCCGAATATGCTGTTTTTCTTGAGGGAACGGATGATATGAGCAAGCATTTTGCAGATGTTATTGCAATTGCTCTTAATCAAATTAAGCAAACAAACGATGAAAAGTTTGACAGATCTAATTTTGTTAAAAATGTTATTCTTGATAATATTCTTCCCGGAGATATTTATATCAAGAGCCGTGAGCTTCATTTCAATAATGATGCCACAAGAGTTGTTTTCATAATTCGTGTGCCGCAAAAAACAGATGTTTCCGTGTTTGATGTTATTCAGAATTTCTTTCCGGATAAGGCAAAGGATTTTGTTATAAATGTTAATGAAACCGATATTGCCCTTGTTAAGGAAGTGCGCCCGAATGTTGAAATGAAAGATCTTGAAAAGCTTGCCCGCTCTATATGTGATACTCTTTCAACGGAATTTTATTGCAATGCGGTTGTTGGCATAGGCACCTGTGTAACGGGTGTTAAAGAGCTTGCCCGTTCGTTTAAAGAAGCTCAGGTTTCTCTTGAGGTGGGCAAGGTTTTTGATACGGAGCAGCCTATTGCAAGCTATGAAAATTTGGGCATTGCACGCCTTATTTATCAGCTTCCCACCACTCTTTGCGAAATGTATCTTAAAGAGGTGTTTAAGGCCGGCTCAATAGATTCTCTTGATCAGGAAACTTTGTTTACTATTCAAAAATTCTTTGAAAACAATCTTAATGTTTCCGAAACGAGCCGTAAGCTTTTTGTTCACAGAAACACACTTGTTTACAGACTTGAAAAAATTAAAAAAATTACAGGACTTGATCTTAGAGAATTCGATGATGCAATCGTATTTAAGGTTGCGCTTATGGTTAATAAATACCTGGAATCAAGCCCCGTTAAATATTGATTTTATCGGCAGTGCCATTATTGGCTCTGCCGATTTTTTTGCGCTGCAAAATGTAAATAATCTTGAGAATCCTGCCTTTAGTTGATTACAAAATTATTACATAATTTACAAAAAAGCAACATTTACATCTTGATTTATAAATTGTTTTGCTATATTATATAAGAGCAAATGTTAAAGTGCGCTGTTTTGCGCTTTGCAATCAGCAAACCGTCAATAAAAGAGGTAATTATAAAGTGATTGAATTTCGTGATGTTACCAAGGTGTACGGCAGCAACGGCACCAAGGCACTCAATAATGTTAATATCAAGATAGAAGACGGGGAATTTGTTTTCGTTGTCGGCGCTTCCGGTGCAGGTAAAAGCACTTTCTTAAAGCTTATTATGCATGAGGAAAAGCCAACCAGCGGCACGGTTATCGTCGGAGATTATTCTTCAGACACTATTAAGAAAAAACAGGTTCCTTATTACAGAAGAACAATGGGCATTGTTTTTCAGGATTTCCGCCTCATTCCGAAAATGAGCGTTTATGATAATGTTGCATTTGCAATGCGTGTTATCGGCGCAAAGGAAAAAGACATCAGAAAGCGCGTGCCTTATATTCTTCAGCTTGTTGGGCTTTCCCATAAAGCCCGCTCAATGCCGAATGAACTTTCGGGCGGCGAGCAGCAGCGTGTTTCGCTTGCAAGGGCTCTTGTAAATAACCCCAAACTTATTATTGCGGACGAGCCTACGGGTAATGTCGATCCGGAAATGAGCCAGGAAATAGTTGAAATGCTCACAAAGATAAACAACGGCGGCACAACGGTTATTATGGTAACTCATGAGCATACACTTGTGCGTGCGTTTCCCCGCCGTGTAATAGTAATTAAGAACGGTGAGGTTGTTTCGGATACTCCCGATCCCTCACTTGCAAGATTTGAATCTGATGAGCCTCAAAAAACCACCGATATGTTTTATTTTGACGAAAATGTTAAGCTCGGCAGCGATATTGAGGATATATTCGATTCAATAGAAAGCGATAATAAATCTAATCAGGATAATTCCGAGGCTCCTGCAACACAAGCAAAGGAAAGTACTGACGGGGGTGAGGAATAATGAACGGTTCAAGTCTCAGATATCTTTTTAAAGAAGGCTTCAGAAACACATGGTCAAACAGAATGATGAGCATTGCATCAATCTGCGTTTTGATGAGCTGCCTTGTTCTTATCGGTTGCGCATCAATGATTTTTCTTAATATAGAATCTCTCCTCGGCAGAATTGAAGAGGAAAATGTTGTTATGGTTTATATTCAGGACGGAACTACCGATGCCGATATAAACACAATGGGCACAACGCTTAAAAATATGGATAATATTAAGAATGTTGAGTTCATTTCAAAGGAATCGGCTTGGCAAGAGCAGCTTGACACAATGGAAGAGGCTCAGGCTAAGTTTTTCACGGAAATCAGCTCCGATATTCCGCTTCCGGATGCATATAAAGTAACGGTAAACGATCTTTCGCAGTTTGATTCCACGGTAAGCCAAATTAAGCAGCTTCAGCATATAGACACAATAAGAGAAAATAAGGATTTGGCGCAAAAGCTTGTAACTATCAGGCACGGCGTTGAGGTTATTTCCGTTGTTATTGTTGCGGTGTTGCTTGCGATAAGCGTGTTCATTATTCAAAACACAATCAAGCTCACGGTTTATTCAAGGCGCCTTGAAATCAGCATAATGAAATCCGTTGGCGCAACAAACGGATTTGTGCGCCTGCCGTTTGTGGTAGAGGGCATGATCTTGGGCTTTATTTCTGGCGTTATTTCGCTTGGGCTTGTTTGGGCATTTTATGAATTTGCCATTAAGCAATTCGGCGATTTGATTGCGTCGCTCGGCCTTGAAGCACTCAAGTTTTCCGATTATGCATGGTATATGCTCGGCATCTTTATCGCAATCGGAATTATAACGGGTGTGGGCGGTGCTCTGCTCTCAATGGGCAAATATCTTAATAAGGAAGGCAGTGAAAGGAATGGGCTCTAAAAAGTTTGTAAAAGCTCTTTGCGTTCTTTTCAGTTGTTTGATGATTTTTTCAACCTCGTTTGCGGCAGAGGCACAATCCGTTTCCTCCCTTAAAAGCGAAAAGGAAAAAATCCAGTCTAAGTTGGAACAGCAGCAAAAGAAGCTGGACGCCCTTGAAGATAATATTTCAAATAATCAAACTTATGTAAACGAACTTGTTAAAAAAGTTGATCTTTTGCAGGACAAGCTTGATAATCTTGAGAACAGCAAAACAGCTATCCAAAACGAAATAAATTCCGTTCAAAGCGATATTGATAAAACACAGTCTGAAATTGATGCGGCTCAAAAGGAAATAGATGCCAAGGAAAAAGAATTTAAAGGCATTTATGAGCAATATTGCCAGCGCTTGCGTGCAATGTATATTTCAGGCAATGTTTCCACTCTTGAGGTGCTGCTTGAAAGCGGCGACATCAGCTCCGTGCTCACACGCTCGGAAATGGTTAAATGCGTTTCAAAGCAGGATAATGCCACTCTTGACAGTCTTATGAAAAAGATGCAGGAGATTCAAAATCAAAAGCAGGAAATGGAAGAAGATAAACTTAAGCTTGAAGAGGATAAGAAAACCCTCACTCAGCGCAAAACCGATCTTCAAGCATCCATAAATGATTATAATTCATCAAAGCAGGAGCTTGATGCAGAGGTTTCAAAGGCAAATTCGGCAATTAAGAGCTTGAAAAGCGATAAAGCCGAAATGCAAGAGGCTATTTCCGCAAACGAAAACGAAATCAAGCAAATTGATGCCGATATCAGTGCAGCGCTTAATTCGAGCAGTGCCAATAAGCCCGGCAATAATAATTACACACCCGGTACGGGCCAGCTCGGTTATCCCACAAGTTATCACTCTATATCTGCGGGATATCCTAATTACAGCAGCGGCAGATACCACGGCGGCGTTGATTTTCCGTGCCCGGTCGGCACAGCGGTTCATGCAGCGGATTCCGGCGTTGTTGTTATTGCAAAAAGCCTTAATTACAGCTATGGTCATTATATCGTTATAGACCACGGCAACGGGCTTTCAACTCTTTATGCTCACAACAGCACCTTATGCGTAAGCGTTGGCCAAAGCGTTTCAAAAGGGCAGGTTATTGCTTATTCGGGTCAAACAGGTAATGCCACAGGTCCGCACTGCCATTTTGAGGTTCGTAAAAACGGCAATCGTGTTAACCCTATGAGTTATCTTTAAAAAATTTAATAGTCAGAATTATCATTACAATGCTGTAAATAATATTTACATAAAAATCATTTTAATATATAATGGGAAGTGAAGCTGATGAAACGATTTGATATGCTTAAAAAGAGTGTGTGCGTTCTGTTGGCTTCACTCTTTCTTTTATCCGGCTCTTGCATAAGTGTGCCGGCCGCAGATTCCTCTGCAGCAAGCAAGCAGCAAGAGGCAGCACTTATCGAGCAACGCATTAAAGAAGCCGAAAACAAGCTTGCGGAGCTTGGCACCAAATCTAAAGATACTCAAGAGTATCTTGACACACTTACTCAAAAAATCTCATATTTGAATCAACAATATGATATGGTGAGCAGTGAGGCGGAAACGGATAAAAAGCAAATTGAAACGCTGAAAAAAACATATTCGGATAATGAAACTCAAATTGCGAATATAAAAGAGCAAATTGTTATGCTGTCTGCTCAAATGAACGATGCAAGAGCGCAGTTTGATGATAATTATGAGGTGTATGCAAAGCGTATGCGTGCAATATACATCAGCGGCGAAACAAACACACTTGCGTTTTTATTAACCAGCAATGATATTTCTCAATTGCTGACCAGACTTGAAATGATAAAGCGTATTTCAAGGCAGGACGGTAATTTGCTTTCTGCAATTGATGATGAAATCAGCACCATTCAATATTCGCAGCAGGAAATAACGGATAAGCAGGCAGAGCTTGAGGATAATCAGCTAAAGCTTTCCGAAACTCAAAAAACACTTGAGGAAAAGGTGCCTGAGCTTGAAGAAAAGCAAAAAAGCCTTGCCGATAAAAAGGCAGAGCTTGACAAAGAACGCAATCAGGCAAACAATTTGCTTGCAAGCTTGAATAAACAAACCGGTAATTACACGGAATATCTTGAAGATAATAAAAAAGCGATGGAGCAAATTGATGCCGAAATTGCTGAGGCAGAAAAAAGATATGATCCGCCAACCACAACTGCCGCACCAACCACCACCAAAAAGAACAATTCGGGCGGTGGCGCAACCACCACAACAACACAGCAAAATCAATCAGGAAATAATTATATCAGCCTAACTTATCCGGTGCCGTCTCAAACAAAGATAACCTGCCCGTTCCACGGCTATTCGGGGCACAGCGGTGCGGATTTCAGTTGCCCAACAGGATCAAAGGTTGTTGCAGCGGAATCGGGAACGGTTATAATTTCAACCGATTTGTATGATGGAAACGGTAACTACAGAAGCTATGGCAGATATATCGTTATAAAACATGATAAAAAAACATCTTCCGGCGCAGCGGTCTATACGCTTTATGCCCATAATTCGGAAAGGCTTGTTTCCGCCGGTCAGCATGTTGAAAAAGGGCAGCAGATAGCAAAATCGGGCAGCACCGGAAATTCAACGGGTCCGCACTGCCATTTTGAGGTGCGCACCCCAAGATCTTCATATTCTGATTGCAAGAATCCCGCACTTTATCTGCCGTAATAAATAAAACCAAAGGCGCTGATGCAAATGTTTTTTAAAAATCAAATAAAGAAAGCGCTTTCGCTTGCGCTGGCAATCGTGTGTGCATTTACATGCACGGCGGCAAATTCCTCTGCCGTGCTTGCACAGGATGCAGCATCTGCAGTGCAGCAGGAAACAACCACCTTAACAGAAGAACAAAAAAAGCAAGAAGCACTCAAAAAGCTTGAAGAACAAAAAGCGTTGCTTGAAGCGGATTTGAAAAACGCTGAAAGCAAAATTGCCTCTCTTTCCGCAGAATCAAAGGAAACAGAGGAATACATAGATGCGCTTGATACAAAAATAGGAATTTTAAACAAACAGCTTACCTTGCTTGATGAGCAGGTGGCAGAGCTTGAGGCGGATATAACAACCCTTCAGGCAGGAATAGATGAAAATCAGGCTCAGGCAGATGCTTTGCAGCAAGAGGTTGATAAGGCTCAGGCTGTTATTGATGATTTAAATAAAAAGTTTGCGGCAAAATATGATGCTTATTGCATCAGAATGCGTGCAATTTATATTTCCGGCGATTATAATCTTTTAACCGCTTTGCTTACCTGTAAAGATATTTCGGGCTTTCTCACAAGATATGAAATGATAAAGGCCGTTTCAAAAAACGATGCTCAGCTTATGAATGAAATTCAAGAGCAAACTTCGCAAATAATGCAGCAGGAAAGTGATTTAAGCTTAAAAAAATCAGAGCTTGATGATATTAAAAATTATTTGCTTTCTCAGCAAAATGAGCTTATTTATAAGCAAAACACGCTCACCCAAACTCAGGAAAGCATTGCTTCAAAAAAAATAATGCTTGCACAGGATCGTGCGGAAAGCGATCAGCTTTTTGCCGTGCTTACCGCCAAAACGGGAATGTATACCGAATTCAGAAATGAAGATTCCCAGCTTACGGCGGCGGCAGAAAAGCAGTTGCAGGATTTAATGAACGGTGTTATATCGGCTGATGAAGTTAAAGATATTACCACCGGAAACAGAAGCGACAGACCTAATGTTTCATACAACAATACTGATGTGTATGCTCAGTCTGATGGGGTTTATAATATGACATATCCCGTGCCCGGCTGCTACACTGTTTCGGCAGGTTTTCCGAATTACAGCAACGGCAGATACCATGGCGGAATTGATTTTCCGTGCTCAACCGGCACAAAGGTTGTTGCGGCGCAAAAGGGCGTTGTGGCAGGTGTGCAAAGGCTTGATTACAGCTATGGCTATTATGTGCTTATTTATCACGGCACAGATGCAAACGGCGAAAAGGTGTTTACTCTTTATGCCCACAACTCCTCAATTCTTGTTTCGCCCGGCCAATCGGTTTATAAGGGGCAGCAAATAGCAAAATCGGGCAGCACCGGAAATTCAACGGGCCCGCACCTGCATTTTGAAATCCGTGTGGGCAGCACAAGAATAAATCCGAAAAATTATTTAAGCAAATAAAATGAATAAAATCAATTACAGTAAAAAAACAGAATCAATTATTGAAAATAATAAGAGAGAGCAGATTCTGCCCTCTCTTTTAATTCATGCGTGTTGTGCTCCGTGCTCAAGCGCCTGCCTTGAATATCTTAATAAGTATTTTAAAATCACCGTTTTTTATTATAATCCGAATATTTCGCCTAAATCCGAATTTGATAAAAGGCTTGCAGAGGAAAAAAGGTTGCTTAAAAGCATGCCTTTTGAAAACGAAGTCGGTATTATAGACGGCGAATATGATTACAATGAATTTTTAAGCATAGCGCACGGGCTTGAAGCCGTGCCTGAGGGCGGCGAAAGGTGCTTTAGGTGCTACCGCCTCAGGCTTGAAGAAACGGCAAAGCTTGCAAAGGAAAAGGGCTTTGATTATTTTTGCACCACGCTTTCCATAAGCCCTTTGAAAAATTCGCAAAAGATAAATGAAATAGGTTATGATGTTGCGGAAAAATACGGCGTGGCATGGCTTCCGTCGGATTTCAAAAAAAAAGAGGGCTATAAGCGCTCTATAGAGCTTTCAAGGCAATATAATCTTTATCGCCAAAATTTTTGCGGCTGTGCTTTTTCAAAGGCAGCCTCAGATAAAATGAAAGAGGAGGGCAAAACGAATGAATGATCCGCTTGCTTCAAGAATAAGGCCGCAAGAGCTTTCTCAAGTTGTGGGTCAGCGCCATTTGCTTGCTCCCGGAAAGCCGCTTTATAATATGATTGAAAGCGGCAATATTCCGAATTTGATTTTTTACGGCCCGTCGGGCACAGGCAAAACAACCGTTGCTTCAATTATTGCTAAGCGCACAAATCGCACATTGTTTAGGTTAAACGGCACAAATGCCTCAACAAAGGACATTAAGGATATTGTTTCAAGGCTTGATACTTTTGAAACTCCAAACGGTGTGCTGCTTTATCTTGATGAAATTCAGTATTTTAATAAGCGCCAGCAGCAAAGCCTGCTTGAATATATTGAAAACGGAAAAATTGCATTGATTGCCTCCACCACGGAAAATCCTTATTTCTATATTTATCCCGCCGTTCTTTCCCGCTCAACAGTGTTTGAATTTAAAAGTGTTTCGGCTGCCGATGTGGCTCCTGCCGTGCGCCGCGGATTTGATATTTTGGCACGGGAAAATGAAACTGCCGTTTTGGTTGATGATGATGCGGTTGCAAGAATCTCGGCAGGTTGCGGCGGCGATGTTCGCAAAGCGATGAACAGTGTTGAAAATTGTTTTTTCTCATGCCGCTCGGAAAACGGCGAAAAGCATATTACGGCACAGCTTGCGGCAGAATTAACTCAGTCAAGCGCAATTAAGTATGACCGTGAGGGCGATGAGCATTACGATATAATTTCGGCATATCAAAAAAGTATGCGCGGATCGGATCCCGATGCCGCATTGCATTATCTTGCAAGGCTTTTGCAGGCGGGGGATTTGCCGTCTGCATGCCGCCGCTTAATGGTTTGTGCCTGCGAGGATGTGGGGCTTGCTTATCCGCAGATAATTCCGATTGTTAAAGCAGCGGTGGATGCCGCAATGATGGTTGGATTGCCCGAAGCAAGAATTCCGCTTGCAGATGCCGTTATTCTTGTTGCGTCGGCCCCTAAAAGCAATGCGGGCGAGGCGGCGATTGATGCGGCAATGGCGGATGTGCAGCAGGGAAATTGCGGCTCTGTGCCGAGAAATTTGCAAAACAAGCATTTCGACGGCGAAGATGCAGCGGTTAAGGGGCAGTTTTATGTTTATCCCCACAGTTTTGAAAATCACTGGGTGCAGCAGCAATATTTGCCGGATGCCATAAAAAACAAAAAGTATTATGTGCCCGGTGAAAATAAAAACGAGCAGGCATTTAAGGCTTATTGGGATAAAATTAAAGGTAAAAAATAGTTTTTTGCCGCTTTAAATTATGCGGCGCAGAAAGGCAATTAAATTGACTAAAAAAGAAAGAGCACTTGCGGCTGTAAACACGCTTCGAGAAATGTATCCGAATGCTGTTTGCTCGCTCGATTATGAATTTCCGTTTCAGCTTTTGGTGGCTGTGCGCCTCTCGGCTCAGTGCACCGATGCAAGGGTAAATCTTGTTACCCCTGCATTGTTTAAACGGTATAAAACTATAGAGGATTTTGCAAATGCCGATCCTGTTGAGGTGGGCAAATATATTTATTCCTGCGGCTTTTACAAAAGCAAAGCCGAATCCATCGTAGGCATGGCTAAAAAAATTCTTGCTGATTATAACGGCGAGGTGCCGGATAATATTGATGAGCTGCTTACCTTGCCGGGAGTGGGAAGAAAAACAGCAAATTTAATAGTGGGCGATATTTACGGCAAAGAGGCAATTGTGGTAGACACGCATTGCATCAGAATCACAAACAGGCTTGGCCTTGTGGCGGAAAAAGACCCTAAAAAAATTGAATTTGCTCTTAAAAAAATAATTCCTGCAGAGGAAAGCTCTGATTTTTGCCACAGAATTGTTCTTTTCGGCAGAGATATTTGCACGGCAAGAAACCCCAAATGCGATTCTTGCCGCCTTTCGGATATTTGCAAAAAGGCAGGAGTGAAAAAGAAATGACGGAAAAAATAAACAGTGAAAATATAATTTTAATAGGCATGCCCGGTGCGGGCAAATCCACCTGCGGAGTTCTTGCCGCAAAGCTTTTGCTTAAAAATTTTTTTGACACCGATTTGCTGATCCAAAGCAGAGAGCGTAAGCGCCTGCAACAGATAATTGACGACAGCGGCCTTGAATACTTCAAAAAAGCAGAGGAAAATGCCGTGCTTTCGCTTGATATAGCGGGCACGGTTATTGCAACGGGCGGCAGCGTTGTTTACAGCGATGCGGCAATGAATCATTTAAAGAAAACGGGCAAGGTTATTTATCTTCATTTAAGCTTTGAAGAAATGCAAAAGCGCATAAATAATTTAAGCAGCAGGGGAATTGCTCTTGAAAAAGGCGAAACGTTGCGCCAAATGTATGATAAAAGGCTGCCGCTTTATGAAAAATATGCAGATGCGGTTATTGATTGCTGCAAAAGCAGTGTTGATGCCACTGTTCAAAAAATCATTGCAGCTGTTCAAAAATAATACTTGAACACAGGCGGTCAATTGTGCTATTATAAATAAAATAATTTTATATATTGGAGGAAGACTATATGAGCGAATACGGCGCTAAATTTGTTAAAGAAGGGCTCACCTTTGATGATGTGCTCCTTATCCCTGCGGAAAGTGATGTTCTTCCAAATGAGGTTGATCTTTCAACTCATCTTACAAAGAATATCAAGCTTAATATTCCGCTTATGACCTCCGCTATGGATACCGTAACCGAATCCGGCATGGCAATTGCAATTGCTCGTGAGGGCGGTATCGGCGTTATTCATAAGAATATGACCATTGAGGATCAGGCAACGGAAGTTGATAAGGTTAAAAGATCCGAAAACGGTGTTATTACCGATCCTTTCTATCTTTCACCTGAAAACACCGCACTTGATGCGGAAAATTTGATGCGCAAATACAGAATCAGCGGCGTTCCGATTTGCGAAAAAGACGGCACATTGGTTGGTATTTTAACTAACAGAGATATGAGATTTATGAGCGATTATTCCGTTAAAATCGCTTCTGTTATGACTCCTAAGGATAAGCTTGTAACAGGTGTTGCAGGCATGACTCTTGAAGAGGCAAAAAAAGTGCTTATGGCATCAAAGGTTGAAAAGCTTCCTCTTGTTGATAAAAACGGCAAGCTCACAGGCCTTGTAACAATTAAGGATATTGAAAAAAGCTTTAAATATCCGAACACGGCTCGTGATTCTAAAGACAGATTGCTTTGCGCAGCTGCCATCGGCGTAACAAATGATATGCTGGACAGAGCTAAGGCTTTGGCCGATGCTCAGGTTGATGCGTTTATTTTGGATTCGGCTCACGGCCATTCAAAAAATATTCTCAAGGCTGTTGAAATGGTTAAAAATGCTTTTCCGCACATTTCTCTTATCGCCGGCAATGTTGCCACTGCAGAGGGAACAGAGGCTCTCATAAAAGCAGGTGCGGATGCCGTTAAGGTTGGTATCGGCCCCGGCTCAATTTGCACCACCCGTGTTGTTGCAGGTATCGGCGTTCCGCAAATCACCGCTATTTATGACAGTGCCGAAATGGCAGATAAATACGGTATTCCGATTATCGCAGACGGCGGTATTAAATACAGCGGCGAAATCGTTAAGGCTATTGCCGCAGGCGGCAGCGTTGTTATGGTAGGCTCTCTTGTTGCGGGCTGTGAGGAATCACCCGGAGACACGGAAATTTACCAGGGCCGTCAGTTTAAGGTTTATCGCGGCATGGGCTCTCTCGGCGCAATGAACAAAGGCTCGGCAGACAGATATTTCCAAAACGGCACCAAGAAGTTCGTTCCGGAAGGTGTTGAAGGCCGTGTGCCTTATAAGGGACCTGTAGGCGACACCGTATTCCAAATGATGGGCGGTCTTCGCTCCGGTATGGGTTATGTAGGTTGCCACAGCATTGAAGAGCTTCGCACAAATGCAAAGTTCATAAAGATAACAGGTGCAGGCTTAGTTGAAAGCCATCCGCACGATGTTTATATCACCAAAGAAGCTCCTAACTACTCGGGCAGCAAACAGGATTGATTATTTAACAAGGGGCATTAAACGGCGAATGTTTAATGCCCTTTTGTGCTTTCAGGGGAAATTTTAAGGGGTAATTATGGAAAACAAAATATCAAAGTGGCAGAAATTCAAGAAGTTTCTGAAAAGAAATATGACTCCCACTTGGGCAAAGCATTTTTCTTATCAAGTGGCGGCATTCCTTGTTTCTGTTGCGCTTGTTGCAGGGGTTGCAACATACGCCATCACTAAATCCTATGATGAAAGGACTCTGAAATTTGTGGATGGTTTCACCGTCACCGCTCACACAGGTTCTCTCGGCGCAGAGGATAATTCTCTTGAATTTGTTCAGGCGGCTCTTGATAACAATGTTGCCGTTATGGAAATTGATATTCGCCAAAGGCCGGATAAAACACTTGTTATGAATCATGATATTGCGGTAACAAACAGTGACGGAGTGCCTGTTGCAGATGCTTTTAAGCTGCTTCAAGGCGGCACATGCCTTATAAATCTTGATATCAAGGAAACACGCACTTTAAACGCCCTTCATGATTTGCTTGTGGAATATAATTTGCTTGACAGAGCGTTTTTAACAGGTATCAGCCAGCCGGATGTTAAGGCGGTAAAGGATTCGGCCTGCTGCGATATGGAATACTATTTAAATTATCAGCCTTCTCGCTTTAAGATTTTCGGCGAGGATTATCAAAAAAAGCTGCTGCAAATTCTTGATGAAACGGGTGCGGTTGGAATAAACTGCAATTTCACCGGAGCAAGCGGCACACTTTCAAAGCTTCTTCACGAAAACGGCTACAAGCTTTCCGTGTGGACTGTTAATCAAACAATTACAATGAAACGAATTCTTGTTTTAAAGCCCGATAATATCACCACAAAGCAGTATGAAAGGCTTAATTCGGTTATAGAAAACTGGGGAAAATAAATAATGACAAATGCAGAATACTTGATTGCTATAGACAAACGCCGCTCAAGGCGTGCGTTTAAACCAAGAGCGCTTGATGATGATGTTAAGCAGCTTATTTCCGAGCTTGTTGATTATGTAAATGAAAAGGCAGGGCTGGATTTTGTTTTTATTGATGATGCACGCTTTGCTTTTAATTTGCAATCCGGTATGATGAGCTTGATTGCTGTTTGCGGGCCGGATACAATACCGGCAAGGCAGGCTTGCGGATATTACGGCGAAACCATTGTGCTGCAATGCGCTTATCACGGCATTGGCACCTGCTGGGTTGGCAGCTATAATGAAAACAAAGTGCTTGAAAAGCTTGATTTGCCAAAAGGGCATCGCCTTTATTGCGTTATTGCAATCGGCAATGTTTCTGAAAAGCTAAGTATCAAGGAAAAAATGATTTATTCTGCCACACACAAAAACAGTAAGCCATATCAAAAAATGTTTGAGTTTTGTGATGAAAAAATCACTCCGGAAATAGTCTATGCCATGCAGCAGGTTGAAAAGGCGCCAAGCTCGGTAAATCGCCGCCCGGTTAAATTCAGGTATGAAAACGGCGTTGTTTCCGCTTATGTGGATGAGCCGTATTCGGATAAAAGCATCGATTTCGGTATAGCACAACTTCATTTCCAAATCGGAATGTCTGCCAAAGGGGTTAAGGGCAGATGGGAGGACGGTCGGTTTGTGGCCGACACGGGGCGAATTTTAAAATTCCCCAATGCGGAAAATTCAAGAAACGGAGTTGATAACGGCAATGAGTGAAAATAACACTGCCAAAAAGAAAATGAGTAAAAAGAAAAAAATATTGATTATTGTGCTCAGTGTGCTGCTTGCGCTTATTTTGCTTGTGGTTGCGGCAGGCCTTGTGGCTCTTAATCAATATTGCAAAACAGCGGATTACACTGTTTATCAAACCGCAGAGGATGTTAATCTTGTGGCGCACAGAGGCTTCAGGGCGGTTGCTCCGGAAAACACGGCTCCTGCATTTGAAGAGGCCGGCAAGGCAGGCTTTTACGGCACAGAGTGCGATGTTTACAGAACCGAAGACGGCACTTGGGTTATTCACCACGATTTTAACACGTATCGAATGACGGACGGCGCATCTAAAATAGAAAAGAAAACTCTTGATGAGCTTTTGCAGGAAAATGTTGATAACGGTGTTAATGTTGATAATTACAGCAATTTGAAAATTTGCACATTGCATGAATATCTTGATATTTGCAGCAGATATTCCATGGTGCCCGTTATTGAGCTTAAGGGCGCAAACAACACAGAGCATTATGATGAAATTGTTGATTTGCTTTCTGTTTATCCCGAATTAAAGCCCGTGTTTATTTCATTTAAATATGAAAATTTGCAGGCAATGCGAAAGCTTACGGATGCTCCGTGCTGGTATATTGTGCAAAAGATAACGGAAGAGGATATACAAAAAGCTCTTGAAATCGGCGGCGATTGCGGCATAGATTTCAACTACAAAAAAGAGGAAAACACTGATGAAATCATAAAAAAATGTGTTGATGCCGGTTTAACAACGGGTGCTTGGACGGTGGATGACCCCGAAGCCGTTTCACGCCTTTCCTCACTTGGAGTAAAATATATAACAACCGATAACATTGAATATTGATGCTTTTTGCAGGCGGCGAATAATACTCGCTGCCTGCTTTTTTGCGCTTTTATATGTAGACAAATCAGGATTGCTGTGCTATATTTTATCTGCGCCGTGAATAAAGTTTGGGCGCCGGCTGTCTTAAAATGCGGTGAAATACGGCTTTGTTTATTCGGCATCGGCAAAAATCGGAGATGAAAATATGAATGAAACAATTTTGCAATTCGGCACGGGAAATTTTCTCAGAGGCTTTGTGGATTGCTTTGTGGATGAAATGAATAAAAAGAATTTGTATGGCGGAAAAATTGTTGTTGTTTCTCCTACGGATTCAAAAGCTGTTGCAAAAATAAACGGGCAGCAGGGTGTTTATAATTTGTTTTTAAGAGGCATTGAAAACGGAAAAGAAATAAATAAGAGGCAAGAAATTCATTCAATAAGCCGTGCCGTAAATCCTTATCAGGATTTTGATTCGTTTATTGCTCTTGCCGAAAATCCGAATCTGAAATTTATTGTTTCAAACACAACCGAAGCAGGCATAGAATTTGATGCAACCTGCAAATTCTGCGATAAGCCGCCAAAAGCCTTTCCGGCAAAGCTGGCAAGGCTTTTATATGAAAGATACGCCAAGGCCTTACCCGGATTTGTGATATTTGCCTGCGAATTGATAGATGAAAACGGAAAAGAACTTAAAAATTGTGTGCTGAAATATGCAAGGTTATGGGGGCTGGAAAGCGGATTTTTGCAGTGGATTGAAAATGAAAATCATTTTTGCTCCACGCTTGTGGACAGAATCGTAACAGGCTATCCCCATGAAGAAGCAGATAGCATCTTTGCTGAGATAGGCAAAAAAGATGATCTTCTAAACACGGCAGAGCCTTATCATTTGTGGGTTATAGAGGGAAATTATGAAGATGAATTTCCGCTAAAAAAAGCAGGTGTGAATGTTGTGTGGGCAAAGAATATTGCCCCGTATAAAAAAATGAAGGTTCGTATTTTAAACGGTGCGCACACTTCGCTTGTTTTCCCGTCATTATTGCTCGGAGTTGAAACAGTGCGTGAAAGCCTTGAAAATGAGCTTCTTTCAAGATTTTTAAACTGCTGCCTTTTTGATTGCATTTTGCCGACCCTTTCGGATAATAAGCAGGCAGATGAATTTGCAAGAGCCGTGCTTGAACGATTTTCAAATCCTTACATAAGGCATATGTGGCGGTCGATTGCCCTTAATTCAATCAGTAAATATTCAGCACGGGTGCTGCCGATTGTTTTTGATTATTTTAATGCAAGCAAAGCAGTTCCCGCTCCGCTTGTGCTTTCGCTTGTGTGCCTTTTGAAATACTATAAAAACGAAAGTCCGCAAGATGATCCGGAAAAAGTGCAGTTTATAAAGAATAACGATATTCATGAAATTCTTTTGAATAAAGATTTATGGGGCGCCGATTTAAGCTTTCTTGAAAAAAAGGCTTATGAGTGCGAAGATAAAATGAATTCTTGCGGTTTGGCAGAGGCGATAAAATGGAGTATGTTTTAATCAACAAAAACGATAATGTTAAAGTGTGCCTCGAAAACGGGCACAAATATGCAACCGAAAACATAAAGAAAGGCGAATTTGTAATTAAGTATGGCTTTCCTATAGGCGTTGCATGTGCAAATATAAAAATCGGAGAGCATGTGCACAGCCATAATTTAAAAACCGCCTTATCCGGTTTAAAAAGCTATGAATATTCGCCCGATATAAAACCTTTGG
Organism: uncultured Anaerotruncus sp.; assembly: GCA_900539775.1. GTDB lineage: Bacteria > Bacillota > Clostridia > Oscillospirales > Acutalibacteraceae > Eubacterium_R. Next base: position 121,485 of record UQDL01000005.1, on the reverse strand, counting down.
CAGCACAGCAGGCGCCGCAAATAAATGCTTTTGTGCGCAAAAACGGCGATATAGGAATCAGAAATGATATTTGGATTGTGCCAACAGTAGGCTGCGTAAACGGAATTGCAAATTCCATTGCAAGGGAAACGGGTGCTTTTGCATTTACTCATCCTTATGGTTGCAGCCAGCTTGGCAGCGATTTAGAAATCACGCAAAAGGTGCTTGCCGGGCTTGTGAAGCATCCAAATGCAGGCGGCGTGCTTGTTCTTGGGCTTGGCTGTGAAAACAATAATATTGCGGAATTTAAAAAGAAACTCGGTGATTATGATTCAAAAAGAATACGCTTTTTGAATTGCCGTGATGCCGATGATGAAATAGCGTGCGGCAAAAAAATCATAAGCGAGCTCAGTGCCGTTGCGGCGGAGGATAAGCGAATTGCCGTTTCTGCTTCAAAACTTAGAATCGGTTTGAAATGCGGCGGAAGCGACGGCTTATCCGGCATAATGGCAAACCCGCTTTGTGGTAAAATAGCAGATAAATTAACTGCAATGGGCGGCATTGCCGTTTTAACGGAAGTGCCGGAAATGTTCGGCGCCGAGCAATTGCTGATGAATCGCTGCGTTAACGAAACTGTTTTCAGAAAAACTGTTGATCTTATAAACAATTATAAAAGCTATTTTATTGCTCATAATCAGCCGATAAGCGAAAATCCATCGCCGGGAAATAAGGCCGGCGGCATTACCACTCTTGAAGAAAAATCACTCGGCTGTGTTCAAAAAGGCGGCACGGCGCCGGTAACTGCCGTGCTTGATTACGGAGATACAGCTTGCACGCCGGGGCTTAATTTGCTTGCCGGCCCGGGAAACGACATAGTGGCGGCAACCAATCTTTGTGCGGCCGGATGCCATTTGATTTTGTTTACAACAGGCAGAGGCACTCCGCTCGGCGCACCGGTGCCTACACTTAAAATTTCTTCAAATTCGGCTTTGGCTGCGGCAAAAAGCAACTGGGTAGATTATGATGCTCAGTCCGGCAAAGAAAATCAACTTTTTGCTCTGATTTTGCGCACGGCTTGCGGCTTGCAAACAAAAAATGAAATAAACGGTATTCGTGAAATCGCAATTTTTAAAAGCGGCGTTACTCTTTGATTTTGTAAACCGGCTCTGTTTCCTAAATTAAAAGCAAAGTGTCTGTTAAGGCAGATTGCAGATAAATCTTGAAATAATCGGAATTTGCGGCACATTTAAGCGTTTTTATATTCCGTCCGTTATGTATATTGACAATTTATTGACAAATCCTAAAATATGTATTGACAGCTTGTGTTTTATTTGTTAAGATAAAATTAACAAAACATATTTGAATTTGTAATAAATTTTTATTGATAATTCACAATGCATTGTTTTGTACTTAATAATGCGGGCAGATGTCCAAATATATAATAACGGAGGTATGTATATGTATTGTCCAAATTGTGGCCTTAATAACCCAGATAATGCACTCAATTGTTCCGCTTGCGGAGCTGCACTCGGTGCCCAAGCTCCCGGAGCTGCACCCCCGGTTACACCCACCGCAGCACCGGTTGCTCAAAAATCAAAATTGACTGCAGGCTTGTTGGCAATCTTTTTGGGAACCTTGGGAATTCATAATTTTTATTTGGGGTTCACAACAAAAGCAATTATTCAGCTTGTGGTTTCTCTTTTGGGCGCAGCCGCTTTCGGCATTGGTCCTGTTGCAATAGGAATTTGGGCTCTTGTTGAGGGAATTATGATTTTGACGGGTAAAATTAACACTGATGCAAACGGTGTTGCGCTTATTTAGCAAAGCGTTGCAGTTTTATTCGGCATAAAGAAAAGCTTTAATATTTGATTTCCCCGTGTGCTTCGGGGAAAATAAGCAATGCCAACACTTTTGCCAAGTTTTCTCGGCAGAGTGTTGGCAAAATTTTATATTTTGGCAAAAAAAATTAAGCATATTCGGTATTTATTTGGATTGCCGAATGCTTTTGTGTTGCAGGTGTTTCAAATTATTATGATAAAAAATAAAACCATTATCATTTGCATAATGCAAAATGATAATGGCTTTTTTATTTGTGCTGATTTAAATATATTATGCTGTTGCGGCGGCTATGCTTTTTTCTTTGCCGCTTTTGAGCCTAAAAACATAAATAAGCCCGGCAAAGCAGATGAAGCCAAGGCAAGCACCGCATCAAGTGCTGCAGAATTGTTTGCCTCTGTGTTCATGCTGCAAATCGCATCTTTGGCAAAGGAATAAACAGGGTTTAAAAGCATGCATATATAAACCCAATAAGTTCCCTCAAAATAAACGGAAACTGCCGTTATTGCCAACAAAAAAGCAAATTGTATTATGTATCCTGCTTTTGTAAGCTTGTCGCAGAAGTGCAGTCCGAAAAGCAAATTAAAAATAAGTGCCAAAATGGCGGTGATTATGTCTAATACCGTAAGGCCTGTATCCTGCGTGAAATTTCTTAATGCTAATCCGCTTATCAAATAAAAAGCAACCGTTGCCGAAACGGCGGATAAGATTGAATAAAGAACTTGCGCAAAATGTTTAACACATTTTTTCATATTGATTCTCCGTAATATTTATTTGCTTATTACCGCTAAATCAAAAAATAATTATCATTTATTCAATTGGAACAAGATTTTTAAGGCTTACATCCATAATGGGTGCCGAGTGAGTAAGCGCACCGCATGAAACGAAATCCACACCGGTGGCGGCAATTTCTTTAAGCCTTTCTTTGGTAACATTTCCGCTGCATTCCGTTTGTGCTCTGCCGTTAATAAATTTAACGCATTTTGCCATTTGTGCGGTGCTCATGTTATCAAGCATAATAATGTCTGCTCCTGCTTCAACAGCTTCTTGCACTTGCTCAAAGGTTTCGGTTTCAATTTCAATTTTTCTTACGAATGGCGCATATTCTTTTGCGGCCTTAATCGCTTTTGTAACGGAGCCTGCTGCTCCTATGTGGTTGTCTTTAAGCAAAACTCCGTCGGAAAGATTGTAGCGGTGGTTTTTGCCTCCGCCTACGGTTACGGCATATTTTTCAAACGGGCGCATATTCGGCGTTGTTTTTCTTGTGTCAAGCAAAGTTGTGCCCGTGCCTTCAAGCTCCTTGGCATATTCTTTGGTTATTGTGGCAATTCCGCTCATTCTTTGCAAATAGTTTAGCGCTGTGCGTTCGCCGGAAAGCAGTGCTCTGATGTCGCCGTAAACAACGCCAAGCAGCATTCCTTTTTCAACAAAATCGCCGTCCTTAACGCTTGTTTCAAATTTTGCATTTTCGTCAAGCAGTGTGAATGTGCGTTCAAAAACGCCAAGGCCGCAGATTATGCCGCTGCTTTTGCAGATAAGCTCTGCCTTTCCCTGCTTGCTTTCGGGCATAACGGCGTTTGTTGAAACATCCTCGCTTGTGATATCTTCTTTAAGAGTGTTGATGATATAATCGTCAACATTGATTTTCATTGTTACACCATTTATCATAGAATTTGGGATCCTTTCGTTTGATTTCGGCCATGATAATGTTTTTGAATTCATTTTCACGCTCTGCCTTCGGCGGCATTGCGGCAAAATCAATTTCAGGCTCATATTGCGGCTTTTCAGAATCGTCGCCTGCAATTAAATCGGCTGCTCGCTTTGAAAAAACAAGACTCTCCAGTAAGCTGTTTGATGCAAGCCTGTTTCTGCCGTGCACTCCGTTGCAGGCCGTTTCGCCTGCCGCATAAAGGTGGCGCATGGATGTGCAGCCGTTTATGTCTGTTTTAATTCCACCCATCATATAGTGCTGGCCGGGTGTAACGGGCACCTTGTCTTTCGTTATATCATAGCCCTCTTCCATGCATTCCTCAAAAATGTTTGGGAATCTCTGTGCGGCTTCTTCACTTGTCATCGTCGGCAGGGTAAGATAAACATGGTCTGTGCCGAATTTTTCCATTTCCTTGCAAATGGCGTTTGTAACAACATCGCGGGGTTGAAGCTCATCCGTAAATCTTTCGCCGTTTTCGTTAAGCAAAATTGCACCCTCGCCTCTTACGCTTTCGCTGATAAGAAAGCGCCGTCCGCTTTTTTTGCTGTAAAGCGTGGTGGGATGAATTTGAATATAGTTTATATTTTTAAGCTCAATGTTGTGCTTAAGTGCAATTGCAAAGGCATCGCCCGTGATGTGCGGGAAATTGGTGGAGTTTTTAAACAAACCGCCTATGCCGCCCGTTGCCAAAATAACATCTCTTGCAAAAATTGCGCTTCTTTCGCCGTTTGCGTCTTCAACAACTATGCCGTAGCAGGTGTTGTTTTTTTCTATAATATCAATCATCGTTGTGTTTGTAACAAAGGTGATGTTTTTCTTGGTTTTTGCAATTGCAAGCAGGGTTGCCGTGATTTCTTTGCCGGTTTCGTCCTTATGATGCAAAATCCTGTTTTGCCTGTGAGCTCCTTCTCTTGTGTAGTTGAAATCGCCGCCGTTATTAGTGTCAAAGTCAACACCCAGCTTAACCAGCGTGCCGATAACATCGGGCGATGATTCAATCATAACCCTAACGCTTTCGGGATCGTTTTCATAATGGCCTGCTTTCATTGTGTCTTCAAAATAGCATTCAAAATCATCAATGTTTTTAAGCACGCAAACACCGCCCTGAGCCAAATATGAATCACATTCTTTGAGATCCTCTTTGGTGATAACAAGAGCGTTTTTATCCTTAGGCAGGCACAGTGCGGCAAAAAGCCCCGCAACTCCGCTGCCGACTATTACAACATCGGTTTTAATGGATTTTTCTTTCATTTTTCAATTACCGTTTTGGCAGTTTAGGCTGCCTTCCTTTATTTAAATATACTTATTCTAATATATATGTAGTTTGCCCGAATGTCAAGATTTGATAAAAAATTAACAAAATAATTTATGCAGTTGTAATTTTTTTGCTTTAAAACCGGCAAGCCGCTTTTGTTTTTAGAATGCTAATTTTTTGTTGATTTTGTGCTTGGAGTTTGCTAATATTAAACTATGAAAAATTTTATTTTTTATTAAATTTTCTCATAATCTTTACTTTGATTTGAAAAACGGACTGTAGTATTATGAACGTTAATGTTTATGATTTTGATAACACTATTTATGACGGCGAAACTCTTGTGGATTTCATTCTTTATTTTGTGCGCCGTGATGTAAGAATTTGGCGCTATATTCCAAAGCTTTTGTGGATTGCCGCAAAGGATGCACTGCATCTTTTTACTGTTGAAGAGGCGATTGGTGCATATGCTTCCTTTTTGGAAGGGTATTATGTTAAAATCGGCGATATTTCTGCCGCCGTTGTTGATTTTTGGAATAAAAACGAGCACAAGATAAAGCCGTGGTATAAGAAAGTGCAAAAAGAAAGCGATATTATAGTTTCCGGCTCAACAGATTTTTTGCTTGATGAAATAGCAAAAAGAATCGGCATAAAGCATTATGTCGGCTCCAGCATTGATAAGGAAACGGGTAAATTTAAGCGCCTTTGCTTTCTTGAAAACAAGGTTAAAATTTTTAACGAGGTTTTTCCCGGAATGCATATAGAGAATTTTTACACGGATTCCATGAACGATAAGGCAATGATGGATATTGCCGATAATGTTTATTTCGTTAAAAAAAACAAAATCACAAAGATTAAATAAGCAGCATATATAAAGCAATTTGCAAAAATAAGCTTTAGCTGTTATTGTGCATCGCTGAGGCTGCCTGCGGTGTGTGCGGTTTTAAAATCCGCTATAAAAATATTGCAGCCGAAAGGCAAGGAAAAAAATTAAATGGGCAAAATAAACGATTTTTTAAACAGTAAAATTATTAAAAAGGATGTTGGCGAGGAAACTTATTTAACCTGGCGCGAAACGCTTTCATATGCGGTGGGCCGCGGCGCACAGGGAATGAACACAAGCATGACCTCGTCAAAATACATAAATTTCTTTTTAACAAATGTGCTTTTCAAAAAGCTTAAAGACCCAATGAGCGTGGCGGCGCAAATCAGGCTTTATTGCGGAATTTTTGATGCAATAAACGACCCGATTATGGGCGTTATAGTTGATAAAACCAGAACTAAGGACGGGCAAATGCGCCCCTATATCAAATGGGCACCGCTTTTTGTTTCACTTGTTATGATACTGTTTTTTATCGGCAGCGCAGATGCATCGCCGCTGTTTAACATTATTTATACCACTATCCTTTTTGTTGGCCTTGATGTAACCTACACGGCGTTTGATATTCCGATGGGTGCGCTTGCGTTTTCAATCACGCCAAGCGGAATAGAGCGCACCAAGCTTTTCGGAGTAAGCTCAATCGTACGCTCCGTTTTGGGCGCGCTGCCGCAGGTTTTCGTTGCAGGTGCGGCACTGTTGCCTTATTTCAAGGATCACACACCGCAGGCGTATCTTACCTCGGCAATTATTTCGGCAATAGGAATTGTGTTTTTAACAAGGTTAACTTATAAAAACACCAAGGAAAGGGCAGAGCACAAGGAAGATGTGCCTGCCGTTAAGGATTGTTTCGCACTGCTGTTTAAAAACAGACCTTTGCTCATGCTCTTCTTAGGAAATGTCTTTTTTGTTATTTGCAAAATTGCAGAGCAGGTTTCGTTTTATTTTGTTGCCGATCTTATGTTCAACAGAAAATATAATATTTTTATTGATGTTGTTAAGTTTCCCGGCTTCCTTTTTGCGGGAATACTCGTTCCCAAAATCATCGAATCTCTCGGTAAAAAGGCAGACAGCAAGAAGTTTTATCAGGGCTGCTGCGTTGCCGCTATAATTTTGCATGTGCTTTTTGCGGTAACCTGCTATAATGGGCTTATGAAGAAGCCGGAGGGAACAAGCGTTTCACTTTTCGTAGGCATAATTGTTGTGCTCTTTACAGGACTTACTGCAATTCCGCTTGAATTTAAAAATCTTATTCAAAAGGAAATGGAAGCGGAAACCGTTGATTATATCGAATGGAAAACAGGCACTCGTGTTGAGGGCATTATGCTTTCTATCATGAGCTTTACGGGCAAAATCGAAAACACGTTTTCATCCTCAATCGGCCTTGCAATTCTTGGTATAACCGGCTATATGCAGCACACAGAGGGCTCTTTGGTGCAAAATGCGCAAACCAATATGGCTCTGTTTTTGCTTACAACTCTTGTGCCGGCAATAGGCTATTTGCTTATGCTTGTGCCGATGCATTTCTATAACATTACTGGCGACGGTCATCGCCAAATGATGAAGGAAATTATGGAAAGGCGTGCACGTCTCAAATCCGAAAAAGGCGCAGAAAACGAAGTGTCGGAATCTGTTGCCGCAAACGATTGATTGTTTTTAAGTGTTCGGCAGGAGGTGCTTTGCGCCGCCTGCTGCTTTTATTTTTGGCAAAACGAACGGCTGAAATTGAATTTTTAAAATTGTATTTTTCAATTTTGAATCCTGTATTTTAAAACGGTGGTTTTATGAAAATAACTTTTATTGCAGATACTCATTATTATTCAAAATCCCTCGGCACTTGCGGCAAGGCCTATGAATTGCGCTCCGGGTCAGATCAAAAATGCCTTGCCGAAACGGCGGAAATCACAGATGCTGCATTTGCCGATATTGCAAAGTCGGATACGGATGCCGTGTTTATATTGGGCGATGTTTCAAATGACGGTGAAATGATTTCACACATTGAATTTCGCAAAAAGCTTTATGAACTTCAAAAAAGCAAGCCGGTTTATTTGATAACGGCAACACATGATTGGTGCTGCGATGAAAATCCGCGCCGATTTGAGGGTGATGCGGTTTATAACGATGTGCCGGTTATGAAAAGCTATGATTTGCCTAAGTTTTATGCCGATTTCGGCCCTAAGCAGGCAATAAGCACATTCACCGCAAAAATAGGCACCGTTTGTTTTGTTATTGCACTTTCCGAAAAAGTGCGAGTGCTGTGCCTTAATGACGATAAAAACGAAAACGGCCATGCCGGGTTTGATGCGGATTGCCGTAAATGGATAACAGAGCAGATCGAGGATGCAAAAAAATGCGGCTGCACGCTTATCGGCATAGAGCATCATTTGCTTGTGCCGCATATTTCGCCGTTGCTTACAGGCGGCTCCACCTGCGTTGAAAACAGGGAAGAAGTTGCGTCCTTTTTTGCGGATGCAGGGCTTAAATATATGTTTGTTGGCCACAGCCATATTCAGCACACCGATTCTTTCACAAGCCGGGCCGGCAACAAGATAACTGAGGTTAATGTCGGTGCACTCAGCGGTTATCCGGCGCCCATTGTTGATGTTTCCGTTCTTGAAAACGGCAGACTTGAATACAATGTCAGGCATTTAAAATCATTTCTTGTGAACGGGCATGAAACGGATGCCGGTGATTATCTTGCACGCCATGCCTGCGATTTGATTTTCAGAATAACGGAATGCAGAGATAAAAAGCAGTTTGCCGAAAGAACGGAAGCCCTCGGAATAAATCCCAAAAAGCTTTTGCCGTTTTGGCCCGTAATAAAACCGTTGCTCAAAAAAATAGACACGGCTCTTGTTTGGGATGCGTATAAATTTCTTAAAGCAATGCATTTGCAGGGCAATGTAACCCGTGCACAGGCGCTTGAATATCGCTATAAGCCGCTTCGTGAAATGATTGCAGAGGTTTGGCTGTCTGCGCTTGACGGCTCTGTAAGCATTCATCCCAAAGGCAGCGCCTATTACAATCTTGTTATGGCGGCGGTTTCGGCGCCTTCCAAAACAGTTAAAGGGAATTCGGATTTGCGGCAGCTCATATCTGCTGCGGATAATATTTTAACCGGCGGCAGTTATAATAATCAGCATGATGTTATTTGATTAAATAACCAAATATAAGTTGCACATAAAAAAACGGCAGATGGTTTTCATCTGCCGTTTAATGTTATTCGGATTCTTTTTTTTCGCCGTCTGCTTTTTCCTGATTATCGTTGTTGCTGCTTTTAGGCGGATTTTCTTTGCACACAATTGCCGTTTGCACTTGGTGATTTTTAACGCTTAAAACTTTAACAACAAGGCCCGCCGTTTCAATTTCAAACGGTTTATTGCCGTCATCCGGCACGGATCCAAGCGCATCAAACACAAGGCCGCTGAAAGTGTCGCAATCCTCGCTTTTAAGCGGAATATCAAGCGCTTCCTCAATATCGTCTATATCGGGGTTGCCCGTGATTTTCCAAGTTTTGGAATCAAGCCTTTCAATGGATTCGTCGGGCTTGCTTTCCTCATCCTCATAATCAAAATCACCAACAAGCTTTTCAAGCAAATCGTTAATTGTTATAATTCCCGTTGTTCCGCCGTATTCGTCAAGCACAATCGCAAAATTGTGGCGGCTTTTTTTCATGTTTTTGAAAAGCACATCAAGCTTAACGCTTTCGGGCACGAAATATGGCGGGCGAACCGCCTTTTTCATAATGGTTTCACGATCTTTGGTGCTCAGCCTGAAATAATCCTTTGCATTTAAAAGGCCGATAACATTATCAACCGTTTCATCGCAAATCGGGTAAATCTTGTGTCTGCTGCCGTGAATTGTTTTGTCCCATTCATCCGGGCTTTCATCAAGCCAAAGAATGGAAACCTCGGTTCTGTGCACTGCAACCTCTCCGGCAGTTAAATCGTCAAATTCAAACACATTTTGGATGAATTCTTGCTCCGTTTTATCAATGGCGCCGCTTTCGCTGCCAACATCAACCATCATTCGTATGTCTTCTTCGCTGACATCTTCTTCGGTGTCGTTAGGGTCTATTTTAAACATACGCAGCACCAAATTTGTGCTGCTCATAAGCAACCAAACAACAGGCTTGAAAATAACGGAAATAACATAAATCAGCCCTGAAATTCCAAGGGCAACCTTTTCCGCCTTTCGCATTGCAATTCGTTTTGGCACAAGCTCACCGAATATAATGGTGAAAAACGAAAGCAGCAGCGTGATTAAAATAACAACAATGCTGTTAAGTGTGCCTGCCGGGATTTTTGCCCCTGCATTTAAAATTGCTTCAACAATCGGCCCCGCAAAGTTATCTGCGGCAAAAGCCGAGCCCAAAAAGCCTGCAAGCGTTATTGCAATTTGAATGGTAGCCAAAAAGTTTGACGGCTGTGAGGTCAGCTTAACAAGTATTTTTGCTTTTTTGTTGCCCTCTTTTGCCAGCTTTGCCATTTTATTGTCGTTTACGCTTACTATTGCGATTTCCGCTGCCGCAAAAACTGCGTTCAGCGCAATCAAAGCCACCTGCAATAATAGCAGAGGCCATAAGGAACCGTCCAAAATCAATCCTCCGATAAAAAAATATATTTGTATAATATGATACAATAAATCAAATACTTTGTCAACACATCCGGCAGCGGTGTTCACATTGCTTGCTTTTGCTGTAAACAGCGCTGTTCTGTTTGCATTTTTTGCATTCTTTTTTTGCCGCTTTGTGTTTGATAAAATCAAATTTGCTTCAAATAATATTATTGTTGCCGTGTTAATGATGAAAAGCGTTTGCATGCGTTGCAAAAATTCGTCAAAATCGCCAAAAAACATTGTAACAATTTTGTAATTTGCTGAATAATGTGGAAATTAAAATTTTTTTTAAAATGTGTAAATATCCCTATTTAGGCGCATTTTGGGAATGTTGCCCATATATCTTGTTGTTTTTGGCTTAAATTTATATGTTACAAAAGGGTATCGAATTATTAAAAGCCCTTTATTTTTTCTTTGCATTCTGTTATAATGTTCAAGGTTTAAAGGAATATCGTTTACATACGATGCTTTTATTCCACTTTGTTTATGTTTATTTAGTTTTTATATATACTTGCTACATTAAATTGTTATATTCCGTTTTAAAGAGGGAAAAGCTGTGGAAAATTTTGTTATTAACGGCGGCAAAGAGCTGTTTGGTGAGGTTAATATAAGCGGCGCAAAGAATGCCGCTGTTGCAATCATTCCTGCTGCTATTTTGGCGGATGATATTGTAAGAATTGAAAATATACCCAATATTTCAGATGTTTCGCTCATTATCAAAATTCTTGATCAAATGGGTGCACATATTAAGGTTGTTAATAAAGATACTATTGAAATAGACACGCGTGTGCTTAAGTGCAATCCTGTGCCGTATGAGCTTGCATCGCATTTCAGAGCAAGCTATTATCTTATCGGCGCAATGCTTGGCAGATTTAGAAAAGCAAATGTTGCACTCCCCGGCGGCTGCGATTTCGGCGACAGACCTATTGATCAGCACATAAAGGGATTTAAAATGCTCGGTGCTGATGTAAATATAGTAAACGGCATGGTTTGCGCAGAGGCGGAAAAGCTTGTGGGCACATCTATTTATATGGACGTTGTTTCGGTTGGCGCAACAATAAATGTTATGCTTGCGGCAGTGCTTGCAAGAGGGCTTACCGTTATTGAAAATGCGGCCAAGGAGCCTCATATAGTTGATCTTGCAAACTTTCTTAATTCTATGGGTGCGGATGTAAGAGGCGCCGGCACGGATGTGATTAAAATCCGCGGTGTTGAAAAGCTTCACGGCTGCACATATTCAGTTATTCCCGATCAAATAGAAGCAGGCACTTATATGGTTGCTGCTGCGGCTTGCGGCGGCGATGTGCTTGTTAAAAATGTTATTCCCAAGCACCTTGAATCTATCAGCGCAAAGCTTGAAGAGGCAGGCGCCGAAATCATTGAATATGATGATGCCGTGCGTGTAACTCGCTTTAAGCCTTTAACCAGGTGTAATGTTAAAACTATGCCTCATCCCGGTTTTCCAACGGATATGCAGCCTCAGATGGCAGTGTTGCTTGCAATCGCAAAGGGCACTTCAATCCTTTCGGAATCCGTTTGGGATAATCGCTTTCAATATGTTGGCCAGCTTTTAAGAATGGGTGCCAATATTCAGGTAGACGGTAAAATTGCCGTAATAGAAGGTGTTGATCATTTAACCGGCGTAAAGGTTAAAGCAACGGATTTGCGTGCGGGTGCGGCAATGATTATTGCAGGCCTTGTTGCCAACGGCCAAACAGTGGTTGAAAAAACCCAGTATGTTGACAGAGGCTATGAAAATATAGTTGAAAAGCTTTCTGCGCTTGGTGCGGATATAAGCAGAGTTCCCGCCGATCCGACGGAAACGGTTGCAAATGCAGGCTGATCGGCTTGGTTTTTTAGGGAGCATATTTTGCTCCCTTTTTTGTTAATTTTTTTATGAAAGAGTAAATGTATGGCAAAGGTGTGTCAGCTGTATTCGGGCAGCAGCGGTAATTCAATATACATAGGAACAAATTCGGGCGGAGTGCTTGTTGATATAGGCGTTTCGGCAAAAAAGTGCGAAGCAGCGCTTAATGATTTGGGAATTGCTCCCGAAAGCATCAAAGCAGTGCTTGTAACGCATGAGCATAAAGACCATGTTTCCGGTGTTCGTGTGTTTGCGGCACGATATAAAACACCCGTTTATGCAACTCCCGCAACGCTTGAAGAAATGTGTAAATCAGGGGTTGTTAATTCAACGGTAAATTTAAATGAAATAGACGGAAAGCTTGATTTCGGAGATATGTGTGCAGAGGCGTTTCATAATTCGCACGATGCCGTTGATTGCGTAGGGTATAAATTAACCGTGTCCGGCGGGCGCAAAATCTCTGTGTGCACAGACACGGGAATAGTAACGGAAGATGCCAGGCGCTGTGTAACGGGCTCCGATCTTGTTTTTCTTGAATCAAATCATGAAATTTCAATGCTTGAAAACGGTTATTATCCATATCCGCTGAAACAGAGAATTTTGTCTGATAAAGGGCACCTTTCAAACACGGCGGCAGATGATTTTGCAAAGGAATTGCTGCAAAGCGGCACAACACGCCTTGTGCTTTCTCATCTCAGCCGTGAAAACAATGTGCCTGTAATTGCACGGCAGTCAATGGTTTCGGCGCTTGATGAACTCGGCGCAAAGGACGGCAACGATTATCGCCTTTATGTTTCTAAACCTGCCAACGACGGAGGATTGATTGTGCTATGATGAATGTTTCCGTTATATGCGTCGGCAAGCTTAAGGAAAGCTATTTAAAAGACGGCTGTGCCGAATATATAAAGCGCTTGAGTGCATTTGCAAAGGTAAATGTTGTTGAGGTGGCCGAGGAACGCTGCGGCGATTCACCGTCTGCCGGCGAAATTGAAAAAGTGCTTCAAAAAGAAGGCGAGCGAATTATTGCCAAAATTCCTAAGGGCGCAGCTGTTGTGCCGCTGTGCATAGAGGGCAGCGAGTTTTCATCACCTCAGCTTGCAAAGCAGATTGCGCAAACCGGCATGAGCAATTCGGCATTGGCATTTGTAATAGGCGGCTCGTTCGGGCTTTCACCTCAGGTTAAGCAGCTTGGCAAGATTAAACTTTCATTCGGGAAAATGACCTTGCCGCATCAGCTTGCACGCCTTGTTTTGCTTGAACAGATTTACAGGGCTTTTTCAATAAACAATAATTCCAAATATCATAAGTAAAGTTTCGTGCTCTGTGTTTGACATTGAATTGAAACTGTACTAAAATACACTATGTAAATTGAAATATAAATTCAACTTCGCAACAATAAGAATGAAAAGAGTGATATTATGGAAATTACGGAAGACCATTCAATGATGAACATGCGCTTCATAAGAAAGCTCCCGGTGCCGAAGGAAGTTAAGGAGCTTTATCCCCTCAGTGAAAAAGCGGCCGCCGCCAAAGCTGCAAGGGATGCGGAAATTGCAAATGTGTTTAAAGGCAAAAGCAATAAGCTTTTGCTTGTTATAGGTCCTTGCTCGGCAGACAGAGAGGAAAGTGTGCTTGATTATGTGCACCGCCTTGCAAGAGTTCAGGAGCAGGTGAAGGATAAAATCATAATCATTCCGAGAATTTATACCGGTAAGCCTCGAACAACAGGTGCGGGATATAAGGGAATGATGCATCAGCCGGATCCGGACGGTGTTCCGGATATGTATGCGGGAATTCTTGCCGTGCGCTCAATTCATTCAAAAGCAATTGAGGAAACGGGGCTTTCCGCCGCAGATGAAATGCTTTATCCTGCAAATTACAGGTATCTTTCAGACTTGCTTTCTTATGTTGCCGTTGGCGCACGCAGCGTTGAAAATCAAGATCATCGCCTTGCGGCAAGCGGAATGGATGTGCCGTGCGGCATGAAAAACGGCACAAGCGGCGATTATTCCGTTATGCTTAATGCAATTACGGCAGCGCAAAGCGGCCACACATTTATTTATCGCGGCTGGGAGGTTGAAACAAAGGGCAATGAGCTTGCTCATGCAATTCTCAGAGGCGGTGTTGATAAGCACGGCATTGCACACCCGAATTATCATTATGAAGATTTGATAACCCTTTATAATATGTATGCTTCAAAGCCGGGATTTAAAAATCCTGCCGTTATTGTGGATACAAATCATTCAAACAGCGGCAAAAAATATTTAGAGCAGGTGCGTATCGCAAACGAGGTGCTCCATTCAATGCGCCACAGCAGTGATATAAAGCACTTTGTTAAAGGCTTTATGATTGAATCTTATATTGAAGACGGCAATCAAAAGATTGAAGACGGTGTTTACGGCAAATCAATCACAGATCCTTGTCTTGGATGGAGCAAAACACAGGATTTGATTTTAAGCATTGCGGATCAGCTTGAATAAATATTAAAGTAAAATGAAAAAAGGCCGCATCCGGAAACACTGCCTAATTTATTCGGCTTTTAAAATTCTGTTTTGCAAATTTATTGCAGTGTAAGCGTGTTGCGCAAATACGCACAAAACAAAACACAATAATTTGTTCATAATTACAAAAAGGCGTCAAACTCTCTTATTTTGTTTGACAGCCTTTTTTATTTGTGCTATTATAATGAAAAATCACTTTATCGCCTAAAAGCTTTAAAGCGTCAATGCGATAAACAGCAAGGAGAATTATTATGAAAAAATCAATTAAGCGAATAATTGCCGTGTGCCTTGCGGTAATGCTTATTGCTTCGGCATTTGCAGGCTGCTCAAAAACAGGCGGCTCAAAGAAATATACTGTAGGCATCTGCCAGCTTGTGCAGCATGAAGCTCTTGATGCGGCAACAAAAGGCTTTAAGGAAGCTCTTACCGAAAAACTCGGTGCGGATAATGTTGAGTTTGTAGAGCAAAATGCCGGCGGTGACTCCGCAACTTGCTCAACTATTACAAACGGATTTGTTTCTCAGGGCGTTGACCTTATTTTTGCCAATGCAACTCCCGCACTTCAGGCTGCAATGCAGTCCACCAACACAATTCCGATTGTCGGCACTTCTATCACCGATTATGCCACAGCACTCGATATAGATCAAAGCAGCTGGACGGGTAAAACAGGCATAAATGTTACCGGCTCATCGGATCTTGCTCCTCTTGCAGATCAGGCGGCAATGTTTAAAGAAATTTGCCCGGATGCAAAAACAATCGGCATCCTTTATTGCTCGGCAGAGGCCAATTCAAAATATCAGGCTGATGTTGTTTCTTCAGAACTCACAAAGCTTGGCTACACCGTTAAGGTTTACACCGTTGCAGACACAAATGAAATCGCTTCCGTAACCACAACGGTTTGCTCTGAGGTTGATGCCATTTATGTTCCTACAGATAACACACTTGCTTCGGCAACTTCTGCGGTAAATGAAATTGCAGAGCCGGCAGGCATTCCGATTATCGCCGGCGAAGAGGGCATATGCAAAGGCTGCGGTGTTGCAACTCTTTCAATCAGCTATGAAAACCTTGGCCAGGTTGCGGGCGAAATGGCTGCCGATATTCTTCAAAACGGCACAAACCCTGCTGATATGGAAATCAAAACCGCAACAAATCTTACAAAGAAATATGTTGCAGACCGTGCTCAAAAGCTTGGTCTCACGGTTCCTTCCGATTATGTTGCAATTGATGCATAATCGAATTTTGATAAGGATTAAATAAACGATAATCAAAAGGCGGTGAGTCTTTATGCTCACCGCTTTTATACATACGGAGGATTTTTATTTATGATGTCTTTTCTTTCTGCGCTTCCGGGCGCAGCAGCTCAGGGCATTATCTGGGGCATTATGGCAATCGGTGTTTATATCACCTTCCGTGTTCTTGATATTGCCGATTTAACGGTAGACGGTTCTTTTGGCACAGGCGGCGCCGTTCTTGTTATGTGCACAATCAGCGGAATGAATATTTATCTTGCAATGGTGCTTGCTTTTCTTGCCGGCTGCCTTGCGGGGCTTGCAACGGGCATTTTTCACACAGTGCTTGGAATTCCCGCAATTCTTTCCGGTATTTTAACTCAGCTTGCCCTCTATTCAATCAATTTGCGTATTCTCGGCGGCAAGGCAAACCAAACAATAAGCGCAAGAAATTATAATCTTATTGTTTCGCTTGGCGAAATAAATAAATCTTTGATTGTAGGGCTTGCTTTTGCGGTTGTTATAATTGCAATTCTTTATTGGTTTTTCGGCACGGAGCTTGGCCATTCAATCCGTGCAACGGGTAATAACCAGGCAATGGCAAGGGCAAACGGCATAAACACAAATGTTAATAAAATCATCGGTCTTGTGCTTTCAAACGGACTTGTTGCCGTTTCAGGTGCACTTCTTTCTCAATATCAAGGCTTTGCGGATGTTAATATGGGCAGGGGCGCAATTGTTATCGGCCTTGCTGCCGTTATCATCGGCGAGGTTTTGCTTGGCAAAATTTTCAAGAACTTTGCGCTCAGGCTTTTTGCCTGCGTTGTCGGCGGAGTTATTTACTACATTGTTATTACTCTTGTGCTTCGCCTCGGCCTTAATGCAAACGATCTTAAACTGTTCTCGGCTCTTGTTGTTGCAGTTTTCCTCGGTGTTCCGTATTGGAAAAACAAGATTGCCGCAAAGAATGTAAAAAGAACAGGAGGTGCCGAAAATGCTTGAAATTAAAAATGTTTATAAAACCTTTAATCCCGGCACGGTTAATGAAAAGCATGCTTTAAACGGCATCAATCTTGTGCTTAATGAAGGCGATTTTGTAACTGTTATCGGCGGCAACGGCGCCGGTAAGTCAACAATGCTTAATATGATTGCGGGTGTTTATCCCGTTGACAGCGGCAATATCATTATAGACGGCCGTGATGTTACGAAGCTGCCCGAATATAAAAGAGCAAAGTTTCTCGGCAGAGTTTTCCAGGATCCTATGACAGGCACTGCGGCAGATATGCAAATTTTGGAAAATCTTGCTCTTGCATCACGCCGCGGAAAATTCAGAACTCTTGCTCCCGGCGTTTCAAAAAAGGAAAAGGAAGAATACGGCGAATTGCTTAAATCTTTGGATCTTGGCCTTGAAACAAGGCTCACTTCAAAGGTTGGCTTGCTTTCGGGCGGCCAAAGGCAGGCAATAACACTTCTTATGGCAACGCTTAAAAAGCCAAAGGTGCTTTTGCTTGATGAGCACACGGCGGCACTTGATCCGAAAACGGCGCACAAGGTTTTAAAGATTACAACGGATATTGTTGCAGAGCATAACTTAACAACTCTTATGATAACCCATAATATGAAGGACGCCATCGCAATCGGCAATAGGTTGATTATGATGAACGAGGGCAAAATCATTTATGATGTTTCAGGCGAGGAAAAGAAAAACCTCACCACCGCAGATTTGCTTGAAAAATTCAAGATAACAAGCGGTGAAGAGCTTGATAACGACAGAATGATTCTTTCCGAATAATTTTTAATGAATGAAAATAGGCAGCTTGCATCTTGCAAGCTGCCTATTTGTGTTTATTATGCTTTTTTATTATTTATTGAAGCGATATCCTTTTCCCCAAACTGTGTGAATAAAATCAAGCTTCGGGTCTATCTCTTTTATTTTATCTCTTATTCTGTTAACATGCACCGTGATTGTGGAGGTTTCGCCGATTGAATCATAGTGCCAAATTTCATCAAAAAGCTTTTCTTTGCTGTAAACCGTGTCGGGGCTTGCCGCAAGGTAATAAAGCAAATCAAATTCCTTGTTTGTTAATGTAAGTTCTGTTTTGCCAACGAAAGCACGCCTCGCTTTTCCGTCAAGCTTTAAGCCGCTTATCTCAATTGTTTCCATTTTTCCACCCAAGTCATCTGCTTTTGAGGTAAGCCTTTCATATCTGTTTATGTGTGCAATAACTCTTGCCACAAGCTCGCCCGGCGAAAACGGCTTAACTATATAATCGTCTGCGCCGAGTCCGAGCCCTTTGATTTTATCAAGGTCATCCCTTTTGGCACTTACCATAATAATCGGTATGTCTTTCTTTTCTCTCAGCTTTTTGCAAACCTCAAGGCCGTCCATCCCTGGCAGCATAATATCAAGCAAAATCAGGTTGAAGTCTTCGTTAAGCGCAAGGGATAATCCTGTTATTCCGTCTGCGGCGGTTTTAACCTCAAAAGAATTTGCTTCAAGATAATCCTGCTCTAAGGCGGAAATATTGATGTCGTCTTCAATAATTAAAATCTTTTTCATATATTTGCATCCTTTCGTTGCTTTTCAATTTTCCGGCTGTGCCGGCTTCGAAAAGGCGGTTTTGCGTTATTGCTTTTGGTTGTTGATTCCTTTTTCGGCTTCCGAATGAGTCGGAAGTGAAATGAATATTGAAAGCCCGCCGGATGAATTGTTTTGCGCCCAAACAAGGCCGCCGTGCTGCTGCACTATTTGGCGGCAAACTGCAAGGCCGAGTCCGCTGCCGTTGCTTACATTGGTGCGGGCTTTATCTGCTCTGTAAAGAGTGTCAAATATTCTGCTCAGGTTTTCATCCTCAACGCCCATTCCGTTGTCTGAAATTTCAAAAATCACGCTGTGCTCGTATTCTGATATGCAAAGCGTTATTTTGCCTTTAACATCGTTTCGTTTGTATTTTATGCTGTTTGAAATAATATTGTCTATAACTCTTGCAAATCTGTCCGTGTCCACATTAAGCACGGGATCGCCTTTGCATTTGTTTATTATTTCAAAATCAAAATCCGCTTCCTGCAAATCTCTGCCTAATTCGTGAGCATATTGCATAAAGTCGTTTACGGAAACATTTTCCGGGTGAAGCGTTATTGCGCCAAGCTCCAGTTTTGATATGGTAAGCAAATCATTAAGCATATTTTCCATTGAATTAGCAGAATCGTATATTGTGTTAAAATACCTTGCCTGTTTTTCCGGTGTGTTTGCAACACCGTCTCTGATGCCTTCCAAATATCCTTTTATTGATGTCAGCGGAGTTCTCAAATCATGTGCAATGCCTGCAATCATTTCTTTTTGCTGCTGGTCGGATTTGTTTTTTTGCTCTATTGAATCTTTAACCTTTATTCGCATTTCATTAAAGCTTTCCGCAAGGCGGCCAAGCTCGTTCGTTGATTTGTAATCAATTTCATAGTCAAGATTTCCTCTTGCAATTTCGTCTGCGCCTTTGGTTATTTTTTCAATCGGGTCAACAATGGTTTTGGAAGTTATAAGTGATATAACGATTATCGCAATAACGAATATTGCAATGCAAAGCCCAAAAATCAGCACGGTATTGTTCGCAAGCTTCATTATTACATTTTGCGGCGATGAAGATGAGTTCGCATCCGGCACATCATAATCCGAATTTGTGATAACGATTAAATATCTGTCGCTGTCTGTTTCGGCATGTAAAATTATCGAAACTCCGTTTTCGCCGTAATAATAGGAGTTATTGGAAAAATCCGTGTTTGAAATTTGCTTTGTTTTGGAGAGGATCTCTTCTTTGTTGCCTGTTGAATAATATTCAGCGCCGTTTCGCTCAATATAAATCATTGTGTCAAGCTTTTCAAGCGACTGCAGTGATTTTTTTAGATCGGCAATTCTTTTTTCCTCGTTTTTATCGCTTATCAGATTTGAGGAAATTTCGTTAATTGTTTGCCCCCATTGAATTTGGTTTATAATGCTGTAATTCTTTGCGGTAACGGATGTGAAGTCATATTTGTCTTTGGAAGTGTAAAAAAACACACTTGCCGCTGCCGAAATTATTATAACGGGAATCAAAATTGCCAAAACGGAGGTTATTATGATTCTTGTGTTTATTTTAAAGTTTTTTGTGTGCTCGGGGATAGTGTCTTTGTTTATTTTTCCCATATGTAATTTGTCGCTTTCATCAGTATAAATTTATATTAACACATTTCTTTTCGTTGTTCAACTTGGCAAATTTTAAATATTGTTTAATTGTAAACCTATTCTAAAATAAAGGTTGACAATTGCGCTTTCCTGTATTATAAATATATAGAAATATTTTTCAAAAAAGATTTGTGTGAGCTTCACACAAGGTAGATTTCCTCGTTTTTTGATTTGCTTGCGGCATATTTTAACTTGAGAAATTTGCTGTGCGCTCTGCTTGGCTACTGCGGGCGTACAGATTTTTAAATTTTGTTGTGGCCGGAAAGGTAATTGCTATGCAGGAAAACTCAACTAATGCAGTCAAGGCTTCTGAAAAGTCTGTTGCTAAGAAAAGAAAATTTAAAACAATTGAAGTGGTTTATGTGGGCGTTTTTGCAGCTTTAATTGCTGTTTGCTCTTGGATTCAGATTCCGCTTACAATTCCCATCACTTTGCAAACAATGGGCATTTGCATTGCGGCAGGTCTTTTGGGCCTTAAAAAAGGCACATTCTCCGTTTTGGTTTATATTTTGCTCGGTCTTGTTGGTGTTCCCGTGTTTGCCGGCTTTTCGGCAGGCCCCGGAGTGCTGTTCGGTGTAACCGGCGGCTATATTATCGGCTTTATCTTCACTGCGCTTATAGTTGGCGGTGCGTTAAAGCTTTTCGGCAAAAAAACATGGGTTTATATTGTTTCTATGATTGTCGGCATTCTTGTTTGCTATGCATTCGGCACGGCGTGGTTTATGATTGTTTACACCAAAAATATGGGCGCAATCACTCTTGGCGTTGCGCTTTCAAAATGTGTTGTGCCGTTCCTTATTCCGGATCTTGTTAAAATTATAGTTGCAACTGTGCTTTGCAAGGCTCTTGATAAGCATGTTAAGGCTTAGATATCATCATCTTAATTGCATTCCGTGCTTTGAAGGAAAAGGCTACAGCCCCGAATTTTGCAAAAATATGGCGGCTGTTAAAAAGCGCTTGGAAAGCGGTGAAGAGTTTGAACTTGTAATGAGTGCAGACGATATTTGCTTTTGCTGCCCGAATTTGCAAAACGGTGTTTGCGTTAATGAGGCAAAGGTTGGAAAATATGATTTAAAAACCAAAATGCTGGGCACGGGAAATCTTGAAAATATTTGCTCAGATTGTATGTGGTTTGATATCTGTAAAAATAAATAATCGGCGCAGTATGCGTGTTTGTGCCGAATGAAATCTTTTAGGCGGTCTGTATTTTGCAGGCTGCCTTTTGTTTTCTGAAGATTTAATAATAATTTGGTGAAAGAAAAAATAATTTCGTTTTTCTTCTTGTAAATCTTTTTTTGATTTAGTATAATAGCAGTGTAGTGTATACGATTATTTACGGAGGTAAATTATTTATGTCAAATTGTTGGCTCAGCGGAAAAACCTGTGTTGTAACAGGCGCTTCCGGAGGTATGGGTGCAGGCATTGCCGCAACACTCATAAAAAAACACGGTTGTAAGGTTATCGGTATAGCAAGAAGCGAACCGAAAATGAAAAAGTTTATTGAAGAGCTCGGCCCAACATATGCAGAGCAGTTTTCCTATAAGCTTTTTGATGTTTCAAAGAATGAAAATTGGGTAAATTTTGCTCAGGAGCTTAAAGATGAGGGCGTTAAGATTGATGTTCTTGTTAACAATGCCGGCATTCTTCCCAAATTCAAAAGATTTGATCGCTATGAGATGGATGAAATTGAAAAGGCAATCAACATCAATTTCTATTCTTGTGTTTATTCAATTAAGGCATTGCTTCCCATGCTTTTGGAAAGCAATGATCCCGGAATCATCAATATAGATTCATCTGCAGCTCTTATGAGCCTTGCAGGCACAAGCATGTATTCAGCTTCCAAGGCTGCTCTTAAGGGCTTCACAGAAGCTCTTCGTGAGGAATTCCGCGGCAAGGTTTATGTTGGCCTTGTTTGCCCGGGCTTCACAAAAACAGATATTTTCCGTGATCAAAAGAATGATGGCGGAAAGGGTCAAAAGATTATGGATATGATTTCCACCGATTGTGACCTTATGGTTAAAATGATTATGTTTGGCATTGAGCATAAGCAAGCTCTTCAAATCCACGGCATGGATGCACATGCAATGAGCGTTTTCGGCAAGCTTTTGCCTGTAAACGGTTCCCGCCTTTTCAGTGCAATTATGAAGGCTGCGGATATTGATTTGTTTAACGATGTTTTCAGAAACTGATTGATTGAGTTTGGTATTCCATTCTCGTGCATTAAAAGTGCGGAGCAACAACGGCGTTGCTTCGCCCTTTTGCGTTTTAAAGCAAGTTAGTTAAATTTTATCATTGTGCGGAGGTGCATTTTATGAGTAATAAAACGGTTGTGGCGTCTGCTGCCGATGCAACGGCGAAAAAGTATATGAGCTTTAAAGAAATTGCCGCATATTCGCTTGGACTTTTCGGTTTTCAGGCAATAGTGGGATTGCTTAATTCCTATCAGGCAGAGTTCGATGGCTCTGTTTTGGGCGCAAATGTCAGCGTTGTTGCTATTTTAATTCTTGTGGCAAAAATTGTTTCGGCTGTTGCCGATCCTGTTGTCGGCAATCTTATAGACAGCTCAAAAAGCAAAATGGGCAAGTTTAAATCCATGATTGTTTATTCAATCGTGCCGCTGCTTGTTTTCACGGCAATTGTGTTTGTTAAGGTGCCGTTTAAGGGCTTTGGGCTTTATGCGTGGATTTTTATAACATATCTTGTTTGGAGCATAGCGATGACCATGGGCGATGTTCCGTCGCAGGGTATTGCCTCGGCGCTCACTCCTAATCCTACCGAGCGCACAAATGTTGTTTCAATTTCAAACACTTTTAAGCAAGTCGGCTTTTCCGCCTGCGTTGTTATAGTGCCTATAGTTTGCCTTATAATTCCCGGCGGCTCAAAAGTTTTTGTTAAAAGCGGCGAAACAGATGTGCCTATGATAAGCAGCGAATATTTCTTTACCGCACTGCTCACCGCAATTTTCGGTTGCGTGCTTTTTGCATTAATTCCTATAATAAATAAGGAAAGAGTGGCAAATATTTCGCAGGACAAAACAACATTTAAAGATATGCTTGCCGCACTTAAAAATAATAAGCCGTTTCAGCTTGTTATTATCTCATATTTCTTGGGCTTCGGCAGGCAAATGGCAATGGGCATTCAGGTGCAGTCTGCAACGGTTATACTCGGCAGCCAAAATCTTGTTGCCGTGCTCGGTATTGTAACTGCAGTCGGCTCAATGATAAGCATGGCGCTTTGCCCGCTGCTTATTAAAAAACTGAATGAAAGAAATGCTTATATTTTGCTTTCCGTTTATGGCTTTGCCGCATCCGTGTTCTCATTTGTTATCGGGCATTTTTGGTTTAAATCTCCCGAAAACACGGTGCTTACGGTGCTGTTTTATATTTCTTTGTTCCTTATTGGCTTGCAATTCGGTGCCGTTACGCTTATGCCTATGATTATGACAGCGGACACGGTTGATTATTATGAGTACGAAACAGGCAAAAGAATGGAGGGTGCTTGCTATTCCATACTTACCCTCACCATTAAGGTTTGCCTTGCTCTCGGCACGGCAGTCGGCCTTATATTTGTGCAAAAATCAGGCTATTATGAGGCTTTAAGCACAGGCAGTTTCACCACCGGCACAAAGGATATCATCTTCTTTGCTTACACTGCTTTGCCCGGCATACTTGCGTTGCTTTCCATAGTTCCCATGTTTAAATATGATATTGTCGGCGAAAAGAAAGCCAATATTTCAAATGCTCTTGCTGCCCGCAGAAGCGCCGAATAACATTATAAACAGGTTGCTTTTTATTCGGTGCCGATTTGTGCAAAAAAGTGCTTTTCGGTTAAAAAAATTCTTTATTTTGATTTGTATTTATGCTAATATAAAAAAAACGGTGAAAGGCTGAGTAATTATTATGAAAGCAAAAATAACAATTGCCAAGAAATTTAAAATAGGCGAAATTGATAAAAGAATTTACGGTTCTTTTATAGAGCATTTGGGCAGAGCGGTTTACGGCGGCATCTATGAGCCCGGTCATCCTGCTGCGGATGAAAACGGCTTCAGAAAGGATGTTATAGAGCTTGTTAAAAAGCTGAATGTGCCGATCGTTCGCTATCCGGGCGGCAATTTTGTGTCCGGCTATAATTGGGAAGACGGTGTAGGCCCCGTTGAAAGCAGGCCGAAAAGGCTTGATCTTGCATGGGGCACAACAGAGCCAAACACATTTGGCACAAATGAATTTATGAAGTGGTGCAAAAAGGCAAACACGGATTGTATGATGGCTGTTAATCTTGGCACAAGAGGTGCGGATGCGGCAAGAAATCTTGTTGAATATTGCAACCACAAGGGCGGCACTTATTGGTCTGATCTCAGAAGAAGCCACGGAGTTGAAGAACCGCACGGAATAAAGCTTTGGTGCCTCGGCAACGAGATGGACGGCTCTTGGCAAATGGGCGCAAAAACAGCCGTTGAATATGGCCGTGCTGCGGTTGAAGCTTCTAAGCTTATGAAATGGACCGATCCCGAAATAGAAACTGTTTTGTGCGGATCGTCAAACAGAGGCTCAAAAACCTTTGGTAAATGGGAAGCAGAAAGCCTCGAAATCGCATACGACAGTGTTGATTATGTTTCGCTGCATCAGTATTATGATAATAAAACAGATGATGTTCAAAGCTTTCTTGCCAAAACATTAGAGCTTGATGAATTTATTTATTCCATTATCTGCACTTGTGATTATGTTAAAGCGAAAAAGCGCTCTAAAAAAACCATAAATCTTTCATTTGATGAGTGGAATGTTTGGTATCATTCCAACGATGCTCAATTTGAAAAGTGGAGCATGGCGCCCTCTATTTTGGAGGATATATATAATTTTGAAGATGCACTTATGGTGGGCTCAATGCTCATAACTCTCCTTAGGCATTGCGACAGAATTAAAATCGCCTGTCTTGCGCAGCTTGTTAATGTTATTGCTCCAATATTCACAAAAACAGGCGGCGGAGCTTTTGAGCAAACTATTTTTTATCCCTTTATGCATCTTTCAAACTTCGGCAGGGGTGCGGCGCTTCGTCCGCTTATAGATTGCCCGAAATACGATTGCAAAGAATTTACGGATGTGCCTTATCTTGAGGCTATTGCCACTTATGATGAGGAACGTGAAGAGGCTGTTATTTTTTGCGTAAACAAAAGCCTTGATGAAAGTGCAGTCCTTACCGTTAATATGCTTGATTTTGAAGGATATAAGCCGGTTGAATTTATTTCAATGGACGGGTATGATAAAAAAGCAGAAAATTCTTTTGATGCCCTTAATGTTGTGCCGCACCGAAACGAGCTTCCGCTTGCAGACGGCAACACCGTAACGGCAGAGCTTAAGCCCTTTAGTTGGAATGTTATCAGGCTTGCAAAGTGATTTTCAAAATATAAACAAAATATAAAATAATAAGCAAATATGCCGAATTTTGGTATTTTTGCAAAGTCAATTTAAACTAAAATTGAGCCGCCTAAAAAGAGTATTTCGTGCAAATACTAAAAAAGGCGGCTTAATTATTGTAAAAAATAAACGCATATAATATAATTTATTCGGTGAAAACTATAACAATTATTTCGTTGTGTAACGGAATAAAGAGAGGGCAGAGTTTAATGTATAAGATTCTCAGCAAAGAGGAATTGAACAGCACTGTAACGCAAATGGTTATTGAGGCACCGTTTGTTGCAAAAAAAGCAGAGCCGGGTCAATTTATAATTCTTCGTGTTGATAAAGACGGCGAGCGTGTCCCGCTCACCATTGCGGATTTTGACAGGAAAAAAGAAACAGTAACAATTATTTTTCAAGTAGTGGGTGCGGAAACAACACGCCTTAACATGAAAAACGAAGGCGATTATATTGAGGATTTTGTGGGGCCGCTCGGAAATCCCACAAAAACAGAGGGATATAAAAAGGTTGCGGTAGTAGGCGGAGGCGTCGGTACTGCAATAGCTTATCCCGTTGCAAAGAAGTTTGCGCAAAACGGTGCAATCGTTCATTCAATAGCAGGCTTCAGAAACAAAGATCTTGTAATTCTTCAAAAGCAATTTGAGGCCGTTTCGGATAAATATGTGCTTGTAAGCGATGACGGCTCAACCGGCACCAAGGGTTTTGTAACGGATGCGCTGAAGTCTCTTATTGATTCGGGTGAAAAATATGATTTGGTTATGGCAATAGGCCCGATTCCGATGATGAAATTTGTTTCAAAGCTTACCGCAGAATACGGAATTAAAACAGTTGTTTCAATGAATCCCATTATGATAGACGGCACGGGAATGTGCGGCGGATGCAGGCTTACGGTTGGCGGCGAAACAAAGTTTGCCTGTGTTGACGGCCCTGAATTTGACGGTCATCTTGTTGATTTTGATGAGGTTATGGAGCGCAGTTCCATGTATAAAAAATTTGAGCGTGAGGAAGAATGTAATCTTCTTAAGCAGGAGGTGCAGCAGTAATGAACAATAGCGGCAGACACCCGATGCCTTGCCAAGATCCTTTGGTAAGAAACAGAAATTTTAAAGAAGTTGCGCTCGGCTATGATGCCGAAACGGCAATCGAAGAGGCAAAAAGATGCTTAAATTGCAAGCATCATCCTTGTGTTTCAGGTTGCCCGGTTAATATTTCCATTCCCGAATTTATCTCTTTTGTTGCAGAGGGTAAATTTGAAGATGCATATAAGGTTATTGCAAAAACCTCTGCTTTGCCTGCTGTGTGCGGCAGAGTTTGCCCGCAGGAAAGGCAGTGCGAATCAAAATGTGTTCGCGGTATAAAAGGCGAGCCTGTTGCAATCGGCAGGCTTGAAAGATTTGTTGCCGATTATCATAACGAGCATTCGAAAATAACGCCTGTTGATATTCCCAAAAACGGCAAAAAGGTTGCGGTAATAGGCTCAGGTCCAAGTTCATTAACCTGTGCGGGCGATTTAGCTCAGCTTGGCTATTCCGTTACTATATTTGAAGCACTTCATATTGCGGGCGGTGTTCTTGTTTACGGCATTCCGGAATTCAGGCTTCCTAAGGCAATTGTTGCAAAGGAGGTTGAGGGCTTAAAGGCTCTGGGCGTTGTTATAGACACTAATGTGGTTATCGGCCGCAGCATTTCCGTTGATGATATTCTTGATCAATATGATGCCGTATTTATCGGCTCCGGTGCAGGTTTGCCGAGATTTATGGGCATAGAGGGCGAAAATCTTAAAGGTGTTTATTCTGCAAATGAATTTCTTACACGCATAAATCTTATGAAAGCTTATGAGGAGCACAGCCGCACACCCGTTCAGCACGGAAAGCATGTTGCGGTTGTCGGAGGCGGCAATGTTGCTATGGATGCCGCAAGGTGTGCAATGAGGCTCGGCGCCGAAAAGGTTTATGTTATTTACCGCCGTTCTATGGATGAACTGCCCGCAAGAGCAGAAGAGGTTGAAAATGCTCAGGAAGAGCTTATAGAATTCAAAACTCTCACAAATCCCGTTCGCATTTTAGGCGATGATGATCATAATGTTTGCGGCATTGAATGTGTTAATATGCAGCTTGGCGAGCCTGATGAGTCCGGCAGAAGAAGCCCCAAGGCAGTTGAGGGCAGCAATCATGTTATAGATGTAGACAGTGTTATTATTGCAATAGGCACATCTCCAAATCCGCTTATAAAAGCCACAACAATGGGGCTTGATGTGGACAGGCGTGGCTGTATTATAGCAGATGATTGCGGCAGAACATCAAAAACCGGCGTGTTTGCCGGCGGTGACACGGTAACCGGTGCGGCAACCGTTATAAAGGCGATGGGCGCAGGTAAAAAAGCGGCAAAAGCCATTGATGAATATCTTTCAGGCTGCTGACATTTGCAGTTCTAAAAATTTAAAATTGTATGTGATGCGGCATTTGTGTTGTTATATGCCTTGCATTAAAAGAAGCGTGTGTATTTTTTAATATGCACGCTTTTTTTCTTTGAAATTCATATGCAATGGAAAAAATAATATGATTGTTTTGTTAGCTGTTTTGATTAAACGGTCAAAAACAGTCAAAAATAAATTGATTTATTGTGCAAAAAACCATATAAATCGGCAAATCACTGTTGAAATGAACGAAAATGAAAGAAACATATTGACGGATTGTGCACGGCTTGATAAAATTAAGTTGTAATCGGGGTCAACCCGAGGAGGATTTATAAATGCTTAATCAAGAAAGAAAAGACAAAATTCTTCAAATAATTCAGGAGCGCGGCGCAGTTAGCGTTTCGGAATTGACCGGAATTTTGGATGCTTCGGAATCAACCGTCAGGCGAGATTTGATAGAACTTTCCAAAAAGGGAAATATAAATAAGGTGCACGGCGGCGCAACGCTCAATAAGCAGCAGTTTATTTCGCAGGAAGAAAATGTGAGCGCAAAAAAAGCCGAGCATTCGGATGAAAAGCGTAAAATTGCAAAGTATTGTGCAGCACAAATTCAAGGTGATGATTTCGTTTATT
The DNA here is from genome assembly GCA_900539775.1 of uncultured Anaerotruncus sp. GTDB lineage: Bacteria > Bacillota > Clostridia > Oscillospirales > Acutalibacteraceae > Eubacterium_R. The sequence goes on along the minus strand of UQDL01000005.1, from coordinate 92,937 downwards.
TGGATGCAGGCACAACCACGCTTTATATGATTGATTATATTGATGATGGCTGCACGGCAAGTTTTGTTACAAACGGTATCAGCCATGCAAAAAAAATGTGCCGCAAAGGGCTTAATGTTTATGTGCTCGGCGGCAAGTTAAAGAAAACAACGGAAGCAATCGTTGGGTTTATGGCTGCACGCAGTATTCACAATTTTAATTTCACAAAGGCTTTTTTGGGCGCAAACGGCGTTTCGCTTTCAAGCGGCTTCACCACTCCGGATACGGAGGAGGCATTCGTTAAGGCGGCCGCTATGGAAAATTCTTTCGTTTCATATGTTTTGGCGGATGCCTCAAAATTCGGAAAAACCTCTTCCGTTCGTTTTGCAACGGTAGACACGGCATGCATAATAACGGATAAGGAGCCTGATAAGGCATATAAAAATAAAACAGTTATCAAAGTTGTTGATTAAATCAATTCGGAGGCGATAAATATGATTTATACAGTAACCTTTAATCCTGCTCTTGATTATGTGATGAAGGTTGAAAAGCTGCGCTTTGATGATATAAATCGCACTTACGGCGAGGAGCTCAGCTACGGCGGCAAGGGAATCAACGTTTCTGTTTTGCTTTCAAGGCTGGGAAAGGAAAGTGTGGCACTTGGCTTCAAGGCAGGCTTCACGGGCGAAAAACTTGAGGAAATGCTTGAGGCAGACGGAATTCGCACAAGATTTATCAAGCTGAAAGAGGGCAACACAAGAATAAATGTTAAGGTTCGTTCCGAAACAGAGCTTGATATTAACGCAGGCGGTCCGCCGATAAGCGAAAGCGAGGTTGAGGCGCTGATTGATAATATAAAAACGCTGAATGGCGGCGATGTGCTGGTGCTTGCAGGCAGCGTGCCGGGAACATTGCCGGCGGATATTTATGAAAAAATTCTTTCAATAACCTCTAAAAAGGGCGTTGAAGCGGTTGTTGATGCCACGGGCGATTTGCTTTTAAATGTGCTCAAATATAAGCCATTCTTAATAAAACCGAATAATTTTGAGCTTGGTGATCTTTTCGGAGTAACGGTTAGAAACGAGCAGGAAATTATCGAATATGCCAAAAAGCTGCAAAGAATGGGTGCCCGTAATGTGCTTGTTTCAAGAGGTAAGGACGGCGCAATTCTTGTTGCTGAAAACGGAGAAATAAAATCCATAGGAATAATTCCGGGCAAGCCGCTTAATTCGGTTGGCTGCGGCGATTCCATGGTGGCGGGCTTTGTGGCAGGTTATATGGATAAAAAGGATTATTCATATGCTTTAAAACTAGGCTCTGCCTGCTCGAATGCAACTGCATTCAGTTACACACTTGCGGATTCAAAAGGCATTGAAGATGCCTTTAAAAAGCTTTAATAATTTAGGAGGGAAAATTTATGAGAATCATTGATTTGCTGAAGCCGGAAGCTATAACGCTTGGTCTTGACATTTCAAGCAAGGACGATGCTATAAATGCTTTGATAGGTCTTCACGCCGCAGCAGGCAATCTTAAGGATAAGGATGCCTATAAAGCTGCAATTCTTGCAAGGGAGGAGCAGGGCTCAACTGCTATTGGGGACGGTATTGCGGTTCCGCATGCAAAAACAAGTGCCGTTAAAGCTCCTGCACTTGCTGCCATAACTGTTAAGAACGGTGTTGATTACGGTGCACCGGATGGTAAGCCGTCTGATTTGCTGTTTATGATAGCAGCCACTGAGGATGGCGATGTGCATCTTGAAATTCTTTCCCGTCTCATGGTTATGCTTATGGATCCTGATTTTACGGCAAAGCTCAGGGCGGCAAAAAGCGTTGATGAATTTTTGCAAACAATCGATGCGCAGGAAAAAATCAAATATCCCGATGAAGAGGTTAAGCCCGCAGAAAAAGAAGCCCCCAAGGGCTACAGAATTTTGGGCGTAACGGCTTGCCCCACAGGCATTGCGCACACATATATGGCCGCAGAAGCGCTTGAGAAAAAAGCAAAGGAAATGGGCTATTCAATCAAGGTTGAAACCGATGGCTCCGGCGGCGCAAAAAATGTGCTCACCAAAAAGGAAATAGAGGAGTGCGACGGCATTATTGTTGCCGCAGATAAAAATGTTGAAATGGCAAGGTTTGACGGTAAAAAGGTGCTTAAAGCCTCTGTGTCGTCAGGCATAAATAAACCCGGCGAGCTTATTCAAAGGGTTGTGGACGGAAAGGTTCCCGTTTATCACAGCGACGGCAGTGAAGAACCCGATTCTTCCGAATATTCAGAGGAAAAAGAAAGCTTTGGCCGCAAAATTTATAAGCATCTTATGAACGGTGTTTCCCATATGCTTCCGTTTGTTGTCGGCGGCGGTGTGCTTATAGCACTTGGATTTCTTATTGACACAATCGCAGGAAATGCCAATGTCGGCGGCACCTTCGGATTTACAAATCCCGTTGCATCTGCCGTGTTCTGGATCGGCAAGGCTGCATTCTCGTTTATGCTTCCTATTCTTGCGGGATATATTGCTCAGTCCATCGCAGATCGCCCAGGTTTATTGCCGGGTATCGTTGGCGGCTTGTTTGCTGCAAACGGCTTCACCTTTAAGGCTTTTATTGCAAATCAAGGTCTTGTAGGCGATGATAAGGCTGTTTCCGGTTTCCTCGGAGCGCTTCTTGCAGGCTTTATTGCAGGTATTCTTGTAAACGGCTTGAAAAAAGCTTTCTCTTGGCTTCCGAAATCTATGGACGGCATCAAGCCCGTGTTCATTTACCCGCTTCTTGGCACCTTGCTTATAGGCGTTGTTATGTGCGTGTTAAATCCTGTTGTAGGTGTTGTAAACATAGCTCTTTCAAACGGACTTTCAAGCCTTGGCGAAACAAGCCGTGTTCTTCTTTCAATTGTTCTTGCCGCAATGATGGCAACTGATATGGGCGGCCCGTTCAATAAGGCTGCATATGTTTTCGGCACGGCTGCAATTGCAGACGGAAACACTTGGATTATGGCTGCCGTTATGATCGGCGGTATGGTTCCTCCCATTGCAATTGCTCTTGCAACAACATTCTTTAAAAACAGATGGACTAAGGAAGAGCTTAAAAGCGGCCCTGTAAACTATCTTATGGGCTTGTGCTTTATCACAGAGGGTGCAATTCCTTATGCAGCTTCGGATCCTCTTCGTGTAATTCCGTCTTGCATGGTTGGCTCGGCTGTTGCAGGCCTTATCACTTCACTCTTTGGTTGTGCTTGCCCTGCTCCTCACGGCGGTATATTCACCTTTATAGTTGTTGATCATCCGTTTGGATATATCATTGCTTTGGTTGCAGGCTCAATAGTAGGCGCTCTTATGCTTGGATTGCTCAAAAAGAAAAGAGCAAACGCTTAATCAATAAATCAAATATGAAATTATAAACAGAGGTATAAATTATGGTAAAGAAAAATGTTACTGTTGTTGATAAAATGGGCTTTCATATGAGACCTGCAAATGTGTTTGTAACCGAAATGGCAAATTTTAAATCGGATATAAACTTAATAGCAGGCGAAAAAACTATAAACGGAAAAAGCATTATGAACATTATGGCGGCTTGCATTAAATACGGCACGGAATTAACCGTTGAATGCAGCGGCCCCGATGAAAACGAAATGCTTGAAAAGGCTGTTTCACTGATTGAAAACGGAATGGATTGATATGATTAAAGAAAAGCGCTTTAAAGGAATAGGCGTGTCTGAGGGATACGGAATCGGCAAGGCCGTTGTTATACAGGAGCTAAAGCTTGATTATTCCGGCAAAAGCTTCACGGATGCCGAAACGGAATCGGCTCGCCTTGATGCGGCGGTGAAAAAATTCACCGCCGAAACAAAGGCTCTTATTTCCGAGCTTTCCGCCAATGCCGGCGAAAAAAATGCGGAAATTTTGCAGGGGCATCTTGCAATGCTTGCAGATCCTTTTATGATTGGGCAAATGAAGGATGCAATCTCCGGTGGTGTAATTGCCGAAGAGGCGGTTGATAATGTTTGCAATATGTTTCATATGATTTTTTCATCGGCAGAAGATGAGCTTACCCGCCAAAGGGCAACAGATGTCAGCGATATTAAAACAGGGCTTTTGAAAATTCTGCTTGGTGTTGAGGAAATTGATATTGCAAATGTTGAAAAGGGCAGCATTCTTGTTGCTTGCGATTTTACTCCAAGCATGACCTCAAAAATAAACCCCAAAAATGTTGAGGGCGTTATCGGCGAAATCGGCGGAGTAACTTCTCACAGCGCAATCATTGCCCGGGCTTTGGGCATTCCGTGCATATTAGGCGTTAAGGATGCCGCAAGCATTATCAAATCAGGCGATGAGCTTGTTGCAGATGCTGTTAAGGGCGAAATTATCATTTCTCCGTCTGCCGATGAAAAGGCAGAGTATTCGCTTCTTAAAGAGCAGGAGCAAAACGAAAGGCTTATGCTTAAGGAGTATATAAATAAGCCCACTGTAACAAAGAGCGGCTTAAAAAAAGCAGTTTATGCCAACATTGCAAAGGCAGAGGATGTTCATAATGCCGTTGTTAACGGCGCAGAGGGAATAGGCCTTTTCAGAACGGAATTTCTTTATATGGACAGAAATCAGGCTCCCGGTGAGGATGAGCAGTTTGAGGCTTACAGTTCTGTTGCAAAGGCAATGGGCGGCAGAGAAGTAATCATCCGCACTCTTGATGTAGGCGGAGACAAGCATATTCCTTATCTGGAAATCGAAAAAGAGGAAAATCCGTTTATGGGATTGCGTGCAATCAGGTATTGTTTAAAAAACACAGAACTGTTTAAAGTGCAGCTTCGTGCTTTGCTGCGTGCCGCTTGCTATGGCAATATTAAAATAATGCTTCCTCTTGTTTGCACGGAGGATGAGGTTATAAAAGCAAAATCTTTGCTTGAGGAATGTAAAGCGGAATTATCCGCAGAGGGCAAAGAATATAAAAAAGATATTAAACTTGGCATTATGGTTGAAACACCTGCCGCAGTGCTTGTTGCAGAAAGGCTTGCTGCCGTTTCTGATTTCTTCAGCATAGGCACAAATGATTTAACGGGCTACACAATGGCGGCAGACAGAGGTAATAACGAGGTTTCGTATCTTTATAATTCTAATGATCCGGCGGTTTTAAAGGCAATTGAAATAACCGTTAAAAGCGCAAAAAGGGCAAATATCCCGGTCGGAATGTGCGGCGAGGCAGCTGCGGATCCAAAAATGATTCCGCGCCTCATCGATTGGGGGCTTGATGAATTCTCCGTTTCTTCATCAAGAATTCTTAAAACTCGCAAATTGATTTGCGATTGTGAATAACGGATTCTCTGTTTATATTTAATATTAAGGCTCCGCCTCGGAGCACTTTCCAAAAGAAAAATGCGGCTCAAGCATTCTGATTTGTTGAGCAATTATTCTTTGCAAAGTGCACCCTCGGCGGAGCTTGTTTTATTTGAGTTTTAAATGAACAGCCGTTTTTTGATTTGCGGCGAATGCTGATAAATAAAGCCGGTTTAAGTCTTGCGCAATAAATAATAATAAAGAAAAAAGCCTCAGCTTTATGCTGAGGCTTAAATTGTGTGGGTAATGCCGGGTTAAAAATCAAGAAAAGAAGCTCCGTAGACAGAAAAAATAAACACATAGAAGAGCACAAGCAAAACCACGCTGAGAACCCAAATAACTATATTTGCTTTTATGTAGTTCTTTTTGTTTTTGTTTGTGCTGTCTGAGCAAAGCCAAACAATCCAGCAAATGATGTTTACAACGGGAATTGAGCTTAAAATGAACAAGCCTATATATTCGCCTACGGACATAACCTGTGTTGTGGGGTCATAAGGCGGATTAAATACCTGAGTAAACGGAACTTGGCGAGGCTGCTGTTGCTGTGCGTATTGCTGAGCAGCTTGCTGCTGTTGTTGTGCGTATTGCGGAGCAGTCTGCTGCTGTTGCTGTGCATATTGCGGAGCGGTCTGCTGCTGTTGCTGTGCATATTGCGGAGCAGCCTGCTGCTGTTGCTGTGCGTATTGCGGAGCGGCCTGCTGCTGTTGCTGTGCGTATTGCGGAGCGGCCTGCTGCTGTTGTTGTGCATATTGCGGAGCAGCCTGCTGCCGATCAGGACTATATTGCTGATTGGGTTGTTGGTTTAAATTGTTTTCTTCCATAATAATCACCATAGCCTTTCAGGCAACAAACAGTTTGTTAAAAATCACCTCATTACCTGCGTTGCCTGAACAGGCATAACGGCGATTTCAGCCATTTCAAAATTATGCCGCAGGCAAATTTTGAAGGTAATATAATTTAATTAGCGTGATTTTCACACTAATTTCTTCTTTTCTTCAGAATATCATATAGTTAAAAAATTGTCAATACAATGCGCTAAAACTGCATAATTACCGGCCGGTTTAATAATTGTTTATTGTTTTTTGCTTGGGTTTATATATTTGATTTTGCGGCGCAGCTTTCTGATTGCCACAAAAATAAGTGCGCCCAGTAAACCGCCCAATGTGTTATAAAATAAATCGGATATTTGAAATGTGCCGATTTTAAAAATCAATTGCGTTGTTTCAATAAAAAGCGATGTGGCAAATGCCGAAATGGCAGACATCCAAATGCAGGCCTTGCTGTGGATTTTAATTCCCTTAACATTCTTTTTGTATAAATAAAAAATTAAACCAAGCGGCATAAACACAATTGTGTTCCATATAACGCTGAAATCTTCTGAAAACGGATTCCAGCCGGTCCAAAGGTTTTCCAGCGGGTTATCAATGTGGTAAACGCCTATTCTGCTTATTAAAGTTGAATTTAAAATTATTGCAAAAAGCAGCAAAAAAATCATAATGCTTAAATATCTTTTTTCGTTTCCCGGTGTGCCGGCAAATTCAAAAAAGTTTAGCGAGCCGGAGGCTTTTTTGCGAAAATCTCTGATAAGAATTATGAGCATAATAACGCACACAATAATAAGCGGCCAAAAAACAAACTGCTCTGCAAGCTGCTTGCCGCTGTTTATAAATGTGTTAATGAATATTTTTATGTTCATAATCAAAACCTCCGAATAACCGGCTTAATCATGCACAAAAGCAAATAAAATTCTAAATGCTCCTTTGGATTTTGTTTTTGATTTTATAAATCTGAAAATTTGGATAACAATAAGCTCAATCAATATAACCGCAAGCAGAATAAGCAGGCTTGTAAAAAAATTGCCCTGTAAAAAATCAATTGAAAGAGGCTTGCCAAGCTTTGTTGTTATTATTTCGGTTAGCTTTAACAGCACTCTTTTAATAGGCTCGTGTGTTGCAAAAAGAATAATGGTGTATCTGCCTAAATACTCGAGCGGCGCGCTCTTTGTTAAAAGATATTTGCAAAGCATTATTAAAGCCACCGTGCCAAATGCATTTTCTGCTATATATAAAAGAATGCTTTTTCCGAAAAGAGAGCTGTAAAGCGAAACGGTGCCGTTATAAATGCTGCAAACGGTTGTAATTGCCAATAATGCGCAAACTGCAACTGCCGCATATTCTTTTTTTATTTTAAGGTTTTTGCTTATGCAGCTTTCCAAAAATCCGAAGTTATACCAGGCAGAGGCGTTAATTGCAATCATTATGCATTTGCCGATTGCATAATTGTCAAACTTTGCATATTTAAGGCCTGCCAGTGCAGCAAAAAAGAGAATGAAGGCAATTGCATTAAGCAACGGATTTTTCTTTTTGCAAATGAAATAAGAAATAATCTCTGCTGCAAATAATGCGGGTAAAAACCAAATCGGCCCCATATCAAGCTCTCGAAAGCGGCGCTCAACAAGCAGCCAGTAAACAACTAAAATAAGCCTAAACAGGATAAAGGGCACAATCAATGATTTCAATCGCTTGATAAGAAATTCTTTAAAAGAAATGTTTTTGTTTATTTCAAAGGTTGAAAAAACAAAACCGGAAAGGGCAAAGAAAAGCGCCACAGGCACCGAATAAATCCACGGCACGGATTTGGTTTGGCTGTTTATATGCCCCATCATTATTAAAATTATTCCAACTCCCTTGAGCACATCAATCCAATGCGATCTCGGTTTTAACGCTGTGTTGTTTTCCATTTTTTCTCCCAAGCGCAATGCTTATTTTTTCAGCTTTCTTTTAATCATATTTTTTATGTTAAACATAATTTTTTTAGGCGTAAGCTTATGCCTGTTTGCCCAAATGCTTTTGGCATAATAAGCAACGGCAGGGTTTTTCGCAAGCCTTTTAACCGTTTTAACATCTATTTTGCCGTTAAAATCCTTAACACAATCCGGGTAAATTATGTATCTTGCATCCTCGTTATAATTCTTTTGCAAATATTTCATAGGCCGGCAAAAGAAATGAATATACATAAATTCTTCGGTATAAAGCTTGCCATCGTGCACATAGTGCCTAAGCAAGGTTCCGTTTTTCAATTCAAAGATTTGGCATTTGTTTTTGTATTCTTCATTTTTTGGCACAAAGCCAACGGAAAGCCGGTATGCGTATTTGCGCATATGGGCAAAAGTTATTTCTTTGTAATAGGGGATATTTAAATGGTTGTAAATATCATCCATTCCGTTTTCATCAAATGAGTATTTAACCTCTCCGCTGAAAACATTCTTGTAGTTGATTTTTCCGTCAACGCAAATTTTGTATCTTGCATTAACTTCGGGAGTGTTTTTGTAAAGCAGCGAATGCCCTTGAAATCCGATTTTTTCGTATTTATTCAAAACATCATCCGTTATGAATTTGCGAATGTTTCCCCAAATAACATCAACATCGCAGTGCCCCCAATAATCATAGCCTGCAAGTTCTTCTGCAAAAATCTCGCCGTAAGCAGGTTTGAAAAGAGAAAGATTCCAGGCAGACGAAATCTGAACGGGAAAATCATAAGATTTTTGAATTCTTGCCTTCAGGCTTTCGAAAGAGCAGTATTTAACCTTAACATTTTTGGGATAGTCATATTCTGTTTTGTCGTCCGTAAGCAAAATCCAATCAATCGTTGGGTTTGCAGCGCAGCTTTTGAGCCACAGCTGCATATTCTTCGGCAGTGTTCCGAAATACGGAACCAAATAGCCTATCGTTTTCATATTTGCCTCTATAGATACTTAAATAATTATTTTTGAGCCCATAAATTCTTGGGCTTCGTTTGAAAGATAGTAATGATTGCAGCCCATGGGGGTAAAGGTTAATTCTCCGAAAATAACGCCTTTTTCCGTTTCATATAAATCAACCCTTACAAAAGGAAAATCTTTGCTGAGTGTTTTTGCAACTTCAATCATATCATCATATTTTTTGGGCTTTTTTGCATCAAAAGAATCAACGCATTTGTTTAAAACGGAAATGCCGTTGAATTTTTCGTCGCTGAAGAAGCGCTTGGTGCTGTGTTCTGCTCTGCCGGAAATCGAAAGGCAACAAATGATGTTTCCTCTTGATGCAAAAAATTTATAATCTATCGGTAGGCTTCCGTGCCCGTCTGTTAAGTATTTTTCTATTATGATTTTGCGTGGAATTTCGTGGTATTGATGCTCTGCGCTTATAATGCTGTAATCTTCTTCAAGCCAATAATTAAGCTTTGCAAACACTTCGTCTTTGTTGAAATCCGCTTTGTTTGTAACCACAATATTATATCCGGAGCCGTGATTGCATTTTATTGCAAACTGATTCGGCAATGCATTCCAATCAATTTCATCGGTGCTGTCATAAACACCGATTAAATCATTTAAAATGCAACCCAGGCCTTTTTCTTCAATATATTCACGAACGGCATATTTATCTGCACATTTTGTTATAAGCGGATTTTTATAATATTCATTTGCCGATATTGCCAGCAGCTTTTCGTCAAGGATTGTTGGGTTTTTATAATCAATTTTTCTGTGATGATTTTTAAAAAACACGATTTTGCCTGCAACCGTAGGATTTAAAAGGCTTTTGAAGCATCTTATTAAATTTCCGCAGTTTTTTGATTTAATGCTGTGTTTGATTTCATTTATCATATTAGCCCCTTTTGCCAATGTGAAATTTGGCTTTGACTATTTCTGCTATTTCAAAAATAAATTTATCTTTCATTATTAGAAGTGCCGCAAAATAAATTGCCGCTCCCGCAATTATCAATCCTGCAAGCACTGCTGCGTTTTTAGGCAAATTAAGCCCTGCAAAAATCAGCGCCGCAAGCATTATTGCGCCTGCAATTAAATATTTTATGCTTGCCGTAAACACGGGGCGTAAAGAAAACGATTTGTGCTTTGCAATATAAACGGATTCAAACACAAATATAACAATTTCGCCCAAAACGGATGCAGCTCCCGCACCGAGCGCACCCAGGTGCGGAATTAAAATTGCATTAAATATAATGTTGAAAATTCCGCCGGTTATTATTGCAGCCGTATAAATATTTTGCTTGCCCGTTGCTATAAAATAAAGCGTGCCCATTGTTTGATTAAGGCCCATTGTTATGAATAAAAGGCTCATAACATAAAGCATATTTATAACCGGTTCCCATCCGTCGCCAAAGAAAACGGGCACAAGGGTTTTGGCAATTCCTATAACGCCTAAGGTCAGCGGCACACCGAAAAACCAAACAAATCCTGCCGATTTATAAAGAGTTGCCTCTGCCTCTTTTTTATTGCCCTTTGCAAACAGCTTTGAAATGCGGGGCATGGTAACGGTTATAAGCGACGTTATCAGCATAAGGCACATCTTTATGATTTTTTCCGATTGCTCATAATAGCCGTTTTGCGCATTATCATGTGTTATCCAACCTATCATTGATTTATCCAGCATTGCATAAATTTGAACGGCAAGAGCAGGTATGAAAAGCTGCACAATAACCTTGAAATCGCAAAATGGTTTTATTTTGTAGCCCTTTATGCGAACAAGATATTTTCTTAAAGAGGGAATAAGGCTTGCATTTCCTATAAAAGTCAACAAGGCAAGGCCGAAAACATATTTCCAAAGATCATCTTTGTCTTTAACAAAAATAAAGATAAACGCAACATTTAAAAATTTAAAAAAGTAGTTTCTGAGTGCTATTCTTTTAAAATCTTCCATCCCTTGAAAAAACCAAGAGGTGTCAAACATAACTCCAAGAATATAAAAGCTTTGAATCAGCGCAATTGTTTTATGCTCTGCAAAGAATACGGCATAGCAAAGATAAATTACAAGAGCGGCAGAGGTTGTTATAAGCCTAAGCGAAAAAACATCAAAAAACTTTTGCGTGCGCAAAACCGGATCGTCTTGCAAAATGCCGATTTGCTTGTTTGCATAACTTACGGTGCCGAGAGCCGAGCAAAGCGTAAAATAACTGACTATTGAAAATGTGAAACTGTAAATGCCTATGCCGTCTGCATTAAGCACCCTTGATATATAGGGTGTGGTAACAAGCGGCACAATAATTGCCAAAAGCTGATAGCCGGCATTAAATAAATAGTTTTTAAAAACCTTGCTGCCTTTCATCACTTTTCCTCGTCTATATCAAATTTAACAGGCTTGATTTTCATTAAATCCTCAACCCATCTTCCGCCGCCGCTGTAGTTAAAGCTTTCGCTGTATTCAAGGCTGCGCCTTTTAACATCGTCATAGCTGCCTATGATTCGTGCAGGCACGCCTGCCACCACGCTGCCGGGCGGCACATCCTTAGTTACCACTGCGCCTGCTGCCACAATGCAATTGCTGCCAATTGTAACCCCATAATTTATAACGGCATTTGCGCCAACATAAACATTATCGTGAATTTCGATTTTTCCGAATTTGCAAAGATATTTATCCGTTTTTTCCTCGCCGTTAAAAATGGCATTGCCAACATCATGTGTTATAAGGCGCACTCCTGCCGAAATTACTATATTGTTGTGCAGGCAAACCAAAAAGGGCTCTGCCGGCAGCAGGTTTGAAGTGTAAAACACCTTGTCGCCTATGTGATAAAAAATATTGTGCTTTTTTAGATATGCGGCTTTTTTCCAACCGTCTCTTATGGTCAGAATTTTAAATTGCCTTATCATTCGCCTTGTTTTATCAATATATTGATGCAAAGTCATTATAAAAACGGTCCTTAAAATCTGAATTTTATTGAAAATGTTTTTCGCCTTGTGTCATTTAAAATAAACGAATCATCCCTGTCCTCAGAAGCAATGCCGTAAATTATAAACATAAGCGCAATTGCCGGGTTGAAGAATGATGTTGAAGCAACCGATGCTATGAACGAATAGAGCATTATCGAAAGCATGCACCAACCGGCATAAGGATGAGTTTTTGCTTTTGAAACAGAGTCAACCGCCATAAGCAAAACCGCAACGATAAATGCCGCAGTGCCGAGCCATCCGCTTTCGGCAAAGATACCGTGCCAAAAAGCGTCTGCAACAACCTGCTGGTCTATATACAGCTTTGAATAGTAGCCGAGGCTTTGGTAAAACGGTGAATTGTATTCGTATGAAACCGTTGTGCCGAAAGTTGCAAACCCGGAGCCAAATGGAAAATGCTGATTTGCAATTTTAACACCGTCTTGAATGAGTTTAAGCCTCATCGGTGTATAATCGTGAACTGTGAAGTATTTATCAAATTGATCTGATGAAAAATAAATCGCAAGACCCGCAATGGGAGCCAAAACCAAAGCGTTGCCCTGAAATTTATATTTAACAAACATTATATAAAGCAATAAGATAATCAGAACTGCCGCCATTTCCTTAGAGCGAAATGTAAGAATTGTTACAACGGACATCATGAATATGTATTTAAGATTGCTTTGGTCATATCGCATGTTAAGCGCAAGCACGCAAATAACCGTTAGGCAAACTATTGCAAGGTAAGCAGGGTGCTGGAAACCGAGCATAAGCGAGTTTGTAAAAAATCTATAGTCGTATTTTGCAAAGAAAGGCGGCAAAATAAGATCATGAATTGCCAAAATGAGCAAAATAACGCTAACCTGCTTGCAAGGCACATTAAGAATATCATAAGTTTTTTTCAGCGTAAGTGCCTTTGAAGCAATAAGTGATTTGCCGGCAAAGTAAAACACCATGAATTTTAGGCACACAAAGGCATCAAGCACAGAGGTGAATATACCCATATAGGAATTAACTATTGTTGAAACCGTGCAAAATGCAAAATAAATCGTGAAGGCAACGCCGATTGCAACCTCATATTTTGAAAGTTTCAGCTGCTTTTTTGCAAGTGCTCTGATGATTATTATAATGGCAACAATTTCTGTAACCTCATCAAGATAAGTTACGGCTTGAAAAAGTATACCGGAAGATATAACTCTTTGCATTGCTTTTTGAAGCACAAGCGCAAAAAACCAAACCGAAAGGAAATTAGTTTTTTTATATGCGCAATAGAGAATGCAAAGCCCGATAAGTGCACCGAGCAGTATATATTTAAGAGCTGTGCCGGCAAGAATTTGCCAAGCAAAAAAGCAAATAAATGCGGCAAGGCCCAATAAGTCGTTTGCTTTTAGTTTTATCATAAAAAATGTTCTCCGAAAACAGATGTGCAGATATTTTTTTGCGCTTATTGCATTTGGCGCCTGATATCTTCATCAACTATTTCTTCGCCTGTTTTATTTTTCAGTTGATCGCGTGATTGCTGCGATAAGCCGTCATTTATAACAGCATTCATATCGCAGGTGGAAAGTGCATCAAGCTCTTGTTTGGTAACTTTTCCGTCTCTGTAATCACGAACTGCCGGCAGCTCATACATGCTGTATTTTTTGTCTTTAAAAAATCTTAAAAACTTGTGCTTGATAACCCAAGTGGCAGGTTTCCAAATATATTTGTGCATGGCAGGGGAAACGGAGCCGATCATCCAGCAATTTCTGTTGCAGCAGCGCACTTTCGCACGCACCTTGTCTGCCTGCTTGCTATTCCAAAGCTCATCCCAGCTTTGCTCGTTAAGATTGCCCATAAATTCTTTTTCTTTGGTGCCGTTGCATGGCATAACATCGCCGTAGGGGTCAATAAAGAAAGTGTCAAAAGCCATATCGCATGGCAGCAGGCGTTCTTGGCCATATATGTAATTTATAAGCCCGTGATTAAAATATGCTCTAAACCATTTTTTCGGGCTGTTGCTCTTGAGCAGCTCGTTTATAAGCTTTTCAAAATTTTCGGCAACCATAGGCCTGTCTTTGATAATGTTTTTAGCTTCAACAAAATAAAATGAATTGTGCAGCGATGCCGTGGCAAATTCCATGTTCATTTCGTTTGAAAGCTCATAAAGCGGCACAAGATCTTTTGCATTTGCATCCTGCACCGTCATTCCGAAGCCAACATCGGGGTGGTTCATTTCAACAAGCTTTTTAAGTGTTGTATAACCTCTGTTGAAACCGTCATCAAGCCCTCTGATTGCGTTGTTTGTTTCTTCAAGTCCCTCAATGGATATTCTTATGCCCACATTTGGAAATTCCTTGCACAAATCAATAATTCTGTCTGTAAAAAAGCCGTTTGTGGAAATAACGATTCTGTCGCTTTTTTTGTAAAGCTCCCGCACTATGTCCTTTAAATCACTTCTGATGAACGGCTCGCCGCCCGTTATGTTTGTAAAATACATTTGCGGCAGTTTTTTTATTGTGTCAACGCTGATTTCTTCGTCGGGCTTTGACGGAGCCTTGTATCTGTTGCACATTTTGCAGCGTGCATTGCAGCGATATGTAACTATAACCGTGCCGTTTAATTTTTTTGCCATTTTTATCAACTCTGCTTTTCTGTATTTTTGCAGCAATGCTGCTTATTTTCTGCTTTTAATGATTTTTGCCGGCACACCGCCTGCAATCGAATAATCCGGAATATCGCAATTAACAACGGCGCCGGCGGCAATAACGCAGCCTTTTCCGATTGTAACGCCGTCAAGTATAACGGCATTTGCACCTATCCAGCAATCTTCTCCTATTGAAATGCCCTTTCGGCTTGCACCTTGAAGATATATTGGTGTTTCGGTGCTTTCAAAAATATGATTTTCGGAAAAAATCTTAACTCCCGGGCCGAAAATTGTTGAATCTCCGATGGAAACCTTGCCCCTTACGGAAATAAACGCACCCGGTGAAATGCCAACATCATTTCCTATTTTAAGCGATTCACCAAGTTCTCGAATAACTCCGGTGCATTCAATAATGCTGCCTCTGCCGAGAGAAAAGTTGTTGCCTATTTCAACTCCGCCGCGGCAAAGTGCGTTTATGCTGCAATCGTCGTTTATTGTTATTCCGCTGCCGCATTTGATATGTCCTTTTGATTTAAAGGATACTCTTTTTCCGATAAACATTATTTTGCCGGCTTTTTTAAATCCTATTTTTCTAAAAGCGCCTCTGATAAGCATTGCAAAGCGCTCTGATAAAATTCCGCAAAGGTCGGCAGAAGTTATATTTTCATCCACCTTGTATTCACGGTGCTTAATTTTGCTGATTATAAATGAAACAAGCTTAACCATTTTTTGCTGCCAATTCGGAATAAATTTCCAAAAGCCTTTCCGTGTATTTTTCTATATTGTTAAAACTCTCGCTGCGGCAGCTTTCAACCATACAGCTCAAAAGCTGATCGTTTGAATAAAGCTGTTTGATTGCCGCTTTAAGCGAATTTTTATTACCTGCCTTAAACACTAAACCGGTTTTGCCGTTTTCAATAAGCTCCGGTATGCCTCCTAAGTCTGAGCCTATAACGGGAGTGCCAAGTGAAATTGATTCGGCAACCGTCATTGGGCAATTTTCGTGGCACTCGCTCGGGCAAATCGAAAATCGGGCGTTTTGAATTAAATCAGAAAGCTCCTTGCCGCTTTTAAATCCAACATATTTAATGTTTGGCATACCTTTGCATAAATCCTCAAGCGGGCCTGTGCCCGCAAAAACAAACAAAATGTCACTTAGCTCTTTTGCAGCCTGAACTAAAGTGCCTATGCCTTTTTCAACACTGAGCCTGCCGAAGTAAAGAACATAAGGCTTGCCGGAGTAATCGGCAGTGCTTGCGGCTTTTTTGTCTGAAAAATTGTGAAGCACAATTGTTTTGTTTTTGTCTATTCCCGCCTTTAGTGCCGTGTCTGCCATAAAGCGGCTCGGGCAAATGAATTTGTCAATAAGGCGATATGTGCCTTTTGAATGATAATAATAAGATTCTATTGCGGCGGGAATGCTTTTAGCAAATGAATTGTGCACGCATTTGTGCTTTATGCAGTTTAAATAATTGCCGTTTTCGCAAAGCATGCATATTTTTTGCTCGTGCTCAATATAAAAACGGTGGCACGGGCATGCAAGCTGCACATCATGCAGGGTTTGCACTATCGGTATGCCTCGTTTTTTTATCTCGTATATAATTGCCGGGGTAAGCTGAAAGTTTATGTTGTTTAAATGAACAACATCGGGCTTAAAATCATCAAGCACTGCGCCTATTTTGCGCTTTGCCTCTTTTGAATAAATTGATTTCAGTGAATATTCAAGCTTTTTAAGTGCCGATGCATGTCTGAAGTCAATATTATCGGTGTAAATTTCCGCATTGTTTCCCACTTGGCGGTCTTCGCTGTCCATGCCGAAAAACTGCACTTTGTTTCCAAGCTTTTCAAGTGCTTTTCCAAGCGTTATCATATATGTTTCCGCTCCGCCTACGGGGCTGAGAAATTTATTTACCATAAGAATTTTCATATTGCTTACTTCTTTTTTGGAATTTTGATATATTTAAGCGGATAAAGAAGAAAATCAAGGTGAGTTTTTTCCATAATAACCGCAGCGATTACGGGGCCGATGAATGTTATAATTAAACCGAATAGAATGTGAATGATTGAATTTGTTATTCCCAATTTGAAAAGCACACTTCTTATTCCTGCTGCAAAAATGGTGTGCATAAGGAAAATCGGCATTGTGTATTTTGCAAAAAATCCCATAACAGGGGTTTGCTTGTTTTTTTTGTAAATTGCGCTTATAAAGCCGATTATTCCAACGCAGGCGAAAACGCTTATCAGCAAGTTAACGGCAAAATTGCTTCCGTTTAAATATTTAAAATTAAAGAATTCTGCAATAAACGAAATTGCAAACAAAATCAATGAATAAGGTGAACTTAATTTTTGCAGATTTACTTTTGCAATGAAAATTCCGAAAACAAACCAAATCCAATATGTAAGCGTGTGTTCAACGGCATAAACAATTTTAAATTGCTCATTCAGAAAGCCGATTGCAATGCAAGCCGCTGCCGCAATGCCAAGCAAAATGCAACCTTGTTTTTTTGTTTTAACAGTTGGTGTGATTAAAAATATGAGAAATAAAACATATAAAAACCAAAACGGCGGCATGGGCAAAACAAAAAGTTCTTTTAAAAGATTACCAGCTTGATTGTTTACATATGATGAGAATATTGTTTTAAATACATGGCTTACGGAAACAAAGAAAAGGTACGGAATACCAAAGGCGAGCAGCTTTTTTAAAATGTTCGTTGCATAATCCTTCGGAGAATTATAGCTTGTGTATTTTTGAAAAAGAAATCCGCTGCAAATAAAGAAAAGCTGAATATGAAAAAGATAGCAAAATTCATTAAAAAAAACTAATCCGGCACTTTTGGCTACTATGGATGCCTCTGCCATGCTTTGCGAAAAATGGCAAAGTGCCACAAGTATCATTGCAATAACTTTAACATTGTCTATCCAAATAATTCTTTTGCTTTCGTTCATTTTTTCACCTTTCCGGCGATTGCCGAAAACCCTACGCAGTGCCACCGGCATGCGGCACTGTTATATGTTTTTGTATGCCTCAATAAATTTATCGGCAAGAAGTTCCCATGTGGAATTATTTTTTATGTATTCTGCGGCATTGTTGCCGAGTTTCTTGTTTTTTGTGGCAAGGATGATATCCTCTGCCCATTTTTTTGCATTTAATTCGTTTTCAACAATGCCTGTTTTGCCGTTTTCAATAAGCATATCTGAGCCGCCGTTTTGCGTTGTTATAACCGGCTTGCCGAAATACATTGCCTCAAGCAAAACCATGCCGAAAATCTCATAAGCGGTGGGAAGCAGAAAAACATCCGTGTTTCTGTAAATATAGGAAAGGTATTTTTGCTCTGCCGCTTTTATTCTATAAACATAATCTTCAAGTTCAAGCTCTTCTATATGGTTTTCAAAGTTTTGGCAATAATCTTCTTTTCCGTTGCCCACTGCAACCAAAACGGCATTTATGCCTTTTTTGCGCAGCTTTTTTAAAACATCTGCTAAAAAAAGGCAGTTGCGCCTAGGCTCGATTTTGCCTATATAAAGCAATTTGATATCGCATTTTATGCTTGAAATTTTTTCGATTTCTTGCGGAATTTCCGAAAAATCGGATTTCAAAAATGCATCGGTGTCTATTCCTACTCCGCAAACCGAAATGCGTGCGGGATTGATTCCTTTCGATTTAAGAAACTCCTTTGCAAGGCGGCTTTTCACAATGAAAGGTGTGTTGTGCTTTTTGTAAATCGGAAGCGTAAAAAGATCCGTAAAACGGCAAAGCAGATTATATCTCTTGTTAAAGTCGCAATAATAAGGACCGTGGTAGATAATTGTTTTTTGGGGGTATTTTTTCGCCAAAAAGGCAGAGTAGATTTGATTGTGCTCAGCCGGCTGAATAATGTCGTATTGCGATATAAGTTCATCAATATTTTTGTATATGGCATTGTTTAAAATATTTTTGCCGTTTAGGTAGAATATTTTAAGCTCTTTATCGCTGTCAAATTTATATGTTATTGTTTCCGGGGCATTATCGGTCCAAAAAACTATGTCGCAAATGTGGCCTTTTCTGATAAGTGCCTTTGCAAGCCCGATTTCCTGAATGTTGTAGGTGTTGTTTTTAACATTCATATATCCCGGAAATGTTCTTATGATAAGAATTTTCATTTATTCACCCTTGTAAAGCTCAAGCGTTTTTTGTGCCACACTGTTCCAATTATATTTTGAAAGTATGTAGTCGCAGGCACCGTTTTTATATTTTTGCACCTCTTGTGGATTGTTTATCAGTTCTTCAAGCTTTTCTTTAAGGCTTTGAACATTGCTCTTATTAAAATAAACGGCATTTTTGCCGCAAACTTCGGTGCATTCCGGAATGTCGGATGTGAGGCAGCAATTTGAATAGCTCATTGCCTCAAGCAAGCTGATGGGCATACCCTCCAAATCGCTTGGCAGCACATAGATATATGCATTTGAATAAAGCGATTTCAGCACTTTGCCCTCAACAAAATCAGTGAAAATAATATTTTTTCCATTTGCCTTTGCCTTTAAAGAATTAAAATATTCCTGTGAGTGGCTTGATCCGCCGGCAATAACAAGCGGCATATCGCACTTTATATCTGCGTAAGCATCCATTAAATAGTGAATTCCTTTTTCCGGCACAATTCTGCCGAGGTAAAGGATATATTTGTTTTTTTCAATTCCGTATTTTTCTTCAATAACGGCAGAACCCTCGGGCTCAGGAGGCTCAATTCCGTTTGGTATATAAACGGTTTCTCTGCCATAGGTGTTTCTGAAATATTCCTGAACGGCATGGGATAAAACTATGATTTTATCTGCATGCTTTGCGGCAACCTTTTCGCCGAATTTAAGATATTTTGTGGCAAAGCCGCCCCACTTTGAGCGTTGCCAATCCAGCCCGTGAATCGTTACCACGGTGCGAATTCCAAACAGCTTCGGAATAAAGCACATTGCGGCAGGGCCCTCTGCGTGATAGTGAATAACATCATATTTTCCGAAAAGTGCTTTTACCGTTGCGAAAAAGCTGTAAACAAAAGCGTTCAGTGCCTTGCTTTGAGGAGTTTTAACCGTTTTAATTTTTATTCCGCACAATTCGTTTTGCGCTTCGTGTGAAAATTCGCTTCCGGAAACATGGCTGCCGCTGCGATTATATGCAGTAACATCGCAGCCGAGCCGAACAAGCCTTTTTGAAAGCTGCTCAACAACTATCTCGACTCCGCCCTCACGGGAAGGTATTCTTTTGTGTCCTATCATGGCAATTTTCATTATATTCACCTAAATGAAAGAAAACGGGGTGTTTATTCAGCCCCGCTTCCTTTCAGCACAACCCAAACCGTTTTAAATAATATTTTAAGATCAAGCGCCGGCGACCAATTATCTATGTATTCGCAGTCAAGCCGAACAACATCTTCAAAGTTTTGGATATCTGATCTGCCGCTCACCTGCCACATTCCGGTTATTCCGGGGCGCATGGAAAGGCGGCGTTTATGGTGGCTTTCGTATTTATCAAATTCATCTATCGTGGGTGGCCTTGTGCCCACAAGGCTCATATCGCCCTTGAGCACATTCCAAAACTGGGGCAACTCGTCTATGCTTGTTTTTCTGATGAATTTGCCAACCTTTGTGATTCTCGGATCATTATCCATCTTAAACATAAAGCCGCTCATTTTATTGTTTGCCATAAGCTCCGCCTTGCGCTTTTCTGCGTCCGTATACATTGAGCGAAGCTTGTAAATGTTAAAAATACGCCCGTTTTTGCCCACTCGCTGCTGTTTGAATATCAGCGGACCCGGGGATTCAATCAAAAGCGGAACAGCCGTTATAAGAATTATAGGCAGTGAAATAATGCTGCCTACAAGGCCGCCGAAAATATCAAAAGATCTTTTCATAATTCCGGCAGAAAACGAAAGCGGCGGTGCTGCGGTTAATGTTGCCGTTGGGTATCCGCCTGCAACCGTAAGCTCAACATTGTCAAATTCGCTGTTGTCTATATAATGCTCAAGAGAGGGCAGGTTTATGTGCACGGTAACACCCATGCTCTCTATTTCCTCGGCTATGCGGTCAACGGATTTTTCGTATTTATAAGGCACATTTATGAAAACTTCATCAAGCGATTCGCTGCGAACCCAATCAAGAACTCCCGTTAGATTTGCAACAACGGGGATGCCATTTATGTTCGAAACTCTTTTCTCTTTTGCCGCATTTTCCGAGCCAACCTTGCAATAATAGCTGCCGCTTTTTTTATGAGCGTCAATAAGGACGATTCCCTTTATTCTGCGAAGCCAGTCCTCATCAAGCTTGGAGGTGTATTCCTCCGCACGGTCGTAAATTGTTATAACTCCCGCAAGATTCACAAATTTTGAATTTGCGGAATGAAACAACATAACATGCTTTGAAATATATCTGTTTAACAGAGAAAAACCTATAAAAAATGCAAGCGAAAGCACAAACAGGTATCGGCTTGTTATAAGCTTGTTTTTCGCAAGCATCAAAAGCACGGCAAAGGTCATGAAAATCAGAAGGCTGTTTCTGATAACGGAAACTGTTTCCATCAATCTGTCTCTTTTTGTAAGATCAAGCGAGTTTGAAAAGCCAAAAAATATGAGGCAGTATGCAACAAACATCAGCACAAAATAGGTGAGCGTTTCCTCTCTGTCTAATGTGGGAATTTTATCTATCCAAAGCGAAATCGCATAACTTATTCCCGTGGCAATAACCAAAGAAAACAAATCAACAAAGAATTCAATTGTAAGCTGAATGGCTTTTCTTTTTTTCATTATGAACGCAACCTTATTTGAATTCCGAAACGGAGTTATTTTTCTCCGTATCCATAAGAATATTTATACTTGTAGCCGTATTTTCTGTAATATGAATAATATCTGTTCTTATCCGATGTAACATCATTGAGAATAAAGCCCAAAATGTTGCCGCCGATATTATCAAGATTTGAAACGGCTGTTTTAACATCTGCCGAATCGTTTGCATTTGATTTAACTATCATAATGTAACCCGTTGTTTTTTGAGCAAAAACAGTGGCATCCGTAACAAGGTTAACGGGAGGCGTGTCAATAAACACGCAGTCGTAATGCTCTTTAACGAATTCCAGCAGTTTATCCATTCTTGATGATGCAAGAAGCTCGGCAGGATTCGGCGGAATTTTGCCGCCGGTAAGCACGGAAAGATTTTCAATTTCCGTTTTTGAAACGGTGATATTGTCCGTAAGTCCCGCAAGAATTTCAGAAAGCCCGTTCTTAACGGGAATGGAAAACATTCTGTGAATTGTGGGGTTTCTCATATCGCTGTCTATCAGCAGAGTTCTTTTTCCCATTTGTGCAAAGGAAACGGCAAGGTTAATGCTGTTAATTGTTTTTCCGTTGTTGGCTGTTGGGCTTGTAACAACGAAAATAGGGCATTTTTCGCCTTTTTGCATAAAGAGCAAGTTTGTTCTGATAGAAGAATATGCTTCCTTGATAACGAACGGAGAATCGGGGGCAAGTATTTTTTTAGTGTCTTCTCTTGAAAAAGCCTTTGAGGCCGGAGTGTTTTTTCTTTTCTTTTCAAAAAGTGCCATTATTCTTTGCCTCCTTTCTTGGAATCCAAGGCGCCGTTTGTGCTGCCGTCACCTGCTTTTGAGGCAGATGGCACAAGCCTTGGTATGCTGCCGATAACGGGAATGTCGAATGCACGCTCAAGATCCCTTTCGGTTGTGATTGTGGTGTCAAACAGCTCATAAACAAAGAAGCCGATGAATGAAACCGCAAAGCCTGCAATTGCACCGATTAAGATGTTTTTCTTAAGATTAGGTGAAGACGGGGCAGAAGGAACCTTTGCGTAGTCGAGCACGCTTACGCCGCCCGCCTTAATCTTTTTAACTATTGCATCCGGCGCTGTTTTTGCAATTGCATTTGCAATATCTGCGGATTGAGCGGCATTTGTGCTCGTAACGGTAACTTTAAAGATTTCCGTTTCGTTAATCTGTGAAAATGAAAGCATGCTTCTGAGCTGCTTTGTGGTCATATCAAGGTTGAGTGTGCTGATAACATCCTCAAGCACATAGTTGCTTTTAAGCACTTCTATGTATGTGTTTACAAGCTGCTGAGATGCCGAAAGCTCGCTCTGGCCGATTGATGCAGAACTGCTTACTCTGTCTGTGTTACTGTAAACATACATTGTGCAGGATGCGGAATATTTAGGCTGAATTAAAAACTCCGTTATGCAGCCGGAAAGCACTCCTGTGATTAAGGTGGCAAGAATTATATATATAACTCTTTTTTTCATCATGTGAAAAATTTTGCCGAGATCAATTTCGATTTCTCTTTCTTTTTCTTTTTCCAAAGTTTTGATCCTCCGATACGGTTAATAGCTTATATTTAAAATATAATATATTTATTTATAATTATAGCATATAGATGCCGTGTAATCAATGGCAATTTGCCTTGCAATCAATTTGTTTGTTAAAATATATTGCGCATATTTTAGGCAGTTTTAACTAAATTATGGCAAAAAAAGTGAAAGCGCATCAATTTCGGCTGATTGATGCGCTTTTTCGGCGTTGTTTGTTAATTTTTAAATGTCGTAATCAACTGCAACAGATGCTTCGCGCACATCGTGCATATACGGCTTAACGCAGCTGCAGTGATATTCGTCATTTTGATAGGCTTTAAGCATTTCCCTGTTTTCAAGAGTAACCTGCAAAATAACATCATATGAGCGCTCGGAGCATAAGAAATCCGTGCCAACCTCAATTGATTTTATCATCGGAACCTTGCCCTTCATCGAAAGCAGTTTTTCTGCCGCTTCCCGTTTCTTTTCCGGGCTGTTGTCTTTTAACTTAAAGCATACTATGTGTTTTATCATAATTAAAACCCTTTCTTGATTGAATTTCCTGCAATGCCGCAGTGCAAAAAAATAACGGCGGTGATTTATTCACTGCCGTTATTATAGATTAAATCTGATTATTTTGCAACAGCCGAAACTCTTGATTCACGAATAATATTGACCTTGATTTGGCCCGGATATTCCATTTCGCTTTCAATTTTTTTGGCTATTTCGTGAGCAATGTAAGGCATTCTTTCATCGTTAACCGCTTCGGGAGAAACCATAACACGAATTTCTCTGCCTGCCTGAATTGCATACGCTCTTTCAACGCCGGGAAAGCTTGTTGATATTTCTTCAAGCTGCTGAAGGCGCTTGATATAGTTTTCAATGTTTTCACGCCTTGCGCCCGGCCTTGCTGCCGAAACAGCATCTGCAGCCTGAACGAGGCAGGCAACAATTGATTTACACTCAACATCGCCGTGGTGAGCTTCAATTGCGTGAACAACCGCTTCGCTTTCCTTGTACTTGCGTGCATATTCAACACCAAGCGCAATGTGCGAGCCTTCCATCTCATGGTCAAGAGCCTTGCCGATATCATGCAAAAGGCCTGCTCTGCGTGCAAGCTTTTCGTTTGCGCCGAGTTCTGCTGCCATAAGGCCCGCAATGTAAGAAACCTCAAGGCTGTGCTTTAACACATTTTGGCCGTAAGATGTGCGGTATCTAAGCTTTCCGAGAAGCTTAACAAGCTCCGGATGAACCGGGCCGCAGTTTGCCGAAAGCACTGCTTTTTCGCCCTCTTGCTTTATGATTGCATTAACCTCACGGGTTGATTTTTCAAACATTTCTTCAATTTTTGTGGGATGGATACGGCCGTCCTGAATAAGGCGCTCAAGGGTGAGCCTTGCAATTTCCCTTCTTACCGGGTCAAATGAACTTACGGTGATTGCTTCTGGAGTGTCGTCAATAATAAGCTCAACGCCTGTGATTGTTTCTATTGAGCGAATATTGCGGCCCTCGCGGCCGATGATTCTGCCCTTCATATCGTCATTGGGCAGTGAAACAACCGAAACTGTTGTTTCTGCTGTGTGGTCTGCTGCACAGCGCTGGATGGCAGTTGCTATAATTTCTTTTGCGAGCACATCGCTTTGATCTTTTACCATTTGCTCGTATTCAAGAATTTTTCTGCTTTTTTCGGTATCAAGTTCTTCCTCAAGTGAGGCAAGCAATTGGTGCTTTGCTTCCTCTTGGGTTAAGCCCGATATTTTTTCCAGCATATCAAACTGGCTTTTCTTGATGCTATCAATCTCGAGTAATTTATCGTCTGCATCTTTAAGCTTTTGGCTTAAAGATTCGTTTTTGGCCTCAATGGAATCGGCTCTTTTATCAAGATATTCTTCCCTTTGGTTGAGGCGGTTTTCCTGCTTTTGAACTTCGCTTCGTCTTTCTCGGATTTCCTTATCCGCATCGGAACGCAGCTTGTGAATTTCATCTTTAGCTTCAATAAGGCTGCTTTTTTTTGTATGCTCTGCCTGCTGAAGCGCATCGTTTATAATTTTGGTAGCTTCTTGTGTTGCCGAGCCGATTTCTTTTTCGTTTGCTTTTTGCTTCAGCACTGAGCCGAGAACAAAGCCTACTATGCAGAAAACAACCGCACACACTACAGCAATTATAATGGCAACCGGTGTACTCATAATCAATAGCACCTCCTTCTGTTCATAAAATTTTTTTGATCAATTATCATCAGAAAAGGTACAGTTTAAATACAAACCGAAATTATATTAGTTTTGTATAGGCATAATACAACGCTATATAGACTTTCCTGTTTATAATACACCCATATCTTGTATCTGTCAAGATGAGTTGTGCGGCGGATAGCGCAAAAGTTTTAAAATTTGCTTTGCTTTGGTGTTGACATCGCAAAAAATAATGTTATAATTATCGCATAAGCAGTAATTAAACTGTGTTAAAGCTTTGATGGGATCAAAACTGCGCATCCGCTTTATCGGCAGAGAGCACCCCGCCGGCATTGTTTGCCGCCGCTGAAAGGGGAGCATAAAGCAGCGTAAGCTACCGCCCCTGAGCGCCGCCAATACCGGCCGTAAGCCTGCGTTAAAGGCATTGAGAGGCGCTTTTGCGCAATTCAGGTGGAACCGTGGATTTATAATTCACCCTGTGTTTATCACAGGGTGATTTTTTTATCCGCATTTTAAATTTACAAATTATGCCGTTTGGCTTGGAGGGAAAATTATGAAAATTACTTTGAAAGACGGCTCCGTTAAAGAATATGCTTCGCCGATGTCCGCTGCGGATATTGCAAAAGACATATCAATGGGGCTTTACAGAAATGCTTGTGTTTGCAGAATAAACGGTGAAGTTAAAGATCTTCGCACGGTTATTTCAGATGACGCAGCTCTTGAAATTCTTACCTTTGATAATGAAGAGGGAAAAAGAGCGTTTAACCACACCGCTTCCCATATTATGGCACAGGCAGTTAAAAGACTTTATCCGAATGTAAAGCTTACTATCGGTCCTGCTATTGAGGACGGCTTTTATTATGATTTTGACACGGAAACTCCTTTCGCACCGGATGATCTTGAAAAAATCGAATCAGAGATGAAGAAAATCGTTAAAGAGGGGCTTGCACTTGAAAAATTCGAGCTTGCACCCGAAGACGCAATTAAAATGATGCAGGAAAAAGACGAGCCTTATAAGGTTGAGCTTATCAAAGAACATGCCGGAAAGGGCGAAAAAATCAGCTTCTATAAGCAGGGAGAATTTACAGAGCTTTGTGCAGGCCCTCATCTTATGGATGTTAAGCCGGTTAAGGCATTTAAGCTTACAAACTGCACAGGCGCTTACTGGAGAGGCGATGCCAAAAATAAGATGCTTTGCAGAGTTTACGGCACGGCATTCCCAAAAGCATCAATGCTTGAGGAACATCTTGCCATGCTTGAAGAGGCAAAAAAGCGTGATCACAGAAAGCTCGGCAAGGAACTTGGCTTGTTTACGATTATGGAGGAAGGCCCGGGATTTCCGTTCTTCCTTCCCAAGGGCGTGGTTTTGAAGAACACCCTTGTGGATTATTGGCGTGAAATTCACCGCAAAGCGGGCTATTATGAAATACAAACACCGATGATTCTTAACAGAGCGCTTTGGGAGCGCAGCGGCCACTGGGATCATTATAAGGAAAATATGTATACCACCGTTATCGACGATGAAGATTATGCAATTAAGCCCATGAACTGCCCCGGCGGTATGCTTGTTTATAAAACGCAGATGCATTCATATAAAGATTTGCCGCTTCGTATGGGCGAACTTGGCCTTGTTCACAGGCATGAGCTTTCCGGCGCACTTCACGGCCTTATGCGTGTTCGCTGCTTCACACAGGATGATGCCCATATCTTTATGACTCGTGAGCAAATCAAAGATGAAATCAAAAATGTTGTTCGTTTGATAGACGGTGTTTACAATACCTTCGGCTTTGAATATCATATCGAACTTTCCACCCGCCCGGAGAATTCCATGGGTGCACAAGAGGATTGGGATATTGCAACGGATGCACTTCGTGATGCCATTACGGAGCTTGGCTATGATTTTGAGGTTAACGAGGGCGACGGTGCTTTCTATGGACCTAAGCTTGATTTCCATCTTAAAGATTGCCTTGGCAGAACATGGCAGTGCGGCACAATTCAGCTTGATTTCCAGCTTCCCGAAAGATTTGAACTTGAATATGTGGGTGCAGACGGTGCAAAGCACCGCCCGATTATGATTCACCGTGTTGTTTTCGGCAGCATCGAAAGATTTATCGGTATTCTTACAGAGCATTTTGCAGGCGCTTTCCCAACTTGGCTTGCCCCCGTGCAGGTTAAGCTGCTTCCGATTGCAGACAGGCATTGTGATTATCTTAAAGCTGTTGAAAATAAGCTTGAAGAAAGAGGAATTCGCTGTGAGATAGATGACAGAAGCGAGAAAATCGGCTTTAAGATTCGCTCTGCACAGATGGAAAAAATTCCTTATATGCTTGTTGCGGGCGACAAGGATATTGAAAACGGCACAGTTTCTGTTCGCTCCAGAAAAGACGGCGAACAGGGCGCAATGAGCGTTGAAGAATTTGCCGAAATGATTGAAAAAGAGATCAAAACAAAATCGCTTTAATCAAACGGTAAAAGCCGAAACGGAAAGGGTTTCATTCCCAATTCGTTTCGGCTTTTTTATTTGTTTAATTCTGTTAAATTTTATTGTTTTTATGCCTTTTTAACAGCGCAAAAAGATGATTGCCAAGCTTGCCTTTAAAGCGAAAAATCTCTTGAATTTAAAATGCGGAATTGCCGAACTTGAGCCGGAACGGTACTGTTTTAAGGACTGCCTTAAAGGGCACTGCAAATGCCGCAATCCCTTATACCTGGCCGCTTTTGCTGAGTTTCAGCCTTGTTGATTCTCTTATTACAAATTCGGTTGGCAAAATATGGTTTTTTATTTTCAAATCGGGGTTTGAAATCATGTTGTGCAGCATATCGCAGGCATAATACCCAAGCTTGTATGACGGCTGGCTTACGGTGGTTATTGTGGGCGATGTGATCTGTGAAATAGAGCTGTTGTTGAAGCCCACAACGGCAATATCATTCGGCACATTATAGCCGCGCTTTGCGGCTTCTTTTATGGCAGCTGCCGCAAAAAAATCAGAAGATGCAAAAATCGCATCGGGCATCAATCCTGAATCAAATTTCTTTGCCACTGCAGCGCTTGCATCATCAAAAAGCGTTCCGTTCACCTGAATGTAGTAATCAGGATTTATTTTCATTCCGGCGGCTTCAAGTGCTGCGGTATATCCACGCCTTCTTTCCACTGCCATTTGGTATTTCAGCGGCCCGTTTAAAAAGGCAATTCTTTTTCTGCCGGAGGTAATAAGATATTCCGTTGCTATTTTTGCCGATTCATAGTTGTTGGTTATAACATAAGGGTGCTTTGCCTGCGGATTGTATTCGCAGCATTGAACCACAGGCACCGCCGCTGAAATTGCATCAAGGCTTTCTGCCGGAAATGCAGAAAGAGTTATTACACCTGCAGCGTGCACATTTTTTAAAAATCTTATGAAATCCTGCAAATTGCCTTTGCTTGCCGAAAATTGTGTTGCCACACAATCGCAATCGTGAAGCTCGGCACTGTCCAGCGCTCCCTGAACTATCTCATAATAATAGCTTTGATTTGTGTGTTCAACCGCCAAAACGATTATGTCTTTTCTGTATGATTCAATGTAGCTTTCACGATATTTCGGTGTAACGCCCAAAGCCTCCATTGCATCTTCAACAAGCTTAACGGTTTGCGGCTTAACAAGTTCTCTGTGATTAACAACTCTGGAAACAGTTGCGCTTGAAACTCCGCAGTGCTTTGCAATATCATCAACCGTAGGCCTTTTCCCCATATAATCACCCCATCAGCTTCAATTATATCCCGTGCCTTTCGGAAATGCAACAGGATTTATTTTGAAAGGCCGGTGATATTGTTTTGTGAAAAAAGTAAAAAAAGAAATACAATCCGGTATTCAATGAAAACTTTTCATTGGCCTTTTAAACAATACTACATTACATTTTACGAAAAAGTAAATATACACAAATAACATTCAGTGCAATTGCGCAATAAATATAAATACATTTAATACAAAGTTAATAAGTTGTTTTAAATATTGCCTTAATTATGTTGACATAACCCCCTTTTTTTCGTAAAATAACTTTAATACTGCAGGTACATTAAAATATGTATAAATAGTACAAAATATCGTGTGTATAACCGGCGCTTTGTCGGTTTGGGCATGATTTTTTTTGCGTTCTTTTACGATTTTTTTATTACTAAACCTGCGATGAATGGAGAATGGCATGAAAGGATAATTTCAAAGAAAAAAGCCAAGAAGAGAAGGAAATGATGAAATAGATCTTCTTCCTCTTTTCAAAGCCGTTATTTCAAAATGGTGACTCATTGTGATTTTTGCGGTTGTGTTCGGATTGGTTTTTTCTTTCCCCCAATTCTCCGTTCAGCGTGCAAGAGGCGTATAAATCTTTAAGAACAAATGTTGCATTTTCAATTGCCGGCGGCGATTCCAAGTGCATCGGCATAACAAGCCCAAACAGGGGCGACGGTAAAAGCTCCGTTTCCGTTAATTTGGCAATTTCATTTGCCCAAATAGGCAAAAAGGTTGCTTTGGTTGATTGCGATATGCGCCTGTCTACCGTTGCTCACAAACTGGGAATTAAAAAAAGCCCGGGATTAAGCGATTATCTCGTTGGCGAAAAAAGCATAAATGAATGTATTTTCAATGTCAGCAAATATGGCTTTGCGGTTGTGCCTGCGGGAAACATTCCTCCCGATCCCACAACGCTTTTGGAATCAAAAGAAATGCGAGAGCTGCTTGCGGTGCTCAGAAATTATTATGATTATATCATTGTTGATCTTCCGCCCGTCCTTCCCGTGCCGGATGCAATGATTCTTTCAAATTATTTGGATGGCTATTTGATCGTTGTTAAAAACGGTTCTGCCGAATTCAAAAATGTTTCGGACACTTTGAAACAGCTTCAATTCGCAGATTCAAAAATTATAGGATTTATATACAACGGAAAATCGCTGCCGAGCAGGCATTCAAAAAGATACGGATATAATTACTCATATTATAAAAAGAAATAGGCAACAGCGTGCCTGAATTTTACTTTTGCTGTGCGCAAGATTACGTTATAACATAACACCCGATGCTGTTTTGATTGCATACGGTATTGTGCAATAAGATACGCACTCTTTGCAGCTTGCAAACAGCAGGCAAACATTCGGTTTTGTCGCAACAGCAGATAATTTCAGAGCAAGCAGGGATTACTGATACGGCTGTTTACAAAGCTGATTATTACTTGGATTGTTTTCGGAGAGGTCAATGTATGAAAACATACAGAAAAATACTCAGAGAATTAAATATAGAGCATTGGAAGATGATTGCATTTTATCTTGCAATATATGATGTTATTGCGGTTAATCTGTCTTATCTAATGGGATTGCTTGTAAGGTTTGATTTCAAATTCAGTTCCATTCCGGTTGCGTATTACGGTGCTTATTTGAAATTTGCGCCTATTTACACGGTGTTTTCAATAATTGTGTTTTTCTTTTTCAAAATGTATAACAGCGTGTGGCGCTTTGCAAGCTTCAGCGAGTTAAACAGAATTATGGTTGCAAATCTTATAACAACTGTTTTTCAGTGCGTCGGAATTACACTGCTGTTTATGCGAATGCCGTTCTCTTATTATATAGGCGGCTGTGTGATGCAGCTTATTCTTGTTGTAGGAGTCAGATTTTTATATCGCTTTGTCAATTTGGAACGCCAAAAAAATCGCCAAAAATCGCTTGCAAGCGAAAATGTTATGATTATCGGTGCGGGCAGATCCGGGCAAATGCTGATAAAAGAATTAAAAACATCCGATAAAACATCAATGCGTGTTTGCTGCATTATTGATGATAATCCAAACAAAAAAGGCCGTTATACGGAGGGAGTGCAGATTGTGGGCGACAGAACCTGCATTCTTGAAGCGGCAAAAAAATATGAGATAAATAAAATTATTTTCTCCATTCCGTCTGCCTCTGCAGAAAATAAGCGAGATATTCTTAATATCTGCAAGGAAACAAATTGTGAGCTTGTGAGCCTGCCGGGCGTTTATCAAATTGCAAACGGCGAAAGGCTGCTCAGCAAAATGAAGCCGGTTGAAATAGAGGATTTGCTCGGCAGAGATCCCATTAAGGTTAATATGGATGAGATTTTTGATTATCTTTCCGGCAAAACCATCTTGGTAACTGGCGGCGGCGGATCAATCGGCAGCGAGCTTTGCAGGCAGATTGCGGCTCACAGGCCAAAGCAGCTCATAATTTTTGATATCTATGAAAACAATGCTTATGATATTGAGCAAGAGCTTAAAAGAAAGTACGCAGATTTAAATTTGAAGGTGCTTATCGGCTCGGTAAGAGACAGTAAGCGCATAAATTCCGTGTTTGAAACATATAAGCCGCAAATTGTTTATCACGCAGCTGCACACAAGCATGTGCCGCTTATGGAAACAAGCCCTAATGAGGCAATTAAAAATAATGTTATAGGCACATATAAAACCGCTTATGCCGCAATGCAAAACGGCACAGAGCGCTTTGTACTTATCAGCACGGACAAGGCTGTTAACCCAACAAATATTATGGGTGCCAGCAAAAGGCTTTGCGAAATGGTTATTCAAAGCATGGATGCCATCAGTAAAACGGGCAGAACGGATTTACTTCCGTCTGTTTGCTCTCATTTGGCAATTTGTGATGATCCGGAAGAGGAGCTTGTGAAGCTTAATTCTGAAAATGCCGGTGAGCTTATGGCCGAAAGCGTAAATAACGAAAACAGAAGCAGCACGCAGTTTGTTGCCGTTCGTTTCGGAAATGTGCTCGGCAGTAACGGCTCGGTTATACCTTTATTTAAAAAGCAAATCGAGGCAGGTGGCCCGGTAACCGTTACACACCCGGATATCGTAAGATATTTTATGACTATTCCGGAGGCTGTAAGCCTTGTGCTTGAGGCGGGCACATATGCTTTGGGCGGCGAAATATTTGTGCTTGATATGGGAGAACCCGTTAAAATTGATTCTTTGGCGCGCAATCTTATAAGGCTTTCGGGTTATACGCCGGATGTGGATATTAAGATTGAATATTCGGGTTTGCGCCCCGGTGAAAAACTTTATGAGGAATGCCTTATGAAAGAAGAGGACATGAAAAAAACGGAAAGTGAGCTTATTCATATCGGCAAACCGATTCCTTTTAATGTGGCGGAATTCATGAAAAATCTTGAAAAGCTTGCCGCAGCCGCTTTTGATAACAGTGAGAATATAGTTGAAATGGTGGAGCAGGTTGTGCCAACATTTCATCCCTCAGGCGAGCACCCTGAAAATGTTTGCCCGCAGGGCACTCTCTCAAAGAAAATAAGATAGTTTTGATGAATTGAGGATTAGGCAAAAGCAAGCGGTGCAAGCAGATCTTGGATATTGCAGAAGCTTTGTTTCTAACTCGTTAAATAAAGCTTGAAATATAAAAAGAGAATGTGTTAAAAAAGCCGGAGATGCTGTGTAAATGTTTTTTGTAAAAGTGAAGTGGCAGTAATTTGGGGTTTCCTACAAAACCGGTAATATTTATTAAACAGTGCACACAGTACAATGACACAATAAAATAATGTGCGATTTTGAACAAAAAACAAGATAACGGATTGACTTAGCACACAAACTCGTTAAGACTGTGAGTTGTTCTCGTTTTTCGGTTTGAATAAACGGCTTGTTTCTGTTGCAGGCGCTTTGAAAGGTACAATAAATGTTTGATTTTGATAATGATTTTGAAAAGTTTGAGGAAAAGATTTGGCTTTCATCACCAACAATGCACGGTAATGAATTAAAATATGTCATAGAGGCATATGAAACAAATTGGATGTCAAGTGCATGTAACAGACAAGCAACAAGAATCTATGCATGTATAAACGACAGTAAAATTATCCAAATAATGAAGATGCATGGTGGATTTAATGGCTTTGAAAAGCCTGCCGTAATATTTGCAGTTGCCGGAGACTTGAGTTTGTATCAAAATGAATATGAAAGAAACACGGTATATGTTGATGGCGGAATTTTCATAATGAATTTATTATATTCGTTAAATGCTTTTGATATTTTATCTTGTCATATAATATGGGGCTCTGAACCTGATATGGATAATAAATTAGAACGTTTGCTGGGAATTCCGCATTCTCAAAAAGTAATTTCACTTGTGGCAGCAGGATATCCTAAAGGAGAGGAATATAAGGCAGCTTTATCCGCAAAGCGAGATGTTGAAAAGATATTATATTTTGTTAGGTGAAGTAATTATAACAAAGCCATAAGGAAATCAATTGATTCTCGGTATTGGGCTTTTGCCTTTTCTTTATCTTTGCCAACATAGGATTTAATACTTTTGCTTAGCATATATTAGGCTTCTTTGGCATTTTCACTATATGTTTGAAGTTGCCTATAAATATGTTATTTCATGTCTTAAAAATTCAAATAATTCAGCTTGCCTTGCTTATTGAATGTTTTTTCATAAAGCAAGGCAAGCTGTTTTTATCTTTGCTTATTTCCGTTGCAAGGGGCAAATTTTATTTTAATTTCACCGAATTCCGTGAAATTAAAATTTTTGGTTGGTATTCAACAAAAAAGGCCGCGTCAAAAACGCAGCCTTTTTTGTAGGGACAATTTTATTGCGCTATGCTGTTTTACCGATAATATTCCAAAAATCCCACCGAATCGGCGGACAGTTTTCGCGTGTCCATCCGCCTTCTTTAAACCAAAGTGTGTAATAATAGTTCTTATTTGCATACATTATTGTGATTAATAATACACTTGCTAATAAAATACCGATAGTTAACATAAGTGTTTTTTTGTTCCAACACATCTCACGATATTTTCTGTTAAAAATTGGTACAATCAGTATCAGTAAAGGAAGTGCAATAGCAGATAATTCCATCATACTATACCTTCCACCATAGTAATTTGCATAAGTTCCAACTCTTTGGAATATCAGCTTGCCAACCACGGTAATAACAGCTATGCAATTCATTGAAGGCACAGACAGTCGAAAAGGCCATTGTGTGTTTTCATTCATATCTTACTCCAATCCACAAACAATAAATAATACCAATTATATGATATATTCTGCTTTATCTCTAGTTCCTAATTCATCCACAAATCCACCAAGTAACAAGCTTGTCAAAACCCAAAAAAAGGTGTACATTCCCGTTTCGGCATCATAATAATATCTGCGATAACGCAGCGGATTTACTTTGGCTACAGACAATTGCTCGTTATTCTTTCATTAACCCTTTTTATAAAATCTTCTGAATTTTGTATAGGGACAAGATATACCTTATCATCTTTCAGACCCAACACACTCTCACCTGCGAGCACGATTTCAACCAAATCATCCCATTCAAAAAAAGGGACAGCATATGGTCGGTCTCGATCCCAACGAGGCCTCTTGCCGTCATATTTCTTGCATTCTATCACATCATTTAAAAGTATCTTATCATTGAATCCCCTGGAAAAATTTGCAAGGTCCCAGAAATACTTTCTAATATAAATAGAACTATCGGTTAAAATTACCCTTTTAGGAATAACAAAAGTAACTACCATATATGCAAAAAAAAGACTTGTTAAAACAAAGCACATTATTTGGATAATAAGCAATGGCGTTGCTTGTTTGCTGAATTTTTCTGCAAGTAAATTATACAAGTGATAATCAACGAAAACGAAGCAAAGGGATATAAAAAAATTCATACTCATTATAATGTATTGGCTAAGAAGATAATTAGATATACTTCCATATGAAAACTTATATTTATATTTCATAACATTTTCCTCAGTATTTAAAAACAAGGCCTTTGAATCTTAAGGATATAACATCCGTTAAATTGATTGACAGTTCGGGTGTTGTTCCCTGTACATCATGAAAAGAAACCGGGCAGTTCAAACAATAAGCATATGCATTGGAACTGAGCTTATTTGATTAGCCTTTTATTGTATTTCAACAACACTTAAGATCTAATCCGATGCCTCATTTAGTACCTCATAAAGAGTTTCAGGGTCGCTTACGGATATTGCAACGGAAATGTTGTTTTTCAAATCAAATCTGATTATTTTATCAATATGATTTTCACAATACGGAGTAACAATCGCAAATTTGGATTTATCCGTTTTTAATTGCTCTATTTCTGCGATATCATTTACATAGCCCAAATTAGACAAGCCATTATATCTAATAACATCTTTATCACCGTTATCAAACAAATTCAGCCTGATTACGGCCTTTCCCGTATCTACTCTGACACTGATAATCCGATAATAAGCAACGGCAGAACCCACAAAGAAAAGAACCGCCCAAACAAACCTCGGTATTCCTATTTCTGCGTTTTCGCTTTGCCAACCGAAAAACAGAACATAGAACAGCGGTCCCAATATTGTTACATAAAAATACCTAAAGAACATTTTTATGTGTTCACCCAAAGGCATTTTAACAATCATGTTATACACGCCTCTGCCATTATTTGAAGCATGCAGTTTTTCGGATTTGGGTTTTATATCCTGCATCTTATTACCGCCGGGCGCATCCAAAGCATTCAAATTTTCATTCTCGATATCTTCTCTAACAGGAACATTTATATGTTCATTCAGTATTTGGTACAGTTTTTTATAACTCCAAACACCTATAATAACATCTCTTCCGAACTTAT
Source organism: uncultured Anaerotruncus sp. (assembly GCA_900539775.1). Lineage (GTDB taxonomy): Bacteria > Bacillota > Clostridia > Oscillospirales > Acutalibacteraceae > Eubacterium_R. Next base: position 57,200 of record UQDL01000005.1, on the reverse strand, counting down.
TTTTGAATGTAACAAAGTTACCCATCGGTATAACAAATGAAAACGTATTAGTTATTAACGGATCGGTACTGCTTGCATTAAATATCATTGTTCGCAGTTCTTTATATGTGATGATCCGCAAATCGCTTATATCTTCCAGTTCAACGATTTTTTTTCCCACAAAAAAAGACGCATAATTATTTTGTTATCGTAAATTTTAACAATATTGTTTCTTATAATATATAATATATTGCACAGTAAAAATACAATTTTAAAAACTAAGAATTTGTCTTCTAAATTTGCGGCATCGGCAATCGCAAAGGTGGGAATGATCAAAACTAAAAACAACAAAGGACAAATAACAAATATTTGCATTACAAGACTTACTAATCTAACCAAAGGGCCTTTCTTTGCCATCATAAGCTTTTTCATATTTTCAAGCCTTCTTTCTGATGATATATTTAGTTATTGCATCAGTCAATCCCGGCAAAAAGAAACTTATAACATTTACTGTTGTTGCAAAAGCTTTACTTGGCTCCACCGCAGCAACAAGAAAAGAAATTGCATTAGAAACAATTGCTGCAATTCCATCAACAAACAATACCGTCATTTTTTGACCGGGCGACAAACTTTTGTCATTTGCTAAACCTAAAAATATAACAGACAACTCTGCAGGGAAAATTCCAATCCCCCACGAAGCAAATGCGCCCCAAAATGTTGACTTTGCCGCAATTTCCAAAAAGCTGTTAGTAAACCAAATCGATGCATTAACAACAAACTCTCCGATTTTTATTTTGTCAAATCCGTTACTCAAAGAGTCCCAAATATGCTCCGGGGCACCCAATACCAGATTAAGAAACAATTTGGGAAAACTCGGAAAAATTGAGAAAACATCTCCCAAAAAATCAAAAAAGGATGAGATTATTGTTTATCAATCATTTCTCTTCTTTTCAACAATTCATCTAAAAACTCGGTTTGATCATATACCGAAAAACAGAATTGTTTACCACCTTTTAAAGTCAACTCGATATAATCGGAAAGATCACCTGCAATAAAAGTTTTTCGAGCCTTTTTGCGGTTATATCTTAAATTGTAAGTGTTGTTAAACACACTTGCAATATCCGAGTACATTATTTTTATTTTCGGCCTTTCCTTTCCAAATCCTAAATTTTGTGTTGTTATTTCCATATATGAGTCGTAGAGAGTAACGCCCTTAAAGCATACACAATACCTTATTGCGCAAATTACTCCTATAACAATCGACAAAGAAAAAAGCACAAAAGAGAATTCAAGTGGCATACGTTTTAACAGACCAAGCAGACCCAAAATAAATATAATTGCATAGAACGAAACAATAGGAATCGCCAAATTGGAAAGAAATGACATAAAACCACTGGCAAGCTTTTCGCTAAAATTTTTGTATCTGAAATAATATATTTTCATATTTCTATCCCCCAAAAATGACCGTTTTCAAAATCTATCTCAAAATCTAATACAGCTTTTGCCACTGTACTGGCTATTAAAAACTTTATAGATGCTGACGTAGGAATCTCTTATATTGTCCACACCATATATATATCCTGCAAAATTAGTAAAAAGAGAGCCTATCCAAGGTAATCCCAAAATGTCCGAGTCTGAAACCTTGTAATCATAATCAACAATGGCTTTCCCATAATATCTATTTTATCACATTGCCCGTTATTTCCATAGTAGTAATTGTAAATATCAATGGATTTTTTACACAGCATACCAACATCGGAATACACATAAGTTGTTTCGATATCGGAATCACTGATTCCCTTAAACAAATTTCCGACATTATCATAAACATATTTGTGTCCGCAACAAGATTATCATTTTAGCAAAAATAACGAACCACGCCATATAATGCCTCTTTCAAAAAAGATTATGCCCTGCAATAATTATATAATGGGGCTTGCTAAAAACGGCGAAGTAGTATAAAATGTTTAGTAAAGACACTGCGGCCGTTGTGCCGCAACGAAAGGAAAAAAGTATGAAAATAGCAGTTGCAGGAACGGGATATGTAGGCTTATCCATAGCCACATTATTATCACAGCATCACACGGTTACGGCCGTTGACATAATTCCTGAAAAGGTTGAGCTTATAAACTCACGCAAATCTCCAATTCAGGATGAATATATCGAAAAATATCTTGCGGAAAAGGATCTTGATTTAACCGCCACATTAGACGGCGCTTCGGCTTATAAGGATGCGGATTATGTTGTTATTGCAGCTCCGACGAATTATGACAGTAAAAAGAATTTCTTTGATACTTCTGCCGTTGAAGCGGTAATAGAACTTGTTTTGCAAAATAATCCAAATGCAATTATGGTTATTAAATCCACAATTCCGGTTGGTTACACAGCTTATGTGCGCAAGAAATATAATTGCAGCAACATAATCTTCAGCCCTGAATTTCTTCGTGAATCAAAGGCACTTTATGATAATCTTTATCCGTCAAGAATAATTGTCGGCACAGATATGGAAGATGAGCGGCTTGTTAAGGCGGCAAATTCCTTTGCCGATTTGCTTAAAGAAGGTGCAATTAAGGAAGATATAGACACTCTGATTATGGGCTTCACGGAGGCCGAGGCTGTTAAGCTTTTTGCAAACACATATCTTGCACTCAGGGTTTCTTATTTCAACGAGCTTGACACATATGCGGAAATGAAGGGCTTAAATACAAAGCAAATTATTGACGGCGTTTGCCTTGATCCGCGAATCGGCACTCACTATAATAACCCATCATTCGGATACGGCGGCTATTGCCTGCCGAAGGACACAAAGCAATTGCTTGCAAATTACGAGGATGTGCCTCAAAATATGATGTCTGCCATTGTTGAAAGCAACAAAACAAGAAAAGATTTCATTGCAGACAGAGTTTTGCAAATGGCAGGATATTACAGCTATGATGATGATAATACATATGATTCGTCAATGGAAAAGAATGTAACCATCGGCGTTTTTCGCCTTACAATGAAGTCTAATTCCGATAATTTCAGGCAGTCTTCAATTCAGGGAGTTATGAAGCGTATTAAGGCAAAAGGCGCAAAAGTAATTATTTTTGAGCCAACTCTTGAAAACGGCGCCACATTCTTTGGCAGCGAAGTTGTAAACGACCTTGATAAATTTAAATGCGAAAGTGATGCGATAATTGCAAACCGCTATGATTCGTGCCTTGATGATGTTCAAAGCAAGGTTTACACTCGTGATTTGTTTGGCAGAGACTGATTTTTAAATCAAATCATTTTTAAAAATATAATCTTAAAGCAAAAACCGCCTTGCATATGCAGGGCGGTTTTCTTATCGCATTTTATAACATTCAGCGTAATGTTCCTTTTGAACGGAGTTTTTTTTCAATTTTTAATGCCGTTGGCGTTATGGCAAGCCCGGCCTGTGAGGTTTCTCTGAGGCATGCCGGCAGGGAACAGCCTATTTGGAACATTGCATCTATAACTTCATCTGCCGGAATAACGCTTTTGATTCCGGCAAGTGCCATTTGAGCGGCAGTAACGGCATTGGATGCGCCGAGTGCGTTTCTCTTAATGCATGGCACTTCAACAAGCCCGTCAACAGGATCGCAAACCAAGCCCAGCATATTTTTAAGCGCAATGGCGGCAGCGTTTGAAATGCATTCCGCATTTCCGCCTTCAAGATAAGCAATTCCTGCTGCTGCCATCGCTGCCGCAGTGCCGATTTCAGCCTGGCAGCCGCCCTGCGCACCGCTTATTGAGGCATTTTCCGCCACTATTTCGCCAATTCCCGAGGCGGTGAAAAGCGCTTTAACAATGGCATCTTCACTTGCATTGAAGCACTGCTCGTATGCAATGAAAACGGCGGGAATTATTCCGCAGCTTCCGGCAGTCGGTGCCGCAACAATTCGTTTCATGCAAGCGTTGCTTTCAGCTGTTTTAACAGCATATTCTATCACCAGCGAAAGAAAATCACCAAGCAATTTGTTGCCGTTTTTGTTGTATTTATGCAGAAGTTCTCCGCCTCCGCCGGCCATTTTTCCTGCGGAAACGGCAGATTTATCATATTCATTTACGGTGGCTTTCATGATGTGATACATTTGGCGCATTTCCTCAAAAACAGCGTTTGGCGTGGAAAGTGCCTCCTGTGTTTGTTCGTCCGAAACAACCTGCCAAAATTCGCAGCCGGTGCTTTTGCAAATGTTTAAAATATCTTTAATTGAATGATATGGCATATTCTGCTCCTTAGATAAGAATTTTTTGTTACTTTTAGAAACGGCAAATTCGTGCCGTTAATTTTCAAGGCTCAGGTAAGAAACCTTAACTATGCCGTTGATATCTGCTATTTCTTTAATTGTTTTTTCGGGAATTTCTTGATCACATTCCGCAATAAGCACGGAGTTTTTTCCTCGTGACGCTCTGTAAAGATGCATTTGTGCAATATTTAAGTTTGCACTGTAAAGCACGGCGGAAACCTTTGCCACCATTCCGGGCACATCCATATTGCTTGCAATCAGCGTTGGGTAATCACCGGAAATGTTCGCGGGCAGCCCGTCTATTTGAGCAATGTTTATAATGGAACCGCCTATTGATTCGCCGATTATTTCAAGCTTTTTTCCGCTTTTTCCCTCAAGCTTAAGTAAAACGGAATTCGGGTGGGCTTCTTTAAGCTTGGCCTCACCCACGGTAAATTTAAGTCCGTTTTCGTTTGCGATTTCAAAGGAATCCGGAATGCGGGCATCATCCGGCTTCATTCCAAGCAAGCCTGCAATCAGTGCCTGCGGAGTGCCGTGGCCTTTTCCCGTCAGTAAAAATGAACCGTAAAGTCCAATGTCTGCATTTATGATTTTTTTCGCCCATCAGTTTTCCGCAAATATATCCGATTCTTACGGCGCCTGCCGTGTGTGAACTTGAAGGCCCAACCATTGCGGGACCCAATATTTCAAAAACATTCATATAATTCCTCCAAACAAAAAACAACGGAGCTGAAAGCACCGTTGCCCTTTACTATAATAATATATCTTTTGCTGATTTTCAATAGCGAATGCAAAGCTTCATCAATTCATGTGATAAAGTGTTTTTGCCGTTAAAAACAATGCGGAAAAATTCGCTTGCTTTAAATCTGCAGCTGTTTGCCGAGTATTTCGATTTCATTGCCGCAAACGCAAACAGCTTGCCTGTTTGTTATCGGCAAAAGCTTTAAATCATTTGAATGCTTTTCGGCTATCATGCGTGAAGCTCTTATGAAAGGAAAACTGTTCATATGCGGCAGTGTGTAAAAATCAACCAAACCAAGCGCCGAACAATTTTTTAAATTCGGAGCTGCGTCTCTTTTGTCCATATCTTCAATATAATCAATGCATGGCGCTGCAACAACCGCCCCTGCAGATTCGCCGATATATGCCTTGCCAAGCAGCACTTGTTTTTTTATAAGCTTGTCTGCACCGCTTCTTTTCAGCTCTTGTAAAAGATAAAAAGTGTTTCCGCCGCCGATATAAATAATATCCGAATTTTGCAGCTTTGCAGAAATTTCATTGCTGCCGGCTGCCGAAATATCAAGCAAGCAAATGTTAAGCCCAAGCTTTTCAAGAACACGGCGTTGTTTTCTTATATAGATTGAGTTGCCTCCTTCGGCTTTTGCGGCCGTTGGTATTAAAACTGCGCTTTTGCCTTTTGTGCTGCCGTAAAAGCGGGTGAAATCTTTTGCCGTTTTTGCAAAAACAGAGGTTAAAAACAGTTTTTTCATTTTTTCACCTTTTTATTCTTTTAAAAATTAAAATTATTTGCGGGTTCCGTCGTCATTAAATGTTTTTTTTAATGCATTTTCCGTTGGAAAAATTGTTGCAATCAAAGCAATACATTGAACTGTTAAAGTAATTGTTCCGGCAATTGCTGTTACTTTTTCGCTTGAATTATAAATTAAAATAAATGCGATAACAGACGGAATAAGCATAATCCATCCAACCTTTTGCCAAAGCTTGCCGCAATAGTTATGTGCAAATTTCCAAGTGTCTGCATTTTTCATTGAGCGAGCAGTTCTGTATCCGAAAAAAGTGTTGATGTCTTTTGGGCAATGCTTTTGCATCATATTTCCGCCGATAATCATAATGGCGGGCGTTATCAAACCGCATATCATCATTGTTAGCCAAAACTGCATGAATTTCTCCTTAAAATTGATTATCATTTTGATTTTATCGTTTTGAAATTGCTAAGCGGGCACGGCGTTGAAGCTTCCGGGGAATTTAGGCTCGCTTTGTGCCGAATTATTTTTTTGCAATAAAAAATAAATGCGGCATTTTTAAAATGACGGAAGAATCCGCCTGTATGGGAAAAACTGATTTTACCAAATCAAGAAGTTCATCAGTGAATTCCAATCACTCATGTTTCAAAGCCTCTTGTGTTTTATTCTTTAAGTTTATTATATCACCGCATAAGCTCTAAAACAACAAAAAGCCTGTTGCAATTTAATAATTGCAACAGGCTTATGGCGGAGACGGTGGGATTCGAACCCACGTCCCTCAGGGGGCATCATGATTTCGAGTCATGTCCGTTATGACCACTTCGATACGTCTCCGTGCGGTATAAAGATTGTATATCAAAAGTGGGCATTTGTCAATGATTTTATGTTGAAATGCTTTGTGCGATATGATAAAATTTATCTTATAACAACAAACTACGGCAAACTATAATTAACGGAGGCAAAAATATGATTGCTATTGTGGATTACGGCGCCGGAAATCTTATGAGCGTAAAAAAAGCGCTTGATTTCATAGGCGAGCAGTCCGTTATAACTTCGGATTGCAAGGTGATCGAGTCGGCAGAACGAGTGATTTTGCCGGGAGTAGGCTCATTTGGCGATGCCATGGATTCAATGAGGAAAAAGGGGCTTAATAAAACGGTTGAGCATGCGGCGCTTTCCGGTAAGCCTTTTTTGGGTATATGCCTTGGCTTGCAGCTGCTTTTTAAAAGCAGCCAAGAAAGCCCCGGCGCAAACGGCTTGGGAATTCTTTCGGGAAACATTTCTTTAATTCCGGGCAATGCGCAGTTGAAGGTGCCCCATGTTGGCTGGAATTCTGTTGAAACAAAGCCTCAAAGCAGGCTTTTTGCAGGCATTCCGAGCGGCAGCTATTTCTATTTTGTTCATTCTTATTATTTAAACGGAGCAGACAGTGCTGTTGTGGCAGGTAAAACAAATTACGGAGTTGAAATAGAGTGTGCCATTGAAAAAGAAAATCTTTTTGCAACGCAGTTTCACCCCGAAAAAAGCGGAGAAATCGGCTTGCAGTTGCTTAAAAATTTTGCAAAGGCGGAGGTTTAAATTATGTATGCTAAAAGAATTATACCTTGCCTTGATGTGAAAAACGGCAGGGTTGTTAAGGGTGTTTCTTTTGTTAATCTGCGTGATGCGGGCGATCCTGTTGAGTGTGCGGCCGCTTATGACAAAGCCGGTGCCGACGAACTTGTGTTGCTTGATATAACTGCCACACACGAAGGCAGAAGCACAATGATAGACATTGTTGAGCGTGTTGCAAACAGCGTTTTTATTCCGTTTACGGTTGGCGGCGGAATTAAAACCGTTGATGATTTTAAAGAGCTTTTAAGAGCCGGTGCAGATAAGATTTCCGTAAATTCGGCGGCGGTGCGAAATCCTGATCTTATAAATGAAGCTGCATATAAATTCGGAAGCCAATGTGTTGTTTGCGCTATTGATGCTAAAAGGAACGGCGCAGGCTGGGAGGTTTATCTGAACGGCGGCAGAATTCCAACGGGCATTGATGCCGTTGAATGGGCAAAGGATGCTTATAAACGAGGTGCGGGTGAAATTTTGCTTACGTCTATGGATTGTGACGGGCAAAAAAAAGGCTACGACAATGAATTAAACCGTGCTGTTTCAGAAAGTGTGGGAATTCCTGTTATTGCATCGGGCGGTGCCGGCGCAAAAGAACATTTTTATGATGCATTTACATACGGCAAAGCAGATGCCGTGCTTGCGGCAAGTCTTTTCCATTTTAACGAATTGCCTGTTCCGGAGTTGAAAAAATACCTTAAAGAAATGAATATTCCCGTAAGGCTTTAATTATTTGCCAACCGAATTATATTTAATACGGTTGGCTTTTTTTGATTGAAACTCATTTGGGATAATGTTATAATAAACTATATATTTAAAATTATTAAAAGCGTTAATTATCGGCTGTGTTCGGGCATTTAAAAATGGCTGAAATAAAGCCGGCAAACAGCTCTGATTACTTGTGCGGAGCGAAAAACGATAAATTATAATTTCGGCGAAAGGTTATAAAAAATGGCAAAGGAAAATAAAAACCCAAAATTTGTTGAGAATGATAATATAGTTATCGGCAGAAATGCTGTGGCAGAACTGCTTAAAAGCGGAAGAGAAATTGAAAATATCATAATTGCAAAGGGCAGCAGAGAGGGCTCTGTAAACAAAATCGTTGCAATGGCTCGTGAAAAAGGCATTGTAATTAAGGAAGCTGATTCACGCAAGCTGGATTTCATGTGCGGCGGTGCAAATCATCAGGGCGTTGTGGCAAACGTGCCGGCCCATGAATACAGCAGCGTTGATGAAATTCTTGCACTTGCCGAAGAAAAAGGTGAGGCTCCTTTTATTATCATATGTGATGAGATTGAGGACAGCCGCAATCTCGGTGCGATTATCAGAACGGCAGAGGCTTGCGGAGTGCACGGTGTAATAATTCCAAAACGCAGAAATGCCGGGCTCAATTTCATTGTTGCAAAAACTGCCTGCGGTGCGCTTGAATATGTTAAGGTGGCAAGGGTTTCAAATCTTGCTTCAACCATTGATGATTTAAAAAAGAAAAATATTTGGGTTTATGCTGCAGATATGGATGGCCAACCGTGGTGCAAAACAGATTTTTCCGGCGGTGCGGCTCTTGTTATCGGCAGTGAGGGCAAGGGTGTCGGCAGGCTTGTTAAAGAAAAATGCGATGTAACCGTTTCTCTTCCTATGAGAGGCAATGTAAACAGCCTTAATGCATCTGTTGCGGCATCTGTTATTATGTATGAAATCGCCAAGCAAAGACTTGGCTTGTGATGAGTGGTTTAAATGAGTGAAAACAGAGATCTTTCTATTGAAGAAATATTAAAAGAAGCAGAGGCGGTGCTTAAAAGCATTGATAAAAAATCTGCTTTGGCAAAGGAGGAAATCAAAAATGTTGATGAACCTCTTGAGCCGGAGACTGTAAAAACCTTTATTCCGAAATCTGAAAACAACACCGGGCGCGGCAATTCCGATGCGGCTGTTAAGCCATATGTGCCGGGCAAAGCAAAGCCAAGGCAGCAGGAACCGGCAGAAGGGAAAACCGCCGTTGTGCCAAGCCTTGACAAGCAGAAAACGGCAAAGGTGCCCGCAACGGATAAAACGGCGGTTGTGCCGATTAAAAAAGCTGAGGCAAAAAAGTTTTTCAAAAGCTATTCTTCAGATGCGGAATACGGCTCTGCTCCTCCGAAAATCATTGAAAAGGCAGCCACCATAAAAAGCCGTTCAAGATTTGATAAAACTCTTGATTTACAGGAGATACCAACAATTCTTGCGGTTGAAGAACTTGATAAAACACGAGTTATGCTTTCGAAAGACAGGGATAACAAATCGCAGTTTATTGCCGAAAATGAAGAATATGACAACTCGGATCAAATCAGAATGACGGGTTTTGATGACGAAGTTGACGAAGTGCCGGTTATAGATGAAGAACTTGCAGAGGAACAGCTTCGCCGCAGGCGAGAGGAAAAGGTAAACAAGTTTAGATTGTTTACTCCGGAAGAATTTGAGGGCGACGATAAAAGCCGAGCAAAAAAAATAAAATTTGATGATTACAGAAAAAGCAGTGAGCGCACGGAAACGCTTGAAAGCCTTTTCAAGCTTAAAACAAAAATTCAACTGCGAATTTCATTTACGATTGTTTTCGGATTACTTTTGCTTTTTCTAACCGTTCTTAAAAACACGGCATATTTGCCGCCGTTTTTAAATAATGATTTTAACTATTATTTAACGGCAATCATAATTTATGCAGCCGTAATGATAACAAATATAGGCTCGCTATTGCGCGGCTTTAATTTCAAAAAGGGAATAAATTTTTATTTTCCGATAACACTTGCCTCTGTGATTGCAATGGCAAACACGGCAGCACTTTTGGCAAATCCCGATTTGGTTTATGACGGAGGCACGCTTTTTTCGCCGGCGGCGGCTTTTGCTTTGATTATAGCCGAGATGGGCAGGCGTGAAACCGTTGTGAGGGTTATTGATAATTTTGAATTTTTAACCGGCAGAGGGGATAAATCAACCGTTGAGGATATTGTGAACGAAGTGGATGCAAGAATAATCTCAAAAAATATGCTTGACGGAGAGCCTTATTTAAAATACAGTGTTAAAACCGATTTTCCCACAAGCTTTTTGGAAATTTCATTTGCATATGAGCCTGCGGATAAAATCACAAAGGTGATTTCACCTGTTTTTATATGCATAAATTTGATTATGTTTGCAGTTATGGGAATCGTTAAACATAATTGGAACGAAGCATTTAATCTGCTAACGGCGGGTGTTATTATTTCGTGCCCTGCAATAACTTTGTTTGCCTCTAATTATGCGCTTTTGCAGATTTCCAAATCGCTTTCAAAAAAAGGAGCAATGGTATGCGGCTTTGAGGGCGCACATTATGTTCATAATTCAAATGCGCTTGTTATGGAAGCAGCAGATCTATTCAGCTCTCGCTCTTGCAATTTGCACGGCATTAAAACCTTTAACGGGGCAAAAATTGATGATGCCATATTGCAAACGGCCGCTGTTGTTATGCAAATAAAGAGCCCGCTTGCAAATGTTTTTGATGATGTAATTATAGGCAAGCAATCTATATTGCCGCAGGCAGAGGATATTGTGTATGAAGACAAAATGGGAACCTCCGCATGGATATATCAAAAGAAAGTTCTTGTAGGCAATCGTGATTTGCTTATTCGCCACGGGGTAACAGTGCCGAAAGAGGATTATGAAAGAAAATATACTCGCAAGGGCAGAAAGGCACTTTATCTTGCCGTTGCAGGCAAGGTTATGGCAATGTTTATAGTTAGCTATGAGGCAGATCCGTCACTTAAAAAGTTGCTTAAAAAGCTTGAGCGCAGCGGCATAACCATCATTTTGCGCAGCTGTGATCCTTATATCAACGAAGAAAGCCTTAAAAATATTTTTGATGTTCCTGAGGGCTTTATAAGAGTTATGACGGCATCAAACGGCCGCAGCTTTGAAAAATACAGCGGTGCAGTTGCCGAAAAAAGCCCGGCGTATTCCGTTCACAACGGCACGGCAGAGGCCTTTATAGCATCTGTTTTGGGCGCCGATAATCTTGTGGGCACGGAAAAAACAATTTCTGCGCTTTGTACCTTTGGATGTGCAATCGGCTTTGGTGTTGCGGGGCTTCTTGGCTTTTCCGGCGGTATGAGCCAGCTAACGGCTGTTAATGTTATTATTTTCCAAGCTGTTTGGAGTATATTTGTGCTTTTAGTTACAAAAATTAGAAAAAACGGCGTTTAATTTGCTTCGCCGCAATATTTTAAGGAGTGCTTTATATGAAAAAGTTAGAGGGAACAAAAACTCAGGCCAATCTTATGGCAGCATTTGCAGGTGAAAGCCAGGCGCATACCAAATATCAATATTATGCATCAAAGGCTAAAAAAGACGGTTATAATCAAATAGCGGCTATTTTCACAGAAACTGCAATGAATGAAAAAGAGCACGCAAAAATTTGGTTTAAGCTGTTGCACGGCAATTCTGTTCCCGGCACGGCGGTTAATTTGCAGGATGCCGCAAACGGCGAGAATTATGAGTGGACCGATATGTATGCCGCCTTTGCCAAGGATGCAAGGGAAGAGGGCTTTGATGATATTGCTTATCTTTTTGAAGAGGTTGGCAAAATCGAAAAAGAGCATGAAGAAAGATATCTTAAATTGCTGAAAAATGTGCAAAACGGAATTGTTTTCAGCCGTGATGAAGATAAGATTTGGAAATGCTCAAACTGCGGCCATATTGTTATAGGAAAGGCTGCACCTGAGGTTTGCCCCGTTTGCGCTCATCCGCAGGCATATTTTGAAATCAAGGCAGAAAATTATTGATTAAAATGCATCGCCCGCCGGTTGCCGTCGGGCGAATCATTTCGGCGAAGGGTTGGTGTAAGCAGATATGTTTTATCAGTTTTCGGATGATGTAACAACGGTTGAAACAGATCAAATAGACAATCATTATGTTACTGCGGGATATGTTACAGTTTCGGAATTTGAACGCATTTATTCGCAATTCGGTTTTGCTGCCGCAACTGCCGAAATGCTGAAATCGGATAATTTTTATTATCACTCCCGTTTCGGAGCAGAGGTTTTTGATGACTACTGCTTCACGAAAATTGCGGTAATAAATCCTGATGATGTAAACGGCGAGCGTGATTCCGTTGCGCTTTTTATCAAAAAAAATTTGTTGATAGTTGTTGATGTGCATGATAAGGATTGCTCCACACGGGATAAATTTATGGAATGCCTGGGCAGATATTCGCCGATTAACATAACGCTTGAAAAGCTGATATATGCTTTTTTGGATTGCCTAACAAGCAGCGATTCAAACACAATTGAGGATATGGGCTATGAAATAACTCAGCTTGAGGAACTTGTGCTTCACGACAGAGTGGGCGGCAATTTTAATTTGCAGCTTTTGCATATGAAAAAAGAATTGCTCACTATGCGAAATTATTATGAGCAGCTGATTGATATAGGCGATGCGCTTGAGGACAACGAAAATGAAATTTTCGACGACAATTATTTGCGCTACATTTCAAACTTCACAAAAAAAACAATCCGCCTGCGTGATGATATTGACATGCTGAGCGGATCTGTGGTGCATCTTCAGGATGCATACCAATCTTATATAGACATAAAATCAAACCGAACGATGCAAATATTCACAGTTGTTACGGCAATATTTTTTCCGCTTACGGTTATAGTGGGCTGGTACGGAATGAATTTTCGCAACATGCCGGAGCTTTATTGGAAGCACGGATACTTATTTGTGATTTTGCTTTCGATAACGGTTGTTACGGTGCTTGCCGTTATATTTAAAAAGAAAAAGTGGATAGGCAAATGAATTGCCTGTTCGGAGGAACAAAATGAACATAAACGAAATTCTTTCCGCAGAATTTAAATTAAAGCAGTGGCAGATTGATAATACTGTGCAGCTTATTGATGATGCAAACACAATTCCATTTATTGCAAGATACAGAAAGGAAGCAACCGGCTCGCTTGATGATCAGCTGCTCAGGCAAATTTATGATCGCTTGCAATATCTTCGCTCTTTGCAGGAACAAAGAGAAAAGGTTTGCGCTTCAATAGAAGAGCAGGGCGCAATGACAGAGGAAATTGCAGCGGCTCTTTCAAATGCAAAAACCTTAACGGAAATTGAGGATATCTACCGCCCCTACAGGCCAAAACGCAAAACAAGAGCATCTGTGGCAAAGGCAAAAGGGCTTGAGCCGCTTGCGGCAAAAATATATGAGCAAATTCAGGGGTTTGCACCGCTTGAATATGCAAATGAATTTTTAAATGCTGAGGTGCCGGATTGTGAAGCCGCAATTCAGGGTGCAAAGGATATTATTGCAGAAATGATTTCTGATGATCCGGCAGGAAGAAAGCAGCTGCGATATGTTTGCCGTGCACATGGCGACATTGTTTCTAAGGGTGCAAAAGATGACTTGGGCGTTTATGAGGCATACGGCGATTATCGAGAGCCCGTTTCAAAGGTTGCAAATCACAGAATTCTTGCCATAAACAGGGGCGAAAAAGAAGGGTTTCTTAAAGTGTCGCTTGAGCTTGATAAAACAAGCGGACTGAGCGTGCTCACGGGGCTTCACGTTAAAAATGCTTCTGCAAGCTCAGATTTGGTTCGCAATGCGGCAGATGATGCTTATTCACGCCTGATTTTTCCAAGCATTGAAAGGGAAATCAGAAATGAACTAACCGATCGTGCCTGCGAGGATTCCATAAAGGTTTTTTCAAAAAACACTGCTCAGCTTTTGATGCAGCCGCCTGTGAAAGGAAAGGTTACAATCGGGCTTGATCCCGGTTATCGCACCGGTTGCAAGGTTGCCGTTGTTGATGAAAACGGCAAGGTGCTTGATACGGGTGTTATCTATTGTGCTCCGCCGCACAACAAAACGGAAGAGGCAAAAAGAATAATAAAAAATTTCGTAAAGAAATATGATGTTAAAATGTTTGCAATAGGAAACGGCACTGCATCACATGAAACAGAGGTTTTTGCCGCAGACGTTATAAAAGAGCTTGATTGCGGCATTGTTTATATGGTTGTCAGCGAGGCCGGAGCATCCGTTTATTCCGCATCAAAGCTTGCCGCAGAGGAATTTCCGGAATATGATGTTTCTTTGCGCTCGGCGGTTTCCATAGCAAGGCGCTTGCAGGATCCGCTTGCAGAACTTGTTAAAATAGACCCAAAAGCAATCGGCGTCGGTCAATATCAGCACGATATGCCGCAAAAAGAACTTTCAGAGGCACTGGACGGTGTTGTTGAAGATTGCGTAAACTCCGTTGGTGTGGATTTAAATACGGCTTCTCCGTCGCTTTTGCTGCGTGTTTCGGGCGTTTCATCCGCAATCGCAAAGAATATAGCGGCTTACAGAGAAGAAAACGGCACATTTACTTCTCGCTCGCAATTGAAAAAAGTGCCTAAGCTTGGCCCAAAAGCATTTGAGCAATGTGCCGGCTTTTTAAGAATATCAGAATCCAAAGAAGTGCTTGATAACACGGCAGTGCATCCGGAATCTTATCCTGCGGCAAAGCAACTGCTCAAAATTTGCGGTGTTTCCGAAAGCGATGTTCGCAGCGGAAATATTTCTGCAATCAAAGCAGCGGTTAAAACACAGGGCACAAGCGCTCTTGCCGCTCGGCTTGATATAGGTGAGCCGACCCTTAATGATATTGTTTCTGAGTTTGGCAAGCCCGGCAGAGATCCTCGTGAAGAATTGCCTCAGCCTATGCTCAGAACAGATGTTATGGGTATTGAGGATTTGAAAGAGGGCATGGAGCTTAAAGGCACGGTGCGCAATGTTATTGATTTCGGTGCGTTCGTTGATGTGGGCGTGCATCAGGACGGGCTTGTGCATATTTCGCAAATAACAAATCGCTATATAAAGCATCCATCCGATGTGCTCAAGGTGGGCGATATAGTCACCGTTTGGGTGCTTGGGGTTGATGTTGCAAAAAAACGCATTTCACTCACAATGAAAAAGCCAAAAGAAAAGGGAGAATAAATAAAACCGCAGATTTCGCCAACGCCTAATCTGCGGTTTTCAGTTTGTTCTGTTCTTAAATATTTTGCGCAATAAATTTTTATGTTTAAATTTAGGGCTTTTCGTAATCGGTTTCGGAAAAGGCTCGTTTAAAAACCACGGTAGTTCAATGCCTTCAACGGAAATTGTAAAATATTCACCGTGCTGACCGTTGGGGCTGACAAAGCCGTCGGTTACAATTATTTTCAAAGGCAAATTATCATAAATTTCAATTTCGTTTTGCCCTGCCTTTTCTATGCTCCCGCAGACTGTGTAATCAATATTCATATAGTTTATTTCGCTATCCGTTTCAATACTGATTATTTCATCGGGCTTTGAAATATCAATTCCGAAATCGCTTAAAAAATCGCTCAATTTCGGGAATTTGTTTCTGATTTGCGCATAGTAATTGCGGCAGCAAGAGCAGCCACACAATGAATTTGTTTTATAATATTCTCTTGTTTTTTCTATATCTGCCGCGAAAGTATAATCTTCTTTTTTTATTGTTTCCATATGCTTATTTTATCGGTTTGATTGAAATACTGTAATAAAAACACAAGGCACTTCCGTTTGGAGGCGCCTTGCATTTTGTTATATGCTTATTTCAGCAAGGATTTATACATTTTTATGTATTCATTTGCCGATTTGCCCCAGCTCATATCGCAGCGCAAAGCACGCTCAACAAGAGTTGGCCAGTATTCTTTGTTGTTATATGCATCAACGGCTCTGTAAATTGCACCCAGCATATCATAAGCATCATAAGATTTAAATGTAAAGCCGTTTCCTTGGCCGTCGCCGCTGTCTGTAACAGAGTCTTTAAGTCCGCCTGTTTCACGAACTATTGGCAGTGTGCCATAGCGCAATGCAACCATTTGCGAAAGTCCGCAAGGCTCGCTCTTGCTTGGCATCAGGAATAAATCGGCACCGGCATAAATCTTTCTTGCCAAATCCGGCACAAAGCCAAGGCGCAAGCCGACTTTATCGGGATATTTATCGTGCAGCTCTCTGAAATAGCTTTCATATTGCCATTCGCCGGATCCCAGCACAACATATTGAATATCTCTTTCCCAAAGGCTTTTTTCAAGCACCTCACGCATAAGGTCTACTCCCTTGTGGCCAACAAGCCTTGTTACTATGCCAACAAGCGGAGTATCGGGCTTAACGGCAAGCCCCATCATTTTTTGAAGCTCTGTTTTGTTAACAGACTTTGCGGAAAAATCATCTGCATTGTAGTTTTTCCAAAGTGATTTGTCTGTTGCAGGGTCATAGCTTACTGTATCAATTCCGTTAAGTATGCCGCAAAGCTTCCATGAGCGTTGGTTAAGAATTGGGTCAAGCCCGTATGAATACCAAGGATCAAGAATTTCCTTTGCATATGTTGGCGAAACGGTTGTAACCTTGTTTGCGCATTCAATGCCTGCCTTAAGGAAATTAACAAGCCCGTCATACTGAATAAGGTCGTAATGCTCAGGCCCTATTCCAAGCACATCCTCAAGCAACTCGTTGCCGTATTTGCCCTGATATTGAATATTGTGAATCGTGAAAACTGTTTTGATGTTTTCAAATCCCATTCTGTTTGCATAATAGCAACTGTAATAAAGCGGAGTAAGCGCAGTTTGCCAATCGTTGCAATGGATTATATCGGGTTTCCAATCGATTGCCGGAATTATTTCAAGCACAGCTCTTGCAAAGAAAGCAAATCTTTCGGCATCGTCATAATGGCCGTAAATTCCGTCTCTCTTAAAATAATATTGGTTATCAAGAAAATAGAAAACAACTCCGTTAAGCTTTGCCTCAAAAATTCCGCAATATTGGCGGCGCCAGCTTACGGGCACCGAAATTGAAGTGATAAAGGTGAGTTGGTCGCCGAACTTTTGCTTTATGGATTCATAAAGCGGCAAAACAACCCTGCAGCCAATAAGCCTTTTGCGAAGCGCAATCGGCAGTGAGCCTGCAACATCGCCGAGCCCGCCGGATGCCATCCAAGGATTTGCCTCAGAAGCAGCAAATAAAACTTTCATAAATAATTTACCTCCAAAGCGTTAAATTCGTGTGCCTTTAGTTAAGGTCACAGGAAATGTAGGAGCACCTGAAAGCTCCACACCGCTTTTAATTTGCACATTTTTATCTGATATTACATAATTCAAATTTGAATTTTCGCCGATAACAGTGTCTTGCATAAGAATTGAATTTTTAACAACTGCGCCTTTTGCGATTTTTGCGCCTTTGAAAATAATGCAGTTTTCAACAGTGCCGTCAATAATGCAACCGTCTGCCACAAGTGAATTCTTTGTGCTTGATTCGGGGCCGTAAAGAGTGGGCATATCGTCTCTCTCTTTAGTGTAAACGGGAAAATCCTTGCTGAAAAGCTTGTGCCTGCTCTCGTCTTTAAGAAGCTTCATTGAAACATCATAATAAGCCTGCACTGAGGAAACCGTGCCGATAAACGAATCGGTTGCATCGTATGCCCTTATATCAAGATCGTTTACATTTGCCATAAGCACGTTCTTTTGGAATGAAATCCTGTTTTTTGAATGAGCTTGTGTGATAAGATTTTCAAGCAAATACTTTTTCATAATAACGATGTTTACACTGTGGTAAATATCGCCGCCGTCTGTGCGGTCAAGGCTCATTTCGGTGATTCTGCCGTTTTCATCAACCTTGTCAAAGCAAAGTATTGAGCCGATTTTATCCGGCATAGGGGCTTTAACGCCCACAACGGTAATGTCTGCACCGGATTTTTCATGTGTGTCAAACAGCTTTTCGTAATCAAGCGAAAGCACATTATTGCAATCGCACATAACAACATATGATTGGTTGCTTTGTTCCAAAAAGCCCATGTTTCCGAAAATAGCATCAATTCTGTTGCCCCACATTGTGGCAGAGCCAACGTTAAAAGGCGGCAAAATGAAAAGGCCGTCATTCTTTCTGTTTAAATCCCAAGGCTTACCCGTGCCCACATGATCCATAAGCGATTGGAAGTTTGCATTTGTGATAACGCCGATTTTAGTTACGCCGCTTTCAACCATATTTGAA
The DNA here is from genome assembly GCA_900539775.1 of uncultured Anaerotruncus sp. GTDB lineage: Bacteria > Bacillota > Clostridia > Oscillospirales > Acutalibacteraceae > Eubacterium_R. The sequence continues at coordinate 38,847 of UQDL01000005.1, read as the reverse complement.
AGCGGAAAATCTATGAGTCTGTATCTGGAACAAAACGGAACAGAGCCCATTGTTCTGGAGGCAGTCAGGCTGTCCAGCGTGCCCTCGTGAATATTGGCAAATATCATGCCTAAAACTTTTTTGCCGTTCATTCGGAAACCTCCTCATTTGAATTTATCATTCTGCCCGGTTCAATATGTGTGCCGCTTTTTATTGTGGCGCCTGCGCCGATAACCGCGATGCCCCAATCCTCTGGCTTGGTGAGCAATTCGGGAATTTCGCCAACCTTTGCATCTTCTTCAATAACGGCATTTTCCGCAATTATTGAATAGTAAACCTTTGCGCCTTTTTTTATAACGGCACCGGGCATGATTACACTGTAGCGCACATCGGCATCCGCTTCAATCGTTACATTGCTTGAAACAACGCTGTAATCAACATTGCCGTCTATCTCGCAGCCCTCTGAAACGGATGAGTTTTCAACCTTTGCATTATTGCCTATGTAGTGCGGTGGGCTCGCAGGAGTTTTACTGTATATTTTCCAGCCGGGATCGCTTAAATCAAGATCAACATTCGGGTTGATAATATCAAGATTTGCTTCCCAAAGGGAATCTATAGTGCCAACATCTTTCCAATATCCGGCAAACGGAAATGCAAACATACGCTCGCCGGCATCAAGCATCATCGGAATAATGTTTTTGCCGAAATCGTTTGAGGAATCCGGGTTGTTTTCATCTGCAACAAGGTATTTTCTTAACTTGTCCCAGCTAAACACATAAACGCCCATGGATGCTTTGTTTGATTTTGGCTCTGCGGGCTTTTCTGCAAATTCATAAATTTTATTTGCTTCATCTGTTGCAAGAATGCCAAAGCGTGATGCTTCTTCCCACGGCACCTCAAGCACTGCAATTGTGCATGCGGCGTTGTTTTTTTCATGAAAATCAATCATGTTTGCATAATTCATTTTATAGATATGATCGCCTGAAAGCACAACAACATATTCCGGATTGTATTTTTCAATAAAGTTAATATTTTGATAAATGGCGTTTGCAGTGCCTTTATACCATTCTTTGCTGCCCATGGCTTCATAGGGCGAAAGCACATGAACGCCTCCGTTTTGTCTGTCTAAGTCCCAAGGCTGCCCATTGCCTATGTAATCGTTTAATTCAAGCGGCTGATACTGAGTGAGCACGCCAACGGTGTATATGCCGCTGTTTACGCAGTTTGAAAGCGGGAAATCGATAATTCGATAATTGCCGCCGTAAGGAACTGCGGGTTTGGCAATGTTTTTTGTAAGCACGCCGAGCCTGCTGCCCTGGCCGCCTGCAAGAAGCATTGCAACAACATTTGTTTTATGCGCCATAAATAATATTCCTCCTATTTATACTTTTTCAATAAATATTGCATTAAGGCCACCAAGCTTAATTCCGATGCTTTGGTCAAAGCCGTGCATCGGCTTTTTGGCATTTGCCTTGTATGTGCCGGAAAGTCTTTGCTTTTTGCCGCCGTATTTTTTCAGCGATGAATCAAACACAACCTTGTATGTTGCGTTCTCGGGCACGCCGATTCTGTATTCGCTGTGTTCGTTGGGAGTAAAGTTGAAAATTCCTATAAGGTCTTTTCCGCTTTTGCTCATTCTGCGGAAGGCTATTGTTGAATTTGCGCTGTCATCGCTTGAAATCCAGCTAAAGCCGTCCCAGCCGTAATCAATTTCCCACAGCTGAGGATGGTCTTTATAAAAGTGGTTAAGCTCTTTCGAAAATTCAAGCAGTTTTTTATGCTTTTCATAATCAAGCAGCAGCCAGTCAAGCCCTTCTTCAAATGCCCATTCTTTGAATTGGCCGAATTCCTGCCCCATAAACAAAAGCTTTTTTCCCGGATGCGCTGCCATATACATCAAAAACAGTCGCATTCCGTCAAACTTCATATCATAGTCGCCGGGCATTTTATTGAGCAAGCTGCCTTTTCCGTGCACCACCTCATCGTGGCTTATCGGCAAAATAAAGTTTTCCGAAAAAGCATAGAAAAAGCTAAAGGTTATGCAGTTGTGGTTGCCTTTTCTGAAAAGCGGATCCATGGAGGTGTAGCGAAGCATATCGTTCATCCAGCCCATGTTCCATTTAAAGTTGAAGCCAAGCCCGCCTATATCCGGCGGCATTGTTATCATCGGCCAAGCTGTTGATTCCTCGGCAATCATCATGATTTCAGGATGCTCTTTAAACATTGCCGTGTTAAGCTGCTTTAAAAAATCAACCGCTTCAAGGTTTTCGTTTCCACCGTTTTTGTTCGGTACCCATTCGCCGGCCTCTCTGCCGTAATCAAGGTAAAGCATAGAGGCAACTGCATCAACTCTGAGCCCGTCAAAGTGAAACACATCCGCCCAGTACATTGCAGAGGAAATCAAAAAGCTTTTAACTTCATTTCTGCCGTAATCAAAAACCCTTGTGCCCCATTCCTTATGCTCGCCCTTGCGCATATCGCTGTATTCGTAAAGCGGGCCGCCGTCAAATTCATAAAGCCCGTGTGCGTCTTTAGGAAAATGAGCAGGCACCCAATCAAGAATAACTCCTATATCGGCTTTATGGCATTCATCAACGAAAAACATTAAATCGTCCGGTGTGCCGTATCGTGATGTCGGAGCAAAATATCCGGTAACCTGGTAGCCCCATGAGCCATCAAAAGGATATTCCATAAGCGGCATCATTTCAATGTGAGTATATCCCATTTCCTTAACATAGGGGATAAGCTCTTTTGCCATTTCCCTGTATGAAAGAAAATCTCCGTTTTCTTTGCGTTTCCAAGAACCGAAATGAATTTCATAAATATTTACGGGCTTTTCAAGTATACTGCCCTTTGCCTGAGATTTTTTCCAAGGCTTGTCGTGCCATTTATAGCCGCCCAGCTCATAAATTTTTGATGCCGTTCCCGGCCTTGTTTCGCTGTGAAAACCATAGGGATCTGCTTTGTAAAGTACTCTGCCGTCTTTTGCGGAAATTGCGTATTTGTAGCAATCATATTTTTTTACGCCGTCTATCACAGCTTCCCAAATTCCGGGCGAAATCAGCTTCATTTTGTTTGAGCTTTCGCTCCAATCGTTGAAATCGCCCACAACGGAAACTTCAACTGCATCGGGTGCCCAAACTCTGAATGCAAAGCTATCCTCTTTTATCTTATGAGCACCGAAGAATTCATATGCTCTGTAATTCTCTCCTTTATTAAAAAGGTAGATAGGAAATTCGTATTCTTTTTTCAGTTTCTCCATAGGTCTCATCTCCCCGTGCATAAGCACTGTTCAATTTTGACAATTATCAGAATGGGCAAATTTACATATTTTATGCCCATGATATTAACTATCATTTTCATTGTAGCACCTTGCAAACCAATATTCAAGTGTTTTTTGGTTACTTTGTTACAAGATATTTTTGCTGAAAGCGAATAATTGTGCAAAATGTAATAAAATTGCTCGGTTTTTTGGTTAAAACGGAATAAAAGATCGTCTTTTGAATAAACATTTTGGTTAAGTGGACGGAAATTGCTGTAAACAAGATTTTTTGAGTATGTTTTCTTAGTATAATTTTGTGTGAACGATCACTCGCCTTTTTGCGTGGTTCGCATTGAAACAATTGCGCTTTTGTACTTTTGTTATGCATAAATGATAATTTAGTGCTGCCATTGCCGTGGATTTTTAATTTATTTTTCTATTGATTGCATATATATAGGTATGTTATAATAGTTAACATTAAATAATAGGCTTATAAATATGTATGTCGCAGATTTAATCGGCAATCGATTGCGGCGGTGCTCGTTTTTTGTTTGAGGTGATATGGCGTGAAGGATATAATAGTTGTTTATCCGGTTAAAGAAACCGCTATGTCCATTCGTTCTCTTATAGAAAAAAACGGTTTTCATGTTTCGTGCGTCTGTGCGCTCGGCACGTCTGCACTTGATGCTGCAAACTCGGCTGTTCAAGGTGTGGTGGTTTGCCCGTTTCTGATGAGAGACATGACTGCGGCCGAACTGGCAGAGCAGCTTCCAATCGGTTTTGATGTTATTGCTCTTTCAAAAAACGGTATTGAGCAGTATATGGGAAATCTTATAACACTTCCTTTGCCGATAAACAGAATGGAATTTGTGCGAACGGTGGCTTTGCTTGCTAACAGCAAAGCAAGCTTTACACGCAGGGCGGAAAAGGATAGCGAATACATATCAAAAGCAAAGCAGGCACTTATGAGCATTAAGGGCATGAGCGAAATGCAGGCTCATAAGTTTTTGCAAAGTGAAAGCATGTGCAGCGGCAAAAAAATATCTGCTGTTGCAATGGATATATTAGACAGGCTTGCTTAGCGGAGGGTAAATATTACAGTCTGCTCATGCCACGGCAAAGCAAACTTCAAAAGCTTTGTGCCGAGGCAAGCCGGAAAGGATAGGGCTTATGAAGTTTACTAAAATGCACGGCTGCGGCAACGATTATATATATGTTGATTTGTTTACGGAAAAAGTAAAAAATCAATCGGATGCCGCAATAAAACTTTCTGACAGGCATTTCGGAATCGGCGGCGACGGTGTTATTTACATTCAAAAAGGCACAATTGCCGATTTTGAAATGGTTATGTATAATGCAGACGGCTCTCGCGGCGCAATGTGCGGAAACGGCATTCGCTGCGTTGCAAGATATGTTTATGATAAACATTATACCGATAAAAAGGAATTTACAATCGAATCAATGGGCAAGGTAAAATATATAACTCTTTCCCTTGATAAAAACGGCGACGTTGCATTTATAAAGGTTGATATGGGTGCGCCGATCCTTACGGCTGCGGAGATTCCCGTTCTTAGCGAAGAAAGCCCTGTAATAAATAAAAGGGTGCAAATCGGCGGTGCGGATTTTGATATAACCTGTGTTTCAATGGGCAATCCTCATGCTGTGGCTTTCATAGATAGAAGTCCGCGTGATTTTGCCGTTGAAAAATACGGCCCATTGTTTGAAAAAAACAGCATGTTTCCGGATCGTGTAAACACTGAATTTGCTTATGTTATCAGCAAAAAAGAAATTGAAATGCGAGTTTGGGAAAGAGGCGCCGGCGAGACTCTTGCTTGCGGCACGGGCACCTGTGCCACGGCGGTTGCCGCAATACTTAACGGTTTGGCCGATAATGATTTAACGGTTCATCTTCTCGGCGGCGATTTAAAAATAAGCTGGAGCGGTAATGAGGCAGACAGTGTGTTTATGACCGGCCCTGCCGAATACGCTTTTACCGGCGAGATTGATTATAATTAAAAACGGAGGTTTAAAATATGAAGATTAACGACAATTTCTTAAAGCTTGAAGGCTCTTATTTGTTTTCAACGGTTGCCAGAAAGCAGCGTGAGTATCAGGAGGCTCATCCCGATAAGGAGGTTATCCGCCTTTCTATCGGCGATGTAACAAAGCCGCTTGCCCCCGCTGTTATTGAGGCTATGCATAAGGCTGTTGACGAAATGGCAAACGAGGCAACATTCAGAGGTTATCCGCCCGAGCACGGATATGATTTCCTTGTTGAAGCCATTCACAAAAATGATTATGAGGCTCGTGGCCTTGATATTTCTGAGGACGAGATTTTTGTTTCGGACGGTGCTAAATCGGATTGCGGAAACATCGGCGATATTTTCAGCCTTGATAACAAGGTTGCAATTTGCGATCCCGTATATCCCGTTTATCTTGATTCAAACATTATGAGCGGCAGAACGGATATTATCTATATGCCTTGCACTGCCGAAAACGGCTTTATGCCTCAGCTTCCGAGCGAGGTGCCGGATATTATTTATCTTTGCTTCCCAAATAATCCCATCGGCGTTGCCGCAAGCAAGGATCAGCTTAAGGTTTGGGTTGATTATGCCATTGAGCACGGTGCGGTTATTCTTTATGATTCTGCTTATGAGGCTTTTGTTACGGACGGCTCCGTTAGGTCGATTTATGAGGTTGAAGGCGCAAAAAAGTGTGCAATTGAATTTCGTTCGTTTTCAAAAACAGCAGGCTTCACCGGCGTTCGCTGCGGCTACACCGTTGTTCCTAAGGATCTTGAATTCGGCGGCACAAGCCTTAATGCTCTTTGGGCACGCAGGCAGGCAACAAAGTTTAACGGCGTAAGCTATATCACACAAAGAGGCGCCGAGGCAGTTTACAGCGAGCAGGGCCAAAAGGAAATTAAAGAAATTCTTGCATACTATCAAAGAAATGCAAAAACAATTTATGATGGGCTCACCGAAGCGGGCTTCACTTGTTACGGCGCGGTAAATTCACCGTATGTTTGGCTTTCCGTTCCTCAGGGAATGACCTCTTGGGAATTCTTTGATGATCTGCTTGAAAAGTGCCAGGTAGTGGGAACTCCAGGTTCGGGCTTCGGCAAATGCGGCGAGGGCTATCTTCGCCTCACGGGCTTTGGTAATTACGAAAAAACAATTGAAGCTGTTGACAGAATCAAAACTGTTTACGGCAAATAATTTGCAAAGGTTTTTTGGCATTTAAGCCTTAAATTTGTTTAAAAATATTTTGAATATCGGAGGATGAAAAAAATGGAAAAGAAAGAGCAGCTTTATGAAGGCAAGGCTAAAAAGGTTTGGGCAACGGAAGATCCGGATGTGGTTATCGTTGACTACAAAGATGACGCCACTGCCTTTAACGGCAAGAAAAAGGGCACAATAGCAGGCAAGGGTGTTGTAAACAACAAAATGTCTAACTATTTGATGCAAATTCTTGAAACAAAGGGTATTCCAACCCATTTTGTTAAAGAACTTTCAGACCGTGAAACAGCGGTTAAGAAGGTTTCCATTGTTCCGCTTGAGGTTATTATCCGCAATCGTGCAGCAGGCTCAATCTGCAAAAGACTCGGCCTTGAAGAGGGCATGGATTTTGTTGCTCCTTCCATTGAATTTTCTTATAAGTGCGATGAGCTTGATGATCCGCTTATTTCCGAATATCATGCAATCTCCTGCGGCTTTGCAACAAGGGAAGAGGTAGACACTATTAAAGATATGGCATTTAAGATCAATGATGTTCTTAAAGAATATTTCGCTTCAATCGGTGTTGAGCTTATAGATTTCAAGCTTGAATTCGGCAAAACATCAGACGGCACAATTGTGCTTGCAGACGAGATCAGCCCCGACACCTGCCGTTTCTGGGATATCAAAACTCACGAAAAGCTTGATAAGGATCGTTTCCGCCGTGATCTTGGCGGCGTTGAAGATGCTTACGCAGAAATGATGAAAAGGACGGGTCTTGAAAAATAATGCCTAATAATACTTACAACACTCCGTTTAATTCACGCTATGCCAGCAAGGAAATGCAATATATTTATTCTCCCGATTTTAAGTTTAAAACATGGAGAAAGCTTTGGATTGCACTTGCAGAGGCGGAAAAAGAGCTTGGCCTTGATATCACTCAAGAGCAGATAGACGAGCTTAAGGCGCATGCGGAGGATATAAATTACGAAGCTGCCGCTGCATATGAAAAACAGTTTCGCCACGATGTTATGAGCCATGTGCATGCTTACGGAGATCTTTGCCCAAAGGCAAAGGCAATCATTCACCTTGGCGCCACAAGCTGCTATGTGGGCGATAACACCGATGTTATCACAATGAGAGAGGCACTTTTGCTTATCAAGAAAAAGCTTGTTAATGCAATTGCCTCCGTTGCAAAATTTGCAAATGAATATAAGGATATGCCGTGCCTCGGCTTCACCCATTTTCAGCCTGCACAGCCCACCACAGTGGGCAAAAGAGCAACTCTTTGGCTCATGGATCTTGTTATGGATTATAACGAGATAAATCATGTGCTCGGCACTCTTATGCTGCTTGGCTCAAAGGGCACAACCGGCACTCAGGCATCCTTCCTTGAGCTGTTTGGCGGTGATCATGAAAAGTGCAAGCTTCTTGATCAAAAAATTGCAGATAAAATGGGATTTAAGTCTTGCTTCCCCGTAAGCGGACAAACATATGCAAGAAAGCTTGATACTATCGTTTGCAATTGCCTTGCGCTGATTGCTCAGTCTTGCTGCAAATTTTCAAATGATTTGCGCTTGCTTCAAAATCTTAAAGAAATTGAAGAGCCTTTTGAAAAAAATCAAATCGGTTCCTCGGCAATGGCATATAAGCGCAATCCGATGCGCAGCGAAAGAATTGCATCTCTTTCACGCTATGTGATGATTGATGCGCTCAATCCCGCTTGGACAGCATCTGCTCAGTGGTTTGAAAGAACGCTGGACGACAGTGCAAACAAGCGCGTTTCTGTGGCAGAGGCCTTCCTTGCGCTTGACGGTATTCTTGATCTTTATATAAATGTTACAAGCGGACTTGTTGTTTATCCCAAGGTTATCGAATCACGCTTGATGAGCGAACTTCCGTTTATGGCAACAGAAAATATTATGATGGATGCTGTTAAAAAAGGCGGCGATCGCCAAGATCTGCACGAAAGAATTCGTGTTCATTCAATGGCGGCTGCACAGGTTGTTAAGGCAGAGGGCGGTAAAAATGATTTAATTGATCGCATTGCCGCAGATCCTGCATTTATGATGACCAAGGAAGAAATCCTTGCCGTTATGAAGCCGGAAAACTATGTTGGCAGAGCTCCGCAGCAAACAGCTGATTTTCTTAATGAAGTTATAAATCCGATACTTGATGCCGAAAAAGACTTGCTTGGCATTGATGTTGAAATAAATGTGTGATAAACGGAGGATTATATGATTCAATTAAGTGTACTTCAAACCTTTGCCGATTTGTTTTCAAATTTTAAAAACATTGAAATCGGCCAAATTGCAATGCTTGCAATCGGCGCAGTTCTGATCTATCTTGCAATCAAAAAGGAAATGGAGCCGTCGCTTTTGCTTCCGCTTGGCTTCGGCACAATTCTTGTTAACCTTCCAATGAGCGGCGCTATCGGTGAAGACGGCCCTATCACGGTGCTTTTCAGTGCCGGTATCAGCACGGGCGAGCTTTTTCCACTGCTGCTGTTTATCGGTATCGGCGCAATGATAGATTTCGGCCCGCTGCTTAAAAACCCGTGGCTGATGCTTTTCGGCGCTGCGGCCCAATTCGGCATTTTCTTTACATTCTTCCTTGCATCATTCTTCTTTGATATTAAGGATGCCGCTTCAATTGCGGTTATAGGTGCGGCAGACGGCCCAACATCAATTTATGTGGCTCAGGTGCTTGATTCGGCTTATTTAGGCCCCATTATGGTGGCGGCATATTCGTATATGGCACTCGTGCCTATCATTCAGCCGCCTGTTATTAAGCTTTGCACAACGAAAAAAGAACGCCTTATCAGAATGAAATATCATCCCGGCGAGGTTACAAAGCTCACAAAGATTTTGTTCCCGATCGTTATAACAATTGTTGCAGGTGTGGTTGCTCCGCAATCTGCTGCGCTTGTAGGCTTCCTGATGTTCGGTAACCTTATTCGTGAGTGCGGCGTGCTTGATTCTCTTTCTCAAACTGCGCAAAACTCTCTTGCAAATATTATCACAATTTTGCTCGGCCTCACTGTTGCTTCGCAAATGTATTATAAGGATTTCCTTAAATGGAACACTCTTATCATTCTTGCTCTTGGCCTTGTCGCATTTATTTTCGACACTGCCGGCGGTGTGTTCTTTGCAAAACTCGTCAACCTTTTCCTGCCTAAGGATAAGAAAATCAACCCGATGATCGGTGCGGCAGGTATCTCGGCTTTCCCGATGAGCGGCCGTGTTGTTAACCAAATGGGTCTTAAAGAGGATAATCAAAACTTCCTTCTTATGCAGTCTATAAGCGTAAATGTTTCCGGTCAGATCGGCTCTGTTATTGCCGGTGGCCTTATCCTTACGCTTGTGCAGAGCATTCTTGCTAAATAATCGGAGGTATGGCTATGTTTGATATTTTATTAAAATTAAATGTTATCGCAATGGCAATCCATGCCGATTCATGGAAGCAAACTTTGCCCGTTATGCTTATAGGAATGGTTGGCATATTCCTTGTTATAGGCGCTATTATTCTTATAACTTACGGCCTTAATAAGCTTTCTGCTAAAAATAAGAAAGACGATAACGAAGATAAATAATTATTGCAAACACGGGCGGCTGGCAGCATATTCCACAAAAGATAATATGCTTTAAGCTTTATGAACTTTGCCTGTTGAACTGTTGAAAAAATCTGCCGAAATCTCGGCAGATTTTTTTGTTAGTGCTTTCCAAGCAAAGTCGCTCTGCTTAAATCGGCGTGTATCAAAATCAATGAATAAATGAAATGTGCGGTATAAATGCAGGCCGACTTTGCTGCAATATAAATACGGCATTTTGCTGCTTGTTTGATTTATAAGGCACCTTTACGAAGCAAGCTCCTTTGCTGCTGTTTTTATTTGCTTGACTTTTGGATTGCCGTGTGTTAATATATGCTTTGTTAAGTTGGTGTTTATTACGAAGAGGGTCCACCCGTTCCCATTCCGAACACGGCAGTTAAGCTCTTCAGTGCCGAAAATACTTGGCGGGCAGCCGCCCGGGAAAATAGGTCAACGCTGACGTTTTAAAAGCATCTTGCCTTTGCAGGATGCTTTTTTCTTTATTGAAACAGAAAAACTGCCGGCACAATATTTGTGCCGGCAGTTTTTGTTGCTTGCCGCTAAAATGCATTTGCATACGGATTATATTAAGCAAAATCAACTCATGGTGTGGATGTCTTTTCCGGAGATTGCCCCAAGCCCGGAGGGCCCTGTTTTTTCGTTTAATCCGCTGTAAAAGAGATAATATTTTCCGTCTGCATAAAGCAGAGAGCAGCGATAAAGGCCTCTGTTGTCCCAACTTTTTGTGCCTTTTGAGGGGCTGAAAAGCTTTTCGGCTTTGGTATAGTGCACATTATCGGTTGAATAAGTGTAATAAAGATCCATATGTGTTCTTTCGTTTACACTTGGATAATAAGCGGATATAACCGCTTCATAGCCCTTTGTGGTGTGGATAAGATCAAGGTGCCAATTGGCAAGCTCTTTATCATCGTATGTTATCTGAATCTGCCTGAGCTCGCTCCAATTTTTTCCGTCTTTGCTTTCTCTGTAATCAAGTGAATGATCGGTGTTTTGATTTATTGCCCACATTCTGTACATTCCGTTTTCATAAACTATTGCAGGGCTGAGAAAGTCGTAAACATGAAGCTCGCCGTAGAGCATATCCTCTGCATCACTCCAATGAATGCCGTCTGAAGTGGTTCTGCGGCGAAGAGCGGTTCTGCCGTTTGGTTTGTCATAAAATCTCCACCAGCATTCAAGTTTGCCTGTGTCTGAATTATAAACAAGCTCGGTGTCCGAATTATAAACTCCGCCCCGTTCATAATTTGAAGGCCGCGGATCAAGGGGATTTGCAAATCCGGATGGCACAACCCAATTCTTTGAATCGTTGCTTGCCGCAATATGAGGGTTTTCCCAATAATCATCACAGTTTTTATACGGTGTGTAAGCCATCCAATATTTATAGCCGCCGAAGCCGTTTTCAAAATATTGCACAGATGGGTGATAGTTAAATATATCGCCGTATGCATTTGTGATATTAAGCGGGGACGCAGCGTGCTGATTGGCGTTTCTTACATAAATACGGCAGCATGCCGATGCGCCGTTTTTAGTAGCTTTGATTATTACCGCTCCTGCTTTTAAAGCCTTTGTTTTGCCACCCGAAACAGAAACAACATTGCTGTCTGAACTGCTCCATTTAATTTCTCCGCTTTCATTTCCGCCGAGCTTTTTGGAAAGATCCACGGAATTGTTTATGCTGAGCGAATACTCATCACTGTCAAATTTAAAGGCACTGTCGCCGGAAACGCCGGTAACCTCAATGCTTTTTGAGCTATTCTTGATTTTTGCCGTGATTGTAGCGGTGCCGATTCCGTTTATCGTTATCTTACCGTTTTCAACCGAAGCTATCTTTTCGTTTGAACTGCTCCATTCGATTTGCTCATTTGAATACTGGGGATAAAGCTTTGCTCCTATTTCAATTTCATCGCCTATGGGAGATGTGAAATTGCCTCTGTCAAGCGTTATAACAGATGCTTCAACAATGCCGTCTCTGATGTTTGTGAGCTCGGATGCTTTAATGTATCCCTCTTTGATTTTACCGCCGGAAACATAAATGATTTTGCACCAATTGCCTCGGCGTGCCAAAATTTTAATTTCTCCCGTTTTTTCTGTTTTGCCGTTTGAAAAAGCAACGGAAAGCGGGTAGGCTTTAACCTTATAGCCCTCGGAAACGGTTGCAACGGAGAAAACCTCGCATTTTTGCTGCTCTTTTTTATATGAATTAAGTACGCCTTTGCACGAAAATGCCGCAATTATTATAATGAGCACGGCAACGGCTGCGGAAATTGATATTATTTTTTTGTTTGTATATTCCACAATTATTACCTCCTGCCGTTAAAATTCCGCACGGCTTGCAATATTGTCTATCACATATGCGGAGTTTTGATAAACGAATTTTACCGTTGCAAAGCCTGTGTTTGTTTTTTCTTCCGATGTGTTATCAACCTTGTTTGAGAGGGTGTATTTATAGTCAAAGGTTATTGTTATGTCTGTTTCACCGTTTGAATTATAGCTTATATATGTTTTATCGCTGCTGCTTTTTTCGCATTTTGCGTTTGTTATTTCAAAATCGGAAACCTCTAAGTTTTCGTTTGTGTAATATACCTCGTCCTCGGCATTTTTCAGCACTGCTAAAAACTTATCGCCGTCAAAGGATTTTGAAATTCCAAGATCGTCTGTGTTGATGCTGTTTTTAATTGCGCCCTGATAAAGCGTCTCTATTGCTCCTTTTGTGCGGTCATAAAGCGCTGTGCTTTCGTCAACCTCAAGCGCAACATAAAAGATGTTGTTGCCGCTGCTGATGTCCGCCGTTTGGGCATAATCAAGCCCGGCTTCGTTTTTCGCCGTTATTTCATATGAGCCTGCAAAAAGATAATCGGATTTATATTCTGCATAGCTCAGTTCATTTGTTCCCGGTGCAGATGTTGGGGTGATGATATTTGTGCTTTTAACTTCTTTTCCGTTTAACGCAATTTCCGTGCCTTGCGGTGCATATATAACTGCTCTTGTGATTATGTCCTCTATGGGAACGGCCTTATAGGTGTCGTATTTGTAAAATCCGTTTTTTGTCATTTGCAGTGTGATATAATAAACACCTTGTTCGCCGTCTTCCGTGATATAATTCATGCTGTAATAGTTTATATCACCGTCTTTTCTGTCTCTTTCAATTTTATAATCCGCGATTTTGGATTTGTTAATCGCAAAGGCGTCAGGATTGGCTTTGCAATATTCAACAAAGCTTTCCTGTGTTATAAACGGCGAATTGAAAAACGGCGAGTTTTTGTAAACTTTTGCCCAATTTCCGTCTATAACATTGCTAACATAGGATGCAACAAACCTGTCCGGCGAATGCTTTGCCGAGAGCAAAGGATAAATCAATGTGATTGCCGCCGCAATGATCATGCAAGCAAGCACCGCACAAATTATGATTATTGCCTTTGCTTTTTTTGCCGATTTCTTTTTCTTTTCTTTTGCGGTTTCTGCCTCTGTTTCATCGTGAAAGTTATTTTGAGTTTCGCTGTTTTCGTCATTAACCGCTTGTTTCAGCTTATCTGCTTCAAAAAGCTCAAAATTATAATTATCTTCCATATCTTACCTCAACTGATATTTTTATACTAAAGCGCTTTGAGCGCATTGTATTCCTTTTCGGATATTTCAAGCACGGAACCGTGCCTTGGGTGAAGCTCATTTAGTGAAAATTGTTTTGCCGGCACCTCGCAAAAATGCAGCATGTCGCTTGTTTTTTGCATATAGTAGCCGCCGTCAACATATTTATCCGCAATCATTATATATTCATCTTTTCCGGGAAGAGGGTAGATGCAGTTTCCTTCAAGATGAATATTTGTGTTGCAGGCTCTTCTTGGCTTTGCCTCTGTGTATGGACCGGAAATTTCATCTGAAATTGCAATGCAAATTGTTTTTTCATATTCATCTTTATAGTAAAGATAGTATTTGCCGCCCTTTTCTATTATATCTGCATCAATTCCGTCTTTTCCGCTTTTCGGCGCAAAAAGCAGGCTCGGAGCAGTTGTGAGGCTGCAAAAATCCTTTGTGTATGCAAAGCGAATAACAGTGGGCTCACTTCCTTTGTTGTGGTGCGACCAATATATCATATATTCTTTGCGCTTTTTATCAAATAAAGCCTCCGGCGCCCAAACTCTGTCTGCCGTTTCGCAGCCCTTGATTTTTGAAAAATCAATTATTCTTTCGCTGTGCCAGTTTATTAAATCACTGCTTTCCCACACAACAATGCTGCAATTGCTGTTCCAGCCGTCTCGGCATTTCATGTCGGTTGCAATAATAATGAAGCCGCCGTTCTCTTTCCTTAAAATAAAAGGATCGCGGCAGCATTTCTTGCCAAGCTTTTGTTCAATAATTTTTTTGCCGCCGTTTACGGCTTCAAAATCAAACCCGTTGTTTGAAATCGCAAAATGCGCACTTTCATTTTCGGGCTCGTTGCCGGTAAAATAGCAAAACAGATAATAGGTTTTGTTAGAATTCATTTATCATTCACCGCTTGAATTATAACAAAAAGAGCGCTGTTGTTCAATATGATTTACATATAAATATGTATAACAAAATAAAAAATTAAATTGAATTATAATGTTTATTCTGCTATGATTGATAAAGTAATCGGAAAGTGTGGTGTTTTTTTGAATTCGCAGGAATATTTTATTTATCTTCTTCGCTGCCATTTAAGCGGCGAAAATCCAAACGGTGTTGAGAATACCGATTGGGCAGAGATTTATTCACTCTCCGAAAAGCACAGCGTAACGGCAATTATTTCAAGTGAAATCAAAAAGCTGCCTGTGCAATTTCGCCCCGGCGGAAAGCTTCTTTCTGCTTTTAATCAAAGATTGGGCTACACTGTCAGAAATTATGAAATAAAGATGCAGGCAATCACAAGATTTGTAAGTGTTTTAAGTGATGCCGAAATTCCGCATCTTATTGTTAAGGGTGCCGTATTGCGCTTTTTGTATCCTGTGCCGGAGCTGCGCACAAGCGGAGACACCGATGCGATAATTGCCCCCGCAAACTATCAAAAGGCTATGGATGCTCTTGTGCAAAACGGCTTTAAAATTATAAAAAAATACCATAATGTTGCCAATATGGTTTATAACGGAGAGGAATTTGAATTGCACACAGAGCTTGAAAGCGTTAATGTGCAAAGCAAGGTCTATTTTTCGGATTTTTTCGGCAGCATAAGCGAAAGCTCGGAATTTACTTATAAACTGAAGCCTTTTTATCATTTGCTTTACGCTATTACCCACATTGCAAAGCATCTAAAAACAGGCGGTGCAGGGGTAAGAATGATAATGGATATAGATATTTTCTTTCGCAATTATCCGGATACGGATATAGAAAAACTGCTGCACGAATGCGAAAATATGGGCTTAAAGCAAACCGCACTTGTGCTTATCGCACTTTCAAAAAAATGGTTTGGCACTCCCGTTTCTGTTCCTTACACCTTTGATGATGCGAATCATGCCGAGCTTTATACCGTGTTGGCGGATGTTGTTTTAACCGGCGGCGTTTTCGGCTTTGATAACGGCGGCGTGGGTATGGTTAATTTAAGAAATGAAATGGGAAGCAGCGGTAAAAACGGAAATGCCGTTTCAATTAAAGCTTTTTTCAAATGGGTTTTTCCGGGTGTTGAATATTTGAAAGAACGCTTTTACTATTGCTATAAATATCCCGTTCTGGCACCTGTTGCTTGGCTGCAAAGATTGTTTGAAGCGATTTTCGGCCATTCAAAGCACACCGGGAATGCCGTGAAGCAAATGTTTTCAAGCGCCGAAACGGCAGAAAAATTTAATTATCTTTTGAAGGAACTTAACATTACGGAAAACGGTAAAAACAAACAATCTTAAATTTTTCGATTCGGAATAATGCACGGTTTGCGGTGCCTGTGCATCAAAATCTCATAAAATGTTAAAACGGCTTTGAGCTTGTGCTCAAGGCCGTTTCGTTTATTTCATCTTATGTTGGCTTTTTCGGTGCCTGTTGCCGGAGCTTTCTTTTTCGTGTGTTTGCAATTTGCGGAGTTTGCCAAAGGTTGATCAGTGCTCATCTTCAAGAACGGCGTGCGCACATTTAATTCCGTCTACCGCCGCCGAAACGATTCCGCCGGCATAGCCTGCTCCTTCTCCGCAGGGATAAATTCCGCTTATTTTGCATTGGCAAAATTCATCTCTCAAAATTCGCACGGAGCTTGAACTCCTTGTTTCCGGCGCAGTAAGCACGGCGTCATAAAGCGCAAA
Organism: uncultured Anaerotruncus sp.; assembly: GCA_900539775.1. Lineage (GTDB taxonomy): Bacteria > Bacillota > Clostridia > Oscillospirales > Acutalibacteraceae > Eubacterium_R. The sequence continues at coordinate 22,542 of UQDL01000005.1, read as the reverse complement.
TCCGTTAAGCTTTTTATCCATTTCGATTATTGCGCTTTTCATGGTTGCGGAAACTTTTTCCGGCAGGCATTTTTCAATGCTTGTCAGTGTAACTCCCGTTGGGCAGGTGGGCTTAACATCTCCAAGACCGGTGCTTTCTTTTCCGGCCAAAAAATCACCCACAAGTTGCGCCGGCGCTTTGTAATCTCCGCCTGCAAGCAAAAAGGCTTTGTGCTCGATTTCTCTTTGGTAATAAATTCCGGCAAGCGGGTGTTCGCTTGGAAAATCTTTTGGCTCAATGCCCACAAGCAAGGCACTGTTTGCGTTTTCTCCGTCACGGGCAAGGCTGCTCATGCCGTTTACTATCACGCCGCCTTTTTCACTTGCGGCTGCCACCACGGTGCCGCCGGGGCACATACAAAAAGTGTAAGCGCCACGCTCGTGCAAGCCATGGCATGCGAGCTTGTAGTCTGCCGCACCAAGCTTTTTGTTGCCTGCAAAATCGCCGTATTGTGCTTTGTTTATCAGTTTTTGCGGGTGTTCGATTCTTGCCCCCACAGAAAACGGCTTTTGAATAATTTCGCAGCCCAAGTTATAAAGCATTTCAACAGTGTCTCTTGCGCTGTGGCCTATTGCCATTATAACACTGTCTGCCTCCATATCAAAGAGCTCTCCGCGGCAGGAGCAGGTGAGTCCCTGAACAAAGCTGTTGTAAACTATAAGCTTTTCGACTTTGCATTCAAGGCGAACCTCGCCGCCGAGGCTTTCTATTTTTTTTCGTATGTTTTTAACTACTATTGCAAGTCTGTCCGTGCCTATGTGCGGCTTTGATGAGTATAAAATTTCTTCCGGAGCACCGGCTTCGTATAATTCGTCAAGCACCTTGCGAATAAACGGGCTTTTTATGCCGGTCGTCAGTTTACCGTCTGAAAATGTGCCTGCACCGCCCTCGCCGAATTGAACGTTTGATTCCTCGTTAAGCCTGCGGTTTTGCCAAAAATCATTAACATCTTTTTGTCTGTCGTCAATGTTTTTGCCTCGTTCAAAAATTATCGGTTGCAGTCCCGCTTCGGCCAAAATCAGCCCGGCAAGCATTCCTGCCGGCCCAAAGCCAACTATAACCGGCCTGAATTCGGAATTCCTTTTGCTTTCCGGCAGCTCATAGTGATAAGGCTTAACAGCGCTTGCTTTCGGCGATTTGCATTTGGAAAGCACCTGCTCCTCGTCAAGGCCGAGTTCAACATCAACGGCATATGAAAAATGAATGTCGTCTTTTTTTCTTGCGTCAACGCTCTTTTTAAATATGGTTAGTTTGTTTATGTATTTTTCGTTTATTCGCAGCAGCTTTGCCGCTTTTGTTTTGAGGAGTGACTCATCCTCATCAAGCGAAATTCTTATTCCGTTAATTCTGATCATAGTTTTTCTGCCTGTGTATCCGTATTTTAATTTGTGTTTGTTTTTTGTTAATTTTGCTTCGGCTTGCGGCTTTTCAAAAATCGTGCGGCAATATCGTTAGCTGCGGCAATTCCGTCGCACCAAGCGTTGTCTAAATTAAAACCGCCGCAGGGAAATTGCCTGTCTGCCGTTTCGCCGCAAATGTAAAGGCCGTCAATAATTCTTGATTTGCAACCGTCAAGCTCACTCAGCGGTATGCCCCCGCAGGTTATTTGCGCCGTTTCATATCCTTTTGTGCCGGTTATTATCAATCGCCAATTTTTTACGGTGTGCACCTGCTTTTCAAAATCGCCGCCTGCCTGCTTTTTTGTGATTTCATCAAGCTTTGTGCCTAAAATTCCTTTCAAATTTCCGAAATTTCGGATATGCTTTAAAAGCTGTTCCTCGCTTTTTTCGGGCACCAAATCAAGCACGGCAATGCACTTTTGCGGCTCCGGAAGTGAAAAGTTTTTTGCAGCTGTTTGTGATATGTTCATAACCGCAATTCCGGAAAGGCCGTAATCCGTAAAAAGCACTTCACCGTATTCTTCGCATTTAATTTCACCGTTAATTTCAAGTGCGATTCGGCATTTTGTGCGTGTGCCGGAAATTGCCCTTGTGTGCTTGCTTGATGATTTCAGCTGCACCAATGCCGGGCAAAGCGGAGTGATGCCGTGGCCGAGCTTTTTTAACAGCTCATAGCCGCTGCCGTTTGAGCCGAGAGCGCTTTGAGCTTTTCCGCCGCAACAAACAACCGTGTAATCCGATTTAAATGCACCCTTGTTTGTTTGCACTGTCAAATTAGGCAAAATGCGTTCTGCCGTGCAATCCGTGATAATATTTATGCCAAGCTCAAAACATTTGTCCAGCAAAACGGCAAGCACTGTTTCTGCTTTTTGCGAATATGGGTAAATCCTGCCGTCTTCCTCGCTTCTGAGCATAAGCCCAAGCCCTTCAAAAAATGCAGAAGTTGTTTTGCAGCCCTTTGCAGCCGTGTTTGTTATGTTGCAGCGGCCGTTTCCCGTGGCAAGAATTTTTTTGCCAGGAACTTCAAGCCGCTCAAGCAATGTGACATCGGCATTGGGAATATTTTGTTTTAACCTTATTGCGCAGGCAAGCCCTGAGGCTCCGGCGCCGATAATAACGGTGTTCATTGCGTAAACCTTTCGCTGCATATTGAAGCGGCGACTGCATCGAATTGCATTCGAGCCGAACTTCGCTACTATAATATACTAAAATCATATATAATGCAAACTTTTTTTGAGATAATGCTTGACTGTGGGGAAACAATGTGGTATATTGTTCATACCTCGAAAAGGGGTTAATTTTTTTGCCCTTTTTTCTGAGCGGTTTCAATTTGCCGCTTCTCGGAGGGAGATTCAATATATCGAAATAAAATGGAGGTGCCGAAATGAGAGTTAAAGTAACTTTAGCTTGCACTGAATGCAAACAGCGTAATTACAACACTATGAAGAATAAGAAGAACACTCCGGACAGACTTGAAATGAACAAGTATTGCCCGTTCTGCAAAAAGCATACTCTTCACAGAGAAACAAAGTAACGGAGGATAGCAATGGCTGATAAGAAGACTTCTAATGCCGAAGAGCCTAAGAAAAAGGCAGTAAAAGCAGATAAAGCCTCCGCTAAGAGTGCCAAGTCTGATAAAAAGGCAAACAGTAAAAAGTCCGCAAAGAAGAATCCATTCAAATCCATGGCCAAGTTCTTCAAAGGTGTTAATTCCGAGCGTAAAAAGGTAGTTTGGCCCAAAGCAAAGGATGTTATTAAAAATTCGGTTATCGTTCTTATTGTAGTTATCATCACGGGCGTGCCGATTTATCTTGTTGATACCGGCCTTTCACTTGGCATGAAGGGTCTTAAAGAGCTTGCGTCAACAACCACAACAACCTCTGTAAGCACAACTGCCGCTGAGGAAGCAACCACAGAAGCAACTGAACCCGCAACTCAGGCGGCCGAATAAGCTGTAATTTTTACGGAGGCTCGTGTTAATGGAAGAAGCAAAATGGTATGTTGCTCACACCTTTTCGGGCTACGAAAATAAGGTAGCAAGCAATATTGAAACCGTTGTGGAAAACAGAAATCTTCACGATCTTATTCAAGAGGTTTCCGTTCCTACCGAAACGGTTGTTGAGATTAAAGATGACGGCACTAAAAAAGAAGTGGAAAGAAAAATTTTCCCCGGCTATGTGCTTGTTAAAATGATTATGAACGATGATACTTGGTATGTTGTTCGTAACATCAGAGGCTGCACGGGCTTTGTAGGCCCGGAAAGCAAGCCTGTTGCGCTCACCGAAGAAGAGGTTAAAAGGCTCGGCGTTGAAAAAATCAGCGTTGAGGTTAGCTATGCAGTCGGCGATATGGTTAATGTTATCGACGGCCCGCTTGAAGGCTTCTCCGGAACGGTAGACGGTATTGACACCGCTGCAAACAGTGCGCAGGTAACTATTTCAATGTTTGGGCGTGAAACGTCCGTTGAGTTTGAACTCGATCAGCTTGAAAAGGCTGAAGACTGATTATTTATTATTTAGGTAATTCGCAGCAATGCTGCTTATTATGCGCTTTTGGCGCGTGGGAGGGGAGTGCTTCCCCGCCATACCACAATTTTTAGGAGGAAATTTTCATGGCTCAGAAGGTAGTAGGTTTAATTAAACTTCAAATCCCTGCAGGCAAAGCAACTCCGGCACCCCCGGTAGGTCCTGCTCTCGGTCAGCATGGTGTAAACATCATGTCGTTCACAAAAGAATTCAACGAAAGAACAAAGAATGATGCAGGTCTTATTATTCCTGTTGTTATCACTGTATTTGACGATCGTTCTTTCACTTTCATCACAAAAACACCGCCCGCAGCAGTTCTTATTAAGAAAGCTTGCGGCATTGAAACGGCTTCCGGTGTTCCGAACAAGGATAAGGTTGCCACAATCACAAAGGCTCAGGTTCAGCAGATTGCCGAAACAAAAATGCCCGATCTTAACGCAGCTTCAATTGAAGCGGCAATCAGCATGATTGCAGGCACTGCTCGCAGCATGGGTATAGTAGTAGAAGACTGATTCCCTTGTGGGAGGAAAAATCCGATTAACCACTGGAGGTAATTTATATTATGAAACACGGAAAGAATTATGTGGACGGCGCAAAGCTTATTGACCGTTCTAAATTATATGAAAGTGCAGAAGCACTTGATCTTGCAGTACAGACTGCAAAAGCAAAGTTTGACGAAACAATCGAAGTTCATATTCGTCTCGGTGTAGACTCTCGTCACGCAGACCAGCAGGTTCGCGGCGCTGTAGTTCTTCCGAACGGTACAGGTAAATCAGTAAGAGTTGCTGTTTTCGCAAAAGGCGATCTTGCTAAGGCTGCTGAAGAAGCAGGCGCAGATGTTGTTGGCGATGCTGATCTTGTAACTAAGATTCAGGGTGGCTGGATGGATTTCGATGTTGCCATTGCAAGCCCTGATATGATGGGATTTGTTGGCCGTTTAGGTAAGGTTCTCGGCCCCCGCGGTCTTATGCCGTCTCCCAAGGCAGGCACAGTAACTATGGATGTTGCCAAGGCTGTTACTGAGGCTAAGGCCGGTAAGATTGAATACCGCCTTGATAAGTCAAACATTATCCACTGCCCCATCGGCAAGGCTTCTTTCGGCACAGAAAAGCTTCTTGAAAACTTTAATGCTCTTCTTGATGCTGTTATTAAGGCTAAGCCTGCTGCATCAAAGGGTCAGTATATCAAATCTTGCGCTGTTGCATCAACAATGGGCCCCGGCGTTCGCATCAACCCAAGCAAGGTTGGTTCCGCAGCTTCTGCTGAATAATTTTATTTAAAGTATTGACAAGGGTGCGCCCTTGTGGTAAAATACATTCGCTGTTCAACCAAAGACAGTAGGTGCCTTTTGGCGTAAGATGATTCATCGCCTGCCGAGGAATGAGCATTTTGAATTTGTTTGTATATGCTTTGCATATCGTATAATGATAAATGTTGTGCATTCCGTTCTTCGGAATGCACTTTTTATTTGTTTTGGAAACAGCTCCAAGTCCGCATCCTTGCGGCAAATATTTAAGGAGGTACAATTATGCCAAGCACAGTAATTCTTGAAAAGAAACAGGCTCAGGTTGCCGCTCTTGCAGAAAGAATTAAGGGCTCCGTTGCAGGTGTTGTTGTTGATTACAAGGGTATCAACGTTGAAGACGACACTAAGCTTCGTAAGGATCTTCGTGAAGCAGGCGTTGAATATACGGTTGTTAAAAACTCTATACTCAAAAGAGCTGCAGACGCAGCAGGCCTTGAAGGTATGGATCCCGTTCTTGAAGGCACAACAGCTATCGCAACCTGCGTTGAAGATTATGTTGCATCAGCAAGAATTCTTAATAAATTCGCTGAAGCTCATGATTTCTTTAATTTAAAGTCAGGCTATCTTGACGGCGAAGTTATTGACCTTGCAAAGCTTGAAGCACTTGCTAAGCTTCCCAGCAGAGAAGTTCTTCTTGCAACAGTTTGCAGCGTGTTCAATGCTCCTATCGCAGCATTTGCACGTGCAGTTCAGGCTATCGTTGATAAAGATGGCGAAGAGGCTCCCGCAGAGGAAGCTCCTGCAGCTGAGGAGGCTGCACCGGCGGAGGCAGAGGCTCCCGCAGCAGAATAATAAAATAACTATTTAATTAAATTTTAATTGGAGGATTTCAACATGGCATCAGAGAATGTAACAAAGATCGTTGAAGAACTTAAAACTCTTACAGTTCTTGAGCTCTCCGAGCTTGTATCAGCAGTAGAAGAAGAATTCGGCGTAAGCGCAGCAGCAGCTGTAGCAGTAGCAGCTCCCGCAGAAGGCGGCGCAGCAGCAGCTGAAGAGAAAACAGAATTTGACGTTGTTCTTAAGGAAGTTGGCCCGAACAAGATTCAGGTTGTTAAGGCTGTTAAGGAAGCAACAGGTCTTGGCCTTAAAGAGGCAAAGGCAATTGTTGACGGCGCTCCTGCAACTGTTAAGGAAGCTGTTCCCACTGCAGATGCAGAGGCTCTTAAGGCTAAGATCGAAGAGACAGGCGCAACTATCGAACTTAAATAATTATAATTGTACCTTAAATTTGAAGTCGGCTTATTGCCGACTTCTTTTTTTGCTTTTTTGTTGCCGTATTACGGCATTTATTGTATAATTAAGTTATGAAATTAAAGGGCGGTGAGCTTTTGGCAAAAACAATATTGCTTCTTGAAGATGATGATTTTTTAAGAGACGGCTTGTGCGAAATGCTTAAATCGCAAAGTTATGATCCGTTTTCTGTTTCCGATATTGCCTCGGCTCGTAAAAAAGCTCTTGAATCAGATTATGATTTAATGATTTTTGATGTTATGCTGCCGGATGGAAATGGATTTGAACTTTGCCGTGAGCTGCGTGGCGCGGGAATTGAAACGCCGATTCTTTTTTTAACTGCCTGTGATGATGAATTGCAAATTGTGCGCGGGCTGGACAGCGGTGCGGATGATTATGTTACAAAGCCTTTTAAGCTTCAGGAATTGCTTTCCCGTGTGCGTGCATTGCTCAGGCGAAGCGCTGCATCCGTTATAAAAAGCAACGATGTTACACTTGATGCGGCACGTATGACGGTTTATAAAAACGGCGTTGATGTTCTTGCCACAAAAACGGAATTTCAAATCCTTGCAATTCTTATTAAAAACAGCGGTTTGATTGTTACAAGAGATACGCTGCTTCAAAACATTTGGGAGGACGGCAGCGGTTTTGTGGACGATAATACGCTGTCTGTTCACATCAGCAGGCTGAGAGATAAAATCGGAAGGCAGCATATAAAAACAGTTAAGGGAGTGGGATACAGATGGGAGAGTGCAGATTGATTTGAAGCTTGCCGTAATAATTCTGTCTGTGGCGCTATTTATTTGCTTGGCCGCGCTTATCGCCTTTGCGCTATACACAAAAAAGCTAAGCAGTGATATTGAAGCTCTTGCCGAGGGAATAGATAAATTTATGCTCGGCGGCGAAAAAAGCAAAATATCGCTTAAAGACAGCCGCCTTTCTCCTCTTCAAAATTCCATTGCCGATTTGGAAGAGCTTGTGTGCTATCAAAAGGAAAGCACGCAAGAGGAAATTCAAAAGAATTCGGATTTTATTGCCGATATTTCACATCAGCTTAAAACTCCGCTTGCCGCAATGCGGCTCTATTGCGAATTGCAGGAAAATTTAAACAACGGAGCATACAGCGAAAAGCAGCTCTTGCTTGTTGAAAAAATGGAAACGCTGATAAAAAAACTGCTGAGGCTTGAAAAGTTAAGATCCGATGCATATCAAATGAATTTTGAATTGCACGATGTAGGCGAAACCGCAAAAAACACAGCAATTCAGTTTTCCTCAATATATCCTTCAAAAAAAATCACCGTAAGCGGATCGGATGTTTTCAGATTTGATTCCGAATGGCTGGGCGAGGCAATAGGAAATATTATAAAAAATGCCTGCGAGCATACCGGTGAAAACGGTATCATAGATATTCGCATTTACGGCAGTGAATTTAAAAATGTTACAACAGTTGAAATTGAGGACAATGGCGGAGGCGTTGCCGAAAGCGAGCTTCCGAAATTGTTTGTAAGATTTTATAAAAGCCCGAATTCCTCGGCAGAAAGCACGGGTATCGGCTTGGCTCTTACCAGAGTTATTGTGGAAAAGCATCACGGCACAATATCCGCACGAAACAAATCACAGGGGCTTTGTGTTACAATGTGCTTTCCGCATGAAGTGTTTAATTCGGCATTATAATATCGGTATCGCACCGCAAGCAGTCGGAATTTTAAACCGACACGCCCAAACAGGGTTGCCTGCGGTGCTTTTTCATTTCCGAACGGCATTTTAATTTAAATGCTTTTGGTTGCGATTATTCCAAAAAATGCTTGGATTTTTTGTTTGCACGGTTAGGCTGATTAAAGCAAACGCTTTTTTCTGTTTTCAAGATCAAATATTAAAACCGCGCTTCCCAGCAGCATCAGTACCGAAAGGGAAGCGTTAATGCTTGTTGCACGCACAATGCCATCCGAAAAGTTAGAAAAAACGGCTTTTTCTTGCGGAAATATTTGCAAAAGCAAAGTGCAAATCATATATGAAAGCACGGATGAAAATAACCTCCAAGCGAAAAACTTCAAATATGAAAATTGGATTTTTTTGAGCACGGGGAATATTTGCAAATGAACACAAAAACCCCCGAATGAAATTAAAAATGCTGTTTGGGGCAAAGAAAAAGTGTTGCCCGCAACTGTTATTCCGCTTGTTATTTCAACTACCGGGGTAATTAGCTCCGGCACCTTAATTATGCTTTGAAATGCGCAAAACAAAACTATGTATGCAGTAAGATTCAAAACGCTTCTTACTGCAGCTTCAACACTCTTGCTTAATGAATCGCCGCAGTTGCAGCTTGATGCATATCGCACCTGAGTTATGCCTTCTTTTCGTGAAAAGATTCCGGCAGTAATGCCGCAGACGATTGCTGCCAAGGTTGCAGAGGCAAACAATATCAATCCGGCTTTTTTGCTTTTTAATATTCCTGTTCCCACCGCTGTTATGATAAAGCCTGCTCCGCCGCAAAAATTAAAGCGCATCATTCTTGATGCTTCGCTCTTATTGATTTTGTTATTGTCATAAAGAGCAGCCGTTAACAAGGCTCCGGCCGGATATCCGCCGATCAAACCGAAAAGCACGGCATTGAAGCAGTGCCCCGGCAGACGAAATAATTTGTGCATAATCAGTGCCTGCAATTTGTTTTCCGGATTGCTTGCCGCAAGCTCTTGCAGAAAATTGAATATTATCAAAATGGGCAGTAAAGACGGAATAACAACCTTTTGCGCAAGTGTAAGCCCAAGAGCAGCACCGTTTCTTGCCTCGGCAGAAAAACAAATCAATATACCTGCAAGCAAAAAAAGAGCAATCTGCAAAAAGCGGGTTTTATTTATTTTCATATTATCACCGATACTATACATATAATTAAAAGGTGATTTTTATGAAGAAAAAAGCATATGAAAAATACGGAGATTTTCCGGTGGAATATTTCAGTGGTGTTCCTCATTTGGAACTGTGCGGAAATTTTCGCTGCATGGTAGACGGATTAAAGTCCGTTCTTGAATATTCCCATGATAAGATAGTGCTTCAAATCGGCAAAAAATCGGTAACCTTTTACGGCGATGATTTGCACATAGAATATTTTACGCCGCAAGGTGCGGTTGTTGCGGGAACAATAATTTCCCTTGATTTTTCCGAATGTTGATTAAATTTATAAATCTGCTTTTCGGCTTTGTTGATTTCACCTTTTCCGGCGGCTTTGCTCAGGGATTTATAAATGATTGCTATTTGCAGAAAATTAACATAAAAAATGTTGTGCTGAAAAACGGAACGGTTTGCGCATCCTGCGGTGCGGCTTCATATAAACGCCTTCATTCGCCGGCTTTAAAAAACGGCGGCAGGCTCAAAATAACGAAAAAGCACGGCTTGCCTTTTTTGCTCAGGCCGTTTAAGGGAAGATGGGGCATTGCTGCCGGTGTGCTGTTTTTTGTTTTGTTTACTTCATTTATGGGCGGTTTTATTTGGAACATAACAGTTGTTGGCGGTGATTCCTTGCAGCAGACACAGGTGGCGGATTATCTTGCTCAAAGCGGATTTAAAGTGGGCGCAAGATGGAGCAACTCGGATAAGGAAAATCTGGAATTTGCCGTGATGGCAAATTTTGATGATGTGGCTTGGATATCAATAAACAAGCTTGGCTGCCTCGCTCGTGTGGAGTTGCGGCAGGCAATGCCCAAGCCGGAAATAACAAATGAAGTTGCGGTTACGAATGTTAAAGCAAAAAAAGCGGGGGTTATTGTTAAGGTAACGGCACTCGGCGGATGGCCTGCCGTTGAGGAGGGTGAAGCGGTCGGACCGGGCGATTTGCTTATATCCGGTATTTATGACGGCGGCGAAAATGCCGCAAAAAATCACTTTGCACACGCACACGGAAGTGTGCTTGCAAAAACAGATCGAAAAATAACGGTGAATATTGCCCGTGAACAAACCGAAAAAAAGCAAACAGGTGAAAAAGAATATAAAACGCTTTGCTTTTTCGGATTGAGAATTCCGCTTTATATCGGCCGTAATGATAGCAATGCCCAAATTGAATGTGAACAAAAATATATAGAGTTAAATTCATTTAGATTGCCGATTGGTATTTACACCGAAAAATGCACATACTATTCAGAGCACACACGCTTGCTTGATGATTCTGAGCTTGAGGCTCTTGCAAATGCAGAGCTTAATAAAAGGCGGGAAGAACTTGCGGCAGATTGTAAAATACTGGGTGAAAATGCTTCTTTCACGGCAGATGAAGATTCGGGAATGCTTGTTGCCACATTTTCTTTGCTTGAAGATATAGGAGAGGAAACCGAGATTAAAATAAATTATTCACAGGATGAAAAATAAACCCTTGAAACGCTTTTTGATGTGTGATAAAATGATAGCGAAAAAAGGTGAATAGGGCATCTTGGCGGCTGTAACGAGGTGCGGAGATTTAAAATTGCGGTCGGAAAGGCTACGGAACTTTTTATGCAAATGACCTTTAGATGGTTTGGAAATCAGCTTGATACAGTTTCGCTTGAGCAGATTAAGCAGATTCCCAATGTGGCAGGCATTGTGCCTGCACTTCATGATTTGCCGGCTGGTGAAGCATGGAGCAAAGAGCGTGTGCAGGCGATGTATGATGAAATCACCGCTGCCGGCTTTTCAATGGAATGTATTGAAAGCGTAAATGTGCACGAGGATATCAAGCTTGGGCTTCCAAGCAGAGATGCGCTTATTGAAAATTATAAGATTTCAATTCGCAATCTCGCCGAGGTTGGCGTTAAGTGCATCTGTTATAATTTTATGCCCGTTTTTGATTGGACCAGAACGGATCTTTATATGCCTCTGCCCGATGGCTCAACCTGCCTCAGTTATGATGGCAAACAGGTGGAAGGCAAATCGCCGGAGGATATGTTTAAAGAAATAGACGATAATTCAAACGGCTATGCAATGCCCGGCTGGGAAACCGAAAGAATGGGCGAAATAAAGGAGCTTTTTGAAAAATACAAGGACGTTACGGCAGACGATTTATGGAGTAATCTTGAATACTTCCTTAATGCAATTATGCCTGTTTGCGAGGAATGCGATGTTAAAATGGCAATCCATCCAGATGATCCGCCCTGGGGAATATTCGGCTTGCCGAGAATTATAACAGGCAAGGCGGCACTTAAAAAGCTGCTCACGGCAGTGCCAAGCAAATATAACGGAATCACCCTTTGCACCGGCTCGCTCGGTGCAAGCCCCGATAATGATTTGGTTGATATTATCAATGATCCGCTTATAGGCAGCAGAATCTATTTTGCACATCTTCGCAATGTTTGCATAAATGATCGTTGGTTTAATGAAACTGCGCATGAAAGCAATACCGGCTCGCTTGATATGTATGAAATAGTTAAAGCTCTTCAAAATGCCGGGTTTAACGGATATATCAGACCCGATCACGGCAGAATGATTTGGGGCGAGGTTGCAAGACCCGGATACGGACTTTATGACCGTGCTTTGGGAGTTTCTTATTTAAACGGCCTTTGGGAGGCTGTTGAAAAAAGCAGGAGGGAAAAATAATGCGTCACGAAAATTTAAAGGGCAGAATTGCTGTTGTAACGGGCGGCGGCGGAGTTCTTTGCGGCTCGTTTGCCAAAACGCTTGCAAAACAGGGCTGCAGGGTGGCAGTGCTTGATTTAAATGAAAAAGCTGCAGAAAAATGTGCTGATGAAATTATTGCAGACGGCGGCGAAGCGATTGCCGTAAAATGCAATGTGCTTGATTTGAAATCGGTGCAAGAGGCAAGAGATACCATTGAAGAGCTTCTTGGCGGCACCTGCGATATTTTGCTTAACGGTGCCGGCGGAAACAATCCTAAGGGCACCACAACAAAAGACACCTTGGAGCAAATTGATCTTGTTCAAAAAGATGAAAATATTAAAACCTTTTTTGATCTTGATCCGGATGGCATCAGCTTTGTATTTAATCTTAATTTCCTCGGCACTCTTATTCCAACTCAGGTTTTTGCCAAGGATATGGTAAATAAAAAGCACGCTTGCATTGTTATGGTAACCTCAATGAATGCTTACAGGCCGCTTACAAGAATTCCGGCTTATTCTGCGGCTAAAGCTGCGGTTAAAAATTTCACGGAATGGATGTCCGTTCATTTTGCACCGGTCGGAATTCGTGTTAATGCAATTGCACCCGGCTTTTTCTCCACAAAGCAGAATAAAGCTTTGCTTTGGAACGAAGACGGCACACCAACGGAAAGAACAGGAAAAATTCTTGCTGCCACTCCGATGAATCGTTTCGGCGAGCCGGAGGAGCTGGACGGCACTTTGCTGTTTCTTTGCGATGAAGCATACAGCGGCTTTATCACAGGCGTAAGCATTCCCGTTGACGGCGGCTTTAATGCTTATTCGGGTGTTTGATTTTAATATTTGCGGTAAATAATAACGCTTAAATAAAAGCCTCTTTGCTTTTGGAACTGTTCCCAAAGCAAAGAGGCTTTTGTATTTATATGTGATTATATTTCGGCTTGTTATTTGCTAAAGCGTTATTTGAGCCTTTTGATTTTAATTCATAATGCATGGATTTATTTTTTTGTTGCCTTTTCTATGCTTTTAACCTCAAGTTTATTTTTGCAAACTGTAAATTTTATTTCAAACTCTGCAAATTTCATGCCGTAAATTCTGTTTTCATCGTCTTGATATGCGGGACGGGGGTCATCTGCCAAAATGCCGTAAAGGGCATCTCTTTTGTCAGCCGGTATTTTGTTTGCCTGCTCATCTTCAATTAAAACCTCAAGCTTATGCGTTTGCTCACGCTCGGCAAAGCCGTATTTGGCATTTTGAACACTGTCTGAATAAGGAATATAAGGCTTAATATCATAAATAGGCGTTCCGTTTAGCATATCGGCACCTGCTACCGTTAAGGTTGGAACTGCCCCGCTTGTGTTTGCGCAAATCAGCTTAACGCAGGAAAGCCCTAAGTTATTGGGCCTGAACGGTGAACGTGTTGCAAAAACACCTATTCTTTCATTACCGCCTAAGCGAGGAGGGCGAACCGTTGCATGCTTTTCTTTGTTAACATTTTCCGAAAAGCCCCAGATCAGCCAAAGATGAGAATATTGCTCTATGCCCTTTATGCAGTTTTTATCTGCAAATTCTTTTTCAAAAACAATTGTGCCGATAAGCTGCTCAATTCTTCCGCTTTGACGCGGAATTCCGAATTTATCGGTAAAGTCTGTTTTTATTTTTGCAATTGGTTTTATTTCCATTTTATTCACCGTTATAAAGCCTTGCCGTGGTAAGCGATTTGGCTTTTAAATGCAATTTGCCGCAAAAAGCGGTTTCTTTTTCTCGGTAGAAATTTCGCTTTTGCGTGGTGGTGTATATTTCGGCGTTTTCTTTGCCGCATTTTATTTCAATATCGGTTGCACCGCCCTCATTTTCTGCCACAATTATATAATCGCCGCCGGGCGTTTCAAATGCAAAAACATTCAGCTTTTCGCCGCTTTCCGCACCTGTTATAAGTGCAGCGGAAAGCTTCAGCAAAAATCTTGTAAAATGCAGCATTGCATAATATCTTTTGCAAATCGAATATTGTGAAAACCCGTCGGTTGCCGCCAAAAGTCCGTCGGAATAATCAATTCCGTCGCCCTTTTTATCGGCATATTGGTTAACCGCCACCCAACTTGTCCAGCTTCTTGCGCCCAGTAAAGTCAGGTCTCTGCCTATAACGCGCGCCGTGTTGAGCGCTCCGTTTATGCTTTTTGTGCCGTTCTTACACGGCAATTCGCACCATTCGCTCATATCAAACCGAATTTCAGGATGAGTAAAAACAGTGTTTTTGTAAAAATTCTTTCTTATTTCAAAATCTCTGTCTGCATGATAAGAATGAAGCGCAAATGCGCCAAGGTGCTTCATGATTAAATCATCCTGCAAAAAAAGTTTTAAATATTCTTCGGTAAGCCCGGCTATTTCGCCGCTTTCCGGGCCGTAAAGCTTAACGCTCATATTGCGCTCCTCAAGCTTTTGCGCAAAAGTATGAAACACCGCCGCAACCTCTTTTGGCTCATAATGGCAACCCTCTTGCCAAACCGATTTGCCGCCCCATTTCCATTGCGGCTCATTTATAGGGCTTATGTAATTAACCGGAACACCGTCATCAATAAAGTGCTGTGTGATGTCAAGAAAAATATCCGCAAAGCGGCCGTAATTGCTCATCGGCAGATTGCAGGTGTGGTGCATAAGGCTGCCGCTTGCCTGCCCGCTTGAAGTAAGCGAATAATGCGGCGAGTTTGTAAAAAGGATAACCGTGTCTATCGTGCCCTCTTTAAGGCATCGCTTTAAAAAGGTGTATGAATTTTTGTCTTTTTCAAAATCATAGCGGCCGCAAAAGTTTTCGCTTTCATCCGTGTTCTCGTCAACATAAAAAGATTCACAGCGCCTCCACGGATTTTCAACTCTGCAATTGTCGTTGTCCCAACCTGCGCCGACATTGAATCTGTAAATATTCAGCCCAAGGCCGTTTTTGCCGTAAAGCAATTCGGCAAGCTCATCCGCCGTGCTTTTGTTTGCCACATTTTGGCTCCACCAGCAAGCCGATGTGCCGAAGCCTATAATCGGTTTTCTTTTTTCTGCGGATGTTAAATCAATTTTAATCATAGTGATTTCTCCATATGCACATGAGGGCAATATTCATCATAATATATTTCTCCGCTTGCAGAAAAACCGAGTGATTCATAGAAATGTTGCACTCTGCATTGCGCCGAGAGAACAGCTTTTTTTGCACCGAGTTCTGATGCTTTTTTTAGTGCGGCTTTCACAAGCTTGCTTCCGAATCCGTCTTTTCTGTATTCGGGCAAAACGGCAACTCTTCCTATATGGAAGCTTTCGCCGCCGTCTTCCGTAAACATTCTTGCCGTTCCTGCTGCAATTCCGTTTTTGTATATTACAAAATGAAATGAAACATCGTCTTTATCATCAAATTCATTCACGAATTTTTGCTCTTCAACAAACACCTTTTGCCGAATATTTATTGCGTCTTTATGCAATTTGCGATGAATTTTTATGCACTCCATACAATCACCGACTATATTTTAGCACTAATATTCGCCTTTTTCAATATAATTATTGTATATTGCTTGCATTTTCATAAGTTTTGTAGTAGAATTGGAAACATCAAAAACAAACTTTTATAAAGGAGAAATTAAGATGAAAAAAATCACAAAAGTTTTAGCGGTTCTTCTTGCTGTTGCAATCTTTGCCACGGCGTTTGCGGCTTGCTCCAAGAACGGCGGTTCATCAGCCAAGGTTAAGGTGATTGATATTGCTCTTTCCGATGAGGAATACGCATTCGGTGTAGACAAAAATCAGCCCGAACTTAAACAGCAGGTTAATGATTTTATTGCGGAAATTAAAGCAAACGGCCAGCTTGATGAAATTTGCAACAAGTATTTTGCAAACGGCACTCCTGAGGGTGTAACCTCTGCCGTTCAGGATTCTTCAAAGGATCAGCTTGTGGTTGCCACAAATGCAGAATTCAATCCGTTTGAATACAAGCAGGGCGATCAGTTCTTCGGCATTGATATGGAGCTTGCAAAGCTTCTTGCAGATAAGCTCAATAAAGAGCTTGTAATCGTTGATATGGCATTTGATGCCGTTCTTCTTTCCGTTCAGCAGGGCAAGGCAGATATCGGCATGGCCGGCCTTACCGTAACACCCGAAAGGGCAGAGCAGGTTGATTTCTCGGAATCTTATTATTCTGCTTCTCAAAAGCTTATTGTTAAAGAAGATGATACTACCTTTGATGAATGCAAAACAAAGGAAGATGTTGATGCTATCCTTAAAGGCTTTGATGCAAGCACAAAAATCGGCGGTCAAAACGGCACAACAGGTCAGTTCTATGTTGAAGGCAGTGAAGACTTCGGCTTTGATAAGCTTAATGCTACATGGAAGGGCTATGCAAACGGCTCTCTTGCAGTGCAGGATCTTATCAACGGCGGCGTAAATTATGTTATTATTGATGCGGCTCCGGCTGATGCAATCGTTAAATCTATTAACGCAGTAGCATAATTATTAAAAAATCAGAATGCCCTGTCTCGCATGAGGCCGGGCATTTTACTATGGGGATATGTAATGAATTTTGAAAGAAAATTTGAAGTGTTTTGGGAATTCTTCATGCATAAAAACGGCTATAATGTTGTTGTTGAAGGATTAAAGAACACACTTATTATTGCTGTAATGGGCCTTTTTATAGGCATTGTGCTCGGCACTTTGCTTGCAACTGCAAGGGTTGTGCCGAAAACAAATGTGTTTGTTAAAATCGTTGAAAAAATAGCATCGTTTTATGTGAGCCTTTTCAGAGGCACTCCTATTGTTGTGCAGCTGTTGGTGTTCTATTATGTTTTAATGCCGCTTTTGGGGTTGCATATGAATTCCGTCGGCGTGGCGCTTGTGGTTTTCGGTTTAAACTCTGCAGCATATATCTCTGAAATAATGCGTGCCGGTATTCTTTCCGTTGATCCCGGTCAAATGGAAGGCGGCCGCTCGGTTGGTTTAAGCTATGGCACAACAATGGTTAAAATCGTTATTCCGCAGGCAGTCAAAAATATATTGCCAACCCTCGGAAACGAATTCATTTCTTTAATTAAGGAAACATCGGTAGTAAGCTTTGTTGGCGCAACCGATCTTTATCTTGCATTCCAGCGTATCGGCTCAAACACCTATGATTTCATGGTGCCTTATCTTGTTATGGCAGTGATTTATATTGTGCTGGTTGTAATTATTTCCTTCCTTGTTAAGCTTGTGGAAAGGAGCCTGAGAAAAAGTGATAAACGTATGTAATCTTGAAAAAAGCTTCGGCGACAATCATGTTTTAAAGGGCATAAATTATGAGATTGATCAAAATGAAAAAATCGTAATTATAGGCCCCTCGGGTTCGGGAAAAAGCACATTTTTGCGCTGCCTCAACTTGCTTGAAACCCCCACAAAGGGCGAAATTTGGTTTGAGGGCAAGCTTGTAAACGATAAAAAAACAGATATAAATGAAATTCGCAAGCACATGGGAATGGTGTTTCAGCATTTTAATCTGTTTAATAATAAAACAATTATTGAAAATATAACTCTTGCTCCGGTTTATCATAAGATAATGACTAAAGAAGAAGCTAATGAAAATGCACTTAAGCTTTTGGCAAGAGTTGGCCTTTCCGATAAAGCGGATGAATATCCAAGTAGCCTCTCCGGCGGCCAAAAACAAAGGGCGGCAATAGTTCGCTCTCTTGCCATGAATCCAAAGGTAATGCTTTTTGATGAGCCTACATCGGCGCTGGATCCTGAAATGGTTGGCGAGGTTTTGCAGGTTATGCGTGATCTTGCGGATGAGGGAATGACGATGGTTGTTGTTACTCACGAAATGGGATTTGCAAGGGAAGTTGCATCCAAGGTTGTGTTTATGGATAACGGAATTATCTGCGAGGAAAACACTCCCGATGAATTTTTCACAAATCCTCAGCATCCCCGTCTTCAAGATTTTCTTTCAAAAGTTCTTTGATTAAACATAAAAGAGCGGTGTGCCGTTTGAACGGCGCATCGCTCTTGTTTTGTCTTTTTATTTAATCATTGATAATTCCCATATGTGCCTTAAAAAAGCCGAGCATATGGTTTATGCATTCCTGCGAATAAGAAGGCGTCGGCTCAAGCACGGCAAAAACATGCGGCAGCACCCTGCCTATGTATTTACCTTTAAAATCATCAAGCATATTTTCAATTCCAAGCTTATCAAGAGTGAATTTCAGCTTGTATGAATCAAGCCTTAAACTATCACCGGTTGATGTGCAAATGTAAAAAGGCGGCATATGGTTTGTTGCCACTTTTTTGAAGTTCATATATTTGTAATAAGGGCTTTGCCTGAATGACTTTCCAAGCAATGCAGGCAGATTTATGTTAAGCATTGGATTGGGTGCTGTTAAATCAACCGCCGGTGAAATTGCCGCAACAGCCTTAAATTTGAATTTTGGCTTTGCAACGGCAAATTCTTTTTGAAGCATAAAGGATGATGCAATAGCGGCACAAACACAGGCAAAGTGGCCGCCGGCGGAATCACCTGCCAAAAATGCGTTTTCCAAATCTGCAGGATAAGCGTTTGCATGCAGGGCAATCCAATCAAAGGCTTCAAAAATGTCCTCAATTTGCTCGTTAAATCTGTATTTCCCGGCAAGACGATAATTTATTGAAAACACGCAAAAGCCTTTTGAAGCTATGTTAATGCAAAAGTTTTTATTGATTTCTTTATCTCCGCCAAGCCAGCCTCCGCCGTGAATATCAACAACAACAGGCAGGCGCTCGCTTGAATTCTCGGGAAAAAACACATCAAGCATATGCTCCAAATTTTTGTCATTTATATAGGGCACATTGCAAATGCAGTCTACCCCTGCGGTAGGCTTTTGCCTACTTATTCTTTCGGCGTCAAGCTTTGAGTTTTCTTTCCAAAATTGTTTTAAAACTGTTGTAAGCAATGCCATAATATTTGCCTTTCTCCGCTTTTGCGGCTTTGATAATTTAATTATATTCTTTGAACGGCAATTTGGCAATAGAAATTAAAATTCATTTTGCCGCATAAAAAAGCAAGCCTCAATTGCCTTGCTTAATGATTAAGCGCGTTGAGCCTTGCTTTTTTTGATTTTTCTTTTTTAATTCAAATGCCCAAGATTGCACATTTTGGGCTTTTTGCTTTGATTTTTGTTTAAGCTGCCTTGATAACTTTTTCTATAAACGGCTCCACTTCCGCCGGTTGCATTTCAAGCACCAATGCAATTTCGCCGTGGATAATGTTTTGCGCCTTGCGGTAATATTTCTCGTCTAAAACGGAAAGGCTTTTGCCGAGAGCCTCTTGGGCTTGCTTTTTATCGTGCAGCGTTTTCATGAGCGAAATAAGTTCAGTTCTGTTTGCTTTGTTAATGATTTTTTTAAACAACTCGCGCCTTGTGTTTGTGTTTTCATTCCACACGGATTGCTGAGCGGGGATGGATTTGATAAGCTCCATAATTTCACCCTTTGAAAGCAATGCTTTCATTTTAGATATAAGCGTTTCATTGTCAACAGGCACAAATATGGTTTCCTTAGAATCAAAGAAAGGCGAAAGAATATAGTAGGTTTTCGTTTCCCTTGCAAATTTTTCGCTTTTAATGTCTGTAATTTTACATACTCCGTTTGAGCCGTAAACAAATGTGTCGCCTATCTTAAACATTTTATCACACCTTTCTGAAAATTTAACACTTTTCTTATTACGAAATGTAAATTGAACTTTACGAATCGCTTGTTACAATATTTATTATAACACGAAATGTAAAAAATTAACAGAAAAAAATTACAAAAAGTAGAAAGTTATTTTTTTCACGATTTATTGTAACAAAATGAGCCGTTTTGTAATCTTATATTCCGTTGATATTTATTTTTCGCTGTGGTAGAATGAAATTATAAGTTATGTTTGCTTAAATTCTGCTTTTAGGAGGGTGTATGAAAAAGCTGTTATCACATTTTTTGGCAATCTTTTGTGCTGTGTTCACGGCGCTGTTTTTTGCAATTTGCTCAAATGCTGCCGGTGCACCGTTTAATGTTTCTTGCAATTCGGAAATGCTCGTGGGCAAATCGCAGCAGCTTGCAATATCCAAAGAGGGAGAAAAGCTTGATAATTTCACTTTTTCAAGCTCTGATAATTCTGTTGTAACGGTTGATGAAAACGGTATTGTAAGTGCCGAAAAGCAAGGCTCGGCAAAAATTATATGCACCATGCAAAGCGGCGAATCCGTTTCTGTTGATATTGCCGTTAAAACAAAGCCGGCATCAATCACGCTGTCGTCCGTTGAAAAGGCAATTGATGAGGGTGAAAGTTTCAATTTAAACGCAAGGGTAAACAGCGGTGCATATCAAACATCGTTTGTTTATTCAAGCACGGATAATTCTGTTGCAACGGTTTCACCGAGCGGCAGAGTTACCGGGGTTAAAGAAGGCAAGGCAATAATAACTGCCGAAACGGAAAACGGCGTTAAAGCCTCATGCATTGTTTATGTTTATTCAAAGAATGATATAGAGCTTAATATGCGTGCAACAAAAGTTGCCATGGATTATTCAAATGTAACAAAAATCGTTTATGGCAAAAGTGCGTTCGGCCGCAATTTAGAGGCCTTTGTTATAAACGGAGGCGGTAACAACAGTAAAACTCTGTTTTGTACCTTTGCGGTTCACGGTTTTGAGGATAGTTATTACAGAGACGGTAAATTGCTTGTTGATGCCGCAAATGACATTGTGGAATATTTCGCCGAAAATCCGGATAATCTTTGGGATTATCGTTTGGTTATAGTGCCTTGCGCAAACCCCGACGGCACAATTGACGGCGAAAATAATGATCGTGCCAAGCCGGGTGCATTCGGCAGATGCACTGCGGATAATGTTGATATGAACAGGGATTTCATTGCCGGTAAGTTCAAAGCCCGTGAAAGCCGTGCGCTGCGTGATCTTATGTATAAATACAAGATGAGCACTTATATTGATTTTCACGGTTGGCTTGATACGGTGCTCGGTGATCCCGAACTTGTAAGTATCTATAGAAGCACGAATAATTTAAAAAGAGATCAAAGCAATCAATACGGCACGGAAAAAGGCTATATCATGGGCTGGGCAAAGGCTAATTTGGGCGCAAGATCGGCATTGGTGGAGCTGAAAAGCCCATCGTCAATCAATTCGAATTCAATTATAAACGGTATATATGAAACTGTCAGAGGCAGTTGGAATAAAAATTACGGCATGCAGGTTAAATACAGCTCGGCACTTGCTGCACCTAAAAATCTTACGGTTTATGCAAAGTCAAACGGCAATGCCCATGTTGATTGGAATGCGGCAAGCGGCGCAAACGGATATCAGGTTTGCTTTAAGGCAGAAGACGGTGCTTGGCAAACTGCACCTACTGTTGTTGGCCACACTTATTGTGAAGTATCGGGGCTTATAAGCGGGTGTAAATACACATTTACGGTGAGGGCTCTTTATCATGATAATTCAACCAATGTGCGCACCTATTCAAATAATTATTCCGATTATATTGAATATCAATCTCCGCTTGCAAAAATGGCAGGTTTGTCGGTTTTAGGCAGAGCAGACGATGGCTCGTTTATAACCCTCGGCTGGAATTCGCAAATCGCCGCAGACGGATATTATGTTTATGAGCTTCAAAACAATGAATGGATTAAGCTTGCAACAGTAAGCGGAGGATTGAGTAAGGCTTATACCGTTAACGGCACGGAAAGCGGAAAGGAATACTGCTTTGCAATTGCGGCATTTTCAAATGAAACCGGAATTTCACCGCAATCCGAAGCATTGCACACTGCTGCCGCCTGCCGGCGTATAAGTTGCGTGGATGCCGCAGCGCAGGGAAAATCAAAAATTAAAATCAGCTGGGCTTCCGTTGATTGCAGCGGATATTATGTGCAATGGTCGGATAATCCGGATTTCAAATCAAATTGCAACGGAGCATTTGTTTCCGGTAAAAGCAACACAAGCTATGTTGCTTCTGTAGGTTCAAACAGTAAAAATTATTATGTGCGTGTTCGTGCTTATAAGCTTGTTGATTCGCAGCGAGTGTTTGGGCCATTCAGCGAGGGCGTTTCCGTTGGCAGCGGTTTGCGTGAGATAAACGAATTTGCCGTAACCGGCAGAGGAAACGGCGGCAGAGCGCTTTGGCTTGATTGGGCGGATGTTGACGGCGCAACGGAATATGATGTTTACGATGTTACAAACGGCGCAAGCGAGCTTAAAGGCACAAGCGAAACAAGCGATTTCACTTTTACGGATCTTAATCCCGCTTGGGAATATGATATAAAGGTTACTGCAAAGAATGGGGAAAAAGCTGTTGCAGAGGGAATATTCAGAATTTGTGCCGCAACGGCACCCGTTGAAAACTTTAAAGCAAAAATAGCGGATAATAACAGTATAAAGGCTGAATGGGATTACGCCGTTTGCCACGGATATTATATTCAGTGGAGCACAGATCCCACCTTTACAGACA
>UQDL01000004.1 GCA_900539775.1 uncultured Anaerotruncus sp. | reverse complement strand
GCGGGATTAAGATCCGTAAAAGTGAAATCGCTTGTTTCGCTTGTGCCTTTAAGCTTGCTTGCGCCGTTTGTAACATCGTAAACATCATATTCCGTTGCGCCGCCAACATCCGCCCAATCAAGCCAAAGCGCTCTGCCGCCGTCCCCTCTGCCGGTTACGGCAAATTCGCCCGGTGCCACAAGCCCTTCAATTTGAGCCGGCTCGCAGAAATCGCTGTAAACACTGCCTTCTTGAAAATATTTCCAGGCACGCACACGCACATAATATTTGTTTGCCGCATCGTGTGTGGATATGTTGTATTCGGTGTTGTATGTTCCGCTTATCCAAGCATAGTTTGTTTTGCTCTTGTCCTTAAAGGTTGGGTCGGTGCTCCACTGAATGTAATATCCGTGGCAAACGGCGTAATCCCAAGTTGCTTTGATTGAATTGTGCCCCGTTGCGGTTAGCTCAAGATTTTGAACCGGCGCAGGTGCGGCGCAAATTCTGTGCGGCAAGCTGCTGTATGTTTTTCTTCCGCAATATGCCCTCACCACAATGTCATATTCCCAAGCTGGGTTAAGATCGGTAAAGGTAAATTCGTTTGTGCTTGCCGTGCCTTTTAATTCGTTTTTGCCGTTTGTTGTGTCGTAAATCTCATATTTTGTTGCGCCGCTTATTGCGCCCCAGGATATTTTTAAAAGCTTGCCGGCATCTCCTCTTGCAGAAGTTGTTATGCCGGAAACCTTAAGATTGTTTGTAAGCGATGCACCCTTAGGCAGATAAGTAAAATTGCAATCCGTGTTGCCGCCGACTCCGCCTACTCTGCCTTTGCTTGAATATTGCCACATATAATAGTTGCCGTTATACGGAGTTTGATTGTTGTAATGCGCAAGCCAAATGTTGTATTTTCTTCCGAGCGAGGCACCGTCTATTTGATCTTCCAAAAAGCTTTTGCTTGCATAAACGCCTGCATCATAGCCTGCGCTTTGAATTTCATTGCAAAACGCTTCTGCATTTGCCGTAAGCGTTGCTTTGTTTACCGCACCGCTGCTCCAAGCATAATCAAGTCTGCCGCGGTCGCCCACTCCGGCAAATTCATAATCATAAAAAACAGGCAAATCAATCGAGTAACTTCTCAGCTTTGCAAGCAGCTTTTGAGCCTCTTGCCTTGCCTCACTTGTGTTTACCGCCTGAGAATACCAATAAACTCCAACGGGAAGCCCGGCGGCTCTTGCTCCGCTGATGTTGTATTCAAAGGCAGTGTCATATCTTGTCGAAAAGCGCTCACGGGAATAGCCGGTGTAGCCAAGGCGAATAATTGCATAATCAATTCCGCTTGCCTTAACTCTTCTCCAGTCTATGTCGCCGTTATGGCTTGAAACATCTATGCCGTTAAAAATTTGGTATCCGCTGAATCTTGATGCGTGTGTGTAGGTTTGGCCGGTGTATGCCGATGTTGAGCTTGCCGCTATTGTTGTAAACGGCATCGCCGCTGCCGTTATCAACGCAAGCAAAATTGCAATTGTCGCTCTTATTGCTTTTTTCACTGTGTTTTTTCACCTTTCTTTTTAAGGCGCAAGATTGCACCGTGCTGTTTTTTTAATTTTTTACAAACCAAATATTTTCATCTACATATTTGCTGCTTATGCCGTTGCAGCTGCCTTTTTTTGTGTGCTGCCAAAGGTCGTAAGAGCCAAGATATGTAACTGCTTTGTTGTAATCCGCCACCCAAATATAGGCGTCTTTGTTTAGTGCGGATGTTTTTATGCTTTTGTTTAAAACGGATGAATTTGCGTAAACACCGCTGAATTTGCCTCGGCGTGAAACTCTGCCGCAAAAGGCATTTATGATTTTTGCCGCCTCGGCAGATGATAAATTTGCATCATAAAGCCTGCCGGTAAGCTCGCCGTTTGAGCCGTGTGCGTATTCAAAATCAATAAAAACCGGCAGCGAAATGTTGTAATTCGCTATTGCTTTAAGTGTAAATTCTGCTTCTTCTCTGGCCTCCTGCTCTGTTGTGGCCTGTGAGTAAAAATAAACACCGGTGCGTATGCCGGCATCTGTTGCGCCCTTTATGTTTTGTTCAAAATTTGCGTCTTGCGTGATTTCTCCCGTACCGTAGCCTCGGTAGCCAACACGGATTATAACAAAATCCGTGTTTTGAGCCACGGTGTTCCAATCAATTTCGCCGTTGTGGGATGAAACATCAATTCCTTTTACGGTTTTTTCGCTTGTTTCAAAAAGAACGGGCTTTTTTGTTGATTCATGAGCACCTGCGATAATTGCGCAAAGTATTCCCGTTATCAAAAGCAGGCAGCAGGTTATAACTGCTGTGCTTTTCTGCCTGCCGCTTGTGGCTTTTCTTTTGCGTGCCTTTACTCGCTGCTTTTTCCGGTTGCTTTTTTTCATTGCTTTCTTATGCTTATTTCACCGCTGCGTAATGTGACTGTTTCTCCGTTTTCTTTTTGAACGGTAAGGCCGCCGGTTTTGTCTATCGAAACTGCGGTTGCTGCGGTTGAAACTCCTTTTTCTATGTAGTTTATCTTGCAGCCTATTATCATGCTGCGGCTGATGTAGTAATCAATAAAATCTTCGTAATTTCCAAGCGAAAGCTCTAAAAGCTCATCCGCCACGGCGGCAATGAGCTCGTTTCGGTTAATGTCTGCATTCAGGCAACCCGCATTTTCAACATCGCTCGGAAAATCCGTTGTGCTTATGTTTATGCCGATTCCTATTATAACGCTTGTAACCGTGCCGCTTTCAAAGTCGGAAACGGCTTCCGTAAGAATGCCGCAGATTTTTCTGCCGTTAACATAAACATCGTTTACCCATTTGATTTTGGGCTTAATATCCGTAAGCCTCTCAATAGCTTTGCACACGGCAACGGATGCCGCCGTTGTGGCAGTAACGGCGTTTTGCAAATCTGCGTTCGGGTGCAGCACAAGGCTCATGTAAATGCCCGTGCCGGCAGGGGAATAAAAGCTTTTGCCCTGCCTGCCTCTGCCTGCCGTTTGGCGGCCTGCCGCAATCAGCATCGGCTCGTTTTCTCCAATGCCGCTTGCAATCATTCTTTTTGCAAGCGAATTTGTGGAATCAACGCTTTCAAGGTATTCTGTTTTAATATTATGCCGCATGGCGGCTTTTATTGCTTCTGTGCTCAGCCCGGCTTGCATTTTTGCAAGCTTGTAGCCTTTGTTGGTAACGCTTTCAATGGTGTGTCCGTCGCTTTGCAGCGCCTTTACGGCTTTCCAAACCGCCGCACGGCTTTTTCCGAATTCTTTTGCAAGCTGTTCGCCGCTGATGTAGCCGTTGCTTTCCGCCAGGCGCTTCAGCACATTTTCCTTTAAGCTCATATCAATCTCTTTTCACGGGGCATTGCCCTAAATAAGTTACCGCACTATTATACAAAAAAACCCTATGACTGTAAAGTCATAGGATGTATTGTTTATATTTGGAAATTATTTTTTTAAATAAAACAAAGCAAATGTTTTAGGGCCGCAGTGCGATGAAATGGTGCAGCCTGCATCAAAATTTAAAATCTCGTTGAATTTGCATTGGCCTTGAGCCATCCCCAGTGCAAATGCGGAAATTTCGCCGGGAACATTTCCGGAATCTGCAATTATAAGTCTTGCCGGGTCTGCTTTTGAAATATCGTTCATGGTGTCGTTAATATATTGGTGGCAAACTGATTCGGTTTTACCCCTGTATTTCTTTATAACATCCATTTTGCCCGTTGTCGGGTCAACGCCGATAACCGGCTTCAGGCCAAGCACATTGGCACCGAATTTCGCAACGGAACTGCATCTGCCGCCTTTGTGAAGATATTCAAGATTGTCAATCACAAAGCTTGAATGAACTTTAGGCACAAGCGCATTTATGCGTGCGGCAATCTTTTTTGCTTCAAAGCCTTTGTCTCTTAAATCGCATGCCTTCAAAACAAGCAGGCCCATACCGGCACAAAGGTTTTTTGAATCCACGCAATAAACATTGTCAAATTCTGATGCCGCAAGGCAGGCGTTTTGATATGTTGATGAAATTGCAGACGATAAGCCTATGTGCACAACGCTGTGCCCCTCATCGCAAGCCGCTTTGAATATTTCATAGTATTGCGCCGGGGTAACGGCGGCCGTTTTCGGCAGCTCGCCCGTCTCTTTAACATGGCGGTAAATATCATTTCTTGTGATTTCAACGCCGTCCTTATAAGAATTGGTGCCAAGTAAAATAGAAAGCGGAATTATTGTTATTTCACGCTCTGTGGCAATCATTTTAGGTAAATCGCAGGTTGAATCCGCTGTGATTAAAACGCTCATTTTCCGCTTCCTTTCTTTTGCCTTTTATTTTGATTATTATATACACCGAATTTATAATTCGGTGTATGTTGTGAGAGGCTATTATAACACAGCCCAAATTAAACTGCAATAAAACCCCTTCATTATAATGCCCTTTTTATAAAAAATTAAGAATTAAAAACTGCCGTTTTTTTATTTTCTCGGATCTTCTGCGGCAAACTCATTGTTTGGCGAAAAGCCAACGCTTCGTGATGCAATGGTCAATTTGCCGTCTGTTGAAAGCGTGATTTGCGTGTAAAGTCTGCCCAAATATTGCGGCTGCTCAGATTCGCTGTAAACTGCATAAATATCCGTAAAAACACGGGGCATGTGCGTTTCTTTGTCTAATTCTATAACGCATGGTGCGGTTGCCATTTTATAAAATGTGCAGTTTTTGCCGTTTGCCTTAGGTGCCGTGGCATACCATACCTTGCTGTTTGGCGAGCTTTTTTGCTGCTTGTTTGCATAGCCTGTTTGCGGATCGTATTCAATAGGCAGATTTTTATAGCTCATTGCAAATTGCACCAAATCGGGCGATGCATCCGGCTGGTTTAAAAATAAGGTAACATATTTGCCGAAATAGTCGCTCCAAATTTGGCTGTTGGTGTAACGAACGTCATATGTTCTGTTTCCGGCTTCGCCGCTTGCCGAAATCACATAAAGGCCGTTTAAGGATTTGTTGTAGGTTTCGTCGGTGTTTTCGTATGCGGTTATTAAGATTTCTTTTGCGCCGTCGTTATTTATGTCTTCATAATAAAGCGTCGGCGTCTTCGAAGTGAAATCGCTTGCCCAGTCTGAATATTCGGTTTCTTGCCCGTCCTGAGAAAGGATTATGTAATCGCCGTCTTTGTAAAGCGCAAGACCGCTTTCTTTGATTTCTGCAAGCAAGATTCGCTCTCCCGCTTTTTGCGGCGCGGAATCCTGCTGAGCAACGCGGGTTGATTCCTGCGTTGCCTGCTTTATGGATGGCTGATAAACTTTTGCGTAATATAAGCCGCCGGCAGTGCAAAGAAACACAAGCAGCGCAACTAAAACAGATATTATAATTTTTCCGTGGCTTTTATTTTCCATTTGTTATTCACCGTATTTTTCTTTGTAGTTAAATTTTATTCTCTTGCCGTTTTCAATGTGGTAGCAGTTGCCCGTTGCAAGCGAAAATATGTATTTATCGTGCTTATATGAATCTGAATAAACATCAATGATTTTTACATCCGTTCCGAATTCGTCGAACAGGCGCCTAACCTTTTCTTTACCTCGGCAATTTTCGCCGATAATCATTCCGCTCTTTTTGTTGTGTCGGGTGCATATAAGATAATCAAATCCCGCTCGCTTTGAAATTTCTTCAAGCAGAAAATCCGGTGAAGCGCTTATAACTATGCCCTTGCGCTTCCTTTTTGCAAACCAAGGAAAAAGCTGCTTTTCGTGTTTGTTCCAAAAGCCGCAAACGGCCTTTTGCAGCGGAATAAGCGGCAAAAATATAAAGCAAATCTTTTTGAATTGCGTAAAGCGGATTATTTTTAGCGCCATAAGCAATGCCGCAATTATCATCAGCGGAAATGTTATGATAATCCAGGGATAATGCAGTGTGCAATATGCAATGAAAAGCGAGCCGCTGTCAAACGGCACCAGGGTTTTGTCAAAATCGTAAATATCAAATTCCAAAATCAAACCTTCTCCGCATTAAAATCAAGGGTTATGGTTTTGCCGCTTTCAAATTTGGTAAGCTTAATTCCGGCTGCTTCCAGCATTTTGCGGCTTGCTCTGTTGTTATCCGTGTTTGCATATTTGTCACTCATAAAAATAACTTCTTTGATGCCGGCTTGGATAATTGCTTTGGCACATTCGTTGCAGGGGAAAAGAGCCACATATATGCGTGCACCCTTGATGCCGATGCCGTTTGAATTTAAAATTGCATTAAGCTCAGCGTGGCACACAAAAGGATATTTTGTGTCGTTTGGGTTATCTCCCGTGCGATCCCACGGAAAAGCTTCGTCCGAGCAGCCCCTCGGAAAGCCGTTGTAGCCAACGCTTACTATGCGGTTGTCGTCATTTACTATGCAAGCGCCGACTTGTGTGTTCGGATCCTTGCTGCGCATCGCCGAAAGTAATGCAACACCCATAAAATATTCATCCCAAGAAATATAATCTTCTCTTTTTGCCATATGTGCCTCCTGTGTGTTTACTTTTGCAAGAGCGCCTCCACAAAATCGGAAAGCGCCTCGGTGTTAACCTCTTCAATTTTGCCCTCATCAACAAGGCGGTTGATTTTGGGGTCTATCGGCAACTTTGCAAGCACGGGAAGCCCAAGCTCCTTTGCCGTTTCATCTATTTGTGATTCGCCGAAAACAGCGTGCTTTTTGCCGCAATCGGGGCAAACATAATAGCTCATGTTTTCCACAAGGCCAAGCACCGGAATGTTCATCATCTTTGCCATGTTAACAGCTTTGTTTACAATCATTTTAACAAGATCCTGCGGTGTGGAAACTATAACAGTTCCGCTTACGGGTAAACTTTGAAAAACGGTAAGCGCAACATCGCCGGTTCCCGGCGGCATATCCACAAAAAGATAATCAAGCTCGCCCCAGCGAACATCTGTCCAAAATTGCTCCACAACGCCGCTGATAACGGGCCCTCTCCAAACAACGGGAGAGTTTTCATCTGCAAGCATCATGTTTATGCTCATGATTTTTATTCCGCTTTCGGTAACAAAGGGAAGCAGGCATTCATCGTCCTGCATGGCTTTGCTGTGCACTCCAAAGGATTTAGGCACGGATGGGCCCGTGATGTCCGCATCCAAAACGCCAACCTTAAGCCCGGCTTTTGCGCAGGCTGAGGCAAGCATGCATGCAACCAGGCTTTTTCCTACTCCGCCTTTGCCGCTTACAATGCCAATAACATTTTTGATGTTTGAATATTTGTTCATCGGCTTTTGCAGGCTCTGCGGTTTTCTGTCGCCGCAGTTCTGCGAGCAGGTTGAACAATCGTGTGTGCATTCGCTCATATTAAAAATACCTCTTGCTGTTTTTGCTGCCTTTCATAAATGCGGCGCTGCACAAGCATGGCGGGTTACCGTGCTTTATGTGCTGCCGTTTTCTTACGCAGCATAAATTTCTATATTATTACAATTATAAACCAAAGCCGTGTAAAAATAAACTCTTTTTTGATAATAGCCCTAAATCAAACACAAATCACAATATTATTGGCGAAATTAAAGCCATTTTCGCCGCAAATCAATAGTTTCTGATAAGGGAAACAACCTTGCCGAGCAACACCAGCTCGTCAACTATTATCGGCTCGTAATCGTCGTTTTCCGGTTGAAGGCGGAAATGCCCCTTTTCTTTATAGTATCTTTTAACGGTTGCTTCATCGCCGATAAGAGCCACAACAATGTCGCCGTTGTTTGCAACAGGTGTTTTTTGCACAATGATAATATCGCCGCTCTCAATATGGGCGTTTATCATTGAATCACCCTTAACATGAAGCGCAAAAAATTCTCCGCCCTTATTCAGCGCCACGGGAATATATTCCTCAATCATCTCCTGCGCCAAAATCGGCACACCTGCCGCAACCGTGCCTAAAAGGGGAACGGGTGTGGTTTTCATGTTGCTGCCGCTGAGCCTGATTGTGCGCTTCAGGTTAGGGTCTCTTTCAATATAGCCTGCCTGCTCAAGCGCATTTAAGTTGTATTGCACGGAGGAAGTGGAGCGAAGCCCCACAGCCTCTCCGATTTCTCTGACCGAAGGCGCAACGCCGCGCTCGCCGATTGTGTCTTTTATAAATTCAAGCACTGCCTTTTGGGTTTTATTTATTTCTTTCATATATATCACATCTTTTAAATTATAATAATAACAATCATATAATAACATCGGTGTCGAAATTTGTCAAACATATGTGCTAATTTCGGGGCTGTAAAAAAAGTCTTTCGTTTTCGTGAAAAAAAGTGTTGACAAATGGAAGTTTATATAATATAATCTACCTTGCTTGTAACAGAGCTTTGTCAAATGGCTTTATAGCTCAGTTGGCTAGAGCATGCGGTTCATACCCGCAGTGTCACTGGTTCGAATCCAGTTAAAGCCACCAATGGCCCGGTGGTCAAGCGGTTAAGACACCGCCCTTTCACGGCGGTAACACGAGTTCGATTCTCGTCCGGGTCACCAAATAAACCGTACTGATTTTCAGTGCGGTTTTTTTCTTTTGTTGGTTGTTTTGTTTTTTGTTTTGTCAGGCCGATTGCGTGTTTCATGTAACGGCGCTTTTTAGGCCGCTTTGCGGATTTTTGAATTTTCCGCAAAGGCAAAAACATTTTTTGGAGGGTGCAATGAAAATTCACGTTGTTTTCACCGGCGGCACAATCGGCAGCACGGCCTCGGGCGGTGTTATTTCACCTGCGGATTCTTCAAAATCCGTGCTTTTGCAAAATTATTCGTCAATTCACGGTAATGATGTTTCGTTTGAAATTGTTTCGCCGTATTTTGCACTCAGCGAAAATTTATGTTCCGATAATTTAAATATGCTCATTTCCTGTGTGCGTGAAATTGCCGAAAACGGCGGCGAAAAAATCATTGTTTGCCACGGCACGGATACTTTGCAGTTTTCTGCCGCAGCTCTTGCATATGCTTTTGCAGGCAAAGCCGTTTCCGTTGTGCTTGTAAGTGCGGATCATCCTCTCGGTGATTCACGGTCAAACGGATTTGAAAATTTTAACGGTGCTGTGCGGTTTCTTAAAAGCAGCAATGCTCCCGGTGTGCGTGTTTCCTATAAAAACATCGGCAATGAATGTGCCGAAATTCTTGATGCGGAGCACCTGTTAACTTATCCCGAGGGCAGCGCATTCCTTGCGGAAAAAGGTTATTTTGCATTAAATCATAATGAAAATTTCGGCAAAAACAAAGCTTCGAAAAAATGTAAAAATGATGCTTTTGCCGTTGGTGAAAGCAGTGCAAAAGCTGCTTCGCTTGCGGATTTCGGAATAGGTAAGGTTGAATTTTCGCAGCGATCCGGTGTGCTTGCCCTGCAATGTGTTCCGGGCTGTGATTACTGCTTTGATTTGGCAGGCAAAAAGGCTGTTGTTATTCGCCCCTATCACAGCGGAACTTTAAACACCGCAAGCTTGGATTTTCAGAAATTCTGTGCCGACTGCAAGGAAAAAAACATTCCCGTTTTTGCGGTTTCTGTTCCGGCGGGCGATATTTACGAAAGCTCCTGCGCTTTTGATTCTCTCGGAATAATCCCGCTTGATTTAACCTTTTCAAATGCATATATCAGGGCTTGGCTTGCGCCGTTTAAAGGCAAAGCCCTTGCTCGTTTTATGCAGGCGGATATAGCACTTTAATCGCAGCGCCTTCGGCTTTTTTGCCCAAGGCGCTTTGGTTTTGATTAAGATTGACAAAAATATAACAAATGTGTTGCCCATATCTGTTGAAAAATATGTATTGATTTTAGTGATTAACTAATTTATAATAAATTCGTGGAAAATAAGAACACTTTTCTTATAATATTAAATGAGAGGTAATCATAATGAATGCTTTGAACAAAAAAACAATCGAAGATATCGATGTAGCAGGCAAAAAGGTTCTTGTTCGCTGCGATTTCAATGTTCCGCTTAAGGATGGCGAAATCACAAACGATAAAAGAATTGTTGCCGCACTTCCAACAATTAAATATCTTATCGCACAAGGTGCAAAGGTTATCCTTTGCTCTCATCTCGGCAGACCGAAGGGTGAATATAAGCCCGAATTCAGCCTTGCTCCCGTAGCTAAAAGGCTCACCGAGTACCTTGGCCAGGATGTTAAGCTTGCAGAAGATGAAAATGTTGTAGGCGATAATGCAAAGAAAATGGCTGCAGAGCTTAAAGACGGCGAAGTTATGCTTCTTGAAAATGTTCGCTTCAGAAAAGAAGAAACAAAGAATGAAGAGAATTTCTCCAAAGAGCTTGCTTCTCTTGCAGAAGTTTTCGTAAACGATGCTTTCGGCACAGCTCACAGAGCACATTGCTCCACAACAGGCGTTGCGGCTTATCTTCCTGCTGTTTGCGGCTATCTTATTCAAAAGGAAATCACCTTTATGGGCGGTGCGCTTGCAAATCCCAAGCGTCCCCTCGTTGCAATTCTCGGCGGCGCAAAGGTTTCCGATAAAATCGGCGTAATCACAAATCTTCTTGATAAGTGCGACACACTTATCGTAGGCGGCGGCATGGCTTACACCTTTATGAAAGCTCTCGGTCACCACATCGGCACATCTCTTCTTGAAGAAGATCAGGTTGAAAACGCCGGCCAAATGATGAAGGATGCAGAGGCTAAGGGAGTTAAATTCCTTATTCCTGTTGATAACAAGGTTGGCAAGGAATATGATGAACACACAGAGGCTATGATTGTAAACAGCGATGAGATTCCCGATGGCTGGATGGGTCTTGATATCGGCCCCAAAACTCAGATCCTTTTTGCAGATGCAATTAAGGGCGCAGGCACCGTTATTTGGAACGGCCCCATGGGCGTTTCGGAATGGGACAACTTTGCGGCAGGCACAATCGCAGTTGCAAAGGCTGTTGCAGATTCAGGCGCAATTTCAATCGTTGGCGGCGGTGACTCGGTTGCAGCAGTAACAAAGCTTGGCTTCAGCGATAAGATGAGCCATATTTCCACCGGCGGCGGCGCTTCTCTTGAATTCCTTGAGGGCAAAGAGCTTCCCGGCATTGCCGCTCTTATGGATAAAGACTAAAATTCTTTTATAAAAGAGGTAGTATATTAATGAATAAAGCAGTTAGAAAAGCAGTTATCGCAGGTAACTGGAAAATGAATAACACTCCTGCGCAAACAACAGCCCTTATCAACGAAATGAAGCCGCTTGTTGCAGATGCGGATTGCGGCGTTGTTTTGTGCGTTCCTTTTGTTGATGTTCCGGCAGCGGTTGAGGCTGCCAAAGGCTCAAACATTAAAATCGGCGCTGAAAATGTTCATTTTAAAGACAGCGGCGCTTACACCGGCGAAGTAAGTGCAGATATGCTTAATGAGCTTGGTGTTGAATATGTTGTAATCGGCCACAGCGAAAGAAGAACTTATTTCGGCGAAACAGATCAAACCGTTAATCTTCGCACGCTCAAGGCTCTTGAAAAAGGCTTAAAGCCCATCGTTTGCGTTGGCGAAACTCTTGAGCAAAGAGAGCTTGGCTACACAGAAACTCTTTTGAAATATCAAACGAAAATGGCTCTCACAAATGTAAGCGTAGAGCAGCTTAAAGATGTTATCATCGCTTATGAGCCCGTTTGGGCAATCGGCACGGGCGTAACAGCCACAGCAGATCAGGCAAATGAAGGCAACGGCTATGTTCGTGCAGCTATTGCAGAGGCATACGGCGATGCAGCTGCTCAGTCCGTAACAATTCAATACGGCGGCTCAATGAATGCAAAAAATGCTGAGGAGCTTCTTGCAAAAGAAAATGTAGACGGCGGCCTTATCGGCGGTGCGTCACTCAAGGCTCAGGATTTTTCCGTTATTGTTAAAGCGGCAAGCAAATAAGTCTGAAAAGCCTTCCCTTCGGAAGGCTTTTTTAAATAAAATATCACAGGAGGGTTTTTTATGAAAAAACCGGTTGTTTTATGTATTATGGACGGTTTCGGTAAAAGCGATTCCGTTAAAGGAAATGCAATTGCAATGGCAAAAAAGCCAAATCTTGATAAACTTATGGCAGAATGCCCGATGACTTATATCGGCGCTTCGGGCCTTGATGTAGGTTTGCCGGACGGCCAAATGGGTAACAGCGAGGTAGGCCACACAAATATCGGCGCAGGCAGAATAGTTTATCAGCCTCTCACAAGAATCACAAAAGCTTTTCAAGACGGCGAGGCTTATAATAACAAGGCTCTTTTAGATGCCGTAAGCAATGCAAATTCCGGCAAGGCACTTCATCTTATCGGCCTTGTTTCTCCGGGCGGCGTTCACAGCCACATAGATCATCTTTACGGCTTGCTTGAAATGGCCGAAAAGCACGGAGTGGAAAATGTTTATGTTCATGCAATTTTGGACGGCCGTGATGTTCCCCCTGCATCGGCAGTAGAGGATCTTAAAGCTCTTCAGGCTAAAATGAATGAAATCGGCGTTGGCAAAATCGCTTCTGTAATGGGCAGATTTTATGCTATGGACCGTGATAATATTTGGGACAGAGTTGAAAAAGCTTATGCTGCAATGGTTTATCGTGAGGGCGTTCAGGCAGATGATGTTGTTGCTGCCGTAGAGGCTTCTTATGAAACCGTTGATGAGGACGGTAAGCATCTTACAGATGAATTTGTGCTTCCAACCGTTATCGGCGGCGCAGAAGGTGCTGTTTCAGAGGGCGACAGTGTTATCTTCTTTAACTTCCGCCCCGACCGTGCAAGAGAAATCACACGCACCTTTGTTGATCCCGATTTCAAAGGCTTTGAAAGAAAGAAAGGCTTTTTCAAGCTTGTTTATGTTTGCATGACTCAGTATGATGAGGAAATGCCGAATGTTGAGGTTGCATTCCCTCCCGAAACTCTTAAAAACACCTTTGGCGAATATATTTCCTCTCTTGGCAAAACTCAGCTTCGCATTGCCGAAACTCAGAAATATGCCCATGTAACCTTCTTCTTCAACGGCGGTGAGGAAAAGCAATATCCGGGTGAGGACAGAATTCTTGTTGATTCTCCTAAGATTTCAACCTTTGATCTTATGCCCGAAATGAGCGCACCTGAGGTTTCTGAAAAGCTTAATGCGGCCGTAAGAAGCGGTAAATATGATGCAGTTATCGTAAACTTTGCAAACTGCGATATGGTTGGCCACACGGGAATTATTCCCGCTGCAATCAAGGCTGTTGAAACCGTTGATGCTTGCGTCGGCTCTCTTGCAGAGGCCGTTAAGGAAATGGGCGGCGTGCTTTTTGTTACCGCAGACCATGGCAATGCAGATAAAATGATTGATGAAAACGGCGAGCCTTTCACTGCTCACACCACGAATCCCGTGCCTTTCATTGTTGTTAATTATCCCTGCAAGGTTCGTGATGGCGGCAGGCTTTGCGATATTGCTCCCACAATGCTTAAGGTTATGGGGCTTGATCAGCCGGCAGAGATGACCGGAAAATCAATTATTCTTTAATTTGCGGTTTGTAAGGCGAAATATATGAGGAATGCATACGGCGAATATTTATACGCCGCTTGCAGACAAATTTGTTTGGATTTGCCGAAAAAACTTCAAAATTTACAATGAAATATAAAAATACAAATTTATATGTGTTCAGATTTTTTTCGCTTTGTGGTAATATTCCCTTGGGGTGTTAAATATGAGAAAAATTGATAAGCAGGCAATATTAGGCCTGCGCATTATGCAAAGAAGAAAGCAGCTTGGCATCAACCAAAGCGAATTGGCAGAGCAAATCGGGCTCAGCGAACATCAGATTTCAAATATTGAAACCGGACGCAGCTATCCCAGAATGAAAAGCTTTATCAAAATTTGCGAAATTCTTGAGGCCAATGCGGATTATTTCATCTCCGGCTCAATGAAAGATGAGGTAGATCAAAATATTATTGATATGGTAACCTCGTGCACACCGGAAGAGCAGCAGGTGATTTGGAAATTGCTTGATGCATATATTCATCGCGAAGACGATACAAGAATATAATTCGTTTATTTCTTCAAAAAAAAGAAAAAGCTCGCTTAATGCGGGCTTTTTTTATGCCCGAAACCTGCCTTGCAAAAAAATGCCATGCTTCAAAAAAGAAAAGCCAAAGGGCAAGATGTTTTCGGGCACCGAAAATAAATTAAACCGTTATTTCTTGTGTGATCACAAATACTGTGATATACTGTTAGCCGAGGTATGAATATGAAAATTAAAGATGTTGAATTCAAAGGCAGGGCTTTTTTGGCGCCCATGGCAGGTGTTGCAGACAAAGCGTTTAGAGAAGTTTGCGCATCATTCGGAGCGGCTTATACCGTAACGGAAATGGTAAGCGCAAAGGGCCTTGTAATGGGCGATAAGAAAAGTGCGGCTCTTTTAACTCTCGGCAGGGAAGAAGGCATCGCAGGTGCTCAGATTTTCGGCGATGATCCTGCCGTTATGGCACGGGCAGCCGTTAAATGCCTTGAATATAAGCCAAATATATTAGATATAAATATGGGCTGCCCCGCACCCAAGGTTGCAAATAACGGCGGCGGAGCAAGCCTTATGAAAAACCCGCGCCTTGCGGGCGAAATCGTTCGTGCGGTAAGCGATGCCGTTGATATTCCCGTAACGGTTAAAATTCGCAAGGGCTGGGATGATGATTCCGTAAATGCCGTTGAAATGGCGCAAATTGCAGAGCAAAACGGTGCAGCGGCAATTGCCGTTCACGGGCGCACCCGTGTGCAAATGTACAGCGGCACGGTTGATTATGATGTTATCCGCCGTGTTAAACAGGCGGTTTCCGTTCCCGTTATCGGAAACGGTGATATTGTTGATGAGGCATCTGCCGCAAAAATGGCAGAGCTTACGGATTGTGATGCCGTTATGATCGGCAGGGGAGCCATGGGAAATCCTTGGTTGTTTCGCCGTGTGAATGCATATTTTGACGAATGCAGGATAATTCCGCCACCAAGCTTGGAAGAGCGTATTCGTGTTATGCTTATGCATATTCAAAAAATGATAGATTATAAGGGCGAAAGCATTGCAATGAGAGAGGCACGCCGCCATGCTGCTTATTATACCAAAGGGCTTAGGGGCGGCGCAAAATTCCGTGCCGAAATGAGTTCGCTTGAAAGCTTTGAGCAGCTTTGCGAAATCACATACAGAATAGTAAAGGAAAATCAATGATGGTTTTAAAAAATGTGTGCTTTTATAATGAGCTTTTTAAAAAAGAGGTTGCCGATATAGAAATTGAAAGCGGCAAAATTAAAGCAATCGGCGTTATTGATGCACCGGGGCGTGATATGAGCGGCATGGTGGCATTGCCGGGATTTGTTGATATTCATATTCACGGCGCGGCAGGCGGTGATGCCTCGGATGCAGATAAGGCGGGGCTGGATAAAATGAGCGCCTATCTTGCAAAGCACGGCGTAACCTCCTTTTGCCCCACTTCAATGACTCTCGGCAGGCAAGTGCTTTGTGATATTGTAAGCGTTGTTAAAGATTACAAGGGTAAAGAAGCCGGTGCCAAGGTTGCGGGAATAAATCTTGAGGGCCCGTTTATAGCAATGAGCAAAAAAGGTGCACAAAATCCCGAATTTGTTCGCCCCGGCACTGTTGAGGAATTTAACGAGCTTTTTGAAAAAAGCGGGGGCTTGGTTAAGCTTATAACAATTGCGCCGGAGGCATTTGAAAGCTCGGATTTTATCCGCCGTGTGTCTGAAAAATGCACCGTTTCAATCGGTCATTCGGCTGCAAATGCGGCTCAGGCTCAAGCGGCGTTTGATTTGGGCGCAAGCCATGCAACGCATCTTTATAACGCAATGACTCCTATGCAGCACCGTGAGGCGGGAATAGCCGGCACGGCTCTTGATAATGAAAATGTTTTTTGCGAATTGATTTGTGACGGCGGCCATATTTGCCCTGCCGTTCTCAGAAACACTTTTAAAATCCTCGGCAAAAACAGGGCGTGCGTTATATCCGATTCAATGCGTGCCGCCGGCCTCGGCGCAGGCGAATATGAGCTTGGCGGCCAGCCCGTTTTTGTGCATAAGGGCGGCAAATATGCCGTGCTTGAGGATGGCACGATTGCAGCTTCAATCAGCAATGTTTTTGATGAATTTAAAAATCTGCTTTCATTCGGAATTGATTTTGAAACGGCGCTTCGCAGCTGCACCTTGAATCCGGCAACGGCAATCGGAATGGGCAATGAAATCGGCTCAATTGCAGTCGGCAAGGCGGCAGATTTTGTGTTTGTCGGCGATAATCTTGAAATTAAGGAAGTTTATATAAATGGAACACTCGCTTAATGTGGCTTTGATAGAGCCTGAAATACCGCAAAACACCGGCAATATTGCACGCACCTGCGCCGCCACGGGCGCAAGGCTTCACCTTGTGGGGCCAATGGGCTTTCAAATAACCGAAAGGCGTGTTCGCCGTGCGGGGCTTGATTATTGGGATAAGCTTGATATAACTTACTATGATGATATAGATGATTTTTTTGAAAAAAACAAAGGCGCCCGTTTTTTCTATTTCACCACAAAGGCAGAGCAGGCACACACTCAGGTTTCATATCCGAATGATTGTTTTCTTGTTTTCGGAAAGGAATCAAAGGGCTTGCCCGAACCGCTGCTTAAAGAGAACCACGACAGTTGTGTGCGAATTCCTATGCGTGGAATAATTCGCAGCCTCAATTTAAGCAACAGTGTTGCCGTCGGTGTTTATGAAGTTCTGCGCCAATGGAATTATCCTCAGCTTTCTTCAAAAGGGCAGCTTCATGATTTAAAATGGTAGGCGTCAAAATAAATTTATCGCAGGAGGTATTACACCTTTAGGCTGTTATACAAAAAAATAAAAGCTGCAAACTATTCATTGGTTTGCAGCTTTTTTGTGCCATTATAAATTTTCTGCTTGGTGAGCCTGCCGTTAAATCCGATTTGTGTGAGGTTTAAAAATTATTTGGATTTTTTCTTGCGTACCATTTTTGTGCACACTCCCGTAAGAACGGCGGCAATAATAACGGCGCCGATTGCGCATGGCACGGCAACTCTTACGGCAGGCGGCAGATAGCCTTTTTCGGGCTTTGGAAATTCTTCCGGCAGCTCATAAAGCGTTGCGCCGTTGTTGGTGCCGTAGGCAATTCTGATAACGTTAACACTGTATTTGCCGGTGTTTACCGTAACGGTTTCTCCGTTTACGGCAAGATTTTCGCATTGCGGCGAAATGTAATTTGCCTTGCCTATTTCATTGCAGGCAGATTTGTAATTTGCGGATATATATTGGTTTGATGCGGCATTCAGGCTGCCGAATCCGCTTAAATTCAAATTAACCGTTTGCGCCTTGCCGCTTGAATTTATAAGCTTAATGTAGATTGCCTGCTCCTGCTCGTTTATTGTAACGGATTGTGCAAGCTCGCTTACCGGCGTTTCCCGTGCAAAGGCTGCGTCAATATATTTTGTGCCGATGTTGTTTGAAAAAAGCAATTGAGTATAATATGACGGAGTCAGCACCGTGCTTTGTGAATCAAACCAAATCATGTTAACATCCCAGTTTTGCGAATTGATTTTTGCAAATGTTGGTGCATATGATGCCATCGCCACAACATCGCTGTTGCGCTCAAATCCCGTCATATATGCGGCCTCTTCCAAAGCTTCTGCCATGTTGCTTTTTGTTTGAATGGTGCCTATTTTGCTTGCTTTTGCGGCATATTCGCCAACGAAAACCTTTGCGCCGCTGCGGTCATAGCCATCGTATCTGTTGTTTATTTCATACATATAGTTGCGGTCGGTGTAATAATGCTCGTCTATGTAGCAATCACGGTATTTGCCGTTAACGGTGCTTTGCGCCGTGTCAAAATCCTTGCCGCCAAGCCAAGTTCCCGCCGTTGTAATAATGGTTATGTTTGGGTATTTAGCCTTAATGGCTTTGTAAATCGCATCAAAATTGCGCCAGTAAACCTCGCCCCAATTTTCGTTTCCTATTCCTATGTATTTAAGATTATATGGCTCCGAATGGCCGTTTGCCGCTCTTACGGCGCCCCAATAGGTTGTGGTGGAATCTCCGTTTGCGTATTCTATTAAATCAAGAATGTCCTGCACATAATTTTGCCAGTCATGTGTGCCCGGTGTTAATGCAATTGTTTCAAGATATTTGTCAAAATCAGATTCACTCGTGTATCCAAGCGCCTCAACCTCTTTTATGCGGTTGTCTAATGAGGCAGCATCGTTTTTATCAAAATTGCGCTCTGTTATCAGGTAATTGCGAAATTCTTCATCGCTCATGCTCAGCCTTTTAAGTGCATCAACATTTATATCGTATCCGTTTCTGCCCTGGCAGGTTATTCCGGCACTCAGGCACGGAACGGGCTCTGCGCCCAAATCGCTACAAAGATTAAAATATTCGCCGTAACCAAGTGAGTTTGAATTTATGTAATAATCGCCGGCTTCGTCATTGCGCCATATGTTGCAGCCTTGGCGGCGGCTTTCAAGCGGGCCTATTGTGTCTTTCCAATTGTAAAGATTATCAAGCGAATCGCCCTCGCAAAAACAGCCGCCCGGAAATCTTATGAATGCAGGGTTAAGCTCCTTAAGAGCATTCACCAAATCACTGCGCAGCGTGGTGTATTTCCATTTGCTGTTTCCGTATCCGTAAGAGCTTTGCGGAATAAGCTGCACAAAATCAATGCAAAGTGTGCCTGTGCCGTTAAATTCAATGGCAAGGCCTCCGTCCTCCGTGGCGGCGGATTCAAGCTCTGCTTCAAATTTGCGCCAGCTTTCGCTGTTTGAAATGTCAATTTCCGTTTGGTGCGATTTGTTGCTCGGCGAATCAAGGTAAATTCGCACCGTGCCGCTGAAATCAACATTTTTCACATACATTGAAAAATCATATTTTTCGCCTTTTTTAAAGCCCATATCTGCCGTGGCTTGTGATTTTTTGTTTGGTTCATATGTTTTGTAGCTCCAATTTTCAACACAGCCCAAATTAGTAACGGTGCTTTTGCCGGAAATCGTAAGCTTTTCATAGCTTGGGTTGTTTTTATTGAGCGGATTTTCTTTTGAAACCGTGTGCGAAATGTTTGAAAATTCCCAATATGCTTCGTTAAGCTGCGGGTTTTCCTCTGCCGTGTCGTTATATTCAAAGCTGTTGTTGTAAACCAAGTTTGAAACTAAGCCGCCGTCGCCTGCCTTGGAAATATCTTCAATAAAGGCGCCGTAAAGCATTGGCGAAACCTCGTGGCCGATTTTGTCTGCCGATATGTTAAGTTCGGCTGCCTCTGCCGCAAACGCCGGGGATGCGCTTGCCGCAATTATTGCCGCCGATAATATGGCGGATAATATTTTTTTCATAACGAAAATACCTCATTAAGATATTTGCGCCGTGCTTGCAATGCCATAAAACGGCGCAGATTTATGCTATAATGGTATCATATTGCAGGGCTTATGTCAAAAAAAGAAATATTACAATTTCTGAAAAAAACTATTGCAAATTAGGGCAAAGTATGCGATAATATCAAATGCAACATCGAGGTGTGGCTCAGTTTGGTAGAGCACCACGTTCGGGACGTGGGGGTCGCAAGTTCGAATCTTGTCACCTCGACCAAAAAAGCAGGTTTTTTAACCTGCTTTTATTTTATGCCCAAATGCCATCAAGAGCCATGTTTATAAACAATGCTTTCGGCAGTTTTTTTACTTTTTAAAACCGATGAATATTCCGGAACCTTAAAATCATCCGATGAGGGTGAGGTGTTTTGGACAAAACTCGAAACATTAAAAACTATGAATCTTGCCGCAAGTTTTGATAAAATGATTGATGTGTTTTGCGATGATAATATTCAAGAATACATACAGCTGAAAGGCAACGATAAATGGATTGATATATTTAAATAAAAATCAAGGCACAGCCTACGGAATTTTCTTGTAAGCTGTGCCTTTTTATTGCCGGTTTAATTTGTTTT
This sequence comes from uncultured Anaerotruncus sp., assembly GCA_900539775.1. GTDB lineage: Bacteria > Bacillota > Clostridia > Oscillospirales > Acutalibacteraceae > Eubacterium_R. Next base: position 154,825 of record UQDL01000004.1, on the reverse strand, counting down.
ATTGAGATGAAATCTCTATATCGGAAAAATGAACTTCATATGATGCTCCCGAAGGGAAATATACTTCGTGAGAAAAGCAGTTATCATCAACAATATCAAATTCATCTATTCCGAAATCATTGTTCTCAATATATTCAAAATGTTCGGAATTGAAATTTGATTTAAAAGTGCTGACGGAATAATATATGATGGATTTTTTTATATTTTTAAAATCATCAAACAGGCTTACAATCACCGTGGTGCTTCCGTTAAAAAAATCCGCCTTAATCGATGTCAGCTTCCAATCGTCGAAGCCGTGATTGGAAAAATATTCTTTTATGAATTTTTCAGGCAACCTGCTTTTTATTTTTGTTGAAAAATATTCGTCATATTCTTTGATTTTTTTTTCAAATTCCGAGTCTTTAGCGGAGTCTTCGCCGAAATTTAAATAATCTTCGGGATTTAAAAATTTCATAAAATAAAATCGCTTCCTTTAAGCGGGTGAGAATAATTCGCCTCTGATCTTCGTAAAACAGGGCGGCAAATCCTATTACTTTATTAAATCTGCAAAGGCTATTCCGGGCACGGCTTTTATGAAATCCTCTGTTTTCATAATAACCTGCCTGCCCACTTTGCCGGCGGAAAACATAATCGTTTCGCCGTCGAGGGCAGAGGAATGAGCCACGGTTTTGAACTGCTTTTTCATGCCGATGGGCGAGCAACCGCCGTGCACATAGCCCGTAAGCGGCAAAAGCTCTTTTTGCGGAATCATTTCCACGCTTTTTTCGCCAACTGCTTTTGCGCACTTTTTTAAATCAAGCTCCTCTTTAACGGGAATCATGAAAACATAATGTTGCTTTGATTTTGAAACCGTTACAAGCGTTTTGAAAACCGTTTCGGGATCTTCGCCCAGCAGTGCCGCAATCTCGGCTCCCGAAAGCGTTGCATCCGGCTCATATTCACGGTGTTCATATTTAATTTTGGCACGGTCAAGCGTGCGCATAACATTTGTTTTATCTTCTTTTTTGCCCATTTTATAGCCCCTTCGGCTGAATCCGTTTTAATTTTTGCCTTAAACGGCAGCGTGGTTTTCCGCAAAACAGAGAATAGGTTTATTCATCATCGTCTGCGGGCTCTGCCTCCGGCGGAGTTGCCGTTTGCTCTTTTGCGGCAGCTGCCATAAATTCTTTAACGGCTGCTGCTTTTTGCTTTCCTTGCGCATAACCAAGCTGATAAATACGCTCAAGCTTTGTTAAATTCCGCTCCATTGTGCCGCAGCCCAAATCGACTGCAGGCGCAATAACAAAGCAGTTGCCGGCTTTTTCTTCGGCAGCCACATATGCCTTTTGAGCGTTATACATTTTGTCTCTTGCAAGCAGTGCATCGGCAATTTTAGGATATTGCCTAAGCATTTTGTGCACTGCCTTTTCCTGATCTATATGGTGCTTAACATAATCTTTATCCTGCGTTAAAATCACAACCGCTTTGTTGCATCCGTCATCAAAAGCTTTTTTCAGCGGAATTGAATCGCCGATTCCGCCGTCAAAATAAGTGTCTGCACCAATTTGAACGCCCCTTGTGGCAATCGGCAAAGCGCAGCTTGCTTTAAGTGGCAGGCAGCCTCTTTGGCGCAGGTTTTTCGGATAAAGATATTCGGTTTTGCCCGTATATGCATTTATTGCGGCAACGCAAAGAGTTGTGCCGCAGGATTCAAATTGCTCTTGGTTGAGCGGCATAATATCATAAGAAAGCTCGTTGAAAATCCAATCCAAATTAAGCATCGGTTTTCTTTTAAACAGATTGCCGAGGCTCATATATCTTTTGTCGTTGCAGTAGTTTATGATTATATCATGCTGTCGTCGCAGATTTTTGCCCATATATGAAGCGGCATTGCATGAACCTGCAGACACGCCGATTATGTACGGAAATTCAATTCCGGCTTCAATAAAAGCATCAAGCACGCCGCTGGTATAAATCGAACGGTTGCCACCGCCCTCCAAAACAAGGCCGCATGAATAATTGCCCTTCATAAAATTGCCTGCCTTTCCGGCTGCCTGTTTCAAAATGCGCCACGCCGCAGCCTTAGCAGGCGCATAGAATAACAAAAAAGCAGTACACTCAGTACTGCTTCTTAGCGTTTAATTTATTTAGATGCCTTTTTAGCAGCTTTTTTCTTTTTGGGAGCTGCTTCTTCTTTTGCCTCTTCTGCAGGAGCTTCTTCTTTTGCAGCATTCTTATCAACTTCGATTATTTCAAGATCATTGTCGCACTCAAAGAAATCATCATCGTTAAAATATTCAGGCTCTTTTTTGTCTGTAAGCTTTTGAATAGCAAGATAAATTGCAGCAATAACACCTGCAATTGCAACGATTCCGCCTATGATTTTAAATATCTTTTTTATTTTCATTGGAAATACCCCCTAATGTATTTGTTTAATTATCTTCATTATATATTCATTGCAAACCAAAGTCAAGAAATAATAATTTAACAAATAATTAAATTATGTAAGATTTTTCTTTGCCAAACGGCATTTTTGCGTCTTGAGCGGCTTGCTTTTTCTTGGCAGGCCGATTTGGATTTATCTGCCGCCTGCTCTTGATTTGCCGGGTTTAGGCACCTCGTTTTCTTTTTGCAGCACATTGTATATTTCGCTCAGTGAGGCAATTTCATAATCCGTTTTTATTTCTGTTGTGTTTGGAATGCGGCAAGGATTGTAATAGCAGCATTTTATGCCGGCGCCGTTTCCGCCTTTCATATCGCTTGTCAGCGAATCGCCTATTATCATTATTTCGCTTTTTTTGCAGTTTGCGGCTTTCAAAACAGGCTCAAAAAATTTTAGGCTCGGTTTTTCAAAGCCTATTTCGTCTGATATGAAAATGCCCTTAAATAATTTGTCCAGCCCTGATTTCTTCAGCCGTTCGGTCTGCACCTTTAAGGCTCCGTTTGTAACACAGTATAAATCATATTTCGTTGCCAAATCGGCGCATATTTCATCGGCGTTTTCAATGTATGCCGTTGTGCTCGGAACGGAGCTTTCATAAAATTCGTTGATTTCATCGGCAAGTGACGTGTCACAGCCGAGAAATTTTAAAAATTCAACAAATCTCAGGTGCATAACCTCGCTTTTGCCGATTTCGCCGCGTTCAAGCATTTCCCAATGCTTTAAGTTTATCTCTGAATATTTTTGCACCTTGTCGTCTGAAAATTCGCCAAGCTCAAATTTGGCAAAAACTTTTTTTATTGCGTTTTTCTCTGCCTGCAAAAAATCAAGCAAGGTGCCGTCTATGTCAAAAAGTATTGCTTTAATCATCTTATTTTGTATTCCTTTATTTTGCTTTTTGTTTCTTTGCTCACCCGGTATGAATCGCAGATTTTTTGAATGGTTTTGTTTTGCACATCCGAATCAAGATTGCGGCTTTGCAAAATCGGCATCACTTTGCTTTCGTATTTGATAAATGCAATGCTAAGTGCCCATGCAAGCGCCGTGTTTATGTAGTATTCGCCGCTTTTTGTGCTCAGATAAATTTCCAAAACACGGTCTGTATATTCGTCGTCAAGATAATAATCCATCAGCGCCACAATCGCAAAGCGTGTGGCAAATTCGCCTTTTCCCAAAAACGAACATATGAAATCAAAATATTCATCTTTGCTTTTTCCTATGAATTTCATGGCGGCGGTGCAGGTGTCGCAGGTTCCCCAATTGTCTGTCAGTGAAACGAATTTTTCAATGTCTTTTTTGTGCTCCTTTGCCGTGCACTCTTTCATTGAAAGCATAAAACCAAATGCTTCAATCTCCTCATAATATTCGCAGCGGCTTTCGGCGCCCTCTGCAAAAGCGGCTTTTGCGATTTTTCGCACCGTTGGCACACGCACGCCTATGATTTTATTCTCGTCAATATTCGGCACAAGCTTTTTGTGAAAATTTTTGTATTTCAAATCTCTGCTTTTGAAAAGTTCTTTCCTTAAATCCATTTAACCACCCGATTTACGCTGTTGATTTTGTTTGATTGCCCGCCCCGAATAAGCAGATTTTTGCGTTTTGAAATAAATACATCCTGTTCGTTTTGTTTGCCTTTCTCTGTTTCAGAAGCAGTAATTGCATATTGATTCCAAAGAAACATATTTTTTTCGCCGTGTTCTCTCTGTGTATGCGGTGGCTAATTGAAAAATGAAGTATGCTTCGATTTTTCAAACACTGCTGTGTGCAATAATTCCGATTTGTGTTTTTGTTAAGTTAAGTATAGCATATCGGCACAGAAAAAATCCACCGCAACATTAAAAATTACGGTGGATTTATGGTGGAGCATAGGGGGTTCGAACCCCTGACCTCCACACTGCCAGTGTGGCGCGCTCCCAACTGCGCTAATGCCCCGTTGCTTTATTTTGCAAAATATATTTTACTATATCTCGGTCGTAAAAGCAACAAAAATTTGCAGGCACGAATCGTTTCTTGCCGCAAAGGCTGAAATGTGTTAAATTTTTAAATAAGTTTATGTGTGTATTGTTTTTATTGTGCGGTTGTGCTACAATAGCTAATTGTAGAAATGTACATAAATGTAATTATGTGAAATTAAGATTATTTAGGGGTTTAAAATGAAATTATCACTTGTTGTTCCCTGTTATAATGAAGAGGGAAATGTTGAAAAATTTTATGAAGAAGTAAAAAAAGCATTCGCCGGCAAGGTGCAGGATTATGAGTTTGTTTTTGTAAACGACGGCAGTAAGGATAAAACATATCCCATTCTTAAAAAGCTTTATGAGCAGCACAAGGAATCGCAAATTCAGGTGCTTTCTTTCAGCCGCAATTTCGGCAAGGAGGCCGCAATCTATGCCGGGCTCAATAATGTTAAGGGCGATGTTGTGTGCCTTATAGATGCCGATTTGCAGCAAAGGCCGGAGGTTGTGCTTGAAATGCTTGATGTTATGAATTCCGATGATGATATCGATTGCGTAACGGCTTATCAGGCAGAGCGCAAAGAGGGCAGGCTTATGAGCAAAATGAAGTCTGCATTCTATAAGCTTATAAATAAGGTTGCCGATGTTCCTTTTGTAAACGGCGCATCGGATTTTCGCCTTATGAAAAGGAAAATGGTTGATGCCGTTATTCAAATGAGCGAATATCACAGATTTTCAAAGGGAATTTTCAGCTTTGTGGGCTTCAACACAAAGTATATTCCTTACACTGTTTGCGAAAGAGAAAGCGGCGAATCAAAATGGGGCTTTAAGAAGCTGCTTAAATATGCAATGGAGGGCATTGTTTCGTTTACCACATTTCCGCTTACGCTTTCTGCTTATATCGGCTTTTTCTCATCTCTTGCTTCAATTATCTATCTTATAGTTGTTGTTGTTCAAAAGCTTGCATTCGGCATCAATGTGCCAGGCTATGCCACAATCGTTGTGCTTGTGCTGCTTCTCGGGGGACTTCAACTTTTCTGCTTTGGCATCCTTGGCGAGTACATTTCAAAAATATATGTTCAGGTTAAGGACAGGCCTATCTATATTTTGAAAGACCATCTTTGTGCAGATGAATCTGAAACTGAAGAAAAGGCTGAGTGATCCGGTTATGAAAAAATTTTGGAACAAGTATAAGGAAATAATCACATATATTATTTTCGGTGTGCTCACAACTGTAGTAAGCTGGGCAACATATAATGTTTTTGTTGGTGCGGTAAAAATGCCGGTTTGGCTCGGCAATGCGCTAAGCTGGATTTGTGCCGTAACTTTTGCTTATGTAACAAACAAACTTTGGGTTTTTGAATCAAAAAGCTGGAATATCAAGCTGGTTGTTAAAGAAATTATCAGTTTTTTCGGCTCAAGAGCACTCACGGGTGTTCTTTTTGAAATTCTCGGGCCGACTCTTCTTGCAAAGGTTGGCTTTGATAATCTTTTTTATCCGCTGTTTGAAAAAATGCACATCAATTGGAGCTTTCTCTACACGGAAGGCTTTTGCTCAAAGGTTGTGCTTAGCATAATTGTTGTTATCGTAAATTATTTCTTCGGCAAATTCCTTGTTTTCTCAAAGAAAAAGAAAAAAGGCACTCAGCCGGATGATTCAAATGCCAAGGCGGAAAATATTGAGCCGTCGGCAGAATAAAATAAAAAGCAGCCGCTGCGCACTGGGGCAATCCCCAAAGCGCAGTGGCTTTTTTTGTGCCGTTATGCTATGTTGCCGTAAAAGTTTTGTCGAGCTGTTTGGCTGAGTGTTCATAAGAAAGTATCGGTTTTTCCATAAAAATCCCTTATGCTTTTGCCGAAAAGCCTCGCAAAGCAACAGCCATGCATCATTTCTCGGCTTTGGCTTTTTTATTTCTGCCGATTTTTCCGAAAGCGGAAAAAACCCCTCTCACTGCAGGGCCGGCAAAAAATATTTGAAAAAACATTGCCATTGGAAAATTAAGCACCCATTTTTGCAGCCAAGCGGCAATTATTTCTTTGCTGGGGCAAACAAAAAGGCATGTTGCGATAAAACTCATGGTTGGGCACATTATGCACACAATCATGGCAGATATCGTAAAGGTTATGATTGTGCCGGTTGTTTTCGGCGTCACAATTTTAAAAGCAAGCTTGATTGCAAGTTTTTCCGCAATAAGCATTTCAAAAATTATCGCAATTGGCCACATGATCGGAATTTCCTTAAAGGCCAAGGCAAATATTTCGTTGCTCATGCCGCCTTTGTCTATCGCAATGTTGTAGCACACCATGGCATAAACCATTACAAAAGCCATAACGAGGGTGAAAACGAAGTTTTTGATTTTTTTGCATAAAAAAATGCACTCCTTTTGATAAGAACAAAATTTATAAATCGTGTTGTTCGTTATCAGCAAAGGCTGTGCGTTTCCAATAAAACCGTATTTATTTTTACGAATTATATCATGCAGAGGTATAAAAAGTCAAGATTGAATTATTTAACGCATATTTTCTGTGCTTCGCAAAGTCTTGCTCTTGTTTTCTCTCTTGCCCATGCATGGAAAATCGCCACAGTGCTTTTGCACCGCAGCGATTTGTAATGCTTGCTTAAAGCGGTTGGGGCTCAAATCCGATGCGCCGAAAAAGGCTCGGTTTGATTGCCCGGTTCAGTTGTCCCAAGGCCAAGGGTCGCAAAGCCATTCGTCGCTGTTGCCGTCACCAAGTGTTATCGGGCCGAAGTTCTTTTCATATTCGGCCTTTAAAACCTCAAATTCCGTGCGGTGCTTTTTATAAAGCCTTTGCGCCTCTTCATTGCCGGGATGTGTGTCTAAATAAATTCTCATTTCCCACATTGCAAATTGCGCTGCGGAAAGCTTTAAAAGCATTTGCTGCTGAGTCATTTCAATTCTCCTTTCCCCGTAAACGGCTTATCAAGCTCCGGAAAAGCGGTGCCCTGCATAAGTGCCTTTTCATCTGTGTCATATAAAACAGGCTCCTGCTGAAACGGTATATATGCCATCGTAACCGCCGCATTATTCGGAATCGGCTTTAAAATCCCTTTTCTATTTAAAAACGAGGGATTAAATAAATCTTCGTATTTATCCATAATTATCTCCTTTTTCTTGCCGCCCTTGCGGCATTTTGTGAAGGCAGTTTGTGTTTTACCTCAATCCATAATATGCCGCCGTGCGAAAAAAGTTTTTGTGCATATAATGAAATGGGATGTTTAAACGGCCGAATTTAAGGCAACAATATAAATGAATGAAAAATAAATTCAAAAGGTGATAATTATGACGGTTAAACGAGGCGATATATATTATGCCGATTTAAGCCCCGTTGTAGGCTCTGAGCAGGGCGGCGTAAGGCCGGTGCTCATTGTGCAAAACGACATTGGGAATAAGTTTTCACCAACGGTTATTGCGGCGGCAATAACAAGCCAGCGGGATAAAACAAACCTGCCCACTCATATTGAAGTTGATGCAGGCCATTGCGGTTTGGCTAAGGACAGTGTTGTGCTGCTTGAGCAGGTGAGGACTATTGATAAGCGCCGCCTGCGTGAAAAAATGGGTGCTCTTGACGGCGGCGATATGGGCAAGGTGAATGAGGCACTTTCGGTTTCGTTTGGGCTTTAATTCAGATGCTTGCCGGGATGGCTCTTGCCAAATAGGGCTGTCCCGATTTTTGCTTGCAAAGATTTTTAATGTGTTCTGCGTTTGCGGGCGCATTTTTTATTTGCTTTTTTGTTGCAAGAGGGGCGGTTAAATGTTAAAATATATCCGTTATAATTTTTAGAAAACGGAGATTTGTTTTATGGAAAAAATTGCAGCGTTTGAAAAGGTTAGCTTTGAGCAGTTTGAAAAAGATTTCTCAAAGAATTTTCCGCAGGTAAATGATATTAAAGCAGTGTATGATTCAATAAAGCTTCCGCAAAGAGCCACGGCAGGCTCTGCAGGCTATGATTTTTATGCCCCTATTGAATTGAATTTAAAAAAAGGTGAATCCCTGCTGATTCCAACCGGTATTCGCTCCAAAATAAATGATGGCTGGGTGCTTAAAATTTATCCCCGTTCGGGCCTCGGTTTTAAGCACAGGGTGCAGCTTGATAACACGGTTGGCATTATTGATGCCGATTATTACAATTCTTCAAATGAGGGGCACATCATGATTAAGCTTTCGTGTGATGCTCATGATGACGGCCACACCGTTACCGTTAATGCCGGCGACGGCTTTGCTCAGGGTATTTTCCTTCAGTTCGGAATCACTTTTGACGATCAGGCAAGCGGTGTGCGCAACGGAGGTTTCGGCTCAACCACAAAATAAGTTGTGATTTATGCGGCGGCAGTGATTTTTTTGCGCTTTTGAAGTGCTTTTTTCGATAAAAACGGCATTATTCCGAATTCTTTTATACATTATTTGATAAAATACTTGACAATTTGCCCTCGTTTGATTATAATTTTGCTCGGATATTTAAAAGATATCAAATATAAGGCTACCTTTGACAGCAGGTCGGAGGGAGGGAATTCAGTGAGCCAGGTTAGAATTAAAGATAATGAGTCTCTTGACAGCGCAATTCGTCGTTTCAAGCGCCAAACATCTCGTGACGGTATCATTCAGGAAGTGCGCAAAAGAGAGCATTATGAAAAGCCTTCGGTTGCTCGTAAAAAGAAGAGCGAAGCCGCTCGTAAGAGAAAGTATAAGTAATATACATACGAACTGCGTAAAAAGGGAAACGATGCCGTTTCCCTTTATTTTCTTTGAAAGGCATTTTTATGAAAAAAATACTTGTTTTAAACGGCCCCAATCTTAATATGACGGGCATTAGAAAAAAAGATGTTTACGGCAGTGAAACCTTGGATGATATCAATGCGCAGCTTGCCGAATATGCCGCCGAAAAGGGCTGTGAGCTTTCGTTTTTTCAATCAAATCATGAGGGCGCAATTATAGATAAAATTCAACAAAGCCGCAATGAGGCAGACGGTGTTGTTATAAACGCAGGCGCTTACACGCATTATTCATATGCAATTCGTGATGCAATTGAATCGGTTGCGGATTATTTGCCGTTTGTTGAGGTGCATATGAGCGATATTCATTCCCGTGAGCCGTTTCGCAGCAATTCCGTTATAACGGATGTTTGCAAAAAGCAAATTTGCGGCCACGGCAAGGGCAGCTATAAAATGGGTATTGATTTATTATTGGAAATATTATAAAATAATAATGTATTAAATTATAACTACAACTTTGGAGGTACAAATTATGGTATCAGCAGGCGATTTCAGAAACGGCGTTACTTTTGAAATGGACGGTCAGGTTTATCAAATCGTTGAATTTCAGCATGTAAAGCCGGGTAAAGGCGCTGCATTCGTTAGAGCTAAAATCAAGAATGTTATTCAAGGCTCTGTTGTTGAAAGAACCTTTAACCCAACGGAAAAATTCCCAACTGCATTTATTGAAAGAAAAGATATGGTTTATTCATATAATGATTCCGGTCTTTATTACTTTATGGATCAGGAAACATTTGATATGATTCCCGTTGCAGAGGCAGATTTGAGCGATAACTTTAAGTTCGTTAAGGAAAACGATATTTGCCGCATTCTTTCCTATAAGGGCAATGTTTTCGGCGTTGAGCCCCCAACCTTCGTTACTCTTGAGGTAACAAAAACCGATCCCGGTTTCAAGGGCAACACCGCAACAAACACTCTTAAACCCGCAACTCTTGAAACGGGTGCCGAAATCCGTGTACCTCTTTTCATTAACGAGGGCGATAAAATCCGTGTAGACACAAGAACCTGTGAATATATGGAAAGAGCATAAGCATAATATTTATATAAGATAAAGGCGTGCCGCAAAATTGCCGCAGGCGGCGCATTTGCCTTATTGCTTTGCGGCGGAAAGGCTGTATTTTATGAATACTGTTGAAAAACTCGGTTATCTCAAAGGCTTGCTTGACGGCCTTGATTTTGACGATAATAAAAAAGAAACCAAAATGTTTAGGGCCGTTATTGATGTGCTTGACAGCATTATGCAGGATATGGACGGCCTTGGCGAGGATGTTGATGCTCTTGCAGATCAGGTTGATGAAATCGATCAGGATCTTGCAGATGTTGAGGAATTTCTTGCAGATGAGGATTATTGCGATTGCTGCGATGATGAGGAAGACGATGAATATTGCATCTCTTGCCCCAATTGCGGCGAGGAATTTGTTGTTGATGCAGACACTGTTGAAGAAGGCGGCGTAGAGTGCCCCTCTTGCGGTGAATTTCTTGAGCTCGGCTTCGTTGCAGATGATGAAGATGAGGAAGCTCCCACAGAGGAATAATTTTCTGCTTGCAATAAAATAATTTAAATGCCGTAAGCGCAGTGCGCTTGCGGCATTTTTTGTGCTGTATATTTGTGCGCAAAAAGAATCCGCCGCATCAAAACAGGTGCGGCGGATTTTCTGCTTTTTGTGTGCTTGAAAAGTTATTTTAAGCCGTCTTTAACAGCTTCTCCCGCTTTTGAAACGGCGCCGCCCGCTCCGCTTGCCGCCTCTCCCACAGCATCGCCTGCATCTGATAATGCTTCGCTTGCGTTTTCGCCGGCTTTGGTAAGCGCCTCTTCTGCTTTGTTTGTGGTTTCCGAAGTGGTTTGTGCCGTTGTCAGCGTTGTGGTTGTCGGCAAATCGTTTTTCTTGTTTGAGCAGCCTGCAAAAACAGCTGCGCCGCAAACGGCAATTAAAGAAATAATAATTATGCTCTTTTTCATATTGTTTTCCTTCCTTTTGTTGTGCTTCGGCAAGTTGATTTGGCCGAGGCTTTTTTATTTTCAAATTTTGCTTTGCCTGCTTTTAAAAAAGGCTATTTTGTCAGCGTGCCGCTGTCGGAGTAAAGCAGCAGCAAAATATCCTCCTCCTTGCCGGTTTCGGCATTGGTGTAAATAAGCACCTCCTGCCCCGTGCTCTTGTTTTTGCAGCGGGTTTCAATGCAAAAAACCTCTTTGCCGTCTTTTTTAGGAATAAGGCACGGCTTGGCGGAAATTTGCTCTGCCGTCGGGCTCAGCTTTGCCGGTGCCGCATTGCTTAAATCCGGAGCTGCTCGCTCTGTGTGGTTTGTTAAATATCCTCTTGCCTCAAGCGAATAAATGCTGCCGTCCGAAAGTGAAATTCCAACCTTGATTAAATCAGGGTAATAAGTTATGCCGCCGTTTTCATAGGCAAAATTTATTGTGCAAACATTGTTGTAAACCGCATAATAGCTTTCTTTCATGCCGGAATATCCTATTTTTTCCAAAAAGTTTTTTGCCACGTTAATTGCATTTTCCTCTGTTACGGAGTTGCTTCTGATGTTGCTTTCGTTCAGAATATAAACTATATATCCGCCGTTTTTGGAAACGGAAATCGTGCAAAACTTGTAGGAAAAAACATATGCCGGAATGGTGCCGCTTTCCTCGTTTTTGTAAACAACTCCGCTCTCGTCAACTCCTAACGCTCGGGCGGCTATGCGCTGGCATTCGTCTCTGCTGCGGCGTTCGGCGGCTTTTATCATTGCCGATTCTTTGCTTAAAACCGCATCTGCAAACGGGCCGTCATAAAGCAGGGTTGGGTAGTTTTCAAAAGTGTTTTCCGCTGTTGTAAAATCAAGCGAAAAAGATGAAACCTTCATTTCGGAGCTTCCTTGCGGCAGCACCTCATTTTCCGTTATTTTTCCGCCTGCGGCACATTTTTGCACTATTTTTTCAGTGTAGTCTGCATATTTTTTTGCGTAGGTAAGCAAAAGCGCAAGATTATCATAATCGGATTGCGAAATTTCATCTTTTGTTGAAATGTATTTTGCGTAATCTGCCGCCTGACTCAAAAATTTGTAAGCACCGTCAAGATCAAGCTGGCTGACGGGCAAGGCGGAAAGCGAATTTTTTGCCGTGGTGCATTCGGCGTAAAGGTCGCTTGAAAGAGTGCCCATCATTTCTTGCGATGCCGCATATTGGCTTTTCTCAAGGCTCGTTTCTATTGAATCAAGGCATTCTGAAAGCTGGGTTAAGTTTCGCCGGTATGCCGCTTCAAGCCTCAATTGGTATTTGCTGCTTTCACTGTGCTGGCTTATCGCTGCCGCGCTCAAAGCTGCGGCCAAGCAAATTGCAAAGGAACACAGCCGCACTATGTTTCGCCTTTTCATTAAATCAATTCCTTTCGCAAAAATTCTTTATGTGTCTATACGCATTGTGCCCCAAAAATAAAAATTCATTCGCATTTATAATTTTTTTGCGGCTTTAAGTGCCGTGAATGTTAAAAACACGCTCAAAGCCTTGCTTTATTTAATTGCTGTGTGCTATAATATTTTAATTAAAATGGAATAATAGGTATAAATTTTTATAATAAAGCAGGTAAAAACAATGGCATTAAAAAACGGAAAAAAAAGAATTGTGGTTAAAGTCGGCACCTCAACTCTTACTCATGAAACCGGCAAAGCAAATATTGCACTTATGGCAAAGCTTGCATCGGTGCTTTCAGATCTTAAAAACGCCGGCAATCAAATAATTCTTGTTTCCTCGGGGGCAATTTCCGTTGGCACAAGCAGGCTTCGCCTTGCGCAAAGGCCAACTGCAACTCAGTGCCTTCAGGCTGCTGCGGCGGTGGGCCAAAGCGAAATGATGTTTCTTTATGATAAGCTTTTCTCCGAATACGGCGTGATAGTAAGCCAATTGCTTTTCACCTATGATGAATTGCAAAATCCGGAAAGCAAAACGCATTTGGTAAACACAATCAATCAACTGCTTGAATATGATTGCCTGCCGATTATGAATGAAAATGATTCCGTTTCGGTTGAAGAGCTCTTAAACGGCGATAATGATTGCCTTTCGGCAAGCGTTGCTGTTTTCAGCGAGGCGGATCTTTTGGTCTTGTTAACGGATACAGACGGTTTGTATGACGGTAATCCGTCTGAAAATCCAAATGCAAAGCTGATAAAACAGGTTGATATAATTGATGATAATATTAAATCCATCACCGGCTCTGCGGGCGCAAGAGGCACGGGCGGATTTATAACAAAAATAAATGCGGCGGAAATCGCTGTTTCGGCAGGTGTGCCCGTTGTTATCACAAACGGTAAAAAGCCAACGGACATTTATAAAATATTAAACGGCGAGCCCGTCGGCACATATTTTAAGGCGGTGAAATAATGATTAGGCTTGGTGAAAGAGCGCTTGCGGCAAAAGATTTTCTTGCAACTGTAACAACGCAACAAAAAAACGAGGCGCTGCTTGCAATTGCGGCGGCATTGCGTGAAAACAGCGAAACAATCGTTCTTGAAAATAAAAAGGATATCGAAAACGGCAAGGCGGCAGGCTTGAATGACGGCTTGCTGGACAGACTTATGCTTAACGATGCCAGAATAGACGATATTGCAAAGGCTGTTGAAAATGTGGCATCCTTGCCCGATCCTTGCGGCAGGTTGCTTGATGAAATCAAAAGGCCGAACGGCCTTGATATTAAAAAAGTTTCCGTGCCGATCGGCGTTATCGGCATTATTTATGAGGCTCGCCCCAATGTAACCGTTGATGCGGCGGTATTGTGCCTCAAAAGCTCAAATGCCGTTATTTTAAGGGGCGGCAAGGAAGCTATCAATTCCAATATGGCACTGGCTTCCGTTATGCGCTTTGCAATTGAAAATTGCGGCTTTGATAAAAACTGCATTCAGCTTGTAACGGATATTTCCCGTGAATCGGCAAATCAAATGATGCAGATGAACGGATATATAGATTGCCTTATTCCACGCGGCGGAAAGGGGCTCATCAGAAATGTTGTGCGCAATTCAACCGTTCCAGTTATTGAAACAGGCTCGGGCAATTGCCATATTTATGTTGATGAAAGCGCAGATATTGAAATGGCTGCAAACATTATTTTTAACGCAAAAACTCAGCGCATAGGTGTTTGCAATGCGTGTGAAAGCCTTGTGATTCATTCGGGCATAATAAATAAAGCTCTTCCCGTTATTAAGGAAAGGCTTGATACAAAGAATGTTGAAATGCGCGGCGATGAGCGTGCAATGATTGCGGCAAACGGTGTTTTGCCTGCAAGTGACGAAGATTTTGCAGAGGAATATCTTGATTATATAATCAGCGTTAAAACGGTTGACAGCCTTGATGAGGCAATCAGGCACATAAATAAGTATTCCACAAAGCACAGCGAGGCAATAATCACTCAAAATCAGGAAAATGCAAACGAATTTCTTGCAAGGGTTGATTCTTCGTCGGTTTATGTTAATGCCTCCACAAGATTTACGGATGGCGGCGAATTCGGCCTTGGCGCCGAAATCGGCATTTCAACCCAAAAGCTTCATGCAAGAGGCCCTATGGGCTTGAGAGAGCTTACCACCACCAAATATTTAATTTACGGCAACGGCCAAGTTCGTTAAAGGCTAAAGGAATTTTTAATGGATAAGTATAAGAAGCTGGCATCAAATACAATAGTTTTTGCAATAGGCACATTTTCGTCAAAGCTGCTCACATTGATACTCACTTTCTTTTACACCCGTGTTATGGCAACGGGGGATTTCGGCGGCGCAACATTGATTCAAAATGCGGTTAATATTCTTGTGCCGATAGTTACATTGGCGGTTAATTCCGCAGCGCTTCGCTTTGCGCTTGATAAGCAAAGCGATAAGAAGTGCGTTTTCAGCACCGGCATTGCCACCACTTTAATCGGTTTTGCGATTTTTTGCCTGTTTTCTCCTTTGGTTGTAAAAATCACAATCAATGATTTTAATTTCGGGCAATACACAATCTTGCTTTATCTTATGCTGCTCGGCTCGTCGCTCAGGCAGCTTTGCCAGCAATTTGTGCGTGGCTCGGGCCATGTTAAGCTTTATGCTGTTGACGGTGTTATTGCCACGGCAACCTCGGCCGGCTTCACATTCCTTTATCTCGGAGCCTTCAATTGGGGTATATACGGCTATATATTGGCAATATTCACAAGCGATATGCTTTCGGTTTTATTTATGTTTGTTTGCGCAAAGCTGTGGCGCTTTGTAGGCATTCGCCAAGGCCTGAAAAAAAACACCGTTGTGCCGATGCTTAAATATTGCATTCCGCTTATTCCCACAATTATTTTGTGGTGGATAATAAATGTTTCGGATCAATATATGGTCACTTATTTTAACGGCGTTTCGCAAAGCGGCATTTACACCGCTGCTTACAAAATTCCGAATTTTGTTGTTATTTTTGCCTCAATATTTATTGATGCGTGGCAGCTTTCCGCTGTTGATGAATATGACAACGATGGTAAATCTCGCTTTTTCTCCCAGGTTTTCAGGGTTTACAGCGGCGCTCTTATCGCCGTCGGTGCCGTGCTGATTGCAGGTGCCCGCATAATCACACGGCTTTATCTGGGCAGGGATTATTATGATTCTTGGCATTATGTTCCCATTCTTGTTATTGCCACCACCTTTTCCTGCCTTGTTAATTTTTATGCTTCTGTTTATATGGCGGAAAAAAAGAGCACTCTTTCCATGCTCACCGCAGGCGCAGGTGCAGTTGTTAATATAGTGCTTAATTTAATTCTTATTCCTGTTCTCGGCCCTTACGGCGCCGCAATCGCAACGGCAATTTCGTTTGTTTGTGTGTTTATTATTCGTGTGTTTAACACAAGGCAGTTTGTTGAAATAAAAATAAATTCGGCGTCATTTTTCCCGTCTGTTGCTCTTATGCTTGCGGAATGTGTTATCATGATAGTTTCTCCCTTCGGCGAATGGGGCACCTTCGGTGTTTGCGCAGCAATAATGCTTATTATTGTGCTTGTTAATTACAAGGCGGTAAAGGATATTATTGTGCTGCTGCTCGGAAAGTTCTTAAAAAAGAAAAAGCGCTGATTTCATTAGGTATTGAATAATGGGCTTTTTTAGTGTATAATTAACAATATAGTGCGGCAAACGGCCGCTCTTTTGTAAATATTTTGGAGGTTTTGCATATGAAATCATCAATTTCGGTTGAAAACGCAAAGCAAATGATAAACGATAAGCTCAGCCATTTCTTCGGAGTAACTCCGCAGGATGCCACGGAAGAGCAGTATTATAAAGCGGTTGCAATGATTGTGCGTGATGATCTTGCTGCAAAAAACAGCGAATTTCGCCATGTTGCAAACGGCCAGGATTCCAAAAAGATTTATTATCTTTGCATGGAATTCCTTATGGGGCGTTCGCTTAAAAATAATCTTTATAACTTGAATCTTATTGATGTTTTTGATAAGGCTTTGAACAGCTTCGGCGTAAGCCTTAACAGGCTTTATGAGCTTGAACCGGATGCGGGTCTCGGCAACGGCGGCCTCGGCAGACTTGCCGCTTGCTATCTTGACGGCCTTGCCACAGACGGCTATCAGTCAATGGGCTATTCAATCCGCTATGAAGCAGGTATATTCAAGCAAAAGCTTGTTGACGGCTGGCAAACCGAATTGCCCGATTTCTGGCTTCCCGGAGGCGATGTTTGGCTTGTTCCCCGTGAAGAAAGAAGTGTTGAGGTTAAGTTTGAAGGCCATGTTGAGGAAAGCTGGGACGGCGATTTTCATCGTGTGGAGCAAAAGGATTGCAACACCGTAACCGCAGTGCCTTATGATATGTATGTATCCGGCAAGGGGCAGGGCGTTTCAAGGCTTCGCCTTTGGGCTTCCGTTAAGCCCTCGCTTGATATGAGCCTTTTCAATCAGGGCGAATATATGCGCGCAATGGAGCAGTCTGCAATGGCAGAGGCTATTTCAAAAATCCTTTATCCTGCAGATAATTCTCCGGAAGGCAAGTCGCTTCGTCTTCGCCAGCAGTATTTCCTTGTGTCGGCTTCAATTCAGGATATTATCCGCCGCCACCTCACGGAATACAGCACTCTTGATAATCTCCCCGAAAAAATCGCAATTCATATTAACGACACTCATCCCACAATGGCTATTCCGGAGCTTATGCGCATTATGCTTGATGAATGCGGCTACGGCTGGGATGATGCTTGGAATATTGTAACCAAAACAGTGGCTTACACAAACCACACCGTTATGAAAGAGGCTCTTGAATGCTGGAGCGAAGAGCTTTATAAGAGATTGCTTCCCCGCCTTTATGAAATCACAAAGGAAATCGATAATCGCTTCCGTGCATATGTTTGGTGCACCACGCATGATGCCGATAAGGTTGAAAGAATGGCAATCATTTCCGGCGGAGTTGTAAGAATGGCAAATCTTTGCGTTGCAGGTTCTCATTCCGTAAACGGCGTTTCTGCACTTCATTCGGAAATTCTTAAGGAAACGGTTTTCAATGATTTTTATTCAATCACTCCCGATAAGTTTAAAAATGTTACAAACGGCATTGCGTTCAGAAGATGGATATGCCAATCAAATCCGCTTCTCACGGATTATATCACAAAGCTTATCGGCAGCGATTTTATCACCAAAAGCAATGAGCTTTTGAAGCTTCGTGAATATAAAGACGATAAAAAGGTGCTTGCCGATATTATGGCCGTTAAGCGCCAAAATAAAGAGCGCTTTGCAAAAATTGTTAAAAAGAGAAACGGCATAGATATTAACCCGGATTCAATTTTTGATGTGCAGGTTAAAAGGCTTCATGAATATAAAAGGCAAAGCCTCAACATTCTTAATATCATTGCAGAATATCAAATGCTTAAAGCAAATCCAAATGCGGATTTTGTGCCGAGAACTTATATATTTGCTTCAAAAGCAGCCCCCGGCTATTTTATGGCAAAGAAAACAATTCAGCTTATAGATGCAATTTCAAATGTTATCAATAATGATAAAGATGTTAATGATAAGCTCAAAGTTGTGTTTATGGAAGAATATAATGTCAGCCTTGCAGAGGTGCTTATGCCCGCCGCAGATTTTTCAGAGCAAATTTCGCTTGCAGGCACAGAAGCTTCCGGCACCGGCAATATGAAACTTATGCTCAACGGCGCAGTAACCCTCGGCACGCTTGACGGCGCCAATGTTGAAATTGCAAATGCCGTAGGCGACGACAATATTATAATCTTCGGCCTTAAAACTCCGGAGGTTGAGCAGCTTAAGCAGCGCGGCTATCATCCTATGGATTATATCAATAATAACCGTGTTCTTAAGGATGTTATTGATTTTATCAATGCGGGTGTAGACGGTAAAACCTTTGGCGAATTTACTTCAAGCCTTATGAATGTTGATCCCTATATGGCTCTTGCCGATTTTGCGGATTATCAAAAGGCTCAGCAGCTCTCCGCAGAAATTTATAAAGATAAAGAGCGCTTTGCAAAAATGTCGCTCATGAATATCAGCGGTGCGGGAATTTTCAGCGCCGACAGAGCAATCACTGAATATGCCGAAAATATCTGGCACACAAAGCCCGTTGTTTTCCCTCAGGAAAAAAGTGCTCCGGCTCCGAAAAAGGAAACCGCTGCAAAAAAAGGCAAAGGCTGAAAAATCGGCAAAGGCCGCTAAATAAGATTTAATGCTGATTATGCAAGCAAGAGTTAAGGCTCTTGCTTGTTTTTTGAAGGGCTTTTATGGATACAACCTGTTTTAACGCAAGAAAAAAAGAATATAAATCCTTAATTTGCGCCATTGCAACCGATGAAAAGGTTAAGCTGCGCATAGTTGTGCCTCGTTCAATGGGCTGCAGCTGCGCAAAACTTGCCGTTTGCAAGGATGGGGAAACAACCGTTTATTATAATATGTTTTGGGCAGGAATGTGCGGAAACGACCACGAGTATTGGCAGCTGCATTTTTATGCCACAACAAGCGGGTTGTATTTTTATCATTTTGAGCTTGAAACCCCTTGGGGAAAAACTTATATAAAAAACA
Source organism: uncultured Anaerotruncus sp. (assembly GCA_900539775.1). Classification (GTDB taxonomy): domain Bacteria; phylum Bacillota; class Clostridia; order Oscillospirales; family Acutalibacteraceae; genus Eubacterium_R. The sequence continues at coordinate 135,654 of UQDL01000004.1, read as the reverse complement.
GCGGAAACGGAATAGGCGATTTTAATGCTGCGTGCGGCGAATTTCAGCAAACCGTTTATGATAAAAGCTTTAAAACGCCCGATTTTTTGAAGGGCGGAATTATTTATCAGATTTTTCCGGATAGGTTTTATTGCAGCGGCACTGAAAAGAAAAATGTGCCACAGGGCAGAATTATGCGCAAATGGGGCGAGGAGCCTTATTGGAATCAAGAGCAGTTTGGCTCTGTTTGGAACAATGATTATTTCGGCGGCGATTTAAAGGGCATAGAGCAAAAATTGCCGTATATAAAGTCGCTTGGCGTAAGCTGCATTTACTTAAATCCTGTTTTTGCCGCCAATTCAAATCATCGGTATGATACTGCGGATTATGAAAAAATCGATTCTCTGCTCGGCACGGAGCAGGATTTTAAATCCCTTTGCGCCGCCGCAAAGCAGTATGGCATATCAATTGTGCTCGACGGTGTGTTCAGCCACACGGGCTGCGATTCCAAATATTTTAATCTTTTCGGCCACTATCCGCCAAACGGAGCGTGTGACAGTGTTAACAGCCCTTATTACAGTTGGTATAAATTTAAACATTATCCCGATGATTATGAAAGCTGGTGGGGGATAAAGCTTTTGCCGGAAGTGTATGAGGAAAACCCGTCTTACAGGGAATATATTTGCGGCGAAAACGGCATTTTGCGCAAGTGGCTTCGTTGCGGCGCAAGCGGCTGGAGACTTGATGTTGCGGATGAACTGCCGGATATTTTTCTTGATGATTTGCGCACGGCGGTGAAGGCGGAAAATCCCGATGCCGTTATTATCGGCGAGGTTTGGGAAGATGCAACAAATAAATTTGCATATGGTAAAAGGCGGCGCTATTTGCTCGGCGAGCAGCTTGATTCCGTTATGAATTATCCGTTTGCGGATGCGGTGCTCAATTTCGTTAAATACGGCTCTGCCGAGGCGTTTGAGAACTCTGTGATGTCTGTTGCGGAAAATTATCCGCCATGTGTTTTGCATGAATTGATGAATCACATCGGCACCCACGATACGATGCGTGCAATCACATTTCTTGCCGGCGAAAATGCAGAAGGTAAGGACAGGGCTTGGCAAGAAAAAAATAATATTTTGCCTGCCGATAAATATGAAAAAGGCATTGAAATGCTTAAAATGGCAAGCTTTTTGCAGTTTACTCTTCCCGGCATTCCGAGTATTTATTACGGCGATGAGGTCGGCATGCAGGGAATGAAAGATCCGTTTAACCGTGCTTGCTATCCGTGGGGAAAAGAAAACAAAAACCTATACTCTTGGTATAAACGGCTTGGAGAAATCAGGCGGGGCTGCTCGGCATTTGTTAAGGGCGAGCTTGTGCCCGTGTATGCTGCCGCAGGGGTAGTTGCCTATGAAAGGCAAGGCAGCGATAATGCTGTGCTGGCAGCAGTCAACAATTCGGAATCGGCTGTCGAAATTTTTGTCGGCACCGAGTGGGATAATTCTTATTCGTTTTTTGATAATGCTTCGGTTGGCGGCAAGCTTGTGCTTGAGCCGAAAGGCTTGGCACTTTTGAGCAGACTTTATTAAGTTGAATTTAAAATATGTTTCGGGCTGTTGCAATGTTGCGGCAGCCTGCTTTTTTATGCTTTTTTCGCCTTTTAATAATTTTATTATTGTATATTTTTATATTATATGATATACTATTACGGAATTACCGTGGGTAGGTGTGTGCCTGCTTGCAGAATATTAAGAATCGGCAGTGCTGAGAACGGCCCTTGATATATCGGGCTGCAATTGCCGCAGATGCGGCAGGGCTGCATTTTCCGTTATGCGTCTTATACGGCTACAGTAAGGCGATAGGAATTTTATAAATCAATTGTAGTCGGAAAGGCTATGGCAGTTTTATGGCATACAGAACTCATAACTGTAATGAATTAACTTTTGATAATCTCAATGAAAAAGTAACTCTTGCCGGCTGGGTTGATACCATCAGAGATCACGGCGGCGTTGCTTTCATTGATTTGCGTGATGAGCATGGGGTAACTCAGGTTGTTGTAAATGATGACACTTTGATTTACCATCTGAAAAAAGAAAGCGTTATTTCCGTTGATGGCGTTGTTGTTAAGCGTGATCCCGAAACGGTCAATAAAAAGCTTGCAACGGGCGAACTTGAGGTTAAGGTTGATAAGCTCACCGTTCTCGGTGCCTGCACGGAAAATCTGCCTTTTGAGGTTTCGGAATCAAAAGAAACAAGAGAAGATGTGCGCCTCACATATCGTTTTCTTGATTTGCGCAATAAGGCTGTGCATGATAATATCATCTTCAGAAGCAATGTTATCTCTTTCCTGCGCCAAAAAATGACCTCACTCGGCTTCACGGAAATCACAACTCCGATTTTAACTTGCTCTTCTCCGGAGGGTGCAAGAGACTATATTATTCCCTCAAGAAAGCATGAGGGCAAGTTTTATGCATTGCCTCAGGCTCCGCAGCAGTTTAAGCAGCTGCTTATGGTTTCCGGCTTTGATAAGTATTTCCAAATTGCGCCGTGCTTCCGTGATGAGGATGCAAGAGCAGATCGCTCACCGGGTGAATTTTATCAGCTTGATTTTGAAATGGCTTTTGCCACCCAGGAGGATGTTTTTGCGGTTGCAGAGGATGTGCTTTATGACACATTCACAAAATTCGGCGGCGGCAAAAAGGTTTCTCACGCTCCTTTCGTAAGAATTCCTTATGAAGAGGCAATGATAAAATACGGCACGGATAAGCCGGATCTTCGCAATCCGCTTGAAATAGTTGATTTAACGGATTTCTTTGCGGATGTTGAATTTAAAGCGTTTCAGGGCAGGCCCGTAAGGGGCATAAATGTTCCGGGCTGTGCAAAGCAGTCTAAGGGCTGGTTTGAAAAAATGCTTAAATTCGCTCTTGAAATCGGAATGAAGGGCCTCGGCTACATTGAAGTGCTTGAAGACGGCTCTTATAAAGGCCCAATTGATAAATTCCTGCCTCAGGAAAAGAAGGAAGAGCTTCGCAGCATCTTCAATTTCAAAACTGATGATACTCTTTTCTTTATTTGCGATACACCTAAGCATGTAAATGATTTTGCGGGCCAAATCAGAACAGAGCTTGCAAACAGGCTTGATCTTATTGATAAAAACCGCTTTGAGCTTTGCTATATTACCGATTTTCCGATGTTTGAGCTTGATGACGACGGTAAATTGGCATTCACTCACAATCCGTTTTCAATGCCTCAGGGCGAAATGGATGCACTTCTTAATCAAGATCCTCTCACCATCAAGGCATATCAGTATGATATTGTTTGCAACGGCGTTGAGCTTTCATCCGGCGCCGTAAGAAACCACAGGCCCGATGTTATGGTTAAGGCGTTTGAGATGGCCGGCTACAGCGAAAGCACCGTTAAAGAAAAATTCGGCGCTCTTTACAATGCTTTTCATTACGGCGCTCCGCCGCACGCAGGTATGGCTCCCGGCGTAGACAGAATGATAATGCTTCTTAAAGATGAGGAAAATATCAGGGAAGTTATTGCATTCCCAATGAATTCAAATGCACAGGATATGCTGCTCGGTGCTCCAAACACCGTTACGGAAATGCAGCTTCGTGAAACTCATATTAAGCTTCGCCGCCCCGTGCCCGAAAAATAATCAAAAGCAGGGGGTGCATGGTTTTCCGTGCACCCGCTTGTGTTTTTTATATCAATCAATTTTGGAGGATAAGCAATGCAAATCACACCGGATTTAATAAAATATCTGGAATCGCTTGCACGCATCACCTTAACCGAAAAGGAAGAGGAAAAGGTGGGCGCAGAGCTTCAGGATATTCTCACCTATATTGATATGCTCAACGAGCTTGACACCGATAATGTTAAGGCTATGAGCCATTCGTTTCCAATCACAAATGTGTTTAGGGAAGATGAGGTTAAGCCCTCGCTTTCTCCCGATGAAATCGTTGCAAATGCACCCGAAAGCAGCGACGGTGCTTTTGTTGTGCCGAAAACCGTTAATGAATAAGGAGGGCGTTTAAATGGAAATATTTGAAATGACCGCCCTTGAAACGGCGGAAAAAATTAAAAGCGGCGAAATCTCTTGCCGCGATGCTGTTGAATCTGTTGCAAAAAGCATAAATGCAAGAGACGAAAAGTTTAATTGCTACACTCATTTTGATTTGGATTTGGCGCTTGCAAATGCCGATGCGGCACAAAAGCTTATTGATTCCGGCTCTGCCGTGTCTCCGCTTGCTGGTGTGCCCGTTGCAATTAAAGACAATATTTGCACAAAGGGCGACATAACCTCTTGCGCTTCTAAAATTCTTTATAATTTTAAGCCGCCTTATGATGCCACGGTTGTTAAAAAGCTTACCGCAGCGGGAATGATTCCGTGCGGCAAGGTTAATATGGATGAATTTGCCATGGGCTCAACAACAGAAACTTCTTATTACGACGCAACCAAAAATCCTTGGAATGTTTCAAGAGTTCCGGGCGGTTCTTCGGGCGGTGCGGCAGCATCTGTTGCCGCCGATGAAAGCATAATTGCTCTTGGCTCAGACACGGGCGGCTCAATTCGCCAGCCCTGTTCGTTCTGCGGTGTAACCGGCCTTAAGCCAACTTACGGCGCTGTTTCCAGATACGGCCTTATTGCTTATGCATCGTCGCTTGATCAAATCGGCCCCATTGCAAAAAATGCGCTTGATGCCGCAGCAATGTTTTCTGTTATAAGCGGCAGGGATGAAAAGGACGGCACTTCCTGCAATCCTAATCCCTTCACACTTGATGATATAAAAAATGCCAAGGATCTTAAAGGCAAAAAAATAGGCATTCCTTCCGATTATTTCGGTGAAGGCATAGATCTTGATGTTGCCGCCAGGGTTAAAGAGGCGGCAGAGGTTATGAAATCCCTCGGCGCAGAGATTGAGGAATTTTCAATGCCCATCGTTAAATATGCAATCCCAACCTATTATATAATTGCCTGTGCGGAGGCTTGTTCAAATCTCTCCAGGTTTGACGGTATTAAATACGGCTATAAATCTCCAGATGCTCATAATCTGCGCGATGTTTATTTCAAATCACGTTCAGAGGGCTTCGGCATGGAGGTTAAAAAGCGCATAATGCTTGGCAACTTCGTGCTTTCAAGCGGATATTTTGATGCTTATTATAACAAGGCGCTCAAGGCCAAGGGGCTCATCGTTAAGGCGTTTAATGAGGCTTTTGAAAAATATGATTTTCTTCTCGGCCCCGTTGCTCCAACCACGGCGCTTGAAATCGGTAAGGGCCTCAGCGATCCTCTTGCAATGTATCTCGGTGATATTTACACCGTTATGATAAATATTGCAGGTTTGCCGTCGCTTGCTTTGCCTTGCGGATTTGACGGCGATAATATGCCCGTGGGAATGCAGCTTATCGGCAGGCCGTTTGATGAAAAAACAATTCTTGCCGCCGGTAATGCTTATCAGGGCGAAACGGCATATCATCTTCAAAAGCCGCAATTGGATTAAGGAGGAAATTTTATGCAATATTCAACAGTCTGCGGGCTTGAGGTGCACACCGAGCTCGCCACAAAAACAAAAATTTTCTGCTCTTGCTCCACTGAATTCGGCGGCGAGCCAAACACACATGTTTGCGAAATTTGCTCTGGCATGCCGGGCACGCTTCCCGTTCTCAATAAAAAAGTGCTTGAATTTGCGGTAAGAACAGGCCTTGCCACAAATTGCGAAATCACAATGTATAATAAGTTTGACAGAAAAAATTATTTCTATCCCGATTTGCCTAAGGCTTATCAAATCAGCCAGCTTTATTTGCCGATTTGCAGAAACGGCTGGATAGAGATTAACGACAGTGTAAACGGCGGCAAAAAAAAGGTTCGCATCCATGAAATCCATATGGAAGAGGATGCAGGCAAGCTTGTTCATGATGAATGGTCCGATTGCACTCTCGTAAACTATAACCGCTGCGGAGTTCCGCTGCTTGAAATAGTTTCAGAGCCGGATATCGCATCTGCCGATGAAGCGGTTGAATATGTTGAAAAACTGCGTGCAATATTGCAGTTTTGCGGTGTTTCGGATTGCAAAATGCAAGAGGGTTCGCTTCGTGCCGATGTAAATGTGTCCGTTATGGAAAAAGGCTCAAAGGAATTCGGCACTCGCACTGAAATGAAAAATATAAATTCATTTAAAGCCATCCATAATGCCGTTGAGGCAGAAGCTCAGCGCCAAATCGAATTGATTGAGGACGGCGAAAGGGTTGTGCAGGAAACACGCCGCTGGGATGATTCCAAGGGCGCTTCCTATTCAATGAGAAGCAAGGAAGATGCGCAGGATTATAAATATTTCCCCGATCCGGATTTACCGCCCGTTAAGCTTTCGGATGAATATGTTGATTCAATCAGGGAAAACCTGCCGGAGCTTCCGGATGCCAAAAAAGCACGCTATATGAATGAGCTTGGCCTTTCGGAATACGATACGGCTATGATTTGCTCCGATATGGCATATGTTCGCCTTTTTGAGCGCACGGTTGAAATCACAAACAGCCCTAAGGACAGCGCAAACTGGATTATGGGCGAGCTTATGAAAATGCTTAATGATTCTCAAACTCTGCCGGAAAATATGAGCTTCAGGCAGGATTCGCTCGGCGAAATCATCAATCTGCTTGCGGCAAATAAAATCAGCCGTGATTCGGCAAAAAAGGTTTTCAAGGCCGTGTTTGAGCAGGATGTTGTGCCGGCGGATTATGTTAAGGCAAATAATATGGAATCCGTTTCGGATACGGGTGCAATCAAAGCCGTGGTTGAAGAGGTTATCGCTGCAAACGAAAAGGCGGTTTCCGAATACAGAGAAGGTAAAGATAAGTCCTTTAATTTCCTTATAGGTCAATGTATGCGTGCGCTCAAGGGCAAGGCTCCGGCTGCCACGGTTACTCAGGTGCTTAAAGAAATTCTCGGCTGATTGCTTTGCGAATAGGCGGGCTTGATTGCCAACCGTTTAAAATATAATATCACATAAAATAAAGGCTTGAATCGTTTGAAAATCCAAACGGCTCAAGCCTTTTTATATTTTTTCTTTGTCGGCACGCTTATCTATGCCTCGGTGCCGTTTTTCTTGCATGGCACAGCATTATATTATTGTATGTAATATTTTGCCTGTGCGTTCCAAAGCTCGGCGTATTTTCCGCCTGCGCTCAGCAAATCTTTGTGTGTGCCCGTTTCGGCAAGCTTTGCATTGTTGAAAACGGCAATTTTGTCGCAAAAAGCGCAGCTTGAAAGTCTGTGAGAAATGTAAATAGCCGTTTTGCCCTGCACAAATGTGTTGAAACGGCTGTAAATTTCATTTTCTGCAATCGGGTCAAGAGCAGCTGTCGGCTCGTCAAGCACCACAATCGGCGCATCTTTGTAAAGTGCTCTTGCAAGCGCAAGTTTTTGCGCTTCACCGCCGGAAATTTCAATGCCGTTTTCGTCCAAGTCCTTATAAAGATATGTATTTTCCTTATTCGGCATGCGTTCGGTGCGCTCTTTTATATCGGCATTTTCAAGGCAGACATAAAATCTGCCTTCGTCAAAATCGCCGCTTGCGCAAACATTTTCTTTAAGTGTGGTTGAAAATATTTTGAAATCCTGAAAAACAACGGAATAAAGCTTTATGATGCTGTCTTTTGTGTAGTCCTTAATGTTAATACCGTTAATCAAAATTTCGCCGTCCGTCACATCATAAAGGCGGCACATCAGCTTGATAAATGTTGTTTTGCCGCTGCCGTTTCTGCCAACTACGGCTAAATGCTCGCCGTTTTTGATTTTGAGATTAACATTTTGGAGAGCATAATTTTCCGCACCCGGATATTTAAACGAAACATTTTTAAATTCAATTTCAAAACCGCCCGACAAATCAAGCACCTTGTTGCCGTAAGTCATTTCGTCCGCTCTGTTTATTATCTCAAAATAATAATTAACCAAAGGCACCATTTCTGCGGTTTTGCCAAAGGTTACCGCCATTTTCATTATGCCGCCGATTATTTGCATAAACGCACCGCAGTAAAGCACAAGCGAACCGATACCGAATAACCCGTATAAACCCTTAACGCCGATGAAAAGATAGATTCCGAATCCAACAAGCGCACCCAAAATAGCAACAAAGGAGCTTTGCTTTGCCGTGTTCATTGAGGCTCTTTTCAAAATTCTTTCACCGTCGCTAAGAAGTCTGTCCGTTGCGGTGTGCTCAATCAAATTTTGCTCCTTATAGATGCGAATTTCCTTGCCCGTATTATAATCGGAGAACATATTCAGAAAATAGTAAAAAATCCTGTCAAGGCGCGAATACTCGTCACTCGCCTTAAACCAAGCTTTGTTCATTCTCACGGCAACAACAAGAATAATAACAGCCATAACGGCGATTGCGCCGAATATGGTCAGCAAAAACGCAGGGCGTTCAAAGAAAGTGTTACCAGTTTTCTTAAATCCGATTTTAAACAGCGGAGTGACAATAACGACGGATATAATCACAGTCAACGCACCGGAAATGAAATCACGCATCATCCAGGTGAGCTGAACAAAAGATGAAAAAACTCTGTCTTGCGCCTCGGAATGCTTATGCACCAATTCTTTAAATTCGCTGCATTCAAGCTTTTGATATTCAATTCCGAAAAGCTTTGATGAAATTCGTTGAAGCTCTTTGTTATACATAAGCGAACGGTAAACAAATTGCATGTCGCCGAGATAATAGTTGATAAAAAACAACATGGCATTTATGCCCACAGCTAAGCCTATATACAGCGCAAGGCTTTTCATATCTGCACCGCCCGCAAGCAAATCTATGATTTTTGATGTAAACCAAATATTCACAAACGGCATAACAGCCGTAACAATCGCAACGGTAACGGCGGTGGGGATAAGGCGTTTTTCGAGGCGGTGCATTTCTCGAAACGCCGCAAAAACAGTTTTTATATTTTTCATACATCCTCGCCTCCGTTCTCTTTATAATAGTAGCTTTGAATTTGGTACATTCTGTAGTACGAGCCTTTGAGCGCCATAAGCTCCTCGTGGGTGCCGCTCTCGGCAATTCGGCCGTCCTTGATAAATAAAATTCTGTCACAAAAGCGAGTGGACGAAAGGCGGTGAGAAATAAAAAACGATATTTTGTTGCTTGTGATCTCATTATATTTAAGGTATAGCTCGTTCTCTGCTATAGGGTCAAGCGCCGCCGTAGGCTCGTCAAGAATTAAAACAGGGGCATTTTTGTAAATAGCCTTTGCAAGCAAAAGCTTTTGCTTTTCGCCGCCCGAAAAGTCAACCGCATTCTTATATACATCCTTTATCATATATGATTTTTCTTTATTCGGCAGTCTGTTTATTTTGTTTGAGATGCCTGCTTTTTCAAAAGCGTCAAAAAGTTTTTCTTTATCATAATTTGATGTTGCGCAAATATTTTCGGCAATAGTCATAGGCATAAAATAATAGTCCTGAAAAACTGCCGAAAAAAGATTAAAATAACTGTTGCCTGAAAAATCACGGTTGCTTTTTCCGTTAATCAAAATTTCGCCGGATGTGGGATAATAGAGGCCGCAAAGGAGTTTAACAGCGGTGGTTTTGCCTGCTCCGTTTTCGCCTACTATGGCTATATTTTCGCCTTTGTTCACCTTGAAAGACATATTGTTAATTGTGCTTTTTTCTGCCGACTGATATTTAAATGAAACATTCTGAAACTCAATAGACTCAATACCTTTAAAATCAATATCGGGTTTATTATCATTTTCGTCCGTGCTCTCCGCAAATTCACGAAAAGCGGCGCAGTCGTTGCAGCATCGTTCAAGATTTGAATATTGATACACAGCGTTCATTATCCAATTAGAAAAGCCGGTTATTATGCCGAAATAGAAAATAAAATCGGAAACGGAAAGCCTGCTACTGCACACAAGATATGTAAGATAAACATATGCAACAAGTTCACGCAAGAGATTAAGGAGCGCCCTTGTGCCGCCTACCTTGATGTTTTGGCGTGCAAATTTTTGATTAACCGCCTCTAATTCATATATTATTTTTGCAACAGCAAGCATAAAATAATCGGTAAAGCCGTAAAGCCTAATATCCTTTGCGGCTGAAAAATCACGGCAAAGGTTATAGTAATAATCAAAGCGAACAAATATTTTGCTTCGTTCGTTTTTTGTTTTCTTTTCCTTTTTATTTAAGAATTTTAAAAGAAAAAACTCGCAAACACAGGTGGCAAGAATAATCAAAATCATTATCATATTGATTTTGTAAATCAGTGCAAGCGATGTAATAATGCCCACTATGCAAACGCAAAATTGATTGCAAGAATCAAGAAAATCCGAAGAACCGGAATAATAACTGCGATAAAATTCCATAGCCCTTTTATTTTTTTCTCTGCCGTGTGGGCTTTCAATATTTTTGTAATCTGTATAAAGATTTTTCCGAAATGCAAGCACGGCATAACGCATACGGATAATGCGTGCACTGCCGTTTAAAAGCTCCTGCATAAACGGCGCAAACCATGTGGTCAGCACAAGCAGCACGCTGAGCAGTCCCACAACAAGTGTGAGTCTGCCAACGGTTACACCCTCGGTTATGCAGTCTATCATCGCTTTGGGTATATAAGCTGTTATAATCGGCTGAAACACGAGTGCCGGCACACGAATAAAGAAATATATCAGGCTTTTTTTATCCCATGTAATCCAGTTTTTCAGCATGTATTTCAAGTTTGATTTCATATTTTTCCCCTTTTTAAAATCTGCTTTAAACAGTTGATATGGCGCTGCGGATGATTTTCAAGTATGATACCCTATGTTTGCATTATATAACGCAATAATCTATATGTCAAGAATGCCAATGTTTTATTATCTAACTATAACATTAGATAATGTAGGGGTGATATAGTGATTAGGCTTAATGCACTTGAATTGCTTAAAAAGCAAGGCAAAACAAAATATTGGCTTTATAAGCAGCTTGATATGAGCTATCAAAATTTTAATAAAATGATAAATAATGAAACTAAATCAATTAAGTATGAAAATATAGAGGCGATGTGCCAGCTGCTTTGTTGCACGCCGAATGATTTGCTTAAAATCACCGATGATTGATAAAAAATCAGGTAAAAGCATTTCTTTAATCAAGCAAAAATAAAATATGTATATTAAAACCGCAGTCGTTTGGCTGCGGTTTTTTTATATTTAAAATGCTTTGGGGCAAAATATTTTAGAGGTGTTTTTTGTGAAAATAAAAGGGAAAACGGCTTTTTTCGATAATCCGCCGGTTATAATCGGCTCTGCGGGTGTTTGCGGCAAAAAAGAAGGCGAGGGTCCGCTTGCGGGTGATTTTGATGCCGTGTTTGAAGATACAACTATGGGCATGGATTCGTTTGAACTTGCCGAATCCGCAATGCTGCATGATGCCGCAGTAAGGGCTCTTTCAAATTCGGGCACGGCGGCAGGGGATGTTGATTTTATTCTTTGCGGCGATTTGCTTAATCAATGCATCGGCAGCTCGTTCGCCGTTAAGGATTTGCAAATTCCCTGCATAGGAATGTACGGCGCTTGCTCCACCATGGCGCTGTCGCTTGCCGTAGGCTCAATGCTTGCAGATGGCGGCGCGTCGTGTGTGCTGGCTGGCACATCAAGCCATTTTTGCTCCAGCGAGCGGCAGTTTCGCTATCCGCTTGAATATGGCGGTCAGCGTCCGCCGTCTGCGCAGTGGACGGTAACGGGCGCGGGCTGCGCCGTTATCAAAAGCAGCGGAAGCGGCGTGAAAATTCCTGCTGTTTCGGTGGGCACAATTTGCGATCTCGGCATAACGGATGCCAATAATATGGGTGCCGCAATGGCACCGGCGGCAGAAAAAACGATCTTTGATTTTTTGTGCGATTCCGGCACTTCACCTTCGGATTATGATTTGATTTTAACAGGTGATTTGGGCAGCACCGGCTCTCAGCTGTTTTATGAGCTGTTTGAAAAAGAGCACGGCATTGATTTGCGCCCGTTTCATAATGATTGCGGCTTGATGATTTATGATTTAAAAAAACAAGATGTTAACAGCGGCGGCTCGGGCTGCGGCTGTTCAGGTTCGGTGCTGTGCTCGCATATCCTTAAAGAAATGCATGCGGGCAGGCTGAAAAAAGTGCTTTTCGTTGCCACAGGCGCTTTGATGTCTGCCACTTCAAGCAAACAGGGCAGCACAATTCCGTCCGTGGCACACGCCGTGCTTTTGGAGGTGTGATTATGGATTTGAAAAATAATATTAAAATTATCGGCAGTTTTCAAAAAGCGGTTAATGCGCTGTATGCCGCAATCACCGTTATCAGGATAGCGGCAGTTGCTTTTTTGATTTTGCAAACAGTGGTGCTCATTTGCTCAAACCGCCCCGCCGGCAAAATAAGCATATAAAGTAAAAAGAGTACCTTCCGGTACTCTTTTTTGATTTTTGTTTTGATTAAATGCTGATTACTCCGAATGTGTTAAGAACGGAGCTTACAAGAATTGCAAAAATGAAAACGGGTGCAATCCATTTGATCATAACATTATAAAATTTCTTTTCCTTGAATTTGCCGTTAAGCTCAATTTCATCGGTAATTGTTTTGGGCTTAATTGCAAAGCCAACCATAATGCAGGTAAACAAGCCAACAACGGGAAGAAGAATGCTGTTTGAAACAAAGTCAAGGAAATCAAGAATTCCCATATTCATTATGGTGAAGTTTTGCCAAATGCTAAAGCCGAATGCACAGCACATACCAAGCAGCAGTGTGTAAGCATAAACCAAAAGAGTGGCTCTTTTTCTTTCCATTTTATACTTATCGGTAATGCCCGCAACAATTGCTTCCATAACGGAAACAGAGCTTGTGAGCGCTGCAAAAAGCACCAAAAGGAAGAAGGCTGCACCGATAAAGTTGCCGATTTCCATGCCGGCGAAAACCTTGGGCAGGGTGTCAAACATAAGGCTTGGGCCTTGGCCGAGAGCTGCTTCGTCTCCTCCCGAATAAACAAAAACGGAAGGCACAATCATAAGGCCGGCAAGAAATGCCACGGCGGTGTCAAAAATTTCAATTTGGCGTGTGGATTTAACAATGCTTTCGTCCTTATTGAAATAAGAGCCGTATGTTACCATAATGCCCATTGCAAGCGACATTGAATAAAACATTTGCCCAAGTGCTGCAATAAATGTCATTATGCTGAGCTTTGAAAAATCAGGCTTAAGGTAATATTCAACGCCTGCTTTTGCTCCGGGGCGTGTTACAACAAATATTGAAAGCGCAACAGTTAAAACAACAAGCGCAGGCATAAGGAATCTACTCATTTTTTCTATTCCTTTATCAACGCCTAAAAGAATTATAACCGTTGTGGCGGTTGCAAAAATGAAAAACCAAATCAAAGGTTCAACGGGTTTTGAAACGAATTGGCCGAAAAATCCTGCTGCAGCAGCTTCATCAACCTTGCCTACAATCATCTGTGCGGCATATTTTGTTACCCATCCGCCTATAAGGCAATAATAGGGCAAAATAAGCACCGGCACAAGCGTTGCCAGGCCGCCGAGCCAATTCCATTTTTTGCTAAGTGCGCCGAATGCGCTCATTGGGCTTAGCTTGGTTTTGCGACCGATTGCAATTTCCGTTACCATTAAAGTAAAACCGAATGTAACGGCAAAAACAATGTAAACAAGTAAAAACATACCGCCGCCGTATTTTGCTGCCAAATAAGGAAAACGCCAAATGTTTCCAAGGCCGACTGCGGAGCCTGCGGCAGCCAAAACAAATCCGAGTCTGCCGGAGAATGAGCTTCGCTTAGTGTCACTCATAAATAAAGGGTCCCCTCTCTAAAAAAGAATATTTGTCCCATTATATCATTTCAAAGCCCTTTTGGCAACAAAAACATTCATATTTGCTTAATACATTCTTTACAAATAAGCTTTTTTATGCTTTTTTTGCGGTGATTGACAAGATACGCCTATTTTGGTAGAATTTTATTGTATTTATTCTATATGAAAGGGAATGCGGAAATGAACGATTACACAAGCGGCCATCGGCAGCGTTTAAAGCAAAAATATTTGGCCGGCAGCGGAAATCTTGTGTATGATTACGAAGCACTTGAACTGTTGCTTACATATGCCGTGCCCCGTGCGGATGTTAAGCCGGCAGCAAAGGCACTGATTGAAAAATTCGGCACAATTGATAATGTGTTTTCCGCCGAGCCGGCAGAGCTTGAAACAGTGCCCGGAATAGGGCAAAATTCCGCAATTTTAATTTCCCTTGTGCGTGATTTGCAAAAGCGTTGTTCAAAATCCAAAAATTCCAAAATAACCTGCCTCGGCTCTGCCGATGTTGCGGAAGATTATTTTATGAATTTGCTCGGTAACGAGGATGTGGAAAAATTTGTGATGGTAACGCTTGATAATTCAAACAAAATAATTTCGTGCCGCAATCTTGCAAGCGGCAGCACAAAGCATTTAAAAGTTTATTCCCGTGATGTCGTTCAATTTGCCTTGCTTGATAAGGCAAGCAGAGTGCTGATTTCGCACAATCATCCCGTCGGCAACACGGCTCCGTCTGCTTCAGATATAGATTTTACCCTTGAATTGAGAAACACACTCAATGCAGTGGATATTGAGCTTGCAGATCATATAATAGTCGGCAAGGATAATGCAAAATCAATGCGCTCCTGCCATGTATACAGAAACTATTTTATAAAATCATAAATAATGCGGCGACTGCTCACCTGTTTGCGTTTTCGCAAAATGCTGTTAAAAGTTAAGGAAGTGATTTTACGGCTTATTCAAAACTGAAATATAACAAACTCAGCCCGGATGTTGAGCAAAAAATTTTGAACGACAGGGAAAACGGCGTAAAAAATCCTTATCGCTGTGATGATTCTGCCGTGATTCGCAGAAATGAAAATGCAGATCGTGCAAGTCTTTGGCGTCCCGCTTTTGTGAGGGATATTGAAAAAATAATTCACCTTCCTTATTATAACCGTTATGCGGATAAAACACAGGTGTTTTCGTTTTATAATAATGATGATATAACACGCCGTGCTCTTCATGTGCAGCTTGTGTCTCGCATAGCACGCAATATCGGCGCCGTGCTTGGGCTTAATCTTGATTTGATAGAGGCAATTTCACTTGGGCATGATATCGGCCACACTCCGTTCGGCCACGCCGGCGAAAGATTTTTAAGCCGGCTTTTGTTTAAAGAAACGGGCAAGCTTTTTAACCACAATGTGCACAGTGTGCGTGTGCTGGATAATTTGTTTGAGCGCAATATAAGCCTGCAAACGCTTGATGGGATTTTGTGCCACAACGGCGAATTTGAGCAGCAGGAATATCGCCCCGCATATGGAAAAACATTTGATGAATTTGATAAAAGCGTGCAGGAATGCTATGCAAGCAGCGATGCAATTCATAAGCTTGTGCCGTCCACCCTTGAGGGATGCGTTGTGCGCATATGCGATATGATTGCTTATCTCGGAAAGGATCGGCAGGATGCTCGAATTGCTAAAATAATTCCGCCGAATTATAAATTTCAAAGCGAGGTTATCGGCGGCGAAAATGCATCTATAATAAATAATTTAACCGTTGATATTATTGAAAACAGCTATGGAAAGGATTATATTTTGCTCAGCCCCGGCGCTTATAATGATTTAAAGCATGCCAAAGAAGAAAATTATTCCGTTATATATAAAAATGAGCAGATAAACAGGCAGTATAACGAAATAATAGGGCCTATGTTTGAAGAACTTTATTATAACTTGCTGGATCAGGTTAAAAGCGGCAGCGAGGGCAGCATAATTTATCGCCATCACATTAAATTTATAATGGAGGCGCAAAAATATTACACCGGCGGCAAAGATTATCTTGCAGATGATCCGAATATGATTGTTGCCGATTTTATTGCAAGCATGACGGATGATTATTTTATGGCATTGCATGAAAAGCTTTTTCCTGGCAGCCGTTATAAAATTAAATATAAATCTTATTTCAGTGAGGACAATATTTGATTTTCCTTTTTGAAAAAATATATTCGGAGCACCGATTTGAAATGCCAAAATGCTTTTTGCATGCGGCAAACAAATTGCGGTGCTCCATTTGTTTTTTTCAGAAAATATTTGTTGATCGAAAATAATTATACGAAAAATGATAAAAAATTATTGACAAACGATAATTTTTGCATATAATGAAGGTGTAAATGCTTTTAAAGGAGGCTTTTTCTGTGTGGAACAGTGATAAATCAATAAATCTTACTCATTTCTTTGTGCGTGTGTTTTATGCGCTTCTTGCCGTGCTTGCAATCGCTGCGCCGTTTCTTATTGAAAATGAATCGCTAAACGGCATTTTCAGCTTTGCAAACGATTTGCCTAAAATGTATTTGATTCCTTTTTATATTTCCGTGCCGGCCGGTTTCGCCGCTCTTGTTTGCCTTGATAAGCTGCTGCGTAATTTGAAAAACGAAGTTGTTTTTGATTGCCTAAATGTGCGCCTATTGCGGATTTTAAGCTATTGCTGCTTTTTTGCCGCCGCCGTTGCCGTTCTGGGCGGAGCGGTAATCGGCATGAAATACGGTCATTTGTTGTTTGTTTATGCCTGTGCGGTTTTGGAATTATTTGTCGGCGTAATAGTGCGTGTTGTTAAAAACTGCTTTCAAAAGGCTGTTGAAATAAAATCAGAAAATGATTTAACCATATAGGAGGGCGTTATGCAAATTATTGTTAATCTGGATGTAATGCTTGCAAAAAGAAAAATGTCCTCCGGTGAATTGGCCGCAAAAATCGGAATCACACCTGCCAATTTGTCTATTTTAAAAACCGGCAAAGCAAAGGCAGTTCGATTTTCAACACTTGAGGCTATTTGCGATGTACTTGATTGTCAGCCCGGAGATATTCTTGAATTTAAGAGGTAAATAAAATGAATAATATGAATGAAGGCAGGAAAAGTATGCCTTGCGATATGCATAATATGAATAATAATATAAATAAAATAAATAATATACAAAGCAATATAAATAATACTCCGCCGATTTACGGTGCGCCTATGCCGCCCTATGCAGATTTCGGCGCATATTATCCGCCGGCACCCACGGTTAAAAAAAGAAAAATCGCGGTTTCAAAGCGCGATGTCGTTTTTGAATTGCTCTTTTTCGGCACGGCAATCGTTATCACGGATTTTGTTTTGTGGCATGGGCTGTCGCTCGGCTTTTCTCTTGCTTTTTTATTGCTTTTTGCCGTTGTCACCGCCTATTATGCCGATAAAGGCAAAAGGCCGCCCGCTTTTGCCGTTTCCTGCGGCGCGCTTTCGCTTGCCGGCGCAGGCTCGTTTGCCGTTTCAAACGATGCATTTTTAAAGCTGTTTATGCTTATTCCGACTGCTCTCCTTTTTGCCCTTTATGTGTGCGGAATTTCGGGCGGGCTTCGCCGCCGCTGCGGCAGCGTCAAAATACTCGGCGACGCCGCAAAGAGCGTTTTTAAAACACCCGCCGAAAATATCGGTGCCGTTGTGGGAGGGTATTGCGGCTTTTCATTAAAAAACAAGGCTAATAAAAATGTTGTTATCGGCATTTTGATGGCGTTGCCCGTTCTGGCTGCGGTTATTCCGCTTCTCGCTTCAAGTGATGCCGCATTTGAAAATCTTGTTAAAACGGCGTTTAAGAATATCGGCACGGGAATAGGCAAAATAATCATTGCCGCCGTGATTGCGTTTTTGCTTATCGTGTATGCCGTTTCAAATAAATATTCGGCGCAAGCGGCAAAGGAGCCGTCTGTTTCCCGCAGGCTGAACCCAGCCGTTTCAATATCATTTTTAAGTGTTATATCGGCTGTTTATTTGGTGTTTCTGTTTTCTCAGCTTGCTTATTTTTTCAGCGCGTTTTCGGGCGTGCTCCCGCAGGGATATACTTACAGCGCCAGTGAATTTGCAAGGCGCGGCTTTTATGAAATGGCCGCCGTGTGCATAATAAACACGGCTTTGCTTTCCGCCGTTGCCGTGCTCACGAAAAAATCGCCGCAAAAGGTTCTCCGTGCGGTTAAGGCGCTTTCACTTTTCATAATGCTTTTCAGTGCGCTTTTGCTTGCGATATCGGCGGCAAAAATGGGGCTTAATATAAGCATTTTCGGCCTCACGAAAAACAGACTTTTCGTTTGCCTGCTGATGGCGGCGTTTGCTGTTGTTTTAATCTTTTTTGCAATTCATATTTTTGCGCCGAAGATGCCGTATATGCAAACCGTAATCATAATTTGCAGTGCGATTTTTATTGCTTTTGCCTATTTCAATTCGGATAACGCAATCGTTAAATACAATATCGCAAAATACGAAAGCGGCGCAATTTCTTCGATAGACGGCTATTACCTTTCAAATTTAAAAGGTGCCTTCGTCTCGGATTTTGCCGAAATCGAAAAAAGCAGCAATAATTCTGCCGCAAACGGTGCACGCAGTGCGATAATCGGCAGAATATGTGAGTGCTGTCCCGAATTTTTCGGCGGCGGCTTCGCTGTAAACAACGATATCGAATATAAAAAATCCGATTTTCGCGAATATAATTTGCTCGGTGATCAAGTAAAAAAGGACGCTGCCGTCTTTTATAATTCACTTTCGGAAAAAGAACGCCGCACGCTTTATTCGCAGTATCTTCTGGAGGAACGCGGCGGCACTTACGACCCCGATTCAAACAGCTACAACGTTTGGGAAAACGACGGAAACGAAGCTGTTTATTCCTATGATTCCGCCACGGGTGAATATATTAAATCACAATCCGTTCACGCCGCCGTTTACGAATCAAACGGTTATGATGATTATAATTACGGTAATGAACGCGAAAACGAAAGCGGTTCATATCTTTATGTTTCAAAAATAAAATAAAAAAGCGCGGCAGCCATCAACATTCGGTTAATGATGCCGCGCTCTTTTGCGCTTAATTTAATTATTGCCTTTTCGGAAAAACAACCACAAGCATCCATTTAAAGGCTTCGTCGCCGCGAACGGAATGCGGTTTCTTTGCCGGCATCAGCAGCGATTGCCCTGCCGAAACGGTGTGCCCAACGCCGTCAACTGTGAAAATGCCCGTGCCCTCAAGCACCGTCACAAATGCATCGCCCGTTGACTCGTGGGTGGATATTTCTTCGCCTGCATCAAAGGCAAAAAGGGTAACGCTTACCGCATCGTTTTGCGCCAGCGTTTTGCTCACAACCTCGCCCTGCCTGCAAGTGATTTGGTCCTTGAGCACAACCGCTTTCTCGGCGGGAAAGTTTTTAATGTATTTTTCCATAATGCGAATTTACTCCTTAATATTTATAATGTTTATAATATATTATATCCCGTTTTGAATAAAGGTCAATATCGGCCCCCTGTTTTAAAAGCTTACCAAAAATAAAGCAAAACATGCTGCCAATATTATTAAATAAACCAATTGCCTGCCGCCGCGCACGGTGTTATAATCTATTCAAATTCAGGCAAAAGGAGTAATGGCTTTGCAAAATCAGGCAATTGAAAATTCGGCGGGAAAGCCCATTTTCAGCAAAAAAGATTTGGTGCGGCTGATAGTGCCGCTGATAATAGAACAGTTTTTGCTTCTAAGCGTTGGTATGGCGGATACGCTTATGGTAACAACTGCAGGCGAGGCGGCGGTTTCCGGCGTTTCCCTTGTTGACAATATAAATATGCTTTTGATTCAAATATTTGCAGCCCTTTCAACCGGCGGTGCCGTTGTGGTTTCTCAATACCTCGGCAGCGGCAAAAAGGAATCGGCACAAAAGGCGGCAAAGCAGCTTATGTATACCGCAACGGTATTTTCTGTTTTTATAATGATTTTGGCTCTTGTTTTTCGCCGCCATGTGCTTTCGCTTGTGTTCGGAAATATTGAAGCGGATGTTATGGAAAGCGCTCTTTCCTATTTCTTGGTAACGGCAACGGCTTATCCTTTTATGGCTATATATAATGCCGGTGCGGCATTGTTCAGGTCTGTGGGAAACAGTAAAGTTTCAATGCTTAATTCACTTATTGTAAATATAGTTAATATCTCTGTTAACGCCGTGCTTATTTATGGGTTTAAAATGGGTGCTCTCGGCGCAGGTATCGGCACTTTAACATCTCGAATTGTGGCTGCTGTGTTCATTTTGGTGCTTTGGCAAAGGCGCAGCAATGAATTGCGAATTGTTAAATTGTTTAAGCCTGAATTTAACGGCAAACTGGTTAAGCAGATTTTATCAATAGGCATTCCGAACGGAATGGAAAACGGAATGTTCCAAATCGGCAGGCTGCTTGTGCTCAGCCTCATAACAACCTTTGGCACAAATGTTGTGGCTGCAAATGCAATCGGCAACAGTATTGCGGGTGTTATAAATGTGCCGGGGCAGGCGATAGGGCTTGCAATGACAGTTGTTGTTGGGCAGTGTATGGGTGCCGGAAACACAAAGCAGGCCGTGGATTACACAAAAAAGCTTATGTTTGCGGTTTATGTGCTTATGGGCTCGCTTTGCATTATTCAGTTCATTTTCACAAATCAGCTTGTTGCAATCTTTAATCTTACTCCCAAAGCATCTGCGGCGGCAGCTCAGGTGCTCAGATACAGTGCCGTGTTTACGGCAACAATTTGGCCGCTGTCGTTTAATTTGCCTAATTCCTTGCGTGCGGCGGGCGATGTTATGTTTCCTTTGATAGTTTCGCTTGTTTCAATGTTTATTTTCCGTGTGGGTCTAAGCTATGTTTTTGCTTGCTCTTGGGGGCTTAATTTGGGCTTGCTCGGCGTTTGGTTTGCAATGTTTGCCGATTGGTTGGTAAGAAGTGTTCTTTTTGTTGTTCGCTTTGCCAAGGGCAAATGGAAGCAAAAAAAGGTTATCGGCTGATAATGCTGCAACGCAATAACAATAATGATAATAATAAAAGCCGAAGGCGCTTAAATGCCTTCGGCTTTTTGTTTGCGAAATCCGCTTATTTTTCTTTTTTGTGTTTTGCAGCCGCAGTAACGAATCCACGGAAAAGCGGGTGCGGTTTGTTGGGTCTGCTCTTGAATTCGGGGTGGAATTGGCATGCCACATACCATGGATGCGCAGGAAGCTCCATCATTTCAACGATGTGGTTATCCGGTGAAGTGCCGGCAAAAAGCACACCGTGATTCAGCAGATCTTCGCGGTAATCATTGTTTACCTCATAGCGGTGGCGGTGGCGCTCATAAATCATGGACGCACCGTAAAGTTTGTATGCTTTTGAATTTGGGTTAAGCACACATGGGTATTGGCCAAGGCGCATTGTGCCGCCCATTTCTTCAATATCTTTTTGCTCCGGCATAATGTCAATAACCGGATGTGTGGTTTCGGGATCGATTTCCGCCGAATTTGCGTCTGCATAGCCAAGCACGTTTCTTGCAAATTCAATTATTGCAATTTGCATGCCGAGGCAAATGCCAAGATACGGAATGTTGTGCGTTCTTGCATAGTTTGCCGCTTTGATTTTGCCCTCTGTTCCTCTGCTGCCGAAACCGCCGGGAACAAGAATGCCGTCCATATCTCCCAAAACGGCGTCTAAATCAACGTCGTCGCCCTCAAGGCTTTCGGAATCTATCCAATGTATATCAACAGCGGATCTTGTTTCAATTCCGCCGTGCTTTAATGCCTCGTTAACTGAAATATAACTATCGTGCAGCTCAACATATTTGCCAACCATTCCAATTTTAACGGTTTGAACGGGATTTCTGAGCGCATCAAGCATCTCTTGCCAATCGCTCAGTTCCGGTTCGCCGCATTGAAGCCCAAGCTTTTTAACGGCAACGGTGTCAAGCCCCTCCTCATGCAGCATCATCGGCACTGCATAAAGAATGTCGCAATTGTTGTTTTCTATAACGCAGTCCTTTTCAACATTGCAGAAAAGGGCTATCTTGTTTCTTATATCATCCGTCAGCGGATGCTCCGTGCGGCACACAATAACATCCGGGTGAATTCCAAGCGCAAGCATTTCTTTAACACTGTGCTGAGTGGGCTTGGATTTAAGCTCGTCCGAAGCCGCAAGATACGGAACAAGCGTAACGTGAATGAAAAGGCAGTTTTCTCTGCCGTATTCAACGGAAAATTGGCGAATGGCCTCAAGAAAAGGTTGGCTTTCAATGTCGCCTATTGTTCCGCCGATTTCAACAAAGCACACATCTGCGCCTGTTTCTGCATTTCTGTAAATGGATTTTTTGATTTCATTTGTTACATGCGGAATAATTTGAATTGTTTGGCCGCCGTAAACACCTTTTCTTTCGTCCGTTATAACTTTCCAATAAACTCTGCCGGAAGTTAAATTTGAATTCTGAGAAAGTGATTCGTCAATAAATCTTTCGTAATGCCCAAGGTCAAGGTCTGTTTCCGCACCGTCGTCCGTAACAAAAACTTCGCCGTGCTGAACGGGATTCATTGTGCCGGGGTCAACATTAAGATACGGATCAAGCTTTTGCGCAGTAACCTTTAATCCCCGTGCCTTCAGCAGTCTGCCGAGCGAAGCGGCGGTTATGCCTTTGCCGAGTCCGCTCACAACACCGCCTGTAACGAATATGTATTTTGGCTTTTTCATAGTTAGTCCTCCTTATTCAATTGCTGTAGTTTGTTATATCTATTCGGGTGTGCCCGTTTGAATCTTGCTCCGCTGCCTGCTTGAACGGCACGGCAATTTTCACATTTCGCACTTTGCGTGCGCTGCACACCTGCTAAACCAAATAAAAAAGATAAAGCCGCCGCATAGGCACTTTTTGCCGTGTTTGGTTTAATGCTTATTTCTTTGCCGGCTCACTCGTTAGGCGAACGCCAAGCTTTTTAAGCACATTTTCATCAACCTGTGCAAGTAAAACAGAAGAGTGCATTTCGCAATTTTTAAGCTCGCAAAGCTTGTTCATGGCAGCTGCCGCATTTTTGTCTGCCGTGGCTGAAATCGCAAGCGCAATAAGCACTTCATCTGTGTGAAGCCTTGGATTTTTGTTGCCAAGATGGTTTGTTTTAAGCTCTTGAATGGGCTTGATAACATCCGGGCCTATCAAAAGCACATCATCATCAATTCCCGCAAGATGTTTAAGCGCATTTAAAAGAGTTGCAGATGCGCAACCGAGCAGTGCGGATGTTTTGCCCGTAACGATTGTGCCGTCTTTAAGCTCTGCCGCTGCAGCGGGTTGCTCTGTTTTTGCCGCAATTTCCTGTGCCGCAGCAGCGCATCTTCTGCTTTCTGCACTTATGCCGGCTTGGTTCATAAGAAGCTCAAGTTTGTAGATTTCTTCTTTGTTTCCTGCGCCCTTTGCGGCATTTTTAACCGCATTGTAATATCTGCGCACAATTTCCTGAAGCGATGCCTCGGAAACCGCATCATTATCAAAAATGCAGTTTCCTGCCATGTTAACACCCATATCTGTGGGCGATTTGTAGGGGCAGGTACCGTACATTCTTTCAAAAGTGGCTTTAAGCACCGGGAAAATTTCAACATCTCGGTTGTAGTTAACAGTTGTTTTTCCGTATGCTTCAAGATGCCATGGGTCAATCATATTTATGTCGTTAAGATCAGCCGTTGCTGCTTCATAAGCCATGTTAACCGGGTGGCGAAGCGGCAGGTTCCAAATCGGGAATGTTTCAAATTTTGCATATCCCGCTTTAACTCCTCGCTTGTTTTCGTGATAAAGCTGAGAAAGGCAAACCGCCATTTTTCCGCTTCCGGGGCCGGGTGCCGTGATAACCACAAGCTGCCTTTGTGTGTGAATGAAATCGTTTTTGCCGTAGCCGTTGTCGCTTACTATGTTTGAAATGTTAGATGGATAGCCGTCTATCAAATAATGGTGGTAAACGGGGATGCCGGCGTCTGCCAGCCTCTCCTCAAAGCGCAACACCTTCGGATGGGCCGCATATTTTGTAAGCACAACGCTGCCAACCATAAGCCCTCTTTTTGTGAATGCTTTTGCAAGGCGCAAAGCATCAACATCGTAAGTTATGCCCAAATCGCTGCGCACCTTGCTTTTTTCTATATCCTCGGCGCTGATAACTATAACGATTTCCGCCTCATCCTTCAGCTGAAGCAGCATTTGAAGCTTGCTGTCCGGCTCAAAGCCCGGCAACACCCTTGCAGCATGGTAATCGTCAAAAAGCTTGCCGCCGAATTCAAGATAAAGCTTGCCGCCGAATTCACAAATTCGCTCGCGAATTCTTGTGGATTGCATTTTTAAATATTTGTCATTGTCAAATCCGATTTTATACATATTTCCTCTCCGTAATGCCGATAAAAACAATAAGACGGCTGCACGAGCGTACAACCGTCTGTACTTACACATTATAAAGCAAAGAAAGCATAAAATCAATATCCGCAATAAAAAAATACGCAAAAAAATCAGTTTGCCTCAAAATCTTGTTTTCTTCTGCATCAATAATTCAAAAATTTGTTTCGGTTCTGCGTATGATTTATACGGCATAATAAAAGTGCTCATAAATCAAATCCTTTATGAGCACTTTAAGTGGTCGAGGTGACAGGATTCGAACCTGCGATCCCCTGCTCCCAAAGCAGGTGCGATAGCCAAACTTCGCTACACCTCGATAGATATTAAGTTTTTAAGTAAATGCAGGCAGTTTGGTTATGCTTTGGTCGCCCTCTTGCAAAATCGTCGCAACAGAAGCAACAAAAAAGCGCGGAAAATATGTTGCCGTTTGCCTTACTGCTCTGCTATTTTAATATAAGTGGGGGATTTTGTCAAGCAGAATATGCGGCACAGTGAAATATTAGGTAAATTCTTTGTTAAAATTAAACAATTTGCAATGATTGCCTTTGTTAAAAATGCAGAAAGTTTTGCGTTTTATTGACAAAATGCAACATACGAATATAAACTTGTTTTGTATTACAATAGGCCGATAAATAAAACCTTCGGAGGTGAAAGAATGAAAAGGATCGGAGCCGCAGTGATTGCCGTTTGCATTTTTTCTGCGCTGTTGTGCCCTTTTTACGCTTTCGCCTATGATTCTCGTTATGTGGATGAGCTTGAAAAATGGTCTGCAAACGAGTCTGCCGAATGGGTTGAATTTCAGGGCGAAAACGCCTCCGGCTATATGCAGTATTTTTACGGTGATTCGTGTGCATATTTTCATATTTTCGTGCAAAGCCCTCAGTTTGCGGAAAACGATGATTCACTATATATTACCGCCGATGTAAAAAATAAAAATCGCAGCTACAATGTTCAAATTTCAGAAAACGATGTTGAGGAGAAAGCGCCTTGCAAAATTTATAAAAATTTAGGCTCTTTGCCCGATGGGCTCCGCAATATAACATTTGCCCTTGAATTTATCGATAAAGAAGACAAAAATTATAAAAACGAGATTACTGTTTCAATTTGTGCCGGCGGAAATTGCCTTGCGGAAATCGGCGGCTTGGAATTCGGCGAGGATCCGCAACCGAAAGCAACAAAGCAGTCCGGTGCCAAGCAGGCAACGGCCAAGAAAAGCACTTCAGCCAAATCTGCAAGATCAGGCAAATCTGCAAATTCGGCAAAAAGCAAAAGTTCTTCGGAAAAATCAACAAAGTTTAAATATACGGAAACCTCTGAAGCTGCATCACACGGCGCAGATGCAAACGGCGGTCAAATTGAAAATGCTCAGGCTGAAGAAAATGAAAACGGCAATCAAAATTCGCCGTCCGCTTCAGAAGAAAAGGTCAGCCGCCTTTCCGGCACGGCAAAGGCTTTGATTGCAGTTGCCGCTGCATTTGCGGCATTCGGAACGGCGTTTGTCATCAAAGCCGCAAGTGCCAAAAAAAGCGAAAAAGCAAGCGATTCAAGTGAATTAAATAAAAGCGGCAAATCAAATTCCGAAAACAAGCAATAAATTAACCCTGTGCAAGCTGTGTGCACAGGGCTTTTTTGTGCCGAATGTTTGAAAAGAAAAAGTCAAAAATAATGTTGACAAATATGATTTAATGTGATATATTGTAGACAGTTAGTCAAAGCTAACTATTTTTTCAGACGGTTAGTTAGCCAATACTAACCTCGTGCCGTTATTTCGGCTTAAAGCTCAGGGCGCAGGGAATGCTCCTTCATAAAATTGTACCCTTGAATGCAAAATTACACTCTCCCTCAAGTTTTGCTTCTTTTTCCTTGCGCCCATTAAGGGCTTAAATCAATTAAGTGTGCTGTTGGCAATTAACGGTTGCAGCGATAAATAAAAATTCACGGCATTCTCATATATATTGAAAGGAAGCGCATAAAAATGGTAAAGATAACTCTTGGAATAAGCGGTATGGCGTGCGGAATGTGTGAAGCGCATATAAACGACACCGTGCGTGCCGCCTTTGATGTAAAAAAAGTGTCGTCCTCGCATTCAAAGAGCGAAACCGTTATTGTGGCAGAAAATGAAATTCCGAAATCTGCGCTTAAAGCCGTAATTGATAAAACGGGGTATAAGATGGTTTCCTTTAAGACGGAGCCGTATCAAATGAAAGGTTTGTTTTCTGCATTCCGAAAATAACGGTATATTACCATGTGTCTTAAACGAGACCGCCGATTTAAGTCGGCGGTCTCGTTTCGATTTTTCGTTATTCCGATTGTGTTTTTGCGGTGTGGGTTGAAGCACAAAACGCATGTGTTCGTGTTGCGCATAAGGATGTTTTAGTGTATAATTGTTTCGGCGAAACGCCACTGGAGTTGATTTAATGTATATCGTTGTAATCTGCGTAATTGCCGCAACCGTGTTGCTTTTGCTTGCAGTTGCCTTGGAAACAAAGCGAAGCGGCAGGGGAGGCTTTGGCGGAGGGGTTTTTGAAACTCCTGAAAAAAGAGCAGGCAGACAGGGCGAAAAATACGCAACCGATGAAATAAAAAAATGCCTTGATTCCGATGATTGCCTTCTTACAAATGTTTGCCTGGAATATAACGGAAAGCCGGCAGAGCTTGATAATCTTGTTATCAACAGAAGCGGCGTTTATATTATTGAAGTAAAAACTTATCGCGGCAGGCTGTTTGGAAATGCAGATGATTATAAATGGGAAAAATACAAAGTAACGGAAGCGGGAAATATTTATGAGGAAAGAGTTAAAAATCCGATAAAGCAGGTTAAACGCCAGGTTTATGTGCTTGCCAACTATCTCAGAAGCAACGGAATAAGAGTTTGGGTAAGCGGATATGCTTATTTCGTTTATAACAATTGCCCCGTAAAAAACGATGCGGTGCTTGAAAGCTTGGGTGATATATACAATGCGCTGCACCCGGAAGGTCAAAGCCGACTCAGCTCGGCCGATATAAAAAAAATAAAAAATTTGTTGATGTAGTTTAAGCTCTTAATGCGCCGGCTGTGTGCGCTTTTATCGGCTTTTTCCTTTGCGCCTTGCTTTGCTGCGGCAATGCGCTTTTGAAATTTGCGGCAGAAAGGTTGATTTGTGTGGCTGTTAAATTTATAGCCTGTGATTTAGACGGTACTTTGCTCGGTGCCGATCATGTAACGGTTGATGAGCGAACTAAAACGGCGCTTTTAAAGGCACACGAAAACGGAGTAAAGATTGCAATTGCCACCGGCAGAACACTGCCTGTTATTTACGGTACTGTGGATCAAATTCCGTTTATAGATTATGTAATTTATTCAAATGGTGCGGCAGTTTGCGATTTAAAATCCGCAAAAACAGTTTATTCAAAATATATGCCTGCCGATATTGCAATCGGAATAATTGAATTTTTGCTTAAATATCCCGTGTTTTTTGAAGTGTATTCGGATGCCGGGCAATATTCTCAGGCGGGGTGCGAAAAATATTTCACCAATATGAATCTGCCCCGTGATTTTTTGGAATCCTATATGAAATCCATAACACGCACGGAAGATATTGTTGCGGTTGCCAAGCAGGGCAAGGTTGAAAAAATCAATCTTTTCTATTTTGAAAAAGAGCATTATGAGGAAATCAAAAATTTTCTTTTTTCTTATAAAAATGTTGAATGCACCTCGCCTGTTGCAGGTGATATTGAAATAACCTATGAGGGCGTTGATAAGGCATATGCGCTTGAGGGCGTTTGCCGCAAGCTCGGAATAGACGCTTGTGATGTTATGGCATTCGGCGATGCGGATAATGATTTGAAGATGCTTTCATATGCAGGCTACGGTGTCGCAATGGGAAATGCAGATGAAAAATGCAAAGCGGCGGCAAATTACACAACCAAGCGCAATGATGAATACGGCGTTGCCTTGTTTGTTGAAAGATATGCGCTCGGAATAAAGCCCCGCCTTGCCGTTTCGGCTTGCCTGCTCGGTGAAAATTGCAAATATAACGGCGGCAACAATAAAAATGATGCCGTAATCGCCCTTGAAAAGGATTTTAAAATAGTGCCCGTGTGCCCCGAATGCTTCGGCGGATTAAAAATTCCCCGTGTGCCCAATGAAATTGTGAGCGGAAGGGCAATTTCAAAAAACGGCGAAGATTTTACCGAAGAATATATAAAGGGCGCCGAAAAAGCTCTTTATGTGGCAGAGGAAAGCGGCGCTTGCTTTGCCGTGCTGAAAGAGCGCAGTCCGTCTTGCGGCAAGGGTATGATTTATGACGGCAGCTTTTCCGGCACGCTTGTTCCGGGAAACGGCATAACCGCAGAATTGTTTATGAAAACGGGAATATCCGTTTTCGGTGAAAGCGAAATTGATAAATTGCTGGCACAGGCCGATCCCGTTTGATAAAAAGCTTGCTTGCAGAACGGCGCATTTTGTGTTAGTATATGTGGCAGGGCTTTAAGAGCCTGCCAACTTTTTTAAAGAGGAAAACAGCTATGAAATCAAAAAGAATATTTGCCGCCTTTTTGGCTTTAATGATTGCCGTGTGCTGCCTTTTTGCGGCTTGCTCGGCTAAAAAAACAAGCGATGATTCCGTTTCGTCTTCGGAATCTGTTTCCGTTTACAGAAATGAAACCTACACAACCACAGATCCTGCCGTTATCAAAGGCGGAGATGCGGCAGAACTTTTGCAATCTTATTCCACGGAAGAGCTTGGCCTTACAGAATCTTGGGATAAGTATAATTCCGTAACGGTGAACGACAGCGGCATTAAGCTTGAAAATACCGATTATGACGGATATTATATAGAAATTGAAGTCAGCAGAAGATATGATAACGGCGACGGTAAATATTTGTTTGACACGGCAGGAAAATATCTTATCAGCTATGACGGCAAAACTTTGCTTAAATATGATGATAAAACAGGCGAGTGCACACCGATAAAAATGAAATCCGCATCCTCAAATCAAAGCGAGCCTGCGGGCGAAACCCACACGCATGAAAACGGCGAGGTTCATTCCGGCGCCGTTCACGGGAAATAAACAAACCGATAAAACATTAAAAACAGCGGCAACGGCTTTTTGCCATTGCCGTTTTTTTATTGCCAAAACGGTGTTTTGGCAAAATACTGCGGCAGAACGGCAACACAACGGCTTTGGTGAATTGCTTTCTTTTGCGCCCTGCAGGCTTGTGCCAAGTCCATTGCCTATTGAAAAACCGTTGAAATTATGATAAGATTATGGTTAAAGGAGAGTTATGCTTATGAAGAGGGTACCTTTTAAATCGGGAGTGCATCCCTTTGAGGGAAAGTCATTTTCCGAAAATGAAAAAATAAGAAAAATAGAAGCTGCTCCCGAAATGGTGTTTCCCATGAGCCAGCATATAGGCGCACCTGCCGTGCCCACCGTTAAAATCGGTGATCGTGTGCTTGTGGGAATGAAAATCGGCGAGGCGGCTTCGTTTATATCAAGCCCGATTTTCAGTTCTGTTTCGGGCAAGGTAAAAATGATTGAGGATCGCCAAACGGTAACGGGCTCAATCAGCAAATGCATAATCGTGCAAAATGATTTTGAAAACGAGTGTGCACCCGGCTATGGCGAAATCAGAGATCCAAACAGTATTTCAAACGAGGAAATCGTTGAAATCGTTAAGCAATGCGGAATTGTAGGCATGGGCGGTGCAGGCTTCCCAACGGGAGTTAAGCTTTCACCTAAAAATGCGGAAGATATTGATTATCTTGTTATCAACGGCGCAGAATGTGAGCCGTATTTAACATCGGATTATCGCCTTATGACAGAGCGTGCTGGTAATATAATTACCGGTATTTCACTTGCGCTTCGCCTGTTTAAAAAAGCAAAGGCCGTTGTTGCGATAGAGGATAATAAGCCGTCCGCAATAAAGAAATTTGAAGCTCAGTGCAAGGAGCTTGAAAAAATCAGCGTTATGCCGCTTAAAACAAAATATCCGCAGGGCGGTGAGCGCCGCCTTATCGCAAGCGTAACGGGCAGAAAAATCAATTCGCACACTCTGCCTGCCGATGCCGGCGTGATTGTGCTTAATATTGCCACTGCTTATGCAATTTATGAGGCCGTTTGCGCAAGCAAGCCCTTAATTCACAGGGTTGTAACAATAACGGGCGACGGTGCCAATCAGCCCGGCAACATAGATGTGCTGCTCGGAACGCCGGCATCGTTCTTGGTGGAGCAATGCGGCGGTCTTAAAGAAAGCACCGAAAAAATCATTTGCGGCGGCCCCATGATGGGCTTTGCCGTTCCCAATCTTGATTTTCCCGTAACTAAAACATTTTCTTCCGTGCTTGCTCTCACAAGCGATGATGTTGTTAAAATGAAAACCACCGCTTGTATCCATTGCGGCAGGTGCGTCAACGCCTGCCCGGAAAATCTTGTGCCGCAGCTTATGGCAGCTTCCGTTAAGGCGGAGGATTATGAGCAATATGAAAAGCTCGGCGGCATGGAATGTATTGAATGCGGCTGCTGCACCTATGTGTGCCCGGCAAAAAGGCCGCTCACTCAGTCCTTCAAGCTTGCAAAGGCAAATGTAAGGGCTCGCAAGCAAGCTAAGTAAGGAGGAAAGTTGTTTTATGTATAATGTTTCGGTTTCACCGCATGTAAGGGATAAAAGTTCCACCTCCAAAATAATGTTGGAAGTGTGTATTGCTCTTGTGCCAACGCTCGCTTACGGCGTTTTTCATTTCGGCATAAATTCCTTGTTTGTTATAATTTCCGCAGTTGCAAGCTGCGTTATTTCTGAGCTCGTTTTTGAGCTTATCACAAAAAAGCCCATCACCGTGTTTGATTTAAGCGCAGTGGTAACGGGCCTTATAATTGCGCTCAATATGCCTCCGCAGGTGGCGTGGTGGGTGCCTGCCATCGGCGGTGTTTTTGCAATAATCGTTGTTAAAATGCTGTTTGGCGGAATAGGTCAAAATATCATGAACCCGGCGCTTGCCGCAAGATGTTTTTTGCTGATCTCTTTTGCCTCAAGGATGACGGATTTTTCAACGGCAGACGGTGTGTCTTCGGCAACTCCGCTTGCAGTTCTTAAAAGCGGCGGCAGCATTGATTTGGCGGATGCGTTTTTAGGTGTGAAAACGGGCTGCATCGGCGAGGTTTCTTGCTTTTTGATTCTTTTGGGCGGGGCTTATTTGCTTATCAAAAAGGTTATTTCAATCAGAATCCCCGCATTCTATATCGGCTCAACGGCATTGTTTATCTTTATTTTTGCTTGGGTAAAAGGCGGCAGCGTTCCCGATTGGCAATTTATTGTTGCAGAGCTTCTCACCGGCGGCCTTATGGCAGGTGCGTTCTTTATGGCAACGGATTACACAACAAGCCCCATCACAAAAGGCGGCCAAATAATTTATGCCGTGCTTATGGGCTTTTTAACGGCAGTGTTCAGAATTCTCGGCTCAAGCGCAGAGGGCGTTTCCTATGCAATTGTTATCAGCAACTTGGCTGTGCCGCTCATTGAAAAAATCTCCGTGCCGAAGCCGTTCGGCGTGCGCAAGAAAGAAGAGGTGTAAGCATGGCTAAATCAAAATCAAAGGTGCTTAAAAATTGCCTTGCACTTTTGCTTATAACTCTTGTGGCAGGGCTTGCGCTTTCGGGCGTAAACGAAATCACAAAAGAGCCTATCGCCAAGGCAGAGCAAAAGGCAAAAATGGATGCATATAATACCGTGCTTCCAAATGCAACATTTGAAGAACCGGAAAACAAGCAAATATTGCTTGATGAAGCCTCCGATATTCTTGGTGCGGAAGGCCTTTCAAAATGCAGTGTGGATGATCTTTATTTTGCTTATGATGAAGCAGGCGATAAAATCGGTTGCGTAATGTCTGCCACATCTCCAAGCGGTTACGGCGGCGATATTAAAGTTGCGGTTGGCATATCTTATAAAACAAATCAAATCACAGGCTTTTCCGTGCTTTCAAACAGCGAAACGGCAGGCCTCGGCGCAAAGTGCACCGAGGATGAATTTGCCGCTCAGTTTGCAGGAAAATCGGCAACAAAGCTTGAATATGTTAAGGGCGGCGGCGCTTCGGGTGAAACGCAGATAGATGCTATCAGCGGCGCAACAATAACAACAAATGCCGTTACCGAAGCGGTAAACAGTGCTCTTGCATTTTATAATTTAGCATTGAAGGAGGGATAAGCTTTGAATAAAAATCTTGAAAGGCTTAAAAACGGCATAATCACCGAAAATCCCACCTTTGTGCTGATGCTCGGTATGTGCCCCACCTTGGCGGTAACCACTTCTGCGCTCAACGGTGCAGGCATGGGCCTTGCCACCACGGTTGTTCTTATTATGAGCAATATGATGATTTCTGCATTGCGCAAGGTTATTCCGGATGGAGTTCGTATGCCGGCATATATCGTTATTGTTGCTTCTTTCGTAACCATAGTTGAAATGCTTTTGCATGCCTATGTAACTCCGCTTTATGACTCTCTCGGAATTTATATTCCGCTTATTGTTGTAAACTGCATCATCTTGGGCAGAGCAGAAAGTTATGCTTCCAAAAATAAAATTATCCCCTCTATGTTTGACGGCATCGGAATGGGTCTCGGCTTCACAATCGGCCTCACCTCAATCGGAATGGTGCGTGAGCTTATCGGCTCCGGCACGATTTTCGGCGCAAGAATTTTGCCGCAAAGCTATGAGGGTGTGTCAATCTTTGTGCTTGCACCCGGTGCTTTTCTTGTGCTTGCATTCTTGTGTGCAATTCAAAACAAGCTTGGCTTAAAGGGCGCAAATCGCCATGTTAAGCAGGATGCCTGCACGGGCGATTGCTCGCATTGCTCGCTTTCCTGCAACGGAGAAACGGAGGTAGAAAAGGATGCTTAAAACCATGTTTCTTGTGTTGATTTCAACAGCGCTTATCAACAATGTCGTTCTTAGCCAGTTCCTTGGTATTTGCCCGTTTCTCGGCGTTTCACGCAATGTTAAAACGGCTGCCGGCATGGGTGGTGCGGTTATTTTTGTTATCACCATTTCAAGTGCCGTAACCAATTTGCTTTATACCGGCATAATCGAAAAATTCGGTCTCACCTATCTTAAAACAATAGTTTTCATTTTGGTTATTGCGGCAATAGTGCAATTTATCGAAATGTTTCTTAAAAAATTCGTTCCAAAGCTTCATCAGGCTCTCGGCGTTTATTTGCCGCTTATAACAACAAACTGCGCCGTTCTCGGCGTTGCTCTCACCAATGTGCAGGATGGCAACAATTTTATCAAATCCGTTTTAACCGGCTTCGGCACGGCTTGCGGCTTTGCGCTTGCCATTATCATTCTTGCGGGCATTCGTGAAAAAACAGAAAATAATGATTTTCCGAAGGCTTTCAAGGGCACGCCGTCCGTGCTTCTTACTGCCTGCCTTATGGCAATAGCCTTTTACGGCTTCGGTTCGCTTAAATAAGGGGGTGCGGTTGTGAGTTTAAGTAATATTCTTATTGCAACTGCCGTTGTTGCGGCAGTAGGCCTTGTTATTGCAATTGTGCTCAGCGTTGCCGAAAAGGCTTTTCATGTTGAAGTGGATGAAAAAGAAATCGCCGTGCGTGAATGCCTTGCCGGCAATAACTGCGGCGCCTGCGGCTATGCGGGCTGTGATGCGCTTGCAAAGGCAATTGCAAATGGTGAGGCTCCGGTAAATGCCTGCCCCTCCGCCGGAAAAAGCGGAGCAGAGGCAATAGGCAAAATTATGGGCGTTGATGCAGGCGAATTTGTGCGTAAAACTGCTTTTGTGCGCTGCTCGGGCACAGATGATAAACGCACACAAACATTTAATTATTACGGCACCGGCTCCTGCACCGCCGTTAAGCTTGCTCTCGGCAGGGGCAATATGTCTTGCTTTTACGGCTGCATGGGATATGGCAGCTGTGCCGATGTGTGCGACAGTAAAGCCATCAGAATCATAAACGGCAAGGCTGTTGTTGAATCCGATTTGTGCGTTGCCTGCGGCAAATGTGTTAAAGCCTGCCCGCAAAAGCTTATCGAAATCGTGCCATATGATTCCGTTTATCGTGTTCAGTGCAATAACCGCCAAAAAGGCAAAGCGGTTAAGCAAAATTGCCAGGCCGGTTGCATCGGTTGCGGCATTTGCGAAAGAAATTGCCCGGTAGGCGCAATAACTGTAACGGATAATGTTGCCCATATTGATTATGATAAATGCATCGCATGCGGCGTGTGTGCGGAAAAATGCCCGTCAAAGGTTATCAGAAAATATAATTGATTTAAAAAGCTGCGGTTCGGTTTTATCCCGTTCCGCAGCGTGTGATTTTATGGCTGAAAAGGGAGGTAAATTATGAAAAAAATAATTGCTTTTTTCATTTCTGTTTTGCTTGTTCTTTCCCTTTCCTCTTGCAGCTCCGGCAGGGAAACATATAAAAAAGATGTGCTTGATCTTTTTGATACGGCATCTTCAATCTCTGCCGTCGATTCCTCGCAGGAGTCTTTTAACAGCCATTTTGATTCCGTTTATAATGAGCTTTTGCGATATTCCCGGCTTTTTGATATATATAAAGATTATGATGATCTTGCCAACCTTAAATTTATAAACGATAATGCGGCAGCGGCTCCCGTTAAGGCAGATAAGGATATTATTGAATTGCTGCTGTGGGGTAAGCAAGCCTATGAAATCACCGGCGGCAGGGTAAATGTTGCAATGGGTGCCGTGCTTTCTCTTTGGCATAACGCTTCTGAGGCGGCTGCTCAGGATCCGCAAAATGCGGCTTTGCCAAGCCAAAGCAGTCTTGAATTTGCGGCTCGGCATTGCAATATCGAAAATTTGATTATAAACGAAAATGAGTCCACGGTTTATTTTGCAGATTCGCAAATGAGCCTTGATGTCGGCGCAATAGCCAAGGGCTTTGTGTGCGAAAAAATCGCAAAGTATATAGAGGATAACAATATTTGGAGCAGCGTTGTGCTGAATCTCGGTGGAAACATCAAAACCATCGGCAATAAGGGCAACATCAGCGGCAAGCCTTTTTCAATTGCCGTTGAAAATCCAAAAGGCGGATATATTGATGTGCTTTCCGTTTCAAACGGAACGGGTGTTGTAACAAGCGGCGATTATCAACGCTATTTCACGGTTAACGGCAAAAATTATTGCCACATAATTTCTTCGGAAACTCTTATGCCTCCGGAATATTCAAGCTCCGTCAGCATTATATGCAAGGATACCGCCCTTGCCGATGTGCTTTCAACGGCGCTGTTTGATATGCCGCCGTCTCAGGCGGTTGAGTTTGTTGAATCATATCCCGGTGTTGAGGCGGTTGTGCTTGATAAAAGCGGAACTCTTTATTATTCTTCGGGATATAAGGATTTGGTTAAATGAAAAAAGGTATTGTTAAAAAAGGCGATGTTGCCGTTATTTGTGCTCTGCTTGCAGCAGGCTTGGTTTTGCTGCTGATTTTTAATTTGGCTCCGAATTCGGGTGATTATGCAGAGGTTTCCGTAAACGGAAAAAAGCAGGCTGTGCTTTCTCTTGATAAAAATGCGGAATATGAAATTAAAAACGAAAACGGAAATGTTATCAATATCTTGGCGGTGCAAAACGGCGCAGTGCATATGCAATATGCGGATTGCCCGGATCAAATTTGCGTTAATCACGCAGAAATCTCAAAAAGCGGCAGCAGCATTGTTTGCCTGCCAAACAAGGTTGTTGTAACGGTGCACAGCAATAAGACTTCGGAACCGGATGGTGTTGCTCGATGAAAATGAACGGCAAAACACGAAAAATTGCATATTTCGGGCTGAATGTTGCGCTTGCCTTTGTGCTGTCTTATCTTGAAAGTCTTATCCCTTTCAATTTCGGTGTTCCGGGCATAAAGCTCGGCCTTGCAAATTTGGCAGTGCTTACGGCGCTTTATACTCTTTCTGCCAAAGATGCATTTTTCATTTCCGTTATCAGGATTGTGCTTGCGGGAGTTACATTCGGCGGCATTTCCGCAATGATTTACAGCTTGGCAGGCGGCCTTGTTTCGTTTGCGGTAATGGCTGTTTCAAAAAAGTGCTTCAAGCTTTCAACCGTCGGCGTTTCGGTGCTCGGTGCGGCAGCTCATAATATAGGTCAGCTTGCGGCTGCAAGCATCATTATGCGTAATTTCGGAGCATTTTATTATCTTCCCGTTTTGCTTGTTGCAGGCACAATCACAGGTGCGGTTATCGGTGCAATCGGCGGAATTTTAATTAAAAGGCTCAATAAATCCGATTTGGTAAAGGGTGATTAGATGATTATGAATTATAAGGGCTTTGTGCCCGATGTAAACGGTGCGGCTTTTGTTGCGGAAAATGCAGCTGTTATCGGCAGAGTTCAAATGGGGCAGGGCAGCTCGGTTTGGTTCGGCGCCGTTCTCAGGGGCGATGATGAAAAAATAGCAGTCGGCAAAAATTCAAATATTCAGGATAATTGCACCGTGCATTGCACATCCGGCTTTCCCACAGTTATCGGCGATAATGTTTCCGTTGGGCATAATGCCGTTTTGCACGGCTGCACAATAGGCAACGGCAGCCTGATAGGTATGAGCGCCACGGTTATGAACGGTGCGGTAATCGGCAAAAACTGCTTGGTGGGTGCAGGCGCTCTTGTAACGGAAAACAAGCATTTTCCGGATAATTCCCTTATAATCGGCGTTCCTGCAAAGGCGGTTGGCACAATTGATTCGCAGGCGGCTGCAAAAATAATGCAAAATGCCGTGCATTATTCGGAAAAAGCATCTGAATTTGCTTTGCAGACAAAGCTTTTGGAAAAAAAAGAAAACATATGATTTGCACATCTGCGTTTTTCCCCCCCTCTTTATACTGATTTGTTATGCA
Organism: uncultured Anaerotruncus sp.; assembly: GCA_900539775.1. Classification (GTDB taxonomy): domain Bacteria; phylum Bacillota; class Clostridia; order Oscillospirales; family Acutalibacteraceae; genus Eubacterium_R. The sequence goes on along the minus strand of UQDL01000004.1, from coordinate 98,634 downwards.
ATTCTGCTTACTAAACAAATGATAAAATGTGTATAAAAACTTGCAAACAGCCTGCTCGGATTTCACCGGGCAGGCTGTTTTTTCTTGCTTTTTTACAAATGAATTATTGACTAGGTATTTATTATATATTATAATTATGGCGTATATAATTAAGACTAAAAGTGTGTTATGTAAAACGGAAGGCCTTTATGAAAACCACGGAAGAACTGAAAAAATTAAATATCGAGCTTCCGCAAAGTGAGGAAATAACAGGCTATAAGGGTATTTATAACAGATGGGTTAAGCGTGTGCTTGATTTTGTGTTTTCTTTGATTGCGGTTTTGCTGCTTTCACCGCTTCTTCTTTTTATTACGCTGGCTGTTGCTTTGGGCAGCGGCTTTCCCGTGTTTTACAGAGCCGAAAGATGCGGCTTTATGGGCAAGCCTTTCAAAATTTTTAAGTTTCGCACAATGGTTAAAAATGCAGATAAAATCGGCGGCGGCACCACGGCTCTGAATGATCCGCGCATAACAAAAATAGGCGGATTTCTGCGAAAAACAAAAATGGATGAGCTGGCAAATCTTTTTAATATTATAAGGGGAGAGATGAGTTTCGTAGGCCCTCGCCCGGAATTGCTGCAATACACAAGCCTTTACACGGGTGCAGAAGAATATATTTTAAAGGTTCGCCCCGGTATAACAGATTTCAGCTCATGCACCTTCATAAACCTTGATGAAATAGTGGGCAGTGAAAATGCAGATGAAATGTATGAAAAATATGTGCTGAAAAATAAAAATGCGCTCCGTGTGAAATACGCTGCGGAGGTTTCCTTTAAAACGGATGTTGAAATTTTTTTTAAAACAATCATAAATGTTGCTCAAAAATTTTTATCTGCCGTTTGCAAAAAGAAATAGGGTGAATTTTTGGAATACATAAAAATAAAAAACAGTGATTTGAAGGTTTCCCGCATTTGTATCGGCGGTTGCCCGATGGGAATGTACGGTTGGGGCAAAACAAATGCGGATGATTTGGCAAATTCCGTGCGCACTGCCCTTGAAAACGGCATCAATTTTTTTGACACGGCTGCAACTTACGGCCTTGGCGTGTCCGAATCAATATTGGGCAAGGCTCTCGGTGCGGAAAGAAGCAAGGTTGTTATTTCCGATAAATTCGGTGTTCGTGCCGAAAAAGGCAAGCCCACGGTTTATGATAATTCAAAGGATTATATAATTTCGGCTTGTGAGGATTCGCTTAAAAGGCTCGGCACGGATTATATAGATATTTATACCGTGCATTACAGAGATAATAAAACTCCGCTTGCTCAGGTTGTGCAAACTCTTGAGTTGCTGCGCAAGCAGGGCAAAATCAGATATTTTGCTCTTTCAAATGTGCACACCGCAGATATGCAGGAAGTGCGTGAATACTCAAAATATTTTGTTTCCGTGCAAAACGAATATTCACTCGCATGCAGAAAATATGAAAAGGAATTGCTTGCATTTCGTGATGAATGCGGATTAACTCCGTTAACATGGGGTTCGCTCGGCCAGGGAATATTAAGCGGAAAATATAATGAAAGCAATGTTTCGTTTGGGGCAGACGATCGCCGCTCAAGAGATATTTATGTTAATTTTCACGGCGAAAAATTAAAGAAAAATTTGGAAACGGTTAAAGTGCTCAGGCAAATATCACAGAAAACAGGCAAACCCGTAACTGCCGTTGCAATCAGATTTATTATGGATAATATCAATGATTCGGCAGTGCTCACAGGAGTTAAAAATCCGGCGCAGGTGCTTCAAAATGTTGCCGCAGTCGATTGGCATTTAAGCGATGAGGATATGAGGGCGCTTTTAAAGGTTTCCTCTGTTGATTAAAATTTGTTGCAGCAAGGCTGCATTTAAACGGTTGGTGATTTAATTGAAAAGTGAACAACTTGCATGGTTGATAAGGCGCCATGCAGTGGAAATGACTCATAAATCGCAGGCTTCGCATATTGCTTCCGTTTTAAGCGTGGCAGATATAATAGCCGTGCTTTACAGCGGAGTTGCAAATGTTGATCCTGCTTTTCCGGATAATCCAAACAGAGATAGGGTTATTCTTTCAAAGGGACATGCAGGTGCCGCAATTTATGCCGCCTTGGCAGAAAACGGTTTTTTTGAAACGGCGGAATTGCTAACAGTTTATCAAAACGGGTCTCGCCTTTCGGGCCATGTGTCACATAAGGGAGTGCCGGGGGTTGATTTTTCCACAGGCTCGCTCGGCCACGGCTTGCCCGTTGCCGCAGGTATGGCAATGGCAGCTAAAAAAGACGGTAAAAATTATAAAGCGTTTGCCGTTTTGGGTGATGGCGAATGTGATGAAGGCTCGGTTTGGGAAGCCGCACTTGTTGCAAATCATTATCAGCTTGATAATCTTATTGCCGTTGTTGATCATAATAAAATGCAAAGCCTTGATTATTGCGAAAACACAATCAAGCTCAGCCCGTTTGCCGATAAATGGCGTGCGTTCGGCTGGAATGTGTATGATATAGACGGGCATGATCACACAGCGTTAAAAGAAGCTTTTGCCCTTGCGAAAAGCCACTGCGGTTCGCCCAGTGTTATTATTGCAAACACCGTAAAGGGCAAGGGAATTTCGTTTATGGAAAATGATATTCTTTGGCACTATCGCTTTCCGCACGACGGATGGGAATATGATGATGCCGTTGCCGAATTAAAGGCTGCTATGCCGCCCGATGTTAAGGACCCGTATGCAGATAAATAATAAACACATAAAACGGTCAATATTTCGGTTGGCCGTTTCGTCTTACACGAGGTAATTATTTTGAGAGACGCTTTTGTTAAAACCTTAATGGATATAGCCGAAAAGGATAAAAATGTTGTGCTCATAACGGGCGATTTGGGCTTTGGTGTGCTTAAACCCTTTTGGGAAAAATATCCGGATCAATTTATAAATGCAGGAATAGCAGAACAGGATATGACGGGCTTTGCCGCAGGTATGGCTCTTTGCGGAAAAACGGTGTTTACATATTCAATCGGCAATTTCCCCACCTTGCGTTGCATAGAGCAAATCAGAAATGATTGTGCATATCATAATGCCAATGTTAAAATAATTTGTGTCGGCGGCGGATTTACCTATGGCGCTCTCGGTATGAGCCATCACGCCACAGAGGATATTGCCGTTATGCGAGCAATGCCCGATGTTACTGTTTTTGCACCGGGTGATGCCACGGAGGCTGCAGCGTGCACGCAGGCGGTATATGAAACTCCGGGCACATGTTATTTAAGGCTCGGCAGAGGCGGAGAGCCTAAAATTCACAACGAAAAAATTGATTTTTCCGTTGGCAGGGCAATTGAAATTCAAAAGGGCGAAAGAGTTGCTTTGTTTTCAACCGGCGCTGTTTATGAGGAAGTTGCAGGTGCCGCAAAAATGCTTGAAAGCGCAGGAATAATCCCGGCGGTTTACACTTTCCCAACCGTTAAACCTATAGATAAAGAGCTTATTAAAAAATGCGCAATGGATTTTGAACTTATTGCAACGGTGGAAGAGCACAATATCGTCGGTGGCTTCGGCAGCGCCGTGGCAGAGGTAATGTCTTCAATTTCCGGCAAGGCTCGCCTTGCAGCAATCGGCCTTCAGGATAAATATTCCTCCACGGTAGGCTCGCAAAAATATTTAAGAGAAATTTACGGCATGAGTGCCGAAAAGATTTTTGAAAGGGTTTCCAATGAAATCGGAATCAGGTAACACAGCGCCTAAAATTTTAATAACAGCCACAGAGCTGCATTTGCTTCAATTTTGGACCGAGCACATAAAAGCTTTTATCGAAGAAGGCTATTCCGTTGATTTGGTTTGCTCTGAAGTGGGCGGCAAGCTTGATAAATTAAAAAGCCGCCTTTATGAATGCGGAAATCCACGGCTTAATGTTGTTTGCCTGCGCAGAAATCCTTTTTCACCGAAAAATTTGAAAGGGCTTCGCCAGCTTAAAAAGCTTTTTGCAAAAAATAAGTATGATGCGGTTTTCACAAATGAGCCTGTTATGGGAATGATGACCCGAATTGCAGCCGCATCGGCAAGAAAAGCATACGGCACCAAGGTTATCTATATTGTGCACGGCTTCCATTTTTGGAAAGGTGCGCCTCTGCTCAATTGGGCATTGTTTTATCCTGCCGAAAAATTTGCATCTTGCTTCACCGATGTTATAGTCACCATAAATAATGAGGATTACGAATTCGCAAAGCTTCATTTCAAAAAGCCGAAAGTGTTGCGCTCAAACGGAATAGGAGTTAATTTGGAAGGCTATGCGTTTGATGCAAATATAAGGCGCAAAAAAAGAGAAAGCCTTGGGCTTAAAAATAGTGATTTTGCTGTTTTTTGTGTTTCCGAGCTCACGGAGCGTAAAAATTTGTTTTTTGCGCTCGGCATTATCAAAAAGCTTGTAAACGAAAGCCAAAATGTGGTAAAATTTTTTGTAAGGGGCAAAGGCCCTTTGCATGATAAATTGCAAAAATATATAGATGATAATTCGCTCGCTGAAAATGTCTTTCTTATGGGCTATGGCGATGACATTCATGAAATGGATTGTGCGGCGGATGCGTTTTTACTAACATCTTTGCAAGAGGGTTTGCCGGTTGCCGTGCTTGAGGCAATGAGTTGCGGCCTTCCGTGCGTTGTTTCGGATATAAGGGGCAGCAGCGATCTTTTCGCTTTTGAATCTGAGGGAATAACCTGCAGCCTTGCGGATTCGCATTTGTTTGTGCAGGCACTCAGCGATATTATGAACAAGAAAAATGAATTTTCACGCAGCGAGGCATTCAGAAAAAATATGGGCGTGCTTGAGGCTTATTCAATGCAAAGTGTTCATGCATTTTTGAAAGAAGTTGTTGAATCGGAGCTTGCCGAAAAATGAGAATTTTACATATGATTCCGGATATCGAAGTTGCAAACGGAGTTATGAGCGTTGTTTTAAACTATTTTAAAATGATGCCGCCGGATATAAAATTCGATGTCGTTTATTTTTCCGAAAAAGAAAAAACAATGAAGCCGCAAATTGAAGCGCTCGGCGGCAGGGTTTATAAGATCAATCCGCCGTCGGCAAAAGGGCTCTTAAAGCATGAAATGAGCCGCTTTTTTGCTCAGCACAAAAATGAATGGGAAGTGCTTCATATTCATGCGCCTCATTTTGCTGTGTTTATGGCGCCGCAAGCCAAAAGGGCAGGCATAAAGAAAATTTGTTGCCATTGCCACACAACATGGTATTCTCTTTTTGCGGAAAATGAATTTCGCAACAGGTTGCTTGCCGCTCCGGCAAAGCACTTGGCAGGCACTTGCTTTGCTTGCGGCCGTGATGCCGGCGAATTTTGGTTTAAAAATAATTTTTATGTTTTGCCTAATGCAGTTGATTGCGCTGCATTCAGGTTTAATGCGCAACGGCGTGTGCAAATAAGGCACAGCCTTGGGCTTGAGGATTGCCTTGTGTGCGGAAATGTGGGCAGGTTATATCCTCCGCAAAAAAATCATCCTTTTATTTTAAAAATATTTGCAGAGGTTAAAAAGCTTCGTTCAGATGCCAAACTGCTTCTTGTTGGCGCAGAAGAGAATGCCGATTTGCTTTTGCTTGCAAAAAAGCTTAAAATAGAAAAAGATGTTTTTTTTCTCGGCCAGCGCAAGGATGTTGCGGATTTGCTTTTGGCAATGGATGTTTTTCTTTTTCCGTCGCTTAAAGAGGGCTTGCCCGTTGCGGCAATAGAGGCTCAGGCAAGCGGATTGCCGGTTCTTATGTCAAGCGCAATTACCCGTGAGGCACTTGTTGCCCCAAATTCAAAAATGCTTTCGCTTGATTTGCCGCCGAGCGAATGGGCAAGAATTGCAGTTGATGCGGCTCTTGCTCCAAGAAAAGATAATTATAATTTTATGAAGGCTGCCGGTTGGGATATTAAAGACCGTGCCGCAAAGCTTGCCGATTATTATAAAACCGGTGTTTTCAACGATGACTGATAAGGTGAAATAATGCGAAGTTTCCTAAGCAGAGCTTTTTAGGCTGTTTGTTTAGCGGATTTTCCGCATTCTCCGTTTGAAAAAATCGGCACTGCACAGTAATTAAATAAAAATTTAAAAGTGAAGGAAGGGGCAAAAATGTTTGTTTATATTATGATTGTGGCAATATTTTTTGCCCTTTATTTTGTTGTGCCGCAAAAATATTCGGCAATTCCGTGCGTTTTGTTTGTGGTTGCACTTGCTGCCATGTCGTTTTATGTGCAGCCTAATCCAACGGATGATCTGGCTCGCTATTTTCATATGATAAATCAAATTGAAAAAGGCGGTTATGAGGGCTTTCGGGAAATGATAGAAACCAATCGCTTTGATTTCGGCAGCTTTCCCGTTTGCGGCTATTATTTTTATTTTATCAGCCTTTTCAAAAATCCCCATTATCTTCCTTTTTTCACAATCCTTATTTGCTATGGTTGCATGATTCTTGTTATCCAAAAAGCTGCATCCAAGTTTAAGGTGGATAAATTTTACACAATGCTTGCGCTTGCCTTTGCAATCTCAACTTATTGGTATTATGATGTTTGCAGCGGCACTCGAAACGGCATAGCATTCACGATCACAGTTGCTTGCGCTTATTATCATCTGGTGGAGCGTAAAAATATTGTGCTGTGTTTCATCGGTTATTTACTTGCTTGCGGAATGCACTCTTCGGGCATTGTGCTTGTTGGGCTTGTGGCTGTTGCATGGTTAAGCTGCAATTTCGGCAGCAGGGTGGTAAATATTGCTCTTGTTTTGTCGCTTGCGGCGGGAAGTGCATTGCTTGGAATTTTCGGCGATAATTCGAAAAGCGATTTTATGAAAAGCCTGCTTGGCAAAACCGAAAATGCCCTTGATAATATAGGTGTGGGCACGCAAACAAATTATTTTGTTAATATTGCAACTTTTGTTGTATGCGCAATTATTTTGTTTTATGGACTGCCATATATCAAAAAATACATAACCGATATAAATCAGCGGCGCTTTTTTAGGTTTTATGAGGTGCTGCTCTGCTTTATGCTCGGCACATTGCTCACAAGCCTGCTTTTTGCCCGCCTTGCAAGGTGGGTGCTGCCTATAATGGCCGCCATTGTTTATATGATTTGTATGCAAACGCAAAAAAACAGAATAGATTCAGGGCTGATTAAAATAACTTATGATTCAAAAAGCATTCCTGCAGAAAAAATCAGGGCAATGAATAAGGGCATTTTTTCATTTTTTATTTTCTCCTATTCGGTTGTGCATTTCTTTTATGATATCACGGGCTCATCGCTTATTTGGTTGAATTTAGGCATTAAGTGAAAATAAACTGATTTAAATTTTGCTTTGCAAAAATTACGCCGCAATCAAATGCGGTAATGTTTAACTTAAAAAATATGTGCCTCGCTGCATGGAGATTGTTATGCAAAAAGATTTGATAAGCGTTATTGTGCCTGTATACAGAGTTGAAAAATATATTGACAAATGTGTGCAAAGCATAGTTGATCAAACATATAAAAATATTGAAATTATTCTTGTGGACGACAGCTCTCCCGATAATTGCCCTGCAATATGTGATGCTTGGGCAAAGAAAGACGGGCGTGTTCGCACCTTTCATATAGAAAATAAAGGTGTTGCAAATTCAAGAAATTTTGCTCTTTCAAAAGCAAACGGAGAGTATGTTTCGTTTGTTGACGGTGATGACTTTATTGAGCCGAATATGCTTGAAACCCTTTTCGGCAACATGATTGCAACCGGGGCGGATGTGTCAGTTTGCAGCTTCATAATGCAGGATGAAAGCGGCACCGAGTTTTGCGCACCGGATGATGATTTTTCACCTGTTCTCGGCACAATAACATCGGCAGAAGCATTAAATAAAACAGCCATAGGCGATTACAAATTCGGCGTTTTGTGGAATAAGCTTTATAAAAAAACTGTTTTGCATGGTGTTAAAATGCCGCTGTTTGTTTGTTGCGAGGATCTTGTTTTTAATTATTATGCTTTCAAAAATGCCAATCGTGTTTGTGTTTCCGGGAAAAAGCTTTATCATTATTTAATCAGAAGCGGCAGTACCACATCGGCTGAATTCGGAATTGGTGCTTTTGATGCCGTTAAAGCAAAGCAAATTGTGCTTGCAAATGAAATCGGCACGGAAACAGAGCCGTATGCAATTGCGGGCCTTGCTCAGTCTTGCTTTGCAATGTTGAGCGGAATTGTGCGCAGCGGCAACTGTCTTGAAAAATACGATGAAATCAGGCAACTTTTGCTCTCTTACAAAAAACAAATTCTTGCATCACCGCACTGCTCTGCCCGTGATAAGGCAAAGCTTTGTGTCTTGGCTGTGTCAAAATCGCTTTATAATAAATTGATTTTAAATTGAAATTATATCAACAACAATTACATGCTTCTTTTGTCGGCAGTCGGAAAGCGCCGCAAGGTTGAAATCGTCAATAATTGTTTTATAGGCACGAATTCAATCATCTTAAAAGGCACAATTGTTGGTGATAATGTTATAATCGGAGCAGGCAGTGTGCTTGCAGGCGGTGCTTTTCCGCCTGATTCGGTGCTGCGAAAATCCGGCAAAGGTTATTTGCTTGTTTTAATTTATTGCCGTTTGACAAAGCAGTGTAATGCCTTGCAGATTGTCGGCATCAAAACAGCTTTAAATGAAAACCGTTTTAAAGGAATGTGCTTATGAGCCCGAAAATCAGTGTTATAGTGCCGGTTTATATGGCAGAAAAATATCTTGACAAGTGCGCCGAAAGTATTTCTCGGCAAAGCTGCCGGAATATAGAGGTTATTCTTGTTGATGACGGCTCACCCGATAATTGCCCCGCATTGTGTGATGCTTGGGCGGAAAGAGACGGCCGATTTCGTGCAGTGCACCAAAAAAACGGTGGCGTTTCGGCAGCCAGAAACACAGGATTGTGCCTTGCAAAGGGCGATTATATAGCCTTTGTTGATTGCGATGATTGGATTGATTGCGATATGCTGCAGGTTATGCTTGATACTGCCGTTAGAGAAAATGCCGAAGCGGTTGCCTGCGATATTTTTTTGGAATCTCCCGGCGAATCGCTGTGTTGCAGGGGCGCAAGTGCGCAGAGCTTTAGCGATCCTTTAAAGGCTCTTTTGCTTGATGAAATCAGGCCTGAGGTTTGCGCCAAGCTTTTCAGCCGCAGCCTGCTGAAGGGGAAGTTATTTGACGAAAAAATTAAATATGCAGAGGATTTGCTTTTCTTATATTATGCTTTTTGTGATTGCAAAAGAGCAGCTTGTGTAAGCGGAGTCGGTTATCATTATTTGCAAAACAGCGGTAATTCCTCCACCACGCCGTATATAACAATTCCACGTGCGGAAAGCTATAAAGTTACGGCTAAAATCGTAAGCAATTGCAAATCACGTGGCGGCTCGCTTGAAAAAGCCGCCGTGCATCGCCATATTGTGCACACATATGCGCTTTTAAGCCGTGTTATGCGTTCCAAAAATAATGAATATGCGGAAAAGTATTTTCCGGTTTATAAAAAAGAAATTCTTAAATACAAAAATCAAATCTTTTGCGGCAGCGAATATTCGTTTAAGCAAAAGGCGGGCACTTTTGCGCTTTTGCTCGGCGATAAAGTGTTTTTAAAATATTTTGCAAATAAAAATTAAAAGGAATCTTATCGGAGCATTTCTTGTATGAAAAATAAATTATCAAGCTCTGCCGAGCGCAAAGCAGGTGCGTTGCTCTCTTATGCCCAGGTATTTTTAAATGTTATTGTTGGGCTGCTTTACACCCCTGTTATGCTTCGGCTTATGGGCCAAAATGAATATGGGCTTTACGGCACGGTAAGTTCTGCCGTGGCACTGCTTGGGCTTCTTGATTTGGGCTTTACAAGCTCTTATATTAAATTTTATTCAAAATTTAAAGCAGAGGGCAGGCAGGATAAAATAAACAGCTTTAATTCGCTCTTTTTTATTGTGTTTGCCGCTATTTCGCTTATTTCGCTTATTATCGGCGGAGTGTTTGCGGCAAAGCCCGCACTGCTTTTTGATAAGGGGTTAAGCACTGCAGAGTTGCAAAAGGCCGGCATAATGATGCTGTTTTTAACTCTTTCAACTGCGCTCGGCTTTTTGTGCACGGTGTTTAATTGCTATATTGCGGCACTTGAAAAATTCGTTTTCCTTAAGGCTTTTTCGCTTGCCTCCACCGTTGCTACGGTTGCTTTAAATTTGGCGGTGCTTTATTTCGGCGGCGGTGCAATCGGGTTGACTGTTGTTGCGCTAGCTCTCGGCGTGATCGTCAAGCTTATAAATATTGTTTATGCGCTTAAAAATCTAAAATTGAAATTTGATTTTTCAAACATTGATTTTGGTCTGTTTAAAAGCGTTTTTGCATTTTCGGGGCTTATTGCGATAAATCTTTTTGTTGATAAGGTCAATTCGGGAATAGACAGTGTTTTGCTTGGCAGATTTTGCGGCACGGCCGTGGTTGCGGTTTATGCAGTGGGTGCATCGGTAAATACATATTATACTAATTTTTCAACTGCCATTTCAGGTGTTTTCACTCCTTATATCCATTCGCTTGTTAACAAATATCCCCAAGATTCAATTCGGCAGCGCAATGCGCTTACGGAGTTGTTTGTTAAGGTGGGCAGGCTCCAGTATATGCTGCTTGCGCTTATAGGCTCAGGCTTTGTGTTTTTCGGAAAGCCTTTTATACGGTTTTGGGCGGGCGAAGAATACGGCGGCGCTTATGCAATTGCGCTGGTTATTTTAATTCCGAGCATCGTGCCGCTTATTCAAAATGTTGGAATAGAAATTCAAAGGGCGGAAAACCGCCACCACTATCGCTCCTATATTTACGGCGCAATGGCTGTTTTTAATCTTGTTATCAGCATAATTTTGTGCCGCCGTTTCGGAGGGCTCGGTGCGGCAATCGGCACGGGGCTTGCCACGGTGCTTGCAAACGGAATTATAATGAATGTTGTTTATCAAAAAAAGATAAACATAGATATAGTTGCTTTTTGGAAAAACATTCTGCGCCTCACTGCAGGAATGCTTGTTCCTTTTGCCGCAGGTGCGGCAATTATGGCACTTGTTGATATAAATTCGCTTGCTTGTTTGATTTTGTGGATTGGTGTTTACACGGTTGTTTTTTGCGGCTCTGTTTGGCTTTTTTCAATGAATGCTTATGAAAAATCGCTTGTTAAGGGATTTTGCGGCAGGGTTTTCGGCAGGTTTAAAAGGCAAGGGGGAAATGCTGAAAATGATTAAAAAATTTTTAATAAAGCTTATTCATTTTTGGCAAAGAAAAACTCCTTTGTGCCGCAGGCTTGTGCTGTTTGAAAGTCGCGGCGATTTGGCAGATAATTCATATCCGCTATTTGAATATTTGCTGAGTATAAATGCCCCTTATAAATATGTTTGGGTTGTGGCTGATGCTTCCAAATATAAAAACAGCCGCAAGGTTAAATATGTTTCGCAGGGTAAAACAAGTTTTGCCGCAATTTGGTATTTCGCAAAGGCCAAGTATTGTTTTTATACTCATAATTATTGCGGTATAGAAAGCAAAAAAGGCCAAAAACGAATTTATTTAACTCATGGTTTTTCTTATAAAGATACCAAAGGGCTTTTTTTTCCACCTGATTTTCACACGGATATCGTGTGCCTTTCCGAAAACCATAAAAGGCTTGAGGAATATATAAATCCCGGTTCTGCTCAAAAGGTAAGAATTCTCGGCTATCCGCGCACAGATGTTCTCGTCAGTAAAAATTATAAGCTTCCGGGCGAATTTGAAGCCAAGCTGTGTGGCTGCTCCAAATTGTTTATTTGGCTTCCCACTTATCGTTCGCATAATGAATTGCAGCATGATGATTCAAAGCAAGACAGATATGATTTGCTTTCGCCTGAAAGCCTGCAAATAATCAATTCGGCGCTTGTTGCCTCGAATTCGGTTATGGTTGTTAAATTTCATCCTGCTCAGCAGCTCTCAAAAGTAAATGTGCGTGGGCTTTCAAATGTGCTTGTGTTCAGTGATGCGGATTTTGTTGCGGAGGGGATTCGCCTTTATGATTTGCTTGCAAGATCAGATGCCTTGATAACTGATTTTTCATCTGTTTTTGCCGATTATTTGCTTTGCGATAAGCCTATTGCTTTTGATATTTCCGATATTGGAATTAAAAGTGACGGCTTGCGCGGATTTGTTGTGGATGATCCTTTGCAATATATGCCCGGTGTGCATGTTTGCGATGCAAGCGGAATTGCAAAGTTTATTTCATCTGTTTCAGAAGGGCGTGATGATTATGCCCAAGAACGCGCAAATCAAAGAACTGCGCTTCATAAATATACAGACGGCAATTCAACACGCCGCATTTTAAGCTGTTTTGGTTTGATTGATTAAAAAGGAGGAAGCAAGATGCATGCGTTTATGATAATAGCACATCGGCAATTTGATTTGCTTGAAAAGCTGATTGCTGCACTTGATGATGAGCGCAACGATATTTTTGTGCATATAGATTCAAAGGCGCATGATTTTGATTTTAAAAAATTCAAGGCACTTCCTCAGCAATCAAGAATTTTTTTCACCCCTCAAACCAATGTTACTTGGGGCGATTTCAGCCAGGTGCGCTGCGAAATGCTTTTGCTTGCAGAGGTTGATAAAATGCAAAAAAGCGGCACGAAATATGAATATGTGCATCTTATTTCCGGTGCCGATTTGCCGATTAAATCAAATAATCAAATTCATGCTTTTTTTAAAGAAAATAACGGCTTGCAGTTTGTTCATTTTACTGATGATAAGGCAACAAAAGAATCGGAAAACAGAATCAGATATTATCATCTTTTCCGCCGCCACCGAAATATTTTAACTAAAATATTGGCTCAAATCGCTTTGCGTGTGCAGATGCTTTTCGGCGTTGACAGGCTTAAAAATACAAATATAAAGGTGCAAAAGGGCTGCAACTGGTTTAGCATAACAGGTGAATTCGCTGCTTATATAGCGCAAGAGAGTGAGCGCTTAAAAAAAATTCTTCGCTTCTCTTATTGCGGTGATGAGGTGTTTGTGCAAACCGCTCTTGTTAATTCTCCGTTTGCAGATGATGTTTATATGAAAAACTGCGGCAATAACCACCTTGCCTGCGCCAGGCTGATAGATTGGCAACGAGGAAATCCTTATGTTTTCAGAACGGAGGATTTTGAAATGATAAAAAATTCGCCCGCTGTTTTTGCCCGCAAATTTGATATGGATGTTGATTCCGAAATAATAGATAAGGTGCTGCAAAGCATAAAATAAATTTCTGCCGAAATGCGCAGCCGCAGCATAATAAAAAACCGCCAATATGATATATTGGCGGTTTTTTTGTTACTTGTTTGCTGCATCACATAAAAATTTTCAGCGCTTTCATATAAATCAAAAGCAACTTACTGTTTTGTTTTCTGAGGGCATATGCCAGCAGCCTTGTGTGCATGGGAAGCTGAGCCATGCTCAGCCTCTTTGCGGCGGCACAAATTTCTTCATTTTTCGCTATTCGCTTTATCGCCGGCTTGGGATTTTTGCTTCGTGCCTCGTTTCTTATTAAAAAGTTAATTAAATAAATCAAATAATAATCAAGCTGCGAATCAAGCACTCCGCCTGTTTCACGGCTTTTTTCTTTAAGCCTGAAATACGGCAAAAGAATTATGCTTTCTAAGTTTTTGTCATATGCGTTAGACATGCTTTCGGGGCGTATGTTGTAGCAATAAAGTGGTTCATCTATCATACAAACACTTTTTGCGTCAAGCAGGCAAGGGTAGGTGAAAGCCGCATCTTCGCCCATTTTTACACTGTTGTCAACATTTGCAAGTTCTTTTTCCAAAAGTTCCTTTTTAAACACCTTACTCCAGCAGCTTGGCATAATTCCGAAATTATAAAATCTGCCGTCATAAAGCATTGTGGGATATAGCTTTTCGGAAAGTTCGGTTTTTCGGGCATATTCTGCAAAAAAATTTTGGCCGCTTTTGATTTCGCCGCTCGGCAAAATGCTCAAAAATTCAAAAAGCACCATGTCAGGCGAATATTTTTCAATTGCGGTTCCAATAATTTCCATTGCCTTGGGTTTTAAATAATCGTCTCCGTCCACAAAAGCTATGTATTCGCCGCTTGCCGCAGCAAGGCCTGCCTTGCGTGCGCTCACGAGGCCGCCGTTCTCCTTGTTTATAACTTTAATTCTCGAATCTTTTTTTGCAAATTCGTTGCAGATTTCGAGGCAGCCGTCCGGAGACCCGTCGTTAACCAAAATTATTTCAATGTTGCGGTTTGTTTGCTCTGCAATGCTGTTTATGCACTTTTTCAAATGTTTTTCAACGTTGTAAATAGGAACAATAACACTTATCATATTTTAATCCAAATAAATCTTGTTAAGTATTTCGGTTGCCTTGTGAATATCAAAATTATTTACAAGGCTTGTTATGTCTGTTTCGTTTCTGTTTGCCTTGATAAGCTCAAAGGCCTTTTCTCCCCATTTTGCGGCAGGCTCGGAAAGAGGCATAAATGCCGTGCTCTTGTTAAAAGCAACCTCATTTGTAACCGCCGTTGAAATCAAACACGGCAGTTTTGCCGCCTGTGCTTCAATCAATGAAACGGGAAGTCCTTCGTAAAGAGAGGGAAAAATCATAATGTCAAAGCCTTGCAAAAGCCGTGAAACATCGCTGCGTTGGCCCGTAAAAATGATTTTGTTTTCAATTCCAAGCTCTTTCGCTTTTCGCAAAACGGGCTCGTCCTCAACTCTTTCGCCTGCCAAAAGCAAATGCGAATCAGGGGCTGTTTTAAGCATCTCGGCAAAAATCTCCACCAAAAAAACTTGGTTTTTAATTTTGTAAATAGTGCCGATGTGGCCGATTAAAATTTCGCCGTTTCCTATGCCGAATTCGTTTCGCACCTCTCGGCGCACCGCTTCGTTATATGCATATGCCGAGCAGTCTATGCCGTTAGGCACGAAAATGCCTTTTTTTTTATATTCCTTTTTGCCGTAAAGATATTCGCCGGCTGCTTCGGAGCACGCAAGAATGTGCGTTGCGTTTTTATTTATCAATTTGCGCATCACGGCTTTGTAAACTTTAAAAATTACGTTTTCTTTATGATTCCACTTTGTGCCGTGAGAATGAGTAACGATTTTTTTTACTCCGCAGTGTTTTGCCGCAGCGGCTATTATGCCGCTGAAAAACATCACGTGTGAATGAACTATATCGTATTTTCCGCTTGAAATAACCTTTTTGGCATGGAAATATCCTTTAATATAACCGTGATCACTGTGCAAAACTTTAATGATTTTTGCGCCGCTTGCAAGCAATTCGCTTTCCAAAGCTTCGTCATGATAATTTTGAACATCCACAAGGTAGTATGTGATACTGTATTTATCTTTGTTTAAATTTGATGCAAAATTTATTGCCGCAAGCTCAACTCCGCCCCGCCGTAAATGTTGCATAACAACTAAAAGTTTTTTCTTTTCCATCATTTACCGAAAATCTTCCAATATATATTTAAAAGCCATGCTGCTGCATTGGCTCCGGCTGCTTTTTGTATGGCACGCACAAGCTTAACTTTTCTCCAAAAGCCGTATACAAGAATATCGCTCTCTTTGTTTATTTGCTCAAGCGCTTGCTTTTTCTTTTTGCCTTTAAGACCGCCGGCCAATAAAAGCGCTGTGCAATAGATAAATGCAAGATAATTTAAAAGATCTGCCGCAAGCGGCTTGCAGCTTAATTCTTCAGCCATTGCCCGCCATTTTTTTATTGCATATAAACTGCCTTTAATTATCAATTCCGCCGATGTAGATGTAACGGAGTTGCTTTGCCCTCTTCTGTAAATGTAAAAAACATCGTCAACCGCAGAATAGGTTTGCGCTTCAAAAAAACAGCTCAGCACAAAATCATAATCTTCGCCGCTTATTCCCGTTACAAATCGGATGCGCTTGCTGCCGTTAAGCACGCTCCTTTTTGTTGCAAAAATGTAGGCAGCTCCGGGAATATCTTTGCTCTTAAGCAGGTATTGCAGCGCTTCGTCTCTTTTTCCGTTTTCAAGCAGGGCGGTGTTGTAGCCGTTGCGTGAAATTTGCATTTCGCCGTTTTTCATATTCAGAAGCTTGCAGCCGAATATTATAATATCGTATCCGCTTTTTGATTTTTCCGTAAGCCTTTGCAGGGTGTAATTTCCTTCCCAATAATCGTCTGAATCAAGAAAAATCACATATTCTCCGCAGGCAGCTTCAATTCCGCTGTTTCTTGCAGATGATGCACCGCCGTTTTCTTTGTGGATAACCTTGATTCGTGAATCCTTTTTTGCATATTCATCGCAAATTTCGGGGCAGCGATCGGGTGATCCGTCATCTGCTAAAATCAATTCAAAATCCTCAAAGGTTTGCGCCAAAACAGAATCAACGCATTCGTTTATGTGTTTTTCAGCCTTGTAAACAGGCACGATAATGCTGAAAAGCGGCATTTTATCACTCCGTTAAGCTTTTCTTTTGTTGTGCAATGCAAAAAAATGATTTTTATACAGCCTTAATTTGCTGATATTCTGTATGCACAAACATTCAATTACATTATATCATATTGTGCAGGCTTTTTAAACCGGATTTTGCAATTGTCGTTTTTCGCTAAAAAGTGAATATAAATCAACGAATATTTGGTAAAAATGAGAAAATTAGTAATATTATTATGTGAAAGTATTGCACAAATTCAGAAACAATGATATAATGTGATAAAAATACACATTAAGGAGACAAAAAATGGAAAGAAAATCAAAAATATTGATAGGTGAAACAAGTTTGTTTGCTCAGGATTGTGCAAGAGCGTTGCAAAATCTCGGATGTTGTGTAACTCTTTGCGAAAAAAACGGAAATTCTATAATTTCTGCTCTTTCGGGCGCTTATTATGATGCTGTTGTGGCAGAGCTTTTTATGCCGGGTGCAGACGGCGCCGATGTGCTTGAACATATTTCCGGCTTTGAAAATAAGCCGCTTTCGTTGATTTTGCTAAGCTCGGATGATTACAGGCTTCAGCAACAGGCAATGGAGGCCGGTGCGGATTATTGCCTTGTGTGCCCTTTGGATCCAAATTCCGTTGCCAAAAGAATTTTGCGCCTTTTGATGTGGCGCAAATCAAAAATTCAGCCATCCGTCAGTTCGCAAAGTGCAGAGCTCGTTATTTCGGAAACCTTGTGCAAAATCGGAGTGCCTGCGCATATAAAAGGCTATCGTTATCTTCGCAGCGCAATTGCCATGTGCGCAGAGGATCCTCAAATGATCGGTGCGGTAACAAAGCTGCTGTATCCTGCCGTTGCTAAATTATATTCAAGCACTCCGTCAAGGGTTGAAAGGGCAATTCGCCACGCAATTGAAACCGCTTGGCAGCGCGGTAATAAAAAATATCTTTCTGAATATTTTGGATGCACAGTGCAAATGCAAAGGGGCAAGCCAACCAATTCGGAATTTATTGCAATGGTGGCCGATAAGCTTCGCCTTGAATATAAATCCGCTTGAGTATGTGCCCGGTGAATTCTTTTTCTGCATATTTATAATATGTATATGATTTTCGGCCGTTGCCGCAAAAAAGCCGTTTCTTAATCTAAGTAAGAAACGGCTTTTTGTTTGTGTTTGAACAGTGTGAATTAAATCTGTTTAGGCTTGATTCAACTGATTTTAACGTATTATGTGGGAATGTCTGTGCTTGAAATGATTAAAGCCTTAATGCTTAGGCTTAAACGGAAGTTAAATTTGCCTGCCGTTTAAAATTCTTTCTATTCTGCCGTAATCAAGTGCAAAATGCCTTTGGCTTATCATAATAACAAGTATATCGCCTGCTTTAAGCTCGGTATCGCCCTTTGGCGTTATAGGCGTTTCGTCTCTTTCAACTGAAACTATCAGGCAATGCTTGCCCCATTTGATTTGTGAAATTGTTTTGCCGCAAACAGGGCTGTTTTGCGGAATAACAAAGGTTTCAAGCACCTTTTCGGCTGCCTTGGCTTCTTTTATTCCTTCGTGCTTAACAGTTCTGTCAAGCAAAGCCGCATAAAACGGTGAGTTGCCCGTCATATTCGCAAGGGCATATGATATTAGGCTTACAACAACAAGCGGCAACAGACTGCTTGCATTACCCGTAATTTCAAAAACAAGAATAACACCCGTTATGGGCGCGCGAACTATTGATGCAAAAAGCCCTGCCATTCCAAGCACAACAAATTCCTGCCAAAGGCTTTGGTCAAGCCCGAAAATATCAATTGCACCTCTGCCGTATATAGCACCAAGATATGCGCCCAAAACACAAAGCGGATAAAGCGTGCCGCCGGGTGCACCGGTGCCAAAGCTGAAAATGCCGAAAATAAATTTCGCAAGCAGCAAAATCACCATTGCGCCGATTGCAGGGTGCTCGTTTATGAGCAGCTCACTCATTCTGTGGCCGCCGCAAAGAATTTGCGGCATCAGCAATCCAACTATGCCGCTAATCGCAAAGCCTGCCGCCATCTTAATTGTGTTTGGAATTTTTGTTATTTTTGCAACTATGTCTCTGAATCCTATCATAAGCACATTGCTTATAACGCCAAATAATCCGCACACGGCGCCCATGATTATCAAAAGCCAATACCAGCGCAAGGGAATTGTTACCGAATCATAGCTGAAAACCGTGTCTTGCCCGAAAAACAGTTTTGAAACAAAATCAGCCGTAACCGCCGCAACTATTCCCATGCAAAGAATTGCTTTGTCAAACGTTTTATAAATTTCCTCAAGCACAAAAACAATTCCGGCAAGCGGAGCGTTAAATGCCGCCGCAAGTCCGGCGCCCGCACCGCAGCTTATCATTCTAAGCTCGGTTGTTTTATCCGCTTTTGTGATTCTTGCAACGCCCTTTGCGGCCATTGCGCCGAATTGAATGCTTGGGCCCTCTCTGCCTAGTGCCAGGCCGCTGAATATGGATGCCGTGCTGCCCACAAGCTTTGCAATAATAACTCTCCACCAGCTTGGTGAAAGATAGCCCTTTATCTCTCCGTTAACCTGCGGAATACCGGATCCGCCGGAATCAGGCACCGCCTTGATAATAAGAGCCACAAGCGCACCCAAAATTGCCAGAGCGGCAATCCAAAGTGTGCTCTTTATCGGGTTGCCCTTAACTGCGTCTATTACTTTATAAAGTATTGTTTCAGCCTGCGAAAGCAAAAATCTGTAAAGCACGCACACAAGGCCCGCAAAAACGCCCACTTCTGCACCTCTGATAATCAGAAAAAAGCTTTCTGCCTTTTCACGCCTAAGCTTTCTTAATGTTGTTTTTTCCTGTTCCTTCATAAACCTGCCTGCCAAAATCGTGATTTATTTAACTTCTTCTTTTAATAATTTTATCACAACGCCGCTCGATTGCAATATAAATTGTTAATAAAATTGCACAAAAAGCGGCAAACATATATAAATGTTATAATATATATTTAATAATTTTATAAAAAAAACAATTTGTTAAAATATTTTATAAAAATTGTTGAAATATTTTTAAGAATAGGTTATTATTATAAGGCAAGGGGGAATTTCTATATGAAAGCTAAAACCGGACTCGATGTGTTCAATAAAATATTAGCGGTTATTCTTGTTATAAGTATCATCGCTTTAATTGCTATATGCGGCTTTGTAAAACGAGGCGGCGCAGCAGCAGCTCCAGTTAATGAGGATAACACATCAACCGAAGATGTTGCAACTATCGAAGAGTTCAAACCGGCTACTTACGGCGGTAAGGAATTCAAAACTGTTGACGATGTTGTAAACTATTATGTAGAGTGTTATAACTACACTAAAACATTGGGCGAAACCTATACTTATGAGGGCAGCCCCACAACAATGTATAAACTTGTTGGCTCAGAGAATATCGAAGTTAAGAATCTTCTTGTTGAAGGCAAGTCAATCAGCATGATTGATCAGCTTGTTCCAGGAATTCTCGGCAGCCTCTTCACCGGCGGCATTAAAGGACTTCCGCCCAGCGGCAGCCTTGTTCCCGGTAATGACACAGTAACGGATCAGAAGATTGATGTTTCCAAATCTCTTCTTACTCCCGAAGATGTTCTTATGGCCAATGTTAAGGATAACGGTGATGGCACTATTTCTGTCACAATTCAGCCTAAAGCCGTAACTCTTTCTATGCCGGCACAGGACGCACAGGGCCATTTCTTCAACACACTCGGCGACATCAGTTCCGTTGTTGGTTCAATCAGCGTGCTTTCATTCTCATCGGGCACAATTGAAGAAAACTTTGTGGTTGATTATAAGGGCGGCACAGGCACTGTAACAATTAACACAGCCACAAATGAAATTGTCAGTGCTGAATACACCATGCTCGTTCATATCAATGTGCAGCATGCAAATGTTCTTTCGTTCAAGGATAAGAAAGCTTCTCTTGATATTGTTTACACAAATTCATTCCCGGCAAGCAATGATTATCTTGCAGAACGCAATTGCACAAAAGGTTAATTAAAATTCAATAAGCAATCAAATACCCCGCAGGTTTTTCTACGGGGTTTTGTTTTTATTGGCGTAATAAAAACTTACTTGAAGCACGGTTATTTGCGGCTTGAAAGCAGAAAATAGAATGAACCGTTTTTATGTCTTTTTGCGAAAAAAATGATTATTAAACCGTTTAAAAAAGCCTGAATGATAAATGCTTTAAAAAGAATGACAATTTTTGCACAATCTCGTAAAACCGCTTAACAAAGCGGCTTTGCGGCGTTTTAAGCGCTTCAAATCTGCACTAAAAATGTTGATTTAACAGCCCTGTTTTGTTATAGTTGCCGAAAATTTGTTAATTTATTGACAATCACCGGAAACTATATTATTATAGAGCTGTAAAAAAAATAAAGCCTCGTGTATTCGAGGCAATTAAATTTATTGTGAGGTAATAATTATGTCTAGAAAAGTTGTTCTTGCCGGTGCTTGCCGCACCGCTATCGGCACAATGGGCGGCACTCTCAGCAGCACTCCTGCTGTTGATTTGGGCGCTATCGTAATCAAAAATGCTCTTGAAAGAGCCGGCGTTCCCGCTTCCGAAGTAGAGCATGTATATATGGGCTGCGTTATTCAGGCAGGCCAAGGCCAAAATGTTGCACGCCAGGCTGCTATTAAGGCAGGTCTTCCAATCGAAGCTCCTGCTGTAACAATCAATGTTGTTTGCGGCTCTGGTCTTAATTGTGTAAATCTTGCGGCACAAATGGTTAAATCGGGCGAAGCAGATATAGTTGTTGCAGGCGGTATGGAAAATATGAGCATGGCTCCTTATGCACTCAAGCAGGCTCGTTACGGCTACAGAATGGGCAATGCTCCAATGGTTGATACTATGGTTAATGATGCTCTTTGGGATGCTTTCAATGATTATCATATGGGCATCACGGCAGAAAACGTTTGTGAAAAATACGGCATCACCCGTGAAGAACTTGATGAATTTGCGGCAAACAGCCAGCAAAAATGCGAAAAAGCAAGAGCAGAGGGCAAGTTTAAGGACGAAATCGTTCCTGTTGAGGTTAAAAAGAAAAAAGAAACAATCGTGTTTGACACCGATGAAGGCCCCCGTGCAGGCACAACCGCAGAAGGCCTTGCAAGACTTCGCCCCGCATTCAAAAAGGACGGTATTGTAACAGCAGGCAACTCTTCGGGCATTAACGACGGTGCAGCCGCAGTTATCGTTATGAGCGAAGAAAAAGCAAAAGAGCTTGGCGTTAAACCTATGGCAACTTGGGTTGGCGGCGCTCTTGCAGGCGTTGATCCTGCAATCATGGGCATCGGTCCTGTTGCAGCAACCAGAAAGCTTATGAGTAAGCTTGATCTCACAGTAGATGATATGGACCTTATTGAGGCTAACGAAGCTTTCGCTGCTCAGTCTATCGCTGTTGCAAGAGATCTCGGCCTTGATGCTTCAAAGCTTAATGTTAACGGCGGAGCAATTGCTCTCGGTCACCCTGTTGGTGCTTCGGGCTGCCGTATTCTTGTTACTCTTCTTCATGAAATGGAAAAGAGAGATGCCAAGAAGGGCCTTGCAACACTTTGCATCGGCGGCGGTATGGGCTGTGCAACGGTTGTTGAAAGAGACTGATTATTCGTTTAAAACTTGGAGATAGCAATGGAATTTATAAATTATGAAGCAGACGGCGCAGTTGCCGTATTAACCATAAACAGGCCAAAGGCTCTTAACGCTCTCAACAGCGCTGTGCTTGATGAAATCAATGAGGCACTTGATGCAATTGATTTTGACACCGTTCGTGCTCTTATCATTACGGGTGCAGGCGAAAAATCATTTGTTGCAGGCGCAGATATAGGTGAAATGAGCACACTCACAAAGGCAGAGGGCGAGGCTTTTGGCAAAAAAGGAAACGATGTTTTTCTTAAATTAGAAAATCTTCCCATTCCGGTAATCGCTGCGGTAAACGGTTTTGCTCTCGGCGGCGGCTGTGAAATTTCAATGGCATGCGATATCAGAATTTGCTCCGAAAATGCTGTTTTCGGCCAGCCTGAAGTCGGCCTCGGAATTACACCCGGCTTCGGCGGCACACAGCGCCTTGCAAGAACAGTCGGCGTTGGAATGGCAAAGCAGCTTATTTACACGGCAAGAAATATCAAGGCTCCCGAGGCTCTTCGTATCGGTCTTGTAAACGCTGTTTATCCTATAGAAGAGCTTATGCCGGCAGCTAAGAAAATGGCTTCAATTATTGCGGCAAACGCTCCAATAGCCGTTCGCAATTGCAAAAAAGCAATTAACCAAGGTTTACAAACAGATATTTCAAGCGCAGTTGAAATTGAAGAAAAGCTTTTCGGTGATTGCTTTGAAACAGAAGATCAAAAATACGGCATGGCATTTTTCCTTGATCGAAACAAGGAAAAGGTTAAAAAGCCGTTTATTAACAAATAATAATTCAGGAGGAATTTAAAATGAAAGTCGGAATTATAGGCGCAGGCACAATGGGCTCCGGTATTGCTCAGGCTTTTGCACAGGTTGAAGGTTATGAAGTTGCACTTTGCGATATTAACAATGAATTTGCCGCAAACGGCAAAAACAAAATCGCAAAGGGCTTTGAAAAAAGAATTGCAAAGGGAAAAATGGATCAGGCTGCCGCAGATGCAATCCTTGCTAAAATCACCACGGGCACCAAAGAAATTTGCTCGGATTGCGATCTTATCGTAGAGGCTGCTCTTGAGGTTATGGATGTTAAAAAGCAAACATTTAAGGAACTTCAGGAAATCGTTAAGCCGGATTGTATGTTTGCAACAAACACATCATCTCTTTCAATCACGGAAATCGGTGCAGGCCTTGACAGACCGCTTATCGGCATGCATTTCTTTAATCCCGCTCCCGTTATGAAGCTTATTGAGGTTATCGCAGGTGCAAACACTCCTGCCGATATGGTTGCTAAAATTAAGGAAATTGCCGTAGCAATCGGCAAAACTCCCGTTGAGGTTAACGAGGCTCCCGGCTTTGTTGTAAACAGAATTCTTATTCCTCTTATCAACGAGGGCATCACCGTTTATGAAATGGGCATTGCAAGCGTTGAAGATATAGACACTGCAATGAAGCTCGGCGCAAATCATCCCATGGGCCCGCTTGAACTCGGTGACTATGTAGGCCTTGATATTGTGCTTGCAATTATGGAAACAATTTATTCCGAAACAGGCGATCCCAAATATCGCCCCGCAACTCTTCTTAAGAAGATGGTTCGTGCAGGTAAGCTCGGCCGCAAAACAGGTGTGGGCTTCTATGACTATCGCAAATAATAACTGAAATCACGGCGGCGTGCATTTTTTGTGCACGCCGCTGCGGTGGTAGATTTGAAATAATTTATCGCTCGGCAAGGTTATTTTCGCTGCTTTGCAGCATATAATTGCGCCAAGCTCGCAGCGCAACTTTGAAAATTTATCGTATAGGCGGGCAGAAAGGCTAAGGAAATCAATATGGATTTTACTTTCGGCAAAGAACATGAAATGGCAAGAAAGCTTTTTGCTGATTTTACTGAAAATGAAGTAAAACCGCTTGCTGTTGAAACAGATGAAACCGAACAATTCCCAAGAGAAACCGTAACTAAAATGCAAAAGCTCGGCTTCCTCGGAATTCCCGTTCCAAAGGAATACGGCGGCCAGGGCTGTGATCCCCTCACTTATGTTATGTGCGTTGAAGAGCTTGCAAAGGCTTGTGCCACAACAAGTGTTATCGTTTCCGCACACACCTCGCTTTGCTGCGATCCCATTCTTACTTACGGCACGGAAGATCAAAAGCAAAAGTTCTTAAAGCCTCTTGCTTCGGGCGAGCTGCTCGGCGCATTTGCTCTTACGGAGCCGGGCGCCGGCACTGATGCTCAGGGAGCGCAAACAAAGGCTGTGCTTGATGGCGATGAATGGGTGCTCAACGGCTCTAAATGCTTTATCACAAACGGTAAAGAAGCAGATATTTATATCGTTATTGCAGTTACCGATATTGTTGAAGATAAAAGAGGCAGAAAGAAAAAGCTTTTCTCTGCATTTATCGTTCCCAAAACCGCACCCGGCTTTCTTTTCGGCACAAAAGAAAAGAAAATGGGTATTCGCGGCTCTTCCACTTATGAACTTATTTTCCAGGATTGCAGAATTCCCAAGGATAATATCCTCGGTCCCAGAGGCAAGGGCTTCGGAATCGCAATGCACACTCTTGACGGCGGCCGCATAGGTATTGCCGCTCAGGCTCTCGGCATTGCAGAGGGTGCTCTTGATCGCACAGTTGCTTATGTTAAGGAAAGAAAGCAGTTTGGCAGATCAATCGGCGCTTTCCAAAACACTCAATTCCAGCTTGCAGATATGGCAGCTCAGGTTGAGGCTGCAAAAATGCTTGTTTATAAGGCTGCAATGGCAAAGGCAACTCAAAAGAATTATTCCTTTGAAGCTGCAGAAGCTAAGCTTTTCGCTGCAGAAACCGCTATGAATGTAACCACTAAAGCTGTTCAGCTCTTCGGCGGCTACGGCTATATCCGTGAATATGAAGTAGAGCGCATGATGCGTGACGCTAAGATAACAGAGATTTACGAGGGCACTTCCGAGGTTCAGCGTATGGTTATCAGCGGCAATTTGCTGAAGTAAGGAGGAGCAGAATATGAAAATAGTAGTTTGCATAAAGCAGGTTCCGGATACAAAAGGCGGAGTTCAGTTTAATCCGGACGGCACTTTAAACAGAGCGGCAATGCTCACAATTATGAATCCTGATGATAAAGCAGGCCTTGAGGCTGCTCTCAGAATTAAAGATAAATTCGGTGCAGAGGTAACTGCTCTTACTATGGGTCTTCCCAAGGCAGAGGAAGTTTTGCGTGAGGCTATGGCCATGGGCGCAGACAACGGCATTCTTGTAACAGACAGAGTTCTCGGCGGTGCTGATACTTGGGCAACCTCAAGCACAATTGCGGGCGCACTTCGCAATATAGATTATGATATTATCATCACAGGCCGCCAGGCAATAGACGGCGATACCGCTCAGGTTGGTCCTCAGATTGCAGAGCATCTCGGAATTCCCGTTATTTCTTATGCAGAGAAAATTGAGGTGGAGGGCGACAGTGTTGTTGTTAAGCGCCAGTTTGACGACAGATATCATATGCTTAAGGCTAAAATGCCCGTGCTTATCACAGCTCTTTCAGAGCTTAATGATCCCCGCTATATGACTCCGGGCGGCATTTTTGATGCTTATAAGAAAGATATCACCGTTTGGGGCAGAGCAGATCTTAAAGATGTTGATGATTCAGACATCGGCCTTTCCGGCTCACCCACAAAAATCGCAAAGGCTTCCGATAAGGTAAGAAAGGGCGCAGGCGAAAAGGTTGCGCTTGATACTCCTCAGGAATCCGCAGATTATATTATCGCAAAGCTTGAAGAAAAGCATATCATCTAAGGAGGGCTGAATAATGATTACAGAAAATATAGAACAGTATAAGGGTGTTTTCATTTACGCTCAGCAGGTGGATAACGAAATCAGCCCCATCGCTTTTGAACTGCTTGGCAAGGCAAAGGATCTTGCCGCAAAGCTTGAAACAGAGGTAACGGCTGTGCTTATCGGCTACAAAGTTGCAAATCTTGCCGATGAGCTTGCAAAATACGGCGCAGATAAGGTTATTGTTATTGATAATCCCGTGCTTGAAACTTACAGAACAGAGCCTTATACTCAGGCTCTTGCAGCAGCTATCAATGAATATAAGCCGGAGATAATGCTTGTTGGCGCAACGGCTATCGGCCGTGATCTCGGCCCCCGTGTTTCGGCAAGAGTCGGCACAGGCTTAACGGCAGACTGCACAGTGCTTGAAATCGGCGATTTTCCGCTTAATCCTCTTCCGAATAAAGAGCAAAAGCACAATCAGCTTCTTATGACTCGCCCGGCATTCGGCGGCAACACAATCGCAACAATTGCTTGCCCGGACAACCGCCCGCAAATGGCAACCGTTCGCCCCGGCGTTATGCAAAAGATTGCTCCTGTTGAAAATGCAAAGGCTCAGGTTATTGAATTTAATCCTCAGCTTGAAGAAAACAATTGTTATGTTGAAATTCTTGAAGTTGTTAAATCCGTTGAAACCGTTGTTGATATTCAGCAGGCAAAAATTCTTGTTTCAGGCGGGCGCGGCGTAGGCAGCAAAGAAAACTTCAAGCTTCTTGAAGATCTTGCAGATGCCCTCGGCGGAACAGTTTCATGCTCAAGGGCAGTTGTTGATAACGGCTGGCTTCCTAAGGATCTTCAGGTTGGCCAAACGGGCAAAACGGTTCGCCCGAATGTTTATTTTGCCATCGGCATCAGCGGTGCAATTCAGCACACTGCAGGTATGGAAGAATCAGATATCATAATCGCAATAAACAAGGACGAAAGCGCTCCTATTTTTGATGTTGCGGATTACGGCATCGTTGGCGATTTAAATAAAATCGTTCCCCTTATCACAGAAGCTGTTAAGGCAAGAAAAGCAGCAAAATAATCAGATTGAAGAAAGCGGTTGCCCTGCAAAACGGGCACCGCTTTTTGGTGTTTTATGGATATGTCAGAAAAAAGGCTCTCGGAGCTTGCCGAAAGAGCAAGTGAGCGCTGCTATGTAACCTTTTCCGATTTTTTGAATATGGAGGATCAAAGCGAGCTTTCATCGCTGGCCCTGCCTTGCGATTATGTAACATTCGGCGGATATGACGGCGCCGAAAGAGCTGTTGCCGCATTTGGAAACGGGTGTGAATATGCCGAATTTCCAATAAAAATTGTGGAGGCAGCGCCGCTTTCGCAAAAATTTGCGGATAAGCTTTTGCACCGTGATTTTCTCGGTTCGCTTATGGGGCTCGGAATAAAGCGAAGTGTGCTCGGAGATATTGTTGTTAAAAACAACACGGGCTATATTTTTTGTCTTGATTCAATTGCAGATTATGTGGTGCAAAATCTTGATAAAGTGCGCCACACCTGCGTTAAATGCCGTGTTGTGCAAAATCTGCCTGCAGGTGCCGTGGCAGAGCCGGAGGAAAAAGAAATAATTGTGGCATCGCTCAGGCTTGATGTGCTTGCGGCGGCGGTTTATAATTTTTCACGCAGCGGAGTTAAAGAACTGTTTGTTCAGCGCAAAGTGTTTGTGAACAGTGCTCTGTGCGAAAATTTTTCTTATAATGTTAAACCCGGCGATATCGTTTCGGTAAGAGGCAGCGGCAGGTTTAAGTGCGGCAATGTGCTCGGCTCAACAAAAAAAGGGCGCACGGTGTTGCAAATATTTGTTTATAAATAAGATATGCCCGAATATATCAAACGATATATTCGGGCTTTTTGTGTTTAATTATTTATCGTTGGAGTTGTTGAGTCGCGGTCGTTGTCTCTTTTTTTGCCCTCGGCTTCATAGCTTAAATCGCTTTCTTTTGTTATCGGGCTGAAATATGCGGTCAGATCTATTATTTTTTTAATCTCCGGCGTGCTTGATTTCTTTTTTTTGTTCATAAAAAACCACCTCGGTAATATTATTTGCCGGGGTGGTTGTTCTATTCTTTGTTAAATTTTTTCCACATCGATTTGCGCGATTTTATCCATAAATTCTTTCGGAGTTATAACCGTGCCTATGCCGAAAAAGTCGTCCATATCAAGGTTGAAATTATTTATGAAAATCGGCGTGTTTTCATATTCAATGTCTATATGCAGCCTTTTGGCATCATCTGAAATTTTGGGCGCAATATATGTGTTTCTGTCATAATATCTTGAAGCCTTTATTTCATTGTTTCTGATGTATTGCAGCACAACATTTCTTGATGATTTTGATATGGAAATATATTGAGAATGCTCTTTTGAAAGCGCCTGTGCCATCGTCATTTGCGCCACGGCTTTGCAGGTGCCGGAATTAACGAAAAACTCATTTATGAAAATGCTTTCAAGCGGGCTTGTATCGTCAGGCACAATTATTGCCAAAATATTTTTGTTTGCTTTTTTCGGATAATATTGTTTTAAAAATTCTTTAAAATAATGCTGGCTTTCCGCAATTTTCTTTGCAAAGGAATGGTAAAAAGGAATGTTAGGCATGGTTTCCATCCCTTGCAGCGAAAACGGCTTGAATTCCTCGCTTGCTTTATCGTAAAGCAAAATATTTGTGTTTGTTATGATTATCGGAATAGCCTTTGCCATTTATACCAACCTTTCAAAAGCACATTTACTTGTGCACCTTAACATAAGTTTACTATATATTGTGTGCAAAATCAATAAAATGATAAAAATATAGTGCATTTCGTGATTTTATATGATATTATATAATCAGTTGATTTGAAAAAGGAGGCTTCACATGTCTGATAAGGATGATGAGGTTGATAAGATCCTTAGCGAATTTAAGTTTGCAAAAGGCGATGAGCCGCAACCGTCTGATGACGAAAAAGCGCAAAATACGGATTTTAAGCTGAACGAAAAAGAAAATTCCGGTTTTTCGGTTGTGAAAAACACAGATGAACCAACGCAGCAGCAAAAGATTTCCGAGCAGCCTGAAAAAAATGAAAAAAGCGAAAGGAACAGCACACCCGAAAAAAGTGATTCCGTTGAAGCTATTGAAAGTGATTTGAAAAAAGCACGGGAAACGGAAGATGATTCCGATAAACCGCAACTGCCGTTTTCACCGGAGAAGGTTGATCCGAACGGTGAAAATTACGCAGACGAATACCCCGAGGAAGATGGATATATGAAAAATTCAAAGAATAAGAAAATAATAATTGCAGTTGTTTCCGTTGTGGCTGCCATAGCAATTGTGGTTGGTATTTGTGTGGGCGCATCACGCAATAAAAAAGAGCCGGAAACAGAAACTTTGCCTATTAGCAGCACCACCACAGAGGCACCGATTGTTATTAAAAATCCGCTTACGGGCGAGATTGATTATAATGATTCCGCAGTCGGCAAAAGGCCGGTTGCCGTTGTTGTTGAAAATTCGCCTCAGGCACGCCCGCAATATAATATGGATTCACCCGATATTATTGTTGAGGCCGAAGTTGAGGGCGGCATAACCCGCATGCTTTGGCTTTATGCAGATATGACCGATTTGCCGGAACAGGTTGGCCCAACACGCTCTGCAAGGCCAAGCTTTGTGCAATTTTCTCAGTTTTTTGATTGCTTGTATGTTCATTTCGGCCAAAGCCACAGCAAGGGCGATTATGAGGGCGCAGATGATTATATTAAAAACAATAATGTTGATAATATAGACGGTATGAGCACATCTTCTTGCTTTAAACGCACCAAAGATAAGGTTAGCCCTCACAATGCCGTGCTGCTCGGAAACGAGCTTGTTGCTGCAATTGAGAAAAAAGGCTACAGAACAGATATTGATTCATCTCGCTTCACTCAGTTTGCGTTTAACGAAAAGGCAACTGCCGTGTCGCAATCGCCTTGCAGCAGCATCACCGGCAAGTTTTCAAACAGAGCTTCGTCTGCTTACAACCACACATTTACATATGATTCGGCAGACGGCAAATATAAAAATCAATCAGATTTCAAGCAAGAGGTAAGTTTTGAAAATGTTGTTATGCTTATGGCCGAAAGCGAATATGTTGATAAGCATGATTATAAAGGATCCGGCAAAACGGAAACATATTGTAATTATAAATTCACAAGCGGCACGGGCAAGCTTGCATCCGCAGGCACGGTTGTTGATTTCAGCTGGAAAGAGGATAACGGTAAGCTGGTATTTACAGATGCTTCTGGCAATGAGCTCAAACTTAATCCCGGTAAAACGTGGATAGGATTTATTTCATCAAATAACGGTGGAGCGGTTGAAGTTCAATAAAGCAATGTCAAATTTATGTTCAATTACGGTGAATATTATGTAAAGCATGAAATGTGTTTATTGACATTTTCTTTTCCGTATGATAATCTAAAATAAGTCAAGGAGGACACCGCAATTGAAATTTTGCAGTGCCCTCCTTTTGCCTTTAGGTTGTTTTTTTTATTTCGCTTGTTGAGGAGAAGCGTATGAGATTTACCAAAAACAGAAAATTTAAAATAATGCAAATCACGGATATTCAGGAAATTCCTGCCGTGTCACCCGACACCTCGGCGCTTTTAGAGGCAGCCGTTGAGGCGGAAAAGCCCGATTTGGTAATTTATACAGGTGATCAAATTAAGGGCTATGGAGTTACTTATAAAGGCAAGGGAAAAGAGCTTGAAAATGCCGTTGCAGAAACAATTTATAAACTGCTTAAGCCGGTAACAAAAAGAAACATTCCTTTTGCCGTAACCTTCGGAAACCACGACAGGCAGGTTGGAATTTCAAATAAAGAGCAGTTTGAAAATATTTATAAGGCGCTTCCGAACTGCGTTGGTGAGCAGCCGGCAGAGCTTTCGGATGACGGCGGCACTTGCTGCATTCCGATTAAAGCTTCGGACGGATCAAACAGGGATGTTTTCAACCTTTATTTGTTTGACAGCGGCACCGATGCCAAGGGCGGCGGATATGAGCCGTTTGATGTTAGAATTATTGATTGGTATAAAAAAACAAGGGAAAAACTGAAGGCTGAAAACGGCGCCTATGTGCCGTCAATTGTTTTTCAACATATCCCCTTGTGTGAATACTATAATGTGCTGAAGCAGGTTAAAAAAACCACCAAAGGCGCTATCAGAGCGTTCAGAACTCATAAAAATGAATATTATGTTCTCGGCGATACTTGCAGAAAAGGTGATATGCTGCTTGAGCCGCCGTCAATTCCCAACGAAAACACGGGCGAGTTCGATGCAATTTCTGAAAAAGGCGATGTTATGGCTGTTTTTGTAGGGCATGATCATAAAAACAGCTTCGTAGGCAGATACAAAAATGTTGATCTCGGCTTTACTCAGTCGAGCGGCTTTAATGTTTACGGCAACAGAACAAAACGAGGCGTTCGCATTATAGAGCTTGATGAAAATAAGCCCGGCGAATATGAAACCTACACACGCACATTTGATGAGCTTGTAGGCACAAAGGTGCAAAAGCCGGTTTATGATTATTTGTCAAGCAAGGCGCCGGAAACGGTGGATGCGGCAATTCCGATGATTGAAAAAGCACTTGCAATTGTGGCTGCCGTTGTGGCGGTTATAGTTTTGCTTGCAAAATTTTTATAACATTAAGGAGCAGTTATGAGCGAGAATAAAACGGATAAAAAGAAAAATCCCTTTGTTAGATGGACCGAAAAACACGCAGAAATATGGAAATTTATAAAATTTTCAATTGCCGGTGGTGGCTCCTCTGCAATTGAGCTTGTGGTGCACATGGTGCTTTTAAACACTGTTTTTGCTTCGTTTACAAGCGTTGCCATCACAAGCCCTGCCCTCAATATGATCGGCATTGAATCAAAGGGTTATCTTTACACTTATTTGATTTCCACAACAGTCGGCTATTTGATTGCATTTATCTTAAATCGCAAAATCACATTTAAGGCAGATGCAAATCCAACACTCAGCATTATTTTGTATTTTATAATGGTTGTGTTCACCATTTTTGCAAACGGCTGGATAGGCTCTGCAA
This sequence comes from uncultured Anaerotruncus sp., assembly GCA_900539775.1. Lineage (GTDB taxonomy): Bacteria > Bacillota > Clostridia > Oscillospirales > Acutalibacteraceae > Eubacterium_R. Next base: position 66,695 of record UQDL01000004.1, on the reverse strand, counting down.
TGCAAACCTTTGCGGCAAGCCATAATTTAACAGGCAATTTTGCCGATCTTGTTATAAAGCTTATCGGAATGGCTATTCCCACTTTGTGGACTTATCCTTGCAATCGCTTTATAATCCACAGAAAAAAGAAATCCACCATTGAGGCGGAAAAAGCTGCAAAAGCTGCCAAACAGGCAGAAGAGGCACAGAATTAAACCGAAAACGATGATGTTTGCCGGCTTGCTTAATGCAGGTCGGCTTTTTTGGTGAAAGGATGCTGTATGGAAAATCAAATTCTTTTAAGTGCGGGTATTGATGTGGGCACCACAACAACGCATTTGATAATCAGCCGCATTGGGATTGCCGTCCAGGGTGGTTTCGGCACCGTTCCCCATGCCGTGATAACCAAGAAGGAAATAATCTATGAAAGCAAGATTTATTTTACGCCTCTTGATGAAAACGGAAACATAAACGGCGCAAAGGTTGCCGAGATAATAAAAAAAGAATATGCTGCGGCGGGCTTTAAAAAGGAGGATTTTGATTCCGGTGCCGTTATTATAACCGGCGAATCCTCAAAAAAAGAAAACGCAAAGCAGGTGCTTGCCGATATAGCGGAATATTCAGGCAATTTTATAGCGGCGCAGGCAGGCTCTCAGCTTGAATCTTATCTTTCCGGCAAGGGTGCAGGCGCCGATAAATTCAGCGAGCAAAGCGGCGTTGTAACCGCAAATATAGATATAGGCGGCGGCACAACAAATATTTCTTATTTTAAAGACGGCGATTGCGTTGACGATTGTTGCCTTAATATCGGCGGCAGGCTTGTGCGTTTCGATAAAAGCGGAAAAGCAGCTTTAACTCCTGAAATAAAGCGTTTGTGTGCAGATAACGGAATAACCGTTAAATCAATTTCTGATTTTGCCGAAACGGAGAAGCTGTGCAACATTGCTGCGGATATTATTAAAAATGCTGTTTTTTCTTGCGGCAATGTGCCTGATTATTGCATAACGGATTCTTTGCCATGCGGCAAATATGTGCCGGAAGCGGTTTCGTTTTCCGGCGGTGTTGCCGAATGCTTTGCCGATTGCGGCGGTTGCCGTGCAGATTTCGGTGATATAGGTTATCAGCTTGCGGCTGCAATAAGAAAAAGCAGCCTTTCATATCCTGCAAAGATTGTAAATTCGGCATCAAGCCCAATCAGAGCAACTGTTATAGGTGCAGGGAATTTCAGCATGGATATTTCGGGAAGCACAATCGAATATTCAAATGTTGAGCTGCCTATAAAAAATCTTGAATGCATTTCGGATTTTTCAAGAATCGGCTCGGAAATGTGTGCTGTTTCGCTTCCCGGCGATGATGTGCCAAGCTTCGGCGATTTGGTGCGTATAGCAAAGGATATTGCAAAAAACTGCTCCCAATTGATTGAAAAAGGCTTGCCGGTTGTTGTTGTTACCAAGGCGGATTTTTCAAAGGCTCTTGGAATTTGCCTGCGAGGCGAGCTTCCGCCCGGCTATCCATTTATTTGCTTTGACGGCATAGATTGCCGCCGAGGGAATTATATTGATATCGGTGTGCCGGTTGCAGGCGGTAAGGCGGTTCCCGTTGTTGTAAAAACTCTTGTGTTCGGAGGAAAAGACAATCATGAAAATGAATAAAATGCTTTTTGGACATAATTATGAATTTAAAAGCATTAAGGAAGTGCTTGCAAAGGCAAACGAGCAAAAAAGCGGCGACACCCTTGCAGGCATAGGCGCAAAAAATGCAAAAGAGCGTGTGGCGGCAAAATATGTGCTTGCGGATTTAACCGTTGAGGATATTACAAATTCGCCGGCAGTTGAATATGAAAAAGACAGCGTAACACGCATTATTCTTGATGATTTGGATGCAGCTCAATATGAAAAAATTAAAAAGCTTACCATCGGCGAGCTGCGTGAAAAAGTGCTCGATAATATGATAACGGGCAATGAAATTTTGGCACTTGCACGGGGCATGAGCTCAGAGGTTATAGCGGCGCTTGCCAAGCTGATGGGCAATCTTGATTTGATGTATGTTTCACGAAAACTGCAAATAACAGCCCATTGCAACAACACCATCGGTTTGCCCGGCACCTTTGCCGTGCGCTTGCAGCCCAATCACCCAACGGATGATGTTAAGGGCGTAACCGCTTTGCTTTTGGAAGGGCTTTCTTACGGCGCCGGAGATGCCGTTTTGGGGCTTAATCCTGCCGTAGACACGGTTAAAAGCACTGCAGACATTTTAAATCTTTTTAATGATGTTAAAACAAAATTGCAAATACCAACGCAAATTTGCGTGCTCTCGCATATTACAACGCAACTTAAAGCACTTAAACAGGGTGTGCCTATGGATTTGTGTTTTCAGTCAATCGCAGGCAGCGAGGCGGCGCTTTCTTCATTCGGCACTGATGTTGATATGCTTGAAAATGCAAATGAGCTGATGGCAAAGTGTTCAACCGCAGAGGGCCCAAATTATATGTATTTTGAAACGGGGCAGGGCAGTGAGCTTTCATCGTCTGCCAACAACGGTGCGGATCAGCTTGTAATGGAATCACGCTGTTACGGGCTTGCAAGGCACTATTCGCCGTTTCTTGTTAACACTGTTGTGGGCTTTATCGGGCCCGAATATATTTATGATACAAAGGAATTGATTCGTGCGGCACTTGAGGATAATTTTTGCGGTCATATGCATGGGCTTCCGATGGGCTGTGATATTTGCTACACAAATCATATGAAAGCAGATCAGAACGACAGCGACAGCTTGCTTGTTATGCTTGCCTCTGCCGGCTGCCACTATGTGATGGCGGTGCCGCAAAGCGATGATGTTATGCTTATGTATCAATCAACTTCTTATCACGATATAGCGGCAATCAGGGAAATGCTTAATTTGTCGCCCATAGAGCCGTTTAGGCAGTGGCTTGAAAAATACGGAATTTGGGAAAACGGCAGGCTCGGCAAAAATGCCGGAAATCCGCGTGTTTTTCTGTAACGGAGGAAAAGTGTTATGGCAGATTATTTTGATTCACTTGCTTCACGCACTCCGGCAAGATTGCAAATCGGGAGAACGGGAAGCAGATATAGAACAAGCAGCTACCTTGATTTTCGTGCGGCGCACGCAGCGGCAAATGATGCCGTTATGACTGAGGTGCCACAAGAAACTCTTGAAAAGCTCGGCCTTTTTGAGGTGCGCACAAAATGCAAAAATAAATATGATATGATAACACGCCCGGATTGGGGCAGGTGCTTTGAAGAATCTCAAAAAGAAATATTAAGGCAAAATGCTTCAATCGGTGCGGATGTGCAAATTTATTGCGGCGATGGCCTTTCTGCTCCGGCAATAGGGGCGAATTGCGGCGATATGCTTCCGCTGCTGAAAATGGCCTTGGAAAGCAGCGGAATATCCGTCGGAAAGCCGTTTTTTGTTCGCTATTGCAGAGTAAATACTGCTCGTGAAATAGGTCCGTTGCTTAAAGCTAAGGTTGTGTGCGTGCTCATAGGCGAGCGACCGGGTCTTATAACGGATGAAAGTATGAGCGCTTATTTGGCATATAAGCCTCATCCCGATATGAGCGAAAGCGATTACACGGTTGTTTCTAATATAAGCAAAATCGGAATGCCTCCCGTTGAAGCGGCGGCTTATATTTCCGAAGTTATTAAAAAAATGCTTGTTCAAAAAGTCGGCGGCCTTGCGCTGAAATTATAAAAGGGCAGAAAGCTTAAAATGCTTTCTGCCCTTTGGCTTATTTCATTTTTCTGATGTATGCAAATGTTTCTTTTTCGCCTTTTTCTTTCAGCATCACAAGCAATTCTTCAAGCTTTTGTGCTGTTTTCGGGTGCATGATAATTCGTGTTTTTGCACGGGAAAAGTATTCAAGCGGGTGCGCCTCGGTGTAATTTTTGCCTTGGTAAATTTTGCTTGCCGCAACTCTGTCGCAAAACATTTCTTTGAAATATTTTGTTGGCATTTCAATCGGCTCAAGGCGCTTTGTTTTTGTGCTGTAATCCATCCAGTATTCGTAATGGTGGCGGTTTCTGCCTTTGTGGTGCAGCCATGCCGCAGAATATCCTTTTTCAACTCTTTCCGCTTCGTTAGGCGAGCGATTGCCAAGATAGTATTTTGCGCCCGGTATAAACTCTGCAGGCGAATATTTTGAAAGATCGTGAGTAAGCCCCTGCAACGGTATGCCTGCCTTAAAGCAGTGCTTCATAACCCTGTGGCGGTGCTTTGTTATTGTTATAAAATGCTTGATAGGGTGTGCCATAAAAAACTTCCGTTATAAATTTTTTTTGCCGCTCAGCAAAAATATATTAACACTTATTTGCACACTTGTAAAGCCATAATCAATATACTGTTTAAACAACTTGCAAAAGTGCGCAAAAAAGCTTCGGCATTGAAAAACACCGAAGCCTTTTTTTATTTTTTCTTAAATTTATCAAAAAATCCTTCCTTGCCGCCGTTTTTTGGGGCAGTGTAGGTTTTGTCAAACTGCAAAAGCAGATTTTTTTGCTCGGATGAAAGATTTTTCGGAATGTCAACAATAATGCGAACGAATTGGTCGCCCTTGCCAACGGAATTAAGCCTTTGAATACCTTTGCCCTTAAGCTTGAAAACATCGTTTGGTTGTGTTCCCGCCGGCATATTGTATTTTACATTGCCGTCAAGTGTCGGCACCTCAAGTTCTGCACCGAGAGTGGCCTCAACAATTGAAACATGCTTGTCAAACCAAACATTATAGCCGTCTCGTTTAAAGTATGCGTGCTTTTTGATGTTTACTATAATCTTAAGATCGCCTGCCGGGCCGCCGTTAAAGCCGCTGTCGCCAAGGCCGCGCAAGGTTAAAATTCTGTTTTCGCTGATGCCTGCCGGCACTTCAACATCAATCTTTTTCTTGCGCCTTACTTTGCCCTTGCCACCGCATTTGTGACATGGGTTTTCAATTATCTTGCCTCTGCCGCCGCATTTTGTGCATTGGCGCTGAGATGAAACAACGGTAAAGCCCATTCGGTTTTGAACATTGATGTAGCCCTTGCCACCGCATTCGGAGCAGGTTTTGGCCTCTGAGCCCTTTGCGGCACCTGTGCCGCCGCATTCGCTGCAATCTTCAACTCTGGGCACTTCAACTGTTTTCTTGCAGCCCTTTGCAGCTTCTTCAAATGTGATGTTAAGTGAAATTTGTATATCTCTGCCACGCTGCGGAGCGTTTGGATTTCTGCCGCCAAAGCCGCCGAAACCGCCGCCTCCTCCGAAAAATGAAGAGAATATATCGCCCAAATCAATGTCGCCGTCAAACCCAAATCCGCTGCCGCCGCCGTAACCGCCTGCGCCTGCACCGTAATTCGGATCAACTCCGGCAAAACCGAATTGGTCGTATCTTGCTTTTTTATTAGGATCGGAAAGCACTTCGTATGCTTCGTTGCATTCCTTAAATTTTTCTTCTGCTATTTTATCGTCCGGGTGCAAATCAGGGTGGTATTTTTTAGCCGTTTTTCTGTACGCTTTTTTTATCTCGTCTTCTGTTGCACCCTTTTGGATTCCGAGCACTTCGTAATAATCTCGTTTTTCCTCAGGCATATTTTCCTCCTATATGTCGGTAGCAATAATGCGTTAATCGGCTTCAGCCGCCGAAAATTAAACAAAACACGGTTTTAGCGGGAACAATCCTTTCGGATCGCTCCCGCCGTGTTTATTAAAGGGAAGAAAGCTTAAAAGCTTTTTATCAGTTATCGTCAACCTCGGTGTAATCGGCATCGGTGTAGCCTTGGTCTGCACCGCCCTGTTGTGTGCCGCCTTCCGGAGCACCCTGTGCACCTTGAGCTGCCTGTGCAGCCTGATAAAGCTTTTGAGAAACCTCATAGAACTTGTTTTGCAAATCGTCCTGCGCTGCCTTTATCGCATCAAGATCGTCGCCTTTAAGAGCTTCTTTAAGAGCTGCGGATTTTGTTTCAAGAGCTGATTTGTCGTCTGCGCTGAATTTGTCGCCGTTTTCGGAGATAAGTTGATCTGTTTGGTAAGCAAGCTGCTCTGCACCGTTTTTAAGGTCAACAGCCTCTCTCTTCTTCTTATCCTCTTCTGCAAATTTTTCTGCATCCTGAACGGCTTTTTCAATGTCTTCCTTGCTCATGTTTGAAGAAGCTGTAATGCTGATGTGCTGCTCCTTGCCTGTGCCAAGATCCTTTGCGGAAACATGAACGATGCCGTTTGCATCAATATCAAAGGTAACTTCAATTTGCGGCACACCGCGGCGTGCGGGCATAATGCCGTCAAGGTGGAACATGCCAAGAGTTTTATTGTCTTTTGCAAATTGTCTTTCGCCCTGAAGAACATGAACCTCAACAGAAGTTTGGTTGTCTGCGGCAGTGGAGAAAATTTGTGATTTCTTTGTGGGGATTGTTGTGTTTCTTTCAATGATAACGGTGTTTACGCCGCCCATTGTTTCAATGCCGAGTGAAAGGGGAGTAACATCAAGAAGAAGAAGTCCCTTAACATCGCCGCCGAGAACGCCGCCCTGAAGAGCTGCACCCATTGCAACACATTCATCCGGGTTGATTCCCTTAAAGGGCTTTTTGCCGCTGAACTTTTCAATAGCTTCCTGAACTGCCGGAATACGGGTTGAGCCGCCAACAAGCAAAATCTTGTCTATTTCGTTCATTGAAAGGCCGCTGTCTGACATAGCCTGGCGAACCGGTCCCATTGTTTTTTCAACAAGGTCTGCTGTCATTTGGTTGAATTGTGCTCTTGTAAGAGTAAGATCCAAGTGCTTAGGGCCTGTTGCATCCTGTGTGATGAAAGGAAGTGAAATCTGAGCGGTTGTCATTCCGGAAAGGTCAATCTTTGCCTTCTCTGCAGCTTCCTTAACACGCTGCATTGCCATTTTATCGCCCGAAAGGTCAATTCCGCTTGTTTTCTTGAATTCGGAAACGATCCAATCCATAATCTTCTTATCAAAATCATCGCCGCCGAGGTGGTTGTTGCCGGCTGTTGCAAGAACTTCCTGAACACCGTCACCCATTTCAATGATGGAAACATCAAAGGTACCGCCGCCAAGGTCATAAACCATAACCTTTTGGTCTTCTTCCTTATCAATGCCGAATGCAAGTGCGGCAGCCGTTGGCTCGTTGATGATTCTCTTAACCTCAAGGCCTGCAATCTTGCCTGCATCCTTTGTTGCCTGGCGCTGAGAGTCTGTAAAATATGCGGGAACCGTGATAACAGCCTCAGTAACCTTTTCGCCAAGGTAGCTTTCTGCATCTGATTTCAGCTTTTGAAGAATAATTGCGGAAATCTCCTGCGGTGTGTATGCCTTGCCGTCAATATCAACCTTATAATCAGAGCCCATATGTCTCTTAATTGAGCTGATTGTTCTGTCCGGGTTTGTGATGGCCTGGCGTTTTGCAACGTTGCCAACCATTCTTTCGCCGTCTTTGCTGAAAGCAACAACAGACGGTGTTGTTCTTGCGCCTTCTGCGTTAGGGATAACAACAGGCTCGCCGCCTTCAATAACGCTTACACAGCTGTTTGTTGTACCTAAGTCAATACCTATAATCTTAGCCATAATATAATATCCTCCGTTAAATAGTTTTTAATTTAGTTTGCCGAGCGAACCATGGCAGCACGGATAATTTTGTCTCCTGCTTTGTATCCTTTTTGGAAAACATCCACGATTTCGCCGTCTTTATATTTATCGTCTTCAATGTGCATCACTGCATTGTGAAGATTCGGATCAAAGGTTTCTCCGCTTTCGCCGTAAACCTCAATTCCCAATTTTGAAAGTGTTGTCATTAAGCTGTCAAATGTCATTTCAACACCTTTTTTTAAGCCGTCATAATCATTGTTGCCATCGCTTGCAATCGCTCTTTCCAGATTGTCTATAACGGGCAAAAGCTCTTTGATTATGTCAACCTTTGCAAAGCTGTATGTTTCTTGCTTTTCTTTCTCACTTCTTCTTTTAAAGTTTTGGTATTCTGCATTCAGTCTGAGAAATTTGTCGTTTGCTTCCTCAAGCTGCTTTTTGAGCATATCTGTTTCGGATTCTTTTTTTTCATCCTTCTTTTCAGAAGCTTTTGAGGTTTTTTCAGCCTTTTCCTGCGGCTGCTTTTCCTCTTTTGCTTCTTTTTCTTTCTTACTCAAATTCCACGCCTCCTCTTTGAAGATAATTCTTAACTGTGTTCATTATATATTCTGCTCTCGGCAGGATTGATGCATAATCAATCCTTGTGGAGCCTATAATGCCTATTAAAGCGGATTGGCCGTTATTGTAGCCCACTCTTGTGAGCACCGTTGCAGTGTTTTTAAGCAGCGGATGCAAATTTTCGCGCCCTATAAAAAGGCTCAATCCGTTTTCGCTTGCGGGATATTTTTCAAATGTTGCCGCCGCATTTTCTCTGTCTGCCAAAAAAGACAATATTCTGTAAACTTCGTTTCCAAGTTCTTCGTGGCTCAGCAGGTTTGTTTCTCCGCCGAAATAAACCGCACCTTGCGCAGCCTCGGCGCATAAAGCGCAAAGGCTTGTTAGTGCCGGCAACATATCAAAAAGCCGTGTGCCAAGCACCGTAACCGTTTTTTGCAACAATGCCGGATTAACATCCGCCAGCGGCACACCTATGAAATATTCACGCATTGTGTAGTAAAAAAGCGCCTTAAAATCATCATCAACCGGGCAATCGATTTTGCAAACGGATGATTTGATTTTTCCGCCCACGGAAAGCATAACAATCATTGCTTTTCCGTTTCCTGCGGGAATTATGTCAACGCCCTGAATGCAATCAAGCGAATCTTCGATTGCATCGTAAAATGCCGTGCAATGTGTTTCCTGCTGAAGCAGATTAACGCAATCTTTAAGCAATCTTTCCGGATCACTTGCGTTAACCGAAAGCCTTTCTGCCGCCGCCTGCTTTTCAAACGGCGAAAGCGGTCTCGGAATCATAAGGTTATCAACATAATATCTGTATGAAGCATTGCTTGGAATTCTGCCGCCGCTTGTGTGCATTTGCTTTAAAAAGCCAAGCTCGGAAAGCCGTGCCATTTCATTTCTTATTGTGGCGCTGGATATTTTGTAGGGCAAAAGGCCTGCAAGTGTTTTGGAGCCGATTGGCTCGCCGCTTTTAATATAGCTGTCTATTATCAAAGATAATATTGTGCCTTGCCGTTCGCCGATCATCCTTTTCCACCGCCTTTGAATTTTGATTTTGATGAATTAGCACTCTTGGCACCTGAGTGCTAACTACTGTATTTATATTATATCCAACTGCTTGATTTGTCAACACTTTTTTTGAAAATAAATTGTGAACTCTGAAAAATTTTAAAAATCTGCAATATTTTTGTTTCCTTGCAGCCGGTTCAACTGCTTTGCCATGGGCGTGTAATATAATGTTTATAATATATAAACATAATAAAAAAGCATATCGTGCTGCCGCTCGATATGCTTTGGTTTTGCTGTTTAATTAAATCAGTGCAGCTTTGCGTTTTGCTTTGCAACTGCATTTTTAAGAACCATGCTGTTTAAAACAACCTTTGGCTCATCGCCCGTGATATTTGCCGTGATTGCAAGTGCCGCTTTGTTTTCGGGCACAATATATTCCGGCTGCTGTTCGGGCAATGCCGTGTGGCATTTCAAGGCATCCTCTGCAGCTTTTTGCTCTTCTGCCAGTCTTGCTTCTTCCTCTGCCTTTTCCTGCTCTATTTCTTCATTTATTTCTTCGCAGGCGTATATATAGCCGTAAAATTTTTGACCAAAGCGGTTGGTGCCGCTTTTGAATGTTGTGGTGTCAAAATAATTTCCGCCCCAATGTGATTGTGAAGCAGTAACGGTGTTGCCGTCTATCTTTTCAACTATTGCCACATGATTGCTCCAGCAGGCAATTGCTCCGATTTGAGGTTCTTGGCCGTAATTGTAGTAGCCGTTTCGTTTGTTTATACTCCACCATTCGCTTGCACTGCCCTTTTTTATAAGCGGTTGCTTGCCGGTGATTTCATAAACTCTGCCATATGCGTATGCAACGCAGTTTGGCATTCCGTAGCCTACTTGTGAATAGTAGTTAAGCTGCTTGTTGTAGTAAGCGTTTGATCTGCTCGGTGCGCTGAGCCTTGGCTCAAATCCGCTCTCTGCCGCAACTGCGGTTGATGGAAACACCGTTAATATCATGCTGAGTGATATTATAAGCAGGGTAAGCGCTCTGCAAAGTTTTTTCATAAGAAGGTTCCTGTTTCCCTTTCCGGCCGCATTTAAATTTACCGCTCGCCCTATTACGGCCGATAGGAACGGCGTTCGCGGCACTTAACATCAATTGGGCACTTCCCGTAACGGGCACACCCTTGCCGCCTAAATAAAGCTCTTGCCTCCGCAAGGCTCAAACTGTCATAAATTGTAACACAACTGTAACCTTTTAATCTATGTGAATTCATCACAAGCTTATTGTAACCATTTTGTAATATTTATGCACCTTCAACAAATTTTGCCGAAAAAGGTTGACATTTTCTTTTACACATTTTAAAAGTTGTAAAAATTAGGATTTCTCAAAAAAGCAAATTAGCAAAATTTTTCAGCAGATTGCACTATTTGTTTTTTTCAATTCGGGGAATACTGATAATAATTACTAAAAAAGGAGATTTTGATATGTCAAGCATTTATAATGCGCCTCTTGATATGCGCACCTATTTTAAATCGCTTCCGCAAAGTGTTCAGTCTGCAATTGTGCACAGCGATGCCTCTGCGGATAATTTGCAGCAGCTTAAAGGCCTTGTTGCCGGATTTGAGGGAAAGCACTGTGCAGCCGAAGAAAAATAAAATCGTTTCGGGCCCGCACGGCTCTTATGAAAAAAAGTATCGCTTGAAAAAATCAATCGCAAATAAATACGGCGCCTATGTAAGCAATCCCATTGTGCAGGCAGATGCACGCACGGCGCAGGGAGTTCCGGTGCCGGACATTCAAAATGTTGAGTACGCAAAAGAATATCAAGAGGAAAACAGGCTTTAAACGGCCGCAAGGCAATTTTTTAAAGCTTTTAGGCTAAGTTCCTTGCTTTGCAAAAAAGTGTTAAATGTATCCCTCGTGCAGCGCAAAAAAGCGCCGCTTCAAAACGAAGCGGCGCTTGAAATTTATTTAATTGTTATAAACATTTTAAAATTAAAGGTGGAATATTAAATCATCGCTCTTTTTGTTGAAAATGAAAATTCCGAGCCCCAGTGTTGCAAATGCCCAAGCAAGTGCATACAATAAAAGCTTCCAGCTCATAGGCTGGCAATAAAGCACACATTGCCTGAATAACTCAAGCATCGAATAAAGCGGATTTATTTTAATAACCATTTTTATCCAAGGTGTTGTTATTTGCTGAAGCGGGTAAATAATCGGCACGCAATAGAAAAGCAGTGTGCAAAATACTTCCCATATATATTCAATATCTCTGAAGTAAACCTGAAGAACGGAAAGTATAAGCCCTACTCCGATAACGAATATAAGCAATATTGCCATTGGAACAACGAACAGCAGTGCATAGAAATTAACGGTCAGTCCGCTGCCTCCCAGTAATCCCGTTGCTTTGAAAAATATCCAAACGCAAATGTAGCACAAAATCGAAATTGCAAAGGTAACAAAATTTGAAAGTATTCCCGAAAGGGGATACATATATTTCGGCACATACACCTTTTTGATTATCGGCGCATTTGATCTGAAAGAGCTGAGCGCTCTTTTGGATGAAGATGTGAAAAATTCAAACAAAAGTCTGCCGGTAAAAAGATAAACGGGGTAGCAAACAATGTGCTTTCTTTCCGCACCGAAAATGTTGCCGAAAACAACCGTAAGCACAATCATCGTCATCAGCGGTTGCAAAAAGCTCCAAAAAATGCCAAGCCAAGAATCTCTGTATTTCAATTTAACATTTTTTCTTGTGAGTTCTCGCAGCAGGTTTTTATATTTGTCAAACATAGAGAAAAAATGTTTGACCTCTGTTTTTTTCTTTTGCATAATATTTTAAACTCCGAATTTTCAAATAATATTTATCCGTAAAAGCGGAATGTACGGTATATTAAAAACGTTGTCATTATAGCACAACGTTTCTTGCTTTTCAATATTAGTTACGATTATTTAACAATTCTGTAGTTTTGTTTATTATTTCGTTTGCAATTGTTTCCGGTTTGCCGTCGCCGTTAACGGAAGCGTCACAGGCTTTTTCATATTTGCTTTTTCTTTCGTTATAGAGCTTTTCGGCATTGGCTTTGTTCTTAAAAAGCGGCCGAGTGGTGGGGTCGCCGATTCGCTTTTCAATTTCGGCAAAAGATGCATCAATAAAAATAATAATGCCGCTTTCTTTCAAAATTTCTGTGTTACGCTCAAATGTAACTGCACCGCCGCCTGTGGATATAACTGCATTATCGCGCTCTGCCGCCCTAACGCAAGCCTCGGTTTCAATTTTTCGGAATTCCTGTTCTCCGCTTTGAGCAAAGATGTCCGCAATTCTTTTTCCTGCAATTTCTTCGGCAATATCATCGGTATCTATAAATTCACGCCCGGTAAGCTTTGAAATTTCTTTGCCTATTCTTGTTTTTCCGGCTCCCATAAAGCCGCATAAAATTATGTTCATCTGCTTTCTAATTCTTTCTCTGTTATCTTTAAAACCGTTTCAATATCTTTTGGCGAAAATTTAACTCCGTTCCAAATTTCCTGCGCCGCCGCTGCCTGCCACACAAGCATTGAAAGCCCGTTTTCATGCTTTATGCCTGCTTCTTTCGCATATTTAAGCAGCAATGTTTCGGCAGGGTTGTAAATAACATCGTAAACGGCTTTGGCGCTTTGAACCGTTTTCTTATCAAGCACGCATGCGTTTGTGTTGGGCAGCATGCCCACCGATGTGCCGTTTATTATCAGATCCCAGCCCTTTTCAAGCTTTGAATATTCGCAAACGGCGGTTGATTTTCCGGTTTTTTCTTTGATTTCCGTTTGCAGGTCAATCGCCTTTTTTGTTGCACTGTTTCGGCAAGCTATGGTAAGATCGCATCCCGCAAGAGCTGCCTCAAATGCTATTGTTCTTGCCACACCGCCGTTTCCGCACAAAAGCACTTTGCCGCAAAGAGGAATATCCGCGTTTTCAAGCGCACGCAAAAAGCCAATGCAGTCTGTGTTAAATCCAATGTTCCTTTTGCCTGTTTTAACCGTATTAACAGAGCCGAAAAGTGCTGCTTTTTCGTCAAGCCCGTCAAGCAGGGGGATAATACCGATTTTGTGCGGCACTGTAACATTGAAGCCGCTCAGCTCAAACAGCCTTTGCGATTCTGCTTTAAGGCTGCCCGGCTCAATCTCATAAAGCTTGTAATCGCCGGAAATATTGCAGATTTTTAAAAGCTCTTTGTGAATAATCGGGGAAAGGGAATGGCCGAGCGGCCATCCCAAAAGTCCGTAATTTTTCATGCCTGCAAATCCCCTTTATTGTTAAAAATAAAAACACGGCAAAATCGCCGTTTAAAGTATTGACAACATCAAATAAATTTTATAATATGATAATAACATAAATGCAGCGGATTAACAACCGCTTTTTGTTAAGGAGGGATAATTGTGGTTCTTGATAAAATCAAAGAAATTCTTGCAGAGCAGCTCAGTGTTGATCCCGACAAAATCACTATGGACAGCCTTTTGGAAGAAGACCTTGATGCAGACAGCCTTGATGCCATTGATATCGTTATGAGTATTGAGGATGAGTTCCGGATTGAAGTGCCGGATGAAGTTATTGCGGATATGAAGTCCGTTGGTGATATTGTTAATTTTATCGAAAATAACCAATAATCGTATTTTGCCGCTTTAGATATATGTTAATTATGTCAAAAAGCTGATTGTGTAATAATTATTGCAATGTTAATTTATAATTTATAAGTATTAAATTGACTTTGCGTGAATAAAATATTAGAATATAAGAGTAAGTATATTATAGTGCTTACTCTTTTTTGTTTTTGTTAAAAAAATATATTAAGAGGGCGGCGGCGCACTTTACCATGCGTTGCCGAAAAGGGGTAAATTTATGGGTAAAAAATATGTAATGGCGCTTGACCAAGGCACAACCAGCTCCCGTGTTATCGTTTTCGATAAAAAGGGCGGAATTGTTGCCAAAGCGCAAAAAGAATTTAAGCAGTATTATCCTCAAAACGGTTGGGTAGAGCATGATCCCAATGAAATTCTGTTTTCAGAGCTTGAGGCTATTTTGGAAGTGCTTAGAGATGAAAGAGTAGATCCAAAAGATATTGCTTCAATCGGAATCACAAATCAGCGTGAAACCACTATTGTGTGGGACAAGGAAACAGGCCAGCCGATTTATAATGCAATCGTTTGGCAATGCCGCCGCACGGCAGATTATTGCGAAAAATTAAAGGCAGAGGGCCTTGGCGATTATATTAAAAGCAACACCGGCCTTTTGATTGATGCTTATTTTTCCGGCACAAAAATCAAATGGATTCTTGATAATGTGCCCGGCGCAAGAGAGCGTGCGGAAAAAGGCGAGCTGCTTTTCGGCACGGTTGATACTTGGCTTATTTGGAATTTAACCTGCGGTGAAGTGCATGTAACGGATTATTCAAATGCGTGCCGCACAATGCTGTTTAATATCAACACTCTTGAATGGGATCCTTTCCTTTGTGAAAAGCTCGGAATTCCCATGTGCATGTTGCCGGAGGTTAAACCTTCAAGCTGTGTTTACGGTGAGGTTGCAAAATTTCCGGGCATGGATCAAATTGCAGGTATTCCTATCGCAAGCGCAATCGGCGATCAGCCGGGTGCACTTTTCGGCCAAGGATGCTTCAATGAAGGCCAAGCAAAAAATACATACGGCACCGGCTGTTTCTTGCTTATGAACACAGGCGATAAAAGAATTGAATCACGCTCTAATTTGCTCACCGGCATTGCTTGGGGGTTAGACGGTAAAATCACTTATGATCTTGAAGGCTCTGCTTTCAATGCAGGCTCTGTTATTAAATGGCTTCGTGATGAAATGGAGCTTATTAAAACAGCACCGGAATGCGATGTGCTTGCGGCTCAGGTAGAGGATTCAAACGGCCTTTATTTTGTGCCGGCATTTACCGGCCTTGGTGCGCCGTATTGGGATATGTATGCCCGCGGCTGCATGATAGGGCTCACAAGAGGCGTAAACAGAAAGCATGTTTGCCGTGCCGTTCTTGAAAGTATCACATATCAAATGACGGATTTGCTTGAAGCTATGGTTAATGACAGTGGTATTCTGCTTAAAGATTTAAGAGTAGACGGCGGTGCGTCAATCTCCGATATTATGATGCAAATCCAGGCGGATATGACAGGCGTTAATGTTAACAGACCTAAAAACAGAGAAGCCACCGCACTCGGTGCAGCTTATCTTGCAGGTCTTGCAACGGGTGTTTGGAAAAATACCGAGGAAATAGAGTCGAACAGGCAAGTTGATAAGGTGTTTGTGCCCTCTATGGAAATTGAAAAGCGCAATAAATATTATGAAAATTGGAAGCGTGCGGTTGAACGCTCTCGCAATTGGGAAAGATAATATAAAATAAGCAATTATGCCGCGGGCGAATTAAACACACCTGCGGTATTGTATTAAGGGGTAAAAATTTATTAAAGCAAGCAGCATTTTGCCGTTTGCGCTTTCAAGGCCGTGATCGGCTGCCGGGCTTTGAAGGTGTTTTGCAGTCGGAAAGGCTTTGGTGATTATATGGCAAAAGTAGTATGCCCGTGGGATCTTATATCTGATTTTGTAACAGATGCATTTGTGGGATACGGTGTTCCTCGTGAAGACGCCCTTATTTGCACCGATGTGCTTCTTGAATCAGATAAAAGGGGAATAGAAAGCCATGGATGCAACAGATTTAAACCTATTTATATAGACAGAATTAAAGCCGGTATCCAAAATCCCGTAACGGAATTTGAGGTGCTGAGGGAAACCGCAACCACCGCTGTTGTGGACGGGCACGACGGTATGGGCCAGGTTATCGGAGTTCGTGCCATGCAAATGGCAATTGATAAGGCTAAAAAATACGGTATGGGAATGGTTGCCGTGCGAAACAGTTGCCATTATGGCATAGCGGGTTATTATGTAACCATGGCAACGCAGGCAGGAATGGTAGGGATGACAGGCACAAATGCCCGTCCGTCAATAGCTCCAACTCACGGCGTGGAAAATATGCTCGGAACAAATCCTTTCACAATAGGTATGCCAACGGATGAAAAATTCCCGTTTGTGTTTGATGCCGCCACATCAATTATCCAAAGAGGCAGAATAGAATATTATGCAAGAATAGGTAAGGATTGCCCCGTCGGCACAGTGGTTGGCAGAGACGGCTCTGCACTCACGAACAGTGAGGAAATCTTAACGCAGTTAAACACCCATGAAGCTGCACTTGCTCCGCTCGGAGGAATAGGTGAGGAGCTCGGCGGATATAAGGGATATGATTTCGCAACTGCGGTGGAGCTGCTTTCGGCGGCACTTCAGCAGGGAAGCTTTCTTTCTGCTCTTTCCGGAATCGGCGAAAACGGAGAAAAAAAGGAATATCACCTCGGCCATTGGTTTATCGCAATTGATACAGAGGCGTTCCTTGGATTGCAGTCCTTTAAGAAAACGGCGGGCGATATTTTAAGAGAACTTCGTGCAAGCCAAAAGGCACCCGGCGAAAAAAGGATTTACACGGCAGGCGAAAAAGAGTATGATATATGGAAGGAAAGGGAAAATGAGGGCGTGCCGATAAATGATGCGGTGCAAAAGGAAATTTGCGCCGTGCGCAATGAGCTGGGCCTTAATTATGTGTTCCCTTGGGAAAGCGGCTATAAGCCATATCCGTGCAAAACAAAGCCGTTTTCGCATATAGAAAACAAACAGTGAGGTAAACAATGGATTACAGAAAAGAATCATTAAAATTGCATGAGCAGTGGAAGGGTAAATTAGAGGTAACGGCAAGGGCTAAGGTAAACGATAAGGATTCTCTGTCTCTTGCATATACTCCCGGCGTTGCACAGCCGTGCCTTGAAATTGAAAAGGATTATAATAAAAGCTGGGAGCTTACTCGCCGCTGGAATATGGTTGCCGTTATAACAGACGGCTCTGCCGTTCTCGGTCTCGGTGATATCGGCCCTGAGGCAGGTATGCCGGTTATGGAGGGTAAGTGCGTTCTCTTTAAAGAGTTCGGCGATGTTGATGCGTTTCCGCTTTGTGTGCGCACAAAGAATGTTGATGAATTTGTGCAAACTGTTTATAACATCAGCGGCTCGTTCGGCGGCATAAATTTAGAGGATATTTCCGCCCCTCGCTGTTTTGAAATTGAAAACAGGCTGAAAGAAATGTGCGATATACCCATTTTTCATGATGATCAGCACGGCACGGCGGTAGTTGTTTCAGCAGCGCTCATAAATGCAACAAAGCTCACCGGTAAGCCGCTTTCTCAGTGCAAAGCGGTTATAAACGGCTCCGGTGCGGCAGGCATAGCAATTGCAAAGCTGCTTATAACTCTTGGGCTTGGTGATGTTGTTATGTGCGACAGAACAGGTGCAATATATGCCGGCAGAGATAATTTAAATGATTCAAAGCTTGAAATAGCAAAAATAACAAACCGTGATAAAGTAAGCGGCGGCCTTGCCGATGCCGTAAAAGGAACCGATATTTTCATCGGAGTTTCTGCTCCCGGCGTGCTTACTGCGGATATGATAAAAACAATGAATCCAAATCCCATTGTGCTGGCAATGGCCAATCCCGTGCCTGAAATTATGCCGGATGAGGCTGCTGCAGCAGGCGCTGCAATAGTCGGCACAGGCCGTTCGGATTTTCCGAATCAAATAAACAATGTTGTGGCGTTTCCGGGAATTTTCAGGGGCGCTCTTGATGTGCGTGCAAGCAGCATAACGGAAAACATGAAAATTGCGGCAGCATATGCAATTGCTTCGCTTGTTGATGAAAACGAGCTTAAGCCGGATTATATTCTTCCTTATGCTTTTGACAGCCGTATTAAAGACACTGTTGCAAAGGCAGTTGCGGATGCCGCAATTAAAGACGGCGTTGCAAGAATTTAATCTGAATCCTCACTTATATAATTATAATGTTATAATAAGACTAAAGGGGCTCAGGATTTTCCTGAGCCCCTTTTTGTGCGTCTGAAATTACTAAATCAGTTCTGAAATTATTGTGTTTGAAACAAGAAAGCCTTTTGGCGTGAAGTTGATTTTGCTGTCTCTGCGCTCCATAAAGCCTGCGGAAACATATGGCGAAGCATCAGCTTTTAAAAGTGCCTCGTCAATGCCGCTTTTAAGGCGCAGCCCAAGCATAATTTGTTCCTCTGCACCGCCTCCGGTGCCGTCATCAATTTTATTGAAATCGGCATCATAATAAAATCTTTTGCCGCCCCAAAATGAATGAGCGGATTTTCCAAGCCCAAGATAAGGCGCAAGTTTCCAATATTTAATGTTGTGCCTGCTTTCAAAGCCTGCCTTTGCAAAATTGCTGATTTCGTATTGCATTATTCCCATGCTCTCAAGGCGGTCAACTGTTTTTAAATACATTTCTGCGGTTTCGTCCTCGTTCGGAAGAGGCAATCTGTCTTTAAGTCTGTAAAAAGGCGTGCCGTCTTCAATTTTCAGCATATAGGCAGAAATATGCTGAACTCCGGAATCCGCAATGAAATTAAGGCTTTCGTCAAGGCTTTGCAGGGATTGCTTCGGCGTGCCGAGCATTAAATCAAGGCTTATGTTTTTTATATTGTTGTTTCTGGCGTATTTCAAAGTTCGTTCAATTTCTGCTTTTCCGGCTATTCTGCCAAGGGCTTGCCGCTCTTCTTTAACGGCGCTTTGCATTCCAAGCGAAATGCGGTTGATTCCGTGCCCGGCATAAACGGCAATGTCTTCTTTCAAATCCTTAGATGGGTTGCATTCAATCGTAATCTCCGAATTATCTGCAATTTTAAAATTTTTTCGTGCCGCTTCAAGTATTTTTGCAATAAGCTGCGGTTGCAAAATACTCGGCGTTCCGCCGCCGAAATAAACAGTGTCAAATTCGGCACCGCTGTATTTGCAAAATTCCTCTATAAGCTTGCTTGCATAATTTTCGGCCGCCTCGTTAGTGTATTTGCCGGAATAAAAATCGCAGTACGGGCATTTAGACGCACAAAACGGAATGTGAATGTATAATCCTGCTTTTTCCATGCATTTCCTTTCGTTGCCTTTGCAAAAAACGCTCTCGGCTCATCTTTTAAAGAATTGTCCGGGAGCGTTTTGCTTTGTGAAAATATTTAATGCGTTATTTCTTGCGGCTTTCTGCTTTAAGGCGAAGGCTCTTATCAAGAATTGTTTTGCGCAGCCTGATTGATTTTGGCGTTACTTCAAGCAATTCATCGTCTGCCAAAAATTCCATGCTCTGCTCAAGCGAAAGCGTTGTGGGCGGCACAAGCTTCAGTGCCTCATCGGATCCGCTTGCTCTTGTGTTTGTAACATGCTTTTTCTTGCATACATTGCAGATTATATCCTCATTTTTTGAGCATTCGCCAACTATCATGCCCTCGTAAACATCAACACCGGGGCCTATGAAAAGCTTGCCTCTGTCTTGCGTGTTCCAAAGCGCATATCCCGTGGAAACACCTGTTTCAAAGGCAACTATTGAGCCTCTTGTTCTTGTGGCAATATCGCCCTTAAACGGCTCATATCCTGCAAAAAGCTGGTTCATAATGCCGTTGCCGTTTGTGTCTGTTAAAAATTCGCTTCTGTAGCCTATAAGGCCTCTTGAAGGAATTTTGATTTCAAGGTGTGTCATTCCCGTTGAGCGAGTGTCCATATTCTCAACCTCGCCCTTGCGAGAACATAGTTTTTCCATAACAGCACCAACGTATTCCTCGGGAACTTCAATGATTGCAAGCTCCATTGGCTCAAGCGTTTGCCCCGTTTCGGCATCTTTTTTCAGAATAACCTGCGGGCGTGAAACCTGAAATTCATAATTTTCACGGCGCATCGTCTCAATCAAAATGGAAAGATGCAGCTCGCCTCTGCCGGAAACCTTAAAGGTGTCCATAGAATCGGTTTCCTCAACTCGCATTGAAACATTGGTTTCAACTTCTTTGAAAAGTCGCTCACGAATGTTGCGGCTTGTAACAAATTTGCCCTCTCTGCCGGCAAACGGAGAATCATTTACCATAAAGTTCATACTGATTGTAGGCTCGTCAATTTTAACAAACGGCAAAGCCTCAATGCAGCTTGGATCGCAGGCCGTTTCGCCTATGTTAAGATCCGGAATGCCTGCAACGCAAACAATGTCGCCAAAGATTGCTTCGTCGCAAGGCACTCTTTTAAGCCCTTCAAATTGATAAAGTTTTGTTATGCGAATGTTTTCTTGGCGGCCGTCCTGCTTGCAAAGCACATATGGTGAGTTGTTTTTAAGTGTTCCTCTCGTTATTCTGCCAACACCGATTCTGCCAACATAATCATCATATTCAAGTGATGAAAACAGAATTTGCGCCGGACCCTCAGGATCTCCGGCAGGAGATGGTATGTATTTAAGAATGGCATCAAAAAGCGGCCTCATGTCGCCCTCTCTTGCATCCGGATCAAGGCTTGCATAGCCGTCTCTGCCTGATGCATAGACAACCGGAAATTCAATTTGATCGTCATCTGCGCCAAGTTCAATGAAAAGGTCAAGCACTTCATCTATAACCTCGTTTGGGCGTGCACCGTCTCTGTCTATCTTGTTTATAACAACAATCGGCGTTTTGTGCAGGCCAAGAGCCTTTTTAAGCACAAATCTTGTTTGCGGCATGCAGCCCTCAAAGGCATCAACAAGCAGCAAAACACCGTCAACCATGGTAAGAATTCGCTCAACCTCGCCTCCGAAATCGGCGTGTCCCGGTGTGTCAACAATATTGATTTTTGTGTTGTTGTAATGAATTGCCGTGTTTTTAGAAAGAATTGTTATACCTCTTTCTCTTTCAAGGTCATTGCTGTCCATAACACGCTCGTCAACAACCTCGTTTGTGCGGAAAGTGCCGCTTTGGCGCAGCATTTCATCAACAAGTGTTGTTTTGCCGTGGTCAACATGGGCAATTATTGCTATGTTTTTTATGTCTTTTCTTACGCTCATTTTTTCTCCCTTATTGCTTGCCCAAAGCAACTGTCGTGCGGCAGCTGCAAAAAGGTTTTATTTTTATCGGCTGCCGCCGTTTATTTTTTTGCGTTAAAGCTGTCTCTAAGCTGCACCGTGCGGTTGAAAATCAGGTTTTCGGGGCCTGAGAATTTGTCGGCACAGAAATATCCGGTTCTCATAAATTGGAATTTGTCTCCCGGTTTGCAGCTTGCAAGGCTCTTTTCGCAGTATGCCTCAATCGTTTTCAATGAATCGGGGTTAAGATTGTCCTCAAAGGATTCAACGCCTGTTTCGTCGCTTGGATTCGGCACATTGAAAAGTCTTTCGTAGAGGCGCACCTCTGCCTTAACATTTTCGCTTGCGCTTACCCAGTGAATAGTTCCCTTAACTTTTCTGCCGTCGGGGCTGTCGCCGCCGAGTGTTTCGGGGTCGTATGTGCAGTGCACGCAGGTAACATTGCCGTTTTCATCCGTGTCATATCCTGTGCAGGTAACGAAATAAGCTTTGAAAAGGCGAACCTCATTGCCCGGGAATAAACGGAAATATTTTTTAATCGGCTCTGCCATAAAGTCGCTTCTTTCAATGTAAAGCTCTTTTGAAAACGGCATTTTTCTTGTTCCGTATTCGGGGTGATCGGGGTGGTATTCAGCCTCGATTTCCTCTGTTATATCATCGGGATAATTGTCTATTACAAGCTTGAGCGGATCAAGCACTGCCATGGCTCTTGGCGATGTGGTGTTTAAATGGCTTCGAACGCAGCTTTCAAGCAGTGCAAAATCAATAACGCTGTATGCCTTTGAAACGCCTATTCTTTCGCAGAAATCTCTGATTGCCTCGGCGGGGTATCCTCTGCGGCGCATACCGCTGATTGTTGCCATTCTGGGATCATCCCATCCGTCCACAATGCCCTCTTTCACAAGCTTAAGGCATTTTCGCTTAGAAGTTAATGTGTAGTTTAAATTCATGCGTGCAAATTCAATTTGGCGTGGCTTTTCGCCCTCAACGCATTCATTAACAACCCAGTCGTAAAGCGGGCGGTGATTTTCAAATTCAAGCGAGCAAAGCGAATGTGTAACCTTTTCGCAGGCATCCGAAAGGGGATGTGCAAAGTCATACATCGGGTAAACACACCATTTATCGCCCGTTCTGTGATGGCGTGCATACATAATGCGGTAGATGATAGGGTCTCTCATGTTAAGATTTGGGCTTGCCATGTCAATTTTGGCGCGCAGCACATGTGAGCCTTCGGGAAATTCGCCATCCGTCATTCTTTTGAATAAATCAAGGTTTTCTTCAATTCTTCTGTTTCTGTAAGGGCTTTCCTTGCCCGGCTCGGTAAGCGTGCCTCTGTATTCACGCTGCTGCTCCGGTGTAAGGTCACAAACGAATGCTTTGCCTTTTTTGATAAGCTTTATCGCACATTCATAAATATAATCAAAGTAATCGGATGCAAAATAAACATTATCCCATTTAAAGCCAAGCCATTTTATATCTTCTTCAATTGCTTCAACATATTCCGTGTCTTCCTTAACGGGATTTGTGTCGTCAAATCTAAGATTGCAAATGCCGTTGAATTTTTCCTTTGCACCAAAGTTTATGCAAATTGCCTTTGCGTGGCCGATGTGCAAATAGCCGTTTGGCTCCGGAGGAAAGCGGGTTTGCACTCTGGAATAAACTCCGTCCTCAAGATCCTTGGTGATAAAATCATTTATGAAATTTGAAACTTCCTTTATTTCTTCGGTGTTTTCCTTTGCCATCAATTTTCCTCCTCATAATGCTTTAATGCTTTGCTTAATCTTTCGGCAACTCTTTGCTTGCCCAAAAGCTTTGTTATGGAATAAAGGTCGGGTGTGTTTGTGCGCCCCGTTAATGCAACTCTGATAACGGTTGAAACATCGCCTACATGGCCGCTGAACGCCTCCGGGTTTTGCTTGTATTCCTTAACATTCGGTGTGCAGCCAACCTTGGGGCAAATTGCTTTGATGCGCTCAAACCAATTGTCTTTATCGTCGTTTATATCAAAGCTGTTTTCATAAATTTTAAGCACCTTGGCAGCTAAATCCGCCGTTGCATTTCCGCAAAGTGTGTAATCAGGGATAAATGTTTCATCATACATATAGCTGATGTAATCCGGAATGTCGCTCCATTTTGCAATGTCTTTTCTCGGCTTCTTATTGCCTCTGTCTATGTTAAGAATTGCAGTTGCATATTCGGAATCTGCCTCGTAAAGCTTTGCAAGCGGTTTGCAATATTCCTTTGCCCATTCATGTGAAAGTTCAAAAACCTTTTTGCAGTCCATAACGGAAATAACGGTTTTTGAAATGTCGTCAAGCTTTGCAATGTCAAATAATGCACCGGAAACACTCATTTTTTTTATGTTAAACGGGAATTTGCTTATGTCTTCCGTTTTGTTTGCTCTGCGCCAATCTTCAAAGTTGGAATTTGCAAGCGTCATCATATATTCGTTAACGCTTTCGCTCGGATAGCCCTGCTCTGAATAGTAAGTAACTGCCGCTTCGGGATCCTTGCGCTTTGAAAGCTTGCGTTTGCCTTCGCCCTCTGATTTCATAATCGGTGCCACGTGCACGAATTTCGGCGTTTTAAATCCAAGCAGTTTGTTAAGTTGTAAATGAATTGGGCAGCTTGAAATCCATTCATCGCCCCTCACAATGTGTGTGGTGCGCATTAAGTGGTCGTCAACCACGCTGGCAAAATGGTAGGTTGGAATGCCGTCTGATTTAAGCAGCACAATGTCTTGCACATTTTCCGGCATTTCAATTTTGCCCTTTATCATATCCTCAAACACACATTTTTTATCAATGCTGCCGGGTGATTTAAGGCGCAGTGTCCATTTTTCGCCGGCAAGGATTTTGCTGCTTATTTCTTCAAAACTCAGCTTGCGGCAAGCGGCATATTCACCGTAATAGCCCTTAATATCTTCGTGCTCTTGCGATTCACGGATTCGCTCAAGCTCTTCTTCGGAGCAAAAGCAGGGATATGCAAATCCTTCTTCAACAAGCTGCTTTGCATATGCTTGGTAAATATCTTTTCTTTCACTTTGCTTGTAGGGACCGTAAATTCCTTTTTCTTCATTTTCGGCAATAACGCCCTCGTCTGGTTTTATTCCGTAATATGAAAGGCCTTGCAGCATAACCTCTACTGCGCCGTCCACCTTGCGCTTTTGATCGGTGTCCTCAACTCGAACATAAAATATGCCGTCTGTTGATTTTGCGATTTTGTATGAAATAAGGCAGGTAAAAAGGTTTCCGAAATGCAAAAAGCCCGTTGGGCTCGGTGCAAAGCGAGTTACTCTTGCACCTTCCTTGAGCTGCCTTGGGGGATATAATGCTTCATAATCTGCGGGATTTTTTGTGATATGCGGAAAAAGAAGCTCCGCCAATTTCTTATAATCTGTCATTTTCATCACCGATACTTAGTATAATATTTAATATATAATAATTAGTTAATATATTATTACACAAATTGCCGCAATATTCAATATTTTATTATTCATAATTTCTTGAAAAACTAAAATATTTATGGTAATTTTATATTAAAGAGCACACACGGCGCTTTTTGCGGCTGTTTGCCGCATTGCCGCGGGGAAAGGAATTGTGAATATTATGTCTTTGCCAAAAGATCCTGTTTTGTGTTTAAGCGTTGTTAATATGAAGTTGCGTGATTTCTATTCAAACCTTGATGCGCTTTGCGACGATTTGGGCTGCGATAAAACAGAGCTGCAAAGCAGCTTGCGCAGTATCGGCTATGAATATGATTCTGCCGCAAATCAATTTGTTTAAACGCCGTGCCTCGGCCGTATAACGCAAAATAAACAAATAACACAAAGTAAAAGCGGAGCGATTTTTTATCGCACCGCTTTTTTCATCTTTTAACAAGCTTTGTAAATATGTAGTCGTTCATCTTGGCTGCAAGGGCTTTTATATCTGTTTCGGATTTTGAATAGAGCATGGAAATAATGAATCCCGTTACCCCGTTTGCAGTAAATTCAATGGCAAAATCAACCTCGCTGCTGTCTTTATATCCAAAGTTGATAAACTGAGAATAAAATTCAGAGGTGTATTCCATTATGCTGTTGCGAATAAGCCCCGTCATATAGCCGGAAAGAGATGAGGAAAAGCATTTGCGCAGAAAAAGCTTGCTTTCATCAATTTTAGTAAGATAAATTATTGTGGCTTCTTCAATGTTTGCCGCCTTTTTGGCATCGTTAACACAGCCTTGTGTGTATTTTTTTACGCCCCAATCTATGAGTGCCTGAATGTCCGCAAAATGATAATAAAATGTTTGCCTGCTTATATGGCATTCCTCCACAAGCATGGTAACCGTTATTTTATCAAGCTCGTGATTCGTAAGCAGGGCAGAAAAGCTTTTTAAAATCTGCATTTTTGTTTTTTCTGCCATGATTTTCTCCTTTAATGATTTTTCTACAATTTATGTTTTTTAGAGTATAGCATATTGTTACAGCATATGCAAGTTTGTAATTACAGGGTTTATATATTTGTAAGAATTTTAAGCCGTTTTTATCGTCTGTTGGAATTTGAGTTTAACAAAAAAGCCGAATTTGCTCCGTTTGGCGGGGGAAAATCAAATCAAGAAAATAAAAGCTCCCGCAGGCGTTTTGCTTGCGGGAGTATTGCTTTTCCGTAATTATTTTTTTTCTTCCAAAATGTGAAGGTATTCTTTGTATTCGGAGCTTAAAACGCTCTGATTTTCGCTTGTTTTTACAGCCATGTTAACCGCAACGGTTGTTTTCTTAACGGGCTGAATCGTGCCGGCACCGGCAACGCAGCCTCCCGGGCAAGCCATGCCCTCAAGCAGATAACCGTTGTATTTGCCTGCCTTTGCAAGCTGAAGCATTTTGCGGCAGTCGGGCAATCCTTCTGCTCTTGCCGTAAGAACCTCCCTTTCGGGGTCAAGTTCATGAATTGCATCCTCAACTGCTTTTGCAACGCCTCCGCTTACTGCAAAGCCCTTGCCGTCTCCGCTTGATCCGCTGAGCGGTTCGCTTTCTTCGCAAGCGGCAATGTCAATCTCTTTAGCTTCAAGAATTGCGCTGAGTTCTTCAAAGGTGAGCACAAAATCAACATAGCTTCTTATGGTGCGTCGGCTCGCTTCAAGCTTCTTAGCGGCACACGGGCCCACAAAAACAACCTTGCAATCCGGGTGTTTTTCTTTTATGAGTCTTGCGGTAAGCACCATCGGGGTAAGAGCCATGGAAATGTATGATGCAAATTCAGGGAAAAGCTTTTTGGCCATAACAGACCATGCAGGACAGCATGAAGTTGCCATAAACGGTTGCTTTTCCGGCACCTCTTTCATGAAATCCTGAGCCTCTTCTATTGTGCAAAGATCTGCACCGATTGCAACTTCAACCACATCCTCAAATCCAAGCTCCTTGAATGCGGTGCGGATTTTTCCCGTGCTCACATTGCCGAATTGGCCGGCAAATGCAGGCGCAATGGCGGCATAAACGGGAGTGTCGCTTTTAAGGGCAGTGATTGTTTGATAAATTTGGCTCTTATCTATAATAGCACCAAACGGGCAGTTAACAAGGCACATGCCGCATGAAACACATTTGTCGGGATCTATTTCGGCTCTGCCGAGTTCGTCCGATTTGATTGCATTCATGCCGCAAACCTTGGCGCACGGGCGCTCTTGTCTGATTATTGCATTGTATTCGCAGGCGTTTGTGCATAAACCGCATTTAATGCATTTTTCCTGGTCAATAAAAGATCTGCCGTTTTTAATTGAAATTGCTTTTTTAGGGCAAACCTCAACGCAGGGATGCTCAAGGCAGTTTTGGCACCCATTCGTAACAAACACCTTGTTTTCCGGGCATCTGTTGCAGGCAAACTTGATAATGTCAATAAGCGGCGCTTCATAGTATTTTTCATCTACCAAGCTTTCGTCAATTCCTTCGCAAATGGAATTGAAATCGTTGAAATCTCTGAGTGAAAGCCCCATTGCCGCACGAAGTCTTTCTGCCACAACTTCTCTTTCAACGAAAACACTGTCCCTGTATTGCGCAACATCGCCGTTGATGATTTTATATGGCAGGTTTTGAAATTCCTTTTCATCCCAGCCTTTGTAAGCAAGTTTCGCAACTTCTGTGAAAATGGTTTTTCTTATTCGGGATTTTGATGTTTTTATTCCTCTCATAGTTATTACACTCTCCTATTCGCCCTTATGATAACACTTAGTTATTTTAAAATCAATAAAAGATTTATAATTTGTTCTTTTTTTAACAAACTTTTTATAGTATAATGTTCTCGGTGATAAAAAAATATGGAAAATATAGGCAAATTTAAAACCGCACTAAGCGATATCGGCAAAGCTCTTGAAAATGAATTTGATTATGATTTCAGCATAAATGAAAAATTCATAGGCACAGTTTCAGAATTTGATCAACTGATAAAGAAGCCCTTTGAAGCAAACAAGCAAAAAATTTTTTATCGAGGGGAAAGGATAAATGATTTGTCGCGCCCGCTTGTGCCCACTTTGCTCAGAAATAAGAAAAAGCTGCTTGAAAAAGGCTCTGTTATAACAAATGTAAACAGCGAGTTTTTGCTTGATTATTATAAATCACTCGGCAGTTATTATGATGTGTTTAGGACACTTTTCGGAGAGGCATCGCCGTATCGCCTTTATGAGCTTTGCGCTTTTTCACAGCATTATTTGGATGTTTCGCCGTTTATCGATTTCACAAAATCGCTTTATGTGGCGCTTTCCTTTGCTCTGAAAAACAGAACGGAATATGCCGATGATATTGTGCTTTACACGGCAGAAACTGAAAATTATGATAATTATACCAGTGATATTATAACCGCCGAATGTTGGCTTAATTCATATAAGGTAACGGTGCTTAATTCCGGCGAGGAGCTTCTGAAACTGCGCCCGAACGATCTTTCCCGTGCAGCAATCAAAAAGGCTATGGAAACATATGAGGCTCGTGCTCAGCAGGAATCTCCGGAGGCCTTGCTTATTGATATTCCCACTAATGATTTAATGAAATATCAGCAGGGCGTTTTTCTGCTGCTAACGGATTTTTCACTTTACAGCAAATCTTATCCAACAAAAAATGTGCGCCGTGATTTTGCCATAACAAAGTATATTATCAGTCGGGAAATCTGTCCGTGGCTGCTTTCAATGGTGAACTGCGAAGCACCTTGGTACAGCTATGAGTGCTTAACGGATGTTAAAACCGCAATGAAAACAATCTCAAATTCAAAAAGCGAATTTTTGGATATGCTGCTCAGGTAAGTTTGCATTAAATTCGGCAGAATGCGCAAAAAAATCCACCCGGAATGTTTCGGGTGGATAATTTTTTGTGTTCAATTTTTGAGTCGTGTTTAAATCAGTCTGTTGTGATTTCGTGAACCCAGCCCTTGGGGCCTTCAATTTTGCCCATTTGAATACCGGTAAGCGTGTCATAAAGCTTTTTGGTAACGGGGCCCATTTCTTCCATGCCTGAAGGGAAGCAGATTTCGTTGCCGTGGTCAACAATTTTGCCAACGGGGCTGATAACTGCCGCAGTGCCGCAAAGTCCGCATTCGGCAAAGTCTTTAACTTCTTCAAAAGCAACCTTTCTGTGCTCAACTTTAAGGCCTAAAATTTCTTCTGCAACAACGCAAAGCGAACGCCTTGTGATAGACGGAAGAATTGAATTCGATTTAGGAGTAACAACTGTGCCGTCTTTTGTAACAAACAGGAAGTTTGCGCCGCCTGTTTCTTCAACATAAGTTCTTGTTGCCGCATCAAGATACATATTTTCATCGTAGCCCTGCTTATGAGCGTCAACAATCGCATAAAGGCTCATGGCATAGTTAAGGCCTGCCTTAATGTTGCCGGTTCCGTGAGGTGCTGCACGATCAAAATCGCTTACGCGAATTGTAATCGGCTTTGCACCGCCCTTGAAATACGGGCCAACCGGTGTGCAAAGAATTCTGAATTGATATTCGTCTGCCGGCTTAACTCCTATAACTGCGTTAGAGCCGAATATGTACGGGCGAATGTAAAGAGTTGCTCCTGAGCCGTAAGGCGGAACCCAAGCTGCATTTGCTTTAACAACTTCTTCAACCGCTTTAATAAATCTGTCCTCCGGGAAGGGCGGAATTTCAAGCCTTTCTGCGGATTGTCTGAGCCTTTCTGCATTTAAATCCGGTCTGAAGCAAACGATTTTGCCATCCTCGGTGGTGTATGCCTTTAAGCCCTCGAAAACAGTTTGTGCATATTGAAGCACACCTGCACATTCGTTAATTGTGATATTCGGGTCTGTGATAAGTGCGCCGTCATCCCACTTGCCATCTTTAAAATATGAAACATAGCGGTAATCCGTCGGCATATATGCGAAGCTGAGTTCTGACCATTCTATATTTTTCTTTTCCATTAAAATTACTTCTTTCTCTAAGAGTATTTGCTACAATTTTACTACCATTATGCAAGATTGTCAATAAAACGCAGACATTTTTTGATAATTTCAGCAGGCTGCCGAAATTGGGAAAAAGTTACTTTTTTACTTGCGGTTTTGATGGTAATATACTATTATATAAGCTGTAAATTAGTTGCAATATCACAGAAAACAACAGCGTGAAAAAATCACACTGCTTAATTATATTGCCGTTGCTTCTGTTTGGGCAACACGGGATTGCGGCGGCTGTTTATAATCAACTTGTTGCCGGAAAGGCTATGGTGTTAAGTATGAAAGAATTTTCAAAGTCAATAAAGTATATAGGTGTAAACGATAAGGATTTGGACCTTTTTGAAAGCCAATATATAATTCCAAACGGCGTTTCTTATAATTCCTATTTGATAGAGGATGAAAAAATTGCTGTTATGGACACGGTGGATGCAAGAAAAACAGCCGAATGGCTTGCGAATCTTGAAGTTGCGCTCGGCGGCAGGCAGCCTGATTATCTTGTTATTTCCCATTTGGAACCCGATCATGCCGCAAATATCAAGAATTTTACGGAAAAATATCCCTCTGCAATTCTTGTTGGCAATGCAAAAACCTTTGCAATGTTGCCTCAGTTTTTTGATATTTCGCCGTCTGTTGAGAAACTTACGGTTAAGGAAGGCGATTCCCTTTCCCTCGGCGAACATACGCTTAATTTTGTTATGGCGCCAATGGTGCATTGGCCTGAGGTTATGGTAACATATGAAAGCAGCGAAAAGGTGCTTTTCTCTGCAGACGGCTTCGGCAAATTCGGTGCGCTTGATGTTGAAGAGGATTGGGCTTGCGAGGCAAGAAGATATTATTTTAACATAGTCGGAAAATACGGCGGCCCCGTTCAAACATTGCTTAAAAAGGCCGCGGCACTTGATATTAAAACAATTTGCCCGCTTCACGGCCCCGTTCTTACCGAAAACTTGGAATACTATATAAATCTTTACAACACTTGGTCATCTTATAAGCCTGAGTGTGACGGCGTTTTCATTGCCTGCGCTTCGGTTTACGGAAACACAAAAAACGCCGCACTTAAGCTTAAAGAAATTCTTGAGGCAAAAGGCTGTAAGGTTGCTTTTTCGGATATAACCCGTGATGATTTTGCAGAGGCTGTTGAAGATGCGTTTAAATACGGCAAAATCGTGCTTGCCGCTTCAAGCTATGACGGCGGCGTGTTCCCTCCTATGGAAATGCTTCTTTCGCATCTTAAAAGCAAGGCTTATCAAAACAGAAAAGTCGGAATTATTGAAAACGGTTCTTGGGCGCCGTGTGCGGCAAGAGTTATGAAAGCAACTCTTGAAAGCATGAAGAATATTACCGTTTGCGAGAGCACGGTAACAATTAAATCGGCAATGAAGCCGGCAGATGTTCCTGCTCTTGAGGCTCTTGCAAACGAATTGCTTGCCGATTAAGCCTTTAAAGGTAAAAAATTCAGGCTTATTATTCTGCGGCAATCGTTTTTAACGGTTGCCGCTGCTTATATACATGTATTATCGGCGCTTGCCGTGTTGATTTTCGGCGGCGTTTTTGGCGGTGAAGCAAATGAATGAAAAAATAAAACTTGTGTGTGTTGATTTAGACGGCACTTTGCTTAAAAATGATAAAACGATAAGCGAAAAAACTATTTCCGCAGCAAAACAAGCAGCGGAAAGGGGAATTGAAATTGTGCCCGTAACCGGAAGACCGCTTTCCGGCTTGCCTCAAGCTGTAAAAAGGCTGCCCGGCGTTCATTGCGCCGTCACCTCAAACGGAGCTTGCATAACAGAGCTGTGCAGCGGCAAAAAGATTTATTCTGCTCCGCTTCCAAACATAAAATCGGTTGAAATAATGCATTTTCTCAACGAAAAAGGGTGTTTGTATGAGGCTTTTGCAGACGATGTGGGCTATATTGAGAGTGCCCTTATGGAAAAATACAGGCAAAAATTCACCGGCACACCCGTTGGGGATTATATTTTCGGTTCTCGCAGGCTTGTGCCTGATATATGCGCTCTTTTTGAATCCAAAAAGAAGTGCGCCGATGAGATTTTTATAAATTTGCCTTGTGAGAAGGAGCGCAATTTGCTTGCGTCATATCTTTCTTCGGATTCTTCGCTTGATTTCTGCCTTTTGGAAAAGAATTTTTTAGAGGTTTTAAACTGCGGCACGAATAAAGGCCGTGCTCTTGGCTTTTTATGCTCTTATTTCAATGTGAAAAAAGAAAACACTGCGGCATTCGGCGATAATGAAAACGATTTGCCTCTGCTTGAGGCTGCAGGCATGTCCGTTGCAATGGGAAATGCCTCCGAAAAGGTTAAAAATCTGGCAAAAGCGGTTACCGAAACCAATGAAAATGACGGCGTTGCTGTGTTGCTTGCACAGTTTTAGCGGCGATTTGTTGGTTATTTTGCACAAATTGTTGCTGTTCGTGTCTCCGTTTGGGCTGCTGCTTGTAGATTATTCGGTGCTTATATTGACTTTGCAATTTTCGCATACTAATATATTAGTTGTAAAGTTAAATGCTTTACCAAATTGAAAAAC
Organism: uncultured Anaerotruncus sp.; assembly: GCA_900539775.1. Taxonomy (GTDB): domain Bacteria; phylum Bacillota; class Clostridia; order Oscillospirales; family Acutalibacteraceae; genus Eubacterium_R. The sequence goes on along the minus strand of UQDL01000004.1, from coordinate 34,657 downwards.
AATATATAAATATATTATTATGTGAAAGGAAATTAACATGGCTGTTAAGAAAAATGCGGCTGCAAAGGCAGCTAAAGAAACAACGGAAAAAGCAGTAAAGGCTGCAAAGGAAACCACCGAAAAGGCAGTTAAGGCGGCAAAGGAAATGTCCGAAAAGGCTGCAAAATCCGCTCAGGAAACAAAGGCAAAGGCTGCTAAATCGGCACAGGAATCTAAAGAAAAAGCAGTAAAGGCTGCTCAGGAAACAAAGGTAAAGGCAGAAAACGCAGTTAAGGAAACAAAAGAAAAAGCCGCAAAGGCAGAAAAGGCCGTTAAGGCAAGCACTGAAAAAGCAGAAAAAGAAGTTAAATCCGCCGTTAAGGCTGCCGAAAAAGAAGTTAAGTCTGCAGCTAAAAAAGCAACAAAGGCAAAAGACGAGGTTTTCTTTGAGTTTGCAGGCAGGCAGTTTAATGCCGCAGATGTGGAGAAAAAAGTTCGCAAGGCTTGCGGCAAAAAGGCTTCTGAAATCAAGTCCCTTAAGATTTATGTTAAGGCAGAGGATTTTGCGGCTTATTATGTTGTAAACGGCAGCGAAGCAGGCAAAATTGATTTATAATATAATCAGTTTTAATATAAAAACAGCGCCGAGGCGAATTTTCGTTTCGGCGCTGTTTTCTTCTCGGTGCCGCTATTGATATATTCTTGCCGATGTGGTAAAATAAATTGGCTGAAACGGCAAGGCGATTTTATGCTTTTGTTCTTTGCCGCAAAATGATTACAACCTTAAAAGCAGACCGCAGAGCTAACAGAATGCCTGCGTTTTGTTTAAACGATAAGCACTCTCAGTGTAAATAAGAGGTATTTATGAGCGATAATAATTCAAAATCAAAAAAATTGGGAGTTATAATTCCTGTTATAATTGCTGTTGTTGTGTTGTGCGTGTTTGCCGTAAGCGGCCGCATAACTAAGAATTTAGACGGCCAAACCCCAACTGCTCAGCCAACAACGGAAGGCACAACCCAGCAAACCACAAACGCCGTTTCAAAAGTGTCTTTGATTGCCGTTGGCGATAATTTGATACATAACACACTTATTGCCGCAGGCGAAAATGAAGACGGCTCAAGAGATTACACCTCGTTTTATGAGAATATAAAAAGCTATGTTTCGAGTGCGGATGTGGCAGTAATAAATCAGGAAACAATGCTGGGCGGCAGCGCATTTGATTACACCGGCTATCCTATGTTTAACACTCCGTGGGAGGTTGGCGATGCCGCAATTGATGCAGGGTTTGACATTTTCACCTGCGCCACAAATCATTCCCTTGATAAGGGCTTTTCCGGAATAGAGCAAGAGTGCAAATATTTTGATCAGCATCCCGAGGTTGTGCATGTTGGCTCAAACGATACGGAAGAAGATTATAACTCGGTGGTTTATTATGAGAAAAACGGAATTAAATTTGCCGTGTTGAACTACACTTATGGCACAAACGGCATCTCTTTGCCTGAAAATAAGCAGTGGTGTGTTAACATGATGGATAAGGAAAAGATCACTGCAGATGTTAATGCGGCAAAGCAAAATGCGGATGTTGTTATGGTGTTTCCTCATTGGGGCACGGAAAACAGCACTGCGGTTTCGGATTATCAAAGGGAATATGTTAAACTTTTTTCTGATCTCGGTGTTGATATAGTTATCGGCACGCATCCCCATGTGCTTCAACCTGTTGAATGGGTAACAAATGAGCAAACGGGTAAAAAAATGCTTGTTTATTATTCAATAGGCAATTTCATTTCTCATCAAACAAGCTTAAAGCAACTTTGCGGCGGAATGGCGGAAATTGAAATAGAAAAGAAAAATGATGAGGTAACAATCACCTCGGCAAAGCTTGCGCCGGTTGTAAGCTGGTATAAAAAATCAAGCGGCAAAAAATACGATTTTGCCGTTTATAAGCTTTCGGACTACACAGATGCGCTTGGTGCTTCCCATGCGCAAGACGGTGCAACCCCGGAATATTTCAAAAAATATGCGCAAGAGATAATTCCTGAGGAATTTTTGGATTTGAACTGAATTGCTTAAAAATGAAGGTTAATTATTATTACAACTTCTGCTTTTTGTGCATAATTACTTAAAAGCCGCGCCGTAAAAGCCCTGAAAAAAGCAGCCCGCACAAAATTGAAAAAATGTGTTGACTTTGGGCTTTTGTAGGAATATACTGATATTGTACTAAGAACAAAGGCGTTCCGAACGATTCGGAACGCCCTTTTTTATTTGCCGCAAAGCGGCTCAAAAAAATTTATTTAATTAAGGAGTAGCTGTTATGAGTAAGTTCACAAAAGAATACATACTCAATGATGCAAAGGAGAAAAATGTTGAATTTGTAAGGCTTCAGTTCACCGATGTTTTCGGTCTTATGAAAAATGTTGCTTTAACTGTTTCGCAGCTTAAAAAAGCACTTGATAATGAGTGCATGTTTGATGGCTCTTCAATAGATGGCTTTGTTCGTATTGATGAATCCGATATGTATCTTCATCCGGACCTTGATTCATGGGCAATCTTCCCATGGAGAACCTTTGGCGGCAAAACCACCGCAAGACTTATTTGCTCTGTTTATATGGCAGATAATAAAACACCGTTTCTCGGCGATCCTAAAAATGTTCTTAAAAAGGTTATTGATGAAGCAGCTGAAATGGGCTTCGGTTTCAATGTTGGCCCTGAGCTTGAATTCTTCCTCTTCAAAAAGGATGAAGACGGTAACCCAACAACTGAGTTTACCGATGAAGGCGGCTACTTTGATTTAAACCCGAACGATGCCGGCGAAAATTGCCGCAGAGACATTTGCCTTGCTCTTGAGGATATGGGCTATGAGATTGAAGCATCTCACCATGAGGTTGCGGAATCTCAGCACGAAATCGATTTCAGATTTGATGATGTTATGACAACTGCAGACAGAGTTATGACCTTTAAGCACGTTGTTAAAACATATGCCACAAAGCATGGCCTTCATGCAACCTTTATGCCAAAGCCGGTTTGCGGCATCAACGGTTCAGGTATGCACACCAATATGAGCCTTTTCAATTTGAAAGACGGCTCCAATGCATTTGATGATCCTTCAGATGAACTCGGTCTTTCCAAGATTGCTTATCAGTTTATCGCAGGCGTTATGCATCATGTTAAAGGCATTGCCGTGTTCTCAAATCCGCTTGTAAACTCTTATAAGAGGCTTGTTCCCGGCTATGAAGCTCCTTGCTATCTTACTTGGTCTGCTTCAAACCGTTCTTGCCTTGTTCGTATTCCGGCAGCAAGAGGCAAGGGCACTCGTGTTGAACTTCGTTGCCCGGATCCAACCTGCAACCCGTATCTTGAAATGGCACTTTGCCTTGCAGCAGGCCTTGACGGTATTAAAAACGGCATGACTCCTCCGGCACCGGTTGATTATAATGTTTTCGGCCTTGATTCAGATCAGCTTGTAACAGAAGGTATTGATTGCCTTCCCGGTGATCTTATCTCCGCAGTTCATGAGGCAGAGGCAGATCCGTTTGTTAAGGAAACACTCGGTAATCATGTTTTCAATGCTTATATTGAAGGCAAAAAGAATGAATGGGATGAATATCGCACCCAGGTTTCTGCTTGGGAAGTTGAAAGATATCTCAAGAAATAAGCCCTCTCTTTGGCAGTAATGCCTTAACGGCCGGGGCGGCTGTTATAAGCTGTTCCGGCTCAATTAAAGCACAACGGAGTGCATTGCAAATTGCAGTGCGCTCCTTTTGTTTTTTATATGCTATTCATATTATGCATATCAAGCCTGCCGCTTGCGGCCTTTGCGGCGGCTTTGATATATCCCTTTTGGGAAACAGGAGGCTGCGTTTTGGCTTTTGCCAAAGCGCAATGCTCTGTCTGTAACAAATTATAGGAGAAATTATTATGAACATTTTAGAAACCGTTTCCAACGAGGTTTTCGGCGTTTGGTTTTTAATCGGCGCAGCTCTCGTTTTCTTTATGCAATGCGGTTTTGCCATGGTTGAAACAGGCTTCACACGGGCAAAAAACGCAGGAAATATTATAATGAAAAATCTGATGGATTTTTGCATAGGCACTCCGATGTTTTTGCTGCTTGGATTTTCTTTGATGCTTGGGCAGGATTATGTTGCAGGCCTTGTGGGCGTTCCGAATTTGGGAATATTCACGGATTATCAGAATTTTGATTGGTCTAATTTCGTATTCAATCTTGTTTTTTGCGCCACTGCCGCCACAATTGTTTCAGGTGCCATGGCAGAAAGAACAAAATTTATATCATATTGCATTTACAGCGCAGTGATCAGTGCGGTGATTTATCCTATTGAAGCAGGATGGATTTGGAATTCGCAGGGCTGGCTTGCAAAGCTCGGCTTCCATGATTTTGCGGGTTCTTGCGCTATCCATATGGTAGGCGGTATCACGGCATTCATCGGTGCAATGATGGTTGGCCCAAGAATAGGCAAATATGTTAAGAATAAGAAAACCGGCAAAAAAGAAGCCCGTGCAATCCCCGGCCACAGCCTCACGCTCGGCGCACTCGGTGTGTTTGTGCTTTGGTTTGGTTGGTATGGTTTCAACGGTGCAGCAGCAAAAAGTATAGATTCGCTTGCATCAATTTTTGTAACCACCACCTGCGCTCCGGCAGTTGCCACTTGCGTTACAATGATTTTTACTTGGATTAAAAACGGCAAGCCGGATGTATCTATGTCGCTTAACGGCTCTTTGGCAGGTCTTGTTGCCGTAACTGCAGGCTGTGATGTTGTTGATGCGCTCGGCTCATGCATAATCGGTGCCGTTGCGGGTATTTTAGTTGTTGTTGCAGTAGAATTTATTGATATTAAGCTTAAGGTTGATGATCCCGTCGGTGCTGTTGCGGTGCATTGTGTAAACGGTATGTGGGGCACGGTTGCCGTTGGCTTGTTTGACACGCAAAACGGTTTGTTTTACGGAGGCGGAGCAAAGCAACTCGGCTTGCAATTGCTTGGCATAGTTTCCGTTGCCGCATGGACAGCCGTTACCATGACTGTTGTTTTCACAATAATCAAGAAAACAATCGGCTTGCGTGTTTCCAGAGAAGAGGAAATCAAAGGTCTTGATGCCACAGAGCATAATTTGCCGTCTGCATATGCGGACTTTATGCCCACTCTTGCTTATGCAGAAGATGTTCAGGCAGAAGTTCCCGTTGCAAAGGTTCCGGTTGAAAAGGCAGTGCCCGTGGAATCTTACACAACATCTGCGGATGAAAACGGTAAGCTCACGAATGTGGTTATGATCTTTAATCCTTCAAGGTTTGAAGCTGTTAAGGAAAGCATGAATGAAATCGGCGTAACCGGAATGACGGTTACCAATGTAATGGGTTGCGGCGTTCAAAAAGGCCACAGCAAGATGTACAGAGGCGTTGCAATTGAGGAAATGAATCTTAATCCCAAGATGAAGCTTGAAATGGCTGTTTCAAAAGTGCCTGTTTCCGAAGTTGTGGATGCTGCAAGAAAGGCTCTTTATACAGGTAATATAGGAGACGGCAAAATCTTCATTTATGATTTGGAGGATGTTGTTAAAATACGTACCGGTGAGCACGGAGTTGCCGCATTGCAGGGTGCGGATGATCTTGCAAATGATTAGCCTTTTTGTTTAGGTTTACCCCCTAAATTTATATCCCCGAAAACAGCGGCGGGTTGGGGCATTTGAAAACAAATGTTAAAGCCTTTCGGCTTAGCCCGTTGCGCAAAAAAACTGCCGGCACGCAAGTGTCGGCAGTTTTTGCTGTTGTAAGTAAATATGTTTTGTTAAATTTTTTCGTTTTTTCAATTATGCGGCATTTTCGCTTTGCGCACTGACTATTTTATATAATCTGTCCGGATAATCAGTCATAATGCAGTCTGCACCCATTTGTGAAAGATAAGCAAGATCTTTTTCATTGTTAACGGTCCAATATTGAACTGCTATGCCATGCTCATGTGCATAATTTATAACCTTTGCCGTGCCTAAGTTTGCTGCAAGGCGGAAGGGCATGTTGTAAGGAATTTGAAGGGCAACATATTTTGCTTCAAAATTCTTTTTGTTAAGATTTGCCGCATTGTAAAAGCTGAGCACCTCTTTAATTGTTGCACTGCGTTTGAAATCCGGGTAATTGTCGTCCACATAATGAGAAACCTCTTCGTGGAAAGAGCCGAAAATAACATCCTCAAGTATTCCGCGCTCTTTGATTATGTTATAAAGAATGTCAACGCCCTTCATTCCGAGCTCGCCGCTGTTTTTTATTTCAATTATATATTTGTGCTCGCCTGTTGAAATCAGGTAGTCAAGCACATCTTCAAGCCTTAAAATGCGAAGTTCGTCCGGAACGGCGTCGTTTTCCAATTCGGCATATGGCATATTGCCGTTCTCATCCTCAAATTTTGCACCCATGTTAAGTGAACGAAGCTCGTCATAGGTAAACTCCTCCGGGCGAACATCCTTGCGGCCGAAAACCTCTTGGCTGTTTGATGTTCTGTCAAGTGTATCGTCGTGCAGCAGCACAAGCACATCATCTTTTGTGATGTGGAGGTCAAATTCAAAAATATCAACGTCAAAATCGGGATTTTCTGCGCAATTTTTAAATGCCATCATTGTTTCTTCGGGTGCAATTCCGCCGCCGCTTCTGTGAGCGCTTACAAGCGGAAGATCCGAATCTACAATGTTTGGATTATCCGTTTCATATTTAACAATATTTTCCGGATTTGAATGCCAGTTTATTGAAATAAGCTCGCCTATAACAATGGCGGCAATTATCGCTAAAATTATAATCAGCGCCTTTTTTCCTTTGCTTAGTTTTTTCTTTTCGCTTTTGGTGCTTTCCATAAAGCAAAACCCCCTTTTATTTCTTTCGATTTTATGCAAACAATTGCGTAAATATGTCTCGATTATAGACATATTTATTTATATTGTCAAACAAATGTGGGCTAAAAAAGGCATTCCGTTGCGTTAAGAAACAATGAATATATTGTTTAATGTGCACAAAAATGTCGCTGCAATTGCGCTCAATTTATGCATTATTTGGTTATTATAAACAGCAAAAAACACTTTTCATACAAAATTATTTTAGTATGTAACTGCTGCGCTCGGAAAATCTTTTTGCTTTTGCGCAAAGGTAATTTTAGGCTTGGAAATCGCCGGCAATCATGATTCTTTTTGTTGTGGTTTCGGCAAAGGCAAAATGAGAAAAGTCCTGTCTTTGTTGATTTGGTTGAAAATATGCAGTGTTTATATAAAGAAGCTTTAGTTAAATATTCTATATAATTGCCGCAAAAAAAGTTTGTTTTTTTATAAAATGATGAAATTCTTTTTCTTTTGTTGCACACAGCCTTTTATGGTTTTATAATAAAAAACAATAAGGTATTTAATAATTATAGGAGGAGTACTTTATGCTGAAAGAAGGGCAGGTAAGAATTCCGTCCGGCTGTGCGATAGCGGCAATAATAGATCGCAAGGGCGGAAAAATCAACGGCTCCGAAATCATTAAATCTATCGCCTTGATGCATGATCGCTCAAACGGTCTCGGCGGCGGATTCGCGGCTTACGGCATTTATCCCGATCATGCGGATGATTATGCTTTTCATGTTTTTTATGAAAGTCAGCATGCTAAAAGTGAGTGCGAGGATTATCTTTTTAAGCACTTTAATGTGGATGTTTCGGAGAAAATTCCAACCAAAAAAATTGATTCCATTGCAAACGGGCCGGATATATGGCGCTATTTTGCAAAGCCAAACAAGGTGCGTATGAAGGAATCAAGAATGGACGAGGAGGAATACACCGTTCAGTGCGTAATGAAAGTCAATCAAAATATTGAAGGTGCTTTCATTTTCTCAAGCGGCAAAAATATGGGCTGCTTTAAGGCTGTCGGCTATCCAGAGGATGTCGGCGAATTTTATATGCTTGATCAGTATGATGCTTATTTGTGGACCGCTCACGGCCGTTTTCCCACAAACACACCCGGTTGGTGGGGAGGCTCGCATCCCTTTAACATTCTTGATTGGTCTATCGTGCACAACGGTGAAATTTCATCCTATGATGCAAACAGAAGATATATAGAGCAGTTTGGCTATGTTTGCACCATGCAAACAGACACAGAAGTTATTACATATTTGTTTGATCATCTTATCCGCCACCACGGCTTGCCGATTGAGGTTGCCGCAGATGTGCTTACGGCGCCGGAATGGGATGAGATAGACCGTATGCCAAAGGAAAAGAAAGAATATTTCACAACGCTTCGCTCAATTTACAGCTCTGCTTTGGTGAATGGGCCGTTTTCCGTTATTCTTGGCTCAAACAAGGGCTTGCTTGCTATTAACGACAGATTAAAGCTTCGCTCGCTCACCGCTGCCACAAAGGGCACAAGGGCGTATTTTGCCTCTGAAGAATCGGCAATCAGAATTGTTTGCCCCGATCCGGAAAGAGTTTGGTCCGTAAGCGGCGCAAAGCCCGTTTTCGTTCCGCTTGAACTTGATAAAAAGGAGGGTGCAAAATGATTGATTACATCCCTCGCAGGTTTACTGTGGTAAGAGATTCCGCATTGTGCATAAACTGCGGAAAATGCATAAAAGAATGCTCAAACGGCTGCCATCTTTATTCACCTAAGGATAAGAAAACGGTTGTTTCAAAGTCTGATAATTGCGTTGCGTGCCACAGGTGCGTTTCAATGTGCCCCGTAGGTGCGCTCAGAATAGAAAAATATGTGTGTGATTACAGGGATAATGCAAACTGGACTCCGCAATATCAGCAGGAAATCTGTCGCCAGGCAAACACCGGCTCAACACTGCTTTCCGCAATGGGCAATCCAAAGCCTTATCCTATTTATTGGGATAAGATTTTGCTTAATGCTTCGCAGGTAACCAATCCCTCAATAGATCCTTTGCGTGAGCCCATGGAAATTCGCACAATTCTCGGCAGAAAGCCGGAGAAAATGATTGTGGAAAGAAAAGGTAAATCGCTCACGAAAATGCCTCCTCAGGTTGTGCTTGAAACTCCGATAATGTTTTCGGCAATGTCTTTTGGTTCAATCAGCCTGAATGCGCAAAAATCGCTTGCCATGGCGGCAAGAAAGCTCGGCACTCTTTTCAACACAGGTGAGGGCGGACTTCACAGCGATTTGTTTGAATACGGAAAAGATGCCGTTGTGCAGGTTGCATCAGGGCGATTCGGCGTATATAAGGACTATCTTGAAAATTCAAGGTTTATAGAAATTAAAATCGGTCAGGGCGCAAAGCCGGGCATCGGCGGCCATCTTCCCGGCGAAAAAGTTAATGTGGAGGTTTCAAATGCCCGCATGATTCCCGTGGGATCGGATGCAATTTCTCCGGCTCCGCATCATGATATTTATTCAATAGAGGATTTGCGCCAGCTTATATGGTCGCTCAAGCAGGCAACAAACGGCCAAAAGCCCGTTGCGGTTAAAATTGCTGCGGTGCATAATATTGCTGCCATTGCCTCCGGCGTTGCCAGAGCAGGCGCCGATATTGTTGTTATTGACGGTTTCAGAGGCGGCACCGGCGCCGCACCCACTCGAATCAGAGATAATGTGGGAATACCGCTTGAGCTTGCGCTTGCCGCCGCCGATCAAAGGCTGCGTGATGAGGGCATACGCTCGAATGTTTCTCTTGTTGCGGCAGGCTCGTTTCGCTGCTCGGCGGATATTGTTAAGGCAATTGCTCTCGGCGCAGATGCGTGCTATATTGCCACTGCGGCTCTTATCGCCATGGGTTGCCATATGTGCCAAACATGCAACACGGGCAAGTGCAATTGGGGAATTGCCACTCAAAATCCGGAGCTTACCAAAAGGCTTGATCCTGAAGTTATGCATAAAAGGGTTGTTAATCTTGTGGAAGCATGGAATCATGAAATCAAAGAGATCATGGGCGGAATGGGCATAAACTCCGTTGATTCGCTCAGAGGAAACAGGCTGATGCTGCGAGGAATAGGCTTAAATGAAAAAGAGCTTGAAATTCTCGGCATTAAGCATGCCGGCGAATAAGGAGGTGCGGATATGAGTATTGAAGCAGGCCTTGAAAAATATGAAAAGGTAAACGAGCTTATTAAAAATGAGCTTGTTAAAAAAAATAAAATAACCGTAAAAAATGTAAACGGTCAAAGGTATATAGGCTGTGCGCTTGACAGTGGTAAAACCATTGAGGTGCACGGAACTCCGGGTAATGATTTGGCATGCTATTTAAACGGCGGCAGGGTAGTTGTGTTCGGAAACGGGCAGGATGCAGTCGGCAACACAATGAACGGCGGCGAAATTGTTATTCACGGCCACAGCGGTGATGCTCTCGGCTACGGCATGAGAGACGGCAATATATATATCAAAGATAATGTTGCTTGCCGCGGCGGAATTCATATGAAGGAATTTGAGCAAATGAAGCCTGTTATCGTAATCGGCCAAAATGCAGGCTCATTTCTCGGTGAATATATGGCAGGTGGCACTATCGTGCTGCTTGGTTTAAATATTCCCAGGGGCGAAAAGCTTTTCGGCACGCATTGTGCATCCGGAATGCACGGCGGTAAAATTATCGTAAGGGGAAAGTTCCCAAAAGAAAATCTTTCGCCTAATATTGAGGTTTGCGAGCTTTCGGAGCAGGATAAGCAAGAGCTTAAAGCTTATGTGAAGCAATATTGCAAGTATTTCGGCGCTGATTTCGGTGAAATAATGGGCTCTGAATTCAAAAAATTGGTTCCTGCCACATCAAGACCGTATGCAAATCTTTACACGCCGAACTAATTGTTGTATAATCATATAGCTACGTAAAGAGAGGGATACCGCCGCCGTGCCATTCGGCTGCCGTGCACGGCGATATTCGGTAAATATTCGGCAGCCGGAAAGGCCTTTTATAAATATGTTTAACAGTCTTCATGAAGAATGCGGTGTATTCGGAATATTTGAAAATAAAACCACCTATGTGGCACGCTCAACCTATTTGGGGCTCTATGCACTTCAGCACAGAGGGCAGGAAAGCTGCGGCATTGCCGTTAATGACGATGGCGTTTTCTCCCATTATAGGGGTGACGGCCTTGTGCCTGAGGTTTTCACAAAGGAAAAGCTCGACGGCCTCGGCAAGGGCAATATGGCAATCGGCCATGTGCGCTATTCAACCACCGGCGGCGGAGATAATCCGAATAATGTGCAGCCGCTTGTTATTCGCCATATAAAAGGTAATTTGGCATTGGCTCATAACGGGAATCTTGTTAATGCGGCAGAACTCAGAAAGGCTTTTGAGCTTGGCGGCGCAATTTTCCACGGCACTTCGGATACGGAATCAATCGCATATGCCATTGTGCAGGAGCGTCTTGTGTGCAAAAGCACCGAGGAAGCGGTTTCCAGAGTTATGAATCACCTAAACGGTGCTTATTCATGTGTTGTGATGACTGCCACAAAGCTTATCGGATTTAGAGATCCCATGGGCTTTCGCCCGCTCTGCATAGGAAAAACGGATGACGGTGCTTATGTTATTGCCTCCGAATCCTGTGCGCTTGATACAATCGGCGCTAAATTCATAAGGGATATTGCGCCCGGCGAAATTGTAACCGTAAGCACGGATGGTGTTTCGTCTGATACAAGCCATTGCGGCAAATGCAAGGGCGGAATGTGCGTGTTTGAATATATCTATTTTGCAAGGCCGGATTCCGTTATAGAGGGATCTTCCGTTCAGCAGGCAAGAATGCGTGCAGGGGAGTTTTTGGCTAAGGAAAGCCCGGTTGATGCGGATATTGTAATCGGTGTTCCGGATTCAGGCCTTGATGCTGCTCTCGGATATTCAAAGGAAAGCGGAATTCCTTACGGAGTAGGCTTTATAAAAAATAAATATATCGGCAGAAGCTTTATCCAGCCAAGCCAAGATCAGCGAGAGGATGCCGTGCGTATTAAGCTCAATGTTGTGCGCCCCAATATAGAGGGTAAAAGAGTTATTATGATTGATGACTCAATAGTAAGAGGCACAACCTGCGCTCGAATTGTTGATTTACTTCGTGAGGCAGGCGCAAAAGAAGTTCATATGCGTGTTTCTTCGCCTCCGTTTAGGTATCCTTGCTATTTCGGCACGGATGTAGACAGTCAGGAAAACCTTATCGCCTGCAAGTATAACAGTGTTGATGATATTGCCAAAATAATCGGTGTTGATTCGCTTGCTTATCTTTCAATAGATGCCACTCATAAGCTTGCAAGCCAAACAAATATCAGCTATTGCGACGGTTGCTTTACGGGCAAATATCCTATTGAGGTGCCAAAGGAGCAGCCAAAGGATAAGTTTGAAACCAAGTTAAACAGATTTTCCGCATATTATCAGGTGCTGGATTGATTTTGTTGTAATAAAGTACTTGACTATTTGATTAAAATATAGTAAATTATATGGGCGGAAAAGATTCCGCCCAATATATGCAGATGTGTCCGAGCTGGCCGAAGGAGCACGATTGGAAATCGTGTAAACGGCGATAACCGTTTCAAGGGTTCAAATCCCTTCATCTGCGCCAAAAAAGCCTTAAATTCCTTTACTTTATACGGAATTTAAGGCTTTTTCTTTTGCTCTGATGTTGCGGCTTCTTTCTGCCGTAAATATATTTAATTATCTTTTTTCTTCCGAACAAGCAATACCGTTGCAAAGGAAAGAGCCGCCAATGTTATGAAAGCACCTTTTTAACAAATTCTATAATGGACTCTCTCGTTGCCGAAACACTCATAAGGCCGGTAAACGCAACAATCAACGCTATAATTGCCGCAAGCAAACCTCTTCTGACAGTTCTCCGAGTTGACAGCTGAATGTGATTGTTTTTCTTTATCAGCTTATTCATTGAGTTTTCAAATTTTTCTGAAAACTCCCATTCGATTTCATTTTCACTTTTCAGATTTGAAATACTTGCGTTTTCGGCTTCAAGAAATGCTTTGATAAATAATTCCTTGCGATTTTCCATCTTAATCCCTCTGATTCGTGCTTAATTCTTCAAGCAGCTTTTTCTTGCCTCTTATCAGCTGCTGCTTAACCGCAGAATTCTTTTTGCCAAGCAGCGTTGCTATGTCTTTAATTTTCATATCGCACACAAAATGATAAAACATCACATCACTGTAAGTGTCGCCAAGGGCTTGTATCGCTTCCACAACTTCTTTGTAGCTTTCTTCAATATCAAGCTTTTCAAAAAAATCTTCGTCCGGTATATCTTTTATCTCGTCGCCGAATTCGGCTTCGGATTTTGCTGTGTTTTTGTTAAGCAGATTTATGGCGTTGTTTTTTGTTGCCTTTATCACATATGATAATGTTTTGGCTGATTTTGGGTCGTCAATGGCTTTCATGTTTTGCGCAATTTTTATAAAGGTGTTGTGAACGGTGTCCTCAGCATCCTCGGCGTTGCGCAAAACAGAATAAGCGGTTGAAACCATCCTTTTTCTGTATTCGTTATATATTATTTCAAATTTGTCTTTTTCGTCTTCATCATCTATGAAAGGCATATACAGTGCTAACATAATTACTCCCATTATATACAACAGTTTTGATTTCTGTTTAGGTTACAAAATATATCTTTATTTTGCCTTATTTTAAATTGCTTGTCAATCCAAAATAAAATGCTGCCGCATTAGGCAAAAAACAATGCCCTCGGAAAACCGAGGGCATCATTTTTTAAAGGAGTAATTATTCACCGGCTTTTAAGCCGCAGTGTATCTATTTTTTCTTTGGCGCACGGCATGCTTTGCAGCCGCCGCACGCTGAGCAATCACCCCCGCAGGAGCTTTTGCCTGATTGCTTGTCTAAAACAAGGCTTCTTATGATAAGCGCAACTATTAAAACAAGCACCGCTATTATAATAATCGTCAGGTAATTTGCTTTTAAAAAGCTTAACATAAATTCACCTTCTTTAAATCTTATTTTGCAACTTTTGCTTTAATTGTAAGTGAGTTATTATCGTATTTGTTCTTTCTTACAAGCATATAAACTATAACGGCTATAGCCGCAATTGCAACGATGAGGCCGAAAACATTGCCGTTGCCCATAAACATAGAGCCTATTTGGTTTACTATGAATGCAATCACATAGGCAAAGCCGCACTGATAGCCGATTGCAAACCAAGTCCACTTGGCGTTGTTCATCTCTCTCTTTATTGCGCCGATAGCCGCAAAGCACGGTGCGCAAAGAAGGTTGAAGATAAGGAATGAATAGCCTGTTACGCCGTTAAATACGCTGCTGATTGTTGTGTAAACATTGGCATCGCCTGCACCGTAAAGAATTCCCATTGTGCCAACAATGTTTTCTTTTGCAACAAGGCCTGTGATGGATGCAACAACTGCCTGCCAGTTGCCCCAGCCAAGCGGTTTAAAGAGCCAAGCAAGTGCGCCGCCGATTGTGGCAAGAATTGATGAATCAATTTGATCCTCGCTGAGCATTCCGAAATGGCCGTCAACAACGCCGAAATATGTTGTAAACCAAACAAAGATTGTGGAAAGGGTGATGATTGTGCCGGCTTTCTTGATGAAAGACCAACCGCGCTCCCAGGTTGAGCGAAGAACGGTGCCGACTGTGGGCCAGTGGTAAGCCGGAAGCTCCATAACGAAGGGAGCCGGGTCGCCGGAGAATCTTTTTGTTTTCTTGAGCATGATACCGGAAACGATGATTGCGGCCATGCCGATGAAGTAAGCAGATGTGGAAACGATTGCCGAGCCGCCGAAGATTGCGCCTGCGATCATTGCGATAAAGGGGACCTTAGCGCCGCAGGGGATAAAGGTGGTGGTCATAATCGTCATTCGGCGATCGCGCTCGTTTTCAATTGTTCTTGAAGCCATAACGCCGGGGATGCCGCAGCCCGTGCCGATAAGCATTGGGATGAAGGATTTACCGGAAAGGCCGAATTTTCTGAAAATTCTGTCAAGCACAAATGCAATTCTGGACATGTAGCCGCAAGCCTCAAGGAATGCAAGCATAAGGAACAGAACAAGCATCTGCGGAACGAAGCCGAGAACCGCGCCCACGCCGGCAACGATACCGTCAAGAATAAGGCCGGAAAGCCAGTCGGGAGAGTTAGCTTTGTCAAGTAAATCGCCAAGCAATGCGGGAATACCGGGCACCCAAGTGCCGTATGTTGAGGTGTCCGGAGCGCCGTATGCCTCTTTGTATTCCGTGTTTTCATATTGTGCAATGGCATTTTCAAGCGATTTTTTCGTTGCGCCCGAATGTTCCGTTGTTTCAAGTGTTTCTTCATCTTCCGTTTCATAAGTTACACTTGCGTCTGCGGGAGTTGCGGCATCAAGCTGAGCCAAAGCCTCCTTGGCTGCCGCATCGCTGTAGTCCTCGCTCTCAATGTCTATTGCGTTTGCAATGTCTTCCGTGCCGTATTCGGCAATAAACGCGCCGAGAATTTCATCGGTGTCACCGTATTCTTTGGCGGCCTCCTCATATTGAGCCGTGCCTTTTCCGAAAAGATGCCAGCCGTCGCCGAACACGCCGTCGTTTACCCAGTCTGTGCAAGCCGCGCCGACTGTTACCATTGAAATGTAGTAAACAAGAAACATAATAACGGCAAATATCGGAAGGCCGAGCCACCTGTTTGTTACTATTCTGTCGATTTTATCAGATGTTGAAAGCTTGCCTTTAAGGTTGTTAACATAGCAGGAATCAATTATTGATGCTATGTATTCATAGCGTTCGTTTGTGATGATGCTTTCGCTGTCATCGTCAAATTCTGCTTCCGCTTTCTTCACGATGTCGTCAACATTCGGCAGGTTGGAATCCATCTCGCCGATTTTATCATCGCGCTCAAAAAGCTTGATAGCGTAAAATCTTTTTTGATTTTCGGCAACGGAAAGCTTTGCTTCGATTTCGTTAAGATAAGCTTCAACATTTTCGTTGAACTTGTGCTTAATAACGCTGGTGCCGTCCTGCGCAGCGGCGATAACGGCCTGTGCGGCTTCCTTAACGCCTGTGCCTTTAAGAGCGGAAATTTCAACAACCTTGCAGCCAAGCTCCTCGGAAAGCCTCTTGATATTTATTTTGCTGCCGCTTTTCTTAACAACATCCATCATGTTGATTGCAACAACAACCGGCACGCCAAGCTCAAGAGCCTGTGTTGTAAGATAAAGGTTTCTTTCAAGGTTTGTGCCGTCAACTATGTTAAGAATTGCATCAGGCTTTTCATCAAGCACATAGTTTCTTGCAACAACCTCTTCAAGCGTATAGGGCGAAAGGCTGTAAATTCCGGGTAAGTCCGTAAGTGTAACGGATTTATCGATTTTTAATTTACCTTCTTTTTTTTCAACCGTAACGCCGGGCCAGTTGCCGACGAATTGGTTTGAGCCTGTGAGCGCATTAAAAAGCGTTGTCTTGCCGCTGTTTGGGTTGCCCACAAGTGCTATTTTTAAAGACATTTGTTTTCCTCCTTCATAAATCGGCAGCTTTGCCGTTAGCGAAACCTAACAATAATTAGCAAAGCCTAACCGCTGTGCAAAAATATGTAAATTTGTTATCGGCAGAGCAGGGTTATTCAACCTCAATGCTTGCTGCGTCTTCTTTACGAAGCGAAAGCTCGTAATTTCTTACGGTAACTTCGATAGGGTCGCCCAGCGGAGCAACCTTGCGAATGTAAATCCGGGCGCCTTTTGTGATGCCCATATCCATGATTCTTCTTTTCAGCGCACCTGCACCGTTTATTTTTTTAACGGTAACCGTTGAGCCGATTTTTGCTTCCTTTAATGTCATCAAAACTCCTCCTATAATTTAAAATAATTAAACAATTATTTTATTTGCAATAGCTTTGCTTATGGCAATTCGAGTGCCTTTAACATTTACAATCAAATTTCCGTTTAGGCTTGTAACAACTTCCACATCCGTGCCCTCAACAAACCCAAGGCTTTCAAGATGATGCCGTTGCTCGTCCTTGCCTGCAATTTTTTGAATTGTTTTCTTTTCTCCGTAATCTGCCATAGAGAGAAACATATAAACATCTCCTTCGGTTTTGCGAAAACAATCTCGCAAAAAGTTAGCTCGGGCTAACGCTTTGCCAAAAATAATGGTTAGTACAGGCTAACATATGCGCAAAAACAAAAGTTAGCACCAACTAACCTGAATAAAATATATCACATAAGGAAATACTTGTCAACAATATTTTTAAATTTTTTACTGTTTTATTTTGGAAACAAAAACCCTGCCGTGCTTTATGCGGGGCAGGGGAGATTTTTATTTAGGCATATACATGGAGCCCACTGTTTTGTTAACCGTGTTTTGCGGCAATATTTTGGCAAGCAGGCAAAAAAGTTTGTATTTTGCGCCTACGGTTATGATAACCGGCGGCTTTTTTCTTTTCGCCGCTTTGAAAACTGCGGCTGCAATTGTTTCCGGGCTCATTCCGTGAATTTCGTCATTTTCCATAACGGAAACACTTTTTGAAATTATTCCACCGTAAATATCATCACCGGCAAAATCCTTTTTCCTTGCGGCGGTAAAGCCTGTTTTAACATCGCCAAGGCGAACTGCGCAAACTGTTATTCCAAATGCCTTCAGCTCGTTTGAAAGTGCACACGCAAAAGATTCTATTGCCGCTTTGCTTGCCGAATAAAATGATTGAAAGGGAATGGAAAATACTGCAGCGGCTGATGATGTGAATATAATTCTGCCCTTGCTTTTGCGGAGAAAAGGCAATGCAGCTTGAGTAATTGCCGTGTGTGCAAAAAAATTAAGCTCAAATTGGCTGCGAATTTCGCTCATATCCATAAATTCCGCACAGCCGGAAACCCCAAAGCCGGCGTTGTTTATAAGTAAATCTATGCGGCTTATTTGAGCAAAGGCTGCATCTATATCCTCTTGTTTTGTTATATCGCATCGAATGCTTTTAACTCCGTTAATATTGCACGGAGTGCGTGAAAGGCAAACAACCTGCCATCCGTTTTCATTAAAAATCCTTGCCGTTTCTTTTCCTATTCCGCTTGAAGCTCCTGTTATAACTGCAACCATTTCAGTTTCATAATCCTTTCGCTGCGATGTTTTTTCATTGCACCCGTTGCAGCTTTACGGGAGGCGTTTTTTGTTGCCAAATCGCTTCCGAAGTATGGCGTTTGCGCAATCTGTGCGGCACTTGCGGCAGCCTAAAGCCGTCGCCGCATATATAATATGTTTTTAATATATCACAAATTTCTTTTATATAAAAGAAAAAAATCTGTTTTCGGCAAAAAAAGAAGCGCACGAAAAAATCGTGCGCCTTAATAAGTCAGTATATACTTCAATTACTGCTCAACGGGATAAACAGAAACCTTTTTGCGGTCTTTGCCCATTCTTTCAAATTTAACGGTGCCGTCAACAAGAGCATAAAGAGTATCGTCTGAGCCGATACCAACATTGTTGCCGGGATGAATATGAGTTCCTCTCTGGCGGTAAAGGATGTTGCCTGCGAGAACGAACTGCCCGTCTGCTCTTTTAGCGCCAAGACGCTTAGATTCGGAATCACGGCCGTTTTTAGTTGAACCCATACCTTTTTTATGAGCAAAAAGCTGTAAATTTAACTTAAGCATTACTACACCTCCGATATAATCACTTTAATGTTTTTCGGATAATCCTTTTCCAATTCGGTTAAATGAAGCACCAAGCCGGAAATTATATCCTGTGCAGAAATCGGGTTTTCTTTAATGCTCAGGCTTAAATAGCCGTCGCTCTGCTCGGCTGTTGCCGAAAGCTTTATAACCTCGGTTATTGTGTTTGCCGCCATATAGCAGGCGCTTGAAACAAAGGCACAAATAATGTCTTGCCCCGATTCTGCACTGCCGGAATGGCCTTCCACACAAAAGCCTGTGTATAAATTGCCCGATTTAAAGAATTTTGCGTTAATCATCAATTAAGCGTTGATGGCTGTGATTTCAACCTTTGTATAGGGCTGACGATGACCCATCTTGCGCTTTTCGTTCTTCTTGGGCTTGTAAGTAAATACTGTGATTTTCTTGCCTTTGCCGTTCTTAAGAACTTTTGCATTAACGGTAGCCTTTGCGCAATCCTTGCCTGCTTTAATGCCCTTGCCGTCGTTAACAGCAACAACATTATCGAAAGTTACTTCGGTATCAGCTTCTGCGCCGAGCTTTTCAACATAAAGCACATCGCCTTCGGAAACCTTGTATTGCTTACCACCGGTTACGATAACAGCGTACATTGAATTTACCTTCCTTTATTAAGACTCGCTACAACGGGCGGCGAAATTCGCACTTAATGCGGTGATTGCTCACCGTTGCCTGTAATAAGCGGCGTAAAAAGTATATAACAAATATATAATAAAGTCAAGCACAAAAAAATAAAAAAGCAAAAATTATACTTTTGCAATGAAAGCAATCAGCAAAATAAGCTAATAAAATAAAATAATGCTTTACAAATTTGCCGCCTTGTGTTATACTTTTCTCGCTGAATACGAATTACTCGGATTCGGGCGTAAGCGCTTTTGCGATTTCACCTTCCCGTTTCTGTGTTTTTCGCTTATCGGTAAATATTATTAAAGAGGTGAAATTAAATGACACAGGCTGAAAAGCAAGCTATCATGAAGGAGTATGCTACTCACGAGGGCGATACAGGTTCTCCCGAGGTTCAGATTGCAGTTCTTACCACAAGAATCAATGAGCTCACAGCTCACCTTAAGGTTCATAAGAAAGACAATCATTCTCGCAGAGGTCTGCTTAAAATGGTAGGTCACAGAAGAAATCTTCTTGCTTACCTTTACAAATCAGATATCGAAAGATACCGTGCACTTGTTGCAAAGCTCGGCATCCGTGACACTCTGGACAGATAATCATTTTTGCAGACGGCAGTGCGAAATATGCCGTCTGCTTTTTATCTTTAAAAACACCCAGATGGGGCTTTAACTAAACCGTAAGGAGGGGCGTAAATAGTAGTAAATTGAGCAGGCAAGCGTATTGCAGGCTGAATTTATTACTATTGCACCTCCTTTGGAATATAAAAAATAAAAGTGAGGTAAATTTATGTTTTTCAAGAATTTCAAAAAATGGGAAACCGAATTTGCAGGTCGCAAATTCTCTCTTGAAACAGGAAAAATGGCAGGCCTTGCAAATGCCGCTTTCCTTGCACGCTACGGCGAAACAGAAGTGCTTTGCACGGTAACTGCATCTGCAAAGCCCAGAGAGGGCGTTGATTTCTTCCCTCTTTCCGTTGATTATGAAGAAAAAATGTATGCAGTGGGTAAAATTCCCGGCTCTTTTCTCCGCCGTGAGGGCAGAGCAGGCGAAAAGGCTATTCTTACAAGCCGCTGCATAGACAGACCTATTCGTCCTCTTTTCCCCAAGGATTTAAGAAATGATTGCTCCGTTGTTGCAACAGTTATGTCTGTTGATCCGGATTGCTCACCTGAGGTTACTGCAGCAATCGGTGTTTCCGCCGCAATCGCAGTTTCGGATATCCCGTGGGACGGCCCGATTTCTTCCGTAAATGTAGGCCTTGTTGATGGCGAAATAGTTCTTAACCCAACTCTTGAGCAAAGAGAAAAAACAGATCTTACTCTTACGGTTGCTTCAACGGCAGATCTCGTTGCAATGATTGAAGCCGGCGGTAATGAAATTCCGGATGATGTTATGTTTGATGCCATTATGGCAGGCCATGAGGAAAATAAAAAGATGGTTAAGTTCATTCAGGGCATCGTTGATGAAATCGGCAAGCCGAAGTTTACTTATGAATCATCTGATCCGGATCCGGAAATTCTTAAAGAAATTGAAGATTTCTGCATTGAAGATGTTAAAAAAGCACTCGACACCGATGATAAGCTTGTTCGTGATGAGGCTTTGCTTCCGATTTATGCGGCAGTTCATGAGAAATTTGATGAAAAATTCGAGGGCTGCGAAGCTAAAATCGATGAAATTATGTATCTTGTTCAAAAGCATGTTGTTCGTGCTTGGCTTAAAGATGAGCATAAGCGTGTAGACGGCAGAGGCATTGATGAAATTCGCCCGCTTAATGCTGAGATTGATTTGCTTGACAGAGTTCATGGCTCAGGCCTTTTCACAAGAGGTCAAACTCAGGTTCTTTCAATAACAACTCTTGGCCCCATGAGCGATTGCCAGCAGCTTGACGGCCTTGATGAGCAGCAGGAAAAAAGATATATTCATCACTATAACTTCCCGTCATACAGCGTTGGCGAAACCAAGCCCTCAAGAGGCCCCGGCAGAAGAGAAATCGGCCACGGCGCTCTTGCAGAAAAGGCTCTTCTTCCCGTTATCCCAAGCGTTGATGAATTCCCGTATTGCATTCGTGTTGTATCTGAAGTTCTCTCCTCAAACGGCTCCACATCTCAGGGCTCCGTTTGCGGCTCAACTCTTTCTCTTATGGCAGCAGGCGTTCCGATTAAGGCTCCCGTTGCAGGCATCAGCTGCGGCCTTATCACAGGCGATCAGGGCGTTTACGGCGATTTCATGACTATGGTTGATATCCAGGGCCTTGAAGATTTCTATGGCGATATGGACTTTAAGGTTGCCGGCACAAAAGACGGCATCACAGCTATTCAGATGGATCTTAAAGTGCACGGCCTTACTCCGGAAATTATTAAGGAAGCCTTTGCAAAAACTCATAAGGCAAGAAATTATATTCTTGATGAAATCATGCTTCCCGTTATCAGCGAGCCTCGTAAAGAGCTTTCAAAATATGCTCCCAAGATGGTTACTCTTGCTATCAATCCCGATAAAATCGGCGATGTAATCGGCAAGGGCGGCAAGGTTATTCAGGAAATCCAGAATGATTTTGATGTTAAGGTTAATATTGAAGAAGACGGCCGTGTGTTCATCAGCGGTATTGATATTGATAAGTGCAACAGCGCAAGAGATGTTGTTAAGCTTATCGCAACAGATCCCGAAGTTGGCGCTTTCTACAACGGCGTTGTAACAAGGCTTATGAATTTCGGCGCATTTGTTGAAATCGCTCCCGGCAAGGAAGGTCTTGTTCATATTTCAAGGCTTGATGTTAAGCGCGTTGATAAGGTTGAAGATGTTGTTAATGTTGGCGATCAAATCGTTGTTAAGTGCATTGAGATAGACGATCAGGGCAGAATCAATCTTTCAAGAAGAGATGCTCTTATTGAGCTTGACGGTCTTACACCTGAAAACGACATTGATGAAGCTCCGAGAAAGCCTCGCAGAGACGGTAATCATCGTCGCCCCCGCAGAGATTGATTTATTCAGAGCTTGGTAATTTAAAATTCCGCTGCTTTTATGCGGCTCGGATATATATCCCAAAACCGTTTTAAACGGAGTGGATTTTTCCAAAGCATTGCTTTGATTTTCGCCACGCAGTTTCGGCTGTGTGGCGTTTTTTTATGCAATTCTATTAAAACAGGAAAGGCTGTGATTTTAAATGAGCGAAAAAGCGGATCAATCTTTTATGAAAACAAGGCCCGTTACTCGCCTTGTTATAACTATGGCTCTCCCGATGACGGTTTCAATGCTTATAAATTCTCTTTATAACATTGTAGACAGTTATTTTATTGCTAAAATAAGCGAGGATGCAATGACTGCTCTGTCGCTTGTGTATCCCTTGCAAAATTTAATAATTGCCGTAACAGTCGGCTTCGGTGTAGGTATAAATGCCGTAATGGCTTATTACCTCGGCGCAGGCAAGCACAAGCTTGCAAACACGGCTGCCTCAATGGGTGTTTTTATGAATATGCTGCATGGGCTTGTTCTTATGATTGTGTGTATTGCCGTTATGCCGTCGTTTTTAAAAATGTTTACCTCTGATGCGCAGATAATAAGCTATGGGGTCAGATATACCAATATTGTTTTTCTCTTTTGTATTCCGCAGGCCGCTTCCATGAGCTTTGAAAAAATCTTTCAGGCAGCCGGCAAAATGTCTGTTTCCATGGTAAGCCTGGCGGCGGGGTGCATAATAAATATTGTGCTTGATCCTTTAATGATTTTCGGCTACGGCTTCCCGAAAATGGGTATAGAGGGTGCGGCACTTGCCACGGGCATCGGGCAAACCGCGTCGCTGATTATATATATAATTGTTTATGCCGTTAAGCCAAAGGCCGTTAAAATCGGATTTAAGGGTATGGAAAGTGTGGGCAAAATATGCCGCAAAACGTATGCAATCGGCATTCCTGCTGCCCTGAATCTTGCCTTGCCGTCACTTATGATATCGGTGCTTAATTCAATTTTTGCCGCATTTTCGCAGGTGTATGTGCTTGTGCTCGGCGCTTATTATAAGCTGCAAACATTTCTTTATTTAACGGCAAACGGAATAGTGCAGGGAATGCGCCCCGTGCTGAGCTATAATTTCGGCGCAGGTGAATCAAAGCGTGTTAAGCAGATTTATAATGTTTCGCTTTTGCTTATTGTCGGCGTAATGGCAGTAGGCACCGTGCTTTGTTTCGCAATTCCCGATAAGCTCATCGGCATCTTCAGCAGCAGCCCGGAGGCTGTTGAAATCGGCACTTATGCTTTGCGCATAATTGCAATCGGCTTTGTTGCTTCGTCTGTCAGCGTGGCGGCAAGCGGCGCTTTAGAGGCACTCGGAAACGGTGTGGCTTCGCTTGCAATTTCGCTTTGCAGATATATGGTTGTTATTCTTCCCGTGGCATTTTTGCTCAGCAAAGTCTTTGGCGCAAACGGAGTGTGGAGCGCTTTTTGGATAACGGAAATTTCAACTGCGATTGTTGCCTTTTTCATCTATAAATCCGCACTTTCAAAAAAGCTTGCCTCCGTTTTATAAAAAACCGTAAAATTTAATACACATTTCAAATGAAAGTTGTCTGCATTTGCGGGCAAACGCCAAAAACCCATTTTTAGTGCTTTGAGCGTTGCCCGGCGATGAGGCAGCTTTTTATTTTTCTTTTTTTGTTTGATTGGGTGAGGCGAAATTAAAATAAACTGTTTTTTCTTTTTAGTATTGAATTTCCCTTAAATTGGAAAAAAACCGCTGCAAGTTTTATGTATTGTGCGGCAAAAGAGGCGCAAAATATAACAGAGAAAAAATACAAATAAAGGGAGAAATTTGTAATGAAAGCAACAGGAATTGTGCGCCGCATAGATGATTTGGGCAGAATTGTTATTCCAAAGGAAATTCGCCGTTCCTTTCGTATTCACGAGGGTGACCCTTTGGAAATATTCACCGATGCGGAGGGTGAGGTCATTTTTAAAAAATATTCGCCGATAGCGGAGCTTTCCAATTTTGCGGGGCAGTATGCAGAGGTGCTTCATAAAAACGGCGGGCTGCCGATTGCGATTGTTGATAATGATCATGTTATTGCGGCATCGGGAATGAGTAAAAGAGAGGTTTTAGAGCGCCGCATAACCAAAAATTTGGAGGAACTTATGGAAAACAGGGCGGTTCACATAACAACCAGAGACGTGCCGCCCATGAATGCCATTGAGGGATTGGCTCGCAAGGCAAATGTGGTTTATCCAATTATTTACGGCGGTGATGTTTCGGGTGCGGTTGCTTTAATGCAGGGAGATGAAAACCATATTCCCACCGAAACGGAAATAAAGCTTGTGCAGGTGGCTGCGGCGTTTCTCGGAAAACAAATGGAATAGCAAACATCATTTGTGCGCAAACCTTACAATAAACGGCCGTTTATCAAATAAACGGCCTTTTCTTTTATTACTTATGCCAAAAAAAGCCTTTTTTATTGAGCAACTTGCACAAAATGCAAGTTAATGCCTTTACCATTATGGCAAAAATATAGAAACTCTTATAAAAAACTTGATTTTTCAAAATCACAGTATATAATAGTGCTTAAAGAGGGAAAAGAGGCGGGGGTGTCTGAAATGAAGAACTTTGCAAATGAAGCAAAGGGCTATATTAAAGACATGTTTTCGCAAACACATATGGCAAAACGCACAGTACTTTCTTTTGTTGGAATCTTTTTAATGGGTTTTGCTATTTCGCTGTTTTCTCTTTCAAACTTCGGAGTAGATCCTTACACCTCAATGAATATGAATATTTCATCGGTTGTGGGAATGAGCTTCGGCACATATCAGCTTATTGTGAATGCAGTTATTTTGCTGGTTGCGCTGATAGTTGCTCACCGTGGCTTAATCGGTGTTGGCACGGCATTTAATATGGTTTTAGTCGGCTACACCTGTGATTTTTTTGAAAAGCTTCTCTCTCCCCTTGTCAGCGGCGTATTTGCTCAAAGAATAGTTTTGTTGGTAGTTGCGGTTGTTTTAATGTGCTTCGCCACAAGCTTATTTTTCACGGCTGATATCGGCGTCGGTGCTTATGATACCGTGGCATTTATGATCACCCAAAGAACCAAAGTGCCAATGAAGGTAACACGAGTAATAACAGATGTAAGCGTTGTGCTTATAGGCCTTGTCGTAAGCGGCGGGTTAGCAGCTGTTTTCAAGGGAAACTTTTCAGAAATTAAAAATATCGGAATAGGCACCGTTATCACGGCATTCTGCACGGGCCCGCTTGTTACATTTTTCAACAAGCATGTGTCCGAAAAGATTTTGAATGTTGATTACGGGCGTGTGGGCAAAAAGTTGCTTGCATCGCTTTCTAAGAAGCAGGGCTGAGCCTCGCTTCCGAGCAAGGATTTCGGATCTAAAGCCGTTCCGTTTATATATGAGCATTTTAAATGCTCTGAATTTGCCCCAAAGCAAGCAATTGCTTTACATAAATTTTTACCCCTTAAGAAAAACACCGCCGGAAACGGCGGTGTTTTTCGTTGTTTAAGGTTATATTTATAATCTCATATTATCATTGGTTATCAATTGTTTATCCAAGAGTTTGCTGGTTAAATGCAAAAAGAGCCTCGTTAATTTCAAAAATATTATAATTTCTGTTTTTTATGAAATATTCAATTATAATATCAAACTTGCTGCTGTGCGAAAGTGCAAAGCCGGCTTTTTGCAAAAAAATGTTTGTTTCGTCCAAGCTTAGCTCTAAAGCAATTGCAAAAGCCAAGGCGGTTTGCTTGCTTGTTTTGTAATTTGCATCTGAACGAATCTTTGAAAAAAGTCTGCGGTCAACATTTGCTTTTTTGTAAACTTCGGAATCCGTTAAGCCTTTTTCGTCTATAATTCTCAGCAGCGCCTGCGAAAAGCTTTCGTCTAAATTATCAACGGCATCAGAAAGGCTTTTGTCATACGGCTTTGCCCGTTCAAAATCGTTGTTTATGGAAAACGGTTCGCTTTCGTTTTCATAAAAGCAAGAGGAAATTGATTGAAAGCAATCGGCAATATAGTTTTCATCAATATATTCCTCAATGCTTTGAGCAAGCTTTTTGCTTATGCAGAAGCTTACTTTGTCAAAAACCGCAATATATATAAGCATATCGTGCAGCAGCAGGAATTCGCTTATTTCGCTTACGGCAATTTGCAATGCCTCCTGTTTCGGATAACCGTATGCCCCTGATGAAATAAGCGGAAATGCCAAGGTTTCGCAATTATTTTCAAGCGCAAGCTTAAGCGATTCACGGTAGCAGGATTTCAGCATTTCCTCTTCGCCGGAATTGCCGCCCTCCCATATCGGGCCCACGGTGTGAATAACATATTTGCACGGTAAATTATATCCTTTTGTGATCTTAGCTTTTCCGGTTTTGCAGCCCCCAAGCCTTTTGCATTCACTCAGCAGGCCATCACCTGCAGCTCTGTGAATTGCGCCGTCAACACCGCCGCCGCCCAGCAAACTGCTGTTTGCGGCATTTACAATGGCATCGCATTTAATTTTTGTTATATCGTTTCTCACAATTTTAAGCGGCATTTGCATCGGCTCACTTCCGTATTTGATGATACCATTATATCAAATAAAATGTAAAAATAAAAGCCAACCACAAAAGTGATTGGCTTTTATTTGGTGGGAGAGAGTGGATTCGAACCACTGAAGTCAGTGACGACAGATTTACAGTCTGTTCCCTTTGGCCGCTCGGGAACTCTCCCATATTTATTGGTATATTGCTTAAAAAATGCGATATACCAACTTTTGGAGCTGGTGAACGGACTTGAACCCCTGACCTGCTGATTACAAATCAGCTGCTCTACCAACTGAGCTACACCAGCGTTTCTTAACGCTCTAATAATATATCATAAGAAAACCTTATAGTCAAGACTTTTTTTAAATTAGTGTCTAAAATTTTAATTGGGCATAATATAACGATGAAGTTATATTTGAGGTGGTATTATGTGCGGAATTGCAGGAATGTTATCCGAAGATATTGATTTAAGAGAACGCAAAATTCTTGCTGCGGAAATCGGCAACAGCCTTAGGGAAAGAGGGCCGGACGGTGCCGGCTGCTTTATAAAGCCGTATATTTCACTAATTCACAGGCGCCTTGCCGTTATTGATCCCGAAAAAGGCTCACAGCCCATGAGCTTTGGAAAGTATACCATAACATATAACGGCGAAATTTATAACACCGAAGAAATCAGAAATGAGCTTATATGCAAAGGCTATTCCTTTGAAACAAAGTGCGATACGGAAGTTGTTTTAAAGGCTTATGATTGTTGGAAAGAGGAAAGCTGCAAAAGGTTAAACGGCATTTTTGCCTATGCCGTGTGGAATGATGAGGATAAAAGGCTTTTTCTTTGCAGAGACAGAATAGGAGTTAAGCCCTTGTTTTATGCTGCCGAACGCAAAATTTTTGCTTTTGCAAGCCGCATAAAAAGCCTGCTTTTAATTCCGGAGATTTTGCCGGATGTGGATGAAAACGGGCTTAATCAAATTTTTATGTTGGGCCCTGCAAAGCCGATCGGCTCGGCGGTTTTTAAAAATATAAAAGAGCTTCCGCCGGCAAGTTATATGACGGTGCAAAACGGAAAAATGCAAATTTCCAGATATTGGAGAATTATTGCAGCGGAGCATTGTGAAAGCGAAGCAGAAACAGTTGAGCACACGCATTATCTTGTTTCGGATGCAATAAAGCGCCAGCTCGTTTCCGATGTGCCTTTGTGCACTTTTTTAAGCGGCGGGCTTGATTCATCCATAATCAGCCGCATAGCTGCAAATGATGCAAAAAGTCGCGGCAGACAGCTTTGCACATATTCCGTTGATTATACGGATAATGATAAGTTTTTTAAGCCAAGTGTTTTTCAGCCTAATAAAGACAGTGATTATATTTCCCTTATTTCCGATTATATCGGAAGCCGCCATAAGAATATTGTTCTCGGAAACAAGGCAGTTGCAAAGGCTCTTATAGAAAGCACTCAGGCTCGCAGCCTGCCCGGATTTACCGATGTGGATTCATCGCTTTTGCTGTTTTGCAGGGAAGTGCAAAAAGAGCAAACCGTGGCACTTTCCGGCGAATGTGCAGATGAAATCTTCGGCGGCTATCCGTGGTATCACAACAGGGATATTTTATTTGATGAAGCTTTTCCGTGGAGCAGGTCAACCGATGTGCGCCAAAGCATATTAAAGCCCGGCTTGCTTAAGCACGGCAAGGAATTTGTGCATGCCGAATATCTTAAAACGGTTAATTCAACATCTTATCTTGAAAGTGATTCGAAAACAGAGCGCAGAATGCGTGAAATGTTTATGCTTAATATGGATTGGTTTATGCAAACCCTGCTTATGCGCAAGGATATGATGAGCATGCACTGCTCTCTTGAGGTAAGAGTGCCTTTTTGCGATTACCGTATAGTTGAATATGCCTATAATATGCCATGGGCTTTTAAATCGCCGCAAGGCAGGGAAAAGGGTGTTTTGCGAAAGGCATTTGAAAATGAATTGCCTTATGAAATAGCTTGGCGCAAAAAAAGTCCGTATCCGAAAACGCATAATCCCGTTTATTTTAAAGAGGTTTGCAAAATGGCAGATGCTGTTTTGGCAGATAAATCAACTCCGCTGTGCGAAATGCTTAATGAATCGGAAATCCGTGCGCTTATGCAGGATCCGGATGCTCTTAAAGAGCCATGGTACGGTCAGCTGATGCGAGGTCCGCAGGTGCTTGCTTATATTGTGCAAATCTATTATTGGATAAAAGATTGCAATGTGAATTTTATATAGTAAAAAAATGCTGTGTTTCTCTTTGAAAGATTCACAACGCTAATTTGCTGCGGTGTTTTGCCGTGCGGCTTTTTGACGGCACATAAATTCGTTGATTTTTCATAAATTCGTTATTATAATGAAAAAAGAGGGTGAATTTATGAGCAAAATTGATGTAAATGCAAACGGATGCATTTTTACGGGGCTTGAATTTGAAAATCATTTGGAATTCAGAGGAATTAGATACGCAAGGGCACAGCGCTGGGAGTATCCGGAAATGTGCGATTATGAAAACGGCTGCTTCAATGCTTGTGAATTCGGCAATTGCTCACCTCAATACAGAGCCTTTGAGGATGATGCGGTTGTTAATTCCTTTTATTATAAAGAATTTCGCAGAAACAGCAGTTTCTCTTATGGCGAAGATTGCCTTTTTCTTAATATTTATGCGCCTAAATCCGCAAAAAATGCTCCGGTGCTTATTTATATACACGGTGGCAGCTTTACCGGAGGCAGCGCAAATGAAGAACATATAAGCGGT
Organism: uncultured Anaerotruncus sp.; assembly: GCA_900539775.1. Lineage (GTDB taxonomy): Bacteria > Bacillota > Clostridia > Oscillospirales > Acutalibacteraceae > Eubacterium_R. Next base: position 5,224 of record UQDL01000004.1, on the reverse strand, counting down.
GAAAAATACGCCGAAAAGGGCGTTGTTTATGTAAATCTTAATTACAGGCTCGGAGCATTCGGCTTTTGCTCGCACCCGGATGTTGCGGCAGACGGCGCCTGCGGAAATTTTGGGCTTTATGATCAGCTAACGGCAATAAAATGGGTTGAAAAATATATATCGTTTTTTGGCGGAAATTCCAAAAACATAACTCTTTCAGGCCAAAGTGCGGGCGCAATGAGCGTTGATATTCTTATATCAAGTCCGCTTTGCAACGGGCTTGTTCAAAAAGCAATTTTGATGAGCGCAGCAGGGCTTCAGCGAAAAACTGTGCGCCCTCTAAAACCGTCTTTAACAAAAGGCTTTTGGAAAAAAGTTATGCAAAATGCAAATGTTAAAACAATGGCAGAGCTCAAAAATGCGGATTCGCAAACGCTTTATTTTGCTTGGAAAAAAGCCTGCCGGGAAGATAGGCTGAGCAAGCTTTGCACTTTGCCTGTTTATGACGGTAAATTGCTGGTAAGGCAAAGCTTTAATATGCGCACAATTCCTCAAATGCCAAAGATAATAGGCATCACCACGGAAGATATAGTGCCTGCTATACTTGGAATTCTTGCTAAAGAGTGGATTAAAAAAGACAGCAGCACTTGCTATCTCTATTGCTTTGCACGCCGTTTGCCGGGCGATGAAAACGGAGCATGGCATGCAAGCGATTTGCTTTATGTTTTTTATACGCTGAAAAGAAATTGGCGGCCGTTTGAAAAGATAGATTATAAAATTGCCGATGAAATGATAAGCGCAATCGTTGAATTTGCAAAAAACGGAAATCCAAATTGCGCCGATTTGCCGCGCTGGGAACCCGGCTTTAAAAAGGCAATGCTTTTTTGTGAGCAAACCAAGTTTGCAAAGCTGCCGAAAAAGCTGCTATGGAAAAACACTTTGTTTAACAGAGCCCCAAAGGAATAAAACCAAACAAGTGCTTCAAATTTCAAAATTTTGTTTGGCAATTTTTGGCATTTTATTAAAATAATCATTTGAAAAAGAAACCCCCGTTTCGATAAATTCGAAACGGGGGAGTTTTTATTTTAAGAATTCGGTAACAATTTATGCAACCTTATGAGCTTCTGCTGCTCTTTCGAGAGCTGCTTTGTAATCCTTTTGATCCGTGAAGATTTCATTCTTATACGGATTCTTGTGCTGAGCCTTGGAGCGCTTAATGATTGCGGCAAATACGCAAACATTGATTGCAATTGCAAGGATGGAGATAACAGCCTGTGCCTTCGGATTTGCCGATGTGGGGGCAATGCCGTCCATCATCATTGCAGGGGTATAGCCCTCCGGATAAACCGTTGTGAGCACGCCAAACGGTTCCGTATCCTGGAAGAGCGGGAATACCTGTGCAAACATGCACCAAATTGCAAGTGTGTTTGCACGGTTTTGAATCCAACCGCCCTTGTTCCAAAATGCATTTGCAAATGTGGGAGCAAGCAGTAAAGCAAGTCCGCAATACCAGGAATGAGACGGAAGATTAAGATATGTATATTCAAAATTCCACACATCATAAGCAAGAATGTAGCACCAAGTCATATCCGGCCAAAGCATATCTTGCTCGTTTTTGGAAGAATAAATTTCCCACCAGCCTGTCATGCAAAGAATGTTTATCAAGCCGGCAATACCGTTGAGCCAGTTCCACCAGCCGCCGTAAATATAAACACCTTCGGATGAAAGCCACCATCCGCCTGTGAAGCCGCCTTTTATGGCAGATTCAAAATCTGATGCAACTGCAATAAGAATATTTAACTATAATCATTTAATAGATTTCTAATTATCTCTTTAGATGTTCTTATATGCCGGTATAGCCCGTTATTCCGGGCTTTTCCGGCACTTTTCATATCGGAAGAACCTCACAAATCTTTTTATTACCCCTCATGTTTTCACTCTCAAAAGTAGTAAAAGCAGTAGTAAATTCTGCGTACTACTTATGCCGCCTTGGTTTCCTCGGCGCTTTCCGCCGCAGGCTCCGGCTTGGCCTCTGCGGTGGTTTTTGCCTTGGCTTGCAGCCGTTCCATTTCCTCCTGTGCGGAATGGAAAGTAGCGTGGGCGTAATAGTTCAGCGTCATTACAATGTTGGCGTGTCCCATGATGTACTGCAATGCCTTGGGGTTCATGCCCGCGTTTGCCATTCTGGTACAGAATGTATGCCGCATGGTGTGCGGCGTCATCACATCGGGCAGCGGCTCCTTGTGGCACTTGTTGTACTTCTTGGCAAGGCACTTGAACATGGCGTCATAGTTGACGGCGGTTTTGGGCAGGCCGTCCCGGTTCAGGAACAGGAAGTCCTTATAACCGTCAACCTCAATGCACCTGCCGTCCCTGCGCTTCTTTAACACGCGCTCAAACGCTTCATAGGCGGCTGCGCTCATAGGCACTTGACGGAATCCGCTTTCTGTTTTTGGCGCTTCGATATAGTAGCCGTCCTCGGTGCTTCTCAAAAGCTGGTGGTCTACATTCACAAAGCGCTTCTCAAAATTCAGGTCAACGGGCGTCAGGCCGCAGAGTTCGGAAATGCGAAGCCCGGTTTCCAGCAGGATCACCACCTCGTCATAATACTTGGCATAGACGGGATCGTTCTGCATGAAGTCCAAAAGCTCGTTTTCCTGTGTAGGGGTAAGCGGCACCTTTGGTACGGTATCGTCGTTGATAACCTCATTGATCTGGAAGTCAAAGGGATTCTTGCGGAGGCAATCGTCCTGTACGGCCATATAAAAGATAGCTTTTAAGGAACGCTTGCTGTTGCAGATGGTGTTGTAGGCAACGCCCTTTTCCTGCATACGCAAGGCCCATTCTTTCGCGTCAGACAGCTTCACGCTGTCAATGCTGGCCGCGCCCAGCTTATCTTCGGACAGAAGTTTCATCAACTGCTGGCGGCTCTTTTGGGTTCCTTTCCGCACATTCCCGCGCTGCCGGGTGTACTTTTCATAAAGCTGGCACACGGTCATTTTCTTGCCGATGGTGTCTATCCCGTCGTCAAGGTCTTTCTGTATCTGCTTGATCTTCTCGCGCAGGGAAAGACAGGGCCGCTTCCCGGCAGGTACTTTGTCGGTAGGTACTAACTTCCATGAGTAAACAAACTGGGGTTCTCCAAAGGTGTCAATGTATTTGTAAGCGTATCTTCCATCTGATCGCTGGCTCTCTCCAGACTTCAAAAGGCGGCCTTTGTTGTCCCGTCTTTTTTCATCTCGTTCTTTTCTTGGCATTTCGTCATGCTCCTTTCCATGACGGAAAGAGCCTTGACACGCTTATAACCTATTATAACACGCGCAAGGCCCTTTTTCACTATATTGTGTCAAGGGAATCAATGATTTTTTCAAACTGCTTCCGCTTGATCTGGATGCGGTTGCCGTTCAGGATCACCCAGCCAGCGGTGGGGTTTTCCTCGGCAAGCCGACGCAGTTTGTTTTCCCCAATCCGAAAATATTTGGACGCTTCCTCAATGGTAAGCGTGTATTTTTCCCAAATAGGCACATCGTTATTACTCATAACATGGCCCCCTTTCTTTTCAAAACAAAGGTTGTTTTTTGTGAAAGTGGGCAGAAAATAACGGATGGCTGCTGGCACAGCTCCACGGGAATCTCACCCCCGCGTGGTTCTCACGCGGCCCTGCTCGTTGCCTGCGACGCTTCAAACGCTCGGACTACGACGACAAGGGCGTATCATTGTCCTGCCTGCGCGTCGTCGCCCGCAGGCTGCCACACCTGCTTTACGGCCCGGTAAAATCGCTCCGCTTACCCCAATGAGGGAAAGCCTCTTGGCGCACCTGCCGCCCGGCTCGGCGCAGACAGAATGTATCCGTCTGCCCTATGACGCGCCGCCATTGTCCTGCGGGCGTATTTGTCAAGGAGCAAAGGGGCCGCCGGGAAAACAGGCAGGCGGGGAAAGGGAAAGCCGCCTGTCTATGGCCGGGGCCTTAACCGTCAGTCGCCAATGGGACTAACGATGGAATGGATCAGCTTGATTTGCAATCGGCGCTTCATATACTCGTCAATGCAGATATGAGGCTGGCCGCTGCCGTCATGGAGCGTCCGGGTACACAGCTTATTGATATAGCCGTCATAATGCTGCAAGACACGCTCCACGGCTTCGGCGTTACCGGCGCAGGCCGCGTCGATCACAAAATCAGGCAGAGGGCTTTTTCCCTTGTAACTGGATTGCTTCATCCGCGTTTAACCTCCCTCCGGCATGAACGCCATCAATTTTACACGCAGGTCTTTTAGGGTGCTTGTCCTGTGGCGCTGTACTGCGCTGCGGGACATTCCCATCAGGCGGCCGATTTCTTCGTCAGTCAAATCCAGAACAAAGCGGAGAATCAAAATACTCTGCTCGTCTTTTGGCAGGCTGGCAAACGCTTCGGCCACAAGCTCGTTGTCGATATGTAGGTCATAACCATGCGAACTGAATGTAAAGCTGTCGCAGGAATACCGATCTACGGTCGAGAGCTTGTCCCAATCAGCCGGGGAAAGAGCGTCCAGCGATACTTCACGGTCGCGGCGGCACTTCATTTCCCGCAGATAATCTATCGCCTCATGGTACAGAACCAGCTTGCAGTAGCGGTCAAACTGGCTCCATTCACCGTATTTGCGGGGGATCGCTTCCATCTTCTCACCCCCTTTCTATGGGGGATGTGGTGGTTCTCTCCCTTTCCGCCAATAGAGCGAATGGAATCTCTCTGGCTGCCCGCTAAACGCCTCCTTTTTTCACTTTTTTGAAATTTCTTTTTGCGCCGGATAGCAGGCCGCAGGAAACAACAAAATTCGCCCGGCAGGTCAAAGACCCACAGGGCGAAACAAAAAGCAATATGTTCTTTCCCTACATGGTATAGTACATACGCACAGCCGCTTGTCCCCGCTGCCGGGGGACGGCTTTTTTTGACAGGCTAATCCCTGTCGGATTTTGTCGAAGTAGTTTTCGTTGCATAGCGGCTCCCTCCTAAAGCCGCCATGCCAGAACACGGTGCAGGGGTCGTCGAAGCAAAAAAACGGCGGCCTTGATCTACTCAAAACCGCCGTATCCGTCAGTGATACAGGAAAGCGCACGAAATCCTCTGCCCGTCAGCGGTTTTTTTCTTTTCCCCGCTGTGGAGGCAGATGTTTGAATATGTAGGCTCGTTTCATTCCACAAAGAACAGAACCTGCCGGATCAGCTCCGGGATATTGACCGGGGCGGTGATATAGTCGTTCACGCCCTC
>UQDL01000003.1 GCA_900539775.1 uncultured Anaerotruncus sp. | reverse complement strand
AAATTTTTGCAGAGGTCAGTCGTTTTCAAAATCATATCCATATAATCAAGTCCTTCCTTTGATGTTACGGATAGCATACCGGGCAATTTTGAAGATTTCATAAAGATTCCCGAAAACATAAATACGCCCCCTTAACTATAAATTATTATAGCATTGAGGGAGCGTACTTTCCACCATATAAACTTGTCAGACAAGTAATCCTTTTGTTAAGTTCAACTGCATCGGTCGGCAATATTTATTAAATAAAGACCCTTTTGTTTTGCATAATCAACAGTATATGCCGTGCCGCCCTCGTGCTTTGTCAGAAAGCAAATGCAAGCAGAACTACAATCAACAAGGTGTCTGTTTCTCTTTTGCATACAGCCGTTATAGTGATGCGGAGCAAGGACCTTCACCTTATCGGCTCTCAATTTAATATCATTATACACATCAATATCTTGTTGCTTCCAATATTTCGTTTGATTTTCACATGGCAACACTAAGATGAGTTTAACTTCGGGATGATTTTCTTTTACCGACAAAACAGCCTGTGCAGCAATGGTATCAAACCCCAAAGCACCACCTGTGCCGAAGTATTTGAAACCTTTAGAAACAAGCAGGGTAACGATGGCCTTCGTCTGTTCAAAGACCGTGTCGGGCGTATATGGGGCAATGTTGCGATGCCCTGTAAAACAACGTGTTTGGCTTTTATAATCCATTAAAATCACCGCAGAAAAGCAAAAAGAGCGTAGCCGAAGCTACGCCCAAAAAACACTTGCTTCAAACTTTCTGCCAGGAAAATTTCATAGTCTGGAAAACCCAAGCGTATGACAAAGAAGCGTGTGTTTTTATCAAAAGATAAAAACACACGCTCGGGTTTTCAAAACTTAAAAATACTATAAAATTTTCCTGGCAAGATGATTATATCATTAAAGGTATCTGCAAGTCAAATAGATTGTTAACAAAACAAATTGCCCTCACTCTATTATAGAGCAAGAGCAATAAACTTAGTCTTTTTTAAGCCTTCATTATTTTTTGAAATGTCTCTCAAATTTTTTGCTCATTTCAATTCATGTTACGATTTTGATTTGAGCGATGTCTCTCAAAAGTCTCAGTCATAAATGCCCTAAATCGCACTAAAATGACTTTGGAATTTTGAAGTTTGCTGTCTCTTAGAATCTCTCAAAAACTCTCACAAGATTTTGAGGCAAAGAAAAAGTGCCTGAATACCGCCGTAAAAAGCAGTATTCGGGCATAAAAAAGCCTCGGAACACGAATGTTCCGAGGTAATGGCAGAGGTATAAGGATTCGAACCTTAAATGACGGAGTCAGAGTCCGGAGTGTTACCGTTACACTATACCTCTATATTAAATTGCGCCTCACTTGATGCGCTTACTATTATAACCGATTATAGAAATTTGTCAAGAATAAATTTGAACTAAATGCAGATATAAATAAAAAATATTGTTAATTTTTTTAAACGGTGGCGGGGGTTGTTGTTTTTAGAGATTATATATTGTATAATATATAAAACTAATTATATAGAAACGGTGTAAATTTGAAAATACTTACTGTGGGCGATGTAGTGTCGCCGTTCGGCTGCGATTATTTAATGAAAACTCTGCCAAAGCTAAAGCGCGATTATTCGGCCGATTTAACAATAGTTAATGCCGAGAATTCGGCTGCCGGCAACGGCGTTACTCCTAAATCGGCACAAAGCGTTTTTGATGCCGGTGCAGATGTTATAACGCTTGGCAATCATTCACTTCGCCGGCCGGAAATTTATGATTATCTTGAGCATGAAAAATACATAATTCGCCCTGCAAACTATCATTCATCCGCACCCGGCAGGGGAATGGTTGTTGTTGACAAAGGATATTTGAAGGCTGCCGTTATAAATTTGCAAGGTGCAACCTATTCGGAGCCCGTTCGCAATCCGTTTGAATGTGCCAAGCAAGAAATTTTAATGGCCCGTGAAGCCGAGGCAAGCATTATAATTATTGATTTTCACGCCGAAGCAACAAGCGAAAAAAGAGCACTGGGTTTTTACCTTGACGGTGAAGTGTCTGTCGTTTTCGGCACTCACACTCATGTGCAAACTTCAGACAATCAAATTCTGCCAAACGGAACAGGTTACATAACCGATCTTGGAATGACCGGCCCTCGTGATTCTGTTTTGGGCGTTGCGCCGAAATGTGTGATAGAGAAATTTTGTACCGGGCTTCCGGTGAAATTTAAAAATGAAGACGGCCCTTGCGTTGTTGAAGGTTGCTTTTTTGAAACAGACAATAAAACGGGTAAAACCGTTTACACAGAAATATTCAGGAGGTAAAAATGGCAAAAAGAATAATTGCGCTGCTTTTGGCGGTTTCAATTGCGGCATTTGCCTTAACCGCCTGCAGCAAGTCGCCCGAGGGAGAGTCTTCCACCACACCTGCCGTGATTGAAAAAGAGGCTGTTATCCCCGAAGACGCCACTACATTTAAGCTCAGCTATACTCAATCTGACAGTTTGGATCCGCTGAAATGCACCACCTTAAACAATCAGGTGCTTTCGCAGCTTGTTTTTGAACCTTTGTTTAAGCTTGATGAAAATTTTAAGGCAAGTCTTAACATAGCTTCAAGCTATGAGTATACAGACAGCGAAACGCTTAAAGTGGGCATAACTTTGGGCATTAAATATTCAAATGGCAGTGCACTTACGGCAGATGATGTTGTAAGCTCTTTTAATGCCGCAAAGGAATCTGCCTTTTGGGGCAATTCACTTGCGGGAATCAGTTCATGCTCAAAATCATCGGATTCGGAAATAGTGTTTCATTTGGCTTATCCAAACAGCTATGCGCACAACCTGCTCGTTTTCCCGATTGAAAGCAGAAAGCCGGACGGCGATTATCCCATTGGCAGCGGCAGATATTATTTTGCAAATGAAAACGGTGAAACAGTGCTTAAGGCAAACACCGCCTCTGATTTTGCGCCGCATTTAACTGTGATTCACCTTGAAAACATAGCAGCGCAGGATTCGGTTGACAATGCCGTAAATATAGGCAACATCAGCTTTGCTTTCAGGGATTTGAGCGTTAACACATCTCAAAAAATAACGGCAAACAAAAAGCTGCTGAATATGAATAATCTTGTTTATTTAGGTGTTAATAATAAAAGCGGAGTAACAGCAAATGCAGATATAAGAAAAGCCATCTCGCTTGCCGTAAGCAGAAACACGCTTGTAAAAAGTGCATACGGTGGTTTTGCTCAGTCTGCAACCGGGGTGTTTAATCCGCAATTTGAATTGTCGCAAACAAAGCTTTTTGATGAAGATGCAGACACGGATGCCGCAACTCAGGCGCTTGCCAAAAGCGGCGTTAACTCGCCGTCGCTTAGCATACTGGTTAATTCTTCAAACAGCGAGCGACTTTCGTGTGCAAAGCTTATAAAGCAAGAGCTTGAAGCCGTGGGGTTTTATGTTTCGCTGTATGAGGAACCGGATAATGAAAAATACAGGCAATATGTTGAAAGCGAAAGCTTCAATCTCTATATAGGAGAAACAAAGCTTTCGCCGGATATGTGCCTTAATTCGTTTTTTGCGGCAGACGGTGCAACGCATTACGGAATAGACATTGAAAACGGCGGCTGTGCCGCTGCTTACGGTAACTATATGAGCGGAAACGACAAGCTTGGCACATTTCTGCTTGCCTTTTCGGATGAAATGCCTTATATTCCGCTTCTTTACAGAAAAGGCATGGTGTGTTTCACAAAAGCAATGAACGGAGATGTGCAAAGCTCATATTACGATTGCTTCGCAAATATAGAAAATTGGTATTTTAATTCGGAACAATAATTAAGAGTTAATATTTTTATATATTGATATAACAGAAAAAATATATTATAATCATTTAAGAATATTGTTCCGCACAAGCGGACGATAACAGACTCTGCCAAGAGTCGGAAAGGTTAAGAGCCGATATGATTAAATTTGAAAATCCAAACGGATATATCGAAATCACAAATAATTATTTTGAAAAGCTTGTTGGCCAGGTGGCTCAGTCTTGCTTCGGCGTTACCGGAATGGTTAATAATTTTAACCCGGTGCAAAGCATTAAGCAAATCATAAAAAGCAAAGCGGATAAGGATAATTATAATCAGGGTGTTGTTGTTAAAAGTGTAAACGGCAGCCTTGTTATAGATTTGCATATTTCCGTTTCATACGGCGTTAATATTAACGCAATTGCAAACAGCATCACAAACAAGGTGCGTTATTCGGTTGAAACCGTAACTGATTTAAAAGTGTCTAAAGTTAATGTGTATGTGGACGCTATAAACTAAAGGAGATTATTCTGCAATGATTACAGGAAAAATGTTTCGTGACGGAGTAATTTCCGCCTCAAACAATATTGCAAACAGCCGCAGCGAGGTTGATGCGCTTAATATTTTCCCCGTTCCGGATGGTGATACGGGCACAAATATGAGCATGACAATCGGTGCAGCGGCAAAAGAAATGGCCGTTTTGCCGGATGACTGCACAATCGGCGATGCATCGGCAAGGTGCGCTTCGGCTTTGCTCAGGGGTGCAAGGGGAAACAGCGGCGTTATTCTTTCCCTCATTTTTAGGGGATTTTCAAAAGGATTTAAAGGGCTTGAGGTTGCTGATTCAAAAGCAATTGCAAATGCTCTTGAGCTTGGTGTTAAGGCTGCTTATAAAGCGGTTATGAAACCAACCGAGGGCACAATTCTGACGGTTATAAGAAAAGCCTCCGAGGCTGCAGGCAAAATTGCAGACACAGAGGAAAATCCGCTTGTTGTTTCTTTTGAAGCTCTCAAGGGTGCAAAGGAAGCTCTTGCTCAAACGCCCGATCTTTTACCTGTTCTTAAGCAGGCAGGTGTTGTTGATGCGGGCGGCAGCGGGCTTGTGCTTATTTTAGAAGGTATAAAAAGCGTTTGGGAAAACGGCGTTATTGTTCAGCCGATAGAAGGCAGCGGAGTTCAGCCGGTTTCAACACCGGTGAAAAGCACGGTTGCCAATGCATCGGATGATATTGAATTCGGTTATTGTTCGGAATTTTTAATAGAAAAATCAAAGTCAGCAAAGGAAAAGGATCCTTTGAAGCTTAGGGCATTTTTGGAATCAATCGGCGATTGTGTTGTTGTGGTTGACGATAATGATATTATTAAGGTTCATGTTCATTCAAATGAGCCGGGCAATGTTATTCAGGCGGCGCTTAAATACGGCCAGCTTATAAACATTAAAATAGATAATATGCGCTATCAGCACAGAAATGCAACTGAAGGCGTTGGCAACGGTCAGAAGCCCGTTATGCCAAAAGCCGAGGCTGTTAATAAATACGGTTTTGTGGCTGTTTGCGCAGGTGAGGGGCTTCAAGAGCTCTTTAAAGATATAGGCGCCGATGTTGTTGTAAGCGGCGGCCAAACGATGAACCCTTCAACCGATGATATATTGAATGCCATTATGGCAACCCCGGCAAAAACAGTTTTTGTGTTGCCTAATAATAAAAACATCATTATGGCGGCAGAACAGGCAATCAACCTTGCAGAGGGCAGGGAAGTGCGTGTGCTGCAAACAAAAACCATTCCGCAGGGGATTTCGGCAATGCTTATGTTTGATGAAACTGCGGATGCAAATGAAAATCAAATGGCAATGATGGAAGCTGCCGAAAATGTGGAAACCGCACAGGTAACTTTTGCCGCAAGAGACAGTGAAATTGAAGGTGTGCCGATTAAGCAGGGCGAAATTATGGGCCTTTGCAACGGCAAAATCAAATACACCGGCAGCGATATAACGGATATTGCTTATAAATCTGCCGTTAAAGTGTTTAAAAAATACCAAAGCAGCATTATCACCATTATTTACGGAGCAGATGCAACCGAGGCGGATGCCGAGGAGGTTAAACGCAGACTTGCCGATAAATACGGAGATGAAGTTGAAATCAGCATCGTAAACGGCGGCCAGCCGATTTACTATTTTATTATTTCGGTGGAGTAATATGACCGATATCAGATACCTAAAGGGTGTTGGAGAAAAAAGAGCCGGGCTTTTAAACAAGCTCGGCATTTTCACAATAGAGCAGCTTTTTGAATATTATCCCCGTGATTATCGGGATTTTTCGCATGAAATGCTTGTTTCCGATTGCGAAAGCGGCGAAAATGCCTGCATTAAGGCAACGCTTATCAGCAATGTGAAAGAGCATATGGTTCGCCGTGGAATGACTTTGTATAAATGTGATTTTACGGATGGAAAAACGGTTATTCATGCAACACTTTTCAATCAGAAATTTTTGGCAAAATCCCTCAAAATATACGAGGATTATATTCTTTTCGGAAAAATAGAGAAAAGACTGTCTTTTGCCGAAATGAACTCACCGCAAATTCTGCCTGCAAAAGATAATGCAGGGATTCATCCCATTTACAGGGCAACGGAAAAGCTTTCATCCGCCGCCATTGAAAAGCTGGTAAGAACGGCTTTGGAACAGCACGGTGAATTTGCAGAAACTCTGCCACAGGAAATACGGCAAAAATATGATTTGATTGATTTAACTGCGGCAATGCGCAATATTCATTTTCCAAACAGTTTTGAATTGCTTGCAGCTGCTCGAAAAAGGCTCATTTTTGAGGAACTTTTAACACTGCAGCTCGGCTTACTGAAGCTTAAAAGCAAAAAACGCCGTGAAAGCCATATAAGAATAATAAATGATTTTACCCAAGAATTTTTGCACCTGCTTCCTTTTAGCCCAACCGGTGCTCAGCTGCGTGCGGTTAAGGATTGTGTTGCCGATATGCAAGGCAAATATCCGATGAACAGGCTTTTGCAGGGTGATGTGGGCAGCGGTAAAACGGCTGTTGCAGCGGGAGTTATATATACCGCCGTTAAAAACGGATTTCAGTGTGCCCTGATGGCGCCTACCGAAATATTGGCAAATCAGCATTATGAAACTCTGTCAAATTTGCTCGGAGGTGCCGGAATAAAAACGGAGTTGCTTACGGGCAGCACTCCGGCAGCAGAAAAGCGGCGAATAAAAGCAGCGCTTGCATGCGGAGAAGCACAGCTTGCAATAGGCACTCATGCGCTTATTCAAAAGGATGTTGATTTTAAAAATCTCGGTCTTGTAATAACGGATGAGCAGCATCGCTTTGGAGTTAATCAAAGAGCAAGTCTTGCGGAAAAGGGCAGCGAGGTGCACACTCTTGTTATGAGCGCTACGCCGATCCCGAGAACTCTTGCACTTATGATTTACGGTGATCTTGATATTTCAATTCTTGATGAATTGCCGCCCGGCAGGCAAAAAATACGCACGGATGTGGTTGATTCACGCTATCATAAACGCCTTTATGAATTTGTAAAAAAGCAAATTGCGGCAGGGCAGCAGGCATATATTGTGTGCCCGCTTGTTGAAGCCGGAGAAAGCGATTTGCTGCCGGCAGAGGAATATGCCGAGCAGCTTGCAAACGGCGCTTTCAAAGGGATAAATCTTGGTGTGTTGCACGGCAAAATGAATTCCAAATCAAAGGAAAGGGTTATGGCGGGGTTTGTCTCAGGCCATATTAAGATTCTTGTTGCCACCACCGTGGTTGAAGTTGGCGTTGATGTGCCGAATGCAAGCGTTATGATTATTGAAAATGCAGAACGATTTGGGCTTTCGCAGCTTCATCAGCTGAGGGGCAGAGTCGGCAGGGGAAAGGCGCAATCTTATTGTGTGCTTGTTTCGGACAGTGAAAGCGAAACAGCCCGTGAGCGTTTGCAAATAATGAAAAAATACAGCGATGGCTTTAAAATAGCGGATGAGGATTTAAAACAGCGCGGCCCCGGTGATTTCTTCGGCAACAGGCAACACGGTTTGCCGGAACTTAAAATTGCAGATATGCTTTCTAACACTGAAATTCTTGCAGAGTGCCGCCGTTGTGCAGATGATATTTTGAAAGAGGATTTCAGGCTTGATTTGCCAAAGTATGCGCCGCTTGCGGAAAAAATAACGCAGATGTTTTCTGAGTCACTGCAAAATTAAACTGTATGCATATAATAGGTATTATAATAATGAAAAAGAGGATTTGCTTGCTAAAGCAAATCCTCTTTTATGTTGTTTTATTACGGTGTGTATTCAAATTCTATATCATAAATTGAAACCGTGTCGCCCTCTTCTATACCGCGCTCAACAAGCGCATCAAACACTCCGCTTTTTTGAAGCACACGCTGCATATATTGCAGACTTTCATAATCCTCAACATCTATGCCGCGCAGAACACGGGGAAACCAAGATGCTTCCACAACAAAATAGCCTTTTTCAGGCTCGGTGATCTTGAAGCCTTCATCATTTTTCATAAGGCTATCAAGTGGAATTTCCTCCGCTTCATATTCTTTGATGGGCGGAAGCGTTTGCAGCTTATGCCAAACGGCATTCATAAGTTCTTGTGTGCCCTCTGAAATAGGCGCACAAATTGAATAATATTCATATCCCTGAGCTTCAATCCAATTTTTGAAATTTTCAATTTGCTCCGGGGTAGCCATGTCTATTTTGTTGCCGGCCACTATTTGCGGCCGCTCTGCAAGCTCTGGGTTAAACTTAACAAGCTCTTTGTTTATTTGCTCAAAATCCTGCTTGGGATCTCTGCCTTCAAAACCGCTGACATCCACTATGTGAATTAAAAGTCGGCAGCGCTCAACATGCTTTAAAAATTCATGGCCGAGCCCAACTCCGTCGCTTGCGCCCTCAATAAGGCCGGGAATATCAGCAATAACAAAGGAATTGCCTTCGCCCATTGAAACAACGCCTAAATTAGGCGAAAGAGTAGTGAAATGATAGTCGCCGATTTTTGGCTTTGCTTGCGAAACAACGGAAATAAGGCTTGACTTTCCGACTGACGGATAGCCCAAAAGCCCCACATCCGCCAAAAGCTTCAGTTCAAGGCTGACTTCCCATTCTTCTCCCGGAACACCGGGCTTTGAAAAACGAGGCACCTGCCTTGTAGGTGTTGCAAAGTGCCTGTTGCCCCATCCGCCCTTGCCGCCTTTTGCAGCCACAAAGCGCTCTGTTTTGCTCATATCAGCCATTACGGCACCGCTGTTTGATTCTTTAATTATTGTGCCGCGGGGCACTTTGATTTCAAGATCGGCACCGTTTTTGCCGTGCTTTTTGTTTCCCTCTCCGGGCAGGCCGTTCTTTGCCGCATATTTTCTTTTATACCTAAAATCTGCAAGCGTTGCAAGATTGTCGTCAACAACGAAAACAATGTCGCCGCCATTGCCGCCGTCTCCGCCGTCCGGTCCGCCTGATGCAACATATTTTTCACGGTGGAAAGCAACTGCTCCTGCGCCGCCGTCACCTGCTTTGATTTTAATTTTTGCTATATCTACAAACATTTTTATAAACCTTTATTTTAGTTTTCGGCGTAAGCCTATGTTATATTTTATCCAAAGCTTGCTGAATATCCTCAATAATATCGTCTGCATCCTCAATTCCGCATGAAAAGCGAAGCAAATCGGGAGTAACGCCGCATTCCTCAAGCTCCTTATCCGTAAGCTGGCGGTGAGTGGTTGATGCAGGATGAAGGCAGCAAGTGCGTGCATCTGCTACGTGGGTAACGATTGCCGCAAGCTTTAAGCTGTCCATAAATACGGTGGCGGCTTCTCTTCCGCCTTTAATTCCGAAGGAAACAACTCCGCAGGTGCCGTTTGGCATATATTTCATTGCAATTTCATGCTGTGAATCATCATCAAGCATTGCACATTTCACCCAAGTGATTTTTTCATTGTTTTTAAGATATTCTGCCACTTTTTTTGCATTTTCGCAGTGTCGGGGCATTCTTAAGTGCAGTGTTTCAAGCCCCAAATTAAGAAGCCATGCATTGTTTGCCGCCGGGATTGAGCCAAGATCTCTCATAAGCTGAGCTGTTGCCTTTGTGATATAGGCCGCTTCGCCGAAATCCTTGGTGTAGGTTAAGCCGTGATAGCTTTCGTCGGGAGTTGTTAAGCCGGGAAATTTATCGTTTTGCTCCCAATCAAATTTGCCGCTGTCAACTATTGCGCCGCCTATGGTAGAGGCGTGGCCTTCCATGTATTTTGTGGTTGAGTGGGTAACTATATCACAACCGAATTCAAACGGTCTGCAATTTATCGGAGTTGCAAAGGTGTTGTCTATAATAAGCGGAATTCCGTTTTTGTGTGCAACCTTGGCAAAAGTTTCAATATCCATAATATCAAGGCTCGGATTTGAAATTGTTTCGCCGAAAATGCATTTGGTGTTTGGCTGAATTGCGGCCTGAATTTCCTCCTCGCTTGCGGTTGGCGAAACAAAGGTGAAATCAATGCCCAATTTGCGCATTGTTACATTAAAAAGATTAAATGTGCCGCCGTAGATAGCCGCGCTGGAAACAACATGGTCGCCTGCGCTTGCAATGTTGAAAACCGCATAAAAGTTTGCCGCCTGGCCGCTGGATGTAAGCATGCCCGCAACGCCGCCTTCAAGCATAGCTATTTTTGCTGCAGCAAGATCACAGGTTGGGTTTTGCAGGCGTGAATAAAAATAGCCGCTTTTCTTTAGGTCAAAAAGGTCGCCCATTTCTTGGCTTGAGTCATATTTAAAGGTTGTGCTTTGCACAATCGGCATAACTCTAGGTTCTCCGTTTTTAGGTTTGTATGCGCCTTGCACGCAAATTGTATCTTTTCTCATAATTGTTTTATCCTCTCTTAATTATCAATATCAGTCGCCCATGTAGCTTTCAAAAAGTATGTCCCCCGTTATTGCGTCAACGCAAAAATATGCAATGTCGCAAAGCTCCGGTGTGTATTTGAAAGACACAAAATAATAAGCGTGCCCTGTTGTGTTTTGGCAACCTTCAAATCCTGTGTTGAATCCGCACTTTGCCTGTTTCGAGCCAAGAAGCGTTGATTCTTCAAATTCAAAGTCGTTTATACTGCCGTATTCGCCTGCACTGCATTTTTTTTGCAAAGCCTCAAATGCAATGTTTTTTGCCTCTTCCGATGTAACGGAAAATGAAACTGTTTCGCCCGTTTCCAAAAGGGCGGTTTCTGTGGAGGCTTCCTCACCCGTGTTTGCTCCTGCACTTTGCGATTCGGGTTCTTTTGCATTGCTGCCGCCTGCAGGCTTTTCAGCCGAACAGCTTGCAAAAACCATTGCGATTGCAACCAAAAGCACAGACATACATAAAACCGTTTTTTTCAAAACAATCAATCCTTTATGAAATGAGTCATGATGCTTGGGCCGAAATCAATGAAATTGCCCGTTTCTTTGGCTGTTTCCTCGTTGATTGTGTCAACACCCTTTATTTCACCTTTTTTGTGATAAATAAGATACGGAACAGGGTCTGATGCATGAGTTCTTGTTACTATCGGAGTCGGGTGGTCCGGAAGCACCATGATTTTATAGTCATCATATTTTTTAAGTCCTTCAAACAAAAGCGGAAGCACACGGCTGTCTATAAGTTCAATTGCCTTAACCTTGTTTTCAGGCTCGTTTCTGTGGCCGCATTCATCCGTTGCTTCAAAATGAACATAAACGAAATCATGCCTTGTTAAAATATCAAGCGCAGCATTTGCTTTGCCTTCAAAATTAGTGTCTATATATCCGGTGGCACCGGGAACATCGGCAACCTCCATTCCCGCGCAGCTCGCAATGCCTTTAAGCAAATCAACTGCCGAAACCATTCCGCCGGTGATGCCGTGAATTTGCTCGAAAGAGCCGATTGACGGCCTTGTGCCCTCGCCCCAAAGCCAAATTGAATTGGCGGGGCGCTTGCCTTTTGCTTTTCTTGCAATGTTTATGGGATGGTTTTCAAGCAGCTCGTATGAATCTTTCATCATTTGAATAAGAGGCTTTGCGTTTTCGGAATCTGAAAGATAATCGGTTATAACCTTGCCCGTAATATCGTGCGGGGCAGTCATGTTTCCCAAATCTGTGGTGCCGTTTTTCCAAATAAGGCAGTGCCTGTAAGAAACTCCGGGATAATAATGAAATGTGTTGTTACCGAATTTTTCCTGAATGGCTTTGATAAGTTCGGCAGCCTCTTCGGTTGAAATATCATCGGCACAATAATCCTCAATTGTTTTTTCTTCGTATGGTTTGTTATCTTCCGAAAGGGTAACAAGGTTGCAGCGCAGCGAAACATCGCTCGGTTTCATGTCTATCCCCATGGATGCCGCCTCAAGCGGGCTTCTGCCTGTGTAATATTTCATTGGGTCAAAGCCCAAAACGCTCATGTTTGCAACATCTGAGCCCGGCTTCAGCCCCGTTGCAACGGTTCTCACCAAGCCAACCTCGCTTCTTTGTGCCAAGTAATCAAGATTTGGCTTTTTTGCAACCATCATCGGGGTTTTGCCGCCAAGTGCCGGAACGGGATAATCAGCCATTCCGTCATATAAAACAACAACATATTTCATTAAAAGCAGTCCTCTTTCTGTTTTGTTCGGCGTATGCCCCGCACCTTTCGGCACAGGGCATCATATTTTTGGATTATTTAAAATAGTTTACGCCGCTTTCAAAAATTTTCATATCCTTTTCAAACGGAACATTCTTATAAAGGTTTTCGCCTTTTCTTTCGCAGTGGCCCATTTTGCCGAGCACTCTGCCGTCCGGCGAAGTAATGCCTTCTATTGCGCAAACAGAGCCGTTAGGATTAAACGGCATTTCTGCAACGGGTTCTCCGCTGGGATCAACATATTGTGTTGCGATTTGTCCGTTTTCGGCAAGGCGTTTAATTGTTTCTGCGTCTGCCGTAAATCTGCCTTCGCCGTGTGAAATCGGAACGGCGAAAACATCACCTGCCTGCGTGCCTGCAAGCCAAGGAGATTTAACGCTTGCCACTCTTGTGTATGCCACGGAGGATATGTGCCTGCCGATTGTGTTAAATGTAAGGGTGGGGTCGTTTTTGTTTATTTCAACGATTTTGCCATAGGGAACAAGGCCAAGCTTTATAAGAGCCTGGAAGCCGTTGCATATGCCGAGCATAAGGCCGTCTCTGCAATTAAGCAACTTGTCAACCGCCTCTTTGACCTTGGGATTTCTGAATGTTGTGGCAATAAATTTGCCTGAGCCCTCGGGCTCGTCGCCGCCTGAAAATCCGCCGGGAAGCATAACGATCTGGCTTTCGTTGATAAGGGAAACCATTTTGTCTATTGTTTCATTGATTGAAGCAGGAGAGAGATTATTAACAACAAGAATGTTTGCCTCTGCGCCTGCTTTTTCGAAAGCTCTTGCGGAATCCACCTCACAGTTTGTGCCGGGGAATGCAGGAATGAATACTTTTGGCTTTGCAACTTTGTTTTTGCAAATGAATATGGAGCGCTCTTTGCAAAGCTCAATTTCCTGAGGCATGGCTGCTTTAACGCCGCTGTCTGTCGGGAACACTTTTTCAAGCTTTCCGCTCCAAGCTTCAATAAGCTCTTCAACAGTTGAAACATCGCCGTTCAGAATGAAAACGCCGTTTGAATTTGTTGAGCCGATAAGTTTGCCGGTGCCTTCTTCTCCGTTTATGAAGCCAATGCAATCGCCGTCTGCAATTTCAACAATAATGTTGCCCTGCTTTGCGGCAAAAAGAGTTTCATAGTCAAGATTTTGTGCAAATGTAAAGCCTCGTTTCTCGCCGAATGCAGCCTTACAGATGCAGGCAGCTGCGCCGCCCTCTTTAACAACGCTTGCAGAAAGAATTTCGCCGCTGCGGATGCCTTTGCAAACGCTTTGCATCATTTTCATTGCTTCGCCGTATCTCGGCATTCCTGTTTCGGAGCAGGTGGGCACCTCAAGCATATAAACCTTTGATTTAGAGCTTTGGAAAAGAGCCGTGCCTGTTTTTGAAGCCTCACTCATGCCTACTGCAAAAGAAACAAGCGTTGGCGGAACATCAAGTTCGTTGAAAGAACCGCTCATACTGTCCTTGCCGCCGATGGATGGAGTGCCGTAGCCGATTTGTGCATCTATTGAGCCGAGCAATGCTGCAGTCGGCTTGCCCCAACGCTTGGGGTCATTGTTAAGTCTTTCAAAATACTCTTGGAATGTAAGCCTTGCTTTGCTTGGATCACAGCCTACCGCCGCAAGCTTTGCAAGAGACTCGGTAACGGCAAATGCAGCAGAATGGAACGGGCTCCAGCTTGAAAGCTTGGGAATAAAACCGTATGCCATAACAGTTGCCGTGTCTGTTTCGCCTTTAAGCAACGGAAGCTTTGCAACCATTGCTTCTTCAGGAGTAAGTTGATATTTGCCGGCAAACGGCATGTTAACCGTTGCCGCTCCGATGGAAGAGTCAAATCTTTCGGAAAGGCCCTTTTGGCCGCAAACCTCAAGCCTTGCAAGATTTGCCTTTAAAGCTTCGGAGCCGCTTTTGCCTTCAACTTCGGCAGGAATAATATTTCTGTAATTTGCAGAATCGTCAATTGCCGTGATTTCGGCATTCGCATGCTGTGTAACGCCGTTTGTGTTAAGAAAATCGCGGCTGATGTCAACGATTTTGTCTCCGCGCCATGTCATCGTAAGGCGGTTTGCGGAAGTTACAACCGCAACGGGAGTTGCCTCAAGGTTTTCTGCATTTGAAAGAGAAATGAATTTTTCAACATCCTCTTTGTTGAGCACAACCGCCATCCTTTCCTGTGATTCGGAAATTGCAAGCTCTGTGCCGTCAAGCCCGTCATATTTTTTCGGAACTTTATCAAGATCTATATCAAGGCCGTCTGCAAGCTCGCCTATGGCAACGGAAACACCGCCTGCGCCAAAGTCGTTGCAGCGCTTAATCATTTGCGCAACATCTTCGTTGCGGAAAAGCCTTTGAATTTTTCTTTCTGTGGGCGGGTTACCTTTTTGCACCTCTGCGCCGCAGGTTTCTATTGATGAACTGTTGTGGGCTTTGGATGATCCTGTTGCACCGCCGCAACCGTCACGCCCTGTTCTGCCGCCAAGCAAAACGATTATGTCGCCCTCTTGCGGAATTCCTCTTACAACATTCTTTTTCGGTGATGCACCGATAACCGCACCTATTTCCATTCGCTTTGCAACATAGCCGTCATCATAAAGCTCCGTAACTTGGCCGGTTGCCAGACCGATTTGGTTGCCGTAGCTTGAATATCCCTGTGCGGCGCCTGTTGTTATCTTCTTTTGAGGAAGTTTTGCGTTAAGCGTTTCGGCAAACGGTGTTGTGGGGTCTCCGGAGCCGGTAACTCTCATGGCTTGATAAACATATGCACGGCCGGAAAGCGGATCACGGATTGCACCGCCAAGGCAGGTTGCAGCGCCGCCGAAAGGCTCTATTTCGGTTGGGTGGTTATGGGTTTCATTTTTGAACTGAACAAGCCATTGCTCGGTTTTGCCGTCTATTTCAACCGGCACTTCTATTGAGCAAGCGTTGATTTCTTCGCTTTCATCAAGGTCGGGAAGCCCGCCGCGTTTTTTGATTGCCTTTGCTCCGATGCAAGCCATATCCATAAGGCAAACATCTTTTTTGCTTTCACGCTCGCCGTAAACCTCATGGCGAAGTGCAAAATATTGCTCCAAGGCAGCTTCAACAGCCTTGCCGTATTTTGATTTTTCTATTGTTATTTCATCGAGTTTTGTGCCAAAAGTTGTATGGCGGCAATGGTCGCTCCAATAGGTGTCTATAACCTTAAGCTCCGTAAGGCTGGGATCTCTGCCCTCTGTTTTAAAATAATCTCTTACCCAGCAAAGATCTGCAACACTCATTGCAAAGCCCATTGATGCATGGTAAGCGGCAATTTCTTCATCTGTTTTTAAAACAAAGCCGTTTATGCGAATAATATCCGCAGGGGAATCAGCCGTAATATCAAGTGTTTGCGGCAAATCCT
Organism: uncultured Anaerotruncus sp.; assembly: GCA_900539775.1. GTDB lineage: Bacteria > Bacillota > Clostridia > Oscillospirales > Acutalibacteraceae > Eubacterium_R. The sequence continues at coordinate 211,329 of UQDL01000003.1, read as the reverse complement.
CGGATGCAATTCTTGATTCAACGGGATTGATTATGTATGATTTGATTTTTTCAAATTCTGCATCTGTTATATCACCTTTAACGGCAATAACCTTTGCACTTGCAACAAGCGGCCTTTCGCCGGCGGTAAGCAGCTGAATGCACTGCGCCGCACTGTCTGCTCTTTGGTCGTATTGGCCGGGAAGATATTCCGTAACGAAATATTTCCAATCGGCGGGAATATTGATTTCATTGTAAATGTTATCAAGGTTCGGCTCCGAAAGAATCAGCCTTGATGCTTTTTCAAATTCCTCGTCGCTGAGTCCTTGTGCGTCATATCTGTTGATAAGGCGCAAATCCTCCAGCCCCGTAATGCCAACATTTGAAATAAGGTCTTCCATTATTTGCCTTGCTTCAACGGCATTTTCTTTTGTTTTTTCAACGTAAACTCGATGTACCTTTGCCATTATGATTCTCCTTTTTTATATGATTATGATATCATAAAAAATTATCATTAGTATAATAACACATTGTTTTGCCTTTGCATATAGTAAAACTTATTTTTCAGCAGAATTATTAACAAAAAATTCGCTTTTGCATTATTTTTGTGTTATAATGACGATATAATATATTGTTAGAAAATTATCAGGGATTTTCCCTGCGGCAAAGCTTTTGAAAGGAGTTTTATTCGCCGTGACCGAAACAAATGAGGACAGAGCCTACGAAGTTGAATTTTTAAACTGCGTGGTGGATAAAGAGGATAACTTTAAAATTATTGATTCGGACAGTCATTTTTCCGAATTTACGGGAGTGCATCCTTCCAAAATAAAACAAGGCAAGCTCTTTTTGCAGGATATTGTTATCCCTGCCGAACGCCAGCAGATCATTGAAAAAATCTGCAAAAAGGATTCGCCGTATATTTATACAGATGTTGATATAGTAAATAAGGCAGGCAATCCGGTTTATGTGCATTGCACGGCGCAGAATTATGAGAATTCGCCATTGTGCCGCCTGGTGTTTGCCGATGTTTCAAAAAGCAGAGAAAAAAACAGGCGGTTAAAGGAAGAAGCAAACGAAATAAATCAGTTGATTGATCTTGTAACGGGCGGCGTTTGCCTTTTTAAGGTAACTCCCAATATGCACTTTGAAGTGATTTATCTTAACGAAAGCGCCTGCCGCCTTTTCGGAACAACAAAAGAGGCTTATAAAAAGCAGGTTTACAGAATTGATGATTTGATTCACCCGGAAGATAAAACACTTGTGTTTCAGGCAATCGGCAGCTCAATGGCAACCGGCGATGATATTGATTTGGTGTGCAGAATAAAGCAGCACAAAGATAAATACAGATGGTGCAAATTTAACTCTGCCGTTCATAAAACGTCGGAAGACGGATGCCCTGTTTTTAATGCGGTATTTACGGATATAACAAGAGTTAAAGCCGCAGAGGCAAAGGCGGATGAGGCTAATGAAAGATTGATAAATCTGCTTGAAAATTTAAGCGGAGCATTCTTCTTTACCAAAACGGAAAGCGTATTTTCCTGCCAGGTTATAAGCGGCGATTTTGCTAAACTTACGGGTTATTCAAAAACGGAGTTTTTTGAACGCTTTGGCGGTGATCTGTCTAAAATAATAATCGGAAACAGCGATGAGATTGCAGCAAAAATACATAAGGATCTCATGAAAAAAGGCCGCAGCGAGGCGTATTATGAGATAAGTCCCAAGGGCGCTCAGCCTAAAAAGGTTAAGGAAACAAGAAAACTTATCACGCAAAGAGACGGTTCTATGGCAACGATTTGCGAGCTTGATGTGTTTGATGATTTTTATTAAACCGAATCGCAAAAGAAAGAATATTTTTTCTTAAAAGCGGTAAAGCAATTTATAAAAATAAGCAAAGCACTGTGCAAAATGCGCAGTGCTTTTTTATTTCAAAGTCAATTGAAAAACATTGTAAATCATAAAAAAACTGATGATCAGATTTTTGAAACTGCACTTTTTACACATAAAATATTTTGTTTAATGTCACAAAATTCACTGTTTAATTTTGTTTAAATTAAACATATTTAATTTGTCAAAAAAAGCTTCGTTTTGTTTAGATGTATTCACCAAACGAATATTGAATTTTTTGTAAATAATGGCAATTGTTTTAAGCTCTGCAATTATATATAATATAAGTAGCATATTTTAATCTTTGCGCCCGCGCGCGAATTTTTTTGTGTGATGAAGTTGTTTATCGAAACGGAGGAAATTTTATGAAAGCATTTTCCGTAAGAAAAAAGATTTTGAGCGTTCTGCTTGCAATTGTAACCGTTATAGGCGTTATTTCGCCCGGTTTTGCGGCTGTTGCGGCAGAAGGGGACGGCGGTGTTATACCCGTTTACGAGCTTGAAATTCTTTATGAGGACGGCACACTCGTTCCCACTTATCAGGAAGACGGCAAAACCAAGTACATTGAGTATATGTATGAGGCAGACAAAAAGCAGTTTCAGTATAAGCTGAAGGATTGCGAAATTCCCACAAACGGTTATGTTAAGTGGGACAGTGATACTCCAACGGTGTGTGATGTAACGCCGGAGGGTATTGTTCGTGCCTTTGATTCTTCAAAGGGTGCCGCCGTAAGGCTTTGGCTTGATAATGAGGTTGCCACAATTCCGCTTGTGGGCGGAATTATGAAGAAGGCGCTTGAAAAAGCCCTCTTTAATGATAAAATCAATGTTGATACTATGGACACCGATGAAATCATTGCAGCTGTTGAGGCCGCTTTCGGTTCGGATTCCGTTTTGGCAAAATATATTGAGTCCTATAAGGGCGAGCTTGTTGATTCGCTGAGAAAATATCTTGATAAGGTAAACACGGTTATCTCTTGCACGCTTTATGACGGTGACGGTAAAGAGCTTGCAACAGACAGCTTTGAGGTTTGCGTTAAAAAAAGCCAGGAATATTGGGCCGATTTTCTTCCGAACGGCACTCACATCACAAATAAGCAAAATCTGCCAACAACCGTTGCAAAGGGCACAACGCAGCAAATTTCCGCCTGCACCACGCCCACAAGGCTTCATATGGGCGTAATTTATTCGGTTAAAAATTCATCTGTTCTCAGCTCCGGCAAGGCTGTTGCAACGGTAACGGATTCCGGGCTTGTAACATTTAAAAACACCGGCACCGTAACGATTCTTGTGTCGCCGGATACGGATGGATTTATTCAAAATCTTCTTAAATACATAAACTATCTCTATAAGCTGCAAAACACAGGCACAATAGATACGGGCAAAATAGCCGATATTCTTATTAAACTCGGCCTTGATATAAACAGAAATGTGCTTATGGCAATTCTTGATGCCTGCTTTGCAATCAAGGATATAGTGGGCGATTCGGCAGATGCCGTTCAGCTTACTGCCACGGCGATTAAGATTATTGCAAACCTTATTTTGCAGTTCACAACAAACGATTCAGTCACCTTCACGGTTATTGAAGGCGTGCCGTGCACAAACTTTGATATTAAGGGTGTAAACACGGTTAAAGAGGGCGAGAAAATCTATCTGACGATAGAAAATGCAAAGCCCGAAGCCGCAAACACCTCCGATATTACTTGGGAATCTTCAAATCCCGCAGTTGCTTCCGTTGATCCGATCACGGGCACGGTAACGGGCAGAGATGCAGGCGGATCGCTCGGTCAGTATTCGCAGCAAACCGTGGATATTATCGCCACATCCGCAGCAAACGATGTTAAGAAAACAATCACAATCACGGTAACGGGTAAAACGGGCGATAATCAAATATCCGATGTTGTTATAAATAAAGAAAAATCCACCGTCAATATAGGTGAAACTCAGCAGCTCAGTGCCACGGTTTATCCGGAAAGAGCGCAAAACTCAAAATATCTTTCACTTCAATGGGGCATTGCAACCGTTAATTCCGAAACAGGCAAAACTGAGTATCAATGGGCAACAAAGCCTTATCAGGAAAAAGATGAAGAAGGCAATTTGCTAACCGATGAAAGCGGCAATCCCGTTATGAATGACGGCTCTGTTACGGACGGAATAGGCAAGGTGGATTGCAACGGCGTTTACACCGCTGTTTCCGGCGGCACAAGCCGCATTGCCTGCATGGCTAAAACCGGCTATTCTCTGGTAGGCTCAAATTATTATGAAATTTCATCCGCAACGGGCGAAACAACAGTTGATAACGGCCAACCCGTAAGCGAAATTAAAATTACCGCCACGGGCACAACAAGCGGAGGCACGCTCACAACCAAGGATGTTGAAATAAACGGTATAACTTATCATTATGCAACTGTTAAAAAAACGGTTGGAAGCGGTCTTGCCGGCAACGGTTGTGTTGTTCAGGCAACAATCTCTCCCGATAATGCAACAAATAAAACCATTCATTGGTTTATAGATAATGAAGAGGATTACAGTTTAAAAGATAACAAAGACGGCACGGCAGAAGTTAAAATGAAAGCAGCCGTTGAAAAGGCAACCGCCGTTAATGTTTATTGCGTTTCCGATGACGGCACGGTTAAAAGCGATGTGCTCACTATTGCGGTAACAAGAAATTATGCCGAATCAAACACGATTGATACTAAAGATATTTCAATCACAAACGGCACCACAATGGAAGTTACGCACACCCTGAAGCCAAGCTACACAGCCGGTTTTACCGGCTCTGCATACACATGCTACCACACAAATTGGTATTCAAGCGATCCTGATATTGTTTCAATCGAATCGGTTGATGAAAACGGCAATGCAATCATAAGCGCAAATGATGTGGGCGTTGTAACAATCTATTGTGTTTCGGCAGACGGCGCAATTGTGGACAGCACCACGGTTACCTCTTATCCGGATAAAGCAAGGCTTAATGAAATCCTTGATCTTTGCGAGCACACGGTAATCAAAAAGAACAAAGATAATGCTGCAACATACAAAGAGTATATGAGAAAGCTCAATTATTGCTATTATCTTTCCAATGAAGCTCCGCTTGCCGCTCAAAATATGGTTGATACTTATTCCGATGAGCTTCTTTATATCTTCTATCGCCTCGGCGGTTATGTCGGCCTCGGCGGTGTTAAAATCTTAAACAGCTCCGCAGAGGAAGTCGACGAAAATATAAGCGTTAAGGTTGGCGCAGTTGCAAATTATAAAAAAGCAAAATGCCAGCTTAAGTATGAATTAAAGCCAAAGAGCGCCATGTACAGCAAAATTGAGTGGAGCTCAAGTGATCCTTCTGCCGTTTCGGTTGATAACAACGGCCTTTGCAGACCTGTTTCAAACAGCGCCTGCCACGCAGTTATAACCGTTACCGTAACGGATTATTTCGGAGAAACCGTTTCCGAAAGTGTTAATGTTGCATTCGCAAAAACTCAGGCAACGGGCATTGAGCTTTCTGCCGAAAGCATCGTTGGCGCAAAGGTCGGGGAGCCTCAGCAGCTTAAAGCCACAGTGCTGCCGAAAAATTTGATCGGCTCAACGGCTGATATCAAGGATGTTGTTTGGTATTCAAGCAATGATAAAGTTGCAAGTGTAGATCAAAATGGCAATCTCACATTTAATTACGGCGGCGATTGCGTTATCACTGCCGTTACGGCAGACGGCGGTTTTGCTGCCGAATGCAAAGTTAATGTTGTAACAAATTATGATAAGCTTCAGGAGCTTGTAAATACTTATATCAGCTTTAATCTTCAAAGAGAAAACTATTATCCTGATACTTATGAGGCTTATACCTCAAAAATTAAAGAGGCTTCCGATTTAATAGCTGCAAATGCTTCAACTCAGGATGAGGTAGAGCAAATGTATGCAGAACTTGAAGCTGCTTATAAAGGGCTTAAAAAATACACATTTGTTCAAAAGATTGAGCTTTATAAGGACGGCGAGCCAACAGCAGATTATTATCAGTATAATCTTAAATTGCTCAAAGGCGAGTATGATTACAGTAAGGCTCAGCTTGATCTGAAAGTAAGGCTTTATCCCAACAATGCGGATTACAAAAGCGTTGTGTGGACCTCGGAAAACAGCGATGATATTTCCGTTTCTCAGGACGGTATCGCAAGGCCCGTTGATAAAACCAACATCCTTAAGGATAAGGGCGTTTACGGCAGAATCGTTTGCACGGTTACTGATCATTTCGGCAAAACATATAGTGATGATGTTTGGGTTTCATTTGCTTATTATCCGGTTACCGGCGTAAGCCTTACGGAAAAGAGCATAACGGGCAGCGTTGGCTCAACGGCACAGCTTGTTCCCGTTATTGAGCCGGAAGGCACACTTATCACGGCAACAGGTTCGGCCAGCATCAAAGCCGTTCAATGGGTTTCTGATGATGAAAATGTTGCAACTGTTGATGAAAACGGCCTTGTAACATTCACCGGTGCGGGTGCAACTAAAATTCGTGTTATCACCTGCGATGGCGGTTTCACTGATGAATGTGCCGTTTCTACAGACGGCGACAGAGCAGCCCTCAGCGAGGCGATTGAAAAGTACAAAAATGTCAACTATATGGATTATAAATATTCCGTAGGTATGGCGTTTAAGGCTGCGCTTGAAGAAGCACAGGCGGCTCTTGTTGATAACACACTCAATCAGGAACAAATCAATAATGCCGCAGAAAAGCTTAATGCGGCAGGTGAGGCGCTTGCAGGCAATGAGTTTGTTAAGGCGGAAACAATAAATGTTGCTTATAACAATCAAACACGCGGCGCAATAAGCTATGAATCAAAGAGCAACGGCACATTGGCCGCCGATGCCGCAACACATTCTTACCAGGGTAAGAAGCTTCTGTATAACAGAACTGTTTTAACGGCTTCAATTCCCGAAGCGGCAAAAGATAACTACACCTCGCTTAAATGGAATGTAGTTGATAAAACAAGCGGCGCAAATGTTGAAATAGGCGAAAACACCATCACAATCACAAGCAGCACAACAGGAGGAACCGCTAAGGCAACCGTGCTTTGCACTGCTACGGATACTTACGGCAGAACTGTTGAAAGGCAGCTCAGGGTTGTTGTTGCCACAGAAATTGTAACCGGTATTTCGCTTGATAAGCAAACTGTTCAGCAATATGCAAATGCAGGCGAATTTAAGCTCACCGCAAATGTTGAGCCAAGTGATGCCAAGGTTAAGGATGTTATTTGGTATTCAAGCGATAACAGCGTTGCAACCGTTGATGAAAACGGCACGGTAACACCTCGCAACAACGGCACTGCGGTTATTACGGCAGAAACATTTGACGGCTCTTATAAAGCAAGCTGCACGGTAACGCTTTCCGTTGATTATTCCGAACTTGCGGCGCTGTATCAGAAATATAATGATTTCTATCTTGAAAATAAAGATACTCACACTTACACAAATGCTTCTCTTGCAGCGCTTAAAACCAATATAGATCTTGCAAAATCCATTGTTACGGATTCAATCGCAAGCCAGGAAGATGTTGAAAAAATGATTGTTAAGCTCAATGATTCATTCAACAATCTTGTGCTTTTCGTTCCCGTTAAGAGCGTTAGCCTTTCTCTTGCAGAAGGTTCAAACGGAACGGAATTAAACCCCGGCTTCATCAGATATAATGCAACATCAATTAACGGAATTTCCGTAAATCTTGTTGCGGTATTTGATCCTGCGGAAAGCTGCGGAGCAACTGTAAGTTGGAAATCTTCAAACGGCAGCATAAGCGTTGATGAAAACGGCGTTGTAACAAATAATACTGCGTTTGGCGGTTATGCGCTCATCACCGCAACGGCAACCGATGAAGCAGGCAACACGGCAGAAAGTTCGGTTTATGTTTCATTTGTTCGTAATGTAGTCAGCAGCGTAAGCTTCTCTGAAGAAATCGTTCACGGCGCACCGGGCACCACCGTAACCTTGAATCCAACGGTTTCGGGCACAAGTGCTTTTGCCGTTCCGACTGTAAAAACCTGCGTTTACAAATCATCGGATGAAAATATTGCAACGGTTGATGAAAAAGGCGTTGTAACATTTGTTAAAGCAGGCGAATGCACAATCACCGCTTATTCGGCAGACGGCGGCATTTCTGCTTCCGTAAGAGCGTTCACAACAAATGACAATACGGCTCTCAATGCTGCGGTTAAGCAATATGCCTCCGTAAATTATATGGATTATGCTTATGATTACGGTATGGCATTTAAAACAGCATATGAAAATGCCGTTAAAGTAAATTCCGATTATTTCTCAACCCAAGATGCGATTGATTCGGCTCTCACGGCGCTTCAAACGGCGTATAACGAGCTTGCAGAGCATCCGTTCATAGCTCCGGGCAACCTTGTGCTTGCGGTAAACGGCGCAGAAATTGAAAACGGCGCAACCTATGTTAAGGACGAGGCAAATACGGTTGTTGTTAATGCTTCCTGTGCCGATGGTGCAATGATCAAATCATCGCAAATAACTTTTGCAAATGAAAAATCGGTTAATGTTTCCGTTTCGGGCAACACTGCCACGATTACAAAGGCAAACGATGATGCTTTCGGCTCTGTTGATATTACTTACACGGTTGTTGATGATTACGGCCGTGAATCAACCGTAACAAAAAACATTAAGATAACCGATAAAGTTCAGCTTATTGAATCCTTTAAGTTTGTTTACGGCGGTGCAGAAGTTGAAAGTGTTTCCTATAAGGCTTTTGTTGTTATAAACCAAACCGTTCAGCTTTCAATAAACACATATCCCGAAGCTGCAGAAGCTTACACCTCGGTTAAATGGAGCAGCAGCAGTAACAGCATCACCGTTGATCAAAACGGGCTTGTTAAATGCACCTCGGCAAGAGGCGGGTCTGCAACAATAACCTGCACCGTAACTTTGAGCGATGGCTCAGAAATCACAAATACCATCCCGGTATCTTTCGCAATCGGCAGATAACGGAGAGGAGTTAAAATGGCAAAAACAATAAAAAAAATAACCTCCGCCTTATCGGCAGTAATTCTTGCACTTGTCAGCCTCACGGGGCTGATAAGCGCAAGTGCGCAGGATGTTGTGGCAATTGATGCGGCTCATTTTCCGGATAAAAGCTTCCGTGAAGTTGTGCTTGAAAATTTTGATCTTGATTCAAGCGGCACTTTAAGCGAATCTGAAATTGCAGCAGTAAAAAGTTTGAATTTTGTTCTTTATGCAGATGAAATTCTTGATTTAAAGGGCATTGAATATTTTACTGCGATTGAACAGCTTTATGCAGGCGATTTGGGAATTGAAAAAGCAGATTTTTCCGCACTTTTAAATTTGCAAAAGCTTTATGTGCAGGGCAATAATTTAACCTCGCTTGATGTTTCAAAAAACACTGCGCTCACGGATCTTGTGTGCTCGGTTAATGAAAATCTTTCAAGCTTAACCTTATCTTCCTCGGTAACAAAGCTTATTTGCAACGGTTGTGCGCTTTCGGTGCTTGATTTAAGTATGTGCAAAAATTTAACCCAGTTGAACTGTGCGTATAATAAGCTTTCTTCGCTCAATCTTTCTGCAAATACTCAGCTTTCGGATTTAACCTGTTGTTATAACAATATTGCGGCACTTGATCTTTCCGCAAATGCTTTGCTTGAAAACAAAGTAACCTCTTATAACATCGGCAATCAAACAATAGATGCAGCGGCGGCATTTTCGGGTAAAACGCTTTCGGCACCCGTTTCGCTTGCTGCCGATAAAGTTGCGGCTTCAAGCCTTCCTAATGAAAACGATGAAGAGGGCTACACCGGCTATAACGGTGAAACTTCGGAATTTGAATTTACGGATTATTCGATTATCTCGGCAGGCATTGACTATGAGTATGATGTTTCCTGTGCCGGGGCTCAGAATTTAACCGTTCATATGAATCTTACAAAGAATTTCTATAAAGTCAGCTTCAGTGATTCTCAGGGCGGCAATGTGCTTGATTATGCATATGCGGTGTCCGGCGGTAATGTTGATGCTCCGCAGTTCCCTCAGGCTCCATCCGGTATGGTGTGCCCAAGCTGGAGTGCGGCAGCTCGGAATATTACTCAAGACACCGAAATTTATGCCGTTTGGGCTGTAAGCCATTCATATGCGGCTCAGTCGTATTCAAATTATGTGTTCACCGAAAAATGCACTGTTTGCGGCGATGTTCACTCGGCAGATTTTAAGGCTGCCTTCAACAGTAAAAAGGGCGATGCGAATTATGATGCATCGCTTGATGCAGACGGAAACGGTTATATAAATGTTCGTGACCACAGTATTTTGGAAAAAACTTTTTCATAGAATTTGTTGGCTTTAAAGGCTGAATGCAAGAATTTAAAGCCTGTGCAATGATATTAAGAAATCCGCCGATACTTTTGTATCGGCGGATTGTTTTTTTGTGTGCCGTAAATTTTTTGGAATTTTTTGAACTGCAACACTCTTGTCGAGTTGTATTATATTTGGTATGCTTATAAAAAAACGGAGGTTTTGTTGTGTTAAATTGTATTCTTGTCGGCATCGGCGGTTTTATCGGTGCCGTTTTGCGATATTTGATGAGCCTTGCTCCCATTAAAAATCCTGCCGGGTTTCCCGTGAACACATTTATAGTGAATGCACTCGGTGCTCTTGCAATCGGAATAATTGCCGCATTCGCCGCAAAAAGCAATAATTTGGATGCGCGCCTTGTTTTGCTGCTGAAGGTTGGCATTTGCGGCGGCTTTACAACATTTTCAACATTTTCTCTTGAAACTGCACAGCTGTTTAAATCCGGAAGCACGGCAATTGCACTTGTTTATGCAATTCTCAGTGTTGCGGTTTGTGTTGCGGCGGCCTTTTTGCCGCAGGCAGTTATTAAATAGTGTTCAAATGTGATAAAGCATTTGAAAATAAGAAGCCCCTCTTGGTGTGAATTAAACATCAAGAGGGGCTTTTATTGCCCGTTTTAGGGTGGCTTATCAAAGTTCGCTTTTGTTTATTGTGTAACGGCAGGCTCGGTTTGTGCCGGAGGTGCGGTTGTTGTTTCTTCTTCGCCGTATACCTGAATGATAACGGTTGTGCCTTTTTCAACGCTTTCGCCCGCTGCCGGTGCCGTTCCGCCTGTTTTCTTAACAGTGTTCGGAGTGTAGCTGCCGTTATTGTAAACCGGAATTGTCTTAACCTTAAATCCAAGTGCTTCAAGCTGCTTTTGAGCTTCTTCCGAAGTCAGGCTTCCTACATCGGGCACGGTTGCCATTTCTGTGCCCTTGCTTACCGTCAGCACAATTGCAGAGCCTTGCGGCACTGTTTCGCCGGCTTTAATGCTTTGCTCATAAACAATGCCGGCTTCGCATTCGGGATTATATGCATAATTGAATGATATTTTAAATTGCTGGTTCCATGCAGCTCCGTTTTTAATGTCTGATTCGGTGTAGCCCTGTGTTGAAAAATCGGGCACAGTAACGGGTGCTGCCGTCGTTTGCGGCACTGTTGTTTCCTTGCTGTTTATAAGCCCGGAAAAGCCAAACACATAAACCGCTGCCGCCACAACGGCAACAACAGCCAATATAATTGCAATCAGCTTGCCTTTGTTTCCTTTTTTCTTTGCCTTTTCCGCTTTTGCAGGGCTTTCGTGCTTCTTCTCTTCGGGTAAGTTGCTTCTTTGCTCTGTTGCCTGAATTTCTGCAGCTTTTGCAACAACGGACGGTGCGGCGTTTAAGAGCTCTCTGTAATCATAAACGCTTTGAATTCGTCTTTCGGGATAAATTTGAAGCCCTGCACCGAGTGCTTTTATTACATATGCCGGTATTTTTTCGGCAATAACATTCGGTATCATCAGCTTATCATTTGTTTCTCTTGCAAGTGCGCCGGGCGGATTTGTTCCCACCAATGCTCTGTAAATGCAAGCCGAAAATGCATAAATGTCCGTCGCAGGGCAAACCTTGTGGTTGTTGTTGTATTGCTCCAGCGCCGTGTAGCCCTCATTTTCGTTAAACTCAAGCTCGGTGCCTGCCATGTTGCATTCGCTTATGCAAAATCCTGCAAGGCGCACTTTGCCGTCTTTGCAAAGCACAAGATTGTCCGGATTTATGCAGCCGTGAATAATTCCGTTTTCATGCAGCTTTTCAAGCGTTGTGAGCACGGGCATAAACATAAGGCGCGCTTTGTCCCAAGGAATTATGTTGTCGCTGTTTCTTATAAGAAAATCACGCAGGGAAACGGTTGCCATTTTTTCAGAAATTGCATATGCTGTTTCGTTTTCCTCAAACACATCCAAAACGGGAATAACTGCCGAAAGGGAATTCATCCCCTTGAGCGTGTTCCAAAGTTTTATAAATGATTTCTTGCAGCCGTCAAATGTTTTTTTGTATTTTTCACGCACATGTGCATTAAGGTTTCCCTCAAGCCTGTTTGCAATGCCTGCCGGCATAAATTCTCTTATTGTTACCGTTGAACCGGTTTCCGTGTCAAGCCCTATATATGTTACCGCATCGCTCTCTTTAGAAAGCGAATTGCCCACAAGGTATCTGCCGGATAGCAGAGTTTTGCGCGGCAAAAACAGCATATCCGAAACAGAATCGTTATCAAATCCGCAGTTTGCGCAAACGCTGCCCTGAGTAAGCTTTTCAAAGCAATTCATACATAAATTGTCGAAGTTCACTTGAATGCCTCCGTTAATAATATTGTGTTTGTCTGTTTAACAAAATCTATAATTATTAAATTATAGTTTAACAACGAAAAGCGCATTTGTCAAGAACGGTGAATAGTATATGAATAATGTTTACAGGCAATTGATAAATAATTCATTTTGTTATATAATTGAGTTTGAAAAAAGCAATTTATTAAAATATTAGGCGAGGTAAAAATATGAATTTCAATCCGCTTCCAAACGGTATGGCAGAGGGCTTTGTGCTCATAAAAAAATGTGAAGAAAAGAAAACAAAAAACGGCGCAACTTATTTGGATTTGATTATAGGTGATAAAAGCGGCGAATTGCCTGCAAAGCTGTGGGATTATAACGCAAGCGGCATTTTTGAAGAGGAAATGGTTGTTAAGGTTCGCGGCAATGTAGAGCAGTATAACGGCAGAGATCAGTTTAGAATTGCTCAAATCAGGCCTGCTTCTTCCGGCGATGAATATAATCTTGCCGATCTTGTTCCTTCATCAGATGTAGGAGGGCTTGATATATTTAATATGCTTATGAAAAGAGTAAATGCTTTTAAGGATGAAGAGCTTAAGGCAATCGTTTCAAAAATAATGAAAGATAAAAAGGATTTGCTCATAACATGCCCTGCGGCTTTCAGGCTGCACCATGCAATGCTCGGCGGGCTTATGCTTCACACAATATCAATAGTTCGCATGGCAGAAGAAATATGCAGAATCTATCCTAACATAAACAGGGATTTGCTGCTTTCCGGTGCGATTTTGCATGATGTTGCAAAAACTTGGGAATTTACTTTTGCAAAAAGCGGCCTCGTTAAGGGTTATTCAACAGAGGGCGAGCTTATCGGCCACTTGGTTGAGGGCGCCTATTATGTGGCAGATGCAGCAAAAGAGCTTGGCATAACGAGCGAAAAAGTTGCGCTGCTTGAACATATGATTTTAAGCCACCATGGGGTGCCGGAATACGGATCGCCAGTAAGGCCCATGTTTTTGGAGGCAGAAATTTTGTCTGCGCTTGATACATTGGATGCGGAAATATTTGAATTCCACAGTGCAACCGATAAGGTGGCACCCGGTAAGTTTACGGACAGGCAATGGTCGCTTGATAACAGAAAGCTTTATAACCACGGCCTTTCCGGCACGGAGCATATTGTTAATTTGGATGATTAAGGCACAGCAGTTTAAAAAGGAGAATGATTATGGCGGAGGATTTTCAGCAGCAAAGCTGGACCGAAGTGTCGGTAACGGTTGATTCAAAATATACGGAAACAGCAGGCAATATTGCAAATATGGCGGTGCCGTACGGAATTTATATAGAGGATTATTCGGATTTGGTGGAGGAAACCTTGCAGGTTGCCCACGTTGATTTAATTGATGAGGATTTACTGAAAAAAGATCGCACAAAATCAACTATTCATATCTATATAGATCCAAATGAAAGCCCTGCGGAAGCTGTTGCTTTTGTTAAAGACAGGCTTGATGCAGATGGTATTCCGTGCGAAATAACCATTGCGGATTGCAAAGCAGAGGATTGGGTGAATAATTGGAAACAATATTTTCATCCTATGCCGATAGGCGAAAAACTGCTTATAAGGCCTGAATGGGAAAAAGATTATGATGCAAAGGGGCGCTTGATTCTTGATATTGAGCCGGGGCTTGCATTCGGCACTGGCAGCCACCCAACCACAAGGCTTTGCCTTGAAATGCTTGAAGAATATGTAAACGATGAATCAACGGTGCTTGATATCGGGTGCGGAAGCGGCATACTTTCAATAGCTGCCCTGTTGCTTGGCGCAAAAAGTGCTTTCGGCACGGATATTGATGAACTGGCTGTTAAAACCGCCCTTGAAAATGCAAAGAAAAACGGATTTGAGCCCCCTGTATTTACGGCGGCAAAAGGCGATCTTTCCGAATGTGTAAGCGGCACTTATAAAATCATAATTGCAAATATTGTTGCAGATGTGGTTATGAAGCTCAATGAAGATGCCGCCAAGTTTCTTGATAAGCACGGTGTTTATATAACCGGCGGAATTATAGACAGCCGCAAGGCAGAGGTTGAGCGTTCGCTTGAGCAAAACGGCTTTGATATTACAGAAACACGCTCCGAAAAGGGCTGGAATGTTTTTGTGTGTAAAAAGCTGTGATTTCCTAAATTTTGATGTATTGCCAAAGCGCAAGTGAAATTGTATAATGAAATTAGATTATGGAGTCGTTTCTTGATGCATGTTTTGCAAAAAGGCGATTTCACGAAAGGAAAGAAGTATATGAAAAAAGCAATCGGTTTATTGTTGGCTGCCGTTATGGTTTGCGGCGTTTTGTCGCCGTGCCAAAGCGTGTTCGCGGCAGAGGCAAATCGAAAAAGTGTTGCTGCGTTTTCAAAAAGCGTTAATCGCATTGTAAGTGAATACGACGGCGATGAGGATTATGCCCTTAATCAAAACAGCACTCAGCTTGCGGTTGAGGACAGAATTTTGGTTTATGCCGATAAGCTTTCAAAGAGTTACGGCGAAATTGAAAAAGTCAGCTCAGTGGGAGTTACTGTGCTTCAATTTGCAGATGATGCTTCCGCCGCAAGTGCTTTAAAAGCACTTTTGGCAGATGGGTATGATGCCGATTACGACTTGATTGCAAAAACCGCAGATGTAAATGCAACGGAATATAAATCTGAAACTTGGGGCAATGAAAGAGTTGAATCGGAAGAAACCATAAATTCAATAAAAAGCTCCGGCAAAAAGCTAAATGATGTAACTGTTGCCGTTATTGATTCGGGCGTTGACGGCACTCATCCGGATCTTAAAAACAGAGTTGTGGGCGACGGCTTGGATCTCATAGGTTCGGGCACCGGGGCAGATCAACTCGGCCACGGCACCCAGGTTGCCGGTGTTATCGCTCAAAACTCACCTGAGAGCGTTAAAATTAAATCATATAAAATTGCGGATTCAAACGGTAACAGCACAATGAGTTATATTGTTTCCGCATTAAAAACAATTGTTTCCGAGCAAAATGCGCCGAAAATACTTAATATGTCTTTGGTAATTAAGGCAACAGGCGATTCAACAAGCACAAGAAATTATTTTGAAAATGTTGTTTCTGAGCTTGATAAAAAAGGCTGCACAATTGTTTCTGCAGCAGGCAACAGCAATGAAGACGCTTCAAGCTATTTCCCTGCATCAATTCCGCAGGTTATAACGGTTGCGGCTTCCGATTCGGATAATAACAAGGCCGCTTATTCAAACTATGGTTCCGTTGTTGATATTGCAGCACCCGGCACTCATATTTACACAACAAATATCGGTGGCGGCTACACAAGAAATGTTAGCGGCACCTCACTTGCAACTCCGTTTGTAAGTGCGGCTGCGGCAACCTTGCTTTCAATGGACGGCAGCCTTAAAGCAAGTCAGCTTGAATCAAAAATAAAATCCGCCGCTTTCCCAATAAATGATAACACAGGCACAAATTGGTGCGGCGCAGGCATTTTGAATTTCTCTGCATTATATGAGGATGCACTTCTTCAGTCTCCTGTTCTGAGTAAGTCAAGCGGCAGTTATTCTTCTGCAATCACCGTTTCCGCAACCGCTCCGAGCGGCACAACTGTTATGTACACAACTGATAACACAGTGCCTACTTTAACTAACGGCAATGCACTGGCAGGGCCGGTTACTTTAAGCAAAAGCACTTCGCTCACGGCTGTTGCAATCGGCAAAAACGGAAAAAGCAAATATATTCATGCGGATTATGATATTAAAAACGCAGATGCAGGCAAAACGGTGCTTGATGTTGGCTCTCCCGCTTATGTTTCCGTTTCAAGCTCAAGTAAATTTGCCACATTAACTTTTAAACCCACTCAAACGGCAAATTATGTTTTTGAATCACATTCGGACGATATCAAATATCAGCCGCATTGGTTTTTGCTTGAATCCACCACTCAGGAAGAGGTTCAAAATCAAAAAACAGAATATGTGGGCAATGAATGCAAAACAACAGTTAAGCTTTTTGCCGGCACAACTTATCTTCTTAAATGCGGCGCATATTACGGCTCTGATATTCCGTCAAACGCAACGCAAACATACAGCGTTTCGGTTGAGTTTGCAAAGGAAGCCGTTAAGCCGTCAACTCCGGCAAATTTTGAAGTAACGGGCAGAGGCAACGGCGGCAGATCCCTGTGGCTTGATTGGTCGGATTGCAAAAATGCCGTAAGCTATAAGGTTTATGATGTTACAAACGGCGCAAACACTTTTAAGGGCGAGGTTAAAACAAGCGATATAGCTTTTCATGATTTTAACCCTGCTTGGGAATATGATATAAAGGTTGTTGCAATCAGCAGCACCGGTGATACGGCAGATGCCACTTACCGTGTTTGTGCGGCTTGCGAGCCTCCCACAAACTTCACAATTTCGGCAAACGGCACCTATTCGCTTTCGGCAAGCTGGAATTATGTTGCGTGCCACGGCTATTATTTGCAGTGGTCAACAGACCCAACTTTCCAAACTGATAAAAACGGTGCTTGGATAAACGGCACTTTCTCCACAAGCTACACCATCAACACAAGCAAGCCTGCAAAGCAGTATTATGTTCGTGTTCGTTGCTGGAAAAATTATCAGGGCGGCTATATTTACAGCGATTTCTGCAGCCCCGTTTCCGCAGCCAAATAATTTGCAGAATAAACTTGAAGGGCAGTTCTTGCGAACTGCCCTTTATTGTTGCGTTGTTTGATTTTATGTGTGCAAAACGGATTTCGGCGATAAGTCGTCAGCTTTTAACAAGCATTAAA
This sequence comes from uncultured Anaerotruncus sp., assembly GCA_900539775.1. GTDB lineage: Bacteria > Bacillota > Clostridia > Oscillospirales > Acutalibacteraceae > Eubacterium_R. The sequence goes on along the minus strand of UQDL01000003.1, from coordinate 194,035 downwards.
AGTGTGCCGCAAACTATAAAAGCCAAGCCGAATGCGGCTTTTTTTGTTAATCTCTCTTTAAAGACAATTGCGGAAAATGCAATTGAAACAAGGATGCTCAGCTTATCAATCGGCACAACCACCGTGGCAAGCCCGCCTTGAAGTGCTTTGTAATAGCAAAGCCAAGAGCCTCCTGTTGCAATTCCGGAAAGGCAAATGAAGCCAAGCTCGTTTTTTGGAATTCGGCGCAGGGTGCTTCCTTTGCCTTTTATAAAAACGATAAGCCATGCCATGATCAGCACAACGCCCGTGCGAATAGCCGTGCCCAAATTGGATTCAACGCCGTCTATGCCTATTTTACCCAGAATAGAAGTCAGTGCGGCAAAAATTGCAGAAAGTGCCGCATAAATCAGGCCGCTTTTGCTGCCTTTTTTATCTGAATCGCTTTCTTTTTTTTCAATCATCATAAAGGTTCCGGCAGCAATCAAAGCAACGGCAATGCCCTTTGCGGCAGTTATTTTTTCTCCCAAAAATATAAAGGCAAGCAAAATGGTAAGCACCGTGCTTGATTTGTCAATCGGCACCACTTTGTTTATATCGCCTGTTTGCAATGCCTTAAAATAACAAAGCCAAGATGCGCCCGTGGCAATCCCGGAAAGCACCAAGAATATCCATGTTTTTGCGGAAATATCGCCGATTGTGTGCGCCGAGCCAACTATAAGCACCATCAGCCATGAAAAGGCAAGCACAATTATTGTTCGCACGGCGGTTGCGGCGTCCGAATCCGTTTTTTTAATTCCGCATTTTGCAAAAACGGCGGTTATTCCGGCAAAAAATGCCGAGCCGAATGCATAAACAACCCACATAAACAGCACCCCTTTTCTTTGATGCAGATTAAACTTGTTGCAGAATTTTATGATTAGATTATAGCGCTGTTTTTGCGATTTGGCAATAAGTCGGTGTTTTACGGCACGCTCGCAATGCCGCTTAGCTGAATTATGTGCAAATAAAAACGCCGAAGGAAGTTTAAGCCCTCCTTCGGCGATTTTCTTTAGAGAAAAACCTGATAAAGTATGCCGTAAACTTCTCTTGAAGCAAATGGCATATATCCGTTCCACGGTGTTTTGCTTGGGTAAGAATGGGGAATTAAACCGCATTTCTCGGCAAATTTGCAGGCTCTGTATTCGTGAAAATCGTTTGTTATAACGGTTATGTTTTTATCCGTTATTCCGTTTTCTTGCAAAATCTTTAGCGAGTAATTGAAATTTTGCTGAGTGTTTGTGGATTTATCTTCAATAAAAAGTCGGCTTGGTTCAATGCCTTTTTCCGTTAAGCTTCGAAACATACATTCGGCCTCGGAAATATTTTCACCGTTTCCTTGGCCTCCGCTTAAAACCGCAATCGCATCCGGATTTTTGCTTAGATAATCATAAGCCGCATTTATTCTGCTGCGTAAAAAAGGCCCCGGGCTTTCTCCGTTTACCTTGCAGCCAAGCACTATAACCGTGTTTGCTTGGGTGCTGCTTGCACTGCTGCGGCTGAAAACACATCCAAGTGCTGCGCCGGATGCGATTATGCAAATTGCAAGCACGGCCGAAACGGCACCGATTGCCGCTTTTCCCGCTTTTTTTGCAGTTGCTTTTTTCAAAATTAAGTTTATTTTTCTGAAAAAAACGGAATAAATAAGTGCCGCAGCGGCAAGCATAAAGCCTGTTAACATGCCGATGTTTATTTGCCCCGTTGTTATAACGGGGCCTATGTAAAGAACGGTGAATATAGCCGCAAGAATTGCAAGAAAAATTCTGATTATGCTTTCTTTTGTTTTGTTCATAATACAGCTCCGAATATATTTTTATGATGATATTATAGTAAAATATATTTGCTTTTTCGTTAAGAAAATATAAAGAATAATTAAGAAAGCAGCTTTAATGCGGATTAACATTCCACTGCAACTTTAATAACACCGTCTCTCTTGTTTTCAAAAAGCTCATATGCATCTTCAATTTCCGCAAGGGGATATGTATGGGTGATTAAAGGCTCTGTGTTCAGCTTTCCTTGTGCAATCAAGTTCAGCGTTTCTTCGCAATCACAGCCGTCAACACCGCCTGTTTTGAAAATCAAATTTTTGCCATACATTTCGGGAAGCGGCAAAACTTGCGGTTTGTCATAAAGCGCAACAACGGTAACTATTGCATTCGGCCTTGCACATTGCCAAGCCAATTTAAAGGTTGATTCGGCGCCTGCAACCTCAAGCACTCTGTCTGCGCCGCCGTGCTCGCTGCGGCTTTTCACAAATTCAAAGCATTCTTCCGGCAAAACGGTAAGCACATCGGGATAATGCTCGTTTATGAAACGAATTCTGTTTTCGTCCTTTTCACACACGATGATGCGTTTGGGATTTTTCAGCATGGTGCAAAGAAGAGCGCAAATACCCGTCGGCCCTGCGCCGATAATCAATACTGTGTCGTCCTTTGTGATTTCGGAAATACGTGCCGCCCAAAAGCCTGTTGCAAGAACATCGCCCACAAAAAGCGCTTGTCTGTCCGTAACGCTGTCCGGAATTTTGTTGAGCCCTTGGTCTGCAAACGGCACACGAACATATTCGGCTTGTCCGCCGTCTATTCGGCAGCCGAGTGCCCATCCGCCGTTTTTGTCCGTGCAATTGTTCACAAATCCGTTTTTGCAGAAAAAGCAATCTCCGCAAAATGTTTCCACATTAACGGTTACTCTGTCTCCGGGTTTAACATTTGTTACTTTGCTTCCGATTTCTTCAACTGTTCCAACCATTTCATGCCCAACGGTTATGCCGGGAACGGCACGGGGAACACTGCCGTGTTTAATGTGTAAATCGCTTGAGCAAATGCTTGCAAGAGTAACCTTAACAACGGCATCTCTTTCATGTATAATAACCGGCTTTTCCTTTTCTCTTAATTCAAAATTTCCCTCTGAAATATATGTGTATGCTTTCATTATGTTTCCTCTTTCTTAATACTTGATAATTTGTGCACCAAATAAAGCTTCTTTACTGTGATTATTATAACATTAAAAGTATTGTCAAACAACAAACAAATCTTAACAGCAAATTTCTTAGGCGTGTGGTTGCTGTTGTTGTGAGGCCGCATTGGGATTTTTGTTTTCTTTGTATTGCAATTTTGAATTGAGCTTTCTGTAATGCGGCTTATCGGCATGGCAGAGCTTATTAAAATTGCAGCGGTTGTTATATGAATATAAAAAATCCACGCTCTGTGTAAGAGCGTGGAAGTGGTGGACACGAAGGGAGTCGAACCCTCGACCTCTGCAATGCGAATGCAGCACTCTCCCAACTGAGCTACGTGCCCGAATATTTAAACTAAAACTATATTACACCCATTTTTGTTAAATAACAAGAGAAAAGTTTAATTGCTTTGAATTCTTTTAATTATTTTTAATGAACGGGCTAATAATATTTATAAAATACTTTTAAAATAATTTTCACGGCGAGAGGATGAACGGAATTGAAAAAGTATTGCATTAAAGAAGTGCACGGAAGGGAAATAATAGATTCCAGAGGTAATCCGACTGTTGAGGCAGAAGTGATTTTGGAAGACGGCACAATCGGCACGGGTGCGGCTCCGAGCGGCGCTTCAACAGGTGAATTTGAGGCTTTGGAGCTGAGAGACGGCAATGTTGCCCGATTCGGCGGAAAAGGCGTTCGCAAAGCAGTTGAAAATGTAAACACGGTTATTAACAGTGCTCTTTTCGGCAAAAATGCAATGGATATTTACTGTGCAGATGAGGCTATGCTTGCCGCAGACGGAAGCTGTGATAAATCAAATCTCGGTGCAAATGCGGTTTTGGCAGTGTCAATAGCCGTTGCAAAAGCCGCTGCTAATGCGTGCAAAATGCCGCTTTACAGGTTTTTGGGCGGCGCAAATGCAAATTTGCTTCCCGTGCCGATGATGAATATTTTAAACGGCGGCGCCCATGCTTCAAACACGGTTGATATTCAGGAATTTATGATAATGCCCGTGGGTGCTCCGTGCTTCAGAGAGGGTTTGCGGCAATGCACAGAGGTGTTTCATTCGCTTGCGTCAATTTTAAATGCAAACGGGCTTGCAACCTCGGTTGGTGATGAGGGCGGCTTTGCACCGAATTTTTCCGATGATGTACAGGCGGTTGATTATATAATTGAAGCAATTGAAAAAGCGGGTTATGAGCCGGGCAGGGATTTTGTGCTTGCGCTTGATGCCGCTTCAAGTGAATGGAAGGGCACGGGGCAGGGAAATTATGTTTTGCCTAAAAAAGGCGAAAGATTCACATCTCAAGAACTTGCGCACCGCTGGAAAATGCTTTCGGAAAAGTATCCGATTGTTTCAATTGAGGATGGGCTTGATGAAGAGGATTGGAATGGTTGGAAATATATGACGGATTTGCTCGGCAAAAAAGTGCAGCTGGTCGGTGATGATTTATTTGTAACAAATTCAAAGAGGCTCAAAAAAGGAATTGAACTCGGCTGCGGAAATTCGGTTTTGATTAAGCTAAATCAAATCGGCACTGTTTCGGAAACGCTTGAGGCAATCAAAATTGCCCAAAAAGCAGGGTACACCGCTGTGATTTCGCATCGCTCCGGCGAAACGGAGGATACCACAATAGCCGATCTTGCGGTTGCGGCAAATGCCGGCCAAATTAAAACGGGCGCACCGAGCAGGGGCGAAAGAGTTGCCAAATATAATCGCCTGCTTCGCATAGAGGAGCAGCTCGGCGCCTCTGCATGCTATCCCGGCTTCGGCGCGTTTAATATAAACTCATGCACGGAGCGCGAAAAGTGTTAAAATGCTTAACGCTAAAGGGTTTTAACATTCTTTTAGCTCTGGGAGCGTTTCCCTCTTTTCTTTCCATTATTTCGGGGGTTACGCTCTTTTTTTCTTGCCTTTTTGTTTTAAATGTGTTATATTATATTTGCAACATATAAGCGGTTGACGGATTGGCGGCAAGTACCACGCCGTGCGGCTTGTATATTGCTTTTTGGGTTTGTGCCCCGGCTTTTATTGTCGGGGTCTTTTTTTGTTTATTGCTCGGGCTTAATCGTTCGAGCTTTTGCTTTCGGTTTCCTTATAAGCTTGTTAAGAGCATCAGGTCGGCATTGCTTTGCCCTGACTCGAATGGCTTTTTTGAGTATAGCACAAGCTTAAAATACGATTCTTTTAGATTGTTTATGCAAAATTTATACAAAAAATCGTTTGTGTGTATTGACAAATTTGTAAATTGTGCAATAATTGGGGCATAGAGGTGATTTTATGGAAAAAGCTAAATCAACTAAGCTCGGTGCAAGAATTTGGGTAAGTATTTTGTTTTTCGGTCTTGCGGGGCAGCTTGCTTGGGTAATTGAAAATATGTATTTCAATGTTTATTTGTTTGATGCCGTAGGCGGCACGGCAAATGACATTGCAGCCATGGTTGCCGCTTCCGCTGTAACTGCAGCGCTGACAACGCTTATTATGGGTGCGCTTTCGGATAAGCTCGGAAAGCGCAAGGTGTTTATAACAGTCGGATACATAATTTGGGGCATTGTTACTGCATCATTCGGCTTTATAACCGTTGGAAACACGGAAAAGCTGTTTCACTCCGCAAATGCGGTTGCCACAGCATCGCTTATAATAATCGTTATGGATTGCGTTATGACCTTCTTCGGTTCAACCGGATTTGATGCCGCATTCAACAGTTGGGTAACCGATGTTACTGACAACACAAACAGAGGCAGAGCTGAAACGGTTATGCAGGCGCTGCCGCTTTTGGCAATCCTTGTTGTTTTCGGCCTTTTGGATGGCTATAAGCAGCGCGGCGAATGGAAAACTTTTTTCCTTATTGTGGGCATCACCACCACTGTTGTGGGCGTTTTAGGCTTGTTTTTCTTAAAAGATAAGCCAGGAATCAAAGCAAACAACGAAAATTATTTTAAAAACATTATATATGGCTTTAAGCCGTCAACCGTTAAGGCAAATAAAATGCTTTATGTGGCATTTGCGGCATTTTGTATTTTTAATATTGCTTATCAGGTTTTTATGCCCTATCTTATAATTTATCTCGAAAAAACACTCGGAATAGAAAATTATGCAATTCCGCTCGGCGCAATTCTTGTTGTTTCGGCAGTCGTTTCGGTTTTGCTCGGCGGTGTTATCGATAAGGTGGGCAAGGTTAAGTTTTTGCTGCCTGCAGCAATTATATTAACCGCAGGTTTTGTTTTGATGTATTTTGTTAACGGCGAAAATATGGCTTTGCTCATAATTATCGGCATAATAATGATGAGTGCATTTCTCGTTACATCTGCCGCTGTTTGCGGCACAATCAGAGACTATACTCCAAACGATAAAGTGGGTTTGTTTCAGGGTGTGCGGATGGTGTTTCAGGTGCTGATTCCAATGATAACCGGCCCTTATATCGGCGCAGCCGTTATTGCAAACAATAATCAAACTTATGAGGAACTCGGTGTTGTTAAAACAATTCCAACCCCAAATATTTTTCTTGCGGCGGCAGCCGTGGCAGTGTTTTCTTTAATTCCTATTGCCGTGCTTTTGCACAACCGGCGCAAGGCGCAGGCGGCAGATACCGAAAAGTGATTGCAAACGGATTTTCACATTTTCACATATAGTGAACGCTGTATGCGGCGTAAAGCAAAAAATAAATATAATAAGGCCTTTTAACTCACGCCTTTTTGGTTAGATTTAACAAAGTTTTTCAAATGGCAAAAATTGCTTGATATTCGAGGCAAAACAGTATAGAATAGATATCGACAAAATGTTGTCAATCAACATTTTAGTATTTAATTTTTTCGGAGGTATAATCCAATGGTAAAAGTTGCTATTAACGGTTTCGGCCGTATCGGCCGTCTTGCATTCCGTCAGATGTTCGGTGCAGAAGGCTATGAAGTTGTTGCTATCAACGATCTTACAAGCGCAAAAATGCTTGCTCATCTTCTCAAGTACGATTCATCTCAGGGTAACTATGTTGCTCAGGGTCACACTGTAGACTTCCACGAAGGTGAAGGCGAAGATAACTATATCGTAGTTGACGGTAAAAAAATCGTTATCTACAAAATGCCCAACGCTGCCGATCTTCCTTGGGGCAAGCTTGGCGTAGACGTTGTTCTTGAATGCACAGGTTTCTACACCTCTAAAGAAAAGGCTTCTGCTCATATTCAGGCAGGTGCTCGCAAGGTTGTTATTTCTGCTCCCGCAGGCAACGATCTTCCCACTATCGTTTACAATGTAAACCACGAAACTCTTAAGCCGGAAGATACTGTTATTTCCGCTGCTTCTTGCACAACAAACTGCCTTGCTCCCATGGCTAAGGCTCTTAATGATTTTGCTCCTATTCAGAGCGGTATCATGTGCACAATTCACGCTTACACAGGCGATCAAATGATTCTTGACGGTCCTCAGAGAAAAGGCGATCTTCGTCGTGCTCGTGCAGGTGCTGTTAACATCGTTCCTAACTCAACAGGTGCTGCAAAGGCAATCGGCCTTGTAATTCCTGAGCTCAACGGCAAGCTTATCGGCTCTGCTCAGCGTGTTCCTACTCCCACAGGCTCAACAACTATCCTCACTGCTGTTATCAAAACAGATAAGGAAGTTACAATTGATGCAATCAATGCAGCAATGAAGGCAGAGGAAACAGAATCCTTCGGTTACAACACCGATCTTATCGTTTCTTCCGATATCGTTGGTATGCGCTATGGCTCACTCTTTGATTCTACTCAGACTATGGTTCTTCCGATCGGCGACAACACTTATGAAGTTCAGGTTGTTTCTTGGTATGATAACGAAAACAGCTACACTTCTCAGATGGTTCGCACAATCAAGTACTTCTCAGAGCTTGGCTAATAGTTGATATTTGTTTTTTAAACGGTTGTCCGTAAGGACAACCGTTTTTTTTTGCTTACAAATCACATCCTTTGTTGCCTAATTTTCGGGTGCTTTTTTGTGCATTTTTTCAATTTACAATTATCACCCGATTGTGTAGAATTGAAATATATTGGTTTAAGGCGGTGCAGAATGAAAGCCGAGGTAATATCGCTTGTTGAAGAAAACTTGAAATGCCGCATTCTCGGCTTTGAAAAAATCGGACGGGGAGCAAGCGCAGAAGTTTATAAAGTGATTGTAGATTTGCCGCAGGGCGTAATTGCGGTTAAAGTATGCAAAAATACAAAGCTTGCTTTTGATGAATATGAAAGAATAAATTTCATATCAAGCCGTGTTGATTGCAAATTGCCGAAGTTATATTTCGTTGCAAAATCAGGCGATTGCGGCGTGCTCGCTATGCAGTTTTTTGAAGGGCGCGAGGCAAGCGCAAAATCGCTTTTGTTTATGTTGAAGCCGAATAAGGAAAAACTGGCAAATGAAATAATTGCTAATCTGATTAAAATCCATTCTGTGCACAGCGATAAATTCGGCCCTGTTGAAAACGCCGTTTATGATACTTGGCTTGATTATTATAGAAAATTTGCAAACAAAATTGCCGATTTTTCCCAAAAATCAGATGTGCCGAATATTGTTAAAGAAGCAGTTTGTGAGGGATTGAATTCACTTCCGAAGCTGCTTGGCGGCAATACAGGCGAGCCTACTTTAATTCACGGAGATTATTGGATGCCGAATTTTATAATCAATCCGCAAAAGGGCAAGCTTGTGGGTGTTGTGGATCCGTTTAATGTTATGTGGGCAGAGCCTGAATATGAACTTTTTGGGCTAACAGTCGGCTGCGGTAAACGGCTTCAACTTTATGATATTTATAAAAGCAAGGTTAAAACATCTCTTTATTGTGATGCTAAACTTGAACTTTATGCTCTTTTTAACGAGCTTTATTGGTATAAAACGCTTGGTAAAATCGATTTCGGATATTTGAAATACAGAAGCAGGCGGCTGTTGAAAGAACTTGCGAAAATCAATTAGAAATCGAATGCCTTGAATTTATTTGATATGCATTTTATGCGTGAATAAGAAAAACACTTTGATTTTTATATGAGGGGGCTTTAATATGAGAACTGTTTTTAAAAACTGCACTTTGCTTGACGGCACTTTGGATATGCAGCCAAAGCCGGGAACGGATGTGGCAATAGAAAACGGAATAATAACGGAAATAGGCAGCGTTGCGCCGAAAAGCAGCGATGAGGTTATAGATTTAACCGGTAAATATTTAATGCCTGGTCTTATAAATTTGCATGTGCATCTGCCGGCGGGCGGCAAACCGAAAAACAAGCCTCTTAAAGCAGATAAGCTTGCAAAGCTTGCTCTTTCTTCTTCCTTTATGAGGGAAATTGTTATAAAAATTTGCCAAGATTATGCAATGCAGGGGCTTATGTCGGGTGTAACCACGGTGCGTGCAGTCGGCGGCCTCGGTGATTTTGACACAACTCTCAGAAACAGAATAAATGCCGGCAAGGCAGAGGGACCGAGAATTCTTGCCGCAGATTACGCAATCGGCGTGCCAAACGGGCATATGGTAGGCTCAGTTGCAAGGGCGGCGAAAACCCCGGAAGAGGCCGCCGAGATGGTGGATGATTTGAATTCGCACGGTGTTGATTTAATAAAGCTGATGATAACGGGCGGTGTTATGGATGCCAAGGTTAAGGGCGAGCCCGGCAGGCTGATGATGCAGGCAGATATGATTAAGGCTTGCTGCGATCGTGCTCACAAATACGGACTGAAGGTTGCGGCACATGTGCAAAGCCCTGAGGGTGTGCGCACCGCAGTTGAAAACGGCGTTGATTCAATAGAGCACGGTTCAACGCTTACCCAAAGAGAAATCGATGCCTTTAAAAAGCATAATGCCGTAATGGTTTGCACTCTTTCGCCTGCTTTGCCGATGGCAAAATTTGAAAGGGAAACTCTCGGAATTTCAGAGGCGGTTCAATATAATTCCAATGTTGTTTTCAACAATATGGTTATCGGCTCGAAAACCGCTCTTGAAAACGGTATAACCGTTGGGCTCGGCACCGATACGGGTTGCCCGTATACAACTCATTACAATATGTGGCGAGAACTTCATTATTTTGAAAAAAATGTTGGCGTTTCTGCTTCGTTTGCGCTGCACACGGCAACGCTTGTTAATGCCGGAATTCTTGGAATAGATGATGTTACGGGCAGTATTGAGCAGGGCAAATGCGCCGATATTCTTGTTTCAAATTCAAACCCGCTCGATGATTTCAGAGCTCTTTCTCAGCCGTTTATGGTTGTGGCAAGGGGAAAGATTTATAAGAATCCAAAAATTAAAAAATATGAAAAATGCGAAACCGAGCTTGATAAGTATTATGATTGATTTCACATTGCGCAAAAAAACAGGACGACGGATTAAATTCCGCCGTCCTTATTTTTATTTCTGTTTAAATACCGCCGCATGCATTCGGTTAAAAGATTAAAATCTTGCGCTTTGAAACACTTGCCGCATAAAATCAGCTTATTGAATAATAAATCTTATTTGCAATGTTCATCGGCTGTGCGGAAAATGCTTTGCGAAATCTTATTCTTTCGGCATCACTGCCTGCGTAAGTAATGTTGTTAACGCATTTTACGCTGATTGATTTTGGATCTATTTTGCAATCTTTTTCAAGATAGATTGTTTTCTTTTCACCCGGAACAAGGTCAAAGCAGTTGTCTGAAAGCGGAACGCTTTCGCCCTTTATGTCCACAAACACAGATCTTGCATAGGTATTGCTCTCAAGAGTCATCTCGTTTTTGCAGAGGTGAATCGTTATTTTTGCATGCTGCAATTTTAATTTGCGCTCAGGCAGCATAATTGCCGTGCGGCTTATGACGGCTTTGTTGTTTTTGCGGAGCTCTGCCTGTGCAAAGCATGTGCTTTTTTTCAATCCCTTTGCAGAAATGAAAAATGCTTTTTGCGCCTTGCCTGCATTTGAGTTAACAAGCAATGATTTGCTGCGAAGTTCTTTACCCGTAAAATCTTTCAGCGAAACAACGGCTGTGTATTCTTCATCGTTTAATGTGTCATTAAGCACATATAGTTCAAAACCGCCGTCTGTCTGTCGCAAAGAAACGGTTATAGGCTCAAAAATTCTTTTTCCCGCATACATAAGCGGCTTCCATTTTCCGAAATAATCAACGGAGGACCAACTCGGTGCACCCCAGCAGTCGTTCATTTGCCACCACAGTGCTCCGTTGCAACGCCCTTTGTTTCTGCGCCAGTGCTCTGCTCCGTTTGCCACGCACTCAGCCTGAACAAGCCCTGTTAAATAAATCAAATCCGTAAATTTTGCCGGCTTGTTGAATTTTTCATAGAGGTAAAACAGCATTTTGTCGTTGCCGCTTTTGCATTTTTGATGGCTGAGCATAACATCGGATTTAAGATCCATATCTTTTTGTGTTGCAAATTGCAAAATGCAGTCTTCGCTCGGCAGAGATTCCATTCCGTATTCGCTGCAGAATCTTGTGTATCGCTTGCCGTAATAGCTTAAATCCTTGCTTCCGTGCCAAACATGCCACATATGTGTGTCGCCGCATTTGTCTGCGGTAATGTCTTTTCTGAATTCGCTGCCGATGGGTGAAGTTTCAATATATGGGGTGTTTTTGTCATATCTTCTAAGCTCTCCCGGCAGAATTTCATAGAAGAATTCTTTGTAACTCTTAACGATTTTCAGGCTTGCCGGCAGATGCTGAAACATAAATTCGATTTCGTTGTTGCCGCACCAAAGCGCAAGAGAAGGGTGGCTTGATATTCTGCGAACATTGTATTTTACTTCGCCGAGCACATTTTTGATAAATGCTTCGTCATAAAAAGGATACATGAGGCAGGCAAACATGAAATCCTGCCAAACCAAAATTCCTTTTTCGTCGCAAAGGTCATATAATTCGTCGGAGCCGTAATAGCCGCCTCCCCAAATTCTTATCATGTTAAAATTGGCGTGCACGGCATCTGAAACTATTTTTTCTGCTGTGCTTTTGCCGATTCTGTCCGGCATGGCATCCGGCGGAATAACATTTGCACCCTTTGCAAAAATCGGCACTCCGTTTAAAATAAATTTGAAATCGGCGCCGTATTCATCGTTGCTTCTGTCAAGCTCAATTGTGCGCAGCCCTATTCGCTTCTTCACGCTGCCTATGGCAATGGTGTAAAGCGGCTGAGATTCGTTGCCGGAAAGCTCACGGGTCCACCAAAGCTGAGGTTTCTCAATTATTACCTTTGCTTTGCCGTTTTCAATTCCAAACGGTATGCGCTCGCCGTTCGGAGCGGTGATTTCGCCGCTGCCGTCAAGCCTCTTGTTTGCTCTTATGTGCACTTTAACCGTGCCGTTTTCCAAATGCTCTTGGCGCACCCAAAAATCACGAATTTCATTGTTGTAAAAAAGAATTTCTATATTTCCGAATATTCCCGAAACGGGCATGTTTATGCCCCAATCCCATCCGAAATGGCATGCCGGTTTGCGAATGTGCGCAACACCGTTTATGCCGTTTGCGTTTGCGGGAAGCGGCTCTTCCTCCTGCTTGGCTTTAACATATTGAACAGGTGAAATAAAATGAATTTCAATTGAATTTTCGCCCTCGTGTAAATAATCCGTTATATTTGTTTCGCTGCAAACATAGGCATTGCTTGAAATATTTGCCAATTTATCGTTTATGTAAATTTGGGCAATTGTGTCAAGCATTTGGCAGCGAAGCAAGGCTTTTCTGTATTCAAGCTGCTCTTGCGATATTTTAAAGCTTCGTTTAAAGCTTTTGCCTGTTTCGGCAACATACAGGCATTTTTGTTCGTTTGTTTTATAAAACGGGTCGTCTATAATTTTGTTTTTCAGCAGTGCATTGTAATCCGATGTCGGCACCTCTGTTTCATAATCACGGTCTTGTTTATCAAGGTGCAAAATCCATTTGCCCGCCAAAGACATTCTTTCCATAAAAATCCCCTTAAATGAATGAACATAAAATTTATGCTTATTTATAAGTTTATTGTACCAAAGCAAAATAATTTATTCAAGTTTTTTATTGATTTTTGTAAAGCAATACTTTATAATACTAACCGTCAGTTCGCAAAATCCTGACCAGTCTGTGTTCGCAGACTTCTAAAAACAAAACTAAGGAGAAAATTGAATCATGAAAAACAAAAAAGTATCGTTTATTGTGCAGGCTGCCGTTATTGCGGCAATGTATGCGGCTCTTACTTATGCGCAAAATCTGCTTTGGCCCGGCAGCACCTCTGCCGCCGTGCAGTTTCGTGTGTCTGAGGTGCTTAATGTGCTTGCCTTGTTCACGCCTGCCGCAATTCCGGGTTTAACCCTCGGCTGTGTGCTTTCAAATATTTATAACATCGGCTCCGGCTTGCCGCTTGATATGATATTCGGCTCGCTTGCAACTTTGGGCTCTGCGGTTTGTATGTATTTGCTGCGCAATGTTAAAATCAAGTCTTATCCGATTGCCGCAATGCTTATGCCGGCTGTGTGGAACGGCATTGTTATCGGCTGGGAAATAGAAACGTTTATGATAAGCGGTTCGTTTAAGTTTGCCGATTTCTTGCTTCAGGGCGGTCTCGTTGCTGCCGGTGAGCTTGGGGTTATGGCTGTGCTCGGAACGGTGCTTTATTATGTTATCATAAACAGAAAGCTTGATAAAAAATTGTTTAATTCATAATATGAAAAAACGCAAAGGCGGTTGCTGTCCGAACGGACGGCAACTGCCTTTTTTGTTTTTTCATGCATTATAAAATATTAGACAGGTTTATTCGTGAATGTTCATAAATTTGTTCGGTTTCACTTTTTGCCTCTGCTAAAAGCTCGTTTATGCTTTCAGAGTCCGAATCGGGCGGTAGGCTGTTTAATGTGCCCATTGAAACATCTGCTCCTTGCAGCACTGAATGATCCGTGATATATGATGCTTTTTTGTAATAATCATTCCACATATCCGTTATTTCTTTGCAATGCTCGATCTTTTCGTTTGCGTCGTCACATTCTGCCGCCGTGCCTATTGCGTCAATTATTTCGCGGCAATCTTTGGCTATGCAGAATTGTTCCGCAAAGCAAAGAGAAAGTGCCGCAATCATAAATATCGCCGAAAACCAAAGCCTTTTCATTTTGTTTCCTCCCGCTTGGGAATAATAAATATGTTACCTGCCGAATCAGCCGTAAGCAACATTATTTGCGGCATCTCTTTACCGCTTTTTTTTACAAATTGCTCAATCTTGCTTAAACTGATTTCGTTTTTGCCGAAATATTCCTCGGCAGGCTTGCCGTCCGTAACAATAGGCACCGGTGTTGATTGCTCTTCAACGGAAAGAGAAAGTTGTTTTGGTGTAACAGGGCTCTCTTCAGATTTTTGAAGCACTGAAACGGTTCCGTTTGTTTCTATCACCGCATCTCTGACGGTGGATAAATCAAAAAAGCCCTTTTCTCGGATTGCGTCCGTTAAATCGTCTATTGTAAGGCGCAGGCGCCTCATTTGCTTTTCGTCAAGCTTGCCGTTTCTTATAACGAATATCGGTTTGCCTTGAATTAAGTTGCGAAAGGCAAGGCTTTTCATGGAAATTGCGGAAACCGCAATTTCAAGCGAAACAAAGATTAAAATGGGAACAACCATGTTGGCAAGCGGCATTCCGTTGTCCTGCAAAGGAATTATCGCAACTTGCGAAACAAGAATTGTTATAACAAGTTCATGCGGCGTCAGCTCGCCGATTTGCCTTTTTCCCATTATTCTCAGTGAAACAATAACCGCTATATATATTATTATTGCCCTTATAAAAGTTATGCTCATTAAACATCAGTGTCCTTTCACGTTTGCAAGCAACATGGTGTTGCTTATGCCTTTTGCGGAAAATCAGGCATAAGCAGGCTGTGCTTGTGTTTTACGCACAAAAATAAAACAAAAGACGATATTTGTTTTGATCTCTTTAAGTATTTTTTGCATAAGCCGCCGTTTTATTGAAAAAATATTTTAGAAATATTTTTGCAAAGCGGTGGTTTTGTGGAGAAAATTTATTCTTCCGTTGCGGACAATAAGAATAAGCTGCAGCGTGATTATAAGGATTGCTCTGATTTTTTATTGCGTGAATGTGTGGTGGGAAACAGAAATTGCCTTGTTTGTGTGCTTGACGGAATGATAAACTCACTTCAGCTTTCTCAAATGATAATGTCTCCTTTGCTTGCCTTTTGCGGTTGCAGCGAAACTCCGTCAGATCTTTATGAAACGATTAAACTGCGTGTTGTTAATTCGCTTGAAATGAGTGATTCTTATTATTTTGAAGATGTTTATTTTTATCTTTCATCCGGTTTTGCCGCTGTTTTTTTTGATGGTGTTTCAAAATGCCTTGTGCTTGGAATTCAGGGCTTTGAAAAAAGAGGAATTGATGATCCGGCAACTGAATCAAATATAAAAGGCGCAAGGGAATGCTTCACGGAAACATTAAACGACAATAAAGCCACGCTTCACCGCCGCATTAAAACTCCCGCACTAAAAATGAAGCAAATAAAGGTAGGAAAGCAAGTGCAAACCTCAGTTGCCATCTGTTATATAAAGGGCATTGCAAGCGAAGCGCTTGTTGCCGATGTGGAACGCAGAATAAATTCAGCGGATGTGAACAGAATTTGTGATTATGCCGAGCTTGCGTCATTTCTTGGCAGTGATGTAGGATCGCTTTTTTCGGCTTACGGAAACACGGAAAGGCCCGATACGCTTTGCTCCAAGCTATATGAGGGGCGAGTGGCCGTGCTTGTGGACGGCTCTCCGTTTGCCGTGTATGTGCCTTATCTTTTTTCGGATGCGTTTTCAACAGTGGATGATTATAATAATCATCCGGTTTATGCAAGCATGAATCGTTTACTGAAATATTTTTCGTTTGTTATTTCAGCAGTATTACCGGGAATTTATGTGGCTGTCGGCACTTTTCATCAAGAACTTCTGCCAACATCGCTTATGTATACTATTGCGGCGGCAGAAATCACAACGCCGTTTTCGCTGATGCAAGAGGCTGTAATGATAATGATTTTGTATGAAATTATGAGAGAGGCCGGGTTGCGCTTGCCCCGTGCAATCGGGCATGCCGTTTCAATAATCGGTGCGCTTGTTATAGGCGATGCCGTTGTAAATGCGGGTCTTGTAGGCGCACCGATGCTTGTTGTGGTGGCTGTAACGGCTATTGCTTCATATGTTATTTATCCTCTTTACGAAAGCATTGCAGTTCTTCGCATAGGCTTTATTATGCTTGGCGGCTACGCGGGAATTTACGGCGTTGTGCTCGGAATGTGCGTACTTTGTGTGAATATAACGGCCGTAAATCCTTACGGCGTGCCTTATTCAGCACCGATTTCACCTTTGAGCAAAAGCAGCGTTGGCGACACTCTTTATCGCCAAAACTGGATAAAAATGGTTAAAAGAAATATAACAATTCAGAAATTAAGGGGTGTGAATGTTGAAAGCAAACAGCGCAAAAAATGAGGCCGTAGCGCCGATCAGCCTGTTTTATATAATATTTGTCAGCAGGCTGCTTATAGGCTTTACCGTAAGTTCTTCCGTGCTGGGCACAAAATACACTGCTGATCTGGCTTTAAGCACGGCAATTGCCGTTGCCGGTGCTTTGGCTGTAACTGCACTTGCCTTAATAATGCTTAGCAGGCATAAAAATGTGCTTGATAATCCGGTGCTTCGGCCGCTGTATGGGGCTTTTTATATATTTTCGGGTGCTCTTTCAATTGTTAAATTTGCGCTTTTTTCGTCCGCCGAGCTTCATCAGGAAGCACACACATTTGTGCTTGCCGCTTTTATGCTTGCTGCAAGCACGTATGCCGCCGCTCTCGGTATTGAGTCGCTTTGCCGGTTTTCGGCTCTTGTTTTTGCACTCACCGTTATCGGCACGTTTGGAATAGTTGCTTCATCTTTCGATAAATTTGAAACTATAAATCTTTTTCCTTTTATGCAAAATGGCTTTGGGGCAATGCTTAGCAATGCGGCTTATTCTTTGTGCAGCACAAGCGAAATTCCGCTTCTTTTTGCCCTTCGGCCTAAGATAAACGGAAAAATCGGCAGGCCGTTTTGCTTTGCAATCGGCTTGCCGATTTTGCTCAGCCTTTTGCTTGCTCTTGTTGCTTGCGGAGTTTTGGGCGATACGGCGTCTGTTTCGTCATATCCTCTTTTTGAACTTTCGCAGCTTGCTCAGCTCGGCACCGGCGAGCGTGTTGAAGTTGTTTTCACCGCTCTATGGATTTTTGCAATGTTTTTGAAAATATCCGTTTTTCTCTATTGCTCTTCGCTGTGCTTCGGGAAAAACGAAAATCGAAAAAAATGCTTGATTTGCGGGCTTGCAATGCTCGGTTTTACGGCTTTGATTTTATATACAAGGCTGTATTCATTGGTTAACGATTGGCTTGTGTATATTCCTTTTGGAATTTTCGGTATTGCTGTGCCGGCAGGATATTTGCTGCTTGGTAAAAAGGAGAGTTTATTTGAAGGGCATTAAAGTAATTGCGGCGCTGCTTATTGTGTGCCTTGCTTTAAGCAGCTGTTCATCAAGAAAAAATCTAAAGGATTTAAGCGTTGTTGAAGGGCTTGGAATAGACAGTGATTCACATGGCATTTGCCTTACGGTGCAAACGCTCAATCTTGTTAACGGGGGAAACGGCACGGATGCACTTTCCGGAAATATAACTTTAAACACATCTGCCGGCGGTCAAAATATTTCATCTGCAGCTGCAACCGTTTCGGAAAGTTTGTCCAAAAATTTATTTTTCGGCCAAAACAAATTGCTTGTTTTCGGAATGGATGTTGCCGAAAATGATTTGTCACACTGCTTTGATTATTTAACACGCAGTGAGAATTCTCGCCCCGATGTTGCCGTATGTATTTCTTCAGGCAAAGCGGCGCAACTGCTTGAATGCGATCAGTGCGATGCGCTTGTGCCTGCTCAATTTGTTGCAGAGCTTATAAAAAACGGGCAAAGTTCGGGCTTTTCGCTCCATGTAACTGCCAATGAAATGCTTAATCTTTATAATGATAAAACATCCGATATATGCCTGCCTGTTATATCTGCCGATGACAACGGCTCAAAAACAAGCGGAATTGCTATTTTTTCGGAAAACCGGCTTGTGGGTGTTTTAAAAAATGATGAAATATCCGGATTGCTTTTTCTGAAAAACAGAATTAAATCCGGATATATGGATTTTGAAAGTGAAAAATATGGCAGAATAGGGGTTCATATAATAACGGCATCGGTGAAAACCAAAGCTTATGCACAAGGTGAAACAGTTGTGTTTAAGGCCGATGCAAAGCTGTTTTTTTCACTTGAAGAAGCTGAGAACGGGGCAAAAAAATCATTTTCCAAAGCGGAACTTGATGAAGTTGTATCGGAAGTTGAAAAGGCAGTAAAGCGCAATTGCGAAAAAGCGTTTTATTCCTGTACGCAGCAAGGCAGCGATTGCCTTAGAATAGGCGAAAATTTGGCAAAATACGATCCTGCCGCCTATGCACGGCTAAGCAATGAATGGGATGGTTGTTTGAACAACGCAAAACTTGAGATTGAGTGCTCAGGGCGTCTTAAAAAAATGAACGAAAATTCAAACGGCAAGTGATTAACTGCCTTCTTTCAAACTGCTCGTTTCGTTGGAAAAAATTGTAACAAGCTCATTTGTGCTGCTGCCCTCTGTGCCTATTGCGGCAGCAACGGGCACGGCAAGCGTCAGAATAAATAAAATCAAAAAAATAATTGCCGCTTTTTTCATTTTGCATCAATTGCCTTTCTTGTTTTAATGTGCTTTTGCAAGCTGTGTTATATGCCTGCCGTGAGCGTGCAAATTTGGAAAATTCGCACATAAATATGCACTTTTGCAGCGTGAATTTTCATATTGCGCTCCTTGACTTGATGTGAGGATATATAGTATAATATACTTTGATTTAATTATAATTATATTAGGATAAAACTAACTAAAGGGTTGATAAACTATGTCATCAAAATATATTTCCCCCATATCCATGGATGCCATTTCAAGATTATGCGGCGAGCTTGAAAAAAATAACTCTATCAAGCCCCAGGATTTTGAAAGATATCATGTTAAGCGAGGCCTCAGAAATGAGGATGGCACCGGCGTTATGGCAGGGCTCACACGCATTTGCTCCGTTGAAGGCTATTATATTTCAGACGGTGAAAAAATTGCTAAGGACGGTAAGCTTTCTTACAGAGGTTACGATATTAACGACATTGTTGCCAATTGCGTGACGGAAAACAGATTCGGCTTTGAAGAGGTTGTTTGGCTTTTGCTTTTCGGCGATTTGCCTACCGCAAGCCAGCTTGATTCCATTTGCGAGGTTATTGATGTTTGCCGCTTTCTGCCGGATGATTTCATTGAAGATATGATAATTAAAAATCCTTCTAAGGATATTATGAATAAGCTTGCACGTTGCATTCTCGGCCTTTATTCTTATGATGAAAACCCGGATGATATTTCCGTGCAAAATGTTTTGCGCCAAAGCTTGCAGCTTGTTGCCCAATTCCCGTCTATAATGACTGCGGCCTATCAGGTAAAAAGAAGAGCTTTTTACGGCAAATCAATGTATTTGCATCCAATTAAGAGAGGGCTTTCAACCGCTGAATATATTCTTAGGCAAACAAGAAGCGATAAGGTTTATACCGATGATGAGGCAAAGTTGCTTGATATTATGCTTATGCTTCACGCCGATCACGGCGGCGGAAATAACTCCACCTTCGCCACAAGAGTGCTTACCTCAAGCGGCACGGATACATATTCTGCAATTGCGGCAGGCGTTGGCTCGCTCAAAGGGCCTCGTCACGGCGGTGCAAATGTTAAAACCACTGCAATGATGAATGAAATTATTGCAAATGTTGCCGATCCAACAGATAAATCGCAGGTAAAGGATTATCTTGTTAAGATTTTAAACAAGGAAGCAGGCGACGGATTAGGGCTCATTTACGGTATGGGCCATGCAGTTTACACAATTTCGGATCCCCGTGCCGTTATTCTTAAAAACAGCGCAAGAGAGCTTGCTTATCGTTCGGGCTTTGAAAAGGAATTTAAAACCCTTGAAAATGTTGAGGCCGTAACGCCTGAACTTTTGCATGAAATCAAGGGCGATGATAAAGAAGTGTGCGCAAATGTTGATTTGTATTCAGGCCTTTGCTATAAAGTTCTTGGCATTCCGGATGATTTGTTTACACCGCTCTTTGCAAGCGCAAGAATAGTAGGCTGGTGTGCTCACAGGCTTGAAGAACTCACTTCAAATAAGCGTATTATTCGCCCGGCATATAAGAGCGTTTCTAAGAAAAGAACTTATACTCCGCTGGATAAAAGATAATGAAAAAAAGCAATTTTTCCGTATACGGTGCAGTTTGCCTTGCGTTTGGCATTGCAATTTCAATTGCCGCTTTGGCTCTGCGCTGTGTGCAGGTTTTTAAATATACTGATTTTGAAACTGCACACATTGTTAAATCGGCATCCGGCACGGTGTCGGCTTTTTATGTGTTTCTTGCCGCTTCTGTAATTCTGTTTTCATTTGCTGTTGTCGGCTGCAAACCGTTTCCGTCTGCAAATCGCAAGGGCGGCAAGGCAATTTTTGCCTTGTGTGTTTTGGCCGGTGCGGGAATGTTTTATGATTTTGTTTATCGATGCATTTTGTGCTTTGAATATGCTTCGGCAACCCGGCATCTTGTTGCAAACAGATTTGTTCCCATGATATTCACTGCGGTTTTTGCCCTGCTTTCGGCTGTGTTTTTCTTTGTTCTCGGAATATCGTTTAAAACTGCCCGCTACAAAATGAGCAGCCTTTGGTTTTTGTATATTTCGCCCGTTATGTGGGCACTTTCCGGCATGCTTTCGCTTCTTACCGTTTATGATGATGTTTTTTTTGCAGAGGAAACCTTTTTGAAATATGCCGCCTTAATTGCGGCAATTGTTTTCTTTATGCTTTTTGCTCTCGGAGAAGATAAAGAAAAGTCTGTTTTGCCTGCTGTTGTGGCATCGGGGTTGGTGTATGCTTCACTTGCCGTTGAGCTTGCGGTTCCGAGAATTGTTGCTCTTGCTGCCGGTTTGCCGTTGGCAAAAGCGGATTTTTCTTGCCTTTCTTTTCTTTTTACAGGTTTGTTCGCAGCTTGCGTGGCGGTGAAAACAGCACTTGTTACGGAAAGCAGCTTGTAATTTGCCGAATAAATGCGAAAAATAAAGTTTTTCTTTACACTTTTTACAAATTGGAATATCTTTTTATCCTATTTGTAAATTTTGTTTTAAAACATATGGAAAAAACTTACAAATTTCTTCCCGTTAAGCTATAATTAAAGGTGCAGATATTTAATGATCTTCCTTTTTATTTCGCTTGCCCGCAGCGAAAAAGTTGAATTTGCGGGGGAAAGGCTATGAATCGGTTATGAAACTGATAATAACTATCGTATCTAATAAAGACACGGAAAATGTGCTTGATAAATTGAGCGAGGCTCGTTTCAGCGCCACAAGAGTGTCCACCACAGGGCAATTTCTTGAGGGCGGCCACACCTGCCTTTTTATCGGTGTTGATGATGCTAAGGTAGATGAAGTTTTTGATGTGCTTCAGGGCGCCGTAACAAAAAGAGTTGTTCGCCAGCACGGCGTTAAAAGCACGCTTCAGGGCACCTTGCTTCAGCAACCGATAGATGTTGAAGAATACGGCGGCGTGGCATTTGTTATTGATGTTGAGGAATTTAAAAAGTTTTAATCAGAGCTTATGTTGTTTAATAATTTTGTAGGAAATGAAAAAGCAAAGCAGCAAATTTCAAATCTTTATGAATCCGGCAGGCTTCCGCACGCCATTGTGCTTGAGGGTGAAGCCGGGCTCGGTAAGCGCACTCTGGCAAGGGATATTGCCGAGGCACTCGTGTGCCGCTCTGAAGGGGAGCATCCCTGCGGCGTTTGCAGTCAATGTGTAAAGGCAATAAAACAGTTGCATCCGGATATTTATGAATACAGTGCTCCCGGCGGAATAAATTCATTTCATATTGATAAAATCAGAGATATTATTTCGGATGTTTATATTACTCCCAATGAGGCAAACTACAAAGTTTATATTCTTGGAAATGCGCATTGCATGAATGAAAATGCGCAAAATGCGTTACTTAAAATATTGGAAGAGCCGCCTTCTTATGCCGTTTTTATTTTAACGGCGCAAAATCGTTCGGCTTTGCTTGAAACAGTGCTCTCAAGGGCTGTGGTTATTTCCGTTGAGGGCGTTTCGCCAAAACTCGGTGCCGAATATATTACCGGCATTGATGAAAACACAGATTATAATGATGCTTATAATGCCGTTGCCGCACTCGGCGGAAATATCGGCAAAGCACATGAAAGCATTGCAGGCGGCGCACTTCAAAGGCTTACAAAGCTTGTTGATGATATTGCAAAAATGCTTGCATCAAACAATGAATATGATTTGCTCAAGGCACTTGCTCCGCTTACCGGCAATAGGCAGGATACCGCTGCGGTTTTGGAAATGCTTGAAACAGTATTGCGTGATGCCGTTGCAGGCGGAGAAAGGCTTTCGGGGCTTGATAATGCCGTTGATATTCTTAAAGGTGAATTTTCAAAGCAAAAGCTTTTTGCACTTTATAATACCGTGCAAGAGCTTGAGCAGGCGGCAAATAAAAATGCCAATTCGGCATTGCTTATAACTAAAATCTGCTATTCGCTGAGAAAAGCGGCAGGCAGATAGGAGGATCATTTGATGACTGAAATAGTTTCCGTTCGTTTTAAAGATGCGGGAAAGGTGTATTATTTTGCCCCAAACGGGCTTAAAGTTAGAATAGGCGATTATGTTATTGTTGAAACCTCAAGGGGAATTGAATGCGCAACTGTTGCAGCGGCAAACAGATTTGTTGATGATGAATCGCTTGTTTCTCCGCTTAAACCGATTTTAAGAATTGCAACGGCAGAGGATAAAGCCACTCTTGAAAGCAACAAGCAAAAAGAGCGAGAGGCATATGAAATCTGTGTTAAAAAGATTGAAGAACACAAGCTTGATATGAGCCTTTCGGAAGTTGAATATGCGTTTGACGGCACTAAAATAATCTTTTTCTTTACGGCAGACGGCAGAGTTGATTTCAGAGAGCTTGTTAAGGATCTTGCCTCAACATTTCGCACAAGAATAGAATTGCGTCAAATCGGCGTTCGTGATGAGGCAAAAATGCTTGGTGGCCTCGGAATATGCGGCAGACCGTTTTGCTGCTCAAGTTTTCTTAATGATTTTCATTCGGTTTCAATCAAAATGGCAAAGGAGCAGGGACTCAGCCTTTCTCCCGGTAAGATAAGCGGCACTTGCGGCAGGCTCATGTGCTGCCTGCAATACGAAGAAAATTCATATGAATATTTAAACAAAATAACTCCTAAAAGGGGCAGCGTTGTTGATTGCAAAGAGGGCAGGGGTGTTGTTGTTGATGTTTCTCTGCTTGCCGGCAAGCTTAAGGTTGCTCTTGACAGCTCGGTTGAAGGTGCGGCTCCCGTTGTTGTAAACAGGGAAGAATGCGTTGTTGTTAAAGAGCCGGGAAAGCGCCGCAGCGCTGCAAAGAGTGCCGAATAAACGCTGCACGAACAATGTGTAAAAGCCAAAAAAATTAGCGTATGCTAACCGCCTTTTTCTCTTGAAAAAACAGAATTATGTGTTATAGTATTAGTGAAAGTTGAAACATGGCTTTCGGTAATAATGATGGGAGGTGTCTTGGAATGGCATACAAAATTTCAGATGATTGCATTTCTTGCGGCGCTTGTGCAGCAGAATGTCCTGTAAGTGCGATTTCAGAAGGTGACGGCAAGTTTGAAATCGATGCAGATACCTGCATTGAATGTGGCGCATGCGCTGGTGTTTGCCCCGTAGGTGCACCCGCTCTTGACGAATAATTCCGCTTGCTTTTACAATATCGTAAATAATAAAAGCCGCTGAAAAGCGGCTTTTTATTATGCAAAATATTTTAAAAAAGCAAGCCTTGCGGCGCACTGCTTAAGAAGCTAAACAGTTTAAACTTTCTGAGCATTGCCCGTTGCACTGTTAAAAAATCCCGTTAATACGCAGGTATTAACGGGATTTTGTTAATTTACACACCTGATAAAATCAGTTTACTTAAATTGCTTTGCACTCAAAAATCAAAGAAACAGATAAACGGCAAGGCATAATTTACATAGTTGGCTTGCGCATTCACTTTTAATTAACGCGGCAATTAGCTGCTTGCTTTGTTTTTGGGCTTTTATTCCTTATAGTCTACCACTTGAAACGCATTTTTCTTTACAGAGCGCTCTGTGGCTTGTTTTTTCTTTTACCGAATTGCCCTTATAATCTTAATTCGTCTTCCTTGCGTTGCTTTCTTGCTCTCACTGCCGTTGGGATTCCCCAGCCGCAAAGTCCTCCCACAGCTGCGCCGCAAAGAGCAAACAACCACCAAAGCGGGTTTTTCTTTTCTTTCTTTTCCGTTTCGCTTGTGTTGGTTTCCTGTGGCTTTTCCTCAATTGAAGTGCTGATTTCTGCTGTTTTTTCAACGCTTTCGCCAAGCTCGTTTTCGCAGTAAATTTTTATTGTGCCTGTTGCATTGCCAAGCTTGTCGGCTGCTATTTTCAGATTCAGGTTTGCACTTTTGCTTTCGCCTGCGGCAATGTCGCCAACGAAAACCGTGCCGCCTGCATTCATTGAATCGGATTCAAAATCAATTTTGCAGTTTGAAATTTTGCCTTTTCCCGTGTTCATAAGGTTAAGCGCAAGAGTCTGTGTGTCTCCTTGATAAACACTTGCCGGAAGCTGAGCGCTTGAAAAATCAAGATCTGCCGGTTGCGAAACGGTGATCGGCAGGCTGTCGCTTGCCGAATATGAAGCGCCGTATTCATCTTCGTATTCGGAAGCAATTGCAATTTTGTGAATTCCGGCCTGAGCCGCTTTTGTTGCGGTTATTTCAAGATTCCAAGTGTATGTGCCGCCGGCTTTAACGGATTGCACATATTGAGTGCCTGTGCCGCTGATTATGATTTCGCCGCTTTCCTCGGAAGCGGAAAGCTTGATATTTTCAATTTTTTTATCCTTGCTTTGGTTTTTTATTGTAACCTTTAATGTGCTTTTTCCGTTTGGGGTTATGTTGCCGCCGGTGTCGTAAGCAGTAACCATAAATCTGGGGTGCGATGTATTCTGCCTTTCCTCGGTTTGTGATTCCGCTTCGGACGGCGATTCGTAATCATCTGCGGCAAATGCCGGAAATGCCGCAATAATGCAAAGCATAAATGCCAATAAAATCGCTGAGATTTTTTTCATATTCTGTCTCCTTATAATTCTCTTATATTGTCTATAATGCTGTTTTTAGTTTCTTTGCGGATTTTTGATGCCAGGTTTACGGAGCAAATTATAAACAGCAGCACGCAAGCACTGAGAGTTTGCCAAATTTCAAAGCCCAACAGCATTGATTGTATTTCTCCGTGTGCCTGTGCAAACATGCTCAGAAAAACAATTAAATAAGCTCCGAAGCCTGCCGCACAGCCCCATATAAACATCGAAAGAAATCGCAAGATATACGATTTTGCAATCAAAGAATGAGTTGCGCCGACTGCACGCATTGTGCCTATGGCTCGTTTGCCCTCGCGAATTTCGCCGCTGAGATGGCTGTTTATAACGCCGGCACTGATGCTGAGCATCAAGATAATAACCGAAAGCAAAGCGGTTAGCGTGGCATTATAATTGCTTCTTGTTTCCTGCACAAAATCATAATTTGAATAGATGCTGGGATTTTCAATACCGCTTGCTGCCGCAATGTCATTAAGCATGGCGGTTATTTCTTTATTCACTTCCGGCGTGCAATCTTCCTTCAAATATGCGTAAGCGTTTTTGTATGGCAGGTTTGGAAGATAATTTCTTATTCCCGCCATTGTTGTTATTATTGTTACTGGAGAGGATTCCATGCCTTTTTCAATAGGAATGTTGCAATTGTCGGGCAATTCGTTGATTATTGTGCCGATTGTGAATTCCTTTTCTGTTTTATTGCAATTTGGTGAGTATTCGCCGTTTAGTTTTTCAGGATCATCGTTTGAAGATATGAATGCAAGCTTTAATTTGTCTCCCACAGAAAAGTCTCTTTTTGCGGTTTTAAGTAAATGCATTCTTTCGCTTTCCTGTTTTTTTATAAAGTCTGTGCTCTGTGTGTATTCGGAAGCGGTTGTTCCTATTTTTTCAATCGCATATCCTATTTCCTTGGGCGCAATCACCATAATCTCGTTTCCTGAATCCATGGCAGCTGCGTTCGGTGCACCGCTTTCGGCATATTTTGCCAGCATTTCAATTCCCGCATAATCCATAATGGCAACATTTATATTTACCGAATTGTTTGATAAACCGAATTGTTGCTTCGCATCTGCGCATTTATCGGATATTGCCTTGGTAAGCACCGCATTCAAATTTGCCTTATCTGCAATTATTTTATCTGCATAAGCTCCTATTTCATCGTAAGAGCCATTGTCAAACGCAGCATCAAGCGGGCGGCCGTATGCAGTTGTAATATAGTCTGAAAATGATGAATCGCTTTCCAAAAACGCATTGCAGCTTGCAGAGCCGTAAGCTTCTTTTATATAAGGCGATGATTGCAGCCTTGTAATGCCGGAGGAGTTTATGCCTTTTTCGTATGCCGGGAAGTTGACCGAGCTTGAATATATTGAATAAGATGAAATGTTTAGCGAATAATCATAGCCCGGATCGTAATTGAATTGTGTTTGTTTAAGCCATGAAAAGCCCATGCAGGAGATGAAAACGGTTATTGCCAAAAATAAGCTTACGCCAACCTGCTTTTTTCTGTTGAAAAGCATATCTCTTTGCGCAAGCAAGCTTGCCGTGTTGAAGCTTTTTTTTGTTTTGATGTGTTTTGTTTTAACCTTGCGTGTTTTTTCAACATCCCTGATTGATTGCACGGGTGAGATCCGAGTGGCAGAGGAAAGCGGTATAAATGCCGCAATCAAAACGCATATAATGCTGAATACTCCGCCTGCGGCAAGCACTGCAAAATTTGGAATAAATACAAAATTTTTACCAAGCAAAGAGATTATTCCCTTAACCGCAAAAAATGAAACGGCAAGGCTTGCAGGCACGCAAATCAAAGTTAAAATTGTTGATTCTCTGCCGTATATGCTTATGATTTGCCGCTTTGTTGCACCAACCGTGCGCAGCATGCCTATCTGCTGCTTTCTGTCGTTTAAATTAGTGCCGAATGCATTAACTATTCCAACGCAGGAGGCAATCATCAAAACTGCTGCAAGCAGTGCCGCAAGGGCAACCGTTTGCACCATTGAGCTGTTTCCTTCGTCGTAAGAAGAAAGCGTTGATAAAAATGAATCGGGAAGTGTGATTATTCTTGAATCCTCGCCGCCGTTCTTGCTTAGTAAATCGTGCAGCTTTGAATAATTGTCGTAATCGTTTTTTCTGCTTCCGTAGTCAAATTTTGTGTAAAACGCAAGCTTTTCTTTCCCTCCGGGGGCTGCTTGAGCGCCGCTGTAAACATAACCCGATTGCAGATTGTCTTTTCTTATATCATATCCGTTTGAAATGTTTGTGAATTTGTTTTGCGCAATGCCGCAAAGCGTAAAGGTTTTTTCAATCGGTGCCTGCAAATAATCGTTTTCTCCGTTTGGGGTGTAAACATTCAGCGTGATTTGGTCGCCGATCTTTGCATCGTCAAGTCCCAAGCGCAAAAGTGATGATTTTTCGAGCAACAGTTCGCCGTCTGCCTCGGGGTATTTGCCTTCTAAAAGCTTTATGCTTGCAAAATCAAGCCCTTTATCATCAAGCCTTGCAATTGCAACACCGTTGTTTGTGCCGGAAGTATCATTGCAGGCATAGCCTGTTATATAAGACAAGCCGTATTCGCCTATTAGCTCTGAATCGTTAAGCACGGAAACGGTTTCTTTGCCGAGATTGCATATGATCATGTTTTCCTTGCCATACATATCAATGTTTCTTTGCTTCAATGAAGAAACAAGCGTTGAAGCAAAAAACAGTATGCTGCTTCCGAAAGACATGGCAAGTATTATGCTTATTATCATTGTTATATATTGCCGCCTGCGCACCTTTAGGTTGCTGCCGGCAATGGTATTAACCGTCAGTTTTCTTTTTTTCAAGGCTCACACCTCCGCAACAGATGCTTTCACAACAGGGGCGGCAATTCCTTTGCTGTCTGAAACTATTATGCCGTCCTCAATGGTCAGCACTCTTTCCGCCTGCTCTGCAACATGCAAATCATGAGTAACAAGAATAAGTGTTGTGCCGTATTTTGAGGCTGTTTCGCTGAGCAAGGAAAGCACCTCTCTGCCGCTCTTGCCGTCCAAATTGCCCGTTGGTTCGTCTGCAAAAAGAATGGATGGCTTGTTTGCAAGTGCACGGGCTATGGCTATTCTTTGCTGCTGGCCGCCGCTCATGGCAGATGGCAAATGATCTATTCTGTTTGAAATTCCAAGCGTTTTTATAATGTCGTTTAAATATTCCTCGTCGGGCTTCTTCTTATCAAGCATTACCGGCAAAAGAATGTTTTCATATCCCGTAAGCTCCTGCACAAGATTATAGGATTGAAACACAAAACCGAATCTTCTGCGGCGAAGAATGGATAATTGATCGTCTGAAAATTTGCCAAGCGATTTTCCGTCGTATATAACCTCGCCGGAGGTGGGGTATTCAAGGCTTGAAAGCATATGAATAAAGGTTGATTTGCCTGAACCGCTTGGGCCCGTAACTGCGCAAAATTCGCCTTTTTCAAAGCAAACCGAAATGTTATTTACAGCTTTAACGGTGTTTTCTCCGCTGATATATTCCTTTGTTAAGTTTTTGCATTCAATTATGTTCACGGAAAAATCCTCCTTATTTGTTTCTAACCTTATAATAACACAGTATTCTTAAATTTGCCTTAATTTAATCTTAAGATTTCGTAAGAAATGCCGCAAAGAGCGGCTTTTAAGAAATAAATGTTGCATATTAATTGTATGCTAAATTTAAATTAGCGAAATTGCGGGATTTTTTGCAAAAATGCTGTGCATAAATTATATAAACCGCAGTAAAATGCCGCAATGGCTTAAAAAATCAACGCTTTCGCATATGCCGGCTGCTTGCAGCCCGAAAGGAAAAGGTGGCTAATATGAATATCGGAATTTTAATCGTTGTTGCGTTTATTGTGCTTATTGCAATTTATGTGGCAAGTGCATATAACTCTCTCGTTAAGCTCAGAAATTCCGTGGAGGAGGCATTCTCCACCATGGATGTATATTTAAAGAAAAGATGGGATTTAATACCTAATATTGTAGCAACCGTTAAGGGCTATGCAAAGCATGAGGCTCAAACGCTGCAAAATGTGATAGCGGCAAGAAACGGAAATTATGCCAATATGACGGCGGAACAAAAGCTTTCTGCGGATAATGAGCTCACAAGGGCACTTGGCAGCATAAATGTGGTTGCAGAACGCTATCCGGAGCTTAAGGCAAATCAAAATTTTCTTGATTTAAGCGAACAGCTTAAAAAGAATGAAGAGGATATAGCAAACGCAAGAAAGTATTATAATGCGGTTGTAAAAAAATATAACAACAAAACGCAGCTTTTCCCGTCTTCAATAGTTGCGTCTATGTTTAAATTTGAGAAAAAGCAAATGTTTGTTATTGAAAATTCAGAAGAAAAAGAGGCAGTAAAGGTGGAATTCTAATGCCGGCACTTAAAAGGTTTTTTGCTGCGCTTTTTGCGGCTTTTACGGTTTTGGCGTGTGCCGTTCCCGCATTTGCATCATTTGAAAGTGAGCCGTATTATTTGATGCACTATGATGTGCAAATGGAGGTTGAGGAAAACAACACTTATCACATCACAGAATATATAAGCGCAAATTTCAATCAGCGCAGGCACGGGATTATAAGAAACATTCCTTACAAAAACACCGTCAGGCGGTCGGATGGCTCTTCCGCAACGGTTAAAGCAAGAATAAAAAATGTTAAATGCAATGAAAACTTTGATAAATCTTATTCAAACGGAGAGCTTTCCCTTAAAATCGGCGATGAAGATGAAACTGTAATCGGCGCTTGCAATTATGTGCTTTCTTACGATTATATTCTCGGCGAGGATTCGCTTGCGGATGCAGATGAGCTTTATTTCAATATAATCGGCACAGGATGGGACACTTATATAGAAGATGCTTCGTTTAAAATAGTGATGCCTAAGGAGTTTGACAGTAAGAAAATAGGTTTTTCAACTGGCGCTTACGGCTCTGAGGGCACAACAAATATTTCTTACACCGTTGACGGAAACACAATCACCGGCAAGGTGCTGAAAACATTGAATCCATATGAGGGTGCAACGGTTCGTATGGAACTGCCGAACGGATATTTCGTTTTTAACAGGAAAGCGGAATTCGCAAAGCTGGGTGCAATCTGCGGGTTGGCGTTTTTTGCATTGCTGTTTACGGTTGCTTCTTGGATAAAATACGGCAGGGATAAGAAACTGCTTGATATAGTTGAGTTTTATCCTCCCGAAAAAATGAACAGCACCGAGGTTGCTTATTGGTATAACGGTATTGCTTCACGCAAGGATGCCGTGCCGCTTCTTATTGAATTGGCAAATGAAGGGTATCTTGCAATAGAGGAAAACGCCTCGGATGCCTTCAACACAAATTATGCAATTGAACGCCTTAAAGAATACGATGGTAAAGATGAGGATAAAAAGCACTTCTTTAGCGGCCTGTTTAAAGACGGTAAAAATAAGATATATAAGGATGATATAGAGGGCAATCTCTATGATGTGCTCGGATTTATTGCAGACGGCTATAATTCTCTTGAAAATCGCACAAGGGTGTTTACTTCAAAATCTCTTATTATGAGGGCTGCTTGCTGGGCAGTGTGCGCTCTTTGCGTATTTGGCGAAATCGTTATTTGCGATTATTGCATTTATCAGGCTCGAATTCCCGTTCTGTTGTGCTCGATTGCGGCAACCGTTGCGGCGGCGGGCTTTGCGTTTTTTGTTCGCTGCAGAACTGACGAAGGCAGCAGGCTCAAGCAAAAAATTCACGGTTTTAAGATGTTTCTTGAAACTGCCGAAAAGGAAAAACTTGAGCAGCTTGTGTTTGAGGATCCTAAATATTTTTATGATATTTTGCCATATGCCTATGTTCTCGGCGTTTCGGATAAATGGATTAAAAAATTTGAAAGCATAGCAGTGGCTCCGCCTCAGTGGTATAGGGGCGCAAATGCGTATAACAATATTATGCTTTGGCATTTTGTTGATTCCGCAATGCGCAGCAGCACAAATGCCATGCTTACTCCTCCTCACTCCGATTCTTCGGGCAGCTCGCTTTCAGGAGGCTCATATATCGGCGGAGACGGTGGATTTTCGGGCGGAGGCTCCGGCGGAGGCGGCGGAAGCAGTTGGTAAGTGTGTTTGAAACAGCTTAAATAATTTGGCAGGAAAACAATGCCTAAAAATCAAAGATTTGAAGTAATCTATTTACAGGGAACAATCACAGCCACGGAAATTTGAGTAGACAGGGAAACCGGCGTTAATTACTTATATCATGCTGCCGGTTATTCCGGCGGTTTAACACCTCTGTTAAACAGCAACTGAAATTCTATTATTTCAAAAATTGAAAAAGAGTAATCGTATATGATAAAAATAATGTTTGTTTGCCACGGCAATATTTGCCGTTCGCCCATGGCAGAATTTGTGCTGAAAGATATGGTTAAGCAAAAAGGCTTGCAAAAAGATTTTATGATTTGCTCAAGTGCAACAAGCACGGAGGAAATTTTCAACGGAGTCGGAAACCCCATTTATCCGCCTGCAAAAGCCGTGCTTGAGGCACATGGCATTTGTTTAAGCGGCAAGCGTGCCGTGCAGCTTAAAGAAAGCGACTATGATAAATACGATTTGTTCATCGGTATGGACAGCGCTAATATTAAAAATATGAATCGCATTTTAGGCGGCGATAAATCGGGCAAAATTCATAAGTTGCTTGAATACGCAAACAGCCCTGCCGATGTGTCTGATCCGTGGTACACACGGGACTTTAACCGTTGCTATAATGATATTTATAAAGGCTGCAAGGCGTTGCTTGAAGTGCTTGCAGAATAGGTGCATTTTTTTGTTATTCAAATCAACCGAAATAAAAGGTAAAAACAGGCACCGAAGTTATTAAAGGCTTGCTTTATGCAGCGCCGAAATTCAAATAAATATAAGAAAAGACACACCGTGCAAGGCTCCGGTGTGTCTTTTTGTGTGCTTATATTCGGAATATATCCGTTTTATTTTATGTTGTAAGCCATAACCGTTTGAAAAAATCTTGTGCCTATAAATTGCTTGGCATAAACGCATTCAAAGCCGCTTTTTTCAAATTCCGGCACAAGCCTTTTTGAAAGAGTTTCGTAAAGGATAACAAAATTTTCCTTTTCGGCGTTTTCTTTGCATTGGGCAATTAGGTCTGCAACATCTTCTTTGTTTGCCTGAGGTGAGGCATATACGGTCATAATTCTGCGGTTCACTTGATTCGGCAGAATTATTTCCGCTATTTTTTGCACCGTTTCACGATGCGTCAGTATGTTGTATGAATATTTACTGAGTTTCAGCGAAAGGCCTTTTTTGCCTTTAAAACCGAATTTATAAGTTGTTGAATCTATCAGCGTTGCGGCGGCATTTTTGCTTTTGCTTAAGAATAATTCGCCGTTTTTTTGCCAAATATTTATGTAATAGGAAAAATATTTGTTTATAAATTTTGCCCTGTTGTTTAAATCCGGGCAAAGAAACATAAAATACGGGTCTTTCAAAAGTATTCTTGAAAATTCGGAAACTAGAATTTCTCCGTTTGCCTTTTCAAGGGAACTCATATGATTTAATTCAGCCTTTCAAAATTACTGTTTGAACAGCCAATTAAACTTATAATCGGCTATTACATTTATTATAATAATATATTTTGGCTGATTTTGCAATCAAATTATTTTTTTTGAATTTCAATATTGAAAGC
This sequence comes from uncultured Anaerotruncus sp., assembly GCA_900539775.1. Lineage (GTDB taxonomy): Bacteria > Bacillota > Clostridia > Oscillospirales > Acutalibacteraceae > Eubacterium_R. Next base: position 161,140 of record UQDL01000003.1, on the reverse strand, counting down.
AGGGTCTTTTTTCAGATTCTTTTTAACAATGGCAAACATCATTACCGCCAGCACAACGCAGAAAAGGTCTGCAGCCGGTTGAGCGAAAACGATGCCGTCAAACTGAAACAGATTGTTCATAATAATAACAAGCGGAATGAAAATTATGCCCTGCCTGCCTATTGAAAGCACAAGGCTCGGCAACGGCTTTGCCATTGCCTGAAATGCAAAGTTGTATGTAAACATTATGCCGAGAAACGGGCCGGATATTATGAGTGCTCTCAAAATTTTAACTCCGTATTCGGTAACCTGCGGATCATGCTCACCGTTGAAAATATTTATGATTTGCGTTGTGAAAATTAAATAGATTATTGAAAGCAAGGTTCCGAAAACAAAAGTGCAAAGCATTGTAAATTTCATTGTGCCTTGCAATCGGCTTGTGTTTCTTGCACCGTATGAATATCCTATAAGCGGCTGAACGCCCATTCCTATGCCCATTTGCACAAAGGCAATCAGCATATTAACCTTCAGTGCTATTCCCAGTGCGGCAACGGCGGCTTCACCGTAATCTTTCATGTAATTATTGAGCAAAATATTTGAAAAGCTCATAAGCAAATTGTTTATGGCGGCAGGTATGCCTACGGGGATAACATTTTTTAAAATCCCGTCTCCGAAAGAAAACTTTTTAGGATTGCAGGAAAGAATGGAATTGCCCTTTATAAGATAGAATGCATAATAAATAACGGATGCCACATTGCCTATAACCGTTGCTATTGCCGCACCGCCAACACCCAAATCAAGCACCAAAATCATAATTGGGTCAAGCACGATATTCGTAACCGTTCCTATCATAAGCCCAGTCATTGATTCTTTGGCTGCGCCTTCGCCTCTTACAAGGTTGCTTGCCGTGATTGATGTAACTATCATCGGCCCGCCTAAAGCTATGTATTTTAAATAGTCGTGCGAATATTCGGTAACAATATCACTTGCTGAGCCAAGCGCTTTGATAAGCGGATTTATTGTTAATAAAATCAAAATCATAAGCAGTGCGCCGCTGAATAATGATGAAAAAATTGAGAATGAGCTGATCTTTTTAACTCTTTCTTTTTCACCCTCACCCATGGATCTTGCAATGTATGCGCTTCCGCCGACGCCGAAAATATTCCCGAATGCAACAAAAAACAAAAAAACGGGCATGGTAAGCGAAACCGCAGCTGTTGCATTTGTGTTTTTCATAAGGCTTACGAAATAAGTATCCGCCATATTATATATTACATTAACTATGCTTGAAAGCACGCTCGGCAATGCAAGCGCCGCAACGGCTTTCGGTATGGGATATGAGGAAAATATTTTTTCTCGTTTTTCTTTTGATGCCATATTTATTTTCCTTTCATTTTTTCGGTTTCTTGCTTTTAATTATTTAATCGGCAAAATTCGTGCAAGCGTTTCGAATTCCTGCATTGAAAAGCTTTCTGCTCTGTCTTTCTCGCTTTTTCCTGCTTCGGCAAGTGCTGCCGCAGCATCGCTTTTTGAAATTCCGAGTCCGGCCGAAAGGCAATTTGCCGCAGTTTTCCTTCGCTGAGAAAATGCTGCCTTAACAACCTTAAAGAATTTTGCTTCGTCTTGAATTTCAACGGGAGGTTTCTTTCTTATTTTAAGGCGCATAACCGCACTGTCTACTTTCGGTGATGGCATAAATGCTTCTCTGCCAACATCAAAAAGCATTTCCGGCTCTGCATAATAATTTGCTGCCACGGTAACTGCACCGCATTCTCTTGAGCCGATCGGAGCGCAAAGTCTTTCCGCCGCTTCCTTTTGCACCATAACAACAATATCGTCAACGGGAAGCTTGCTCTCAAGTAATTTCATTATAAGAGGCGAGGTGATGTAGTACGGCAAATTTGCACACACCTTAACGCTGTTCATGCCCTTAAACTCGGTTTCTATAAGTGATTTTAAATCCATTTTAAGAGCGTCGCCCTCAATGATTTTCAAATTGTCAAATTCTCCGAGAGTTTCGTCCAAAACAGAAAAAAGTCTTTTATCAAGTTCAATGCAGGCCACTTTGCCGCATACTTTGCAAAGCTCTTTGGTAAGCACGCCTATTCCGGGCCCTATTTCAAGGGCTGCGGTGTGCTCGTTTGCATTAAGGCTTGCCGCCATTTCCGGGCACACATCGGGGTCAATCAGAAAGTTTTGCCCAAGCGCCTTTGAAAAAGTGAAGCCGTGGCGAGATAAAATTTTATTCACGGTGTTTATGTCGTAAAGATTCATAATTAACCTGCCGTTTCAAATAATATTTAATATTATTGTTGCGTCTTTGCCACGGAAAAGCAAAAAAATGCGCAATTTCCGTGTTTGCGGTGCTATTCTAACACATAAAAAAACAGTTTACAATATCTGTGTTGACAAATTGTGAAATTGTGCTAAAATACTGATTAGTCAGCTAATGTTAGTTGGCTAACATTTGCCTGAAAATGATATAATTACGGGCAAGACGGGAGTGATAAAATGCATTGCAAACACAAGGAACCGCCTCCGGAAGGCGTAATCGGCCCAAGAGTTAATTATCTTTCAAGGCTTGTTCGCCGCAGGTTTAATGAGGTTATTGCAGAAGAGGGCTTGTTTTCAGGCCAGCAGGATATTTTATTTGCAATAGTTGATAATGAGGGCGTAACTTCAAGTCAGCTTTCTTCAATGTCGGGCGTTTCCGCCGCAACAATCAGCGTTTCCGTTAAACGAATGGAAAAAGCAGGATTTATTATTAAAAAAGCAGACGATAACGATGCTCGAATTATTCGCCTTTATCCCACTCAAAGGGCAAAGGCGCTGCCGCAAAATCTAAGGAATAAAATGGATGAGCTTGAAGAAACGCTTTGCATGGGAATGAGCAAGGAAGAAGTTTTGAAGTTTTCCCGCTGCTTGGAGCTTGCTATAAAGAATCTGTCCGAAAGCAATGAAAACTGCTTTGAAAATATTGATGCGGCAAAAGGAGATGAAAAACAGTGATCAAAAAATTAGGAAAGTATATGAAAGGGCTTGGGCTGCTTTCACTTGTCAGCGTGCTCGGCATGATAATCGAGGCTTTTTGCGAGCTTGCAATGCCAACCCTTGCAAATAACATATATAATAATGTAAGCACTTCAACAACGCCGGAGGAAACAAGGGCATATGTGCTGAAAATGGGGTTCGGAATGCTTGCGCTGGCCGTTATCGGCTTGTGCGGAGGCATTGCCACCATGAAAAGTTCTGCTATTGTAAGCCAGAAATTTGCCTTTAGGCTCAGAAATGATGTTTACGGAAAAATCAGCAAATTTTCATTCAAAAATATAGATAAATTTTCAACGGCATCACTTACAACAAGAATGACAAATGATATCACAATGCTTCAAAATGTTGTTATGATGTCGCTTCGTATTCTTGTAAGAGGGCCTGCGCTGCTTATTATTTCGGCAGTGTTTGCCGTTAAAATCAATCCGGGTATGTCAACAATTCTTCTTGTTTTGCTGCCGATACTCATTATAATTGTGGCTCTTATTATGAAATTCGGTTTTCCCATGTTTCAAAAAATGCAAAAAAAGGTTGATAATTTAAACCGAGTTGTGCAGGAAAATCTTATAGGAATGCGTGTTGTTAAGGCCTTTGTGCGTGAGGATCATGAAAAGAAAAAGTTTCACGAAGCATCAGATGATCTTGCAAAGCAGGGTGCAATGGCATCAGGCCTTATCGTAACGGTTATGCCCGTTATGATGTTGCTTTTTAATGCTGTTATCGTGTTTGTTTATTACAAAGGGGCACTTTCCGCAAATGCAGGCACAATGCAAGTCGGCCAAATTTCGGTTTTTGCTTCCTATATAGTGCAAATTCTTATGAATCTTATGATGATTTCAATGATGCTCCTTATGCTTGCAAGGGGCAAGGCTTGTGCGGATCGTGTGGTTGAAGTGCTTGATACAACGGTGGATATTGTTAATCCGGAAAATGCATTTGTTCCGGAAAATCCGCAGGGCGAAGTTGAATTCAGAAATGTAGATTTTAAGTACGACACCAATGATCACGGCGATAATGTGCTTCAAAACATAAGCTTTAAGGTTAGGCCGGGGCAAATCGTGGGCATAGTCGGCGGCACGGGATGCGGAAAATCAAGCCTTGTTAATCTTATTCCCCGTTTGTACGATGTAACCGCAGGCGAGGTGCTTATAGACGGTGTTAATGTAAAAAACTATGATCTTACGGCTTTGCGAGATATGATAGGTGTTGTGCTTCAAAAGAATGTGCTTTTCAGCGGCACTATAGAGGATAATATCCGCTGGGGTAAAAAAGATGCCACGGAAGAGGAAATTATTCATGTTTGCAAAGCGGCTCAGGCAGACGGCTTTATAAACGAGCAGCCGGATGGTTATAAAACGAATCTTGCCCAAGGCGGCCTCAATCTTTCAGGCGGTCAAAAGCAAAGGCTTTGCATTGCCCGTGCAATGATTAAGAATCCTAAAATTCTTATTCTTGATGATTCAACAAGTGCGGTAGACACGGCAACAGAGGCAAAAATCAGGGAAAGCTTCTATAATGAGTTTAAAAACACAACGGTGTTTATAATAGCTCAAAGAATTTCATCGGTTAAGGATGCAGATGAAATCCTTGTTGTGGACGACGGCGAGATTAAAGGAGTCGGCACGCATGATGAGCTTATAAAAAGCAATGAAATATATCAGGAAATTTATAACACTCAGCGGAAAGGGGTGAGCGAATAATGCCAATGGGACCTCCGGGAAAAAATGATTTCAAAAAGCCGAAAAATGCAAAAGAAACATTCGGCAGAATTTTGAAATATATGGGCAAAAATAAAGCGCTTTTGTGTGTTGTGTTTGTTTCGCTCATTCTCAGCACGGTGTGCAGCATCGGCGCATCTTATTGCTTAAAGCCGATTCTTAATGATGTTTATGATTCCATAACGGGCGGCACCTTCTTAACAGAGGGTGTAAAAACTCTTGTGAAAAATCTTGCGCTTCTTTCCGCTCTTTATGTGGGCGCATCTCTGTTTTCATTTATTCAAAGCAAAATCATGGTTAAAGTTGCGTATAAAACAACAAATCTTTTGCGCAAGGATTTGTTTGATCATATGCAAACTTTGCCGCTTCGCTATTTTGATTCCCAAACTCACGGCGAAATTATGAGCCGCTTCACCAATGATGTTGATAATGTTCAAATGATGCTTGAGCAATCAATGGTGCAGCTTGTTTCATCTGCCTTCACTTTTGTGGGCATAGTTGCAATGATGGTGTATTTAAGCCCGATTCTTTTTGCGTTTGCACTTATCTCTCTTATTATAATGATGGTAACCGTTTCCAAAATCGGTAAGCAGTCAAGAAAATATTTCAGAGCGCAACAAAAAAATCTTGGCGTTATGAACGGTAATATAGAAGAAACTATTGAGGGAATGAAGGTTATCAAGGTTTTTAACCACGAGGAACAGGCAATTTCCGAATTTACCGAAACAAACGAAAATTTCCGCAAGGCTGCCACTAATGCAAACTTCTTTGCCGGAATTATGGGCCCGTGTTCAACGGGAATAAATAATGCAAGCTATGCCACAATTGCGCTTGTGGGCGGAATTCTTGCTCTCGGCGGAAACATTGATATCGGCACATTCTTCACATTTTTAAGTTATTCAAAGCAGTTTACTCAACCTATAAACCAGATAGCAAACCAAATGAACACGGTGTTTTCGGCACTTGCCGGCGCAGAGCGTGTGTTTGAAATTATGGATATGAAATCAGAGGTTGATGACGGCACGGTTACGCTTGAGGAAACAGAGGAAAGCGGAGAAAGAAAGCTCTTTTGGAACGACGGCGGAGTTAAAATCCCTGTTGAGGGAAATGTTGTTTTTGAAAATGTTGATTTCTCCTATGTTCCCGAAAAGCCGGTGCTTAAGGATATTTCTCTTTATGCAAAGCACGGGCAAAAGATTGCTTTTGTTGGCTCAACGGGTGCGGGCAAAACAACAATAACAAATCTTATAAACAGGTTTTATGATATTCAAAACGGCATAATAACATACGACGGCATTGATATTAAGCGAATTAAGAAGGATGATTTAAGGCGCACCTTGTCTATTGTGCTGCAAGATACTCATTTGTTTACGGGCACTGTTATGGACAATATTCGTTACGGCAGGCTTGAGGCAACGGACGAAGAATGTATAGCGGCCGCTAAGCTTGCATCTGCGCATTCGTTTATAAGACGCTTGCCGGACGGATATGATACTCAAATTACCGGAGACGGCGATAATCTTTCTCAGGGACAGCGTCAGCTGCTTGCAATTGCAAGGGCGGCCGTTGCAAAGCCGGTTGTGCTTATTTTGGATGAGGCAACCTCATCGGTAGACACAAGAACGGAACTTCATATTGAGCACGGTATGGACAGACTTATGACGGGCAGAACGGTTTTCGTTATAGCTCACAGGCTCTCAACGGTTCGTAATTCAAATGCTATAATGGTGCTTGAAAACGGCGAGATAACGGAGCGAGGCGATCATGAGGATTTGCTGCGGCTCGGGGGCAGATATTATCAGCTTTGCACCGGCAAGGCACAGCTAACCTGATTTAACGCTTAAATGCGGTTCTGAATAAAAAGAAAAATGCCCGAAAAAACGCTCGGAATATGAATGTCTGTAATATCTGTGTAATAAACATTTTAACGAATTGTTAAAAGTTTTTTTTAAAATCCCTTTACAATTGTAAAGTTTAATGGTATAATTCATATGAATTGTAAATGAGAAAATATTATCTCAAAAAATATTTATGAGGTGTTTATTATGAAGAAGAAGTTATTGGCAGCAGTTATTTCTGTTATTGCAGCGGCTTCTGTTTGCACTGCATTCGCAGTTCCCGCGATGGCTGCAATCAATGTTTACAGCCCTCAGGGTGTTGCAATCATCTGCTCAATCAGCGATCCGCTTGTTAACAAAAAGCCTTCAAATCAACTCACAGGCACTCAAAATGAGCCGGGCTCAAATGTTATCACATTCACATATTCCGGTTCTGCAAAGCTTATCAATTGGAGCTTTGTAAACGGTGCGGGCCAAGAGGTTTCTCTTGCTTCTCTTTCAGACAGCTGCAGAATCATCAGCCAAGATGGCAACAAGCTTGTTATAGAGATCACAAATCTTGATACTTTCCAGGCTCCGGACGGCTACACGGTTAATGCCAATGTAGAAGTTAAGGCAGGCGAAAGCGAATCCACCACAGGCAAGAAGGATAATTCTTCTAAGTCTCCCAGCACAGGTGCGGCTTCAATAGCAGCAGCATCGGTTGCAGCTGCAGGCGCAGGTATTGCGGTTGTTGCTCTTGCAAAGAAAAAAGATGCTGAGTAATTTTTAACAATGATTTTTAAAAAACCTGTTTCCCCCGGGCAACAGGTTTTTTTAATGTGTGGGGGCAGGCGCAAGTCTGCCGTTTTGAAATTTATGCTCACTATATCGGCGGTGATTTTATGGATGAAAAAGATATAAATGAGAAGAAATCGGCGGAAAATAAAAACGGCGGTGAAGAAAATAAAAAAAGCAAATCAAGAATGATTTTGCTTATTATTGCCGTTGTTGTATTTGTTTGTGCATGTGTTTATATCGGATTTTATCTTTATAATGTTTGGTCTGCGGAAAATGAAACAACAGTTCCGCAGGAAAGCACAGCGGCGCTCACAACAGGCCCGCTTGCACAAAATCCGGTTGATTTTAAGTCGCTTCAGTCAGGAAACGATGAGATATATGCTTGGATTAAAATTGACGACACGGATGTTGATTATCCGATAGTTCAAAGCGGCAGCGATGATGATTTTTATTTGCGCCACAGTGCTTTTGATAAAAAATATATCTCAAGCGGGGCAATTTACACCCAGGGTATAAACCGCACGGATTTTACAGATCCGGTAACCGTTATTTACGGCCACAACGGATATAAAGAAACAATGTTTACAACTCTTCATAAGTTTGAAGATTCCGAATTCTTTAATTCGCATGAGTATTTTTATATTTATATGCCGCAGCATAAGCTCACTTATCAAATCATTTCTGCCTTTAAATATGATGATCGCCATATAATGAATTCCTTTAATTTTGACAATCAAGATGATTTGGCATCTTTCCAAGGCGAAATTATGAATCCGTCTTCCGCCTTAAAAAATGTTCGCACAAATCTTAACACAACTATTGATAAAGACAGTAAGATTGTGGTATTATCTACTTGCATTACAAATCAAAAAAGCAACAGATTCCTTGTTTGCGGGGTACTTATAAAAGATGAAAAAACAAATTGATCCAAATTTAGCGGGCAGCGCCGATGAGCTGTTCCTTGCCGGTGCCCAGGAAGCAGTGCCTGCGGAATTGCAAAATAGCGAAGAACCGTTTAAAATACAAGAGGGCGTGAAGGATACTTCGCCGGATGCAGATGCTTATTCGGAAAGTGCTCATCATCACAGTTCCTCCGGCTCACATAGCCATCATTATTATTCTTCTTCACACCACCATCATCATCACCACCACCGTCATGGCAGGCATCATCGCCACCGCCATGGCTCAAAGCATAAAATTCCGCTTTGGGCAAGAATTATTTTGGTGATCCTTGCATTGATAATTGCTGCGGTTGGCATAATCGGCGGCACATATATCGGATTGCGCGAAAAAGGCAAAAATGATCTTGTGGTGGAACAGGCCAATCCTAAATATGAAGAAACAATAGAATACGGCGGCCACACATATATATATGATAAGAATAAAGTTGCCTTTGCTTTCATAGGTGTGGATCGTGAAAAAATCGGTGAAAATAACGGAGTGATAGGAACTTCCGGCCAGGCAGACACGGATATGGTTGCCGTTGTTGATACCTCTACGGGCAAAATAAGCCTTATCACAATCCCTCGTGACACTATGGTTGATATTGATCTTTATTCAACAGACGGCAAATTCCTGCGCACCGAAAATATGCAGCTGTGCCTTTCTTATGCTTATGGTGACGGTGCCGAATCTTCTTGCAAAAACACAATAACGGCACTCAGCAGAATTCTTGCCAATGTGCCTATCGAAAAATACTTTGTGCTTGATTTAAAGGGAATTGCACCGCTTAATGATGCTGTTGGCGGAGTAACGGTTGAATCGCTATACGATTTTCCCGAAAAGAATATTAAAAAGGGCGACACAATAACCATCAAAGGCGATTTTGCCGAAACTTATGTTCGTAAAAGAGATACGGACACTATCAATGCCTCCTTAAACAGAACGGCTCGCCAATCTCAGTATGTTAAGGCATATGCAGAGCAACTCAGAAAGGCTGTAACCGGCGATTTCTCAACTGTTTCCGAATTGTACAACACGGCTTCAAAATACAGCCAAACAAATATCGCATTAAAAGATGTAACTTATCTTGCATCTGTTATTCTTCAGCACGGTGTAACAGAGGTTAATCAATATACTGTGCAGGGCGAAATGAAAGCATCTTCAGAGGTTTCAGAGGATGTTTTTGCAGAGTATTATGCAGACAGTGATTCAATCATGGAAATTGTTTTGAATTGCTTCTATCAGCAAGTTAGTTAATAAATCCGCTTTGGCGGTTTAAATTCCGGCCTTCATCGCTGCGGAGGGTCGTGAATAATAATTGCAGCAGAAAGGGCAACAGATGAACAGCGAATTAAAAAGAGAACTCTCTGTTTATGCCACTCAAATCAGAATGGGTATAATAGAGGGCACATATAATGCAAAAGCAGGTCATCCGGGCGGAAGCCTTTCCGCAGCAGATGTAATGGCTTATCTTTACGGCGTGGAAATGAACTATGATGCAAAGAATCCTAAAATGGAGGATAGGGACAGATTAGTTCTTTCTAAGGGCCATGCTGCGCCTGCGCTTTACAGTGCACTTGCGTATAAGGGCTTTTTCCCTGTTGAGGATTTAAAAACACTTCGCCACATTGGTTCTTATCTTCAGGGCCACCCAAATATGAACACGGTTCCCGGCGTTGATATGAGCACCGGCTCCCTCGGACAGGGCGTAAGCGCCGCTTGCGGAATGGCAAAGGGCGCAAAAATGCTTGGCAAAAACGATATCAGAATTTATACCATCCTTGGCGATGGTGAAATTGAAGAGGGTCAGGCTTGGGAGGCTATGATGTTTGCTTCTCAGTATGATCTTAATAATCTTTGCGTTATAATTGATGTAAACGGCCTTCAGATAGACGGTAAGTGCAGCGATGTTATGAGCGCAGAGCCTATTGATGAAAAAGTTAAGGCTTTCGGTTTTGATTATATCACGATAGACGGCAATGATTTTGATGAGCTTGAAAAAGCTTTTGATGCTTTCCACAACAGTGATAAGCCTTTTGCCATTATTATGAAAACTGTTAAAGGCAAGGGCGTTTCTTACATGGAAAATGCTGTGGGCTGGCACGGCAAAGCTCCCAATACCGAAGAATATGAAATTGCAATGGCAGAGCTTAACGAGGCTCTTGCAGAATTGGAGGCGTAAGTTATGGCAGATGTTAAATGTGTTGCAACAAGAGACAGTTACGGTAATGCATTAAAGGAACTTGCGCAAAACGGCGCAGATAATCTTGTTGTTCTTGATGCCGATCTTTCGGCAGCCACCAAAACTGCAATTTTTAAAGCTGCTTTCCCGGATCGCCACATAAATTGCGGCATTGCGGAATCAAATATGGTTAGCGTTGCTGCAGGTTTAAGCACAATGGGTTATGTTCCCTTTGCTTCAAGTTTTGCAATGTTTGCGGCGGGCAGAGCTTTTGAGCAAATCAGAAATTCAATCGGCTATCCGCATCTCAATGTTAAAATCGGAGCCACTCATGCCGGCATTTCTGTTGGCGAGGACGGTGCTTCCCATCAGTGCTGTGAGGATTTTGCTCTTATGCGTTCAATCCCCGGCATGGTTGTTATTTGCCCTGCCGATGATGTTGAAGCAAGGCAGGCTGTTATAGCAGCTTATAATTATAACGGCCCCGTTTATCTTCGCTTCGGCAGACTTGCGGTTCCTGTTTTTCACAGTGAGGATTATAAGTTTGAAATCGGAAAAGGCGAGCTTGTAAAAGAGGGAAGCGATGTAACTATCATTGCAAACGGCCTTATGGTTGCCGAAGCAATTGATGCCGCAAAAGAGCTTGAAACTCAGGGCATTGATGCAGAGGTTATAAATATTGCCACGATTAAGCCTCTTGATGCAGAGCTTGTTATTAAATCCGCAAAGAAAACCGGTAAGGTTATTACGGTGGAAGAGCATAATGTTATCGGCGGTCTCGGCGAGGCTGTTTGCGCGGCTCTTTCAGAGTCTTGCCCAACACCGGTTAAACGCATCGGTGTTAATGATGTGTTTGGCCACAGTGGCCCTGCAAAGGATTTGCTTAAGCAATTTGGTCTTTCGGCTGAAAATATTGTTAAGGTAACAAAAGAATTCCTCGGCAAATAATATAAGATTGTTTTTTATGCCCTGTGCACTTTGTGCATGGGGCGTTTTTTTGCGCAAAATCAACAATTGAAACATAAATTTGATAATCAAATTAAAATATAGCATAAATTTGGCATTTAAATCATCTTTTTTTGATGTTTGAATAGCATAATATCAGGCAAGGAGATGATTAGATGAAAGAAAAATTTAAATCGTTTATTACAAAGCATTCCGAAATCTGGAAGTTTATTAAGTTCACTTTCACCGGCGCCAGCACATCCGTGCTTGAGCTTGCAGTGTTTGCATTGCTGCAATATGTTGTGTTTAAAAATCTAAACAGTGTGCCCGTAACAGATAATGCGGTGCTTTCTTTCTTGAAAATAGAGTATAAGGGATACTTGTATTCTTATTCAATTTCTGCTATCATCGGATATGCGGCAGCGTATATTATGAATCGTAAGCTAACATTTAAAGCAGATGTGAATCCGGTGTTTTCAACCATTGCTTATGCAGTTATGGTTGCCTGCACAATAGCGTTCAACACTTGGTTTGGCGCATTTCTCGGCACACTTGTTAAAAACAGCGGTTATGATAATTTCATTATTGAAATGCTTACAAAGCTTGTGGTTATGACTGTTCCTACTTTGTGGACTTATCCTCTCAGCCGATTTGTTATTCATAAGCGCAAAAAACCAGTGCCGCAAATAACTGTCGCAGAGGCAGTGTGAAACGGAGGGTCTGCAATGATTATTGCAACCGATTTAGACGGCACCTTGATTTCAAGTGACACATCAATTTCAAATGAAAATCTCGGTGCAATAAAGCGCCTTTTCGAATACGGTGCGCACATAGTTTTGGTAACCGGCAGAACATTTTATGAAATTCTGCCTCAGCTTACCGATTGCCCTTATATAGATTATTTTGTTTATTCAAACGGCGCTTGCATTTATAAGCAGGGCAGCGGACTTGTTTTTTCAAATTGTATGCCTGCGGCAGATGCAAAAAAGATATATGATATTTTGAGTTCATATGAAACCTTTATTGAGCTTTATACCAACGGCAAACCCCTTGTTGATCAGGCAAAGTTTTGCGATTGCGGATTTGAGCGCTATAAAATTTCAAAGCAGTTTTTGCCCGAACTCAAAAGAAGCCGAATTCCTGTTAAAAATTTAGATTTTGCCATGCTTGAAAATGCGGCATATATAGAAATGTTTGATGTTTTTTTTGCAAGCATGCAAGAGCGTGCAGAATGCAGAAAAAGGATTGAAACCGAATTCCCCGATTTTCAAATAACAACCTCGCTTGATAATAATTTGGAGGTTATGAACAGCGGCGTAAATAAAGGCACCGGAATAAAAAAACTGTGTGAAAAAGCAGGATATAAGCTTGATGATATTGTTGCGTTCGGAGACAGTAAAAATGATATAACCATGTTTGAAACGGTTAAAAACAGCTATGCCGTTTCGAATGCCTGCAATGAACTGAAGGAAATAAGCAAAGGCATTGCTTGCAGCAATGATGAAAATATAATGCTGTGGGCGGAAAATGAGTTTTACGGAAGTAAGTAGTATGGATGCGATTCATTTTTTAAATACGGGGCATTCCGATTGTATTATATTGGAAAGCTGCGGCAGATTCGCCATGGTAGATGCCGGTGAGGATTCTGATTATCCGGCCGATATGCCATGGCTTAAATATAAGGGCTATGAGGATGTTGTTTGCAATTATCTGCTAAAAAATTGCGCAAACGCCGGCGGCAAAGTAACTCTTGATTTTGTGGTGGGCACACATGCTCATTCCGATCATATAGGCGGGTTTGACACTGTTATAAATAATAAGGCGATAAACGTTAAAAAAGCCTATTTAAAGCCTTACAGCGATGATAACACCAACTTGTATGAGCGCAAGCGTTGGGACAATGATATTGTTTATGAGCAAATGAAAGCTGCTCTTCAGGCAAAAAATGTTTCCATCACGGAAAGCTTTGAAGGCGAGGAAACAACACTCGGAAATTTTAAAATTAAATTCTATAACGGCAGTAATCAAAATCGCGTTTCTAAAAGCGGTGAAAACACAAGCTCGGTTGTTATGCTGCTTGAGGCACACGGCAAAAGGGCGGTGCTTGCAGGAGATTTGAATTTCCGTTTCGGAGCAGAGAAAAAAATATCTGCTCAAATAGGCAGGGTGGATTTGCTGAAGGTTGCACATCACGGTTATGCAAGATCTTCAACTGCTGTTTGGCTGAAAAATCTCAGCCCGCAAATTGATGTAATTTGCAACGAAAAACGCTCCGTTCATGCTTCTGTTATGCACAGATTAAAAAAATATACGGGCGCAAGGATTTATACCACGGTTGATTACAACGGCATTAAGGCTGTTTTTACACCCGATGATATCAAAATTGAAAAGAATATTATGAATGTGTAATAAAAAAACGGCAGCTCCCAAATAAGGAAACTGCCGTTTTGCTGTTTATTCAAGATAGAGTGTTATGTTTCCGCTCTCAAGCGTTTTTCTTACATCTATAATGCGCTGATTTTCCGAGCCTCTGAATTTAAGAGTTATATTTTTTAGCTCTTTTTCAAATTTTCCGTCAACCAAAACATCAATATATTTCAACATCTCATTTGCCGTGCTGCCGGCTGCTCTGCTTGCCGCTTTTCCGGTAAGCTGCTCAAAGGTGAAGCCGGTGTAGCACCAAACGGTTTTTTGCGGAAAACGATTTTTAAATGCTTTTATCAGCGCAAGTAACCCGCTTTGATTTTCAGGTTCAAACGGTTCTCCGCCAAGCAACGACAGACCCGCTATCCACGGAGGTGCGGAGGAAGATAAAATGAAATTTTGCGTATCCTCGTTCCATGGTTTGCCATATTCAAAATCCCAGGCAATTTCGTTAAAGCAATCGGGGCAATGGTGGCGGCAACCTGAAACAAAAACAGAGGTGCGCACCCCTTCGCCGTTTGCAATATCGTTTGTTTTAATTTCGGCAATATTCATTTGCTGTTCTCCGAATTTGTTTTCATTTATGTTAAAGCGGCGGGGCTTTTGCTCCGCCGCAATTTTGTTTATCTTTGTTGTTACAGATGCAAAACTCTGTCTTTAATCTCCTGGGTTCTGCCCTGATTCCAGAATTGTGTTCCTATATAACCGCAGGTGCGGCGTGCAACATTAAGCTTATTTTGATCTTCGTTGCCGCAATTCGGGCACCTCCAAACAAGCTTGCCTTCTTCTTCAACAATTTTAATTTCGCCGTCATATCCGCAAACTTGGCAGTAATCGCTCTTTGTGTTCAGCTCTGCATACATAATATGATTATAAATGTATTGCATAACGGATAAAACAGCAGGAATATTATCTTGCATATTGGGCACCTCAACATAGCTGATTGCTCCGCCGGGTGAAAGCTTTTGGAATTCTGATTCAAACTCAAGCTTTTTGAATGCATCAATCTTTTCGGAAACATGCACATGATAGCTGTTTGTGATGTAGTTTTTATCAGTAACGCCGGGAATTTTTCCGAATCGCTTTTGCAGGCATTTAGCGAATTTGTATGTTGTGGATTCAAGCGGTGTGCCGTAAACGGAAAAATCAATGTTTTCTTGCTTTTTCCAAGTGTTGCAAGCATCGTTAAGCTTTTGCATAACTGCAATTGCAAAATCCTTTGCGGCAGGGTCTGTGTGGCTTTTGCCCGTCATGTATTTAACGCACTCGTAAAGGCCGGCATAACCAAGCGAAATTGTGGAATAGCCGCCAAAGAGCAGCTTATCTATCGTTTCACCCTTTTTAAGCCTTGCGAGCGCACCGTATTGCCAAAGGATGGGTGCAACATCACTCGGTGTGCCGAGCAATCTGTTGTGGCGGCACATAAGCGCACGATAGCAAAGGTCGAGCCTTTCATCAAATATCTTCCAAAACTTTGTCATGTCTCCGCCGGATGAGCAAGCAATGTCAACCAGGTTAAGAGTAACAACGCCTTGGTTGAATCTTCCGTAATACTTGCCTTTTCCTGTTTTCGGATCAACATAAGGAGTAAGGAAGGAGCGGCAGCCCATGCAGGTGTAAACGGCGGAATTGCCGTTTTTATCAACTTTAAGCTCGCGCATTTTTTTTGCGGAAATATAATCGGGCACCATGCGCTTAGCCGTGCATTTTGCGGCAAGGCAGGTAACATCCCAATATTTTGAGCCTTCTGTTATATTATCTTCATCAAGCACATAAATAAGCTTTGGAAAAGCGGGGGTAATCCAAACTCCGCTTTCGTTTTTAACACCTTGGATTCTTTGGCGCAAAACCTCTTCAATAATAAGCTTAAGATCGTCTCTCGTTTGGCCCTCCGGCACTTCGTCAAGATACATAAATACCGTAACGAACGGAGCCTGCCCGTTTGTTGTCATCAGCGTAATAACCTGATATTGAATCATTTGCACGCCGCGGTTAATTTCATCTTTAACACGAATTTCCGTGATTTTGTTGATTTGCTCATCGCTTGGCTCAATTCCGGCAGCCTCAAGCTCTGCCTTAACATCTCTTCTGAATTTTTGCCTGCTAAGATCAACAAACGGCGCAAGATGCGAAAGGCTTATGCTTTGCCCGCCGTATTGGCTTGAAGCAATCTGAGCAATAATTTGAGTTGCAATGTTGCAGGCTGTTGAAAATGAGTGCGGCTTTTCAATCATTGTGCCGCTGATAACGGTGCCGTTTTGCAGCATATCCTCAAGGTTTACAAGATCGCAGTTGTGCATATGTTGAGCAAAATAATCTGCATCGTGAAAATGAATAATGCCTTTTTCATGCGCTTCAACAATATCTTGCGGCAAAAGGATTCTTTTTGTGAGGTCTTTTGAAACCTCACCTGCCATATAATCACGCTGAACGCTGTTTACCGTTGGGTTTTTGTTGGAATTTTCCTGCTTAACCTCTTCGTTATTGCATTCAATAAGCGTAAGTATCTGTTCGTCGGTTGTGTTTGATTTACGGATGAGGGAGCGGTTGTAGCGATATTTAACATATCTTTTTGCAACTTCAAATGCACCCTGAGCCATAATTTGATTTTCAACGATATCCTGAATTTCTTCAACCGAAAGAGCACGAGCAGCCTTTTGAATTTTAAATTCAACATATTCTGCAATGTCGCTGATTTGAGATGCGTTAAGCTCTTCCTTTTCACAGGCGGCGTTTGCCTTTGTTACGGCTGCAACAATCTTGCCGAGATCAAATTCCGCCTCTGAGCCGTTTCTCTTGATAATTTTCATTGTATACCCCTCTTGTTTTCGGTAACAAAAACCGAATAAATATTACAAAAAAGTTACATCGTTTGTGTACTGCCATTACATAATATCAAAATACCGTGTGCCTGTCAATAGCAAAAGCGGAAAAAATACAATATCTTGTGTTGAAAATTTAAAATAATAAAAAAATAAACGATATGTAGATTTTTGCTTTTTGCCTGTTCTTGGCTGGTTTTACGCCGAAAACGCCGTTGCTGTGCAGTTTTTCGCTGTCGCCTGCCGCAAAAATATTACATTTGGGTAAGTACAAAAAGTATAATATCCGCAGCTTGCCAAAATGGATTTTCAACACATTGAAACTTGTTTTTGCAAAAGAGAAGATTAAGCCGAATGGTGCCAAGTTTTCGTTGACAAAACAATAACACCTGTATTATAATAGGTATAACTTAATAAGTCAGGGGTGCCGATTGGCTGAGATTATACCCTTCGACCTGTGCATTAGTATGGACAGCGGAGACAATCATTTAAATCATTACCCTGCAGTGTTGCGGGGTTTTTTCTTTTGGCTTACTAAGAAATATAAAGAAAGGATGTATTTATTATGAAAGCAAGTGTGGCAATTCAGGTTTTACCTGCTGTGCAGGACGAGGATGAGCTTATCCGCATCGTTGATGAGGTTATAGCTTATATTAAAAGCACGGGGTTAAACTGCTATGTGGGCCCGTTTGAAACAACTATTGAAGGCGAAAGCTATGATCAGCTTATGGAGATTGTGGCAAATTGCCAAAAGGTTGCCATCAAAGCAGGCTGTGAAAGCGTAAGCGCATACATTAAGGTGGTTTACAACCCCGAGGGCGAGGTACTTACCATTGACAAAAAAGTTACAAAGCATCACCAATAAAACGGCGCCGCTGATTGCAGTTGCGGTTATAGTTTTAATTTGGTATATTTGCTCGGACAGGGAGGTTATTCCGGCATATATGCTGCCGTCTCCTTATGATGTGGTAAAAGCGTTTATAGATAATTTTTCTGTTATGATGAAACAGGCATCGGTAACTTTGCAAGAAGCGTGCTACGGCCTTTTAATAGGTGTGGCTCTCGCTTTTATAGTGGCAACGCTTATGGATAGATTCAGCTTTTTGCATAAGGCAATTTATCCGATTCTTGTTATCACGCAAACTATTCCCACCATTGCCATTGCGCCTCTTTTGGTGCTTTGGATGGGTTTCGGAATGGCTCCGAAAATCACTCTTGTTGTGCTAACTACATTTTTCCCGATAGCCGTTGGCTTACTTGGCGGCTTTGCCGGTGCAGATGAGGATGCAATAAACCTTATGCGTGCAATGGGTGCAAACAGATATCAAATCTTTAAATATGTTAAATTGCCTAATGCAATGCCGTCTTTTTTCTCCGGGCTCAGAGTTTCGGCGTCATATTCTGTTGTGGGCGCAGTTATTTCAGAATGGCTCGGCGGCTTTGAAGGGCTCGGCGTTTATATGACCCGAGTTAAAAAAGCATATGCATTTGATAAAATGTTTGCCGTTATAGTTTTTATTTCTATTATAAGCCTTTTGCTTATGGCACTTGTTAATCTGCTTGAAAAAACGGTTATGCCGTGGAAACGCATCAAAAGCAAATAAGCAGCGTCGGCGGGCTTTTGTTATATTGGCGCTCCGATGATGTGCTCGTTAAAATTATTGCAGGCAATCAGAATGCTTGAATTCTGTTATATGCTGCATACGGCTACAGTGCGGCATGTAATTTAAAAAAATGTAGCATTGAAAGGATAATAATAACTATGAAAAAAAGTATTAAAAGAGCTTTGGCCGTTGTTTTGGCTGCCGTTCTTGTTTTCAGCTTTGCGGCTTGCAGCAAAAACAACAATGGCTCAAACAACGAAAATAAGGAAAAAACAAAAATAACCGTTTGCCTTGACTGGACTCCAAATACAAACCACACAGGTATGTATGTTGCTCTTGCAAACGGATATTATGATGAAGCCGGCCTTGATGTTTCAATCGTTCAGCCTCCCGAAAACGGTGCAACAAGTGCTTGCTCGGCAGGCCAAGCTCAGTTTGCCATTGATGCTCAAGACACTTTGGCTGCGGGCTTCACATCAGACACTCCTATGCAGGTAACCGCTGTTGCCGCTCTTATTCAGCACAACACATCCGGCATCATTTCCTCAAAGGGTCAGGGTATGGACAGACCTAAGGGCCTTGAGGGCAAAACATATCTCACTTGGGATTCTCCGATTGAGCTTGCAATGATGCAAAATGTTGTTGAAAAAGACGGCGGTGATTGGAATTCCGTAACAAAAATTCCAAACGCTGTAACAGATGAGGCACAGGACGTTAAGCAAAACCCCGATCATGCCATTTGGGTTTTCTATGGCTGGGGCGGTGTAAATGCAGAGGTTAATAAGATAGACACGGATTTCTTCTTCTTTAAAGATCTTAACAGCACCTTCGATTATTACACTCCTATTCTTATTGCAAACAATGATTTCCTTAAATCAAATCCGGATGCCGCAAAGGCTTTCCTTGCAGCAACCAAAAAAGGCTATGAATATGCAATTGAAAACCCTGAAAAGGCAGCAGATATTTTGATTAAAGGCGATGAAACAAAATCACTTGTAGGTTCTGAAGAGCTTGTTGTTGCAAGCCAGAAGTGGCTTGCAGATCAGTATATTGCAGATGCGGAAAAATGGGGCTATATTGATCCTGCAAGATGGGATAGATTTTATGCTTGGCTTTATGAGCAAAAGCTTATTGAAAAGGAACTTCCCGCAGGCACGGGTTATTCAAACGATTATCTTCAGTAAAAGGCAGCTATGGAAATTTTAAAAGCGGAAAATATAAGCAAAAGCTTTGGTGATAAGCAGGTTCTAAACAATGTTGGAATCACGCTGAATAAGGGTGAAATAGTAAGTCTGCTCGGTGTGAGCGGTGCCGGCAAAACAACGCTTTTTAATATCCTTTCCGGCATTTATAAGGCAGACACCGGCAAGGTTTATTTAAACGGCGAGGATATAACCGGCAAACCCGGAAAAATCAGCTATATGCTGCAAAAGGATTTACTTTTTCCTTATCGCAAGGTGATTGATAATGTGTGCCTTCCGCTTATCTTAAACGGCGAAAAGAAAAAGGCAGCCCGTGAAAAGGCGATGCCGCTTTTCAAGATTTTTGATATAGAAGGCACAGAGTTTAAATATCCCGATCAGCTTTCCGGCGGAATGCGGCAAAGAGCCGCTTTGTTGCGCACCTATCTTTCGTCAAACGGTGTTGCGTTGCTTGATGAGCCGTTTTCGGCGCTTGACACGATAACACGCACCAAAATTCATAAATGGTATCTTGATGTTATGCAGCAGATTGATCTTTCAACAGTGTTTATAACTCATGATATTGATGAAGCGATAATTCTTTCGGACAGGGTGTATATCCTATCCGGCACGCCGGGCACAATTGAAAATGAAATTGTGATTGATTCTGAAAAGCCAAGGCGTGATGATTTTAATTTAACCGATGAGTTCCTTGCTTATAAGCGCAAAATAGTTCAGCTTTTAAATATTTGATAATTGAATATTCTTAAAACATTTCGGCGCAGAGTTATTCTCTGTGCCGCTTTTTGTTTATACAAAAAATCCGGCAATACGAAAGTATTGCCGGATTCTGTTATAATATAGGTTATATTCAATTAAGCGTTGATAGCTTCCTGAACTGCAACTGCGCAAGCAACTGTTGCGCCAACCATCGGGTTGTTGCCCATGCCGATAAGACCCATCATTTCAACGTGAGCCGGAACGGAGGAAGAACCTGCAAACTGAGCGTCGCTGTGCATTCTGCCCATGGTATCGGTCATGCCGTAAGAAGCGGGGCCTGCTGCCATGTTATCCGGGTGAAGAGTACGGCCTGTGCCGCCGCCGGAAGCAACAGAGAAGTATTTCTTGCCTGCTTCAAGGCGCTCTTTCTTATATGTGCCTGCAACGGGATGCTGGAAGCGGGTGGGGTTGGTGGAGTTACCGGTGATGGAAACATCAACATTTTCTTTCCACATGATTGCAACGCCCTCGGTAACATCATTTGCACCGTAGCAGTTAACCTTTGCGCGAAGTCCGTCTGAATAAGCCTTGCGGAATACTTCCTTAACCTCACCGGTATAGTAATCCATTTCGGTTTCAACATAGGTGAAACCGTTGATTCTTGCAATGATTTGAGCAGCATCTTTGCCAAGGCCGTTAAGAATAACTCTTAAAGGAGTTTTTCTTACCTTGTTTGCCTTTTCTGCAATGCCGATAGCACCCTCAGCAGCTGCAAAGCTTTCATGGCCTGCAAGGAATGCAAAGCATTCTGTGTTTTCTTCAAGAAGCATTTTGCCAAGATTGCCGTGGCCGAGGCCAACTTTTCTTTGGTCTGCAACTGAACCGGGAATGCAGAAAGATTGAAGGCCTTCACCGATTGCAGCAGCAGCTTCGGCAGCTGTTGTTACGCCCTTTTTGAGTGCGATAGCGCAGCCAACGGTGTATGCCCACTTTGCATTTTCAAAGCAGATGGGCTGAATGCCTTCAACTATTTTGTAAGGATCAAAGCCCTTAGCTTGGCAGATTTCTCTGCATTCTTCAATAGATTTAATATCGTATTTAGCAAGAACAGCAAGGATTTGCTTTTCTCTTCTTTCATATGATTCAAATAAAGCCATTGTTCTTCTCCTCCTTATTCTTTTCTCGGGTCGATAAACTTAACAGCGTCTGCAACTCTGCCGTATTGGCCCTGAGCCTTTTCAAATGCTGTATTAGCATCGTCGCCGGCTTTGATGAAGTCCATCATCTTGCCGAAGTTAACAAACTTATAGCCGATGATTTCATTGTCTGCATCAAGAGCAATCTTTGTTACATAACCATCTGTCATCTCAAGATAACGAGGACCCTTTGCAAGAGTGCCGTACATTGTGCCAACCTGAGAACGAAGGCCCTTACCAAGGTCCTCAAGGCCTGCGCCGATTGCAAGACCGTCGTCAGAAAATGCACTTTGTGAACGGCCGTAAACGATTTGGAGGAAAAGCTCTCTCATTGCGGTGTTGATTGCATCGCAAACAAGGTCTGTGTTAAGAGCCTCAAGAATTGTTCTGCCGGGAAGAATTTCAGAAGCCATTGCAGCCGAATGAGTCATGCCCGAGCAGCCGATTGTTTCAACAAGAGCTTCTTGAATTACTCCGCCTTTAACATTAAGGCTGAGCTTGCAGCAGCCCTGCTGAGGAGCACACCAGCCTACACCGTGTGTGAAGCCGGAAATGTCTTTAATTTCTTTTGCTTTTACCCATTTTGCTTCCTCCGGAATCGGAGCAGCACCGTGAGCAACACCCTGAGCAACAGGGCACATTGTTTCAACTTCGCGTGAATAAACCATATTTAATACTCTCCTTCGTACAAACTGATAATTTATGAATTACCATAGATATTATACCTATTGAAAACCCTTTCTGCAATAGCAAGAACGCAAAATTTGTTATATTTTCTTATTTTTTTATAATAGCTTGAATTGTTTTGTGCATATTGGTATAATATTTTTATAAATTTATCTTTTAAAGGAATTGTTTGCCATGAAAATAAAAAGCGGATTCGCAAAAAGAAATATTGCCGGCTCTGAAATTGTTGTGCCTGTGGGAAATAAAGCAATGGAATTTAACGGAATGATAACTCTTAATGAATCAGGCGGCTTTTTTTGGGATTGCCTTGTGGATGGCTGCACAAAAGAGCAGCTTCTGGGCAAAGTTCTTCTGGAATATGAGGTAACAGAGCAAAAAGCATCAGAGGATATTGATAAATTTCTTGAGATGCTTCGTGAAAATAATTTGCTTGATGAATAACGAAATTTCAGCAAAATAAAACAGCAAAAAAGCGACCGAACGGAAAAAACTCCGACGGTCGCTTTTTATATGCTTTTTAAATCAATAATCTTCCGGATGGTAGTTAAGCTTGCCTTCGGGAGTGTCTCTGTAATACTGGGTGAATGGTTTGAAACGCTCTTTTTCTTCCCAAATTTCCTTTGCTTTCGGTGCCCAGGCAGCGGCATATGCATCGCATTTCGAGCAAAGCTGCTCGGCACTTTCGGCACAAATCAAGTTTGTTGATTTTGCGCCGCTTCGTTCTGCCATTTTTCGCAGTGCCTGTGGGTTTTCAAGCATCGGGCAAGGGCGCAGCATATTTTTGTTGAACGGCTGCCCTTTGTAATATTCTTTGAAGAGGGGAGAATTAAGGCACTCTATTATTGATTTTTCTCTTATGTTTGAATCTGAATAATGAATGAAAACACAAGGCTCAACATCGCCCTCGGAATTAACATGAAAATAATTTCTTCCGCCTGCAATGCAGCCGCCTACAAATTCGGCATCATTTTGGAAATCAACCGTAAATATCGGCTTTCCGTGCTTTGAATCTCTTTTGTTGCGGATTGCACGGTAAACATGCTCTCTTTGCTCCGGTGTAAGCAGCAAATTCGTGTCTGCATTTGCGCCAACGGGCATATAGTGAAAATACCACATATATTTTGCGCCCGCTTCAATCATTTTATCATAGAATTCATCGCTTGTTACGGCTTCATAGTTTGCAGAGGTATAGCAAACAGATGTGCCGAAAAGGCAGCCGTGTTTTTTCAGCATTTTCATGGCGTTCATAGTTGTTTGATATGCGCCGTTGCCTCGTCTGCCGTCGTTTGTTTCCTCCGTGCCTTCAATGGAAAGTGCAAGGCCGAAGTTGCCGCACTCTATAAGCTGTTCGCAAAATTCGTCATCTATAAGCGTTGCGTTGGTGAATGCAAGAAACATGCAGTCCGGATTTTCTTTTGCAAGCGTAATTATATCTTTTTTTCTGATAAGCGGCTCGCCGCCGGTAAACATGAAAAAGTGTGTGCCGAGTGCCTTGCTTTCGCCGATTATTTTGCGCATTTCATCAAGCGTAAGGCTTGATTTGTGGCCGTATTCCGCAGCCCAACATCCCTTGCATTTTAAGTTGCAGGCAGATGTCGGATCAAGCAGCACAACCCAAGGAATGTTGCATTTTAATTCATCACGCTTTTTTCTGAGCGTTGATGTGCCGATAAGCCCTAAGTCAATGCCGAAAGTCAGCACGGCTCTTCGCAGCAAATCATGATTAACCTCATCAATTCCTCTGAAAAGAAATTCATGCCAAATGTTTGTTTTATCTGTGATTATTTCAATTGGCTTTGTGAAAGTGCTTTCCGGATACATTTTTCCTGCAAACACCTTGCCGAGTTTAACAAGCTTCAGCATATTGCGCCTGGGATTTTTGTAAATGTATTTAAAAAGACTGTTTCCAACCGAGTGAAGCACTTTGCTTTTAAATGATGCCATGTTTTTTCCTCACTCTCATTTTTATCTGTTGTTCATGTGCTCTTATTTCTGTTACATGCTTTCCGGAACGGAAATTTTAAGCATTGTAAGAATGTTTTTAATAGTGTCTTTTACCGCAATGCAAAGGTAAAGGCGTGCCTGCATGAGTCCTTCATCATCTGCAATAACTCTTTGTGCATTGTAGAATTTGTGGAAAAGGGTTGCAAGCTCAATAACAAAATGAGTTATCCTTGCGGGATCGTATGTTTTTGCTGCGGTGATCACTTCATCCGTAAGGGAAGAAAGGTGGCGAATAAGTTCCGTTTCTTCGGCAGAAGTTAAAAGATCAAGCTCCGCATCTGTGGGTGTGCGAAGTGTTACACCGCTGTTTTCGGCTTTTTTGATTATGGAACAAATTCTTGCATGGGCATATTGAACATAGTATACCGGGTTTTGGCTTGTTTCCTGAGCAGCCAAATCAAGGTCAAAATCAAAGTGGGAATTCGGCTCTCTGAGATTGAAAAAGAAGCGGGCGGCATCTATCGGAATTTCATCTAAAAGGGTGGTAAGAGTTATTGCCTTTCCGGAACGCTTGGAAAGCTTGATTGTTTCGCCGTCTCTTACCAGACGAACCATCTGCATAATAACACAGTCAAGCCTGTTTTCATCAATGCCAAGTGCGGAAAGTGCCGCCTTCATTCTCGGCACATAGCCGTGGTGGTCCGCGCCTAAAACATCAACGGCTTTATCGTAGCCTCTTGTAACAAGCTTGTTATAATGATATGCAATATCGGGCACTATATATGTCGGTATGCCGTTTGCACGAATAAGAACAACATCTTTATCATTGCCGAATTCGGATGCCTTAAACCAAAGTGCGCCGTCTTGCTCATATGTTACGCCAAGCTCTTTGAATTTTTCAATGATTTTTGCAACGGATCCGTCTGCGTGCAGAGTGCTCTCTTTAAACCAATTATCGTATTTTATTCTGTATTGCAGCAAATCCCTTTCAAGGCCTGCAATGTTTTTGGGAAGTGCAAAATCAACAAGTGCTTTGCGCCTTTCTTCACTGCTTGCTTCAACAAATCTGTCGCCGTATTCTGCGGCAAAGTTCTTTGCGTGCTCAATTATGTCTGCGCCTTTATACGCATCCTCGGGAATTTCAATACCGTCTTTATAAAGCTGAAGATAACGAACCTCAAGCGATGTTGCAAATTTTTCAATTTGGTTGCCTGCATCGTTAACATAGAATTCACGGCTTACATTGTAGCCGGCTTTTTCAAGCACCGCCGCAAGGCAATCGCCTATTGCGCCGCCTCTTGCATTGCCGATGTGCATCGGCCCCGTTGGGTTTGCGGAAACAAATTCAACAAGCACTTTTTTGCCGTTGCCGTAATCCGATGCGCCGTATGCATCGCCCTTGTTGATAACATCTTTAACTATTTCCGAATAATATCTTTGGGAAAGGTAAAAATTCAAGAATCCCGGCCCTGCAATTTCAACCTTTTCAAAAAGCGTATCTTCCAAATCGATGTTTTCTGCAATGCTTTGGGCAATCATTCTTGGTGCTTTTTTGAATGCCTTTGCACCCGCAAGAGCAATGTTTGATGAAAAATCGCCGTTTGCGCTGTTTGCCGGTTTTTCAATGTTGAATGCCGGCAACGGCTCTGCCGGCAGTTCTCCGTTTGCAATGGCTCTGCCGAGTGCGTCCAGTATTTTTTCTCTTAATTCTTTTTGTGTTTCTTTAACAAGTAATGACATTTTAATTTGCTCCCGTAAATTTGGTAATAAAACGGCTCAGAACAGCCTTGTATATGTGCGCTTTAATATCAGAGCGGCAGTTTTTATTGCTCAGCGTTAACATTTTTTGCTCTTGCCGGGCTGTGTGTTTTTGTAAGCTTCATTCGCACCTTGTTTTGCGATGAAACGGCACCGTTGAAATCAATATCGTATTCAAAATCAAAAAGCCCCTGCTTGGCATCTGCTTTAATATCCTTGCCGTATATTCCCATAAGTATGTTGCCGAATTCCGTGGCATAGCTGCAAAGATTGCGCTTTGATTTTTCAATGGCAAGGCAGGAATGAGTTTTGCCGGACCTTGTCATCTCAACAAAGCTTTCGTCCTTTTGCACGCGCACGGTAACGCAAACGGTTTCGCTTGGATTTTCAAGCTCTTCATTGTATTTGATTATGTAGGCAACACCGTCGTCTCTGATGGTGCCATAGGTTGTAAGCTCGGTAATATCGGTGTCGTGCCCATATTGCTGAGTGCCTTTAACCTCAACCAATACCTTGTCCGTAATTATTCACCGCCCTGAATGTTTTGTTGCTTTTTCGCCCTATTGTATCATATAAAAATAGTAAATTCAACAGTAAGCATATTATTTATAACAGTTATTTAACAAATTAGATAGTGACAAATGCTTTGCAAGATGTTATAATACTTAATCGAAACAGCAAATATGTAAAAAAACAGGAGTTTTCAAATATGGAACTTATTGAAGCTTACAGACTTATAGATAAATACCTGGAGCCGCAGGTTGAGCCGCTTGGTTTTTCAAAAGTTAAATCGGAAGATGATGCAGCATCTTATTTTAAAGGCGAAAAGGGCCTTTTCAGATTTAAATATGAAAAGGAAAATAACACTTTGCTTTTGGAATGTGCTTATGATGATAAGGGCGCTTCCACGGAATATGAAACAATTTCAAAATCTCTTTTCAATCTTGCAGATGCAGATGAAAGGGATTGCCGCAGCGCTTCAAATGAATTTGCTTATGAACTTGAGCAGCTTTTTAAAACAAACAAGAAAAAAGATTTAAACAAAATCAAAATGCCAAAGGCTGTTTCCAGATCAAAGGCTAAAAACGGCGTAATCAGCTATGATGTTGATTCTCTTGCAAATCGCTTCGGTACATTGTATCCCGAATATAAAGATGCAATAAAACAAAATATTTCCGATTACGGCGAATTTCTGCCCGAAACCTTCTTTCAGGAGGTTGGTACGGCTAAGGTGATTGATGTTATCAAAAACGGCTCCGAGCAGGAAAGAAAAAAGCTTTTTAAAATGCTTGGCGATGTGTATGAAGACGGCACTAATGAAGTTCAGGATGTTATCGGCGTAACAATTTTGGGTGAAATGAAAAACGATCCCGAAATGATGGCTGTTGCAGATAAGTATATGACGGAATATATGGCAGGCCCCGTGCACGAGATTAACAAAATCACGGCCAAAAACAACAGGCTCACCAAAAAACTTGCAAATCCACCTACTTATAAGCCTAAAAAGAAAAGTGCAAACATACTTCAAAATGCACTTAATCAGCAACAATAATAATTATTTGTTTGCATATTATATAGAAGTACATTTTCATCCGGCAAGGTTTGAATTTTGCCGGATGATTTTCTTTTTTACTCGGCACTGCCGTTAAAATGCCGAAAGAAAGTTAAAAATTTAACGAAATTCATTGCTTTTCAATAAAGTTTTAAATATTCCGTTGACAAAAAATTTAACATCTTTATAATATTAGCTATATAAATAATAAATTTTTTGAAAGAGAGGCAATTATTTTAATGTCCAGAGTTTATAATTTCAGCGCAGGCCCTTCAACCCTGCCGGAATCAGTGCTTGAAAAGGCAGGTGCAGAAATTCTTGATTATCACGGTTGCGGTCAATCTGTTATGGAGATGAGCCACCGCTCAAAGGTTTTTGATGATATAATCAAAAACGCAGAAAAGCTTATGCGTGAGCTTTATAACATCCCCGATAATTATAAGGTGCTTTTCCTTCAGGGCGGTGCTTCGGCTCAGTTTTCGGCAATTCCGCTTAATTTTATGACGGGCAGCGGCAAGGCAGATTACATTATTACCGGCCAATGGGCTAAAAAGGCTTTCCAAGAAGCTCAAAAATACGGTGATGCAAAGGCTGTTGCTTCTTCAGCAGATAAAACGTTTACATATATTCCTGAAACAAAGGCAGAGGATTTCCGTGAAGATGCAGATTATGTTTATATTTGCATGAACAACACTATTTACGGCACCAAGTATCGTGAGCTTCCTCCCGTCGGCGACAAGGTGCTTATTGCCGATGTTTCCTCATGCGCGCTTTCCGAGCCTCTTGATATTTCAAAATTCGGCATGGTTTATTTCGGCGCTCAAAAGAATGTTGCTCCCGCAGGCCTTGTTGTGGCAATTATTCGCGAGGATTTGCTGGGCAACGCAAGGGATATCTGCCCTGTTATGATGAATTACAAGGTGCAGGCGGATGCGGATTCGCTTTATAACACGCCTCCGTGCTGGACCATTTATATCTGCGGCCTTGTGCTTGAATGGATCAAGGAAACCTACGGCGATCTGGAGGGCATGAAGGCTCATAATGAGAAAAAAGCAAAAATTCTTTATGATTTTCTTGATTCAAGCGAGATGTTTAAGGGCACCGTTGTGCCGGAATACCGTTCTCTTATGAATGTTCCTTTTGTAACAGACAGTGATGAGCTCAATGCCGAATTTATTAAGGCGGCAGATGCTGCAGGCTTTGTAAATCTTAAGGGCCACAGAAGCGTTGGCGGTATGCGTGCTTCTATCTATAATGCAATGCCGATTGAAGGCGTTGAAAAGCTTGTTGAATTTATGAAGAACTTTGAGGAGGCTCATAGATAATGTTTAATATTAAAACACTTAATAAGATTTCCGCAGTCGGCCTTGAAAAATTTGATAAATCAAAATATGCTTACGGCGACGGTATTGAAAATCCCGATGCAATCATGGTTCGTTCCGCAGCAATGCACGATATGGAAATGCCAAAGTCTCTTCTTGCAATCGCAAGGGCAGGTGCCGGCGTAAATAATATTCCGGTAGACCGTTGCACACGGGAAGGAATAGTTGTTTTTAATACTCCCGGTGCAAATGCAAATGCCGTTAAAGAACTTGTTGTTTGCGCTCTGCTTCTTTCAAGCAGAAAGGTAACTAAAGCTATTGAATGGTGCAAAACAATTAAGAATGACGAAAATGTAAGCAAAAGCGTTGAGAAGGGTAAGTCTGCTTTTTCCGGTCCTGAGCTTAAAGGTAAAACCATTGCTGTAATCGGCCTTGGTGCTATCGGCAGATTGGTTGCTAACGCCGCTTCCGATCTTGGAATGAATGTTATCGGTTATGATCCTTTTCTTACTCCTGCAGCAGCAGAAACATTAAAAAAAGATGTGCAGGTAATAAACGAGCTTGATGAAATCTATCCTAAAGCAGATTATATCACCGTTCATGTTCCTCTTACTCCCGAAACAAAAGAAATGATTTGCGCTGCCAATATAGCCAAGATGAAAGATTCCGTCAGAATCATAAATCTTGCAAGAGGCGATCTTGCAAATTCGGCAGATATTATTGCCGCTCTTGATGAGGGTAAAATGGCTGCTTATGTAACAGATTTCCCGTCTGCGGATCTTATCGGAGTAGACGGCGTTATCGCCATGCCTCACCTTGGCGCCTCAACCCCCGAAAGTGAAGAAAACTGCGCAACAATGGGTGCAGAGGAATTGATAGATTTTCTTGAAAACGGAAACATTAGAAATTCTGTTAACATGCCGGCTGCTTCAAGCCCGAGATGCGGCAAGGCGAGAATTACAATCATTCAAAAAAATCAGCCGAATATGATTGCCACAATCACCGATGTGATCAGCAAAAGCGGCATGAATATTGAAAATTTTGAAAATAAAAACAGAGGCGATGTTGCTTACAGCATTTTGGATCTTGATTCGGATGATCTTGACAGCGTTGTTGCAGAGCTTGAAAAGCTTGACGGTGTTGTAAGAGTTCGCACTATAAAGTGATTATTTGATTGAAGTTTTTAAAAAGCGAAGGTGCCGAAAAAGCACTTTCGCTTTATTTTTTTATATTTGTGTTGACAAATAAAATGCACTTTGTTATAATACCACTAATCCGCTTTAAAGCGTTGTGACTTTAAAGCAATGAAGTACCAAACCCGGCATTTTTATTTGGAAATTTTGCAGCCAAACAGGAGATGATTTTATGGCACCGAGAAAAGGTAATATGATGACCGTTCGCACCGATGTTAAAGTGCTCGATGCAACAGTCAGGGACGGCGGCCTTTGCAATAATTTTGAGTTTACGGATGAATTTGTAACGGAGCTTTATAAAACAAATGTTAAAAGCGGCGTTGATTATATGGAATTTGGTTACCGTGCATCTAAAAATCTGTTTGATGTAAACAAATTCGGCAAATGGAAGTTTTGTGATGAGGCAGATATACGCAGCATAGTCGGCGATAATGTTTCGGATATGAAAATTGCGGTTATGGCTGATGTCGGCAGGTGTGATTTTAAAGAAGATTTTATACCTAAAAGCGAATCTGTTATTGATATGGTGCGTGTTGCGTGCTATATTCATCAAATTCCGGCGGCCATTGAAATGATAGAATATTTTCATGATTTAGGCTATGAAACCACCTGCAATATTATGGCAATCAGCCAGGCTTCGGGAGATCAGGTTCAAGAGGCTCTTGAATTGCTCGGCGAAACAAATGTTGATGTTATTTATCTTGTGGATTCTTACGGCTCGTTGTATCCGGAAACCGCAGGTGCGCTTGCTAAAAAATATCTTGAAATAGGAGAGAAATACGGCAAGGCAATAGGGTTTCATGCACATAATAATCAAAATCTTGCTTTTGCAAACACGATAGAAACTCTTTCATACGGTGTTTCATATCTTGATGCCACCGCATCGGGAATGGGAAGGGGAGCTGGAAATTGCGCAATGGAGCTTTTGCTTGGCTTTTTGAAAAATCCGAAATATAATCTTTACAGTTTGCTTACTTTTATTGAAAAATATATGATTCCTCTTAAAGAAAACGGCGTTAAATGGGGCTATGATGTGCAATATATGCTCACGGGGCAGTTGAATCGCCATCCTCGTGAGGCTGTTGCTTTCACAGCCGATAACAGAAAAGACTACTGTGAGTTTTACAAATCCCTGCTTGATAATTTCTAAATTATTTTGCGGCGCAGGCGATTTTTTCGCAATGCATTATAATGTGTTGCACTCTCTGTCTTTATAAAAAGAACTCTGTCGTTGTAAGGCGGCAGAGTTCTTTTTTTTAACGGAAGCTTGATTTTGTTGCGGAATACTTAAATATTGTCTAAATGAGGGCTTTTATTTCAGCCTTGCTTTGGGCTAAATAACAAAATTTTTGATTTTGTTTGACAAATTGTTGCTTTAGTACTAACATAAAACTATAAATTTAACAGCCAAATGCAATGAACAGGAAATGACCATGCGTATCACCGCTCACAGAAAGCCGTCGGTTGTGGAAGTCGGCAACAAGGCACGTTTGGCCCTCACCTGCAAGCAGCTTTATCCAAAGAAATTCAAGTAGATAAAGCCGGGTTCCACCGTTATATGGAGCGCTTTCCGAATGTTTTGCACAGCAGAATGTTTGGGCGGTGATTGAGCGGTCGGCTTCTGCCGGCAAGCAAAGTGGTAACACGGATGCACGCAAACTTAAAAAATTTAAGCTTATGCCTTCGCCTTTGCAAAATCTTAATTGATTGTGCAGGGCGGGGCTTTTTTATTTGCCTAGGGCTGTTAGTATAAAAGGAGATGTTTTTTTATGAACACATTGGTAATTGTCTTAATATCTGTTGTTGTTCTTGGTGTGGGCTACACGCTTTACGGCCGCCACATTGCAAAAAAATGGGGCATTGATCCGAAAGCGGAAACGCCGGCAGTTAAATATAACGACGGAAAAGACTATGTGCCTACAAACGGCTGGACTGTTTTCAGCCACCAGTTTTCATCAATCGCAGGCGCCGGCCCCGTAACCGGTGCAATTCAGGCTGCCGTGTTTGGTTGGCTTCCCGTTTTGCTTTGGATTTTGATAGGCGGTGTTTTTTTTGGTGCGGTAACGGATTTCGGTGCACTTTACGCATCTGTAAAAAATCAAGGCAAATCAATGGGTATGCTGATTGAAAAATATATCGGCAAGCTTGGCAGAAAGCTTTTCACTATTTTCTGCTGGCTGTTTTCTTTGCTTATCATTGCGGTTTTTGCCGATATGGTTTCCGGCACGTTTAATGCATTTGATGCGGCATCTGGCGCAAAGCTTGCCGCTGCAGGCGCAAACGGTTCTGCAGGTATGGTTTCAATCATGTTTATGGTTTTCGCTGTTATATTCGGCCTTATTCAAAAGAAATTTAATTTCTCGGGCTGGAAAGAATTCCTTTTGGGCGTTGTTTTCATAGTTGCTTCGTTTGCTATTGGCATTAAGTGCCCCATTGTTCTTGGCAAAGACGGTTGGAGCTATGTGGTTTTTGCTTATATTTTTGTTGCAGCCGTTGTTCCTATTTGGCTTATGAAGCAACCGAGAGATTATATGACCACTATTATGTTTGTTTGCATGATTCTCGGTGCGGCAGTAGGCCTTATAATCGGCCATCCAACAATGAATTTGCCTGTTTTCACGGGATTTACAAATGAAAAGCTTGGCACAATGTTTCCGATTTTGTTTGTAACGGTTGCATGCGGTGCCGTTTCGGGCTTCCACAGCCTTGTTTCGTCCGGCACCTCCTCCAAAACCATTGCAAATGAAAAAGATATGCTTAAGGTTGGTTACGGCGCAATGATTCTTGAAAGTGTTTTGGCCGTGCTTGCTCTTTGCGTTGCCGGTGCAGCAGCCGCTAAAAACGGCACTCCGGCAGACGGCACTCCGTTTCAAATTTTCAGCCGCGGTGTTGCAGGCTTTTTTGAAAAAATGGGAATGCCGGTTAATGTAGCCACTGTATTTATGACCATGTGCGTTTCCGCACTTGCACTCACAACTCTTGATGCTGTTGCCCGCATAGGCAAAATGTCGTTTCAGGAAATTTTCAGCGTTGATGATATGCAGCACGCAAAGCCTTGGCGCAAGGTGCTTTGCAATCCGTATTTTGCAACGATTATAACTTTGCTTTGTGGTTTTGTGCTCACGAAAATCGGCTATGAAAAGGTTTGGCCGCTTTTCGGTTCTGCAAATCAGCTGTTAAGCGCACTTGTGCTTATAACTCTTTGTGTATTCCTCAAGGTTACCGGCAGAAGCAATAAAATGCTTTTCCCGCCTATGATCATTATGCTTTGTGTAACGTTTACTGCGCTTGTTCAGCGAGTTATCGCTCTTGTTAAGGCAATTTCCGCCGGCACTGATGTTTTTGGTTCGGCGCTTCAGCTTGTTGTAGCCGTTTTGCTTATAACTCTCGGACTTATCATTGTTGTTAATTCCTTTAAGAGTTATTTAAAGAGTAAAAAAGGCAGCGAGGTTGCAGAGGTTTCAGCAGAAAGCAAAGAATCGGCAGATGCTTGATATATTCTTAAATAGGCAAACAATAAAAAGGGAGTGCGTTTCGCAACGCTCACTCCCTTTTGTGTTTTAATGCCTAAAATTCGCAAGACTTATGCGGTTGACTGCCGGCGAAAATTGTAATATAATGTTTTAAGTTAAATTATGTGTTTAGGCAGGATTATTAAAAATGTTGTATAATATTTTCAGCAATATTGCCGGAGTAAGGCAATATATCACCGCCGCATTTTTTGCGGCATTTGCAATTTGTTTTGTTTTGCTAAAAATAAAATTGCCGTTTTTGCCAAAGGATAAGGGCAGGGCGTTTGCTGTAAACGGTGAGGCTTCAAAAGGCAAAATCAGAGGAGTCGGCTTGGTTATGATTGCCGTGTTTGTGCTTTGCTCTGTTTTCTTTATGCCTGTTAAGGCAGAGCTTTTGTGCTATGCTGCTTTGATTTTTGTTGAAATGTTGAGCGGTTATTTTGATGATGCATCGGATAAACCGTGGTCCGATTATAAAAAAGGATTCATTGATTTGGTTGTTTGCACCCTGATATCTGTTGTGTTTGTGTGCAATAATCCAACAAGCTTTGTTATTTTCAATCATTCCGTAAGCATTCATCCCGTGCTTTTTGCAGTGCTTTCAACGATTTTGTTGTGGCTCGGTATAAATGTTACAAATTGTGCAGACGGGGTAGACGGGCTTTGTGCTTCCCTCGGCATTGTTTCTTTGCTCAGCATTACTGTGTTGTTCTTTGAGGAAATCGGAGTTCAATATTCGGTGTTTGGATTTATAATGATAGGCGTTCTTGCGGCGTATCTTTGCTTTAATACAAGCCCAAGCTCGCAACTTATGGGCGATGCAGGCTCAAGGCCGCTTGGTCTTATCATTGTTATAATGATTTTAAAATCAGGGCATCCTTTTGCTTATATTTTGCTTTCGGCAGTGCTTCTTGTGGATGGAATTGCAGGCCTTATCAAGATTTTCTTGAAGCGCTTTTTCAAAATAGAGGTGCTCAAAAATGTGCGAACTCCCATTCATGATGAGATGCGAAAAAACCACGGCTGGTCAGATACCCAAGTGGTTATAAGATTTTCTCTCGTTCAGGTGCTTTTCTCCGCCGTTTGTTTTCTTATTTGTAAATAACAACAGAATACTGTAATAACAAAAAACCGCCGGTACGAAAGTATCGGCGGTTTTTATGCTCTTTTTTAAATCGTTAAGTTTAGTAATATAATTTTGGCCGGAGGAATATGGCTTGATTTTCCTGAAAATATGCTGCTTTATATAAGGCTGCTATGTGGGTTAAATTTACTCGTTGCCGGAGTGTTTTTTTCTGAGAATTGCAACATTTTCATCAACCTGCTTTTTGTGAAGCGGATACCAAAACCAAAGTATCAGTGCAAGCACAATAAAGCCGGCGGCCGGCACAAGTGTTGAGATATCAAAAATGCCCTCTTTAACTTTGTCTGTAAATGCAGTTGATTGACTGTATCCTATAAGGGAAAGCAATGCGCCCGTGAGCCCTGCCGAAGCGGCCTGCCCAAGCTTGCGCGCAAAGGAGTAAAGTGCGTAAACGGAACCGTCCTCTCTGATTCCGTTTTTGATTTCCGAATAATCGATAACATCTGTGATAAGTGCCCAGGTAACCATTGAAAAGACGCCGAGCCCAAACCAAGAAACAAATTGAAAAGCAACATAAACCCAAACATTTTGCGGCCTTAAGAAGTAGAGAATAATGCACACTGCACCTGCAATTAGATTTGCCGCCACGCTCATTTCCGCTTTGCCTATCTTATTGGCAAGCGGCTTTGCAATTACCGCCGCAACAATCATGCCGCCGCCCATAACAACCATTGAAAGGCTTTGAGCCTTTGCGTTGCCGTAATAGTTTGGAAACACATAGTTTGCCATTTGCTGAATTGTGAGCTGAGAAATCAACATGAAAACGGAAGCAACTATAATTGAAATCAAAGCACGGTTTTTTAATGCATTTTTAAGCATTTTGCCAACGCTGTTTTGCTGCATTGCGCTTGTTGTGGCTTGAGTTCTGATTCTTTCTGTTGTAAGCGAATAGCAAAGTAAATAGCAAATTAAAGCCAAAACAGAGCAAACGCCTGCAACAATAGTGAATTTTTTGCCGCTTAAAACATCGTTGCCGTTCACTTTGTCGTAAATCATAAGCGGCACGCCGGCCATAATGAATGCGCCCGCAAACATTCCGCCCATCGTTCTGAAGGTGGAAAGTGATTGTCTGTCGCCCGGGTCATCTGAAATTGCCGATGCCATGGATCCGTATGGAATATTAATGGAGGTATAGAAAACCGAACCCCATAAGATGTAAGTTATTGCCAAATAAATTATTTTTGCCCATTGAGGCATATTTGCAAGCCCGCTTTGATACATCAAAAAAGAAACAACAACCACCGGGCCGCACATTCTGCGAATCCAAGGTTTGAATTTGCCTGCCGGAGTCATTTTGCTTCTGTCACAAATTCTGCCCATTGCAACATCTGTGAAAGCGTCCACAAATCTTGCAACCATCATAACAATGCCTACAATGTAGCCGTTTACGCCCATAACATCGGTGTAAAACTTCATCAAAAAGCTTGATGAAAGCAAAAATGTGAAGTCGTTTCCGAAATCGCCGAACATATAACCCAGTTTATCCCGTATGCCAAACGGCCTGAAGTTTGTTTCATTCATAATTTTCCCTCTTAAATAAATAAAAATATTTGTGTATGATTAAAATTTCTATGCAAAAAGCATAAAATTTTAATTTATTATATCATATTGCGATATATATTTCCACAATTTATGTAAATTTATTATTTGAAAAAAAGGCAAATTTATTCGTTGAAAAATCTTTTATGAAGAATTTGAAATTCTCCTTTTAACAGCTCTGAATTTCTCCGGCACATCCATGCACTTGCAGGCAATGCCTTCTGTTGTGCCTTTTTCTTTTGCCGTTTCATAAAACCAAATTTTATAATTTGTTGTTTCAAGTGTTTTCTCAAGTTCTTTTATTTGCTGCTCGGTTTCTTCTTTGCGGTGTAAAAACATTTGCAGGCATTCATCTATAGTTTCATCGCCCGGCATGGCCATGTTTATGTATTCTTTAATATCAGACAGTTGCATGCCTGTTCTCTTAAGGCACTCAATTATGTTCAGCCATTCAATATCCTCATCGCAAAAAAGGCGAATTCCGTGGAATTACCCACTGCCGTAACAATTGCCTTGGCATTGCCATCTGGTATGAATGTGCCGCTGTATATCATATTTGCCCGTTCTGCAAGCGGCATTTTTTCATCTGCAATATTCAACTTGGCGTTTTTATTTGCCGGAATGCTTTCGCCTGTGAGCGCGGATTCATCAACCGACAAGGCCGTGCTTTCAAGCAATCGGCAGTCGGCCGCTATTTTATCGCCTGCGGAAAGCAATAAAATGTCACCTGCAGCTATGTTTTATTTTTCAAGAATTATTGTTTTTCCGTTTCTGATTACACGCACGGTTATGTTGCCGTTGATTTTTGAAAGCGCATCAAAGGATTTGGCGCTTTCGGCAAGGTCATAACTGCCATTTCGGGTGCGCCCATAACATATCCGCCTCCGTGCAGTCAAAGAATACCAACCGCATTTTTGTCTGCGTTTTTGCTTTTAAAAATACAGGTGCGAAAATAAGTGCCGTTCTTTCTGAAAATAGCCGTTTTTGTGCAATTTAAGTTTTTCAGGGGCAGTGCGCCGAGTGCAAGTTTTGAAAGCGAGCCCATAATTCCCTGCATTCCATAAGAGCCGAGAGGATTTATTGCACGTATCATTTCGCCGCGAAGCCGTAATTGCGAATCAATCATATTTCTTGTTATTTTCATTCTTTTTACCTTTCGTTGTCTTGAATAAAAAAGTTTGACTTTGAATTTGGCTTTGGCTTTTATTATATAAGAAAAACCAAAGTCAGAAAAGAATTTTTTAAAAAAATCTGAAATTTCAAATTATAAAACTTAAAAAAGCGCACGGTTATGCGAAAAAGCAGCAAAAAATTATTTTTAAAAAAATTTCAAAAAAGTATTGACTTTCTCTGACCTTTGTGCTAATATTAAACCAAAGTCAAGGAAAGTCAAAGTCAAAAGTAATAAATAGACTTTGACAAAACACAAAGGCTTATTCAAAAAGTAAAGGAGTGAGTGATAAGTGAATATGACTGATGTTATAGCGGGTATGATTCTTGATATGTTTGATGAGGATAATTCAACAATAAGAATTAAGCGCAATGATCTTGCATCGCAAATCGGTTGCGTTCCCAGCCAAATAAATTATGTTATAACCTCACGCTTCACCCCGGAGCAGGGCTACAGAATCGAAAGCCGCAGAGGCGGCGGCGGATGCATTTATATTACTCGTGCCGATTCAAAAAATTCAGCTGTTATGGCATTTATAAACAGCATCGGAAGTGAGATAGATGAGCGCTCTGCCAAAGCAAATATCAATAATTTGAATTACCAGCAGCTTATTGATTCGAAATATGCAAAAATGCTTGATGCCGCAATGGAAGAAAGCAACTACAAGGGCGTGCCACGTGAGGCGGCAAATGCCATTCGTGCAAGGCAGCTAAAAAAAATGCTGCTTGCATATATGGGTTGATTTTAATAAATGAAAGGAAGAATATTTATTATGAAATGTCAACACTGTAATAAAAATGAAGCAACAACTTATTTTAAGCAAAATATAAACGGTAATGTTACCGAAATGCATCTTTGTGAGGATTGCGCAAAGGAGCTTGGGCTGATGAATGATTTCAGCGCAGAAAACTTTTTTGCAGACACATTTCTCGGCAATCTTCTCGGTGCGGGTATACCGGCAATGAATATACTTTCCGGCATAGACAGGTGCGACAGCTGCGGTTCGTCATTTAATGATATTGTAAACAGCGGTTTGGTGGGCTGCGCCGATTGCTATGATAAATTTGCGGATAAGTTGCAGCCGTCAATTTATAAACTCCACGGCAATTCAAAACATGTGGGCAAAAATATTACTTACACTGAGGTTCCCGATGAGCCTCAAAACAAAGAAGAGGCAACTGCAGAGCAACCTAAATCAGAGCTTGAAAAGCTTAAAGATGATATGAAGCTTGCAATCAAGGAACAAAGATTTGAGGATGCGGCAGTTATCAGAGATAAAATAAAGGAACTCGGTGAAAAGGAGTAAGCTATGAAAAATTGGTACGGCACTAACGGCCCGGATAATGATGTTGTTCTTTTCTCAAAGGTCAGGCTGGCGAGAAATTTGAGCGACACACCGTTTAAATCAAAGCTCAGCAATGAAATAAAGCGAAACACTGTTAAAAAGCTTTATGCCTGCATTAAAAATTCAGAATTGGCGGGTGATTTTACTCTTGTTGATTTGCAGGGAGCATCGCCTGCTCAGGCTGCGGCATATGCCGAAAGGCAACTTATAAGCCCTGAATTTGCAAAGGAAAAGGGTGCGTTTTTAATTTCTCCTGACGAAAGCGTTTCCATAATGCTTTGTGAGGAGGATCATATAAGAATAAATGCGTTTGCGCCGGGTCTCAGCCCGGAAAGCGCATATGCAAAGGCTAATAAAGCAGATGATGTTTTTATTGCCCGTTTGCCAATTGCGTTTGATGAAAAGCTTGGATTTCTTACTGCAAGCCCTGTTAATTTGGGCACGGGGCTTAAAATCTCCGTCGGCTTGCATTTGCCGGCAATTCAGCACGCAGGCGGCATAGGCAGGCTTTCTTCTCTTGTTGGAAAGCTTGGTTTCACACTTCGCCCGATTTATGGTGAGAGCGGGGCGTTTTATGTGCTGACCAATCATGTTACACTCGGCATAACGGAGAAAGAGGCGGTTGATAACATCGCTTCCGTTGCAATGCAAATCGTTATGCGTGAACGAAATCTTCGTGCCACAATGAAGGGCAGCGAGATTTGGGAGGATAAATTATACAGAAGTATGGGCACTCTTAAAATGGCAAGGCGCTTAAGCTATGCTGAATTTATTGCTCTTGCTTCTGATGTAAGGCTCGGTGCAGCGCTTGGATTCTTTGATTTTGATCCTGCGCTTGTAACGGCCCTTATTCACACATCGGCAGACGGTAATTTACTTGCCGCCGATGATTGCGATGATCCTGATTCCGTTTCTAAGCTTAGGGCGGACAGAGTCAGACGCGAATTGGATTAAGCAAAGCAACGGTGTGATGCCGTTGTGCAATCGCTTTATGAACGCCGCCTGCAAAAGCGGCAAGTGATTATTCGCTCGGTTTAATTTGCGGTTCGCAGGCTTGCCTGCGTTTTAAAGGAGGAATAATTATGTATAGATTCAACAGTTTTACTCAAAAAGCAAATGATGTTTTAAATCTTGCAATTAAAGCGGCTGAGAATTTCGGCCACACATATATAGGCTCTGAGCATATTCTTATCGGTGTGCTTAAAGAAAACACAAGTTACGGTGCGGAGCTGCTTTCGGAAAAAGGTATAACGCTTGAATCGGTTGAGCAGATCATTAAGGATAACACGGGTGTGGGCAACCCCACTGCGCTTTCACCGAATGATTTCACACCAACTGCAAAAAGAATTCTTGAAATTGCATTTCAGCTTGCAAGAGGAATGAGAAATTCCTTTGTAGGCACAGAGCATTTGCTGCTTGCACTGCTTCGTGAAAGCGATTCGGCAGCCGTTAAGATTTTGAATGCCTGCGGCGTTGATGAAAATGCTTTTACGGAGGAGCTTGTTAACGATCTTTCAAGGCCGGAATCCGAATTCAGAGGTTCAAAGGGCGGAAAAAAGAGCAAAAGCTCAACACCTACCCTTGATGAATTCGGCACTGATTTAACCGAAAAAGCAAGAAGCGGAGGCATAGATCCCGTTATCGGCAGGGAAAAAGAAATTGAAAGGGTTATTCAAATTCTTTCAAGAAGAACAAAAAACAACCCTTGCCTTATCGGCGAGCCCGGTGTCGGTAAAACGGCAATTGCGGAGGGCTTGGCTCTTAAGATAGTTAAGGGCGAGGTGCCTGAAATGCTTGAGGGCAAAAAGATTGTTGCTCTTGATTTAACATCAATGGTTGCCGGCACAAAATACAGAGGCGATTTTGAGGAAAGAATCAAAAAAGCAATGGATGAAGTTAAGCAGGCAAAGGATGTTATACTGTTTATTGATGAGGTACACACGCTTATCGGCGCAGGTGCCGCAGAGGGTGCCGTTGATGCGGCAAATATTCTGAAGCCGGCTCTTGCAAGGGGCGAGATACAGGTTATCGGCGCCACCACAATAGAAGAATACAGAAAGAACATTGAAAAAGACGCAGCTCTTGAGCGCCGTTTCCAAAGTGTTAATGTAGGCGAGCCGACGGAAGAGGAGGCAATCGAAATCCTTAAAGGTTTGCGTGATAAATATGAGGCTCATCACAAGGTTAAAATTTCCGATGAGGCAATTGAAACCGCAGTTAAAATGAGCGTCAGATATATTGCAGACAGATTTTTGCCTGATAAGGCAATAGATCTTATTGATGAAGCGGCTTCCCGTGTAAGGCTTAAGGCATTTACCGCTCCGCCGAATCTTAAGAGCATGGAGCAGGAAATCAAGCGCCTGCAGCAGGAAAAATCTTCTGCGGTTAAAAGTCAGGATTTTGAGCAGGCTGCCAAAATCAGGGATAAGGAGAAAGAACTGCAAACTCTGCTTGATGAAGAAAAAGAAAAATGGAAAAATTCTTCAGGCAGAGATATTAAAGAAGTCACCACTGAGGATATCGCCAATGTTGTGTCTTCTTGGTCGGGAATTCCCGTAACACAGCTCACAAAAGAGGAATCCGAAAGATTGCTTAATATGGAACAGATTCTTCATGAAAGAATTGTGGGTCAAGATAAGGCGGTGTCTGCCGTTGCAAGGGCAATAAGGCGCGGCAGAGTCGGAATCAAAAATCCTAACAGACCTCTCGGTTCGTTTATCTTCCTCGGCCCAACCGGTGTAGGTAAAACAGAGCTTTGCAAATCCCTTGCAGAGGCAATGTTCGGCTCCGAAGATGCCATTATTAAGCTTGATATGAGTGAATATATGGAAAAGCACACGGTATCTAAGCTTATCGGTTCGCCTCCGGGATATGTCGGCTTTGATGAGGGCGGTCAGCTCACTGAAAAGATCAGAAGAAAACCGTATTCGGTAGTTTTGTTTGATGAAATTGAAAAGGCTCACCCGGATGTTTTCAATATTCTTCTTCAAATTCTTGAGGACGGTGTGCTCACCGATTCTAAGGGCCGCAAGGTTTCATTTAAGAATGCAATTATCATTATGACCTCTAATGTGGGTGCCGCAAAAATTATCAGCAGCAAATCGGCTCTCGGCTTTGGCGGTGATGATAATGATGAAAACAAGAGTATTGAGGATCTTGTTATGGAAGATCTTAAAAAGACCTTTAAGCCTGAATTCCTTAACAGAATTGATGATATTATCGTTTTCAATCGCCTTGAGAAAGATGATATTAAGGAAATTGCGGCAAGAATGCTCAAAATTCTTACAAAGCGCCTTGCAGAAATGGATATCACGCTTGAATTTACAGATGCGGCAATTTGTGCAATTGCAGATGCAGGCTTTGATAATGTTTACGGCGCAAGACCTCTTCGCCGAGCAATTCAACGCAAAATAGAGGATCCGCTTTCCGAGCTTATGCTTCAGAAAAAAGTTTCGGACGGTGATAAGTGCACGGTTGATTTTAAAGATGATAAATTCACCTTTAACGGCGAAGTGCCCGAAGAATAATAAAACAAAAAGCACGGGGCAGTTTATTAAACTGCTCTGTGCTTTTATTTTGTTTATGTAATATTTTTTAGCTTTGAAATTATTTTGCAAGGAATTTTTTTGTTTCGGCAAGAAAAATGTCCATTTCATCATCTGTGCCAATTGTTATGCGCACATAATTATCTATTCTCGGCAAATTGAAATATCTTATAAACACATTGTGCTTTTTTAAATATTCAAAATACTCTTTCATGCTTTTATTGCCGTGTGTTGCAAAAATAAAGTTTGTTTGCGAATCAAGCACCGTAAACCCAAGCTTTCTCAGCTCATTCGTAACACGCTGCCTTGTGGCAATAACCTTTGAAACGGTTGCTTTAAAGTAATCGGTATCTTTGATTGCGGCAGTGCCGGCCGCCATTGAAATGCTGTTTACGGTGTAGCTGTTGTAAGAATTCTTAACCGCTTCAAGCACGCTTATCAAAGCCTTGCTTCCTATTGCAAAGCCTATTCTCATTCCTGCAAGGCTTCTGCTTTTTGAA
Source organism: uncultured Anaerotruncus sp. (assembly GCA_900539775.1). GTDB lineage: Bacteria > Bacillota > Clostridia > Oscillospirales > Acutalibacteraceae > Eubacterium_R. The sequence goes on along the minus strand of UQDL01000003.1, from coordinate 118,546 downwards.
AAAGTGCCGCAAACAAGCAGGTTTTCGTATTCTTTGGTTAATGAAACGCTTGAATATCCGCCGAAATCAACATATGCCTCATCAATAATAACAATGCTGTCTTGATTATAATCCATAATTTTTCTTATGAATTCTTCGCCTTCACCAAGAGATGTTGGTGCATTCGGATTTGGGATAACAACACCGCCGTTTTTTTCTTTGTAGTCCTCGGCGTTAATTCTGAAATCTTTTCCAAGGGGATATGTTTTGCATGCTATGTTGAAAAGGCGGCACCACACAGGATAAAAGCTATATGTTATGTCGGGATATGCAATGGGGCTTGTGCCGTTAAAAAATGCCTGAAATGCAAGAGCAAGCACATCATCCGAGCCGTTTCCGATAAAAATATTTTCAGGCTCAACCTCGTAATAATCTGCAAGTGCAGTTTTAAATTCGGCTGCGTTTGCATCCGGATAAAATCTTAAATTATTTGTGCAAAATTCGTTTATTGCCTTTGCCGCAAGCGGAGATGGCGGATACGGGTTTTCATTTGCGTTTATTTTAACGATATTCTTGTCCTTGCTCTGTTCGCCGGGAATATATGGCTCAATGTTCCTTAAATTGGCAGCCCATGCTTTTTCCATTATTTTGATTTCCTTTCGCCGCAATACTGTGTTTTATGATATTTTATCACGATATTTACCATTTATCAACAATCATTACATATAATGTTTACAATTGCTTGCCTTTACAAAATATTTTTGATATGGTAAAATTAGGCGTTGAATGATATTGAGAAGTTTTGATTATATTATATATGTTTGTGCCGCCGTTTTGCTGCTTTTGTGCATTTGCGTTCATTTTATCGGGCAAGCGGCTGCAATAATTATGATTTAAGAAAGGAAGCAAATATATGGTTTCAACCTTTGATATCGAAACAGGCAATTTTATTTATCGTGATTTTGATGTGAATTTTGCTATTCTTCACGATAAGAAGATGACTAATATTTCATTGGCAGGCAATAAATTAAGCCTTGTGTTTGACAATCTTGCCATTGATGAAAATGATTATTCTGTTGCTGATAATTATGAGGAGTATAAAGCATTTAAAAAATGCACCGTTGAATATGAGCTTGTGGATGCCATGGGTCTCAGCTGTGCTGTGCTTGAAACGGATTTAAACAGCCACAATGAATATAAAACAAAAATTCTTTCATTGCGTGAGTTTGTTATTATTGCGCCGGATCTTGAGTTTGAAATGCTAAACACTACAATAAGCGGCAGCGGTGTGCAAACTTTTTTTGCTAAATATATCGGCAGATATTCGTCTGTTTATCTTGATCTTTTTGTAACCCGCATTTCTTTTATTTGGGAATAGTCTGTTAAAACCAAAGCGGCAGTTCATGTTGAACTGCCGCTTTTTTCTCTGCATTTTTTAATTATTCTTCAAGCCCTAAAATGTCGTTCGCGCTGGTGCTTTCAAGCTGCTCCACATTGCGAAGGTTTTTTTGAATAATATTGTTTCTGTGGTCTGCTTCATCAAGGGCTTTTCCTGCATCTTCAACCTTTTTGCGTGCTTTTGCAAGCAAGTCGCCGAATTTGTTGTATTGCGTTTTGGCAGCACCCAAAATTTTCCAAACTTCGGTAGCTTTTTTGTTTATTGCCATTGTGCGGAAGCCCATTGCAAGCGAGTTAAGCAATGCCGTAATTGTGCTTGGCCCTGCAATCATAATTCCTTGTGATTGCAGTTGCTCAACAAGAGCACTTTTGCCGGATGCTATCTCTGCGTAAAGTCCCTCCGTTGCCAAATACATTATTGCAAACGGTGTTGTGGCAGGTGAAGAAACATATTGCTTTATTTGCTTTGCCTCATCTTTTATGCGGCGCTCCAAATCTTTTCTTGCAGTTTCTGTTGCGGCTTGGTTTCCTTGCTCGGATGCCGTGCAAAGCCTGATATAATCCTCCATCGGAAATTTTGAATCTATCGGTAAATATGCTATATCATCGGTTTGCGCATTAGGAATTTTAACGGCAAATTCAACTCTGCCGTTGTATGCCGGGTTTGTTTGCACGTTTGTTTCATACATTCCGGGGATGGTTTCGTCAAGTATGTTTCCAAGCTGAACCTCAGCCCAAGTGCCGCGCGCTTTAACATTGGTTAAAACTCTGTTCAAATCTTTAACATTGTCTGTAACTCCTGCGGAAAGCGTTTTCATTTCTCCGAGGCTTTGGTAAACAAGCGTAAGCTGCTCCGAAACCGTTTTGAAAGAGCTGCTTATGCGGCGGTTTAAAGTTTCGTCAAGCTTTTCATTAACGGTGTTTCTCATTTCGTCAAGCTTCTTTTCGTTACTTTGTTGCATTCCCGTTATCGCTTCGCCGATTTTTTGAGATTGCTTTTCGGCATTTATGCTTAAAGATTCGTTTATTTTAAGCATTTGCTCATAGTTTTTTTCGGTGAGTGCCTGCATTTGAATTGAAACGTTGCGAAGCGCTTCATCGGTTTGTTTTGCCGTTATGTCTATTTTTTGGTTAAGCAATGCCATATCTTTGCTTTTACCTTGCTTTGCTTTAAGCTGTGCAATAAGTGCGGCGGCAGATATGATAATTAAAACCGCAAGCAAAACGCAAATTATAATGTTCATTTTTTGTTCCTCCGTTTTTTGCTGATTAGATTATATCAAATATGAAGTCTCAAAACAAGTGATTATAAAGCAGAGTGCCGATAATAGGACACTTGCTTTAAGAAAGAGATAATATTGATAAAAAAATCACAACAATTACAAAAAACGGGTGATATTCGGCGAATAATTATTGAATATGGTGAATAATTATGAAAACTTTTCATTTAAAAATGCCGAATATCACCAAAACACGGCAGAATATCACCGAAAAGCCGTTAAATGGCAAATCGCACAAAAGAAAGGTTGTTTTTATTGAATGTTTAAAATGCAGTGATATATAATATTGTTGAAAAGAAGAGGAGGGTATTGTTATGAATTATAACAACAGATTAAAATTTGTGAGAGAGAATAAATCTCTTAAGCAGGCAGAAGTTGCTAAAATGCTCGATATCAAGCAGCAACAATACAGCGAATATGAGCGTGGTTTCAGGCAAATGCCTATCAACTATCTTGTTCGCTTCTGTGAAAAGCTTGAAGTATCGGCTGATTATATTCTTGGGTTGGAGGGCAACACAACAGCCCCTGCAAAGGTTGGCTAACAGCTTTATCTTTGCAAACACAATGTAATTTGCGGCAAAAGAAAACGGTTTCGGTAAAAAATCCGAAACCGTTTTAATTTTTTTATTTTGCACCGTTTTGCGGTGGCTTTTCGCTCATGAAAACTCTGAAAAGCGGAAGGCATGCCGTGAAGAATTTTTTATATGCCTCGCAGTAATCTTCGCTCAATTGAGTTCGTTTGCAACCGCCTGCTCGGCATATCGGATAAAGTCTGCAAGCCTTGCAACGCTCCGGCACCTCAATGCTTTCGCAAATAAAGTTTTTAGCCGTTTTGCAATTTGCAAGCTGCTTGAAATCTTTTTCATTTATATTGCCAAGCAAATATTCGTCTGTGCAATAAAAATCACAAGGATAGATGTTGCCGTTGCTTTCCGAAACAAATTGATGCGAGCAATGGCCAAGCATTCCGCATTGCTCGGTGGGCTGGCGCAGGAAAAGGCGCACCCAATTGTCAAATTGCCGGACACTTATGTATTGATGGCGAACATAGTCTTTAACATAAAGATTAAATATCTTTATCAAAAAATCCGCATATTGATCGCATGTCATATAAAGCTCGCTTTGCTCATGTGAGTCAAACGGGCGCAGGCACGGAATGAATTGTAAGTATCCAAAGCCCTTTGATCTGAAATATCTGTATATATCCTCGGCATTGTCGGCACAGTAGCCCGTTAAAACGGTTAAAATGTTAAAATCAGTGCCGTTTCTTTTAAAGCATTCTGCTGCCTTTAGAATCTTATAAAAAGAATTCTGCCCATTCGGCAGCTTGCGAAATTTGTTTCTTTCATAATCACCGTCAAGGCTCAAACCAACCAAGAAATGATTTGCGGTAAAGAATTTTGCCCATTCCTCCGTAATCATGGTGCCGTTTGTTTGAATGCTGAAAAAAACGGGGCTGTTTTTTGTGTTAAGCTCCATAACGGTGCGCACAAAATATTTGAAAAAATCAATTCCGGCCAATGTCGGCTCGCCGCCCTGAAATGCAAACGCAGCCTGATGGCCGTCTGCAAAATCAAGAGCCTTTTTAATCAGCGTTTTCGCCGTATCTCTTTCCATAATGCCGAAACCGAGATGCTCCCTGTGCTCGGAAACATCCCGGTAAAAGCAGTATTCACAGGAAAGATTACACAGCGATGACGCCGGTTTTATCATAAGAGATATAGGTGGCATATCATCACATTCCCGTAAATTTATTTTTCGTTTTTATCAATAATACCACGGCGGTTTTCCTTGAAGTTCTTTTGAATTTCATCAAGCTTTGCATGGAATTCATCCGCAACTTCCGGATAAACCGTTGTTCTGTTGTAATTCTCGCCCGAATCATCGGTAAGAATATGCAGCCAATTGGTGCGGTATTTATCAAAGAAAGCAGAGTTGTCGTTCTGAATTCTGTCAAAATATTTAAAGGTTATATATTCATTGTCGTTAAGCACATCGAAATTGTAATCGGGATATTGCTCCTTAACGCTTTCGGTGGAAACGGTGTATTGAATAGCCTTTATATCTTCTCTCTTCATATGAAGAATGGGGTGATCCTTGGTGTGGATAACCTCATCGTTCTTAAGAACGGGAGTCATTGAAATACCGTCTATAACTCTGTCTGTCGGCATATAGTTTTTAACTGTGCCGCCCTCACCGGTAATTCCGCAAAGTTCAACAAGAGTGGGATAAAGGTCAACAAGCGTTGCAGATTGAGTTCTTGTTGTGCCCGTTTGGCCGAGAGCACCGTTAGCATCGTCCCATCTTATCATAAACGGAACCTTTTGGCCGCCCTCATATGCAAGATATTTACCGCCGCGAAGCTCGTTTGTGGAGCCTTGAAGCGCAGGGCCGTTATCGCTTGTGAAAACAATAATTGTGTTTTCAAGCACGCCAAGCTCTTCCATTGTGTTAAACAATTCACCGAGATATGTATCAAACTCATGAACGCAATCAACATATGTGCCCATGCCGGTTGTGCCGTCAAAATCATCGCCTGCAAAAACAGGAGCATGCGGCCACGGTGAAGTGTAGCAAGCAAAGAATGGCTGATCGGATTTAGCCTGCTCGGTGATCCAATCGGAAATTTCATCGTGAATCCACTTTGTGGCATTGGATTGGTCTTTAAGCTCATCTGTGCCTCTTGCTATTGTATATTCGCCGTTTTCTTCTCTAACATGATAGAACGGGCTCATGTCATTAACATAATGGCTGCCGTAGAAATAATCAAATCCCTGGTTAGTGGGCAGGTATTCGCCGTAGTCGCCAAGATGCCATTTGCCGAAAAGTCCTGTGGTATAGCCGGCGGATTTAAATGTTTCTGCCATTGTAATTTCATCGCCGAGCATACCGTCTGCGTTGCCGCCAAGCTCAACAGAGTTGAACACTCTTGTTGATGCAAATACGGATGTGCTGTCAACCGTGGGATAAATAACGTTATCGGCAAATCCTCTGTAAGGATATCTGCCTGTCATGCAGGCAAAGCGTGCAGGGGAGCAAACGGAATATGATGAATAAAAGTTTTCAAAATTAAGTCCGTTTTCGCCGATGCTGTCAATATTCGGAGTGTCGAAAATCGAGCCGTTGAGTGAAACGTCGCCGTAGCCAAGGTCATCCATAAGCACAAAAAGCACATTCGGGCTTTCCGAATTTGCGGTTTTGTCTATCTTTCCGAGATAATCGTCTTGGCCTTCCCACAATCTTTCAGAGTTTGGCTTTGAACGCATATTCATAGTAAGCACATAAGAAATGCTTGTGCCGACAAGTAAAAGGCTCAAAACAGCAGAAAGAAACTTTTTGGCATTTTCTTTTTTAAAGGTGTGCTTTGCGGTGAAGTATAAACCCCAAAGGCAAATTGCGGCAGGCAGGCCAAGCAAAATGTTGCCTAAAAGCCTTGTGCCGAAGTTGCCGCTGCCCGTCATAAGCGGATGATCTGCCGAATTAAATCCGGCAAGACCGCTCGTGAAAGCACCGAAACCGGCATCTGCACCCCAAATAACATAGTAAACTATAACACCGATGCAGGCGGCGGCATAGCCGTAAATGATGGGAGCATAAACCTTTTTTTTGCATAATAACCCCAAAAGAACAATTGCCGAAACAATGCAGCAATATCCTACCGACACGATTGCAACCATATTTAAGCGCACAATCCACATGGCAAGCATAAGAATAATGCCTATAACCATAACGATCAGCGGGAAAACTTTTTTGCCCGTGTCAAGCGTAATCTTTTTTTTCATGATACGCCTCCTTAAATAAATATAAATACAATTATATAAAGTTTAACGTTTTATGTCAATATGATGAACTTAAAATTAACAACCGGTAAAGTTTCAAAAAGACACGAATGTCTTTGTTTCGTTTGGAAAAAGTCACTGCTGTTTTGTGCTTGGATTTTTAAAATTCAAGGAAATGCAAAAGAAAAACGCCGCTGCGAAAATGGTTTTAAATCCGCTGCGGCGTTAAATAATAATTTGCTGTTAAATCTTAAAATAAAAATTTCAAAAGAATTGCGGCAATGATCACGGCAAGTAAAACTGCGGCAATCTTTAAGCCTCTGCTCACCGCATCATAAACATTTGTCGGCATTATCTGCAAAATTGCAAATCTGATTTTCTCTTTAACCTTGTTGCCGATGATGTCACGGTATCTTAAATCATATGTTGAATAAGAGCCGTCTTTTTTAAGGTTTATCATGCGAACGCCTCTGTCCTTGCCGGGGCCGTAAACATGAAATCCCGCACCTTGCGTGTATCCAAGGTCAATTCCGCAAACTTTGCCGTTAAAGGAATTGTTATGGTCGTGGCCGAAATAAATGCCCTTAACATCGCCCTTTTCGGCCATGGCGGCAAATTCGCCGCTGTTTTCCATCGGGTCTGCCGGGGATTCTTTCATAAAGCCGTTTTTGTTCACTTTGTCCGGATTAAGAATATACCATTTTCCGGCATGATTTCTAAATCCCTGAACGGAGCCTTTTGTGCCTTTTTTTACCTCAATCAGCAAATCCATAACTTCCGGAACCGGAATGTGCTGAATAACTATTGACGGCACAGTCTTGCCGTATTGCTTTTCGTATTTGTCTCTGATGTTTTTATACCAATCGATTTGGTTTTGATGCACATTGTCATAGCCTACTTTAAGATTTGTGTGGCTGTCTATAAGATAAAGCAAAAATGCAGGTGTGTCGCCGTTGCAAATCTCAATAACCTGGTTTGCGCATCCGTCAATTCCGGGAGTGTTTTCGCCTATAAAGCAATCGAATTTTTTATAAATGTTGAATTGCTCCTCGTTTGAAAGCCCAACCTGCCTGTCATGGTTTCCGAAACAAACCGCAAAGGGTATTTTTCTTGAAGATGCAGGCTCGGTAAGAGTTCTGAGCACCTTTTCAACCTTGGCAGCATTGCCGCCAAAGCTTGATTTCCCCCAAATTTGATCGCCGGAATAAACGATTAAATCCGGCTTTTCACGCTCTATTGCCGTGTTTATAAGATTGAGTGTATCGGGGCTCACCTTTGAGCCTTCCTGTGTGTCTGCGATTTGCATTATTTTGAAATCGTCGTTTTTAAAATTAAGTTTCATAAATTTTCACCCACATTGCAGAGCACGCTCTGCATAATATTCAAATAACGCTAATGTTGTTTAATAATAAAAATGGTCTGCCCGAAGGGACTCGAACCCCCAGTCTTCTGAATCGGAATCAGATGCATTAGCCATTGTGCTACGGGCAGTTGTGTGTTATTTTCGTTTTGGAAATATAACATTTTTATTTTACTACCTCAAAAGTGTTGTTGTCAATCAAAATTTGTGCTATAATGTTACGAAAATATCGTTTCGCTTAATCGCAAGGCTGCAAGTTGCGCCGTTTAAGCGAAAAAAAGGGCTTTGGCCCGGGGGTAAATTTATGTTGAATTTAATACCAAAGCCGGTTCAGGCTAAGGAGGCAAGAGGCTTCTTTAAACTTGAAAAGGGCGCTGCGGTTTATTCGGAAATAGAACTTCCGCTTGTTAAAAATTCAGGCGGTGAAGATTCGCCCGTAAAGATTTATTCGGATTCCGGTCTCGGTAAAGAAGAATATCGCCTTTGTGTTAACGAATCAGGTGTTGTTATTAAGGCTTCCGATAAAGCCGGTGCATATTATGCATTGCAGTCACTGCGTATGCTCGGCAGATTTGATGAGGGCGAAAATTGTGTGCCGTTCGTTGAAATCAGCGATAAGCCGCAGTATGAATGGCGCGGTCAAATGCTTGATATAAGCCGTCATTTTTTTGATAAGGATGCCGTTAAGGGCCTGCTTGATGATATGTTTCGCCTCAAGCTTAATGTTTTTCATTGGCATCTTACAGATGATCAGGGCTGGAGAATTGAAATTAAAAAATATCCAAAGCTCACCGAAATCGGCTCAAAGCGCGCTTATTCTCAGATAGGCGGATGGGGCAGTAAAAAAATTAAAAATGTGCCGCACGGCGGATTTTACACTCAAGATGATATTAAAGAAATCGTTGCTTATGCGGCGGAAAGATGCATTTCAATAGTGCCGGAAATAGATGTTCCCGCACATTTTGCGGCGGCGCTTGCCGCATATCCGCATCTTGCGTGCAGAAACATTCAAAGCCATGTTTTCGGCGAAATGGGAGGCAGAATTTTTGCCTCAAAGGGCATTAAGGATTGGAACAGACCCGCTTGCCTCGGAAAAAAGGAAAGTTTGCAGTTTATTTTCGATGTGTATGATGAGGTTTGCGAGCTGTTTCCGTTTGAATATTTTCATGTCGGCGGTGATGAAGCCGATGTTTCCGAATGGAAAAAATGCCCGGATTGCCAAAAAGCCATGAAAGAAATGGGTTTTAAAAACGAAAGAGAACTTCAAAAAAAGCTAACAAATGAGCTTTGTGAATATCTTAAATCCAAGGGCAAGCATATGATTGCTTGGAATGATGTGCTCCGGCAGGGTACCGAAAGGCTTGATACCGATATGGTTGTGCAGCAATGGCTTCCAGGCCAGGATAAGCACACTCGCCATTTTTCGGAAATCGGCGGAAAAATCATAATGAGCAATCATAAGTCATTTTATTTTGATATGACTTATGCGCTTTATCCTTTGAAAAACACTTATAATTTTAAACCGTCGCAATACGGAATTAAGGATAGTAATAAGGTTCTCGGCGTTGAGGGCGAAATGTGGACGGAATGGGTGCCTACCGTAAGTAAAATGCAGTTTATGACTCATCCGAGAATGGAAGCGCTTGCCGAAGTTGCATGGACTCCGGAAAGCAGCCGTGATTTTAATGATTTCCGTGCAAGATATGAAGGTTACAAGAGTGTGTATAAGCAGCTTGGCATAAATTTTGCGGCAGATTCAATTTGTATGCCGAAGAATTTGCTTAAACGTGCTCATATAAGGCGTAAATTCACCTTTGGAGATCCCGATCTTGAATTGCGTGAAAATAACAAACAAAAGGAGAAATGAAAATGAAAATCAGCGAATTTCCAAGTGCGGTAATCAAAGAAAATGTTGATTACACGGTTAAGGAAATCACAAATGTTATCAAAAAGTACGGTCCCCGTGAATCGGGCAACGATGCTTGCTATGATGCGGAAAAGCATCTGAAAAAAGAGCTTGATCAGTTTTCGGATGAAACTCATTTTGAGGAATACAAAATGGCTCCGAAAGCATTTTTGCATTTCACAAAAATCGTGTCTTCCGTTATAATGGCGGCGGTTGTTATCTGCCTTGCTTTGGTGTTCACGAATGTTATTTCATTCATGATTGCGCAGTGCGTTGTGGGTGTTTTGGTTGCAATCGGCCTTTTCATTACGGTTATGGAATTTCTTATGTATAAGCAGTTTATGGATGGTATGTATAAAAAAGTAACCGGCCATAACCTTGTTGCCACAAGAAAGCCAACCGGTGAGGTTAAGAAAAGAATCGTTATCAGCGGCCATATTGATGCTGCATATGAATGGCGCCACATTTATTATTTTAAGCAGCACGGCATGGGCCCTCTTATGGGCGGCACAATTGTTTGTGCTATAATTTCCGTTATTGTTGCGGTTATTGCGGTTATTGCCGATAATGTAAATATGGGTGCTTTCGGTGATTTTATGGTTAATTATTCGTATTATTTCCATGTTCTCACAGCACTCTTTATGATTTCATTGCTTTGCTTCGTTGATTTTCGCAGAATTTCACCGGGTGCAAATGATAATTTAACAGGCACTTATGCAGCCGTTTGTGCTCTTCGTATGCTTGACATGGCAGGTGTTGAGTTTGAAAACACAGAGGTTGTTGCCATGATTACCGATGGTGAAGAAGCAGGCCTCAGAGGCGCAAAGGCATTTGCCAAAGCACATCATGATGAATATACTTCCGACGATGTTAAAACCGCCGTGCTTTGCGTGGATACATTAACGGATATGGATTATTTCAATGTTTATTCAAAAGATATGTCCGGAACAGTTAAAAACGACAAGGAATTTTCACAGCTCGTTTTGGATTCTTCAAAGGAATCCGGATATGATTCCGCAAAATTCGCAAGCGTTTTCTTTGGCTCATCCGATGCCGCCGCATTCTCTCAGGCCGGCATTAAAGCAACTTGCCTTGCAGCTATGGATCCCGCACCGGGAGATTATTATCATAACCGCAGAGACAATTATGATCGCCTTGTTCCGGAGGCAATTGAAACCGGCTATAAAATCGTGCTTTCAACAATTTTAAATTTTGATGCCGAATAAATAAAAAAATGCGCAATGCTTTTGCGCATACATGAAAGTAAGTCTATATTTGCAACCGATGCATCAGTTCAAAGCTGTTGCATCGGTTTTTTTTGTGACCTAATCGGCTTTTGAATCGTTGTTATATCGAAAGCAAAAAGTGAAAGAGGAAAACCGTTTCCTTTGAAAACGGAGAGGTTTTGCAAAATCAATATGCTTTTGCGTTTGATGATTACGGAGTTTTAACGGCAGAACAAATCCGATGCACTTCAATTTAGATTGGTTTGCAAAAGTGATTGGTTTTGTGATTTTGCATGAATTTCTTTTTTGCGGTGGGATGGTATCGGCGGTTTTAGGCTTGGCATTGAAATATCTTTTGTGATAATGTATAATATGTTGTGCATAAAAGTTATTTTTCGGAGGCCCGCTTTGAAACAAAAAAGAATTCTTTGGCTTGATTATGCCAGATGTTTTGCAATAATATGCGTTGTGCTTATTCACGGCGTTGAAAGAATATATGTTTATGATACGCAGCAAACGGCAATGCTCTCCGCAGGGTCGCTTTTGTTTCGTAATATTGCTTTTGTGGCCGGAAGGCTCGGCGTTCCCGTGTTTTTGGCAATTACCGGCTATTTACTGCTTGACAGGGATTATTCCTCTGCCGATAAAATTTTCAGATTTTATAAACATAATTTGCTGCCTATTATTATCACAACGGAAATTTGGAATTTGATTTATGATGCCGTTATTTTTATCGGAAACGGAAAATTTGATTTTGATATGCTTATTCGTGATTTGCTCTTTCTTAAAACAAATCAAATGGGTAATATGTGGTATATGCCGATGATAATCGGCGTTTATGTTGCTTTGCCTTTTGTTGCAAACGCAATAAGAAATATTGAAACGAAAGCGCTTGCGGTGCCGTTTGTGCTTTTGGGTGTAAGCGTTTTTGCTTTTTGCTTTTATTCGCAGCTCAAATCTGTTTTCGGTTGGAATTTTCAGGCTTCGGCAGTTCTTGATATAAGCTTTTTGGGCGGCACTTACGGCTTTTATATCCTTTTTGGTGTTCTTTGCAAGCGGGGCTCTTTTAAGAAAGTGCCATCCTGTGTTTTGTGGCTCCTTGTTGCGGCGGCAAGTGCGGCAGCTATTTGGTTTTTCACATTTTCAATCAGAATGGGCAAACCAATCAGAATGTGGTATGATTTCATAGGCGTGATGCTTGCCTCCTGCTCTGTTTTTGAGTTGTTTTCAAGAATGAACGAAAGCTCTGCTTTCGCAAAAAAACTTGCTCCGCTTGCCACGGGAATATCCGTTTCAAGCTTCGGCACTTTTTTTGTTCACAAGGTTGTGATTTATTATCTCGGTAATGTTGCGGATAAAGTGATTGCTTCCGATCCTATAAAAACAAGCGTGTTCTGTGTTCTTGTGTTTGTCATAAGTGCGGCGGTTTCGTATTTATTCTATAAAATACCCAAATTCAATCGCCTGATTATGGCGGCAAAATAATCGCTCAAAGTTTAAATAAAAAAGTTTAAATAAATAAGATAGAAAATAACCCCAAAGCTAAAAAAGCTTTGGGGTTTGTTCTTTGCGAAATCAAATCAGCAAATCATACCGGCTTCTATCCAGTTCATAACCGAAGGATATTCTTCTTTATAAGAATCAAGTCTTTCCGTGTTGGAATCAACAAAGGCAAGGAACTCATCCGTGTCTTCAAAATCATATGTGAAGTCCTGCTCAAAATCGTATGTTGCCGTGAAAATATAATCAAAAATATCATCGGCAGAGTAATCCTCAAGCAGTTTGTTTGCGGCAAGCTCCGTAACATAATCAAGTGCGTTTTTAACCGTTGCGTCAAAATCATCCGGGTCAATTTCAATTTCAGGCTCTGCCTTGCAGTATTCAAGAATATCGTTTTCGTCTTCGCCGATGTTTTGCAGATATTCAATAACATCTTCCAGTCCTGTTTCGTTTACGGCATCGTACATACGGTAGTTAAATTCGCCAACAATGTTTTGCAGGGCAACTGCCTTAAAAATACTGTCTGTTTCATGGCCTGCTTCGTCTGTAATAACAAAGCCGTCCTCTTTAAATTGTTCCCAAAATAGCTCATAGAGCACTTTGAATTTCGGCTCTTCCTCAAATATAGCCTCGTAAATATATGAATCTATGTCCATCATTAAGTTCTCCTCTGATTTCTTTTTTTATATTGTATCGCATTATGTTTACATTTTCAATATTGCAATGAATTTTATAATGATATATAATTGTTGTGATTAAATATGAAAAAGGTGTGCTTATGGCTGTTAAAATTTCAAGTGCTGCCGTAACGGTGGTTTGCCTGCAAGAAGGCGCAATGCTTCACTCCCTTGTTAAGGACGGTGTAGAATATCTTTGGCAGGGTGATAAAGAGCATTGGGGCGGGCAGGCTCCGGTGTGCTTTCCGATTGTTGGCGTGCTGAAAGGCGGTAAAGCAAATGCTTTCGGCAAACCCTGTGAAATGAAAAGGCACGGCGTTGCAAGAATAAATCCCTTCGAAATCAAGGAACAAGGCCCCAATTCGGTTTGCTTTGTTCAAAAATCAAGTGAGAAAACAAAAAGAGAATTTCCGTTTGATTATTTGCTTCAAATAAAATACACGGTTCTCGGCAACAGTGTCACAACGGAATATACCGTTAAAAACACAGGCAATTGCAAGCTCCCGTTTCAAATAGGCGGCCATCCGGCGTTTAACTGTCCGCTTGAAAGCGGCGAAAGGTTTGAGGATTATTCTGTTAAGTTTGATAAGGTGCTCAATCATCCTTGTCTTCGCCCCGATATTCACAGCGGTATTATAGATATTTCAAAACGATATGATGTTATAAAAAACAGCAACGAAATCAAAATGGATCATTCGCTTTTCGTTGATGATGCCATGGTGTTTGACGGCATTAAATCAAAATCCGCAACTCTCTCTGCGGGCGGCAGGGGAGTGCAGATTGATTATCAGGATTTTGCTAATCTGTTGATATGGTCGTCTGCAAACGGTGGCGATTTTGTGGCTCTTGAGCCGTGGACCGGAATTTCAACCTGCTCGGATGAATCCGATGCTTTTGAAAATAAAAGAGGGATCACCGTGCTTGAACCGGGTGAAGAAGCTTCGTTTAAATTTAAAATAACATTGATTTAGGTGAAATATGAATTACGGATTTTTCAGAACGGCGGCAGCTTCTCTTAATTTAAAGGTTGCCGATCCGCAATATAACAAACATTCAATTGTAAATGCGGTGGAGGAAGCGGAAAAAGAGGGCGCAAGGCTGCTTGTTACCCCGGAACTTTCCGTAACGGGCTATACCTGCGCCGATTTGTTCTTTAGTTCGGCACTTCAGTCGGCAGCCGATGAGGCGCTTGCCGAAATTGCCGCCGCAACGGCAGATAAAAATATTGCGGTGCTGCTCGGTATGCCTGTTGTGTTTCACAGCAGCCTTTATAATTGTGCTGTGCTTGTGCAGGGCGGAAAAATAGCAGGCGCAGTGCCGAAAAAGCATATTGCAAATTACAATGAATTTTATGAAAAACGCTGGTTTGCATCTGGATTTGATTTTGATTCGCCTCAGGATATAAATATATGCGGCTTTGATGTTAAAATCGGAGATCAAATTTTTGATCTCGGCGGCGGTGCCATGCTCGGCGTTGAACTGTGCGAGGATTTGTGGGTTCCGCTTCCTCCAAGTTCCGTGCTTGCAGAAAGCGGTGCAAATATAATTGCAAATCTTTCGGCAAGCGATGAATATGTTTCAAAAGCGCAATACAGAAAAAGCCTTGTTGAAAATCAATCCGCACGCTGCATTTGCGCTTATGTGTATGCAGGTGCAGGCCCGTGCGAAAGCACAACGGATCTTGTTTTCAGCGGCGCAACTTTGATTGCGGAAAACGGTTCAATCGCTGCTCAGGGCAAAAGATTTGATTATGATAATCAGATTGTTTATGCGGATGTTGATATTGAAAAGCTCTCCGTGCTGCGCCGCAGCAATATGTCTTTTTCAAACAGGCCGTCTTGTGCGCAAATCGTTAATGTGCCCGTTAAAAATGATAATAATGATTTGAAATACAGATTTGTTGATGCGCATCCGTTTGTGCCGGCAGATGATGAAATGCGCCGTGAAAGATGCAAAGAGATTTTTGCAATTCAGTCCTGTGGGCTTGCAAAAAGGATTATGCATGTTGGCTCTTCCGGCGCTGTTGTGGGTATTTCAGGCGGTCTTGATTCAACGCTTGCGCTGCTTGTTGCCGCAGAGGCAATGAAAAGGCTCGGAAAAAGCAATTCCGATATAATCGGAATAACTATGCCGGGCTTCGGCACAACGGGCAGAACATATAATAACGCCCTTGAGCTTATGCGCAGACTCGGCGTGCAAATCAAAGAAATAGATATAAAAGCGGCGTGCGAACAGCATATGCGCGATATTGAGCACAACTCTGAAATTCACGATATAACATATGAAAACACCCAGGCAAGAGAACGCACGCAGGTGCTGTTTGATATGGCTAACAAGTCTGATAAATTGCTTGTCGGCACAGGCGATTTAAGCGAGCTTGCAATGGGTTGGTGCACATATAACGGCGATCATATGAGTATGTACGGCGTTAATGCATCTGTTCCGAAAACGCTTGTGCGTTATCTTGTGGAATATGTTGCTTCCGAAAGCGATAAGGAAACATCGGCAGTGCTTTTTGATATATTGGACACTCCGGTTTCTCCGGAATTGCTTCCTCCGGATGAAAATGGCAATATAGCGCAAAAAACAGAGGAAAACATCGGCCCTTACGAGCTTCATGATTTCTTTCTTTATAATTTTGTGCGTTTCGGTTTTTCAAAAGAAAAGCTTGTGCTTCTTGCGCAAAAGGCTTTCGGCAGTGAGTATTCAAAAGAAGTTATTGAAAAATGGGCAGGCGTTTTCATGCGCAGATTTTTTATCAGCCAATTTAAACGCAGCTGTGTTCCGGATTCACCAAAGGTCGGCTCTGTGTCGCTTTCCCCTCGCGGTGATTGGCGAATGCCGAGCGATGCTTCTTTTGATGTTTTCGTTTAGTGTGAAATATACAGTGGGGTGAAAATTATGGAAGAAAACAAAAATAATGTTTCCGATAACACGGAAAATTTGGTTGCAGCCGATGAAAACGGCGGTAAAAAGAAAAAAATAAATAAAAAAGCCACAATCATAATTGTTGCCGTGGTTGTTGCGATTGCAATTGTTGCAGGCGTGATAGCAGGCGTCAAATCCGGCGATAAGGAAAAATACACGGAAAAGGCAGTGTCGTCTTCTCAGGGTGAGTCGCAAAGCGGAGAATCGCCAAAGCCGGGCATCATAAACGGCGAAATCATCGCTCCTACGAAAGAAAACGGCAATTCGTCATCCGGTGGCGGTTCTTCAAATTCGTCAGATTCAAATTCAGGCGGCAATTCGGGCAACGGATCGGATTCAAATTCAGGCGGCGGAAACGGCAATGAAAACGGCGGCGGAAACGATTCGAATAACAATGAAATTGTTCCCGTAGACAGAAAGCTGCATATTGAAATTACTTTGCCTAACGACGGCTCAAATGAAGATGTGCTTTATGTTTATATAAACGGAGAACAGATTGATCTTTCGGGCGGCACAAGAGATGATTGCGGCTATGTTGTTAAAACGGACGGCAGTGTTTTTGCTTTCGATACAGAGAAAGAATATAAAGGCGCTGTAACTGTTAAGGCAACACTTGAAAAATATCATAGAACCGAAACAAAGGAATCCGGTATTAACGACACAAATATCGAAGTTAAATTTGGACTTAACCGCTCCGAGGAAGGTTATATTGAATTTTAAATTAAAAGCTCTTTCGACAAAAAAAGTCGTAAGAGCTTATTTTTTTTGCAAAAAAGGGCAAATTCTAAAAAAAATAATAATTATTAAATTGTTTGTTGAATTATATGCAGCTTTGTGTTAAAATATTGGCAAATCACAAAAAGGGCTTATTGCGCCCATTTTTGATTGAGGGAGAGTTTCAGGCGCCTTGTATAGCAATGTGTCTGTTTAAGTGCGTATATGGCACTTGATCGGCACATGTTGTGCAGCTTGAATGTTCTTCGTCACTTGTTAAGTGTAAATTATGAACTTTGCGGTTCTTAGGAGGTAATTTATTCACATGGTACAAAGAAAAAAGAAAACGATGGACGGTAATAATGCCGCTGCTCATGTTTCCTATGCATTCACGGAAGTAGCTGCAATTTATCCCATCACTCCTTCGTCTGTTATGGCGGAGGTTACGGATGTTCTTTCATCCCAAAACGCCAAAAACATTTTCGGCCAAAATGTAAGAGTTCAGGAAATGGAATCCGAAGGCGGCGCCGCAGGTGCTGTTCACGGCTCTCTTTCCGCAGGTGCTCTCACCACCACTTATACTGCTTCTCAGGGTCTTCTTCTTATGATCCCGAATATGTATAAGATTGCAGGTGAACTTCTTTCATCTGTTATTCACGTTTCGGCTCGCTGCGTTTCAACCCATGCGTTAAACATTTTCGGCGATCATTCAGATATTTATGCTTGCCGCCAAACAGGTTACGCTATGCTTTGCTCAAACAACCCGCAGGAGGTTATGGATCTCGGTGCGGTTGCACATCTTTCAACTCTTAAATCTTCTGTTCCTTTCCTTCATTTCTTTGATGGTTTCCGCACTTCTCACGAAATCCAAAAAATTGAAGTTTGGGATTATAAAGATCTTAAAGATATGGTTGATATGGATGATATTAAGCGCTTCCGTGAGCGTGCTCTTAATCCTGAGCACCCAACACTTCGCGGCTCGGCAGAAAACTCAGATATCTTCTTCCAGCACAGAGAGGCTTGCAATAAGTATTATAACGATGCTGTTGAAACCACCGTTATGTATATGAATAAGGTTAACGAGAAAATCGGCACCGATTATAAGCCTTTTAATTATTACGGCGCACCTGATGCAGAGCATATCATCATTGCTATGGGCTCGGTTTGCGACACTATTGCAGAAACAGTTGATTATCTTAATGCAAAGGGTGAAAAGGTAGGCCTTGTTAAGGTTCACCTTTACAGACCTTTCTCACCGAAATATCTTATTGATGTTATCCCAACAACCGTTAAAAAGATTTCTGTTATAGACAGAACTAAAGAGCCCGGTTCAATCGGTGAGCCTCTTTATCTTGATGTTGTTGCAGCATTTAAGGGCTCTCAGTTTGAAACAACTCCTATCTATAACGGCCGTTACGGTCTTGGCTCTAAGGACACGGTTCCGGCTCATATCATTTCCATTTATGATAATATGAAAGCAGCAGAGCCTAAGCAAACCTTCACAATCGGTATCACAGATGATGTTACAAATCTTTCTCTTCCTGCAGGTAATCATGTAGACACAACTCCCGCAGGCACAACAAGCTGTAAGTTCTGGGGCCTTGGCTCAGACGGTACTGTCGGCGCTAATAAAGACTCTATCAAAATCATCGGCGACAACACTGATATGTATGCTCAGGGCTATTTCTTCTATGATTCAAAGAAATCAGGCGGTATCACGGTTTCTCACCTTCGTTTCGGTGTAAACCCGATCACCTCTTCTTATCTTATCAACAAGGCTAATTTCGTTGCATGCCACTGCCCGTCATATGTAACAAAGTATGATATGGTTCAGGATCTTGTTCCGGGCGGCACATTCCTTCTCAACTGCATCTGGAGCCCGGAAGAACTTGATAAAGAGCTTCCCGCTTCAATGAAGAGATATATTGCAAACAACGATATTAACTTCTATATTATAAACGGTATTAAGATTGCAGAGGAAGTAGGCCTTCGCGGCAGAGCTTCCACCATTCTTCAGTCTGCATTCTTCACAATTTCCGGAATTCTTCCCGTTGATCAGGCTATTGAGCTTATGAAGGCTAAGGCAACCGCTAAGTTCTCAAAGAAGGGCGATGCAGTTGTTGCAGCTAACCATCAGGGTATAGACAGAGGCTCCAAGGAGCTTATTAAGGTTGAAGTTCCCGAAAGCTGGAAAACAGCAGAGGACGATATTGTTGAAAAAGAAATCAAAACAGATCGCCCCGAAATGAAAAAATTCGTTAAGGAAATTCTCAGCCCCGTTGATCATCAAAAGGGTGACACTATTCCTGTTTCAACATTTGTTGATATGGCAAGCGGTGTGTTCCCGGCAGGCTCTTCCGCATTTGAAAAGCGCGGTATTGCCGTTGATGTTCCCGAATGGGATCCCACAAAGTGCGCTCAGTGTAACAGATGCGCAATGGTTTGCCCCCATGCTGTAATTCGCCCTGTTGCCCTCACGGCAGATGAGCTTGCAGCTGCTCCCGCAAACACAAAGGCTGTTGATCTTAAAGTTCCTAAGGACAGTGGCCTTAAATATGCTCTTATCATTTCCACACTTGACTGCACAGGTTGTGCATCATGTGCAAATGTTTGCCCCACAAAGTCACTCACTATGAAGCCTATCGCTTCTCAGCTTGACAGCCAGCCCGTATTTGATGCTCTTTGCGATATTGATCCCAAAGCAGAGGTCGCTTCTGATAAAACTGTAGTTTCTGCTCAGTATCTCAAGCCTTATCTCGAATTTTCAGGTGCTTGCGCAGGCTGCGGCGAAACACCTTATGCTAAGCTTGCAACTCAGCTCTTTGGTGATAAGATGTATATTGCCAATGCAACAGGCTGTTCTTCAATTTGGGGCGGTTCTGCTCCTTCAACTCCGTACACGGTTGATAAGCACGGCAACGGCCCGGCTTGGTCAAACTCCTTGTTTGAGGATAACGCTGAATTCGGCCTTGGTATGTTCCTTGCTCAGGCTCAAATCCGTTCAAGACTTGCTGAAGACGCTATTGCTCTTAAAGAAACAAGCGTAGGCAAGGAAGTTCAGGATTATCTTGATACATTCCATTCAACCCGTGGCAACGATGCTCCTGCAAAGGCTCTTATTTCTGCTATCGAAAACACAGAATTTGAGGGCGATGCAAAGGCTGCTGCCGAGGACTTCCTTAAGGATAAGGATTATGCTGCCAAGAAGAGCCAGTGGATCTTCGGCGGTGACGGTTGGGCTTATGATATCGGCTTCGGCGGACTTGATCATGTTCTTGCTCAGAATCAAGATGTTAATGTTCTTGTATTTGATACAGAGGTTTATTCAAACACCGGCGGCCAGGCTTCTAAGTCAACCCCAACAGGTGCTGTTGCTCAGTTTGCTGCATCGGGTAAAATCACAAAGAAAAAAGATCTTGCAAAGATTGCAATGTCTTATGGCTATATCTATGTTGCACAGGTTGCTATGGGTGCAGATTATAATCAGTGCCTCAAGGCAATGAAAGAAGCAGAAGCTTATAACGGCCCTTCACTTGTTATCTGCTATGCTCCCTGTATCAACCACGGTATTAAGATGCCGTTTAACCAGGCAGAGCAAAAGAAGGCTGTTGAGGCCGGCTATTGGAATCTCTTCAGATTTAATCCTGCTCTTGTTGAAGAAGGCAAGAATCCGTTCAGCCTTGATTCAAAGGCTCCGACTTCTGATTATATTGAGTTCATTAACGGCGAAACCCGTTATTCGGCTCTCAGAAGAAGCTTCCCCGAAAAGGCAGACAAGCTCTTCAATATTGCTGCAGAAAACGCTGTTCAGAAGTATAATGATCTTCTTCGCACCGTTGAATATTACGCTCCTAAGAAAGACTGATTTTGCGTAAAATCCGCAAATCATTTCAAAATGTAATATAAGCAAAATAACCGAGGTTGCTAAGGCAATCTCGGTTATCTTTTTGTTTGTATAAAAAAATCAAAGCCTGCATCCGTAAAATGCGAATGCAGGCTTTTTGCATATCAATATTTTGTTTTTAACGGCATTGAATTTGCCGCTGTTTATTTTGAATGGCCCGGATTTTGATTATCTAAGCTTTTCAAATCCCGGATAGTATTTAAATTCGGCTTGGCCCAAAATTTTGTTTTCCTGAACATAATTGTTGTCCCAAAATCTTGAATCGTGGGATTTGTTTCTGTTGTCTCCCATGCAAAAATAGCATTTTTCGGAAACGGTGTAATTTCCGTTTTCGTCCTTTTTACAATATTTGTCAAGGAATTCAAGCGAGCCGACCGTCATTCCGTTTTCGGCAATGCATTGAGTGCCGTTTACGGTGATTTTTTCGCCTTGCCTCGGAATATAGTATGGGCCGTAATTGCCCTCCGGCTTTTCGTTTGTAACGAATGATTGGTCCGTTTCAAGCATGTTGCCGTCAGAATCGCTAACAAAGGCAACGCCGTTAATGATATTTACCGTTTCGCCCGGCAATCCGATGATTCTTTTAACAAAGATTTGGCTTTCGTCATCCGGAAATTTGAAAAGTATAATGTCGTATCTTTGCGGCTCCTTGTTTATGTATGCCACGCGGCTTGCAATGATTCTGTCGCCCTCGTTTATCGTGCTTATCATTGAACCGGTCGGAACCACCGCATTTGCAAAAACAAATGATTTCAGCAGCAAAGCAATCACAACGGCAATAACTATCGGCAACATAAAATCAATTGTTTCGCGCAGTTTTGATTTCTTTTTCTTTTCGTTTTCCTCAGGTTCGGAAGCAGACTGTGCTTTTGCGGGCGCTGCTTGGCTTTCGGCTTTTTCAATTTCGGAAATCTGCTTTGTTGCGCTTATTTCCGGACTGATTGCCGTGTTAAAGTATTTTGCGCCGCAGTTAGGGCAGGTGATCCAATCGCCGTCCTCCTGTGCACAGTCAAATCCGCATTTTTTGCATTTCATTGGGTTAATTGCGCCTCTTTCTTGATTTGATAAGATGCTTTATTTCAACAAGCTTGTCATATGGCAGTGCTTTTTCAATCACCTTAAAGTTCGGTGCGTTTCCGGTTACATCACAGGAAATTTGCGGCTTCATATCTGCCGAATAGCCTGAACAATCAAGTGTATTGTCAACGTAAATTTTAATCATTCCGTTTTTCTCACGAACAACGGTGATTTTATGGTTGTCTCCGCTTATGCTGTTTTCGGATTTTAAAGTAAGGCCGCCCATGCGAATGCAAAGAAGACCTTTTTCAACGGCAATTTCCATATCGTTGTTTTTGCAAACAACGCCGTCTTGCCCGTTGCTGTCAAATGAAACCGTAAACGGATTAGGCTCATTTTGCCCGGAATATCTGTTGTCTGATTTCCCAAATTGGAAAATCTTGATTTCAAACGGCGCCAAAGTAAGGTTTATCTTGTCATTATAGTTATATGTTTCGTCTGTGTCTGCTCCGTTTTTGTTAAGCACATTGTATCTGTGCACCTCGCTTAAGCTTTCGGGGCAACCCATAAGCTTGTTAAGCGTAAGCGTAAGCGGAGCTGTTTCGTGAGTGGGATTGCGAAGTGCAATAACACCTTCGCCTTCCTCCGTCCACGAAGCATAGCAATAAACATTGTTCTCAACGGGATTGCCGCCAAGAAGCATTGCGTTTTTGAGTATATGATAGTTGGTTTTTTGCCAGTTAATAACTCTTGTCAGAATTTGCCATTTTTCTTCGTTCATCATGCTGCTTGAGATATACAATTCATTAAGTGCTGCTCCTCGGCAGGCATTCCAGAAAAATGCTTTTTCAAATTCGGCATCGTTATAATCAAGGTGAGCCTCACGGCCGTAAATCGGCTCGTGATTGTAAATGTGTGCAAACGGAAATTGAAGTCCTCTCTTAACTGCAAAATCATAATATATACCGTCTCTGTATGTGATTTCCGAATCAACCTGAGCCTGCTCACCCTCAGGATAATTCTTTGCAAAGCCGATATCGGCGCTGTTTTGCAGCCAAATGGAATTAACATATTGCAGCCACCAAGGCGATGGATTAACATAGCATGTAAAGTTTATCCAAAGACTTTTGCACTGCTTTCTGCGCAGCTCACGCATATTCTTGAATATTTTAATCCAGCGACTCCACATTTCTGTGTAAAAATACATTTCATGATCGCCGCCCGTTATATGGTCGTGCTTTGGGTTTTTGCAGGGCTTCAGGCAAAAACCGTCTAATTTCCAATAAGAAATGTCGTTTTCCTTCATTGTTGTAAGGAAAAAGTTTTCAAGCTTATCAAGATACCTTTTTGAGCCAACACAAATATCATTGCTTTCTGCATTGTGGTAACCGTTGCCGCCTTTTTCAATGCGTTTAGCAAGTTTTGCCGTAAAATTGTAGCCGCCTCTGGGTCCGAGCCAAAGCCCGAATTCGCTGCCGAATTTTCTTGAAAGCGTGCTTATATCAAGAAAATCATTCGGAAAGCGCTTTTTATTTATGCTCCAAAAGTTATCCTTATAGTTTGGCCAACCGTCATCAAGAACATATCCGTCAATCGGCGGAATGCCATGCCCCGTAAGTTGTTTTTCAATCTTATAAAAATCTTCGGTAATGCAATCAGCATCAATATTAAGCATCCTGTCATACCAAGTGTTATACATAAGGTAGTAAGGTGCTTTAAGAGAAATGCCGCTGATGTATTTAAAAAAGGCCTTTTTTAAATCAACCATAAGATGGCTTTCTGCGCCTCCTATAACAACAGTGGGGCACACAAGCTTTTCATTTTCTACAGGCTTGCCGAGATAATATATAACTTGGCCTCTGCCATGGAAAATTCCGTTTTTGGTTGCAGGAAATTCACAGCCGAAAAAGAGGCTGTCAATATAAAAAGGTTGGCCAAGATTTGAATAATATTTCTCAATTTCCGTTTCTCCGCCGGAAACGGTATAAGAAGAACTTGAATTGATTATCCCTATATTTTCAAGATAAATGCAATCAATTGTTTTCGGCTCGCTTTGCGTAAGCACAAGCTGCTTTTCAATTGTGTTGCCGTCTTTTCCAACCTTGTAGCGCATTGTTGCGGTTGTGTGTTGTTCTTCTTTAAATCTGAAATAGAGAGTGCCGTTCTTTTCGGCATATTCGCTTATCGGCAGGCTTTTGGATGATATTGTGCTGCCGTCCGTAAATTTGATTTCAAATTCGCTGCCGCTTCCGTCCGGAACAAAAGCAGAGCCTGAAAGAAGATTGTTTATTTTTGCTGCATAAAGGCAGCCCTCTGAAGTGTTGAATTCACATTCAAGAACATTGCTCTTTAAAGTGTACATAGATTTCTCCTCATTTTTCGTTTGCCGTTGCTATGATATGCGCTCACAAACTCAGCTTAAATTATAATAAACTAACTTAATTATAAAGAATATCTATAATAATTTCAACAACTATTTGTTAAAGTTTTGCAAACCTCAACTCATTTTTCTTTGAATTTTACGCAAAAGTTGTTTTTGCTTTGTCGCTAATAATACGGAGCCGGAGCACTGCCGCTTTTTTTGATTTCAGGTATTGACTTTAGCACGCTAATGTGATAAAATGAGCACATCATAACTCAACAAACGGAGGATATCTTATGAAATCATTAAAAAAAGTGCTTGCTGTTGTGCTTTGCGTGCTTTTCGTTTCGGGCATGTTTGCGGCATGCAGTAAAAGCAATAATTCAAAAAGCGATCTTGATTATGTTAAATCAAAGGGTAAAATGGTTATCGGCGTCACCTTGTATGAACCTATGAACTATAAGGATGAAAACGGTAATTGGACGGGATTTGACACTGAATTTGCTCAGGCTGTTTGCGAAAAGCTCGGTGTGGAAGCAGAATTTATCGTTATTGATTGGGATAACAAAATTTTTGAACTTGATTCTAAAAAAATAGACTGTGCGTGGAACGGAATGACTCTTACCGATGAGGTTAAGGAATCCATGAATTGCACAAAGCCGTATGTTAAAAACGAGCAGGTTGTTGTTATGAAGGCAGATGCCGTTAAAAACTATACCGATGTTGCTTCTCTTAAGGATGTAACATTTGCCGCAGAATCCGGCTCCGCAGGCGAAGCTGCTCTTAAAGATTTGAGCCTTGATGCAAATCTTACTTCAGTTGCTGCTCAGTCTGACGCACTTATGGAGGTTAAAAGCGGTTCCGTTCAGGCTTGCGTTATTGATAACACAATGGCAAATGCAATGACGGGCGAGGGCACAAGCTATTCTGAGCTTGCTCAGGGTATTTCTCTCACTTCCGAGGAATACGGTGTAGGCTTCAGAAAAGATTCCGATCTTACTGCCGAGGTTGATAAGATTATTGACGAAATGAAGGCAGACGGTTCTCTTCAAAAGCTTGCTGATAAATATAATCTTACTCTTGCTTAATAAGCCGGTTTTATGTATAATTACTTTGGGCAGAGGGCTGAATTGGCCCTCTGCTCTTTGGCGTATCTCGATATGCTTTTAATTTGTTGAAAGGTAAATGTTATGTTTATAAATATGGATTTAAATATGTTCCTTTCGGTAACTAAGGATTTGATGGGCGGCTTCGGTATGACTTTGAAGCTTTTTGCGCTCACTCTTGTTTTTTCCTTGCCGCTCGGTCTTATATTAAGCTTTGGCTCAATGAGCAAATTCAAGCCTTTAAAGGCGATTACAAAGGCACTTGTTTGGGTTATCAGGGGCACTCCTTTAATGCTTCAGCTTATCGTTGTTTATTACGGCCCCGGTCTTATCTTCCATTGGGATTTAATGGAACGGTTTGACGCTGTTTTGATTGCCTTTGTTATAAACTATTCCTGCTATTTTTCTGAAATATACAGAGGCGGAATTGAAGCAATACCGCGTGGGCAGTATGAAGCCGGGCAGGTGCTCGGAATGACGAAATCTCAAATCTTTTTCAGGGTTGTGCTGTTTCAGGTTATCAAGCGCATTGTGCCGCCGATGAGCAATGAAATAATCACCCTTGTTAAGGATACTTCGCTTGCACGAATTATTGCCGTTTACGAAATTATTTGGACGGCACAAACCTATATCAAGCTTGAAGGGCTTATCTGGCCGCTGTTTTACACGGGTGCATTTTATCTTGCGTTTTGCGGAATTCTTACGGTTCTCTTCGGCAAGCTTGAAAAGAAAATGGATTATTATAAGGGCTGATAAATATGGCAATTCTTGAAATAAATAACGTTAAAAAAAGCTTTGGCTCAAATGAGGTTTTAAAAGGCATTTCTTTTTCACTTGAAGAGGGCGAGGTGCTTTCAATAATCGGTTCGTCGGGCAGCGGAAAAACTACTTTGCTGCGCTGCATGAATTTTCTTGAAACGGCAGATTGCGGCACTTTTTCGGTGGATGGTAAGGTTATTTTTGATGCTTCCGATAAAACAAAGCTTACCGAAAAAGAAATTCGGAAAAACAGATTGAATTTCGGCCTTGTGTTTCAGGATTTTAATCTTTTTCCGCAATTCAGCGTTTTTGAAAATCTTGTGCTTGCACCCAAGCTGCTTGCCAAAGAAGATCCTCGTTATAAAGCAGAAAAAAAAGAAATGATTGAGGAAATAGAGCAAAAGGCGCTCACTTTGCTCGGCAAGGTTGGGCTTTCGGATAAAAAGGATGCATATCCGTGTGAGCTTTCGGGAGGTCAAAAGCAGCGTGTTTCAATTGCAAGAGCGCTTTGCCTTTCGCCGAGAGTGCTTTTCTTTGACGAGCCTACGTCGGCGCTTGATCCGGAGCTGACGGGCGAGATTTTGAAGGTTATTAGAGGCCTTGCCGCCGATAATATGACAATGGTTATAGTAACCCATGAAATGAAGTTTGCGCATGATGTTTCGGATTGGGTTATGTTTATGGATGACGGTGTTGTTTGCGAGCAGGGAACTCCGCAACAGGTTTTTGATAATCCGCAGCATGAACGCACAAAGGAATTTTTAAACTCATACGAGAAATAATATAGATATAATTGTTGTTTGCCTGTAAACGGCAATTTCAAACGGCTGTGTTTTTTGAAGTTTAAATTTGTATTTCATTTTACTTTGCCAAAATCGGCAGAAGGAGGAGTAATATGGCAGTTAGGCTTAATTCCGATAAAGAAATAGTTAAATCAGTCAGAGAAGGTTTAAAACGCACCGGCGGCTATTGCCCGTGCAGGATTCAGCGCACCGAGGATTATAAATGTATATGCAAGGAATTCAGAGATCAAATTGCAGATCCTGAATTCGAGGGCTTTTGCCACTGTATGCTTTATTATAAATCTAAAGACGATAAGAATTAAAAATCAGCGTGAAAGTTATCATGCTGCTCAAATTATAACAGCCATCAGAATTTGCAAACGGCATAATTCAAATTGGCTGAAATCATCGCAGCACCTGTTGGGGCAACGCAGGATGCACGGCGATTATTTATAAACTATTTGTTGCCTGAAAGGCTATGGTGATTAAAATGGCTGTTATAAAATTAACAGGAGCAACCTTTAAAGAAGAAGTTATGAATTCCGATAAGCCCGTGCTGATTGATTTTTGGGCAACCTGGTGCGGTCCGTGCAGAATGCTTTCTCCGATAGTTGATGAGATTGCGGAGGAAACAGATTCCGTTAAGGTTTGCAAGGTGAATGTGGATGAGGAAGCTCAGCTTGCTTCTATGTTCGGCATTGAGGTTATTCCGACTTTAATTGTTATTAAGGACGGCAAAACCGTTAACAAAAGCGTTGGTTATATTGATAAGGAGCAGGTGCTTGAACTTATCAATGTGTAATTTGCCTGCATCAAAAATAAAGAACCGCTGTATTCGGAAATCCGATTACAGCGGTTTTTTGTGTTTTATTTTTTCTTGTTTTTAAACAGCTTTGCAACTATGCCGTTGCCGCTTTTTTTTGCGGGCTGAGGAAGGTGATCTATATCAATTGTTTCATATGTTTTCCAAAGATGAATTCTGCCTGTGTCGTTAAATGCCTTAATTGTCATTATCGTAATCGGCACAACAAACATTCCTATAAAGCCGAAAAGTTTCAAACCGAAATATAAGCCGCCGAGTGTGATAAGCGGATTAACTCCAAGCGAATCGCCTACTATTTTCGGCTCGATATATTGGCGAATCACCGTTATAACAATGTAAATAACAAACAGCCCTATGCCCTGAGCGGTGTTGCCCATAACGATAGATATGATTGCCCAGGGGATTAGTATACCGCCGGAGCCCGCAACGGGCAAAATATCAAAAATGCATATCGCAAGGGCAATAAGGTAGATATAATTGTTGCTCATAATTCCGGCTGCACTTAAAATTGTGAAGCCAAGTGAAAGCTCGCAGAAGGTTATAAACATTATAATGCCGTATGCCTTTGCCATTTTTAATATTGTACTTGAAAAAACTTTCTTTATTTCCGAAAGCAGATTTTTTTTGTTATCCGGCAGCTGAAGCTTTATGAAGCCAACAACTTTGCTGTAATCTTTTGTAAAAAGTATCCAGGCAATTATGCCTATAACTATGCCCAAAACTGCAGATGGCACATTTTTTGCCACATTGTAAATTCCGCTTACTCCGGATGTAACCGTGCTTTTAATTGTGGATGATGTTAATCCGAGTGAGCTGAAATCAAAATCGCTTACGGTATGAGCAAATACTTGGGTTATTTTCTCCGAAACGGTACTGTAAACGGAATCAGGCAAAAAGCTGAGCCATTTAAGAAGCAACGCCTGCAAATCACTCATAAATTGGGGAAAATCCGAAAGCTGCCCCATCAAATATTTTGAAAAATCTTTAATCTGATTTACAAGGCTGTTGAGTAACAAAATAACCGGCACAAGAATTATTGCAATGGAAAGCAGCACCAACACAACAGACCAAGCGCCGCGCCCTTTGCCCTTGCATTTTTTCGTAAGCCAATTTACGGGCTTTTGCAAGCCCACTGCAAACAAAAATGAAAGCATAAACGGTGCAACCGGCCAAAACAGATATTTGAAAAAAATATAAGCAAGCCCCAAAACGGCCGCAATAAACAGCAAATCAATTAAAAAATCTTTGCGCTTTTCGGTTTTTGCGTTCATAGGGTTCTCCTTTAATCATCATTTTAACTGTTTGTTTTGAGTATTTTATATAAACTTAATATTCTACTTTATTCAATAATAATTCAACAGTTACAAATATTCAAGTTTTTTATCAAAAAATTTATTTTCCCTCTTGTATATTGGATAAAATAGTGTTATCATATCAAAAGTGTATTTCACGGCAACACAATTGTGCACGGGTGGTGAACAAATTGTCAAAGCTAAAATATCTGCTTGTTAATGAATCTCTGTTGCCGGAGGTTTATTCAAAGGTTATTGCCGCAAAGGCTTATCTTGCTTCCGGTGAAGCGCCTAATGCCACACAGGCGGCTAAAATGGCAGGCATTTCAAGATCTGCATATTATAAATATAAAGATGGAATTTTTGAGTATAATCCGCAAAACGGCGGCGAAATGCTTACTCTTTCTCTGAAGCTTAAGGATAATAAGGGTGTGCTTTCGGCAGTTTTAAGTTTTCTTTATCAGGTTGGAGCAAATGTGCTTTCAATAAATCAAAGTGTGCCGGAAAACGGAGTTGCGGCAGTTACTCTTACGGTGTTTACCGCTGAGATGACAGTTGACACAGACAGCCTTTCGGCGGGATTAAGCAATATAAACGGCGTAAGTGCCGTAAGTATAAAATAACATTCAGGAGGTATATATTATGAAAATAGCAATTATGGGCTATGGCACGGTAGGCAGCGGTGTTGCCGAGGTTATAGATACTCACGAGAAAAGTATTTTCAAAAGCACAGGCGGAGAAAAAATGGAGGTTGCCCGAATTCTTGATTTGCGTGATTTCCCCGGCGATAAGCACGAAGCTGCGCTTACAAAGGATTTTAACGATATTCTTAATGACGATGAAATAAAGGTTGTTGCCGAAACAATGGGCGGAGTAAATCCTGCATTTGATTTTACAACAAAGCTTCTTAAGGCCGGCAAATCCGTTGTAACTTCAAACAAAGAGCTTGTTGCTCAAAAGGGCCTTGAGCTTTTGCAAATCGCAAAAGAAAGCGGTGTAAACTATCTGTTTGAAGCAAGCGTAGGCGGCGGCATTCCCATTATCAGGCCGCTTTCACAGTGCTTTGCAGCCAATAATATCATGGGCATCGCCGGTATTCTTAACGGCACAACAAACTTTATCCTCACAAAAATGATTGAGGATGATATGAGCTTTGAGGATGCACTTCGCATGGCACAGGAAAACGGTTATGCGGAAAAAGATCCAACAGCCGATGTTGAGGGCCATGATGCATGCAGAAAGGTTTGCATTCTTGCTTCTCTTGCATTCGGTAAGCATGTATATCCTTCTCAGGTTGAAACAGAAGGTATTTCAAATATAACTCTTGAAGATGTTTCTTATATTCAGTCGGCAAACGGAGTAATCAAACTTCTCGGCCAAATTGAATATATAAATGATGATGAAATTGCGGCGTTTGTAAGCCCTGCAGTTGTTTATAACGGCAGCCAGCTCGCAAGCGTAAGAGATGTATTCAATGCAATTCTTGTAAGGGGCGATGCGGTTGGCGATGTTTGCTTTTACGGCCGTGGCGCCGGCAAGCTTCCTACGGCTTCCGCTGTTGTTGCGGATATGGCAGATTGCATTAAGCATATGAACAGACGCAAAATTTTCGGCTGGGGCCCCGGCGAGGAAAATTATGTGGTTGATTATAAATCCGTTGTTGTTATGTCTTTCTATGTCAGAGCTAAAATGGCGGAGCAAGAGGTTCTTAATAAATTTGATGATGTTAAATTCCTTTCAAGAAAAGGTCAGCCCTCGGATGAGGTTGCATTTATCACCGATGCGATGACGGAAAACGAGCTTCGTGAAAAGCTTGGAGATGCAAATGTTATTAACATTATCAAGGTAACAAATTATTGATTCGGAGGAAAATATTAAATGGCGCTTATTGTTCAAAAATTCGGCGGCTCATCTGTTGCGGATGCAGAGCGGGTAATGAATGTTGCCCGTATTGTAACAAACACTTATAAAGCCGGAAATGATGTTGTGGTTGTTGTTTCTGCACAGGGCGACACAACTGATGATCTTATCGAAAAGGCAAAGGAAATCAATTCCAATGCCGCTAAAAGAGAAATGGATCAGCTGCTGGCGGCAGGCGAGCAAATTTCAATTTCATTGCTTGCAATGGCAATCGAAAAACTCGGCTATCCCGTGATTTCGCTTCTCGGCTGGCAGGCAGGTTTTAATACCAATTCGGTTTACGGATCGGCTCGAATAAAAAATATCAAAACAAATCGCCTTCAGGCAGAGCTCGCAAAGCACAATATCGTGGTTGTGGCAGGCTTCCAGGGGCTTAACAGATATGATGATCTCACAACCCTCGGCAGAGGCGGTTCGGATACATCGGCAGTTGCAATTGCAGCTTCTCTTCACGCAGACAGATGCCAGATTTACACCGATGTTGAGGGCGTATACACGGCAGATCCCCGTAAAATAGAGGGCGCAACAAAGCTTGAGGAAATCACTTATGATGAAATGCTTGAGCTTGCTACTCTCGGCGCTCAGGTGCTTAATAACCGTTCGGTTGAAATGGCAAAAAAATATTCTGTTGAACTTGAAGTTCTTTCATCACTCAATCCCGTTCCGGGAACTATCGTTAAGGAGAAAGTAAAAATGGAAAAAATGCTTATCAGAGGCGTAACAAAAGATACGGATGTTGCTATAATTTCAGTTGTTGGCTTGGATGATAATCCGGGCGTTGCATTCAGAGTGTTTGCAAAGCTTGCTCAAAAGAATGTTAATGTTGATATTATTCTTCAATCTGTCGGCAGAGACGGCACCAAGGATCTTACCTTCACCGTTTCCAAGGAAAACGGCCCCGTTGCCGTTGATGTTCTTAAGGAAATGGACGGTATCGGCGATAAAGAAATTAAATGCTCAACAGATGTGGCAAAGGTTTCTATTGTCGGCGCAGGCATGGAATCTCATCCCGGAACCGCATCAACAATGTTTGAGGCTCTTTATGCCCAAAACATCAATATTCAAATGATTTCAACTTCTGAAATCAAAATTTCCGTTATTATCGCTGCGGAAGATGCAGACAGGGCCGTTGCCGCTGTTCATAAGGCATTTATCCCCAACGACTGATTTATTTAATAATTTGTGCATCGGAGTCGAGTTTTTTTAATTCTCGGCTCTTTGCCTTTTTGTCAGGCTTTGCGGCTTGCCGTTTTTCTTTGCTTGACATTAAAATTATAATAATATATAATTAGTTGATTAAAAATCTAGATAAGGAGAGATTCTTTATGGCAGCAAAAACTTTTAAGATGACGGCAGTGGGTAAAGCAGAGCTTGAAAAAGAGCTTGAGGTGCTCAAAACAGAAGGCCGTATAGATATTGCAGAAAAGCTTAAGGTTGCCCGTTCTTACGGTGACCTTTCAGAAAACAGTGAATATGATGAGGCTAAGTCAGAGCAGGCAAAAATAGAGGCTCGCATCAATGAGCTTGAATATCAGCTTGATCACGCAGAAATTATTGATGTTGAAGATGCAGATGCCGTTTCAATCGGTAAAACCGTAACGGTTAAGCGCCTCAGCGACGGTGTTGACGCAACATATGAAATCGTAGGTTTCTCTCAGTCAGATCCGTCTCACGGTAAAATTTCCGATGAAAGCCCTGTTGGAAAAGCTCTTATGGGCGCAAAGGCAGGCCAAAAGGTTGTTGTTGAAGCTCCCATCGGCAACTTGGAATATGAAATATTAAGCATTGATTAAGAGGTATTTTTATGGCAGGAAAGTTTGAAATCAGCAAGTTGGCTGACGGCACTTTCTCTTTTGAATTTAAAAATGAGGATAAGATTTATGCCGCTTCACCCGTTTTTGAAAAAGAGGATGAGTGCAAAAGAGGCGTAAAAGCAGTTAAGAAAAACAGCCGTATGAAGGTGCAAAATACT
The DNA here is from genome assembly GCA_900539775.1 of uncultured Anaerotruncus sp. Taxonomy (GTDB): domain Bacteria; phylum Bacillota; class Clostridia; order Oscillospirales; family Acutalibacteraceae; genus Eubacterium_R. The sequence continues at coordinate 85,862 of UQDL01000003.1, read as the reverse complement.
CTTGCGGGCGATGAGGAAAAAACAAATCCCAAATTTCTTGTTGAGCAAGACGGCGATAAGGTTAAATATACTCTCTTTCTTCAAACAGGTGCTGTTGCCTGCACGGGCACTGCCGCAACTGAAGCGGAGGCCATTGAAAATATAGAATTTATCGGCAATAATGCAAACGCCGCTCCTATGGCTGTTGCAGAGGTTGTGCTTTCGGAAAACGAGCAAAAGCAAATCAGAATAGATAAGCTCAGAGCTTTGCAGGAAAGCGGCAATGATCCTTTTGAAATCACTCTTGCAACGCAAACTCACCATTCAAACGAAATCAAAGCAAATTATGATGAGCTTGAGGGCAAGGATGTTGTTATCGCAGGCAGAATTATGACTTGGCGAGACATGGGTAAAGCAAATTTCATTGATGTGCAAGACAGAAACGGAAGAATTCAAGCCTATGTAAGAATGAACGACATCGGCGAGGATAAATTTAAAGAGTTTAAATCTTGGGATCTCGGTGATCTTGTTGAAATCAAAGGCTTTGTTTTTAAAACAAAAACAGGCGAGGTTTCCGTTCATGCAAAGGAAATCAGGCTCATTTCAAAATCGCTTCTTCCTCTTCCGGAAAAATTCCACGGCTTAACCGATACAGATACACGCTATAGAAAGCGTTATCTTGATATGATAATGAATCCCGATGTTAAGGATACTTTCATTAAGCGTTCAAAAATTATAACTTCAATCAGAAATTATCTTGACAGCCATGGCTTTATTGAAGTTGAAACTCCTATTTTAAACACTATCCCGGGCGGTGCGGCTGCAAGGCCGTTTATAACTCACCATAATACTCTCGATATGGATATGTATCTTCGCATTGCAACAGAGCTTTATCTTAAAAGGCTTATTGTAGGCGGAATGGAAAGAGTTTACGAAATAGGCAGAAACTTCAGAAATGAGGGCATGGATGTGCGCCATAATCCGGAATTTACCTGCATAGAACTTTATCAGGCATTTACGGATTACCACGGTATGATGGATATAGCAGAGGCGCTTATCCGCAATGCCGCAAATGAGGTTTGCGACAGCCTTCATATTGTGTTTAACGGCACGGAAATTGATCTTGAAACTCCGTTCCGCCGCCTTACCATGATAGATGCCGTTAAGGAATTCAGCGGAATTGATTTTGCCGAATTTATGTCCGATAACGAGAAAGCAATTCAAATCGCAAGAGAAAAGGGCATTGAAATTCAGCCCGGTAAGGCAACTTGGGGAGATATTCTTAACAGCTTCTTTGAAGAATTTGTTGAGGAAAATCTTATTCAGCCAACCTTTATTATGGATTATCCCGTTGAAGTAAGCCCGCTCACAAAGCGTAAGCCGGATTGTGCCGCCCTTACCGAAAGATTTGAGCTCTTCATCCTCGGCGGTGAATACGGCAATGCATATTCGGAACTTAACGACCCGATAGATCAAATGTCTCGCTTTGAGGCTCAGATGAAGCTTCGTGAGGCCGGTGATGATGAGGCTAATATGATAGATCAGGATTTCGTTACCGCTCTTGAATACGGTATGCCTCCCACAGGCGGTCTCGGTATCGGTATAGACAGGCTCGTTATGCTTCTCACCGATTCATACAGCATCCGTGATGTTTTGCTGTTCCCCACAATGAAACCTTTGGACTAACAAATTTCAGAAAAACCCAGTAGTTATGCGGGTTTCGGGACTTTCAAAATCAAATAAATTTACCTCTTTACACCAAATTTACACCAATCGGTGCTAAAAACGGTGCAGAGACTAAAAAATCGCATAATTTTAAGTTTCACACAGCTCCTGAGAAGTTACTGCTTCTCAGGAGCTTCTTTCATTTCTCATAGTTTTCGGACTACATCGCAAACTACACCAATCCTGTTTTTCTCAATATAATGAGGATAATCACAGAGGAAGGGGTGGTTATACTATGAACAACAGTTTAGCAAGCGTTCACCCGGAGCTAATTCCTGAATGGTCAGAGAGGAATTTACCGCTGACGCCTGATAAGATAACCTTCGGTTCAAATAAAAAAGTATGGTGGAAAGGTGCTTGCGGACACGAGTGGGAAACGAGCGGCAAAGCTCGCTCAAAGGGCGAGAAATGCCCGATATGCTCAGGAGCGAGAGTAATAGAGGGTATCAATGATTTAGCCACATTGAAGCCCCTGCTGGTTCAGGAGTGGTCTGAAAAGAACGAATTAAAACCTACTGAGGTTTCTGTCGCTTCTCATAAGAAGATTATTTGGAAATGTAAACACGGACACGAATGGGAAGCAAGCGTTAAAAGCAGAACGGTAAACGGCACAGGCTGTCCATACTGCTCACACAATAAAGTCCTTGCCGGATTCAATGACCTTGCTTCGCAGTATCCCGATATTGCTGCTGAATGGTCTGACAGAAATCTTCCGTTGCTGCCTACAATGGTAACAGCCTTTGCAAACAGTAAGGCTTGGTGGAAATGCAGAGATTGCGGAAACGAGTGGTACACTCTTATTTCAACCCGTGCCGGTGGGAGCAGATGTCCGTATTGCAGCGGATATACATTGCTCAAAGGATTTAATGACTTGGCGACTACGCACCCTGAACTTGCGGCTGAGTGGTCAGAAAGAAATTATCCTCTAATGCCTGATGAGGTAAACGCAAAATCAAGACACAATGTTTGGTGGAAGTGTAAGACCTGTGGCAATGAGTGGAAGTCCGTTATCAATGCTCGTGTAAAAGGAACAGTATGCCCGGTTTGTGCGGACAGGACAGTTCTTGCAGGATACAATGATTTAGCCACAACGGACAGGAAACTGCTTGCTGAATGGGATTACGAAAAAAACTCTCTGCTCCCGACACAAGTGTCAAGAAGGTCGATGAAAAGAGTGTGGTGGAAATGTTCACTGGGACACTCTTGGAAAGCAAAAATCAGCGATAGAACAATTATCGGAGAAAAATGCACTGTGTGCGAAAAAGAATATCGCTCCGTGTTCCCCGGCTTGGCGGTCGCCTATTACGCCAATCAAAAAGGATTAAAGGTACAGCTCGGTTCAGATAAACTATTAGGAATACCTCTTGAAACCTACATTCCGTCAGAAAAGCTGGCGATAGAATTTACGAACGGCTCAGAACATATGGAGGTTCTCAAAAGCCACCTTTGCAAGCAGCGAAATATAAAACTCGTAAAACTCCCTTTTAAGACAACCGAAACGGAAACGGAGTATGCCGACAGAGTAAAAGCAGTTTTCAAAAGCGTACATATCTTTATTTATTCTGATGTCGAAGTAGATGTTTCGGTAATCAAAAGAAGATTCGATGAATGGAGGAAACGACTATGAGAGAAGAAAAGTTCCATATCTATCTAAATGATGACGAATATAGCAGATTGATACAATCACTTATTCGTTTGAAGAACAGCCTGACAGCACAAGGCAGATGCACCGATGCAGTAGATGATATTCTTTATAAGGTGCTTTCAGCCAAGAGAAGAAAGTTCAAAATCAAATATATCTGAACACGAAAAGAGACCGCCTACACGATGTAAGCGGTCTTTGCTAATTTAGAGTAAGTTCGACAAATTGGAATTTGTCAATACCTATTACCATAAAGATATTTATTTGAAATTCTCTTTTGTGTTTCCAAATATTTTGTAACGTTTTCATCATAATCAGGATAATTATAACCAAGTGAATCTGCCACTTTTTTAGATATTTTTTTGAACAAACATAGACACAAATCAAACGATTTCCACATTTCTTCATACGAACTCATTGAATATGTATTTAGTAAGTTATCCCACAATTCTTTTGAAATATGCTTATCTAAAAATTTATAGTTTTTACCCAAACTGAAATTAAATCCTTTTTCAGTACCGACATACCAACTAATCATCCTAAGAAGTTCATGACGTAATACTTCATTCATATGGTCTATTGCAAATAGTATTTCACCACGAAGTAAGCCCTTGGATACATATGTTGCAACATTCCAAAATTCGTTACAACAGTCATCAAACTTTCTTTCTGTTGGACACTTAATGTAATAATCTTCATCTGTGGGAACTATTTCTGTTTTAATCATATTATCTTTATCTAACATGATTTTTACAAGTTTATCGCGAGTAAGATACTCCTCAAGCATTGAAACAGGTAACAAAGTTAAATCAATCTTTACACCATCATCAAAAAGCATTATATAAGAAAATCCTTTTTCTTCTGGAGGAAATAATTCCATATCTTCAGGTTTTTGCATCATAATTCTGTTACCAAAAACACTAAGCCAGTCATCGCTTTTCAAAAATTCTCCCATATCTATAACAAAAAAAGTAATATCATAATCTTGAAGATTGTCTTTTGGTATATTAACATTAGTGCGAGACCCCTCAAGAGTTACAATTCTAATTCTCTCATCTTGAAAAGCAAAATTCAAAACTAAATCGTATATTTCTTTTTCAGTCCTCATTTCATTCACCTCAATAAAATTATAACACAAAAAAAGATTGATTCTAACTGTTCTTATAATTTGATAACCGCATCAAGGCAGAGCGTAAGTGCATATTCGTATGCATTACCGCCCCAGTTTCTTTCGTCGTATTTGTCAACATCTGCAAGACTGTCTGCGGTATAAAGTATCATACCCCAGGTTGCCCCTCTGAAATCAGCACAGGCCGCCAGAGCAGAACATTCCATTTCTACAACTGCACAGCCTTCACTTTTGCGATAAGCCACCTTTTCTTTGGTTTCACGGAAAAATCCATCCGTTGACCAGGTTATAACCTCCTGATATTTCATACTATGCTCAAGAATGGTTTCTTCAATTGCTTTTCTTGCCTTCTCGCTGATTTCCACAAATCGAGAAGGGGGCGCATAGTGATAAGATGTTCCCTCATCACGCAGAGCCTTGTTTGGTACGAGGAATGTACTTTCGGGGAACTTTTCCAGAGCACCGCAACTACCTGCCGAGATTACCTCTCTTACACCATAACCAATCAGCCAATCAAGTATCTGTGTGGCTGCTGCCGCACCAACGGGTGCTTGACAAAGCACAATGTCCTCACCCTTGTATTTGGTGATGTAAATGGGATAATGCTTCGTTGCACTCTCAAAAGTGGATACCTGTTTGGTATCACTTTTACTGGCATATTCATCTATGTAAGCACCAAGAAATGCGAACACACATTTCTTGGGTAAGTTCAAACCAAGATTTTCATGAGTGGGATTAAGAACTGCTGTCTGCTCTGTATCAAACTCCAAAATCGGTATTTCGTTTTTAATAATAGCCATACTATCTCTCCGTCAAATTCAAGTTTGCCAACTTGCCCTTTGAGAAAAGGAAATTCATTTTTTTATGAACGAAAATGCAAATCGGGGGGAGAAGAACATTATTATGATTAGAAAATTACAAAAAGCAGATATAAATAAAGTTGCCGATATATGGCTGAATACAAATATAAAGGCACATTCTTTTATTCCTGCTCAATATTGGAATAACAATTTTGAATTGGTAAAAGAACTGTTGCTACAGGCTGAGGTCTATATCTATGAGGACAATCAGCAAATACAAGGTTTTATAGGATTGAATGACGAATATATTGAGGGCATTTTTGTTTCTGATGAATATCAATCGCAAGGTATAGGCGGACGACTATTGAATTATATAAAAAACAAGAAACCTAAATTGTCTTTAAGAGTGTATTGGAAGAATATTCGTGCAATATCTTTTTATCAAAGAGAAGGATTTGAAATTCTGCGCGAAGATTTAGATGAAGTTACCGGGGAAAAAGAATATGTAATGGTATGGCAATCAAAATAATAACTTGCCCTTTGAGAGAAGAAAAATCTGCTCTCAAAGGGCTTTTTTGTTTGTACGGATAATTTACAAACCGTAAAACAAACCAAACTTTATACGGTCTGCAAGTAAGAGTCGATGACGGTTGAACTTTTTACTTGTTTTTACGGATTTTTAAGCATATGTTTTATAAAATTGCCTATGCCATGATTGATTATCACAGAATAGAAGATAATCAAGCTTTGCAAATCAACAGTGTAACAAGCGATGCAGCGCTTGTTGGTGAGGAATATAAAATTGTGTCTTATAACATAGGCTTTGCAGCTTATACTCCAGATTTCGGTTTCTTTATGGACGGCGGCAAGGAAAGCCGTGCTAAATCCGAAGAATCGGTAAAAAACGTAACAAGCGGAATTGCCGAATTTTTAAATTCCGAAAGCCCGGATTTTATGATGATTGAGGAGGTTGATAAAAATTCAACACGAAGCTATCATTATGAAGAAGAAGCGCTCAGAAACAGCCTCTGCGGATATAATTCTATGTATGCGGTAAATTTTGACAGCCCGTATCTTTATTATCCGCTTAATAAGCCTCACGGTAAATCATATTCGGGCTTGTTAACGCTTTCAAAGTATGATATGCAAGCCGAATATGATGCCGGCGCATATCTGCGGGGTTTAACTGATTGTTGTGCAAAAGCCGTTGTTTTGCAGCAAACTTTCCTTATTAACGCTCAGCCTTTTCGGCGCATTTTTTGCTGTTTGCTGTTGTCGGCGTTTGAGTTTTAGCTTTATTGTGCTTCATTGCAGTGCTGATTACCGGCGTGAAAAACAAGCTTTGTGTATCTGTAAAAAGCGAATTACATAAGGTAACAAATTATTAACGAGTTTAAAAAGTAATTGAATTTTAATATATATGATGTTATAATGTATCGAGTGTAATGCCGCTGTTTTGCGGTTGCATTCTTCAATTTGAATAATTATTATCTGATACATGGCGCCTCGGCGGCGCAAAATAGGAGATGTTTTTATGAGATCGGATTTAATTAAAGAAGGCCCAACAAGGGCAGCTCACCGTTCACTTTTGCGTGCTTTGGGCATAGATGAGCTTGAAATGAAAAGGCCGTTTGTTGCCGTTGTTAATTCAAAAAGCGATTATATTCCCGGCCATATGCACCTTGATAAAATTGCAGATCAGGTTAAAGCCGGAATAAGAAATGCCGGCGGCGTTCCGTTTGAATTTAACACTATCGGTGTTTGCGACGGTATCGCAATGAACCATAAGGGCATGAAATACAGCCTTTGCTCTCGTGAGCTTATAGCAGATTCAATCGAGGTTATGCTTACGGCGCATCCGCTTGATGCAATCGTGTTTATCCCAAATTGTGATAAAATCGTTCCCGGAATGCTGCTTGCAGCTTGCCGCCTTAATCTGCCGTGCATTTTTGTTTCCGGCGGCCCAATGTTGCCGGGTAAAAGCACAGAAACCTCAAATCGTATCGGGTTGTCTGAAATGTTTGAATATTCCGGAAAGTATTTTGCCGGTAATATGAGCCTTGAAAATCTTGAAAGCTGTGCTTCAACGGCTTGCCCAACCTGCGGTTCCTGCAGCGGTATGTATACTGCCAATTCAATGAATTGCTTAACGGAAACAATCGGTATGTCGCTTCCCGGTTCCGGCACAATTCCCGCAGTTATGAGCGAGAGACTTCGCCTTGCAAAAAGAACCGGCGAAAGAGTTATGGAGCTTCTTAAAGAGGATATTAAGCCCAGCGATATAATTACCGAAAAATCAATTGAAAATGCAATTCGCACCGATATGGCTATCGGCTGCTCAACAAACACTATTTTGCATTTAACGGCTATTGCTCATGCGGCAGGCCATGATATAGATCTCAGAATGCTTGATGATTACGGCAAGAAAACACCGCAAATCTGCAAGCTTAATCCCGCTTCTTCCGTGTTTATCACAGATCTTAATGATGTTGGCGGTATTCAGGCGGTAGTTAAGGAGCTTGCAACAGGCGGCATGATAAATACAGATGCTCTCACCGTAAACGGCACCGTGGCAGACAGAATTGCCTGTGCTCCGGATGCAGACGGCGAAATTATCCGCAAACTCGACAATCCGTTTTCAAAGGATGGCGGTATTGCCGTGCTTTGGGGAAATCTTGCAGAGGAAGGCTCTGTTGTTAAAAAAGGTGCCGTTGCACCCGAAATGATGCAGCATAAAGGCCCTGCAAAATGCTTCAACAGTGAAGAAGATGCAATTGCGGCAATCAACGGCGGCAAAATTGTTTCCGGTGATGTTGTTGTTATCAGATATGAAGGCCCTAAAGGCGGCCCTGGCATGAGGGAAATGCTTTCTCCAACCTCTGCCATTATCGGCATGGGCCTCGGCAATTCCGTTGCTCTGCTTACGGACGGCCGTTTCAGCGGCGCTACAAGAGGTGCGTCAATCGGCCATGTAAGCCCGGAAGCTGCTCAGGGCGGCACAATTGCTCTTGTTGAGGATGGGGATGAAATCGAAATCGATATTCCCGCAAGAGTGCTTAAGGTTAATGTTTCCGATGAGGTGCTCGCTCAAAGAAGGGCTGCTTGGCATCCTCCCGTTCAAAATCTTACGGGCTATATTAAAAGATATGCGCAGCATGTAACAAGCGGTGCAAAGGGCGCTGTTTTTGAAGACTGATTATTTTTTCGCTGCCTCGGCTCTGCTGTTTGCAGGGCAGGCTGCGTGTGTTGCATAGTTTAAAATAAGGCAGGTATATTTATGCGTGATGATGTTGCAATTTCCGTTCAGAATGTAACAATGTCTTTCCAATTAAATAAAGAGAAAGTTGATAATCTGAAGGAATTTGTTATCAAGCTTATAACCCATAAGCTGGAATATAAAAAGTTTCATGCTTTGAGTGATATTAGCTTTGATGTAAAAAAAGGCGAGCATCTTGCCATTCTCGGTTTTAACGGTGCGGGTAAAAGTACCCTTCTTAAAACCATTGTAGGCGTTTATAAGCCCACAACGGGCAAGATTGAAAAGTGCGGTGTTATAGCTCCTCTTTTGGAGCTCGGTGCAGGCTTTGATCCTAATTATTCAGGCAAAGAAAACATTTTTCTTTATGGCGCCATCCTTGGCTATTCAAGGGAATATATAGAATCAAAATATGATGAAATCGTTGAGTTTTCAGAGCTTGGTAATTTTATAAATGTTCCTCTCAAAAACTATTCTTCGGGCATGAAGGCAAGGCTTGGCTTCTCAATTGCAACTGCAGTTGAGCCCGATGTGCTTATTCTTGATGAGGTTCTTTCCGTAGGCGATGCAAAGTTCCGCACAAAAAGCCTTAAAAAAGTGCAATCAATGTTTGAAAAGGGCGTAACGGTGCTTTTTGTTTCGCACAGCATTGATCAGGTTAAGGCAATTTGTGACACTGCTATTTTGCTTGATCACGGAAAAATTATTGCACAGGGTGATGTTGACACCGTTGCAGATATTTATGATGAAATGACTCGCGGAGTCAGAGACAGTAAAGCAAAGGCAATGAAAGAGGAAAAGGAAATCCTCAAAAAGGTTGTTGCCGCAAAGCCGCAAGCGGAAAGTAATGCTTCCGAAAAACCGGCGGAGGCACCCGCAGCCGAATAATTTGGAGCAGCAGCGATTATGAAACAACTTGAAACCTTGTTCGGCTCTGCCGATATAAATTCGTTTGAATTGCAGGCGGATTTCTCGCAGGCGCTTGAATCCTGCAAAAACAATATATTCAACAGAAAAACGGATGCAGAGCTTGTTAGCGCAAATTCGGTTTTGTTTAATTTCGGCGGCAAGGAATTGCCGCCGTCACGCTTTTATTCGGTTTTGGGCTCTGCCCGCATTGAATGCTTTTTCAGTAAGGGCAGCGCAAATCGGCTTATTGTGTTTTTCAGCGGCGCCCGCACAAGAAACGGTGGCAGAGATCTGGCTCCGTTTCCCACATTTTCTTCTTGGTCTTGGGGCAGCGAAACAAACGCAAGCGTGCTTTGTATAGATGATCCAATGTATTATAATTACCCCACACTTCCGCTTGGCTGGTTTTACGGCACGGAGAAAGAAGATTTCAGGGAATATGTTGCAAAGCTTGTTTGCGAAATTGCACGCCTTCTCGGCGTTGAAAACAAAAATATAACGCTTTACGGGCGATCGGGCGGCGGCTCGGCGGCTATAGCCGTGTGCGGCTTTATTTGCGAAAGCTCTGCCGTTGCAATAAATCCACAGCTTGATATTGAAAAATATCCTTATAATGAAAGTTTTACACAAATAACAGGCATAAAAAAGACCGATGCTTTGTTTTTAAAGCGTAATAATTTTGAGAATATAATTAAGCAAAACAAGAAAAACACATTTTTGATTGTTTCAAATGCCGCGTCAAAAATCGATTATGATATTGATGTGAATTTTCTTTCCGTTAAATTCGGTGCGGATTTAAAATATGGATTGTCTTGCATGGATAATCTTTGCCTTTGGCAATATTATGCCTGCGGAGAGCCTGATCCGCACAGCGCTTTTGATAATCCGCCGCTTTTCAGAATGATTATGGCAGTGCTTGAATTTATTAAAGCTAAAAATACAGACGGCGCTGCGTTGCTTGCTTCATTTGCAAATGAATATTGGGCAGACAGGTATGAGCTGCTTATGCGCAAGCGTGAAATAAATCAAAAAGCGGTATCACGCGGCGGGGAAATAAAGGCTCTTAAAAATCAGATTGCCGAAAAAGAAATAATTATTTCTAAAAAGAATAAAGAAATTTCCGATTTAAAAAAGCAATCGCAAACCTCGTTTTTTGCAAGGCTTAAGCGTGCCTTGAAAAGATTGTTTAAAAAATGATATGAAAAAAGGAGTATCTTTGATACTCCTTTTTTGTTGTCCTTTATTGGTTTTAGCCTTCGTAATCATCCGGGTTTTCCCAGTTGTGCCAAATTGCCTGCACATCCTCGTTTTCTTCAAACATATCAATCATTCGGTTCATTTTCATCATATCGTCTTGATTTTCAAGGCGTGTGTAGGTGGCAGGAATGTATGCCGGCTCGCTTGAAATAACCTTGTAGCCTTTTGCTTCAAGGTCGTCTCTGATTGCGCCCACATCATTTGCCTCGGTGCGAATTTCAAACACATCTTCGTCATCCGTGATGAAATCGGTTGCGCCGGCATCAAGCGCATCCATCATAAGAGCATCTTCATCCACATCTTCTTTTTCAATCAGAATAACACCCTCACGGCTGAACATAAAGGTAACGCTGCCGCTTGTGCCCATGTTTCCGCCGGCCTTATCGAAATAATGCCTAACCTCGCCGGCGGTGCGGTTTCTGTTGTCTGTAAGTGCTTCAACAACAACTGCAACGCCGCTTGGGCCATAGCCTTCGTATACAATTTCTTCATAGTCTGCTCCGCCGCTTTCGCCGGATGCCTTTTTAAGCATTCTTTCAATATTATCATTAGGCACATTGTTTTGCTTTGCTTTTGCGATAACATCTTTAAGCTTTGAATTAACATTCGGATCCGGGCCGCCGTTTTTAACAGCTACTGCAAGCTCACGGCCTATTTTTGTGAAAACTTTTGCTCTTGCGGCGTCGTTAGCACCTTTTTTTCTTTTAATGGTGCTCCATTTTGAATGTCCGCTCATATATAACAACTCCCTTTGAGATATTAAAAACTGCAATAATTTTATCACATATGCTCTTTTCTTTCAAGAGCATTTTTTCATCCAAAATAAATTTGAATAATTTTGAATTTTATATTGATTTTCTTTAAATGTTATGTTATAGTATTAAAGCAATTGATTGCGGGGTGTAGCGCAGGTGGTAGCGCACCAGACTGGGGGTCTGGGGGTCGCAAGTTCAAGTCTTGTCACTCCGACCATTTTTAAGAGCATCTGTATTAAACAGATGCTCTTTTTTATGTTCCATGTGGTTTTAAAAGAGGGCTTCGGCTATGAAAACGCCTTATAAACGCACTGTCTGCAAAAAACTTAAAACTTTGTTAAATGGCAAAGATATAAGAGTAAGCTGCGGGGATGTGTATTCGCAGGTCAGAAAAAATGATTTTTCTTCATATTATCCTGAGCAGGATTATATTTCCTCCGCTGCTTTGCCGGCCGAAAATGTTTTTGATATTCGTGATTTCGGAGCGGTGCCGAATAATGAAAATGCCGATAATGCCAATGCCGTCAATGCGGCAATGGAAGCGGCAGCTTCCGTTGGCGGTTATGTATACGTCGGCGGAGGAATTTATACGGTAACAACCGTTTTTCTTAAAAGCAATGTAACGCTTTTTATTGATTGCGGCAGTGCGCTTTGCGCAAATAAAAGCGGCAAAGGATACAGCCGTAATGCCATGATATATGGCGAAAATCTTGAAAATATTGCTGTTACCGGCGGCGGAAAAATAATCGGAATGGGCAATTTCTTCGGCAGAAAGCCCGTGAAGGGCGAAAATATGATTCAGCCTCCCGAATATGTTGATATTATTGAAACACGCCGAGATTACAGGGCTCAGTTGCGCTTTGCTCATGAGTCAAAATACGGCAGCGTGATTGTGCTTAAAAATTGTAAAAATATAAAGGCTCATAATTTTATAATTGAAAACAGCGCATATTGGACTTTTCGCCTTGATAAATGTGAAAATGTTGAAATATTCGATTTTGTGATAAATAATAATCGCAATGTTGCAAATGCAGACGGTATTGATATGGTGGGTTCAAGCAATGTTAGCATCAGGCATTGCTTTATCTCAACTGCAGACGACGGAATTGTGCTGAAAAATGCATTGTGGGAGGGTTGTGACAGCACAATGCAAAATATCATGATTTCCGATTGCGAAATAATATCACGCACAAATTCAATTAAGATTGGAACCGAAACAACTCATAACATTGAAAATGTTTGTATTGATAATTGCAAATTGTTTATGACGGATTTATTTCCCGGAACAGTCAGCGCAATTGCAATTGAAGCAGTGGACGGAAGTGTTGTTAAAAACATTAAAATAAAAAACATTGTTGCGGATCGCTGCCAATGCCCGCTTTTTATTCGCCTCGGCAACAGAAACAGAGCTGCAGAGGTGAGCGCTCAAAGCGCCCGTGCGATTGAATTCGGCAAGTCTGTTAAAAGCAAGCCCTGTGCATCTAAAAAAAGATTCAATCACAAAAGCGGAATTGAAAATATAGTTGTTAAAAATTTTAAGGCAACAGAGGCAGAAATTCCGATTATGATTTGCGGCTATAAGCAGCACGGCATAACAAAGCGTGTTAAAAATATTCTGCTTGAAAATATTGATGTTACAAACACGGAAAGGCCGTATGTTTTTGATAAGAGGCTGTTTATTCCCGAATACGCTGCCGAATATCCGGAGGCAAACAGATTCAGAAATTTGCCGTCTTACGGCTTTTTTATCCGCCATGCAGAAAATATAAAATTAAATAACTGTATTTGCCGCCAAAATAAAACATGGAAAAAAGAAAAGTACATAAAGGATTTAAAATAACAGAAAACAAAATATGAAAAATATTGAATTTACAGAGGAAAAAAGATTTAATCAAAAGCAGGTTGAGAAGTTGTTTTTATCGGTTGGCTGGGTTTCGGGCAAATATCCCGAAAAGCTGTTTTCGGCACTTATGAACTCTCAAACCGTTATTTCGGCGTGGTGCGGCGATGAGCTTGTTGGGCTTATTCGTGCACTTGATGACGGCGCAATGGTTGCCTTTTTGCATTATGCATTGATTAATCCGGAATTTCAAGGAAGGGGAATAGCCGGTGAGCTTTTAAGGCGAATTAAGGAAAAATATGCCGAATATCTCTATATAGAACTTATGCCTGATCAAAAGAAGAATGTTCCGTTTTATGAAAAGCACGGTTTCTGCATTATGCCGGAGGGCACCGCAATGTATATAAATAACACACCGGATGAATTTAAATAATCAAGAAATATATAACAAGAAACGCAGCGGCTATTAAACCGCTGCGTTTTTGCTTGTGATTTTTACTCTTATTTTGCGCCTAAGTTTTTAAGATATTGTGCCTTGATAAGGCCAAAACTTACCTCGCTTATATCATGCTCTATTTTGCATGAATCTTGGTATGCTATATCCTCCGGTGTGCCAAGTTGCATAAGAAATCCGGCAATAACATTATGCCTGTCATAAATCTTTTCGGCAATTTCTTTGCCTTTTTCGGTTAAAGTAATATCTCCGTTTTCGTCAATTAAAATATAGCCGTCTGTTTTAAGATTTTTCATATATACGGAAACGGAAGGCTTTGAAAATCCCATCTTATTACATATGTCAATGCATCTGCAATATCCCTTTTGCATGTGGATCACAAGTATTGTTTCAAGATAGTTCTCGGCGCTTTCCTTGATTTGCATAGCACAATCACCTCACAACTTGTATTTTAGCATAATTGTGCCTGAAATTCAATGCTTTAATGGTTTAAAAAAGAACCTTAAACTTGAATTTGGTGCCGCAATGAGGGCAGGTTACCTCGTGGGTGCCTTTTGCTTTTTTCATTCTCAGCACCGCTTTGCAGCCGGGGCAGGTTCTGAATACATGCGTTTTCCTGAATTTAAATTTATTGCCGAGCAGTGTGAATTTTTTGCGTATTCCCGCCGTCATTTTAAGCCACTTTGCATTTTCTGCACGGCGCTTTTCTGTGTTTTTTGAAAAAACACGGTAAAATGCATAAATCATAATCAACCATCCGATTGCGGACAGCACTGTATAGCAAGTTTGATTAACGGCTTTGCCGAGTATTGCCGCAAGCAAAGTGATTCCAACGAAAATCCAAAGCAAAGCCTTGTATAATGAATCCGTTCCGTATCTGCCATACATAAATTTTTGAAGTTTAACAGCTATGTTGTTGAAAAAATTTTTCATTGATTAAAGCCTTTCTGCTTTCACGGCTGTTTCCGCCGTGCCGATTGATTGCCGTTAAAGCAATTAACTATCCCTTTTTTGCATTTCCGTTTGATGATCCGAAATAATTCTCTTGATTATCGGCTTGATAACCGTATGAGTAATCATTGCTTCCTTTGCTGCCTGAATAGCCGCCGGATGAGCTGTTGTTGCCGTAATAGCTCTCATTGCCGGTTGTTGTTTCACCGTAGCTTTGGCTGTAACCCGCCGAGGGCTGCTTCCCGGGATTGTAGTTTTTGGTGCTGTTTATTGCCGAAATCGCCGATGATGCAATCCAAAAAATAAGCCTTATCGCAATTATTATCCAAACTATTTTAAATATTCTTGAAAGGCATCCGCCGTTTGAGGTGTAAACAGTCTGCCTCTTCGGCGCATCGTCATATTCGTCAAAATCTCCGAAATCGGCAAAGCCGCCAAAGGGGTTTGCATATCCTGCCGAACTTCGCCTGATTCTTTCGTATGCAGTTGAGTATGTGTAATTTCCCGGCTCCATAGCACATGCTTGCTGAATTTGCGAAAGTGCAATTTCTCTGCTGCCTGCGCCGTAATTTGCCATGGCGGAAAGGTAATACCAATGCGCCGTTCTGTCTTCGATTCTGTTTAGCAAATTGATTGCCTGCGCAAACTGGCGATTGTTTATAAATCTTGCCGCTGCTGTGTAATAATCGGATGCGGAATCGGAGCCTTGGCGCCTTGTGCCTGCGGAATAACCCGCTGCGGTTGTGCCGTTTTTTATTTGGTCAAATGCTGCATTTATTTCCGCCATCTTCTTTGCGGCATTTTCATCGCCGGGATTTAAATCGGGATGATATTTTTTTGCAAGCCTCCTGTAAGCCTTGGCACATTCCTCCTCGGAAGCGCCGTGCGGCACGCCGAGCACTTTGTATGGGTCTGTTATCATAAGTCTCCTTATATCGGTAAATACTTAATAAGAATAGCGTGTTTGTTGCTGTGATATAGTTAGGCTGATTCAAATCTATATCAAATTTTAACATAAGGTATCATACAAATGTTGAATTTGTGTTAATAACTTGTAACAAATCCGCAAAACCACGCTTGAAAAGCGCTCGACTTTTTGTTATTATGTATATAATATATTATTCTTAAAGGAGCAATTCTATGGATTTGGTAATGCTGACCGTTGGCGAAAGCCTTGATAAGGTCTTTTACGGCTTCGATATTGCCGTGTTCAAATTCTTTGCAGCAATGCAATGCACTTTCTTAACATTTGTGGCTAAGTTTTTTACCGCATTCGGTGATGAAAATTTTATCATTCCCGTAATGATCATCGGCCTTGTGCTTTTAATGTTTAAGAAAACAAGAAAATACGGTGTTGCTTTGGTGGGCGCAATAATTATAGGTACTTTGATAACCAATGTTATTGCAAAGCCTGCAGTGCTTAGAATCAGGCCGTATAACACTCTTCAGGATCTTGATTTTTATTGGAAGGCTTATATAGGCGCAGGTGCGTTAAGCGAAAGCGATTATTCGTTCCCCAGCGGCCACACAACAGGGATTTTTGAAATTGCAATATCTCTTGCCCTCATATTCAGAAAAGACGGTAAAAAGAAGCTTCCTTGGGTTTTCCCGGTGATCGCTTTGTGCACAATGGGCAGCCGTGTTTATCTTATGGTTCATTATCCCACGGATGTGCTCGGCGGTATGATAATCGGCACATTTGCAGGTGTTTGCGGTTATTTACTTTCAAAGCTTTATGTTTATTTGAGCGAAAATGTTAAGCTGTTTGAAAAAATGGATAAGCTTGATTTGGGAAAGGTTAAATTTTTGCAATGGACTCAGGGAAAGGCAGGCGCTGCTGTTATAGCTGTTGCTGTTGTTGCCGTTTTCCTCGGTGCGTTTATTCCGGGCCTTTCGGAGGGCGGCGATGTTAAGCGCTGCGCTTATTCGGGCGAATACGTTTGCTATAATGAAGCCAAAACAGATGATTCCAAATATCCTCCGATAGACGGTAAGGAATATTGCAAGATTCACTGGAAGCAGCTTTCCGGCGAGCGAAAATAATTTAATATTATTCAGCGGCGGTGTGCTTTTTCGGCACGCCGCTTTTTTAACGCTTATTTTTCTTTTGCATATTGTATCGGGGGTGCTTAATTTGGTTAGTATTAGTTTGTGTATGATTGTAAAAAACGAGCAAAGCGTTCTTGCACGCTGCTTAAACAGTGTTTTGAAAGCGGTTGATGAAATTATTATTGTTGACACCGGTAGCAATGATGCAACAAAAGAAATCGCATTCAGGTACACCGATAAGGTGTTTGATTTTGTGTGGTGTGATAACTTTTCAGCCGCAAGGAATTTTTCATTTTCAAAAGCCGCCTGTGATTATATTTTATGGCTTGATGCAGATGATGTGTTTTTACCGCAGGATTTGGAGGCTCTCATTTCATTTAAAGCTTCGGCTGAAAAAAGCTTAAACGCAGTTTATATGCGCTATAATGTGGCTTTTGATGAATCGGGAAAGCCTGTGTTTTGGTTTTATCGTGAAAGGCTTATCAAAAATCATTTGGGATTCAAATGGCAGGGAAGAGTGCATGAGGCGATTTCTTGCCCGCAGCCGACGGAATACAGCGATATTGCCGTAACGCATAAGTCAGCAAAAAAAGAATACGGAAAAAGAAATCTTTTAATTTATGAAAAGCAGCTTGCGCTCGGCGAGCCGTTTTCGCCAAGAGATGAGTTTTATTACGGCAGAGAGCTTTATTATAACGGATATTATGATAAAGCCGTTTTGGTGCTTGAGGCGTTTTTGAAATCAGGTTTGGGCTGGGAAGAAAACAATGTTGAGGCTTGCAGAATTTGCGCCGCTTGCAAAATCGAGCAGGGTTGTAATTCAGATGCGCTGATTTCGCTGCTTAATGCATTTGCTTATGCACCTGTAAAGGCAGAGGTGTGTTGCGATATAGGAAATTTATTTTTAAGGCAAAAGCAATATGAAAAGGCATTGTTTTGGTTTCATTCTGCCTTAACTTTAAGGGAAAACGGATTAAACGGAGGCTTTGTCAGCGCAGATGCAAGCGGTTTTATACCTGCCATCGGTCTTTGCATTTGTTACGATGCGCTTGGTGATTATACCAAGGCGAATGAATATAATGAAATTGCAGGCTCTTGCAGGCCGCTTTCTTCTTCTTATTTGTATAACAGGGAATATTTCAAGCAAAAAAAGATTAACCCATACTGATTGTTTGAATATAATGAATTAGATACATTATGTATCACATATGATGATTGGGTGGGTGAAATATATGACTTATTACAAGGGAAGCGATATAAATTCTCTTTGCAATTGCGAAACCAAAGTGAATTCTTGCAAACCTGCGCCGGTTTGTTGTTGCCAAGGAATACCGGGTCCTACCGGACCAATGGGGCCGACGGGTCCTGCCGGCGGTCCTGCCGGAGCAACAGGTGCAACAGGAGCAACAGGCGCAACAGGTCCGCAAGGACCTGTGGGAGCACAAGGACCTGCGGGAATTCAGGGCGCAACCGGCGCAACGGGTCCTCAGGGTATACAAGGCGTTGCAGGCGCCACAGGCGCAACGGGCCCTCAGGGTATACAAGGCGTTGCAGGTGCCACAGGCGCAACGGGTCCTCAGGGTATACAAGGTGTTGCAGGTGCCACAGGCGCAACAGGCCCTACCGGACCTGCAGGCACGATAACTCCGGCAGCCGCCGTTGCAAATGCAACCGGAGCAGACGACATTGTTGAGGAGTTTAATGCTTTGCTTGCCAATATGCGTGATGCAGGCTTGCTTGCAAGGTGATTTTCATTTCAGCGAACTCTTGCTTTACTGAGGCGTTCACCGCTGACCTCAGTTTAGTTTAAGCTTTTATTATGATTAAAAAAAGAATATGTTAAATCCGAAAACACATTTTTTGGCAGCAAAAAGTGTGTTTTTTTATTTTTTTACACTAAATTCACTGTGCAAGTATACAAAATTACATATATAAACTTTGTGAAAAATCACGAAAAAAACTTTGAAATTTTTTGTAAATTTGTATTGACAAAGCAGCACATTTAATATATAATAAGCGAGCGTGTGAAAAGGCGTATATTATAATTATATATAATTGTGTATGCGGTTTTCTCACCACAAGATATGCGATGATGCCGGAGGTGGCGCTTGATTCAAAGCGGGAATTTCGGCGGAGTATGTCCGATTTTAAACCGGGCGAAATTATACCTTTGATTTTCCTTATGCGAATAGCTTGCGTATGTTCGCAACCTGCATAAGGTCTGCCCGAATGATGCTGCGTCATTCGGTTTTTTAAAGAGCAGGCTTGAAACACACGGGTGGGTGGAAAAATAAAGGTTAAGACTCGCACCAATATTTTTCAGGAGGAAAAGTAAATGGCAGCAAGCAAAGTTAAGATCCGCATCAGACTTAAGGGCTATGATCACAATCTTGTTGATCAGGCTTCCGAAAAGATCGTTGAAACAGCTAAGGCTACCGGTGCTCAGGTAAGCGGCCCGATTCCGCTTCCCACCGAGAAGGAAGTTGTTACGATTCTTCGTGCTGTTCACAAGTATAAGGACAGCCGTGAGCAGTTTGAGCAGAGAACACACAAAAGACTCATTGACATTCTCAGACCTTCAAATAAAACTGTTGAAGCGCTGACAAGTCTTGAGCTCCCGGCAGGCGTTGAAATCGAAATCAAATTATAATCACGCTTGACGAGGTCAAGTTGGGAAACCAACCAATAACCAAGGAGGAAAAATATGAAAAAAGGTCTTATCGGTAAAAAGATCGGCATGACCCAGATCTTCGATGAAAACGGAAATGTAATCCCCGTTACAGTAGTTGAAGCAGGTCCATGCGTAATTACCCAGAAAAAAACAATCGAAAACGATGGCTATGAGGCTGTTCAGGTGGGCTTCGGCGATGTTAAAGTCAACAAGCTCAACAAGCCTATGAAGGGTCACTTCGCAAAGAACGATGTAGCTCCCAAGAAAACTCTTAAAGAGTTCCGTCTTGAAGATTGCTCAGCTCTTAATGTTGGCGACATCATTAAGGCAGATGCTTTTGAGGCAGGCGAAATCGTTGATGTAAAGGGCACATCTAAGGGCCACGGAACTGCCGGCGCAATCAAGCGTTGGAATTTCTCAAGACTCCGTGAATCTCACGGTACAGGCCCAAATGCTCGCCACCAGGGTTCACTCGGTGCGTGCTCAAGCCCGTCAAGAGTATTCAAAGGCAGAAAGATGGCCGGTCATTACGGTCACGAAACAGTAACAGTTCAAAACCTCACGGTTGCTAAGGTTGATGCAGAAAACAATCTTATCGCAATCAAGGGTGCGGTTCCCGGTCCTAAGGGCGGAATCGTTGTAATTGCAGACGCTGTTAAAGCTTAACGAAAGGAGAGATACAAATGGCACAGGTTCAGGTTTATAACCAAGAAGGTCGCAAGACTTCAAAATTAGAACTTGCAGATGCGGTTTTCGGCATTGAGCCAAACGCAAATGCAATGCATCTTGCAGTTGTCAGCTATCTTGCTGCACAGCGCCAGGGCACGCAGTCAACTCTCACTCGTTCTGAGGTTTCAGGCGGCGGCGCAAAACCCTGGAGGCAAAAGGGCACAGGCCGTGCTCGTCAGGGCTCAACAAGAAGCCCTCAGTGGACACACGGCGGTATTGCTCTCGGCCCCAAGCCAAGAAAATACACTGTAAATATCAACAAGAAAGTTAAAAGACTCGCTATGAAATCAGCCCTTTCAACAAAGGTTGCAGAGTCTGAAATGCTTGTTGTAAACAAGATTGAGCTTGAAGCAATCAAAACAAAGGCAATTGCCGAAATGCTTGCTAAGCTCAAAACCGGCAAAAAGGTTCTTCTCGTTCTTCCTGAGAACAACGAAGTTGTTTACAAGAGCGCACGCAATATTGAGGGCGTTAAGGTTGTTACCGTAAACACTCTTTGCGTATATGACATCCTTAATTGCAACGAAATCGTTGTTCTTAAAGATGCAGCTAAGAAAATCGAGGAGGTATATGCATAATGAAAACTGCTCATGACATTATCGTTAAGCCGATTATCACTGAGGAATCAATGACCGGCCTTATGATGAAGAAATATACCTTTAAGGTTGCTAAAGATGCAAACAAAATTGAAATCGCCAAAGCCGTTGAAGAGGTTTTCCCCGGCACTAAAGTTGCTAAGGTAAACACAATAAATGTTCGTGGCCGTGAGCGCCGTCAGGGTGTAAACAAGGGCTACACTCCTTCATGGAAAAAGGCAATCGTTACTCTTACCGAAGATTCTAAAGAAATCGAATTCTTCAACGATATGATGTAACGGCTACTATTATATATAGTATAGCAAAAAGAGATATTTCGGATGATGAAGTATGAAGGGTGCCATCCCTTCGCAAAGTTATTCAGAAAGGAAAAATAATAATGGCTATTAAGAATTTTAAGCCGACTTCTCCTTCAAGAAGAAACATGTCGGTTACCGATTATTCTTCCCTCTCTAAAGTTGCCCCTGAAAGATCCTTGCTTGTTCCCATCAGCAAAAATTCAGGCCGTAACTCTTACGGAAGAATCACCGTTCGTCATCGCGGCGGCGGAAACAGAAGAAAATACCGTGTTATTGACTTCAAAAGACAGAAATTTGATATGCCTGCAACAGTGCAGACAATCGAATATGATCCCAACCGTTCTGCACACATCGCTCTCATTCAGTATGAGGATGGCGTAAAGAACTACATCATTGCTCCGGAAGGCCTTAAAGTAGGCGCAACCGTTGAAGCAGGCCCGAACGCAGATATCGTTGCAGGTAATGCACTTCCTCTTAAGAATATCCCGGTCGGCACAGTTATCCACAATGTTGAGCTTTATCCCGGCAGAGGTGCTCAGCTTGCTCGTTCGGCAGGCAACAGCGCTCAGCTTATGGCTCTTGAAGGTGCTTATGCACTTCTCAGACTTCCTTCGGGCGAGCTTCGCAATGTTCCTGCAGAATGCATGGCAACAATCGGCGTTGTAGGCAACACAGATCATGCCAATGTTAAAATCGGTAAGGCAGGCCGCAAGCGCAACATGGGTTGGAGACCCACAGTTCGTGGTTCTGTTATGAACCCGAATGACCACCCCCACGGCGGTGGTGAAGGTAAATCACCTATCGGTCGTCCCGGTCCTGTTACTCCTTGGGGTAAACCTGCTCTCGGTTATAAGACTCGCAACAAGAAGAAAGCATCCAATAAGATGATCGTAAGACGTCGTAACGGTAAATAATAAGAAAGGAGAAGATTAAATGAGTAGAAGTACTAAAAAAGGCCCTTATGTTGAAGAAAGCCTTTATAAAAAAGTTGTTGCTCTCAATGAAAAGGGCGACAAGCAGGTTGTAAAAACCTGGTCAAGAAGTTCAACAATCTTCCCTGAGTTCGTAGGACACACATTTGCTGTTCATGACGGAAGAAAGCATGTTCCGGTTTATGTTACCGAGGATATGGTTGGACACAAACTCGGCGAATTCGCCCCCACAAGAACGTTCCGCGGTCACGCAGGCGCAAAGACCACGAAGTAATGAAAGGAGAATTAACTATGGAAGCAACAGCAAAAGCAACATATGTTCGTATTTCTCCCAGAAAGGTGCAAATCGTTCTTGACCTTATAAGAAATCAGCCTTGCGATAAGGCAATGGCTATTCTCAAGCACACACCTAAGGCAGCTTGCGAACCGCTTGCAAAGGTTCTTAAATCTGCAATGGCTAATGCGGAGAACAACAACAATATGGATACTTCAAGATTATATGTAAGCTACTGCAATGTTACTGCGGGCCCCACTCTTAAGAGAATTCGCCCCAGAGCTCAGGGCAGAGCATACAGAATCAATAAGAGAACATCTCATATCACAATCACCGTTAAGGAAACGGAAGAATAAGCGAGGAGGAAAGTTGAATGGGACAGAAATGTAATCCTACCGGTTTAAGAATCGGCGTTATTAAAAACTGGGACTCCCGCTGGTATGCTAAGAAGGCAGACTTCGGCAACACGCTTGTTGAAGATTATAATCTTCGTAAGTACCTTCTTGAATCTCTCAAGAGTGCAGGTGTTCCCAAAGTAGAAATCGAGCGTGATGCTAAGCGCGTAAGAATTAACATTCACTGTGCAAAGCCCGGTATGGTTATCGGCAAGCAGGGCGCTGAAATTGATAAGCTCAAAGCTATCTGCGCTAAGAAGCTCGGTAAAAAGAACGATGAAGTTTTCATCAACATCATCGAAATCAAGCAGCCCGATCTCAATGCAACTCTCGTTGCTCAGAGCATCGCAACTCAGCTTGAAAAGCGTGTATCATTCCGCCGTGCAGTTAAGATGGCTATCAGAAACACAATGAAGCTTGGCGCACGCGGTATTAAGGTTCAGGTATCCGGCCGTATCGGCGGTGCGGAAATTGCTCGTTCCGAAACATATAAGGAAGGCACAATTCCGCTTCAAACAATTCGTGCGGATATTGATTACGGCACTGCAGAGGCTGCAACAACTTACGGCCGCATCGGTGTTAAAATTTGGATCTATCAGGGCGAAGTTCTTCACGAAAGCAGAAACAAGCCCCAGAGAAGATCAGGCAATTCTCGTCGCAACGGCGGCAGAGATAACAGAAGCAGACGTAAGGAAGGAGGAAATCAATAATGCTCTTACCAAAGCGTGTTAAACATCGTAAGCAGCACAGAGGTCGTATGACCGGTGAGGCTACAAGAGGTAACAAAGTAACTTATGGCCAGTTTGGTCTTCAGGCAACAGAGCCTGCATGGATTACGGCAGCTCAGATTGAAGCAGCTCGTATCGCTATGACACGTTACACAAAGCGTGGCGGTCAGGTTTGGATTAAGATTTTCCCCGATAAGCCGATCACCGCAAGACCTGCCGATACTCGTATGGGTAAAGGTAAAGGTAATGTTGACTACTGGGTAGCAGTAGTTAAGCCGGGCAGAGTTATGTTTGAACTCGGCGGCGTTGAAGAGAGTGTGGCTCGTGAGGCAATGCGTCTTGCAGCTAACAAACTTCCTATCAAATGCAAATTCGTAGTTAAAGAAGAGGGAGGCGAGCAGTAATGAAAGCAGCAGAAATTAAGGCTTTAAGCGCAGATCAGCGTGCAGCAAAGCTTGCAGAGCTTAAGGAAGAGCTTTTCAATCTTCATTTCCAGCAGGCTATCAATCAGCTCGACAACCCGATGAGAATTAAAGCTGTAAGAAAAGATATCGCACGCATCAAAACAGTTGAGCGCGAAATCGAGCTTGCAAGCTCAAATTCTTAAGATAGGGAGGTAGTTGATTATGAGTGAAAGAAACCTCAGAAAAACAAGAGTTGGCGTAGTATCAAGCAATAAGATGGATAAAACCGTTGTTGTTTCTATTAAAGACAAGGTTCGTCATCCGCTTTACGGCAAAATCATTAACCGCACGGTTAAATATAAAGCACACGACGAGGAAAATACTTGCGGCGTTGGCGATAAGGTTCTCATTATGGAAACCCGCCCGATCAGCAAGGATAAGAGATGGCGTGTGGTTGAAATCATTGAAAAGGCAAAGTAATCATTTCGAATTACAAGCTTTTAAAATTAGTTTAATAAAATAATAACTGCAAGATGCAAAGTGTTATTTTGCAGTACGAAGGAGGAAAAAGCTGTGATACAACAGGAAAGTCGCCTCAAGGTTGCAGACAACACAGGCGCCAAGGAAATTCTTTGTATCCGTGTTCTCGGCGGCTCGGGCAGAAGATATGCTAACATCGGCGATGTTATCGTTGCTTCCGTTAAGAAGGCTGCGCCGAACGGCGTTGTGAAAAAAGGCGAAGTTGTTAAAGCAGTCATCGTTCGTACAACTAAAGGTGTACGTCGTGACGACGGTCAGTACATTCGTTTTGATGAAAATGCTGCCGTAATTATCAAAGAGGATAAAACTCCTCGTGGCACCCGTATTTTTGGACCGGTAGCTAGAGAGCTCCGTGATAAGGATTTCATGAAGATCCTTTCTCTCGCTCCGGAAGTACTTTAATGGAGGTGCGTGATAATGAGTAAAATGTTTGTTAAAACCGGTGATACCGTAATGGTGCTCAGCGGTAAATCAAAGGGCGTTAAGGGCGAAGTTATCGCTGTTAGTCCCAAAGAGGGTAAAGTAATCGTTAAAAATGTAAACGTAGTTACCAAGCATGTAAAGCCCCGCAAGATGGGCGATCAGGGCGGCCTTGTTAAGGTTGAGTCTGCTCTTTATGCTTCAAAGGTTCAGCTCGTTTGCCCCAAATGCGGTCAGGCTACCCGTGTAGGTCATAAAGACGGAAAGCGCATTTGCAAAAATAAAGAATGCGCAAATGAATTTTAAGTAAGGGAGGATCATAACAATGGCTGCAAGATTAAAAGAAGCCTATAAGAGCGAAGTTGCTCCTGCATTGATGAAGAAATTCCAATACAAGTCTGTTATGCAAATCCCAAAGCTTGACAAGATTGTTCTCAATGTTGGTTGCGGCGAAGCCCGTGAAAATTCAAAGGTTGTTGATGCTATCGTTAACGATATCGGCATCATCACAGGTCAAAAACCGATCATTTGCCGTGCAAAGAAGTCTGTTGCTAACTTCAAACTTCGTGAGGGCATGCCGATTGGTGTTAAAGTTACTCTTCGCGGAGACAAGATGTATGAATTCCTTGACAGATTCTTCAATCTTGCTCTTCCCAGAGTTCGTGACTTCAGAGGTATCAACCCCAACTCATTTGACGGCCGCGGCAACTATGCCATGGGTATCAAAGAGCAGTTGATATTCCCTGAAATCGAATATGATAAAATTGATGCGGTTCGCGGCATGGATATCATTATGGTAACCACAGCTCAAACCGATGAAGAAGGCAGAGAGCTCCTTAAGCTTATGGGCGCTCCCTTTGCAGAATAAGGAGGGATTATCGTGGCAAAAACATCTATGAAAGTTAAGGCTGCAAAGCCTGCTAAGTATTCAACAAGAGCTTACAACAGATGTAAAATCTGCGGTAGACCTCATGCATACCTTCGTAAGTATGGCGTTTGTCGTATTTGTTTCAGAGAGCTCGCACACAAGGGTGAAATTCCCGGCGTAACAAAATCTTCTTGGTAAGAACCGAGAATTGCTAAATAAATAAGGAGGAAATATCAATGCATATTACAGACCCTATCGCTGATATGCTTACGAGAATTCGTAATGCTAATTCGGCTAAGCACGATACAGTAGATATTCCTGCGTCAAAGATGAAAAAAGCAATTGCTCAGATTCTTGTTGATGAAGGTTATATCAAAGCTTATAAAATTATTGATGATGATAAACAGGGCGTTATCCGTGTTTCCCTTAAATATGGTGAGGGCAAATCACAGGTAATCACAGGCCTTCGCAGAGTATCGAAGCCCGGTCTTCGTATTTACTCAAATGTTGAGGATATGCCCAAGGTAATGAAAGGTCTTGGAGTTGCAATCATTTCAACTTCAAAAGGCATTATGACAGACAGAGAAGCTCGCAAGCAGAATGTTGGCGGCGAGGTTCTGGCATTTATTTGGTAAGGAGGTGCAGTTAGGATGTCACGTATAGGCTTAAAGCCGATCGTAATCCCTGCCGGCGTTGATGTAACGCTTGACGGAAACACTGTAACCGTAAAAGGCCAAAATGGTACTCTTACCATGGAAAAATGCCCCGTTATCGGTGTTAAAGTTGAAGGCAACGAGATTAACGTATCAAGACCCAATGATGAAAAAGAGAACAGAGCACTCCACGGTCTTACCCGTGCGCTCATCCACAACATGGTTGAAGGCGTAACAAACGGCTTCAAAAAGGTTCTCGAAGTAAACGGTGTTGGTTACCGTGTTCAAATGCAGGGTGAAAACCTTGTTATGAACCTTGGTTTCTCTCACCAGGTAATTATGACAGCCCCCGCAGGCGTTAAAGTTGAATGCCCCTCTGCTAATCAGATTGTTATTTCAGGTGCTGATAAGCAGGCAGTAGGTCAGTTCGCAGCTCAGGTTCGCGAAAAGAGACCTCCGGAGCCCTATAAAGGCAAGGGTATTAAGTATGCCGAAGAGCATATTCGCCGCAAGGAAGGCAAAGCAGGTAAGAAATAAGGGAAGGAGTGAATTACAATGGTTTCAAGACAGGATGCTAACAAAGCAAGGCAGAAGCGCCACACAAGAGTTCGTGGCAAGATTTCAGGTACTGTTGATTGTCCCAGACTTAACGTATATCGCTCCCTCAGCAATATTTACGTTCAGCTTATAGACGATGTAGCAGGTGTAACTCTTGCACAGGCTTCAACAGTTGAAAAAGATTTTGCCGGTTACGGCGGAAACGTAGAGGCGGCTAAAGCCGTTGGTAAAACATTAGCGGAAAGAGCCAAGGCAAAGGGCATTGAAGAATGCGTATTTGACCGTGGCGGTTACATCTATCACGGCCGTGTTGCTGCTGTTGCAGACGGTGCTCGTGAAGGCGGACTTAAGTTCTAACGAAGGAGGAAAATACTTTATGGCAAAGATTGACGTATCTTCAATGGAACTTGAAGAAAGAGTTGTAACCATCAACCGTGTTTCCAAAACCGTAAAAGGCGGTCGTATTTTCAAGTTCTCGGCACTTGTTGTTGTAGGAGACGGAAACGGTCTTGTTGGCTTTGGCGTTGGTAAATCCGGTGAAGTTCCGGATGCTATTCGCAAAGGCATAGAAGACGCAAAGAAAAATGTTATTAAGGTAGCTTTAAGAGGAACAACCATTCCTCATGAAATCACCGGTAAGTTCGGCGCAGGCGAAGTTTTGCTTATGCCCGCTCCCAAGGGTACCGGCGTTATCGCAGGCGGCCCCGTTCGTGCGGTTGTTGAAACTGTAGGTATCGGTGATATCCGTACAAAGGCTATCAGATCAAACAATCCTTATAATGTTGTTCGTGCAACAATTAACGGCCTTTCTCAGCTTCGCACAGCTGAAGAAGTTGCTGCAATTCGCGGCAAGTCCGTTAAAAAGATATTAGACTAAGGAGGGTGTAATAATGGCAAATGTAAAAATCACACTTACAAAAAGCTTAATCGGCTGCAAGAAAGATCAGATTGCCACTGCCCACTCTCTCGGTCTTCGCAAAATAGGCAATGTTACGGTTCAGCCTGATAACGATCCAACAAAGGGCAAGATCAAAAAGATCTGCCACCTTGTTGAGGTCGAAGAAGCATAAGAGGAGGTGCAGACAATGAAATTACATGAACTTTCTCCTGCTGATGGCTCAAAGAAAGCCGTAAAGAGAATCGGACGCGGTGCCGGTTCAGGCCAGGGCAAAACTGCCGGCAAAGGTCATAAGGGTGCTAAGGCACGCTCAGGCTACAGCCGCCGTCCCGGTTTTGAAGGCGGTCAGATGCCCCTTCAAAGACGTGTTCCTAAAAGAGGCTTCAACAATATCTTCCGCACAGAATATGCAGTAGTTAATGTTGCAGCTCTTGAGGAAAGATTTGAGGCAAACGCTGTTGTTGATGTTGAAAGCCTTAAGGCTTGCGGCCTTGTTCGCAAGGAACTCGACGGTGTTAAAGTTCTCGCTAACGGAGAAATCACAAAAGCTCTTACCGTTAAGGTAAATGCCATCAGTGAATCCGCAAAAGCAAAAATTGAAGCTGCAGGTGGCACGGTGGAGGTGCTTTAAATGATAAAGACCATCGTTAATGCATGGAAGATTCCGGAAATCAGGAAAAAAATGCTTTTCACGGCATTAGTTATCCTTATCTTCAGAATCGGATCAATGATTCCGGTGCCGTTTCTTAACATTGTTAATGAAATTGATATTGGCAAAGGAAATACGATTCTTACCTATCTCAGTCTTATGACAGGTAGTGCGTTTACTTACGGCACGATATTCGCAATGTCTATCACACCGTACATTAACTCGTCCATTATCATGCAGCTCTTGGCAGTTGCCATTCCGGCACTCGAAAGGCTTCAAAAAGAAGGGGAAGAGGGCAGAAAGAAAATTGCTTCAATCACTCGTATAGTTACGATTGTGCTTGGCATTCTTCAGTCTCTTGCTTATTTCTTCTTCCTTCGTGCAAACGATTACCTTATGAAGGATGCGGCAGGCAATGCTTTCACAGGCTTTGCGGCTGTTTTCCAGGCACTCGTTATAATTTTAGTGCTTACTGCAGGCACAGCTGTTATTATGTGGCTCGGTGAGCAAATTACCATAGACGGTATCGGCAACGGTATTTCAATCATACTTTTCGCAGGTATCGTTTCAAGATTCCCAACAATTATTAAGCAGTATATCCAATATTTAGGCACAGGCCGCATGGTTTATAATTTCCTTGTTCCGGCCATTTTCATTGTATTCCTTCTTATGATTGCATACATTGTGTTTATGGATAATGCCGAAAGAAGACTTCCGATTCAGTATGCAAAGCGTGTTGTTGGCCGTAAAATGTACGGCGGTCAGTCCACTCATATGCCGATTAAAATCAATATGAGCGGCGTTCTTCCCATCATCTTTGCATCATCCATCCTTTCGCTGCCTGCAACTGTTCAGATGTTTATTTCATCAGATAAGTATGAAGGCACATTCTGGGAGAAATTCTTCAATGCCTTCCAGAGCGATTCTTGGTGGTATGCGGTAATGTACTTCATTCTTATAATTTTCTTTGCTTATTTCTACAGTACAATTCAGTACAACCCAATTGAAATGGCAAATAATCTTCGTAA
This sequence comes from uncultured Anaerotruncus sp., assembly GCA_900539775.1. Taxonomy (GTDB): domain Bacteria; phylum Bacillota; class Clostridia; order Oscillospirales; family Acutalibacteraceae; genus Eubacterium_R. The sequence goes on along the minus strand of UQDL01000003.1, from coordinate 56,474 downwards.
AAACAACGGCGCAATTCCGGGTATCCGTCCCGGCAAACCAACTTCGGAATATATCACAAGAGTTCTTATGAGGCTCACGCTTATCGGCGTTTTGATGCTTTCTGTTGTTGCTCTTCTTCCGATTGTTTGGTCTCTCATCTGCGATGCTGCTATTCCTCCTCTCACAGAGAGCGGTTCAGACGGCGGCTTCTCCGTAACTCTTGGTGGTACTTCAATCATCATTATGTGCGGTGTTGCTCTTGAAACAGTTCGTCAGCTTGAATCTCAGATGATGATGCGTCATTATAAAGGCTTCCTTGATTAAGAAAGGTTTTAGTGGATATGAAATTGATACTTCTCGGCGCTCCGGGTGCCGGCAAAGGTACTCAGGCTGAAAAAATAGTTGAAAAGTACGGTATTCCCGCTGTATCAACCGGCAATATCATTCGTGCAGCTCTTAAAGCAGGCACGGAAATGGGCCTCAAGGCTAAATCCTATATGGATGCAGGCCAGCTTGTTCCAGATGATGTTGTTATCGGCATAATTAAGGACAGACTTAAAGAAAAAGATTGCGAAAACGGATTTATTCTTGATGGATTTCCTCGCACCATTCCTCAGGCTCAGGCACTTGAGGATATGGGCGTGGATATTGATAAGGTGCTTGATATTGAAGTGCCGGATGAAAAAATCACAGCAAGAATGTCCGGTCGCCGTGTATGTGCAAAGTGTGCAAATTCCTATCATCTGCTTTATAAAAAGCCAAAGCAGGAAGGAGTTTGCGATGCTTGCGGCGGCGAACTTGTTCAGCGTAAAGACGATGCACCGGAAACGGTTCAGGCAAGGCTTAAAGAATATCATGAAATGACCGAGCCGCTCAAGAATTTCTATGAAAAGCTTGGCAAACTTGTGATTGTTGAGGGCCAGGAAGAGGTTGCGGATACAACCGCACTCGTCTTTAAAGCATTGGAGGATTAACATGATAGTGCTTAAAAGCAGCAGAGAGCTTGAGCTTATGAAAGAAGCTTGCCAAATTTCCGCTGAAGCATTAATGGTGGCGGGCAAAGCAGTTAAGCCCGGAGTTTCAACAAAAGAAATCGACACGATCGCTTTTAACCTTATTAAAAAAAGGGGAGCGACTCCCAATTTTTTAGGCCTTTACGGATTTCCCGCCACTGCATGTATATCTATAAACAATGAAGTTATTCACGGCATTCCGAGCAAGCACCGTATCATCCAAGAAGGCGATATAGTCAGCATTGATCTCGGAGCCGCGAAAAATGGCTATAACGGCGATAATGCTGCCACATTTGTTGCAGGGACTTGCTCTCCCGAGGCAAAGCGGCTGATCGATACAACCCGCGAGAGTCTCTATAAAGGCATCGAACAGGCTGTACCCGGCAACAAAATCGGCGATATAGGCCACGCAGTGCAAGCCTATTGCGAGGAGCGCGGATTCAGCGTTGTTCGTGATTTTGTGGGGCACGGCGTAGGAACAAAGCTTCATGAAGATCCAAGTGTACCCAACTTCGGACACGAAGGGCGTGGTATCAGACTGTTACCCGGAATGACATTGGCAATTGAACCGATGATCAATCAGGGAACCTATAAGGTAAAGCAGCTTGAGGACGGATGGACCGTTGTTACTGCAGACGGCAAGCTTGCCGCTCACTTTGAGCACACAATTGCCATCACAAATAACGGCCCGGTTATTATGACCAAAGTCTGAAGCTAAAATCAATTGCAGGCGATTACGCCGCGATGTGATTCCAGTTAAATTAAACATCTTATTCCTATGAATACAGAGAGGTAAAATGATGTCTAAGTCAGATATGATAGAAGTTGAAGGTACTGTGGTTGAGGTATTGCCTAACACAACTTTCAAGGTTGCACTTCAAAACGACCACATTATTTTAGCCCATATCAGCGGGAAACTCAGAATGAATAATATAAGAATTCTTCCCGGTGATAAGGTAACTATCGAGATGTCACCATACGACCTTACAAAAGGCCGCATAATTTGGCGCTCAAAGTAATAATTAAGGAGGATATTCAAATGAAAGTAAGACCTTCTGTTAAGAAAATTTGCGATAAATGCAAAATTATAAAGCGCAATGGAAAAGTAATGGTTATCTGTGAAAATCCAAAGCATAAACAGCGTCAGGGCTGATCCTGAACTAATAATCGGAGGTAAACTGTAAAATGGCACGCATTTCAGGTGTTGACTTACCAAACGATAAGCGAGTAGAAATCGGCCTTACCTATATTTTCGGTATCGGCAGAACAACCGCTACTCAAATTATCGAAGCTACGGGAATCAATCCGGACACTCGCTGCAGAGATCTGTCTGAGGATGAGGTTTCCAAAATTCGTGATTATATTGAAAAGAATGTAACTGTTGAAGGTGATCTTCGCAGAGACGTTGCATTCGATATCAAAAGACTTATAGAAATTGGTTGCTATCGCGGCATTCGCCACAGAAAGGGACTTCCTGTAAGAGGTCAAACTTCTAAGAACAATGCACGCACAAGAAAAGGTCCGAAAAAGACCATAGCAAACAAGAAGAAATAATTGTAGGAGGAAACAGCACATATGGCTACTAAAAAGACCACAGCTACACGCAAACGCCGTGATAAGAAAAATATCGAGCGTGGTACAGTTCATATTCAGTCAACCTTCAACAACACTATCGTAACCGTTGCTGATATGCAGGGAAATGCAATTTCTTGGGCTTCTGCCGGCGAAATGGGCTTTAAGGGCTCAAAGAAATCCACTCCCTTTGCTGCTCAAACCGCTGCTGAAACTGCAGCTAAGGCAGCTATGGAGCATGGTTTAAAAACTGTTGAAGTTTATGTTAAGGGACCGGGTTCGGGCCGTGAATCTGCTATCAGAGCATTGGAAACGGTTGGCCTGCAGGTTACTCTTATTAAAGATGTTACTCCTATCCCGCACAACGGTTGCCGTCCGCCTAAGAGACGCCGCGTATAGTTTTATTGGAGGTGTAATATATGGCAAAGAATATGGAGCCCATCGCAAAGCGCTGCAAAGCACTCGGCATTTCGCCGGCTGTTATGGGCTATACAAATAAGGAAACATTCAGAAATTCCTACACCAAAGCTCGCCGCAAAAAGAGCGAGTATGCTTTGCAACTTAACGAAAAGCAAAAAGTTAAGTTCATTTACGGTATTCTTGAAAAGCAATTCCACACCTATTATGAAAAGGCTGCCAAGGCTGAAGGCCAAACCGGCATTAACCTTCTTGTAATGTGTGAATGTCGTCTTGACAATGTTGTTTTCAGAACAGGTTTTTGTAAAACCCGCCGTGAAGCAAGGCAGGCTGTTACTCACGGCCATTTCACCATAAACGGCAAAAGAGTTGATATTCCGTCTTATCTCGTTAAGGTTGGCGATGTTATCGCAGTAGCTGAAAACAGCAAGGATAACGGCAGATTTAAGCTCGTTAAGGAAGAGGGCGCTTATGCAAATGCTCCTAAGTGGCTTGAATCAAATGCAGCAGAACTTTCTGCAAAGGTTGTTGCTTTGCCGGATCGCGACGATATCGATTACCCTGTTGAAGAGCGTTTGATCGTTGAGTTCTACTCTAAATAATAGTTAATCATTTCTGTTATTTAGTATCTAAAATATTTTTAGGAGGCTTTTAAATGATTGAAATTGATAAGCCGAATATCGAGATAGTAGATTTATCTACTCAGGGAAGCAGAAGCGTGGGCAGATTTGTTGTTGAGCCGCTTGAAAGAGGCTTCGGCACAACTCTCGGAAACGGAATGAGAAGAGTCCTTCTCTCCTCACTTCCGGGCTATGCTATCACTTCCGTTAAGATTGAAGGTGTTTTGCACGAATTTTCAACTATCCCTCATGTTAAAGAAGATGTAACAGAGATTGTTCTTAATCTTAAAAACGTTATTCTTAAAATACATGACGAAAGCCAAAAAACCCTTTATATCAAAGCAAACGGCGAAGGCGAAATCACAGCCGGTGATATTGAGCACGGCGCCGATGTTGAGATCCTTAATCCTGATCTTCACATTGCATATCTTGATGAGGGTGCAGAAGTTGTTATGGAAATTACTGCAGACAGCGGCAGAGGCTATGTTCCCTGCGATCGCAATAAGCAGCTTATGGATTTGCCCATTGGCACTATTGCTGTGGATTCCATTTATACTCCTGTTCTTAAAGTTAATTACACGGTTGAAAATACTCGTGTCGGCCAGCAAACTGATCTTGATAAGCTTGTTCTTGATGTTGAAACAGACGGAACAATCCCTGCAGACGAAGCTGCTTCGCTTGCTGCAAAGATCCTTAACGACCATCTTAAGCTTTTTGTTGATCTCTCCGAAGAGGTTGGCAATCAGGAAATTATGGTAGAAAAGGATGAGGATGGTAAAGAAAAAGTTCTTGAAATGACTATTGAAGAGCTTGATCTTTCTGTTCGTTCTTTCAACTGCTTGAAGAGAGCAGGCATAAACACCGTAGAAGATTTAATCGGAAAATCCGAAGAAGATATGATGAAGGTTAGAAACCTTGGCCGCAAGAGCCTTGATGAAGTTGTTAACAAGCTTGCATCACTTGGTTTCTCACTCAGTCATGAAGACGACTAAAGGAGGGAATTTCTATGCCAGGTACCAGAAAATTGGGCAGACCTACTGACCACAGAAAGGCTATGCTCAGAGGAATGGTTACTCACCTTTTGGAAAACGGTAAGATTGAAACAACCGTTACCAGAGCTAAAGAAGTTCGCGCTATGGCCGAGAAAATGATTACTCTCGGTAAGGAAGATACTCTTGCTTCAAGAAGACAGGTTCTTGCTTATGTAACTAAGGAAGATGTTGTTAAAAAGCTTTTTGTTGAGATCGCTCCTAAATATAGCGACAGAAACGGCGGTTATTGCCGCATTATTAAAACAGGCCCTCGCCGCGGCGACGCAGCTGAGATGTGCATCATCGAGCTTGTTTAAGATATAGCTGAAACACAGAGCGTTTCCTATTGGAAACGCTCTTTTTTTATGCTGTTTTATATGATTATGATGCTTTTTACTTTCGTTTGCAAAACAACTATTATAAACTATGCGTAAATAATCACTTCTAGAATCATTAAGAAAACAACGAAATGTATAATATAAAACGGCAAAAATTTAATTAAATATAAAAAAATGACCGCTGAAATCAGCGGTCACTGCTAAAAAAGAGTTTTGCATATATTTGTTTTTTGCATTAGTGTAAATCTTCAAAGCTGTTTTGCAAAGCGATGAATCAACCTTCTTTTTTCTTTTTGTTTTCCTCTGCCTGTGCAATCTCTTTGTAAAATGCGTTTGCTTTTAAATAAACCATAATAATATCATTTATTTGTTCAAACATTTCACCTTGTTTGTATGGGTTTGCAAGCGTGCGTTCGTCATCATCAATGCAAAGAGGTCCTTTTTCATAATCGTTAAAGGTTGGCATAATTGAATATGTGCCTTTTGTTTTAACAAGCGAAATCAATGTAAGGTCGCTTGTTGCCTCAACAAATCCTTTTTTCTTTGTATATCTTTCTATTGTTGAAACGGGGCTTGCGTCGTTATGTTTTTTTGTGTAGCAAGCATCAAAAACCTGCTCAATAAATTGCTCTGCCTGATCTGCCGTGTACGGTGCTTTAAGTAACAGCACCGTGTCAATATCGGCAATCCCGTATTGCTCACTTTCGCCGCACGGAATGCCTATTAAGTTTTCGTCTTTATCCACATAAACAGAAATTGTGTAAAATTCTCTTTCCGTAAAAATCACATCCGTTTCTTATTTGGCTGATGCCTGATGTTTATAGTATCATATTTTATTGAAAAAAACAATAATGTGTGCTAATATATTTGTGCTGCAAGAGGTAATGCGGTTTGGGTGGAGTTGCTTTCGGCACAATTAAATTGCCGTTATGCGCAACAACGGCTTGTAATGTGCCGCATTCTTATAAGTTTAATTATTTATCGGAGAGAAAATATGAAAAATGTGCTGATAACCGGCGGAGCCACCGGAATAGGAAAGGCTTGCGCAAAGCTTTTTGCCGATATGGGATATGATGTTTATATTACCTGCAATAATTCTCCGGCAGATATTATTTCAGGAGTAACGCCGATTAAATGCGATTTGGCAAGCGTTCAGAATATTAAATCAATTTTTAAACGCTTTGATAAGCTTGATGTGCTTGTTAATAATGCCGGAATCAGCCTTATTAAAATGATAAACGATACCGAAGTTTGTGATTATGAAAATCTTATGGCCGTTAATTCCCGTGCCGTTTATTTCTGTGCCAAAGAGGCTTCACTGAGAATGATTAAGCAACACAGAGGCTCAATTGTTAATATTTCTTCCATGTGGGGTGAGGTCGGCGCTTCGTGTGAAACTCTTTATTCAATGAGCAAGGCAGGAGTAATCGGTTTTACAAAGGCGCTTGCAAAGGAACTTGCGCCAAGCGGAATAACGGTAAACAGTGTTTCGCCCGGGATTATAGACACTCGTATGAATTCCTGCTTTGATAAAACTCAGCTTGCTGAGGAGGTGCCTCTTGAAAGGCTCGGAACGCCGCAAGAGGTTGCAAAAACAGTCCTTTTCCTTGCAGAAAATAAGTATATAACCGGTCAGGATATTTCTGTCTCCGGCGGAATTGTAATTTGATTTGCGATTTGTAACACTTCCTTTTGCTTTTCATAGTATGGTTTAGAAAAGCGAAGGGAGGTTCGTTTATGGGTTGCGGTTGTAACAACGGCTGCGGTGGTTCTTCTTGGATTGTTATTCTTATTATAATCCTTCTCCTCTGCGGTGGTTTTAATAACGGTTGCGGCAATGATTGCGGTTGCGGTTGCTGATTGGCTGTTAAAGCTTCATAAAAAAGGCGCCTGTGCGTTTTCGCACGGGCGCTGTTTTTTATTGTTTCTGTTATTCTATTCTTGCGTGCTTGCAGTTTACGGTGTTATTTTCAATATCAATAATTCCGTAGCTGCAGTCTTCCAAAGCACCGGGATTAAAGAAATAAATGCCGTTTAATTCCTTGCAGGTTGGGCAATGAGTGTGACCGAAAAGCGCAATGTCGGCTCTGCAAGCGGTTGCCGCAGCAAGATAATCCTTAAGTCCGGTTTTTACTCTGAATGTGTGGCCGTGGCACATAAACACATTTTTGCCTGAAAATTTAATAAATGCGGTAAGCGGCAAATCACTGCTCCAATCGCAGTTGCCGGCAACGCAGGCAAGCTTTAATCTTGAGCCGAAATAGAGTTTGGCATCTTCCAAATCCCTTTGTGAATTGCTGTCTCCCAAATTAACAAAAAGCTCTGCTTCTTCTATATGTTTTTCAACAACATCGAAAAATCCGCTTTTGTTTCCGTGGCTGTCCGATGTAATGATCATCCTCATTCATAAAACCTCCCGCAAATTCATAATTATAATTATACTTTATTTAAGGCGGTAATACAATGAATGATTTTAATATTGATAAAAATGAATTGCAAAAAATGATGAATCGGGCTTCAAAAAAATCGGGAATAGATATGCAAAAATTAAAACAGGCGGCAGACGGCGGTAAGCTTGATGATTTTTTAAGCCAAAATCTTTCCTCGGATGCAAGCAAAAAGGTTAAGGCTGCACTTTCAGATAAAAAAACAGCGCAAAAAATCATGCAAAGCAAGGAGGCACAGGAGCTTTTGAAAAAGCTTCTGAATAAATAATGGATAATATAAACGATATCATATCATCGCTTTCACAGGATGATATAAATATGCTTAAAGGTGTTGCGCAGTCAATTCTCGGAGGCGAAGGCGAGGATAATGTTGCACAAAGCGAAAAGCCACAGCCAAAATCCGGCGGCAGTGTGCCGGCAGCACAGTCTTTGCAGGCTCAACTCGGAATAAATGCATCTGATTTTAATATGATGATGAAGGCAAAAAAAATATTCGATAAAATGAATTCCTCATCAGATAAAAACACGGATTTAATTATGGCGCTTAAGCCGCATCTGTCGCCGCAAAATCAAAACAAAGCAGATACGGCCGTAAAAATTCTTCGCCTTTTTGATGCCTTGCCATATTTGAAGGAGTTGTTTTAAACGGCAGAGTTTTCACGCAGCGATGTTGAAGAGGCAAAACGCCGGGTTCGCGAAATGCATTCAAGAGCATCTTCATATGTGCAGCCAAACGGCACCGCAGGCAAGAATAAAAGCGCAGGGCAGGTTAATTCGGAAAAATTTAATAAAGAGTATTCTGAAGCAAAGCCGCAGGATAATTTGCTCGGTAACGAGGCTGTTGATAAAAGCGAAAATGATTCGTCTCTTATCTTAATAATTTTGATGATTTTGATTTCTCAGGGCAATGCAGATGATAAGCTCCTTTTGGCGCTGCTTTATCTGCTGTTTTAATTATAATTAAATTGTTTAATAATTGTTAAACAAATAATATGTGGAAATAATTGTAATATTGTGCTATTATAGTTAATTGAACAGGCAATGAGCATTGGTGCGATTTAAGGCAAGTTTTGCCGCTTTCCTTAGCTTAAAGTAAAATCATGCTTGTGCCGTTGTTTTGATGCGGGCTTTTGCCATGCATCTTTCGGGAGGTAAAAAAGTGCCAGATTATAAGATTGAAACAGTCGGAAACGGTGCCGAAATAATTGCGGTGCCTGCCGATAGATTTAAAACAAACGAACTTTCAATTTCATTTTTTATGCCGCTTTCAAATGAAACGGCTGCCGTTAATGCGGTTGTGCCGATGCTGCTTTCAAGAAATTCAAGGCAGTATCCCACCATTTTGAGCTTAAACAGAAAGCTTGCGTCGCTTTACGGAGCCGTGATAGAGGCTTCAATTTCAAAGGTGGGAGAAATTCAGCAGTTAAAGCTTGGCATGACCTGCCTTGATGATCGCTTTTCGTTAGACGGTGAAAAAATAACTTCTCAATGCATTAAGCTTTTGCTTTCAATGGTTTTTGATCCGCTTCTTGATGATAACGGTTTTTTCCCGGCAGAGCGCACGGAAAGAGAAAAACAAGTGCTTATTGAAAAAATCGAAAGCGAGGAAAATGAAAAGCGTCTTTATGCTTTGAAAAAGGCTGAAGAGCTGATGTTTGAAGGTGAGCCGTATGCAATTTGCAAATACGGCACAAAGAAGCAAATTTCGGAAATTACACCGGCTGCCGCAACAGAGGCGTGGAAAAGAATTCTCAAATCTGCAAAAATTGTGTTAACGGTTATCGGTAATGCAGATGTTGAATGCGCAAAAGCGGATTTCCTTGAATGCTTAAATAAAACAGAAAGATCATATTCTGCGCTTGATTACGCTAAAATCAGCTTTGATGTGCCTAAGGTTAAGCAAAAGAAAGAAGCTCTTGATGTTAAGCAGGGCAAGCTTGTTATTGGTTTTCGTGCCGATTGCAGCCCCAAGGATGCTGCTCAGGCTGCTCAAATGCGTGCATTTTGCGATGTTTTCGGCGGCGGCCCGTATTCAAAACTTTTTGCCAATGTAAGGGAAAAAATGAGTCTCTGCTATTACTGCTCTGCAAGATTTGTTAAGCAAAAGAGCTTTATTATGGTTCAAAGCGGTTGCGAAGAGTCTAATATGGATAAAGCGGAAAAAGAGATTATTGCTCAGATAGAAGAAATCAAAAACGGCAATTTCGATTATGAGTTTAATTCGTCCAAGGCGGGGCTTTCCGATGCTCTCAGAGCTGTTTGTGATGCACCGGAGTCACTTGAAGCTTGGTACACCGCTCAGGCACCGTTTGGCATTTATGTTTCACCCGTTGAAAGCGCAGCGCTCAATGATGCGGTAACAAAGCAGCAAATAATAGATTGCGCAAGCAAAATCAAACTGGATACTGTTTATAAGCTTGTGAGCGCAGGTAATGAAAAGGAGGACGCAGAATGATGAAAACAGTTGATTCGGCAGTTCTTCATGAAAAATATTACGAGATAGATCATAAATCTGGGCTTAAAATTTTTGTTATGCCCAAAGAACATTACAGCTCTGCTTATGCCGTTATCGGCACACGCTATGGCTCAATAGACACCAAATTCAAGCGCAGCGATCGCAGCGATTTTGTAACGGTTCCGGAGGGAATTGCCCATTTCCTTGAGCACAAGCTTTTTGAAAGCGAGGAACTTGATGCTTTTACCAGATATGCAGAAACCGGTGCATCTGCAAATGCTTATACCTCGTTTGATAAAACCTGTTATCTTTTTCAATGTACGGACAGATTTGAGGACAGCTTGCGAATTTTGCTTGATTTTGTTACTCATCCGTACTTCACAAAGGAAACAGTTGAAAAAGAGCAGGGCATCATCGGGCAGGAAATCACAATGTATTATGATGTTCCCGGTTGGATGAGCACTTTCAATCTGCTTAAGTGCCTTTATAAAAATCATCCCGTGCGAATTGATATTGCAGGCACGGTTGATTCAATTTCGCATATTACGGACAAGCTTCTTTATGATTGCTACGACACCTTTTATAATCTTAATAATATGGCTCTTGCGGTTGTCGGCAATGTTGATGTTGATTCTGTGCTTGCCGTTTGCGATGAGGTGCTCAAAAAATCTGCGGATGTTAAAATAGAGCGCGCATTTGAACAGGAGCCTCGTGAAATCGTAAAATCATACGAAGAATATCATCTTTCCGTTGGTATGCCGGTGTTTTCATTCGGTTATAAGGAAGAATGCAAAACGCCTATGCGAACTGTTAAAGAGCTTATTGAAATGAATGTTTTGCTTGAAGTTTTGGCCGGTGAAACATCTCCGCTTTACACAAGTCTTTTTGAAAAAGGACTTATAAATTCATCCTTTTCAAAGGAATATTTCGTTGGAAACGGATATGAAGCCGTTATATTTGACGGCGAAAGCAACAATGCTGCCGAGGTTGCACAGGAAATCAAGGCAGAGGTTGAAAATCTGCGCACAAACGGCTTTTCGGATGAACGCTTTGAGGCTGCACGCAGAAGCCTTTACGGTAAGGAAATAATGTCTTATAACGATATAGACGATGTTGCAAATTCAATGATTGCAAGCTGCTTCGGCGGATTCGGGGTTTTTGATGCTCTTGAAATTTATAAAAGCGTGCAAAAAAGTGATATTGAAAAGCTGCTTGCCGAAAAGCTAAACGAGCAATACAGCGCATTGTCTATTGTTAAATCAAAAGAAAACTAACGGAGCAAACTATGGGAAATTCAACAACTGTTTTTTTTGACGGATTGGGGCTTAGCTTTAATGTTCCGTCAATTGCCTTCACAATAGGCAGCTATGAGGTGCATTGGTACGGCATTATAATTGCATTTGGTTTTTTGCTTGCTGTTCTTTACGGCGGCAGAACGGCTTATAAATGGAAAATGAGCCTTGATGGCATGATGGATGTGCTTTTGTGGGGCACTGTTTTGGGAATTATTTGTGCAAGAGCATATTATGTTATTTTTGAGTGGGATTATTTTTCTGCCCATCCAAGTGAAATTATACAAATTTGGAACGGCGGAATAGCTATTTACGGCGGAATAATCGGTGCTCTTATCGGTGCGGCAATAGGCTGCAAGGTTGGAAAAATTGATTTTTACAATCTTCTTGATATGGGAGCTCTCGGCCTTCTAATCGGCCAAGGAATAGGCCGTTGGGGCAATTTTTTCAATCAGGAAGCTTTCGGCATGAATACGGATACGGCACTTTTCCGTATGTGGTCTGAAAAAATCAGAGATAATATCATTGCAAATCAGGGAACATTGGCAGAAAAAGGTTTATCGGTTGATCCGAATACTGCCGTGCAGCCAACATTTCTTTATGAAAGCGTGTGGTGCATTGCGCTGTTTTTGATTTTGCACTTCTTTGTTATAAAGCGCCGCAAATTTAAAGGAGAGGCATTTTTGCTTTATGGTATAGGCTACGGCCTTGAAAGGGCAGTTGTTGAGGGCATGCGAACAGACAGCCTGTATTTTTCGGGCACAACAGTTCGTGTGAGCCAGGTTCTGTCTGCAATTGTGGTTGCTGCTTTCACCGTTTGGCTGATTGCAATGTTTGTGCGGCTTAAAAAGGGCACTCTTCCTCGCAGATACCAAATCAATCCTGCTCCGCTTGTGCCTGTTTACACGGCAACGGAATCAGACTATAAATATTCAAGCGGTGCTTTGAATTCAGCTGATGATTTCTTTTTCAGGGTTGTTAAATAAAAAGGTGCAAATTGCATTGCCAAAGCAGAGCACAGGTTTTAAGGCTCTGTTTTGCCGTTCGTTTTATAAGGCTGCAGTAATGCGAATGGTTTTAATTTATATGCGGCTGGAAAGGCTGTTAGTATTTTATTATGGTTGTTATAGACGGAAAAGCCGTTTCTCGCTCTGTGCGTGAGCGTGTTAAGCAAGAAACCGCAGAACTCAAGGCAAAGGGAATAACACCCGGACTTGCCGTTATAGTTGTGGGTGATGATCCTGCATCGGCTGTTTATGTAAGAAACAAAGAAAAGGCATGTGAAGAGGTCGGCTTTTACAGCGAAAAATATGCATTGCCTGCAAGCACAACTCAGCAGGAATTAAATGAACTTGTTGATAAGCTCAACGAACGCCCGGAAATCAGCGGAATTCTTTGCCAGCTTCCTCTTCCGAAGCATTTGGATGATAAAGAGGTTATTGCCCGCATAAATCCGATAAAAGATGTGGATGCTTTTCATCCCGTTAATGTCGGCGCAATTATGATAGGCGATTATCATTTTTTGCCCTGTACTCCTGCCGGAATAATGGAACTTATCCATTCTGCAGGTGTAGATCCCGTCGGCAAAAAAGCGGTTGTTATCGGCAGAAGCAATATTGTTGGAAAACCAATGGCTATGCTGCTGCTTCATGAAAATGCAACGGTTGAAATTGCCCATTCCAAAACTCAAAATTTGGCAGATGTTGCAAAAACCGCAGATATTCTCGTTGCCGCTGTAGGCAAAGCAAAGTTCGTAACCGCTGATATGGTTAAGCCCGGCGCCGTTGTTATTGATGTTGGCATGAACAGGGATGAAAACGGAAAGCTTTGCGGCGATGTTGATTTTGAAAGCGTTGCCACCAAGTGCTCGTTCATTACTCCGGTTCCCGGCGGAGTAGGCCCAATGACAATTTCCATGCTTATGCAAAACACTCTCACCGCTGCCAAAATTCAAAACGGCGTTGAGTGATAATGTTAAATAACGGCAGCACATTTTTATTTGTCGCTGCTTACCGATACAGAAAAAATCTGCCAATACTTTATGTATTGGCAGATTTTTTTGATAGTGAAACGGGTAAAACTCAAAAAGTTTAAACCGTATTTTAATTTACGCAGTATGCAAGTTGTTCTTGCTTTTGTATCTTCGGCATATTATCTGCATGATTAAATCGGTGTATATGATTTTGCCTTTATTTCTCCGCCGAATCGGCTGTTTTATCACTGTTATAGATAAAATCAATCAGCTTTTCTTTATTGGCATCAACATCAAGCGTGATAACGCTTGCGCCGCCTTTGTTGGAATATTTCCAAGTGCCCTCAAACGGGCAAGAGGCTTGCTCAAAGCCGCCCGAAACGCAGCCTAGTGCGCTTGCGGCAATGCTTTTTATTTCACTTTTAGAAAGATTTGTTTCAATATACGGTGCAACTGCTTTTGCAGTTTTGATTGCGCTTACGGGGCCCGAACTGATAACTCCCTTTATTATTGCCTGCATAATTGTTCGTTGGCGCTCTGTGCGTTTCCAGTCGGTGTCTATTTTTCTGATTCGGCAATAGGCAAGTGCCTGCTCGCCGGTCAATTTATATTTGCCGGCATCAAGCTTAACATTGCCGTATCTCCCCGGATGGTTTGTAACTTCATTTGCCTCTTTTTCAGAAATCTCGGCTTCAACTCCGCCGATGCTGTCTACCATAACCTTAAACATTTCAAAGTCCGTAACAACATATCCGTCTATTTTAACACCGAAATTGTATTCGATTGTGTCTGCAACTCCGCTGTATCCGCCGTATGTGCAAGCCGCATTTAACCTTTGCTTTTTATCAGCTTTCGGAATGTAAACCCACGAGTCACGCTGAAATGATGTCATCTTTATGCATCCGTGTGCTTTGTCTATAGAAATAAGCATCATTGTGTCCGCTCGGCTTGCTTCTGCTTTGTCGTCGGAACGTGCATCAACCCCTAAAAGCAGAATGTTTTTAACTTCGCTTGATGAAGTCAGCTTGTCCTCTGAAATGTGTTCGTTTTGAACCTTTTCATCATAATTTATTTTGCCTAAAACGGATTCAACCGAGCCGATCAAGCAAAGCACTGCCGCAAGGATAACGGCTAAAACCGCAATGGCAATTTGCTTGCCCCTTTTTTTTCTTTTGCCGTTTTTGTCCGGCTTAACGCCGTTGCTTTGTTTGTTATTTCGTGTGGATTTTTCATTTGAGTTATAAAAATCGCTATACAACGGTGAGTGATAAGGGTAATCACGCGTGGGGTTTATGCCGCCGCCGTTTTGAAGCTCCTTGCTGTTAAAATTCAAATCCGGATTGGCGTGGCCGTAATAATCCTCCTCCGGAGGAACTGTTCTGTCTCTTTCACTGTTATTGTTATCGGGCATAAAAATCACCTCGTATCTTGTTTTCATATAATGATATTACAATATTTAAAAATCATTTGCAACAACCTTTATAAAAATATTGACACATGTTAATTTATATTTTACAATATACAAGCGAGTTGATTGGGCAGTTGCGCACCTTTTTGGTGTGAGGAAAGTCCGAGCAGCGCAGAGCAGGATAACGGCTAACGGCCGCCGAGGGTGACCTTAGGGAAAGTGCAACAGAAATAAACCGCCGCTTTTGCGGTAAGGATGGAAAGGCGAGGTAAGAGCTCACCGAGCGGGTGGAGACATCCGTTGCCATGTAAACCCTATCCGCTGCAACACAGAATGGGAGGCTGCTTGCTCGGCACATAATCCCGAAATGTGGCTTGAGCGTATCAGCAATGATGCGTCGAGATAGATAATTGCCTTCAACAGAACTCGGCTTACAGATCAACTCGCATTTTTTTGTGCACTCATTTATTCGCAAAACCAAATATAAAAATGAACAGCCGCAGATCTTTGATCTGCGGCTGCTTTCGTTTTATTAAAGCTATTTAAAAAATGTTCTGTTTTCCGTGCGCCCCAAAAGGTAATCAATTGAAACATTGAAATAATCCGCAATTTTAATAAGCGTTTCATAATCTGCTTGGCGTTCCTCTGTTTCATATCTGCTGATTGTGTTTTGGTTCATGGATAAATCCATTGCAAGCTTCAGCTGAGAAATGCCTTTTTCATTTCGCAACTCTTTCAATTTCATAAAATCACCTTGACATAACTATACCAAAATGGTATTATTAAAATATCCCGAAATGGTATATTTACAAAGGAAGGTAAAATTTATGGAAAATCAAAACCAAAATCAATATCAATATCCGCAGGATAATAACGCAGCTGTTCAGCAGGCGGTTAATCAGGCACTTGATGAGCAAAAGAAAAAGAAGAAGAAAAAGCGGCTGATTATTCTTGCGGTTATCGTCGGAATAATCGTAATCATCGCCATCGCAGGCTCGGCGGGAGGCGGCTCCGATTCGTCTTCGGGTGCTCAAAGTACAGCCGGCGCGGCTTCGGAAGCAACAAACTCGGTTGCAGCGCAGGAAAAAGATAAAACGGAGGGCGAAATTGGCGATTATATCTGCACGGTTAAATCCGCGGAAAAGTGCAAAAACTGGGAAGGAAAAAATTCCATTAAAATCACCTATAATTTCACGAATAATTCATCAGATGCGGAAAGCTTTGATGTGGCTCTTAAAGATGAAGCTTATCAGGATGGTATCGGACTTGAAAGCTCTTTCCTTGACGGCGGTTCAGATGAACTCGGCTGGGATGTTAAGGTTAAGCCCGGCACAACAAAGGAAGTTTCAAAGGTTTATATTTTAAGGGATGATTCAACGCAGATAGAACTTGAAATCAGCGAGCTTATTTCTTTCAGCGATGAAAAGCTTACTTATACGGTTGATTTGGATAAATGATTAAGAAAAAGCACCTTTTGCTTCTGCCTGAAGTAAGAGGTGCTTTTCTGCTGCTTTTTTGATAAAAAAGCTCCCAAGCATTTTTTGCTTGGGAGCTTTGTGTGTATAATCAGCCGTTAAGAATTTCAAAATTCTTTTTATTGTCTTTGTAAAGATTTTTGAAAACTTCAAAGTTTCTGTCATAAACAGCTTTGTTTGCCTTGTTCGGATGATAAGTTGTTTGAATGGGTATAAGCTTTTTAACATCTTTCATGGTTGGAATAAGTTTCATTCCAACCGCAATGCAGGCAGCAGCGCCGACAGCACCGATGTTTTGCGGCGATTCAACAACAACAACATCTCTTTGAAGAATGTCTGAAAGAATTTGGCAGGTTGTTGCGCCAAGAGCACCGCCGCCGCAAAAACGAACGGTGTCTTCTTTTTTATATTTGCTAACCTTTTGCTCCTGTCTCTCAAGCATCCATCTCATATGGAAGCAAATGCCCTCAACAACTGCTCTTATAAGCTCTGTTTTGCCTGTTTCAAGGCGAATGTTAAAGAACATTCCGGCTGCATTCGGATCTTCAAACGGGCATCTGTTGCCGT
Organism: uncultured Anaerotruncus sp.; assembly: GCA_900539775.1. GTDB lineage: Bacteria > Bacillota > Clostridia > Oscillospirales > Acutalibacteraceae > Eubacterium_R. The sequence goes on along the minus strand of UQDL01000003.1, from coordinate 39,887 downwards.
GAAGCCACGGAGTGAAAACAACTCCGTTGGCACCTGCCGGGATAGTGTCAATAACTTCTTCCAGATAGTCGTAAAGGTTAAATTCAACCTGCTCAAAGCTGTCTGAAGCATTGCCGTATTTTTTAAGGAAAATTCCGATTTCATCAAGTGCAAGGTGATCTTTAACCCAGCTTACGCATTTGTTTGATGTTTCAAGCTCGCCGAAATAATTGTATGCTTCGGGATCAACGCCCACTATTGCCGCCATCATTGCGCCTGCATCAACGATTTGCTCGGGCACAACGGTGCCTACCCAACCTGATGTGCCGGAATAAATATGAGTATCTCCAACTTCAACGGCACCTGCACCTACGCCGATAAGAGAAGCATCTCCGCCGCCGCCGTAAACAGCTGTGCCCGCTGCAAGCCCAAGCTCTTTTGCGGCTTTTTCGGTAACTTTGCCAACCTGCTCGGTGCTCTTTTTGATTGTTGGCATATGCTCAACATTAACTCCAACCATTTTGCAAACCGGCTTGCACCATCCTTCATGGCCTTTTCTTGTGTCATAAAGCAGTGTGCCGAATGCCGAATCCTGAGTCATAACAAATTCGCCGCTTGCACGCAAAATAAGATATTCTTTAATGTCAAGCCATTTATAAATCTTTTTAAAGTTTTCCGGCTCATGTGCCTCAACCCATTTGTATTTCCAAATCGGGTCCTTAACAGATGAGCTTACAGCACCGGTGTATCTGAGGTATTTAAGCAGTTTTGTAACTTCTGCGCCTGCTATCTGCACACCGTGAGCAATGCCTTTTTTGAGCTCTTCTCTTGCTCTTTGATCCATATATGTCATTGGGCGCCTTATGCAATTGCCGTCTTTGTCAACAAGCACAAGCCCTTGCATTGCAGAGCAAAAGCTGATGCCTTCAATCGTTTCTTTGGTGATATTTGGCACTTTGTTTAAAACCGTTTTTGTGGTTATGCACATGGCTTCCCACCACTCGTCAACATCTTGCTCGGCGCCGCCTTTAACTCCGGTTTCATCATCAACATAAAGATTGTATCCTGCGGTCGATGAGGCAAGAATTTTCATTGTTTTGTCAATTTCGATAAGGCATGTTTTTATTCCCGTTGTGCCTATATCGTAAGTAATAACATATTTTGCCATAGTATTTGCCTTTCCGGCTACATTTTTAATATATCTGTGCATTTTTGCCGTAGCCTGCAAAAATGCATTTGTGATGCCGCTTGAATTTTAAAGCAAATCAAGGCAGCGAATATGGCGGACTTTAACAAATCCTTTTATATAACGCCTTTTCACGGCGAAATTAAACGGTTTATGGCTTTTGATTTTTATTTTGAAAAGGTGAATGCAGATTCCAAAAACTTCAGCAGCTGAGAAACAATTTCATCGTCGTTTGCTTCGTCAATATTTACGCCCGTGTAAATGCAAAGCCTTTCTTTGTAATAGGCGCAGGTGTAAGAAAACTGCAGCATAGTAAGTAAATTATCAAGGAAAAACGCAAAAAGTCTTGGATCAAGATCTTGGCGCACATCGCCGCAGGCAAGAGCTTGTGCAATTGCTGTTATATAAATTCTGCTTGTGTGCCCCTCAATTTCTCTTGCAAATGCAACGGCTCTGTCGCCGTCCTTTTCTGCGGTGATTTCATTGTAAAGCTTGATATAGTTTTTGTATTCTCTTGAAAGCTCGCAGCTTGCTCTGATAACCTTTTCGGCTTTCTTAAGCAATTTGTCATGGCTTTTCATGATTTCTTCAAGCGTTTCTCGCAGCAGTACCATGCCTTTTGAAATGCAGGTGAAAAATAAATCCTCTTTAGTTGCAAAATATTTATACATTAAACCGATGCTTATGCCTGCATTTTTGGAAATAATGTTGATATTTGCGTTTTTATATCCTTTAGAGGAAAACTCTTCAATGGCGGTTTCAAGAATTTCATTTTGCCTTTCAGCGGAAATTCTGTCGAACGCTTCTTTGTGATGTTTTTCTGTCATTTTTATCAATTTTGTAAGCTTGCACAAAGCATATTACTTGCTTTTGTGCAATTCAAACAAAGGAAACCGCCTTTCAAGAAATATTTGGAATAAATACTAAACAGTATATTAGCATAGATTTAACATTCCTGCAACAATTCACAGAAATTTTAACAAAAAAAATAGAATGCGGGTTTGACAAATCGTTGAAAAGTGATATACTAAATGTGTATTTGTTGTGAGTAATCGCTCACCCCTTGTTATTCAACCTCCGGGGCGGCTTTGGCTCACTTAGATTACTGTATTAAAATAATTCAAGGAGGATCTATTTTATGGATACAAGATTCGCAATCACCGAGTATCCCGATGCAACATTGCTTAATGCGGAACTCGATGCGCTTATCAAAAAGCCGATTTACTCAATCAGCAGATCTGCGCTTAAAGAATATGAGGAAGAATACTTCGCAAAGAAGTGCAAAAAGTCTAAAGAGCAGATCGAAGAGGCCAGAACCGTTATTCCGGGCGGCGTTCAGCACAATCTTGCTTTCAACTATCCTTTCCCGATTGTTATGGTAAAGGCAAAAGGCAATAAGCTTTATGATGTTGATGGCAATGAATATTACGATTTTCTTCAGGCAGGCGGCCCCACAATTATCGGCTCAAATGATGATGTTGTAAGAAAAAAGGTTATTGAATTGCTTGAGGATTGCGGTCCGTCCACAGGTCTTTTCCATCCTTATGAATATAAGCTTGCAAAGAAAATTTCAGAATGCGTTCCTTCTGTTGAAATGTTCCGTATGCTTGGCTCGGGCACAGAGGCTTGTATGTGTGCGGTTCGTGTTGCTCGTCTTGCAACCGGCCACAAAAATGTTATTAAAATGGGCGGTGCTTACCATGGCTGGTCAGATCAGCTTGCTTGGGGCATGCGTGTTCCCGGCACATTGAATCTTCAGTCACACGGTGTTCCGCTTTTCGTATTCAAGCACACTCAGGAATTCTTCCCGAATGATCTTAAAAGCCTTGAAAAGAAGCTTATTCTTAATAAATTCCGCGGCGGCACGGCAGCTGTGTTCATTGAGCCTTGCGGCCCTGAATCGGCAACACGCCCTGTTGATAAGGATTTCCCGAAGGGCGTTCAGGCACTTTGCCGCAAGTATGGTGCTCTTCTTGTTTGTGACGAGGTTGTAACAGGCTTCCGTATCGGTCTTTCCGGTGCTCAGGGCTATTACGGCATTGATCCCGATATCACCATTTTCGGTAAAATCATCGCCGGCGGCTATCCCGGTGCAGGCGGCATCGGCGGCCACAGAGAAGTTATGAAATATCTCGGCGCAGGCCTTGATAAGTCTGAAGGCAAGAAGATACATAAGGCAATGTGCGGCGGCACAATGGCTGCAACTCCTATTTCCTGCTGCGCAGGCTACACCGTTATTTGCGAGATTGAAAAGAGAAATGCTTGCCAGGTTGCGGGTCAAATGGCAGATCGTCTTACAAAGGGCATTAATGAATCCATCAAAAAGTATGATCTTCCTTTCATCTGCTACAATGTTGGCTCTATCTGCCAGCTTCACACAGTTGCAACAATGCAGTTCAGCATCAACTGGAAGAAGCCGTGGACAATTCCGAATGTTCTTAAGCAAACAGGTATTCGCCAAACCGAAATGCAGTATATGGGCGCTGCTTACATGGCAGAAGGCCTTGTTACTCTTGCAGGCTCTCGTCTTTACACTTCAAGTGCTTACACCGAAGAGGATATTGATGAATGTATCCGCCGCTTTGATAAAGTGCTTTCTAAGTGCGAAAAGATTGATTACTAATTAGATTTTGGGCGGTAATTGGCAAATTTTAAATTTACCGATTCCGCCCTTTTTGCATTTTTTTAATTCTGTTGATGCATTTGAAAGGGAAAATTATGGCATATGAAATTGAAGAAGCAAAAAAGCTTGTTGTTGAAGCCGGTAAAAAGCTTATAGAAACAGGCCTTATTGCGCGCACATGGGGAAATGTTTCCGCTCGTATTTCGGAAACCCAGTTTGTTATTACTCCGTCCGGCAGAGCATATGAAACTCTCACTCCGGATGATATTGTTGTTGTTAATATCGAAGATTGTTCTTATGATGGTGATATTAAGCCGTCATCCGAAAAAGGTGTTCATGCTGCTGCATACAGGCACCATCCAACGGTTGATTTTGTTATCCACACTCATCAAAAATATGCAACAATCGTAAGTATCACAGGCATGGAAATCAGAAATGTTTACAGTGATTTGCAGCCGGTTTTGGGCGATAAGGTTCCGGTTGCGGATTATGCTATGTCAACCACCGAATCGCTTCGTAAAAAGGTTGAAATGTGCATAATGATGAATCCTTCCGCAAGGGCGGTTATGCTTATGCACCACGGCACTCTTTGCATGGGCAACACATATGAACACGCTTTCAAAATTGCCGGTGCTCTTGAGGATTGCTGTGAAAGAGTTATCAAGGATAATTATCTTCGCCATTCTTGGGCAAAGTGCTATTCCGATGAGGATAAGAGAAACTATTTTCTTAAAAAAGAGGATTGCGGCACAATGCCGGAATCAATTTGTGATCTTGGATCTTCCGTAAGAAACGGTGATATGTTCACACTTACCGTAGGCGATCAAACATATGATGTTGATATGGAAACCTGCCTTGCGGTAAACGGAGTTGCTCCAAAGTGTGCAAAAATTCACAGGGCAATTTATGAAAATCAAAATGTTTCAATCATAAAGCATCTTACAGAGCCTGATATTGTTGCGGTTTCCTGCACAGGTGAGGATATGAAGCCCATGATTGACGATTTTGCGCAAATTGTTGGTGTTGATGTTAAAAACTGCGCTTGGATAGACGGTGATACAGATGAATGCGCTGCAAAAATCGGCAAGGCTGCTTCAGGCAGAAATGCTGTTATTATAGCAGGAAACGGAGCTCTTGTTTTCGGTAATAATGACGGTGATATGCAGGCTCTTGAAATTATTATGGATAAAGGCTGCGAGGCTGTTGTTGATGTAAATATCTTTAATCGCCCTCACTATGTTCCCAAGGCAGAGTGCTTCCTTATGAGAACGGTTTATCTTGCTAAATATTCAAAAGAAATCAATAAGAAATAATTAAATTTTGTTCTTGGCAGGGATTGTTTACCATTTGTTAAAACTTATTTTTACAATTTGTTGGTTTTGATAATTGCAAAATTTGATAAAATGTGATATAATACAGGCATATGAGGGAGTAATTCCGTGCCGATTTTCGGTGCTGATTAAATCAACATCGTGCTCAAATAGAGCTGGTTTAATTTTAAAGAATGAGACTCGTATATGGTAGCTATACTATATACGGGTCTTTTTTAATTCCGAATATTCGGAGGCCCTTTTATTAAATTCTTTTGCGAAAGGAATTAAAAATGAAAGAATATCTTAAAAATTCTGAAGATGTGCTGAAAGATCTTCACACTTCGGCGGATGGTTTGCAGCAGAGCGAGGCAGACAATCGTATTGCCGAATACGGCGAAAATAAGCTTGCACAAGGTAAAAAGGAATCATTGCTTCATAAATTTCTTGTGCAGTTTTCTGATCCCATGATAATTATTCTTCTTGTTGCTGCGGCGGTTTCTGCCGTAACTTCTGCTTATAATCACGAATTTCCTGCCGATGTGATTATAATTATGGTTGTTGTTTTAATAAATGCCGTGCTTGGCGTTTATCAGGAAACAAAAGCAGAAAAAGCAATAGATGCGCTTAAAGAAATGGCAGCTGCAAAAAGCAAGGTTAAGCGCAACGGCGAAATAATTTCCGTTAATTCAGCAATGCTTGTTCCCGGTGATGTTATAGTGCTTGAAGCGGGCGACAGTGTGCCGGCGGATTGCCGAATTTTGAGTTGCGCTTCAATTAAAGCAGAGGAAGCGGCGCTAACGGGCGAATCTGTGCCGGTTGAAAAAACAGTTGATGCAATCGTCTGCGAGGAAGACGGCGATGTGCCGCTCGGAGACAGAAAAAATATGTGCTATATGGGCTCAAACATTGTTTACGGCCATGGTGAGGCAGTTGTTACCGCAACGGGCATGAAAACCGAAATGGGAAAAATCGCAACTGCAATAAATGATGCAAAAGACGGCGAAACACCGCTTCAAAAAAAGCTGAATCAACTTTCAAAGGTGCTTTCTTATCTTGTGCTCGGAATATGCGTCGTTATATTTTGCGTTGATGTTTTAAGAACGGTTATTTCAGGAAATGCCGTAACATTTGAAGGCATATTGAGCACATTTATGGTTGCTGTTTCGCTTGCCGTTGCCGCTATTCCTGAAGGTCTTGCAACTGTTGTTACAATTGTTTTGTCAATCGGCGTAACAAAAATGAGCAAGCGCAATGCAGTTGTTCGTAAACTTACTGCTGTTGAAACTCTCGGTTGCACACAGGTTATTTGCTCGGATAAAACAGGCACGCTCACACAGAATAAAATGACTGTAACGGATTGTAAAGGCGATTCGGAAAATCTTACGGCGCAGGCAATGGCTCTTTGTTGTGATGCATTTAATCAAAACGGAAAAATTAACGGTGAGCCAACAGAGGCGGCACTTGTTGAATGGGCGCAAAAGCTTGGCATGAAAAAAGATCAGCTTGAGCAGGAATTTCCCCGTGTTGCAGAGGTGCCTTTTGATTCGTCAAGAAAGATGATGACAACCGTGCATTCGGCAGAGGGCAATGGTTTTGTGCAATATACAAAGGGCGCACCCGATGTTGTTTTAAAATGCTGCACCTATGCTCTCAGAAACGGTAAAAAAGTTGCGCTTACTGATGAAATACGAACTGAAATTGCAGCCGAAAACAAGGAAATGGCAGATCGCGCGCTTCGTGTGCTTTGTGTTGCTATGAGCACTTATTCCGTGATGCCAAAGGAAATTTCATCAGAAGCTCTTGAAAAAAATCTTTGCTACATCGGCCTTGCAGGCATGATTGATCCTGTTCGCCCTGAGGTGTGCGATGCAATTGTTGAAGCCAAGGAGGCCGGAATTAAGCCTGTTATGATAACGGGCGATCATAAAGATACTGCTTTTGCAATTGCAAAAACTCTCGGCATAGCAGATGATCCGTCTCAAGCAGTAACGGGTTCTGAGCTTGATTTACTCAGCGATGCAGAGCTTGAAAAGAATATTGAAAATTACAGCGTTTTTGCCCGTGTTCAGCCTGAGCACAAAGTAAGAATAGTTAATGCTTGGCGTGCAAAAGGCATGGTTACTGCCATGACGGGTGACGGAGTAAACGATGCTCCTTCCATAAAAAATGCCGATATAGGTATCGGTATGGGAATAACAGGCACGGATGTAACAAAAAATGTTGCCGATATGGTGCTTGCAGATGATAATTTTGCCACCATTATTTCTGCAGTTGAGGAAGGCAGACGCATTTATGATAATATTCGCAAATCAATTCAGTTTTTGCTTTCTTCAAATCTTGCAGAGGTGCTAACGATTTTTGCTGCCACTCTTTTGGGATTTACGGTGCTTGAGCCTGTTCATCTTTTGTGGATAAATCTTATAACGGATGCCTTTCCTGCAATGGCACTCGGCGTTGAAAAAGGCGAGTCGGATATTATGAAGCGTGCGCCGCGCAGTGAAAAAGACGGTATTTTTGCAAACGGAATGGGCTTTGATGTTGCTTGGCAGGGCGCCATGGTAACTGTGCTTACATTGATTTCCTATTATGTGGGAACTCATCTTGCACACGGTAGCGGTGAGCTTATTCATCAAAACGGAATGACGATGGCATTTTTAACGCTTTCACTTGCCGAAATTTTCCATTCGTTTAATATGCGTTCAATGCGTCAGTCTGTGTTTAAACTCAAATCACATAATAAGTTTTTGTTTGGCGCAATGGCTCTCAGCCTTGTTCTTTGCACTGCAGTTATCTATGTTCCGTTCCTTGCCGCTGCTTTCGATTTTGCGGCAGTTTCGGCAGTTGAATATGTAATTGCGCTTGCTCTTGCATTTGCGGTTATTCCGATTGTAGAAATTGTTAAACTTATTCAGCGCAAATTAAATAAATGATATTCTTTAAATCCGCTCGGCTTAGGTCGAGCGGTTTTTTATTGCCGATTTTCATTTGCGATTTCTCTTTTAATTCCGTGTGTTTTATGCTATCATATTTGTTGGTGATTTATGTTGAATCTTAAAAAAAATGATGAAATAAAGCTTAATATCGAGTCCGTAACCTCAGAAGGCAGTGCAATCGGCAGATACGGCGGTGTTGCCGTTTTTGTTTTCGGCGCAGTGCCCGGTGATGTTATAACGGCTCATATTATTAAAGTTTCAAAAAACTATGCGGTAGGCATAATAAAAGAAATAATTGAAAAATCAAAATTCAGAATTGAAAGTGATTGCCCTGTTTCCGACAAATGCGGCGGCTGCACTTTCAGATCCTTAACTTATGAAAAAGAGCTTGAAAGTAAGCTCGATTTTGTAAACGGAAATATGGAACGTATAGCAAAGCTGCCCATAAGATGTGAGGAAATTATAGGAGCAGAGAATGTTCTTCGCTATCGCAATAAGGCTCAATATCCCGTTTGTGTTAACGGCGGTAATTGCAGTGTCGGCTTTTATGCTTATAAAAGCCACAGAATTATTTCCATATCTGATTGCCTTCTTCAGCCAAAGGAATTTGAAGCCGGCGCAAATGCGTTTAAAAAATGGGCGCTTACAAATAAGCTTTCATCGTTTGATGAAAAAAGCGGAAGGGGAGTTTTGCACCATCTTTATTTTCGCAAGGCTTTTTCAACTGGCGAAATTATGGCGTGCGTTGTTGCAAATGCAGATTCATTGCCGGATTCACAAATGCTTATATCGCTTTTGCAGTCGGCAATGCCGGGCTTAAAAAGCGTTGTGCTTAATGTGAATAAAAAGAAAACCAATGTTATTCTCGGCGAAAAAACGAAGTTGCTTTGGGGCAGCGAAAAAATAACCGATGAGCTTTTAGGAAAAAAATTTGTTATTTCACCTCAAAGTTTTTATCAGGTAAATCATGCGCAGTGTGAAAAGCTTTATTCGGCTGCCGCAGAGCTTGCACAATTAACAGGCGATGAAATATTGCTTGATATGTATTGCGGTGCAGGAACGGTCGGAATAACTCTTTCGGATAAATGCAAGGCGCTTTACGGAATTGAAATTGTGCCTCAGGCAATAGAAAATGCAATAGAAAATGCAAAGCTCAATAATGTGTCAAATGCAGAATTTATTTGCGCAGATGCTTATGAAGGCGCAAAGATTTTAACCGAAAAGAGTGTTCGCCCCGATGTTGTGATTTTAGATCCGCCTCGTAAAGGTTGTCAAAAAGAGCTTTTTGATATTATATCAGGTCTTGGTGTTGAAAAAATCGTTTATATTTCTTGCAACAGTGCAACTCTTGCAAGGGATTTGCAAATTCTTGCTCAGATTGGCTATGAGGCAAAGCGGCTTAAAGCAGTTGACCTTTTTCCCCGCACCCCGCATGTAGAGGCGGTTTGCCTTTTGGGTAGGAAAATAGTCAACGATAAGAACGTTGAGTATGCTCATGTTGATTATGAGCAAAAGATGCAGAGTGTCTGAAAAGTGCTAAGGATTCAGCGTCATAAAGAGAAATCAAAGAGTGGGTTAAGGAACAACATGATGTTTCTGTATAAAATCTATACATTGCTCAAGTAAAAGACAAGGAATTGTTGAAAAACTATAAGTGAGTTTCTTGTTGAAAACAGCTTGATGAATTGAATTTTTAAGCGAGGCAAAAGCTTTTGCCTCGCTTTTTCCGTGCCGTTTTCCGTGCCGAAAGCATCAATTGCTTTATTTGCAGAAAATTTGCAAAACAAGGTGCATCGGGATTGAATTTATCAACCAAATGGTTTATAATGTGATAAGCCGATGTGCGTTTAAAACATGGAGGATAATGATGAACACATCCGATATGATTAAAGAACTGTGTAATAAACAGAATATAAGTGTTTCCGAGCTTGCCAGAAGAATCGGCCAAACGCCTCAAAACTTCGGCAAAAAGCTTAAGCGGGATACTATGACTCTTGAAGAACTGAAGCAAATAGCGGATGTTGTTGGGGTAACCTTTGAGCAGTCTTTTATTTTGCCGAACGGAGAGCAAATAAAAACAAGTAACGAATAGAATAGCTTTGCTTTTATTTGGAATTAAGCTACAAAGGCTTATCGGGCGGCAATAAGAAAAAACTATAAATTTTTATTGCGATTGCATTCACGACAATTGAAACGATTTTAATACGAAAGGCGTTGAGCATAATGAAACTGAATAATGATATAATGCTTGGTAATATAGACGGCAAGGATTTTGCCATTGCAACGGGCAATCTTTCAAAATCATTCAACGGAATTATCAATAATAATCCAACCGCAAATTATATTTTTACCCTACTTAAAACAGAACAAACGGAAGACAGCTTGGTTGCCGCAATGCTTGAAAAATATGATGCGCCGGAGGAAGTTATTCGTGCCGATGTGCGCGAAGTTATAGAAATCATCCGCAAAGCGGGAATCCTTGAGGAATAATAAGATTTGTCTTCTTGTGATTTCTTTAAAATAATAATTTAGTTTTACCGGAGATTAAAAGGCGGTTGCATTTTTGATTTTGCCGGAAGGTTATGTGAAATAATATGATAAAAACAGGAATTGCGGAGATTGATTATCTCCTTTGCCTTTTAAAATGTGCGCTTCTCGGTGAAAAGGCACCTAAGCCTGCCGAGGGAGTAGACCATAAAAAGCTGTTTGAAACGGCAAATAAACAGCAGGTTTATAACATAATTTTGCCTGCACTGCAAGAAGCCGGTGTTTTAACTGCAGATGAAGAAGCTGCGTGGAATAATTATCGCTATTCGGAGCTTAAACGCACAATTGTTGTGAATAATGAGCGCTCTGCAATTTGCGCCGATCTTGACGATGCCGGCATTAACTATATGTTTTTAAAAGGTCTGGTGATAAGAGATTATTATCCCGGCAGTTTTATGCGCCAAATGAGCGATAATGATATTTTGTATGATAAATCAAAGCGTGAAAAGCTGCTGAAAATAATGAAAAGCCACGGCTTTTATCTGGGCACGGCTTCCGAAAACTCGGATGATTTTTATAAAAAACCGTATTGCTCTTTTGAAATGCATAGGGATTTGTTCTTTGAAGGCTCTGAATTTTGCCCCGGTCTTGATCCTTGGGAAAATGCAAAAAAAGCAGAGGGCTGCCGCTATGCAATAAGCCGTGAGGATAATTATATTTATGCCCTTGCGCATATGTATAAGCATTACAGCTGCGGCCACGGCTGCGGAGTGCGATTCCTTTGCGATATGTATTTGCTTTCGCACAGCAATGATGAATTGGATTGGGATTATATAAACGGCAAATTTGCAGAGTTTGGGCTTTCGGAATTTCATTCCGTTGTGCTTTCTCTTGCGGATTGCGTTTTCGAAGAAAAAGAGCCGCAGGATGCCGAAAAACAATTGCTTTCCAAAATGTTTGACGGCGGAGTTTTTGGAAAATTTGAGCGTAATATTACCGAAGAGGTAAACAATTACGGCGGAAAGCTCGGCTGGCTGAAGCACAGGCTCTTTCCGGAAAAAAGCGAAATGAAGGCGCAATATAAGGTTCTTGAAAAAAAACCTTTTTTATTGCCGTTTTATTATGTATATCGCTTGTTTGATAAATATAAGCATAATAAAAAGGTTATGATGAATGATCTGAAAGAACTTAAAGATAACTATTCGGAGGATAAATAATTTTGTCTGTAAACAAAGAACATATAAGAAATTTTTCAATAATTGCTCATATAGATCACGGTAAGTCCACTCTTGCGGATAGATTGTTGGAACTTACCGAATCTGTTCAAAAGCGTGATATGCAGGATCAGATTTTGGATGATATGGATTTGGAGCGTGAACGCGGAATAACAATCAAGGCTCATGCGGTTAAACTTGATTACAAAGCAAAAAACGGCGAGCTTTATGAATTTAATTTGATTGACACTCCGGGCCATGTGGATTTTAATTATGAGGTTTCAAGATCCCTTGCTGCCTGTGAGGGCGCATTGCTTATAGTTGATGCATCTCAGGGCGTTGAAGCGCAAACACTTGCAAACACTTATCTTGCTCTTGATCATGATTTGGATATTTTGCCTGTTATAAACAAAATTGATTTGCCTGCCGCAGATCCTCAGGCGGTTGCCGAGGAGGTCGAAGAGGTTATAGGCATTCCTTGCCTTGATGCTCCCCGTGTTTCTGCAAAAACAGGGGAAAATGTTGACGAAATTTTGGAATATATCGTTAACGAGGTAAGACCTCCGCAGGGCGATGATTCAAAACCGCTTCGTGCGCTTATCTTTGATTCCGTTTATGATTCTTATAGAGGCGTTATTGTTTATGTGCGCGTTATGGATGGCAAAATTAAGGCCGGCGATACTATGCGCATGATGGCAACCGGAGCAGAGTTCACCGTTGTTGAGGTGGGGTATATGCGTGCCACATATATGGAAAAGGCACCGGAGCTTACGGCGGGCGAGGTTGGTTATATAACGGCTTCAATCAAAACGGTGCATGATGCCCGCGTCGGCGATACTGTAACAACCGCCTCTTACCCTGCAGAAGAACCGCTTCCGGGTTATAAAAAAATAAATCCTATGGTGTTCTGCGGTGTTTATCCGGCAGACGGCGCTGATTATGAGGCTTTGCGTGATGCTCTTGAAAAGCTGCAACTCAACGATGCCTCTCTTTCATTTGAACCGGAAACCTCCGGTGCGCTCGGCTTTGGCTTCAGATGCGGTTTTCTTGGGCTTTTGCATCTTGAAATAATTCAGGAAAGGCTTGAAAGAGAATATAATCTTGATCTTGTTACAACCGTTCCGAGTGTTGTTTACAAAATTCATATGACCGACGGAAGCTTGAAGGAAATCGATAATCCTACAAATTATCCCGATCCGGCTTTGATTGATTATTGCGAAGAACCGTTTTGCAATGCCAACATATATGCGCCAAGCGAATTTGTTGGCACAATTATGGATATGTGCCAGGACAGACGCGGCGTGTTTAAAACAATGACTTATATCACGCCGGACAGAGTTGATATAAGCTATGAACTTCCGCTTAACGAAATCATCTATGATTTTTTTGATGCGCTTAAATCACGCACCAGGGGCTATGCATCGTTTGATTATGAGGTTTCGGAATACAGGCGCAGCAATCTTGTTAAGGTTGATGTTATGCTAAACGGCGATATAATAGATGCTCTTTCGTTTATTATTCATGCCGATAAGGCTTATCCGCGTGCAAGAAAAATTGCGGAAAAGCTTAAAGACAATATACCTCGCCACCTTTTTGAGGTGCCTATTCAGGTTGCAATCGGCGGCAAGGTTATTGCAAGGGAAACCGTTAAGGCGCTTCGTAAGGATGTGCTTGCAAAGTGCTATGGCGGCGATGTAACAAGAAAGAAAAAATTGCTTGAAAAGCAAAAAGAGGGTAAAAAGCGTATGCGCCACTTCGGCACGGTTGAAGTTCCGCAGGAGGCATTTATGGCTGTGCTTAAGCTTTCTTCAGATGATGATAAATAAATTTGTGAAAGGTTAATCTTTTCAAATTATGGCAAAATACGAAAGACTTTCCGATGATGTTTATATAGAGGTAACACCTCAACACACCTTTGGCACCGATGCTCTGCTTTTGGCGGATTTTGCAGCGCCTAAGGATAAAGATGCGGCAATGGATATGGGCACGGGATGCGGAATTATTCCGTTTCTTTGGTTAAGAAATCCAAAACCGGAAAGGGTGCAGTGCCTTGATATTCAGCAAAATGCCGTTGATCAGGTAAATCGCAGCATAGAGCATAATTCGTTGCAAAACAGGCTCACCGTGCATCATTGCGATTTAAGGCAGATAAGGCAGCATTTTCCGGCAGAGGGCTTCTCGCTCGTAACAATGAATCCTCCTTATAAACCCGTAGGCACTGGCATTGAATCTCTCGGCGAAAGTGCAAAAATTGCACGCCATGAGATTTGTTGCAATATTGAGGATGCGGTTCTTGCCGCAAATTATCTGCTTAAATACGGCGGTAGGTTTTGCATGTGCCATCGTCCAGAAAGGCTTGTGGATGCGCTTGAAATTATGCGCCGCCACAGCTTGGAGCCTAAAAGGCTGCGCTTTGTGGTTGATAAAAGCGGTGAAGAGCCGTTTTTATTTCTTGTGGAGGGCAAAAAAAATGCAAAACCCTTTATACGCATAGAGCCGCTGCTGCAAATAAAAAAAGAAAACGGCAAATTCACCGGTGAAATGCTTAAAATTTACGGTTCTTATGCCGATGGGTACGATAAATGAGCGGAAAATTATATGTTGTGGGCACGCCGATAGGCAATCTTTCTGATTTGTCTCCACGTGCGGTGCAAACTCTTGCGGATGTTGATTTTATTGCCGCTGAGGACACAAGAGTTACTCTTAAAATACTTAATCACTTTGGTATAAAAAAAGAAGCTGTCAGTTATTATGAACACAATAAGCGTGAAAAAGGAGAGCTTATTTGCGCAAGAATTGCCGCCGGCGAGGATTGCGCCATAGTAACCGATGCCGGTATGCCTGCAATTTCAGATCCCGGCAGGGAGCTTGTGCAGCAATGCCATGAAAAAGGAATTCAGGTGGTTTCCGTTCCCGGGCCTACCGCTTTTGCCACGGCGCTTGCAATTTCCGGAATGGATACGGGGCGCTTTACTTTTGAAGGCTTTTTAAGCGTTTCAAAAAAATCTCGCTTCGAGCATCTTGATGAAATTAAAGATGAAAAACGAACAATGGTCTTTTACGAGGCTCCGCATAAGCTTGCAAGCACGCTTGCGGATTTGTATTCCGCTCTCGGAAACAGAGAAATTGCCATAGTGCGTGAAATAACTAAAATTCATGAAGAAGTAATTAAAACAACCTTGAAAGATGCAAATGAGCTTTACGGCGATGGTCATTTGAAAGGCGAAATGGTTTTGATTATAGAGGGTAAAAATCAAGAAACAGAGCAGGAAATCACCTTGGATGATGCCGTAAAAAAAGCTGCGGCGCTTGTTCAATCCGGCATGACTATGAGCCGTGCCGCAAAAGAGGCGGCTGCAAGCTCTCCGTTTAAAAAATCGGATATTTACAAGGAACTTTTGGAAAGCGAAATATGATTTGCAATCAATGCCCCAGAATGTGCGGGGCAAACAGAAAAAACAATCTCGGATTTTGTGCGTCTCCGCAGGAGTTCAGGCTTGCAAGGGCGGCTCTTCATTATTGGGAAGAGCCTTGCATAAGCGGTAAAAACGGCAGCGGCACCGTGTTTTTCAGCGGCTGTAATTTAAAATGCGTTTTTTGCCAAAATCATGAAATCAGCCTTGAAAATAAGGGCGTTGTGGTTTCTGATGAAAAGCTTATTGAAATATTTGAACGCTTGATAGAAAGCGGCGCAAATAATATAAATCTGGTTAATCCCACTCATTATGCGCTTCGCCTTGCAAATGTGCTTTCAAAATGGAAATGCCCTGTGCCCGTTGTTTATAATTCGGGCGGGTATGAAAATATTGAAACACTGAAATTCCTTGACGGTCTTATTGATATATATTTGCCGGATTTTAAATATATCAGAAACGATAAAGCTCAAAGATACGGCAAAGCAGCAAATTATCCGGAAGTTGCAAAGGCGGCAATTGCAGAAATGGTGCGCCAGCAACCAAAATGCGAATTTTGCGGTGATGTTATGCAAAAAGGTGTTATAATCCGCCACTTGATTTTGCCGCAAAACACAAATTCGGCTGTTGAAATAATTGATTATGCGGCAAATAATTTTCCACAGGTGTATTTGAGCCTGATGTCGCAATACACTCCGTGCGGCGATTTGTCTGCTTGCCCGGAAATAAACAGAAAAATAACACGGCGTGAATATGAAAAGGTGGTTTCCCATGCAATTGATGTGGGATTTCAAAATGTTTTCGTGCAGGAACTTGATTCTGCCGGCAAGGATTTTATTCCGCCTTTCGATTTAACCGGGGTTTTATAGTTAAGTGCTTTTTATTAAGGTGCTTATTATAATAAAATTGCAGGTGGCATGGATTAAGGGCTTTGCTGCCGGCTTTATAAAATTTATGTTGGGGGTTAAATTATGAAAACGAAGGAATTTTCTTTCAAATCCGCCACGGGTGTTTGCCGGATACACGGCTGCGAATTTTTACCCGAGGGCGAGGTAAGGGCTGTGGTTATAATTCACCACGGAATGGCAGAGCATATCAACAGATATGCCGATTATGTTAAGCACTTAACGGATATGGGCTATGCCGTGTTTATGCATGATATGGCAAATCACGGCAAATCAAATCAAAAAACCGAGCTGCTTGGCTACTTTGGCGAAAACGACGGATATAAAAATCTTGTTAAGGATTTAAAAACCGTTTATGATCTTGCCAAAAAGGAATTTCCTGATAAAAAGATAATTATGTTTGGCCACTCCATGGGCTCGTTTATCGTTCGCTGCTTTGACTGTGCTTATCCCGGTGCAAGCGATGCTTCGGTTTATATGGGCACAGGCGGCAGTAATCCGGCTGCCGGTATGGGAAAGGCAATTTCAAATCTTATTGCAAGCATTAAAGGAAGCACCTATAAATCAAAAATGCTCGATAAAATAACATTTGGCAGCTTCAATAAAAAAACAGACAAAAAAACGTCGTTTGATTGGCTGACAAGAGATTCTGCCATTGTTCAAAAATATATTGATGATGACTATTGCGGCTTCCTGTTTACCGTTAAAGGCATGAATGATTTGGTTAATCTTAATGTTTGGGCAAACAGCGCTGAATGTTATAACACCGTTAAAAAGGATTTGCCGATTTTGCTTGTTGCGGGTGCGGATGACCCCGTAGGTGCATATTCAAAGGGTATTAACGAGGTTGCAGACAAGATGAAGGCTTCCGGCCACACAAATGTTACGGTTAAGCTTTTCCCGGGTTGCCGCCACGAAGTTTTGAACGAAACAAACAGGCAAGAGGTTTATGAAGGCATAGATGAATTTTTAGATGCTAATTGCTGATTTACAGTGTTTTTAAGGATATAAATTAAAAAGCCCCGCAATTTGGGCATATGCCTGCTTGCGGGCTTTTTCACTTGCTTTTCAAATTTTGTTTTGCAAAGCCTTTTTATAATAATACAATGATTTGGAGTGAATGTATTGTCTACACAGGAAAAAGGATATATTTTAAAAGATTTAAATGAATTTACGCAGCTTGCAGATTGTAAAAAGCCGTTTTTGTGCTGTGGAAAATCCTTTATGAAAACGGATGCTTTTGATTTTCTTTCAAATGAATATGATTTAACGGTGTGGAGCACTGTTCGCCCAAATCCAAGGTATGAGGATATGCTCGCCGCAGCAGAACTTTATAAAAAGAATTCTTGTGATTATATAATCGGCGCCGGCGGAGGCTCTGTGCTTGATTCGGCAAAAATGATTAAATTGCTTGTAACCAATGATGCCGAAACCGCACTTTTAAAGCCGATGGATGATAATGATATAGGTTTCTTTGCAATTCCGACAACTTCGGGCACGGGTTCTGAAGCAACACGCTATTCTATATTTTATGTAAATGATGTTGAAAAGCACTCAATCACTCACAGCGGCTTTTTGCCTGATTTGGTGTTGCTTGATGAAACGTTTTTAAAAACCGTGCCGCCTTACCAAAGAAGATGCACGGCAATGGATGCGCTTTGCCATGCAATAGAAAGCTATTGGAATGTTAAAAGCACATCGCAAAGCAAAGAATATGCAGAAAAAGCAATAAGGCTTTTTGTGCAAAATAAAAACGGATACATTGCAAATGAATCTGTTGCAAACAGAAATATGCTGTTGTCTTCCTACTTTGCAGGAAAAGCAATCAATATCACTTCAACCACATCGGCTCATGCAATGTGCTATAACATCACAATAAATTGCCACACGGCGCACGGCCATTCCGTTGCCGTTAATTTAGCGGAAATTTGGAATTATATGAATCAAAATAATTCTTTTGTAAACGACAAGCGCGGCAGGGAATATGTGCTTAAAACCCTTGATGAACTTGGTGTTATGCTTGGCGCAAAAAATTCGGCAGGCGGTGCCGCCGCATTCAGAGCGCTTGTTGATGATTTCGGCCTTGAATCGCCGAGGGCGGATGAAAAGCTTGTTCAAGGCTTTGCGGCCGGTGTTAATGTAGACAGATTACTTAATAATCCAACAACATTAACATCCGCCGATGTAGAAGAAATATATAAAAGAGTGTTTAAATTAAATGGGCAAATCTAAAAAAATCAATCTTTCAAAATTCGGCATTATGTTGCCGCTTGCGGTGCTTTGCTGCCTGCTTTGGGGCTCTGCTTTCCCTATTGTAAAAATCGGTTATAAGCTTTTCGGAGTTTCGCAATCAAATACTGCGGCGCAAATTCTTTTTGCCGGCATCAGATTTGCTGCGGCAGGTGTGCTCGTTATCGTCTTCGGATCATTGCTTGCCAAAAAGCCTTTGTTGTTGCATGGTAAATCTCAATTAAAGCATTGCTTCATTTTGTGTGCGTTTCAAACTGTTATGCAATACACAATGTTTTATATCGGCCTTGCACATACAAGCGGTGTTAAGGCAAGTGTGCTTGATTCGCTGAGCGTTTTTCTTTCTTTGCTCATTTCGTCACTCGTTTTTAAAATGGAAAAACTTACGGCTCCAAAAATAATCGGTGCTGCCATCGGTTTCGCCGGCGTTGTACTTATAAATTTTCAATCTGGAGGATTCGGCGGATTCAGCTTAAACGGAGACGGTGCAATTGTTCTTTCGGCTTTTGCTTATTCTGTTTCCGGAGTCCTTGTTAAAAGATTTTCGCAAACGGATGATCCTGTTGCGCTTTCCGGTTGGCAGTTTCTTGCGGGCGGAATAATAATGAGCGTTTGCGCTTATGCCGCAGGCGGCAGAATTTATGTTAAATCCGGCGTGAAAAGCATTTTGATTTTGCTTTATCTTGCGCTTATTTCCGCCGTTGCTTACACGGTTTGGAGCTTGCTGTTAAAGCATAATCCCGTTTCACGGGTTGCCGTAACGGGTTTCATGAATCCTGTTTTCGGTGTGTTGCTTTCCGCACTTATGCTGGGAGAAACTGCGGAAGCGTTTAATGTTAAAAGCTTGGCATCGCTGATTCTTGTTTGCGTTGGTATATATGCCGTTAATGCAAATTTCAGTGGCAAAAAGGCAAAGCATTCAAATTCTTTCAATAATGCTTAAAATGGGTGTTTCTGTGCTAAGTGTGCTGATGCGCCTTTTTCGGAAGAATATATAAACGATAACAAAAGGGCTGTGCAGCTTAAAAGTCTGCGCAGCCCTTTGCAATTGTGTGCGTTATTTTATTTCGTGAATTTCGTTGAACACGGCGGTCATCTTTTTGCTGATCTGCATATCGGTGTGAAGTGAACCAAAATACCAATGATAGTAGTCCACATTTTTAGCAAGCTCCTGCAAATACGTGTTCAGCGGAGTAATCTTTGCCGCTTCTTTTAAATGCAACTTCAGAAAATCCTTTGCTATTGCCGGCGCTTCATAAGATAATATGTAGTTCACATTATAATTTGAATCTCTTAAATTATCTTCTGCGTTTTTAATTTCTTCTGCGTTTGGCATTTCCTCGTCCCACCAAGAAACACCGGGCTCACGCATATCACGGTCATCGCTTTCTCCGCCGCCCATAACGAAAAAGGTTTTATCGTCAAATGTAAAAATCTCTCCTCGCATCAGGTGGAAAATGTTGTTTGCTATTTTGTGTGCGTTTCCGCCCTTCCAGCGATACGGTGTGTAAGCGTTCAGCATATCAAAGTTTTCGTGTGAACCGTCCAAAAAGCAAATTGTGTATTTTTTGCTTTTCAGTATTTCTAAGTTTTTCTTTTCGGTTTCGCTGTTTGGATTCCACAAAAAGCCAAAATCGCCGCAAATTATTAAAATGTCTTTTTCGCCAAGCTTTTTAAGCTTTGGGTTTTTAAACCACGATATATCGCCGTGAGTGTCTCCTGTAATATAAACCATAAAATTCACTGTGCCTTTCGTAAATTTGAATTTTACTCAATCTTAATATTTTTTTATTCAATAAGTCTTTTAAACGGCGTTTAAAAATGTTAAAATATCATCAGTGCCGTAAAGTGCATTTCCTATATAATATATTTTATTCTAAAAGGTGTCAAGAGTATGAAAAAGTTTACCGCTTTTTTTTCTGCGTTGGTTTTTATTGTAATATCCGTTTTTGCAGATGTTTCGGCTTTTGCCGCAACCTACACTCCGGATGTTTCACTTTATTCCAAGGCCTATATGCTTATAAATTTGGATGATAATTCATATCCGGTGGTTGCAGAGAAAAATCAAAATGAAAAAATGTATCCCGCTTCGCTTACTAAAATAGTTACCGCCATGGTAACAATAGAAAATGTTGATGATCTGCAGCAGGAGGTCACCGTTTCAAAAGAAGCTTTTGATATTCTGCTCGGCACAGGCGCTCAGGTTGCAGGTCTGAAGGTTGGCGACACACTAACTGTTGAACAGCTTTTGTATTTAACAATGGTTCATTCTGCATGCGATGCAACCGAGGTGCTCGCTGAATTTGTGGGCGGCACAAGGGCTGCTTTTGTGCAAAAAATGAATGAGTATGTTAAATCTCTCGGCTGCGAAAACACAAATTTTGTTAATCCGGATGGCTTGCACGACGAAAATCATTACACAACAGCTGCAGATATGGCGAAAATTGCATTGGCGGCAATTCATAATCCCACTTTCACAAAAATTGCAGACACGGTTGAATATGAGTATAACGGCCAAAAGTTTTATCACACAAATTTAATGCTTCGCAAAGGCTTTGTCTCTTATTATTATAAATATGCAAAGGGCATTAAAACAGGCTCAACGGAAGAGGCCGGGTATTGCGTAGTTACAACCGCAAGTAAGGATGGGTATAATTATCTTGCCGTTGTTTTGGGTGCTCCGGTGATAGATTATAATAAGGACGGATATGTTGAAAAATGTTCTTTTATAGATGCCGCCACTCTTTTTGATTGGGCATTCTCTCAGTTGAAGTATTCCACTGTGCTTGAAAAAAGCGAGGTTGTTGATGAGGTTCCTGTTAAAAATGGCAAGGATGCGGATACGGTTCGCCTTGTTGCAAAAGATGATGTAACGGCGATAGTGCCGGTTGGGCTTGATAAATCAACCGTAATAATAAAAGTTAAAGATAAGCCGCAGGAGATAAAAGCACCGGTAAGTAAGGGCGATGAAATTTGCACGGCAGATATCATTTACGGCGATCAGGTTGTTGCAACGGCACAATTGGTGTCTGCGGATGATGTTGAACTCTCCACTTTATTGAAGGTTCTTAATTCAATTAAATCGTTTTTCTCGAATACCGCCGTTAAAATTATTATAGTTGTTGTTGCAATAGGCGTTGCCGCATATGTGGCTCTTGTTGTTAACAAAAACAAAAAAAGAAAAGCACGCCGCCGCAAAGCTCTTGAGGAAAAAGAAAGCGGCGAATAAAACAGAATAACTAAAAAGAAAAACCGCCGATACAACAGTATCGGCGGTTTTTTCGTCATTGCGCCGCAAATGAATTTGTTTTGCCGAATTGTTTTCACAATTTTGCATCATTCTTTTGCGAACAGCCCCGATAGGGGGCTTTATTTATTCGATGCTTATTGAGCCTGAAGAAGGCAACTTCTTTGCTTCTGCCTTCGGCAAGGATATCTTGAGGATACCGTTTTCATATTTTGCGTTAACTTCGGAAGCCTTAACATCATCGCCAACATAAAAGCTTCTGCTGTTAGAGCCAACATAACGCTCCTTGCGAATGTAGTGGCCTTTCTTGTTTTCGGTTTCCTTATCAATGCCTTTTTCGGCGCTGATGGTAAGATAACCGTTCTTAAGATCAACCTTGATTTCGTCCTTCTTGAAGCCGGGAAGATCAACATCAAGCTCATATGAGCCTTCGGTTTCTCTAACATCGGTTTTCATCATGTTTTTAGCATGCTTGCCGTACAAGGGGTTGCGGCGTTCAAAACCGGACATTGAATCAAATACATCGTCCCACATATCATCGAATAAGTTTTCACCGAAAATGCTTGGTAACATAAATCATTCCTCCATTCAACTTAGCTTGTGCTCGTAGCTGCGGATGAAATCCTCGGTGGCGAGTTTTGCTACCTGCCGTTCAGCGGTGAACTTGTTTTACTCAAGAGCTGTGTTTGCATCACATATTTGTGGTGCCTTCGCACCTCTCTTTCAAGTTCATCTTCATTATATGCACAAAAATTAGCACTGTCAAGTTGAGAGTGCTAATTTTATTTTTATTTTAGCTTTTGTTCATATTATATGCAATAATTAGGAAATTTATTTACATATTGCAACTCTTGTGAAAATATTGCTGATATTGTTGCATATAAAATCGCCTTGATATTAGTGCATTCCTACGAAAAAAACAAAAATGCACTCTTTTAATTGAAAAAATAGGCGGTTTGTTTTAAAATTGCATTATAAATATCTTTTGTGGGAGCACTTGTTATGATAACTCTTGAAAACATAAATTTGCAGCATGTAACTCCGGAAAGCGTCGGTGTTAAAAGCTCTGCAATTAAGGCTTTTGTCGATGAGATAAACAGTAAAAAACTTGGCTTGCAAAGTTTCACAATGGTGCGCCATGACAAAGTTTTTGCACAGGGATTTTGGAAACCTTATGCTGCCGATATTCCTCATGTGCTTTATTCAATGAGCAAATCTGTAACTTCAACCGCTGTTGGCTTTGCAATTGATGAGGGGCTTTTAAATCTTGATGATAAAGTATCTGATTTTTTTCCTGAATATTTCTCTTCAAAGCTTCCCGTTAACAAGATGCTTACGGTGCGTATGTTGCTCACCATGCGCTCCGATAAATTTATAACTGTGTTTGACGAAAAAGGCGATAAGGATTGGATAAAGCAATTCTTTGATGCCACATTTATGCTGCCACCAAACACAAAATTTAATTATATTTCCGAAAATACATTTATGCTATCTGCCATCATTTCCAAAGTTACGGGAATGAGCATGGTTGATTATCTTAATTTAAAGATGTTTGCCCCGCTCGGTATTGAAAAACCGTTTTGGGAAACAGACGGCAAGGGTAACAATGCCGGCGGCTGGGGACTTTATATGAAGTCTGAGGATTTGGCAAAGTTTTTCCTGCCTTATATACACGGAGGCAAGTGGATAGACGGCACTCAGCTTGTGCCCGCAAATTGGGTTAAGGAAGCCACAGCAAAGCAAACTGATTCGGTGAGTGACGGCTTTATTGATAATATGTGCGGCTATTGCTATCAATTTTGGAGAAATCCTATTTCCAACAGCTACAGGGCAGACGGCTTATTCGGTCAGCGTTGTTTTATGTTTCCCGAGTATGATGCACTTATTGTTCTTAATTGCGGCGAATCCGAGGATTATAAGATCATGAAAGTGTTTTGGAAGTATTTTCCCGAATGCTTTGAATACGGTGCTTTGCCGGAAAACGAGGCGGAGCACTCGGAACTGTTAAAAACTCTTGATGCCTGCGAGGTAGAGGATTTGCCGGCGCAACCCAGAAATACGCAAGCCGAAAATGAATTAAACGGAAAAATTATTGAGTGCAAAACAAATAAATTTACTTCTGTTATTTCTGTTTCCGTTCTTAATATGCTGTTTAATAAACCGGGATTTATAAATCAGATGAAATTTGATTTTAATGAAAACGGCGTAAATTTCACTTGGCGTGAAAAAGAGCAGGTAAACACGGTTTATGCGGCTATGAACGGCGAATACGGTGTAAGCCAAATGCATTTGGGCGATTTGCATTATCATGCCTATTCAAAGGCTGCTTGGCAGAGTGACGGCACATTGAAGCTTTGGATAAGGCCGGTTGAAACTGCTCATGTTCGCCAATTTACATTTAAATTTGATGGCAATTCCGTTAAGATAAAAAATGATATGCAGCCAAGATTCGAAGAACTTGCTATTTATAATATGACTTTTTTGGGTATGCCCGTTCCTCATAATTTTGAGGGCACGGTTGAAAAGCTTGTGCATGATTTGGGTTTGCCTTTTATCGAGCCTGATTTCAAGGGCGTTATTGTGTGATTAAAAGCGTATTGTAAAGCGCAAAAACAGTATATAAAGGGGTTTATATAAAAAGGGAACGCCGCCTGCGGTTAAGCGGGCGGCGTTCTCTTTTTGCTTTGTTTGCAATCAGCCTTTTAAATTATAGTCTTTTTTTAATTTGTTGATGAATTCAAAAAGCTCCTTCGGGCAGTTTTCCTTTTGCAGTGCAAGGGTTCCGTGAGTTCCGAACATAAAGTAAAAATCGCTTTTTGTTTCACAAATTGCCTTCAGCGTTTTATATTCAACTTCGGATGTTCCCGCAGCGCTCACTTCCTGAAGCTTATCTTCAAAGAAAAGATATTCGCTGTGCGCTCTTCCGTTTGATTGCATAAATGCATATGTTTTTTTTATTGCCGATTTAATGCTGAAATAAAGCGTGCCGCCGAAAACAGCCGCTAAAATCAGCCCCAAAATGATGCTTGCAGCACCGATTTTGTGAACCCAGGCGGCAGTGAAAAGTACAATCAGCACCGCCATAATTGTAATTGCGGTAATAAACGGCTTTGATTTCATAAGCACTTTTCTGTTCATTCTTTCAAGCACTTCGGGTGTGTAATCTGTTGTTGTTTTAAACAGAGGTTCCATTTTTTATCCTCACTTTTATTCGGGATATTTTAAATCCTCTTTTTTCCAATCTTTGATAATTTCAAGAAATGCCTTAGCCTCTTCTTTTGCAAGGGCAAGGTTGTGATCTGTGCAATTGCCGCATTCTTTCATTGTGGCTCCGGGAATAACTCCCCAATAATCTGCTATAAATTGAAATGCATCCTTGATGAGGTTTATTGAATAACCGTCTGAAAGCGAGCGTGTAAGAAAATAGAATCCCGTGCGGCATCCCATCGGGCCGAAATAAATAATGTTGTCGCCGAATTCCGTGTTGCGCACATATGTTGCAAAAAGATGCTCAATGGTGTGCATGGCGGCGTTGCTCATAACAGGCTCTCTGTTTGGCTCTCTCATTCTTATATCATAGGTTGTTATGTCGTCATCAATTCTGCTGATATAAATGCCTTTTTTCAGTATGTTGTGGTCAATTTGAAAACTGGGAATTGTTTTCATGGTTAAGTGCCTTTCTGCCCCTTATTTATTGATGCATCGCTGTGGGCACGGCGTGCATGGGCGAAAACGGTTAGCTTTATTTAACTTCCGTTCCCGTTAAAAACGATAAATTGCCGGTTATTTCTTTTCCGCAAAGTCCAAGGTTAAAATCGCTTATCATTTTAAGCGCATCTTTCTTTGAATAATCATATAAATCAAAAAAACTTTGCCTGCTGATTTTGCCGGAAAAAGGTGATTTCCAAGCTTTGTTATTTATATTAACACATTTGATGTCGTTTTCCAAGTCGTCATTTCTGATAAATGACGAAATTTTAAAATTATTTGTAAACGGTGCGGCAAGCATTTCTGCTTTTTGCAGAAATGCAGCTTTTTTGCCGTCAGCGTCTGTTAAAAGGTGTTGGGCGTGTTTTGTGTCCTCAATGGCAAGCTCTGCATCCGATATTGAAATCGGTGTTTCAGAAAAAACAGATGAAACAAAAGACAGCATTGTTGCTATTTCATGCTTTTCTTCTGCCGTATAGTTAAATGTTTGTGAAGTGTCAAAACCGCGTGGTGAAGCAATGCTTTTGATTTTGCTCAGCAGCACCGAATCAATTGCAAATTCAATCATATTGTGTGTTGAATTAGGGTTTGCCCGAGGCTGTTTTTTTGTTATTTTTTCTTGAAGGCTGTATATGTATGGGTGGCAATTCCTGTCTGCTGCATAATGCAGTATAAAACCGTATGCGTAGCTTTTTGCAATATCCGGCCTGCTGCTTGCTTTTATATAATCGGCAAAGCCGTCAAGAACATCACCGAATTTTGTACGGTGTATGGCAGAACCGGTTTTTCGCAGTGTTTTTCCCTTTTGCCAAGGCAACGCTCTGTGAAAAAAGAAAATATCAGGCCCTTGTGAGCCTATATAAACGGCATTTTCGCAAAGGGAAAATCCGTTTTCTTTTGCAATTCGGCGCAAATCCGCCATAACTTCCTCAGCAAAAATATAATGTGTTGAAAATGCAGGCATCAGCTCATCTCCTCAATCAGCTTTTTCATATCACTCGGAAAATCACAGAAAAGCGAAATTTCTTTGCCTGTTACGGGGTGCGTGAAGCGAATTGCTCTGCAGTGCAATGCTTGGCGTGATATATCACAGGTGTTTCCGCCGTATAATTCATCTCCTGCCAATGGGTGGCCCAGATTTGAAAAATGCACTCTTATTTGATGAGTGCGCCCCGTTTCAAGATTTATTTTAAGCAAAGAGTATTTGCCGTTTGTTTTTATGCTTTCATAATGAGTTACAGCCGTTTCGCCGTCTTCAAAAACCCCTCTTTTAATAATGCTGCTCTCTATTCTGCGAATGGGTGCATCTATTGTGCCGCATCCTCTTATTTCACCGCAAACAACTGCATAATAGTCCTTCTTTATTTTTCCCGCAAGCTTTGCGGCGGCAAGCTCGTTTTTTGCCGTAAGCACTATTCCGCTTGTGTCCCTGTCGAGTCTGAAAACAGCACGAAAGGCGGTTTTGTTTTTGCCTTGCATATAATTTGCAACCGCATTTGAAAGAGTGTCGCCCCTGTGATTGCGGCTTTCGTGAACGGGCATGGCGGGCGGTTTATTCAGTGCCAAAACATCTTCATCCTCATATATAATTTCAAGCGGAAGATTTGCGGGCGCCGGCATGCTGCCCTTGCTTTCGATTTTTATTGAAAGCTCATCGCCGGATTCTATTGTTTCTATGGCTTTTGCAAAAACACCGTTTTTTGTTATTCCGTTTTCGGTTTGCTTTAACTTTGTAAGCAATGCCGCAGAAACGCCGAAGTTGCGCAGATAATCACGGATTTGCAAACCGGCGTCGTTTTCGTTAATCTTAAAATTTATAATTCGCATATTAAAATTATACATCATTTTAAATTTAAAGCAATACCCGTTGAAAAACACC
Organism: uncultured Anaerotruncus sp.; assembly: GCA_900539775.1. Classification (GTDB taxonomy): domain Bacteria; phylum Bacillota; class Clostridia; order Oscillospirales; family Acutalibacteraceae; genus Eubacterium_R. Next base: position 12,750 of record UQDL01000003.1, on the reverse strand, counting down.
TTGCTTTGTGTTATATTATTTTTTAACAGATATGTTTATTTCAGTTGCAGCTGACGGAAAGCACATGAATCGTCCTAACCGAAAGAGCAGCTTATTATTGCATTATCGGGCCGTTTTTTTGGCAAAATGCGCCGATTGCGCATTCTTCACGGCCTTAATATGCTTGGTATGCCGCACTCTTTCGGGTGCGGCTTTTTTGTGTGTTTTTTAGGCTTATGGTTTACTCTGTAATTTTTAAGGAGAATGTAGATGGAAACTCGAGTTGCCGTTGTCGGAATTATTGTGGAAGATAAAAGCAGTGTTGCCGCCCTTAATGAAATTCTTTCTCAATTCGGAGAGTATATAATCGGCAGAATGGGCGTGCCTTATCATAAAAAGAATATCAGCGTTATCTCTGTTGCCGTTGATGCACCCCAAAATGTTATAAATGATTTAGGCGGAAAAATCGGCAGGCTTTCAGGTGTTTATGCAAAAACCGCGTATGGAAATGTGTGAGGCGCTGATTAAAAAGCTCAAAAGCGGTGCAAAGCTTGATTCGGCCGAATACCTTTGTTTGATTAAAAATCGTGCCGAATGTGCGGAATCCGCATTTGCGGCGGCTGCTGAGCTGAGAAATAAAATTTACGGTAAGCAGGTTTATATCAGAGGCTTGATTGAATTTAGCAATTATTGCAAAAACGATTGCTTTTACTGTGGAATCAGGCGCAGCAATTCAAACGCTCAAAGATACAGGCTTTCTGCCGATGAAATTCTTGAATGTGCAAAAAACGGCTATGAGCTGGGATTTCGCACCTTTGTGCTGCAAGGCGGAGAGGATGCATATTATTCCGATGAGGTGCTTTGCGGTATAGTGTCTAAAATCAAATCGGCCTATCCGGATTGCGCCGTAACACTCTCCGTAGGAGAGCGCAGCCTTGAAAGCTATAAGAAGCTTCGGCTTGCAGGGGCGGACAGATATTTGCTTCGCCATGAAACCGCAAATAAGCTGCATTATGAAAGACTGCATCCTCCTCAAATGAGCTTTGATAACCGCATTAAGTGCCTTTATGATTTAAAGTCACTTGGCTATCAGGTTGGCGCGGGATTTATGGTTGGTTCTCCTTTTCAAACGGAGAAAATGCTTGCGGATGAAATGATTTTTTTGCGTGAGTTGAATCCGGATATGGTCGGAATAGGGCCTTTTGTGCCGCACGGCAGCACTCCTTTTGCAAATATGCTTGGGGGAAGTGCGGATTTAACATTATTTATGCTTGCGCTTATAAGGCTTACTTTGCCGTTTGTGCTTTTGCCTGCCACAACGGCACTTGGCACAATTGATCCGCTTGGCAGGGAAAAGGGTATAAATGCAGGCGCAAATGTGCTTATGCCTAATCTTTCGCCGGTTGGCGTAAGAAAAAAATATATGCTTTATGATAATAAAATTTGCACCGGTGATGAGGCGGCGCAGTGTATTAAATGTTTAAAACGCAGAATTGAATCAACAGGTTGCAAAATAGTCACCTCAAGGGGAGATGTAAAAAAAGCCTGCATAGATGATTGACTGCAGAAAGAGGGAGAAAAATGAATGAATATAACCCAAAATCACTAAAGGCGGAGGAGTTTATAAGCGATGCCGAAATTAAAGCCACTCTTGCTTATGCCGATGAACATAAGGATGATTTGCGCCTTGTTGACGAGATTATAGAGAAAGCTAAGCTCAGAAAAGGGCTGAATCACAGAGAGGCAAGCGTGCTTCTTGCTTGCGATAATAAAGAAAAAATTGCCGAAATATATGACCTTGCAGAGCAGATAAAAAAAGATTTTTACGGCAACAGAATTGTTATGTTTGCGCCGCTTTATCTTTCAAATTATTGTGTAAACGGCTGCCTTTATTGCCCTTATCATCAAAAAAACAAGCATATAGGCAGAAAAAAACTTACTCAGCAAGAGGTTGAAAAAGAGGTTGTTGCACTTCAGGATATGGGGCACAAGCGCCTTGCGATAGAAGCGGGTGAGGATCCTGTTAATAATCCTATCGAGTATATTCTTGATTGCATCAAAACCATTTATTCGGTTAAGCATAAAAACGGTGCAATTCGCCGTGTTAATGTAAATATTGCCGCAACAACTGTTGAAAACTACAAAAAGCTTAAGGAGGCCGGTATCGGCACATATATACTTTTTCAGGAAACATATCATAAGGAAAGCTATGAATATCTGCATCCAACCGGGCCAAAGCATAATTATGCTTATCATACGGAAGCAATGGATCGTGCAATGGACGGAGGCATTGATGATGTGGGCATCGGCGTGCTTTTCGGGTTGGATAAATATCGCTATGAATTTGCCGGGCTTCTTATGCATGCAGAGCATTTGGAAGCAGTTCACGGAGTTGGTCCGCACACTATAAGCGTTCCAAGGGTTAAGCCGGCAGACGATATTGATCCGAATGATTTTGATAATTCGCTCAGCGATGAAATGTTTTGCAAAATTGCAGCCTGCATCAGAATTGCGGTGCCTTACACGGGCATGATTATATCAACTCGCGAAAGTCCGCAGGTCAGAGAAAAAATTATCCGTCTCGGTGTAAGCCAAATCAGCGGCGGCTCAAGAACCTCCGTGGGCGGCTATTGTGAGAAAGAAAGGCCTCATGATACGGAACAGTTTGATGTTTCGGACAACAGAACACTTGATGAGGTGGTTAATTGGCTTATGACGGCAGGATATATTCCGTCGTTTTGCACTGCTTGCTATCGTGAGGGCAGAACCGGCGACAGGTTTATGAGCCTTTGCAAATCGGGTCAAATTCAAAATTGCTGCCATCCAAACGCTTTGATGACACTTAAAGAATTTTTAATGGATTATGCAAGTGAGGATACCCGTGAAAAAGGTGAAGCTCTCATTGAAAAGGAAATTAACAATATAGGCAGCGAAAAGGTAAAGCAAATTGTGCGTGAACGCCTTGTTAAAATTGAAAACGGCGAGCGTGATTTCAGATTTTAACCTGAAAAAAGAGAGGGATATTTAAGAAAGGATTTTAAATTTATGGGCTTGAATGAAACTCCCTCGGGCGAAAGAATTCATGTCGGCTTTTTCGGTGTGCGAAATGCCGGAAAAAGCAGCTTGGTAAATGCCGTAACAGGACAGCAGGTTTCCATTGTCAGCAATGTTAAAGGTACCACCACGGATGCTGTTAAAAAAACCATGGAGCTGTTGCCGCTCGGTCCGGTTGTGATTATAGATACACCCGGTATAGACGATTGCGGTTTTCTGGGTGAAAAACGTGTTGAAGCTGCCGAGCGTGTGCTTCGGCGTTGTGATATAGCCGTGCTTGTAACGGTTGCCGGAGAAAAGCGCTCTGATGCGGAAAAGGATTTGATTGCGCTTTTCGGCAAAATGAATATACCGTTTATTATTGCCGCTAACAAATCTGATTTGTTGCTCACTGCACCGATTGACGAAAGCAACACGGTTTATGTAAGTGCCTGTAAAAAGAAGGGGATAGAAGCTTTGAAAAATAAGCTGGGCTCGCTTGCGGGGTGCAGGTTTGAAAAAAAGCTTGCGGCAGATTTGGTTTCGCCCGGCGATTTTGCGGTGCTTGTTACTCCCATTGATTCCGCTGCACCTAAAGGAAGGCTCATTTTGCCGCAGCAGCAGGTAATCAGAGATGTTTTGGATTCCGGCGCTGTTTCAATTGTGCTTCGTGAAACGGAGCTTGAAGCGGCATTGGCGCAGCTTGGTAAAAAACCGTCAATTGTAATTACCGATTCGCAGGTTTTCGGAAAGGTAAGCAAGATTGTGCCGCCCGATATTCCGCTTACCTCTTTTTCCATTCTGATGGCAAGGTATAAGGGCTTTTTGAGCACTGCCTTAAATGGTGCGTCTGTTATTTCACAGCTTAAAAACGGGGATAAGGTTCTTATCAGCGAGGGTTGCACTCATCATCGCCAATGTGAGGATATCGGCACCGTTAAGCTGCCTCGCTGGTTGGAAAAGTTTACTTGTGCAAAGCTTCAATATGAGTGGAGCAGCGGCGGCGAATTTCCGAAGGATCTCAGCCGTTATAAGCTTATCATTCATTGCGGCGGCTGTATGCTGAATCAAAAAGAGCTTGAATACAGAATGAATTGTGCTGCAGAGCAAGGTGTGCCTTTCACGAATTACGGCACGGCAATTGCATATATGAATGGAATATTGGAACGCTGTATAGCGCCTTTGCCCGGATTTGAAATTTAAATACATAAAAAACAACCTCCGAGATTTTTCTCGGAGGTTGTGCTTTTTATAATATTATTTTTCAAATGAAACAATAATTCCGCCGTTTGATGCATAAAGTGAATTTAAACCGCTTGCTTTTAAAACAATAACATTTTCTGCCGAATAATCGGTAACGTCTTCAATAATGGCTTTAATTCCATTTGCTTTTTCAGCACAGCAAACATGGCTGATAATGCATTTTTTGCCTGACAGATTGCTTTCGTCCGTGTCTTTTGCAATAAGATTTGCAAGCTTTGCAAGCGCACGTTTCTGAGTTAAATCCTTGCCGGCAACCGAAATGTTGCCCTCTGTTGTTCGGCGGCAAATCAGTTTTACACGCAATGCCTCAATAACATTTGCGGCAAGATTGAAAAGCCTGCCGTTTCCTTTTAATGCATCAAGGCTTTCAAGGCAAAAATAAAGTCCGCAGCTGTTTATGCAATAATCCTCAACCTCTGCAACAATATTTTCAAATGCCTTGCCCGAATCGGCAAGCTCTTTGATTTTGTGTGCCATCAGGGTTTCTAATCCTGATGTTGCAAGTGAATTAAAAACATGAATTTTTTTATTATCCGAATGGTCTTCTTTGTAAAGCTCAACACCCTGCACGGCGCTGTTATAGCATCCGCTGAGTTTGTCGGTGATAGTTAATATGTAAACCTCATCATAATCGCCCTCGCATGCTTCTGCAAATGCATCCGGAGAAGGACAGGCTGATTTTGCAAGGCTGTTGCTTGCCGCCATTCTGCCGATGAAATCATCTTGGTCAAAATCGGAATTGTCAATAACAATGTAATCACCGATTTGCAAGGTGAGCGGAACGATTTCAAAATTATTCCATTCCTTCATATCTGCGGTTAAATCGCAGCAGGAGTCAACAACTATTTTATAAGACATAGCAATTACCATGGCCTTTCAGATTGAATTTTTAATATCGGCGCCAAAAAAATTGGGCGCATGTGAAAACAGCACATATTGATTGCCGTATCGGTAAATCCGTTTTTTTGTTATGTGCCAATTTCAATTCATTATAACCAAAAGGCGGCGATGTGTCAATCGGTTTAATAATCGTTTGCAAATTATTAAAAACTTTGTTTAAAGCCGTTTCGTTTTTATTGCGCTTTTCGTCAACATAAATTTGTAACGCCGCTTATTTGCTTTTGAATTTGTTGGGATATGTTAAAAACAGAAGCCGCCGAGCTCTTTCGGATTATATTCCTAAGATACTCGGCAGCTTCTGCCGATTTGTGTTATGTGTGTATTTCTTGAATTTAAAGTATAAATACAAACCCGCTTTTTCAGCTTTCAAGCCCTGCTGCTTTTTTTGCAAATGCAATTTGGGCATCAACGGATTCGCTGCAAGGGCCTCCCGGCACCTTTCTGTCTGCCACGCATTTCTCAAGATTTATCGCCGTGTAAACGCCGTTGTCAAAAAGCTCGCAAATGTTTTTGTATTCCTCAAGAGGAAGCGTTTCAAGAGTTAAGCCTTTGTCTATGCAAAGTGCCACAAGCTCACCCGTGGCTTTATATGCATCCCTGAAAGGCAAGCCTTTGCCTACAAGATAATCCGCACAATCAGTAGCGTTTATAAATCCTTTTGCCGCAGCGGTTCTCATGTTGTCCTTAAGCACAGTCATGGTGTCTATCATGGGGGTAAAAGCTGTAAGGCACATTTTAACCGTGTCTGCTGCATCAAATATTGCTTCTTTGTCTTCCTGCATATCTTTGTTGTATGCAAGCGCAATGCCTTTCATCATTGTAAGCAATGTTGTTAAATCGCCAAAAACCCTGCCGCTTTTTCCGCGCACTAGTTCGGCTATGTCCGGGTTTTTCTTTTGCGGCATAATTGATGAACCGGTTGAAAATGCGTCATCAAGCTCAACAAATTTGAACTCCCAACTGCACCACATAATTATTTCTTCGGAAAATCGTGAAAGGTGCACCATTATAAGCGAAAGTGCACTCGCAAGCTCAATGCAAAAATCACGGTCCGAAACACCGTCGAGCGAGTTCAGTGTGATTCCGTCAAACCCAAGCTCTGCCGCAACGGCTTCACGATTCAGCGGATAGGTGGTACCTGCAAGAGCACCTGATCCGAGCGGGCATAAATTCATTCTTTTTTCCGCGTCCTCAAGCCTGCCCAAATCTCTGCAAAGCATAGCCGCATATGCCATAATATGGTGTGCAAAGGTGATGGGCTGTGCACGCTGCAAATGCGTGTAGCCGGGCATGATTGTGTGTTTGTTTTCTTCGGCTTTGGCGCATATAACGCCGATAAGGGCACGCACCTTATCTTTGATTTCGCCTATTTCCTTGCGCAGGGTAAGGCGAATGTCAAGCGCAACTTGGTCGTTTCTTGATCTTGCCGTGTGCAGCCTTTTTCCTGTTTGCCCAAGGCGTGCCGTAAGCTCGCCTTCAACAAAGGTGTGTATGTCCTCTGCCGACATATCAATTTCAAGGCTACCGCTTTTAATATCATCCAATATATCCTGCAAACCCGCAATTATCTTTTCGCTTTCGCTTTTATCAATAATGCCTTGGGCACCAAGCATTGCCGCATGCGCCATGCTGCCCTTTATGTCTTCTTCAAACATTCTGCAGTCAAAGCTTATTGAAGAATTAAAATCGTTTGTTTCCTTTGCAAGCTCTTTTTTGAACCTGCCCTTCCAAAGCTGTGCCATATTTAAGTATCGTCCTCGTTATAGTTTAAATGTGATAAACCTTTTGCTCTGCAAGGTTCATCATTTGCAAGCAGGCTTGTCAGTCTGCGTTCCTGCTTTTGTCAAGCAAAGCCTTAACCTTTGTTGAAAGGCCGAAAAGATTGATAAATCCTGTTGCATCTGCCTGATTATATGCGCCGCCGTCATCACCGAAGGAAGCAACATTTTCATCATAGAGCGTAAACGGCGATGTAACTCCCGCATTCATAACATTGCCTTTGTAAAGCTTAAGTTTTACATCACCGGTAACGGTTTCCTGTGTTTTATCCACAAAAGCGCTGAGCGCCTCACGCAGGGGAGAAAACCACATTCCGTTGTAAACAAGTTCGCCGAATTTTTCGGCAACAAGCTTTTTGTAGTGTGATGTGTCACGGTCAAGTGTAATCATTTCAAGAAGTTCGTGTGCTTTGTAAAGGATTCTGCCGCCCGGTGTTTCATAAACGCCGCGGCTCTTCATGCCTACAAGCCTGTTTTCAACAATGTCAAGCAAGCCTATTCCGTTTTTGCCGCCGAGTTCATTGAGCTTTTCAACTATTTCAAGTGCACCCATATCTTTGCCGTTAATGGCGGTGGGAACGCCCTTTTCAAAATGAATTGTGATGTAAGTCGGCTCGTTCGGTGCTTGTTCGGGTGCAACGCCAAGCTCAAGGAAACCGTCTTTAAGATATTGCGGTTCATTTGCCGGATCCTCAAGATCAAGTCCCTCATGGCTCAAATGCCAAACATTTTTATCCTTTGAATAGTTTGTTTCACGGTTTATTTTAAGCGGAATGTTGTGAGCCTCTGCATATTCAATTTCTTCTTCACGGGATTTAATGCTCCATTCACGCCACGGCGCAATAATTTGCATTTCCGGTGCAAGTGCCTTTAATGCAAGTTCAAACCTAACCTGGTCGTTGCCTTTGCCCGTGCAGCCGTGGCAAATTGCGTCGGCACCTTCTTTAATTGCAATTTCTGCAAGTCCTTTTGCAATGCAGGGGCGTGCGTGAGATGTGCCGAGCAGGTATTCCTCATATTTTGCATCTGCTTTGAGGCAGGGCCAAATATAATCCTCAACATATTCTTTTTTTAGGTTTAAAACATAAAGCTTTGAAGCACCTGTTGCAAGCGCCTTTTCTTCAAGCCCGTCAAGTTCAGTTCCTTGGCCAACATCGCCGCTTACCGCAATAACCTCGCAATTGTTGTAGTTTTCTTTAAGCCACGGAATGATGATTGATGTATCAAGACCGCCGCTGTATGCAAGCACAACTTTTTTAATTTCCTTAGCCATTTTTTCGTCCTCCGTATATAAAATATGTAGCTTTTCAGATTGCCGGAAATCGGCTTTCTTTCGCCGTGTTTCCTGTAACTGTTCTCATTTTATATCACGAAAAAACGATAGTCAAGCGATTTGGTACATATTTGTATAAACATACAAAAACAGCGTATAAGTGCTGTATAAAATGTATAAATTTGCACATTTGCACGCATAAAACGAGCTTGAAATCCGTATTTTCAATGGTAATATCAGCATTATCACGCTAATAATATTCACATAGATGCACAACGGTTCAATTGTATTGTGAAATAAAATTAAATACACGCAATAAAATGACGAATATAAATTAAAACATCGTCGTTATTATATTGACACTTTATAATTATTGTGATAATATTATGGCGTATTTAATAATACTGTAAATGGGCGTAGTGAACCCGTTTGCATAATTATGTAAATTTTTGAATAAATCATGCATTCTTTCTTCAGATGATTGGTCAGGTTTATCAGCAAGAAGCATGAATCATTCAAAATTTATATGAGGAGGAGAATTTATGAAAACAAACAAATTTACAAGATTGCTTGCAGTTTTGCTTTCAGTGTTGATGGTGGCTTCAAGCCTGCCGCTCGTTGCTAACGCCGGAGATACACAAACAGGCACAATTTCACAATCCGAGTCTGTTCTTGTTTGCAACACAAATCCGCAAAATCGTGTAAACAGCACAAAAGGCTTTAATATCATTAACGACAGCGGCACAGATAATGTTACCGTCGGCTTATGGAATTACAAACTCGGCTCACTTGAAAGTGTAAGCAACGCAACGTTAACCGCAAGTCTTAAAGATTATGCTGCAGTTAATGACGGCCAATCGCTTTCCGTTAAGTTTTATTACTTAAATCCCGCAGATCTCGGCTCATATATTACCGTTTCCGGCGGAAAGAATTATACGGCTTCGTTCACAACCACAAAGTCCGAAAATCAGGCTATGACCGTTTCGGATATTGAAAGTGAATTCGGCGTTTCAAGCAGCAATTTTATTAAAGAAATCCCGCATTCAACATCAAACGGAAATTATGATCTTGATGTTTCGGCGGCTTTAAATACTGCTATTGCCAACAATTGGTCAGGCATTTGCTTTATGGCAATGCAAAGCAGCGCACATGTCGGCGGTGTGGTAAACGGCACAGACAACGGTTGGTCTGATCAATGGTTTACACTCGGAAACATCAATTGGAGCCGCACCTCGGTTACAGCCGATGAAATGAAGGCTTTGCTTGATGAATATCAAAATATGATTGAAGGCTGCACACCGGACAGCTTCTATACAAATCTTAAAAATTCTTATAACGCTTGGATAAAGGCATACAGAACTTATATCTGCGTTGTTGCAGGCACGTTAGATGCCGATTCAAGCGATATGGGCTCTCTTTATATCAATCTTAAAACCGAAATGGATAAGATGAAGTCTGCCGGCAAATGGTCGCTTGATAAAGTTAAATCCACCATGCAAACAAGCGTTGATCAATATTCTTCAGAGCAGCTTGTCGGCGGAGATGAAATGGCAAATGTTCTTTATTACGCAGGTATCAGAGGCCAAAAATCAAATCAAACGGATATTTATTCCGGCGGTAACAGATGGATTCGTGTAAGCGCACAATTCGGCCCCGCTGTTCTTCTTTATGACGGCACGGGCGACAATGTGGGCTTCCCGATTTCAATGTGCACATATAAAGTAAGCGGTTATAATAATAACTCAAACCGCGCAAGAGCCCTTTGGACGACCAGCGAGGGCCTCGGATTTAAGCACAGATGGCACGGTTGGACGAATAATGAAGGCTATCAGAATGTTGAAAGCAACAGCTATGTTGGTATTGTGGACGGAGATACGAATTCCGCTTCAGAACCAAACAGCTCTTGCCGTTATTCAACAACACTTTATTTTACGGGCGACAGATCTTCGTTTGATGACACCTGTATGAAGGTTTACGATCAGGTTGGATTTAAAGGCCAATCGGCATTTGAAACCGGCCACTACGGCACATTTGATCTTAAATCTCCTATTTACGTTCTTAACTATGCAGCATTGCTTGATGAAATCAAAAAGGTTGATTTCACAACCTTGCTTCAGTATCAATCAAGCCAAATTCAAACAATGCTCGGCAGACTTGATGAAGTTTCCTCTTATGATGTTGCGGGCCATGTAACAGGCGAGAATCTTGCCACGGAAACACAAGAGGTTGCAGCATTTATTGCAAATCAGTCGCAGGGCATCAAGGCGGCAACAACAGGCCTTTATTCAACAGATCAGTTTAAGTATGACATAAAGGGCTATGTTGATGCGGCAACACTTTATTCTCAATATAAAGGTATATACGAAAACAATAATGCAAATGGCCAGTATAACGCAAGATTGTTTGCAAAATTTGTATATACTTATGAGCAAACCACAGAGCTTTTCGGCGATAAGTATGTTCTTAATGAGTCACAGCCTCTTTCAACAACGGGCACCACTTATGCAACGGCTCTTCAGAATGCAATCACAAAGTATCTTAAGCCCGCAACCGAAGTTGTGGATGATACTGAAATGAAAAAAATAATTCAGCAGTTTACTTTGCTTTCAAAGAATTATTATTCGGCAGAAACATATAACGCTCTTGAAACTCAAATAAATGCTTGCCTTGATTATTATCCAAACAGGGATTATTTGCAGATTATTACACTTGATAAATCAGATGAAAGCCAAGCAATTTATGATAATGCGCTTGCAAAGCTTAAAACTGCGTGGGCGGGTCTTCGCATCACGGCAGACACTAAGGTTGCCGTAAACGGCGGCAATAATTCTTATAATGATCTTATTGCTTATGCCAATGCGTTTGACGGCTCTAAGTATAAAGATTTTGATGTTGCAACGGCTTATGTTGCCAAAGCAACAGAGTTTATGAACAATGTTCCGAATCTTGAATTCACAACGGAAGCCGATATAATCGGCCAATATACCGCAGTGCTTAAAGCTGCTTATGATGCTTTTGCAAATCTTCAAAAAAGCTTTGCCGGCATTGATAACGGAACAATCATTTCAAGAACAACAGGCTCCACAAGCGGCTCAAGCGGTGATGATGTTAAAGTTTACCTCAGCGGTGCAATAACAAATGCCGTTTATTTCAAAACGCTTAAAGGCTCTCAGTCATTCACAACGCCTTATAATCTTACTCTTGATAACTATTGGAGAAGTTGGGGCAAAACATCCGATATGAACTTCTTTGGCCTCGGCTTCGGTGCACTTGGCAAAGATACTTATTCAAGCGATCAGGGCAAAATGGCTGTTCGCTGGAAAGAGGGCGGCGACTGCTTAAAGAGCACAAACTTCAATCTTTCTTCATATCATGATGCTCTTATGCAAACAAAAACAGGTGAGGGCACCACAAATAACATCACGGTTAAGGAATACAGCGGTCCGCACACAATTTTGGGCGATACTATCGTAACCGTGGGTGATATTGGAATTTCAAGCGCAACATTCACAACACCCGATATTTATGAATTGTTCCTTGTTTCGCAAACCGGCGAATCAAAGCAAAGAACAAATAATGATGTTAAGCAAACCGTAACTGTTGTTGATGTTTCCGATTTGTTTGAAACAATCCAAAATGCCTCAAACACAATCACAAAGTCTCAAAGCAATAAATTCGGATGCTACACCGAAAGCAGCTGGGCAAGCTTTATGAATGCGTATAATGCAGCTATTGCCGATATGGATTATACAAATATGTCCACGGAAGAAATCGTTGCTGCATCAAAGCAAAGATATGATGGTCTCACAGCGGCAATTGCAGCGCTTGCTTATCAGGCAGACGGTTCAGGCCATGTATTTGTGGTTCAGGATGATAATAAAGAAGCAACCTGCACGGAGCACGGTTGGGACCACAGAATTTGCTCCGTTTGCGGATATGAAATCAATAGGTATGTTAATGTTAAGGGCCATGCCCGCAGATACAGATATAATGAAGACGGTGCAACTCATGTTGTTTATTGCGCTCAGGGAGATATGGAAGAATACACCGAGGATTGCGTAAATGACGGCACGGGCTTCTGCAGATATTGCAAGGGCGCTCTTTATGAGCAGGCAGATTGGTCTGCATATAACAATGCCAAAACCGCACTTGATGCTTTGCTTGCTTCATCTGCAAACGGAGATGTTAAGCTTTCTCCCGCAGCTCTCTCGGCAGCAGCAAGTGCAATTGAATCTGCTTCATATTATAATTACACCATTGCTCAGCAAAAAACAGTTCCCGGCACGGCAGACAATCAATCTGCAATCACAACTCAGGCATCTGCAATTGAGCAGGCTGTAAACGCAATGAATGCAGGCAAGCTTGATTCAAGTGTTTATGATGCCAATGTTGAAAAGCTTGCAACTCTTAATGCGGATGCTTATAACATTACCGCAGTTAAAGCTGCAGTGAGCGGAATAACCGTAATTACCGATGTGCAGGTAAACGGAAAAACATATGCAGGATATGATTTTGATAATTATA
>UQDL01000002.1 GCA_900539775.1 uncultured Anaerotruncus sp. | reverse complement strand
AAATCATCTATGAAAAGAAATATCCTCGCATCGATCCGATGGAGGAAATGAAACAAATAGAACTGGAGATGGCTGACGAACCCAAAGTGCCGACCCCCTCATTTGATGAGGTCATGGCAAAAATACAAGCAAATACCGCCTATGTGTTAATGCCAGAGCGCATCAAAGCCAGTGAGAAATTTATCCAGACCGCCATAGAGGTTTCCGAACTCTACGAACTGGATACAAAAATTGAGCGCCACCTGGATCACATCAGCGTGAATTACTCTTTTAACTGCTGTGGTGGTATGCGTGGCATTAACCGCGTATTCGGTATGGCTGACCAGTTTTCGTTCTTTAAGGACATCTATGGATGGGACATCACGGTTTCTCTGGATTTCTACACCCATGCCGTGGTTCGGAACGGTAGGGTGGTTGCCCCGTAAGCGTTGCACCTTTTAATTATTCCTCTGAACCAAATGCACACCCTCAAGACTTATAATTAAAAAGTACATAGGCAAAAATGCAAAAAGGCTCTACGGCGACCATTTCTCGGTTACCGTAGAGCCTGCTTTCGTTAAAAGGTATATGAAAACCCTTGCAAATAGGGGCTTTTGCCAAAAGAAACTGGACACCCGCTTCGATACTCATTGTATCAAAACTGGTGTCCAGTTATGGTTGCGGAGGCAGGACTCGAACCTGCGACCTCCGGGTTATGAGCCCGACGAGCTTCCAACTGCTCTACCCCGCGATATTCATTTTTGCCCTTTCGGTAAAAATATAATACTCCATTTCAGTGAAAAAAGCAAGTGTTTTTTAATATTTTTTTCAAACAATATTTATGGGGGCGATTTCATTTGAAAAGCACAGTTGCTTTGGCGGCTTATCTTGCCGCAGAAACCGTTGAAAACGGAGGCGAAATATCGGCAGCGGAGGAAACTGCAATCAGGGTTTGCAAAAGCTGCGGCGCAAAGAATATAAATGTTTTTATAATTCCGTCGTTTGCGGTTGTTTGTGCAAGTGAGGGCGGAGTGCAAAAATCCGAATTCAGGAGAATTTATAAAAACGATCTTAATTTGGGCAAGCTTGAGGAGCTTAATAATGTTTCTCGAAAGCTTTGCGGAGACAAAAGCTGCAATTTCAAAATTGATTATTCATATTCTTCGCAAATCCGTGCTTGCGCAACCGCAATTGCCGTGGGTGCATTTTGCGTTTATTTCGGCGGCTCTTTTGCAGATGCCGCTTTTGCGGCAATAATAGGCAATATTTTGGGTTTTATTAAGTTTCGCAAAACGGATTTTAATATCTTTTCAAAAACATTGATTCAATCAACCGCAGCCGCTTTTCTGGCTTTTGTGCCGCAGATTGCAGGGCTTTTAGTGCACCCGGACATGGTAATGACGGGCACTATAATGCTGCTTATTCCCGGCATGAGTATAGGCAGTGCAATGCAGGATATGATGAGCGGCAATCTGATTGCCGGAATATTTCAAATAACACAAGCCGTTGTGATTGCCTTTGCAATTGTTCTTGGTTTTGCTGCGGCGCTTGCCGTTTTTAGGTGAGCATATGAAAAGTGTTGTTACCTGTGTGCTCGGCACGCTCGGATTTTGTATTATTTTGAATGTTTCCAAAAGAATGATTATACCGGCAACTTTAGGCGGTGCAATATCCGCTGTGCTTTTTTATGTTTTCGGTGAAATGGGATTCGGCACTTTCACTTCAACTCTTTTTGCCATGGTTGCCATTTCTGTTTATTCGCTTGCAACGGCAAAAATTAAAATGGCGCCTGCAAACACCGTGTTGCTTCCGGCATCGGTGCCGTTGCTTCCGGGCGGCAGCCTTTATTATATGATGAGCAGCCTTGTTCATTTTCGCAAAGCAGAGTTTCTTTTTTATGCTAAGGAAACCGTGCTTGCAGGAATGGGAATTGCACTGGGAGCCGTTATTGTTTCAATCCCGGTGAAAATTATTAAAGCTCTGCGATGCGGCAGGGCTGATTAGTGCAAGTATCGAATATTTTAAATCATTATATGTAAACTTCTTGCGGCATTGTGCATGTGCCTTTTTAATCGTGGCGTGTGTTATCTTCAAAGCATTCGCAGAAGCGAGCTGCAAAAGAAGGCTCTTCGCCGGCAGCATAAAGATGAGATGTGTCTCCGAATTCCATGCAGCGAAATTGCGCTTTTCCTTTAACTCTTTCTTCGGTTACTATGGTTGTAACAGATGACGGAAGCGCCACAAAATTATGCCAAAGCGGCATTGGCGACACTCCGAAAATTCGGCTTAAAATTGCACATTCAACTCCGAAGTGGCAAAAGAAAACTATTGTTTTATGATTTGAATTCGTAACTTCATAATATCTTCCGTTTCGCTTGTAGCCGTGTTCGGCAAGAAAATCATCTATTCCTTTGCACACAAATTCATATTCACGCTTGGCTGTGCCGCTTTTCATAAGCGGTGTTGTGAGCCATTTAATGGCGCTGTAATATTCATCCAGTGAAGTCCAATATTCGGGCAATTTATCCCAGCATCCTTTAATTTCTCCGTTTTCTAAAACCTTGCCGTTGAATTCACGAAGCCATTGAAAAACCTTTGCGCTTTTGCCTGTTTTTTCAAGAGCGTATTCTGCGGTTTTTCTTGCTCTGCCAAGCGGCGAAACATAGATTTCGTCAATATCAATGCGGCAAAGCCTGCGTGCAAGCAGCTCTGCTTCTATTTTGCCTTTGTCTGTAATTGAATCATGTTCATAATCAGGCTCTGCGTGCCTGCAAAAGATAATTTTCATTATGCTGCCTCCGCATCTTTAATTTTGTTTTTTCGCCGTTTTTTATGTAGGTCGTGTAAACTATCGTAATTATATCACATCTTAATATTATAGGCAATGATGGCAATAATGCTTAATGCTTTTTGCAATATTGATAAAAAATCCGCCGATACTTTCGTTTCGGCGGATTATGTTTATGCGCAGTCTGCGCTTTGTGTTTAATTCATTATTTTGTTTCTTTTTTGCCCAGCGCAATAAGCCTTACGATGATGGGGCAAAGCAAAAGGTTAACGGCAAATTCAAGAATGAAGTTGATTCCCACAAAGCCGGTAAGCATATATTTTGTTGTGGATTCAAAACCGAGTCCCTGTGCCCATCCCGTAATTGTTGGCATAAAGAAGATAAGGCAGCCAAGAAGAAAAATTCCTGTGTTTACAATGGGGCAGGTTACTGCTGCGGCTGCTGTTGCAAGATATTTGTTTTTCTTTTCAAAGGCTTTATACATAAGGCCGGAAAGTGTTCCTGCAAGAATGCCTTTAACAAGAACGGTTGCTACTGTGCCGAAAGCATTTACCGTAAGAAATGCGGCAGCATCTCCCGAAAGAAGCACGGTAACTCCGAAAACAAGGCCAAGCCAAGCGCCTGCGCCTACTCCGTAAAGTGCTGTGCCCAAAACGATTGGGATAAGAACAAGTGAAACTGAAAATGCGCCAACTTTGATTCCGCCGCCTATAAGCTGAAGCACTATAACGATTGCCGTAAATAATGCAACGCCAACAAGCTTTTTCGTGTTTTTATTCATATTAAATTCCTTTCTGCTACTGCTCCGAAATTTTATTCCGCAAACACAAACGAAATAATAACCGGGAAACCTGTTTTTCCCTGTGGATGCAATGCGGCTATATTATAATATGCTTTAAATCATTTTGCAATAAATTTTTTCTTAACAATTTCAAACCTTTTTGTTTTGGCAACTTGCAATGCGGGTTTGTTTTATGTGTAAAATAAACAAAAAAATTTCTCTTTTTTATCGGAATGTTAAAAAATTTAGTTTTGATAGTTAAAATTAACATAAAAAATTGACAACATAGTAAAATTATTATACAATGTAAACAAATATTTAACATAAGGGGCACTTCGGCCCCTGAAAAAGAGGTTGTTTTTTATGAAAGTATATCAAGCCGACAGTATCAGAAATATAGCTTTGGCAGGCCACGCTTCAAAAGGCAAAACTACATTGGCAGAGGCACTGCTCAATATAGCCGGCGCAACTGAAAGAATAGGAAAGGTTGCAGACGGCACAACCGTAACCGATTATGATGCAGAAGAAAAAAAGCGCAAAATATCCGTTTCTTGTGCGGTTGCTCCTGTTGAATACAAGAATACAAAGATAAATATTATTGACACTCCGGGCCTTTTCGATTTTGCAGAGGGTGCGGCAGAGGGTATCAGAGCCGCAGAAACCGCAATTATAGTTGTTTCTGCACGCTCAGGCCTTGCGGTTGGTGCGGAAAAAGCATTTAAAGCTGCTTCTGCACGCGGAATGTCAAAGATTATAGTTGCATCAAAGATGGATGATGAGCGTGCGGATTTCTATAAATCCTTTAACGGCATGGCTGCAAAATTCGGCACAAGCGTTTGCCCGATTGTTGTTCCGATTATAACAGACGGTAAGGTTGCTGCTTATTATAATATGATAACGGAAAAAGCATTTGCTTACAGCGGAGCAAAGGCAACTCCCGTTGAATTCAGCCATGATGATGCTGCAAGATTTGATGCCATAAAAGAAGTGTTTAACGAGGCTGTTGCCGGCACAGACGAGGATATTATGGATAAATATTTCTCCGGCGAGGAGCTTACGCTTGAGGATAAGATAAAAGGACTTCGCATCGGTGTTGCAGACGGCTCGGTTATCCCTGTGTTTGCACTCAGCGGTCTCAGTGGCGAAGCTTGCGATCAACTGCTTGATTTTATTGCGGATGTTTGCCCTTCACCGTCTTCGGAATATGCTATTTGCAATGATGAGCCTATTGAACTTACCGCAGATGAAAACGGCCCTCTTGCCGCAATATGCTTTAAAACAGTGGCCGATCCTTTCATCGGCAAACTTTCTTTCTTTAAGGTGCTAAGCGGTAAATTAACCGCCGGTGCAGAGGTTGTTAACGCATCAACGGGCAACACCGAAAGAGTTGGCAAGATAGTAACGATGTTCGGTGCTAAGCAGATAGATGCGGCTGAAATTCCGTCAGGCGATATCGGTGCTGTTGTTAAGCTTTCCGGCTTTAATACGGGCGACACTCTTTGCAAAGCCGATAAAGTTATTAAGGCAGACGGCGTTAATACTCCGCAGCCCACTTATTCCATGGCGGTAAAAGCAATTAAAAAAGGCGATGAGGAAAAAATTGCAGCCGGTTTTGTAAGACTTTGTGAGGAAGATCCAAGCCTTAAATTCCGTGTAAACAACGAAACGCATGAGCAAATTGTAAGCGGTCTCGGTGAGCAGCAGATAGATGTTGCGGTTGCAAAGCTTAAAACAAAGTTTGCCGTTGATGTGCAGCTTGCACCTCCGAAAATCGCATACAGAGAAACAATCACCAAAAAAGTTTCTGCACAAGGCCGCCATAAAAAGCAAAGCGGCGGTCACGGCCAATTCGGTGATGTATTTATTGAATTTGAGCCCTGCACTTGCGAAAAGCTTGAGTTTGCAGAAAGAGTTGTAGGCGGCTCGGTGCCTAAGAATTTCTTCCCGGCCGTTGAAAAAGGTCTGAATGAATGCATGGATAAAGGTGTGCTTGCCGGTTATCCGATGGTTGGCATTAAAGCAACTCTTTATGATGGTTCTTATCACCCCGTTGATTCAAGTGAAATGAGCTTTAAAATGGCTGCTTCACTCGCTTTCAAAGAAGGAGTTACCAAAGCGGCACCGATTTTGCTTGAACCCATTTCAACCGTTCGTGTGCTTTGTAATGATGAGGCAATGGGCGATGTTATCGGCGATATAAATAAGCGCAGAGGCCGTGTTCTCGGAATGAATCCATCTGGAGACGGTATGCAGGAAATTGTTTCCGAAATTCCTGATGCGGAAATGACTACATTTTCAACCGCAATGCGCCAAATCACTCAGGGCAGAGGCTCATTTACTTCTGAGTTTGCAAGGTATGAAAGATGCCCGGAGCATGTGGCTCAAAAAATAATTTCCGAAAGCGAAGCTCAGTAAGCTTTTTTCGTAAATTTAAATGTTTTCGGGCGGCAGTCGTAAGGCTTGCCGCCCTTTTTGTTTTCAATAAATTAAAAAGTTGTTTATGATTTGTTTATTTGACAACAAAATGCAAAATGCTATACTGAAGTTAGGCAATGCAAGCATTGCCGGGAGGTGTATATTTTGAAAAAAGTAATAACGGAAGTAAAAAAATATTCAATCGTTCTTATAATCGTGTCTGCGGTGCTCGGAGCACTTCTCATCGCTTTTCCCGATAAGATGATTCAATACACTGCGCTTTTTATCGGCGGTGCATTTGTTGCCTGCGGTGTTTATGCCATATTAAGCTATATCATAAATAAAAAATATGTTTTCACGCTTACTCTTGGCATAATTTCGGCTGTTGCAGGCGTTGTTGTGTGCTGTGCTTACAGGCAGATTATAACGGTTATTATCTTTTTGCTCGGCCTTTATCTTTTAGTGGGCGGATTGTTTAATCTTGTTGATGCTTTTTGGATTTTGAAAGCAATGCCTAAATCTTGGTTTGTAACAATGCTTTTGGGAATTGCTTCGTCAGTTTTGGGTATTGTGTGCCTCACAAATCCTTTCGGTGCGCAAAGCACCCTTGTTCGCTTTATCGGCATCGGTCTGATTGTGTTTGCCGTAACCGATTTGATTGCGTATCTTCAGGTTAAAGAAATTGCAAACGAGGTCAGAGATCAAATCAATGATGCCAATGCGGCGGACGGCTCCGTTGAGGTTGAATACAGAGAAGTGGACGATTGATAATTCGTTGTTGTTCAAAATAAATAATTTTGTGCTTGCCCTGCAGCTTCTTTTGCAGGGCTTTTTTGTGCCTAAAATTCAAAAAGGCTGTTGTGCACTGTTTTTTGCTGTGGTATAATAGCTAAAAATAAACTGTATGAATATTTAAGGCATGGCCTTTTACGGAGGACAAAATGAATTACAAGGAAAAATATAACGATTGGCTTTCTTTTGCAGATGGAGAAACCAAATCCGAATTGCTTGCGGCGGCAGGCAATGAAAAAGATGTGGAAGATAGGTTTTATAAGGATCTTGCCTTCGGCACGGGCGGCTTAAGAGGTATTATGGGAGCCGGCTCAAATCGTATGAATATATACACCGTCGGCAGAGCTACTCTCGGCCTTGCTGCTTATATCAAAAATAAGTTTAAGGCGGATTGCTCCGTGGCAGTTGCTTATGACACCCGTAATAATTCGTCAGCTTTTGCGGATGCCGTTGCAAAGGTGCTTGCTTACTGCGGAATCAAGGTATATAAATATTCTTATTGTGTGCCGGTTCCCGTGCTTTCATTCACAACAAGGTTGCTCGGCTGCTCTGCCGGTGTAATGATAACGGCATCGCATAATCCTAAGGAATATAACGGCTACAAGGCGTTTGATGAAACCGGTTGCCAAATATGCACCGAGGCCGCTGCTGAGGTGCTTACATACATCGAGGGCAAGAGCTATTCCAAAGCAGCCGAAATTCTTGCAGGTAAAACTGTTAATGCGGATTTGATAAATGAAATCGGAGATAAAGAGCTTAATGCTTTTTATGATGCCGTTTCAATGCAATCTCTTTATAATGAAAAATCAGATTTGAAAATCGTTTATACTCCGCTTCACGGCACCGGCAATTTACCGGTCAGAAAAATGCTTGCAAATTTTGATGTAACCGTTGTTAAGGAACAGGAACTTCCGGACGGTAATTTCAGCACGGTAAGAAGCCCTAATCCGGAGGAAAAGGATGCACTTAATCTGGCAATAGAAAAAGCAAAGCAAATCGGTGCAGATATCGTGCTCGGAACAGACCCGGATTGCGACAGAGTAGGTATTGCCGTTCGCTCGGAAAGCGGCGAATATGTTCTTTTTACAGGCAATCAAACAGGTGCTTTGCTCGTTAAATTTGTGCTTGATATGAAAAAGTCATCTTTGAACGAAAAATCAACTCTTGTAAAAACAATAGTTACCTCTGAGCTTGGTGCAGACATAGCAAGAAGCTATGGCCTTAATATAGATGAAACGTTAACCGGCTTTAAATATATAGGCGATAAGATAAATCAGTATGAAAAAAGCGGCAATCGGGAATTCGTTATCGGTTACGAAGAATCATACGGTTATCTTGTCGGCACTCACGCAAGGGATAAAGACGGCGTTGTTTCGGCAATGCTTATTTGCCAAATGGCGGCTTGGTATAAAGCTCAAGGCAAATCGCTTATTGACGGCTTAAACGATATTTATGCCGAATACGGTTATTATCTTGATGCGCTTGATCCTTTTGTTCTGAAAGGGATAGACGGTGCCGAAAAAATTCAGCATCTTATGACTGATTTTCGCAAAAAGGGAACTGCGCTTTTTGACGGCATAGAAAAGGTTGTTGATTATTCAACGGGAATTGATGATCTGCCTATCGAAAATGTGCTTAAATTTGTGTGGGGCGACGGCTCTTGGCTTGCGGTGCGTCCGAGCGGCACGGAACCTAAGATAAAAGTGTATTACAGCGTTCGTGATAAAAACCGTGATAATGCACAGGCACGCCTTGCGGAAATTCGTGAAAAGATTAAAAATATAATTCTTGTTTGATTTAGGGTGGAAAAATGAAAAACATTCAAAATTATGTTGAAACCGTGCTTCAGCCAAAGCTTCAGGGCGACGGCGGTTGGATAGAATTCGTTTCTTTTTCGGGGAATGAGCTTACTGTTGTTTTCAGAGGCGAATGCTCCAAATGCCTTATTCTTGAAAGATGTGTTGCATGGATTGAAGAACAGATAAAAAAAGATTTAAACAAAACCGTTAAGGTTGTTGCAATTCGCAAAAAACCTTATTTTCAGGATGTATAAGGAGGATTGCAAATGGCTCATATCAAGGTTGTAAGAAGATCTATGCGCCCGGAGGAGTGGACTGATTTACGCTTCGGTTGGCTTAAAAGATATATTTATTCCTCAAAATGGGAAATAAAGAACTTGGCAATAAAAGATGCGCGCCAAATATCGGAAAACGAATATGAGTTTTATTCGGATTCTGCACGCCCGCTTAATAAGGGTGATATGTATTTCACGCCGGACGGCACAGCATTCATCACCGCCGATGTTGATATTCCCAAGGAAATGCAGAACAAGGAACTTTGGTTTTCGCTTAAAACGGCGGCAGAAATTTGCGTTAAGGTAAACGGAAAATATATAGGCGGTGTTGATCCAAATCGTGAGCGCATGTTGCTTTCGCCTTATGTTGATTCTTCAAAAACGCTTCATTTTGAAATGGAAGGTTACAATCGCAGTAAGCCGGATGATGAGCGAAATCCGGAAAGTCTTTCCGTCAGAGGATGCCGCCAGATTTTTGAGGGTGCGTATATCTGCACCGTTAATCACGCTGTTCAAAATCTTGTTTATGATTTTGAATTGCTGCTTGATATCGCAAAAAGCGATTTGTTTTCAGAGGATTATCGGGCATTTCTGAACAGAGAACTTAATAATGCAATGAATTGCATTGATTTTGAGTCTGAAGAATTAACAGGAATTGCAGATGCTCAAAAATATGTTGATGAAGTTATTTATGCAAACGACAATTACAGGGGCAACGGCGATGTGGCTTTGATTGCTCATTCGCATCTTGATATTGCTTATTATTGGCGCAGAATTCATGCCGTTCAAAAGAATTTAAGAACGGTGCTTATTCAGTTGCGCCTTATGGACAGATATCCGGATTTTAAATACACTCATACTCAGCCGTACGTTTATGAAACGCTTGAAAAATATTATCCTGCGGTTTTTGACGAACTTAAGGAAAAGGTTGCCTCAGGTCAGTTTGAGCCCGTAGGGGCAATGTATGTTGAGCCTGATTGTAATATTCCGAGTGCGGAAAGCCTTATTCGCCAGTGCCTTTACGGGCAGCAAACTTATTTGCGTATGTTCGGCAAAAGAGTTAATAACGCTTGGCTTCCGGATGTTTTCGGCAATAGCTGGATTTTGCCGCAAATTCTGAAAAAAAGCGGTGTGGATTATTTTGTTTCAAATAAAATGTCTACTTGGAATGATACCAATCGCTTCCCACACAATAATTTTATTTGGAAGGGAATAGACGGTAC
The DNA here is from genome assembly GCA_900539775.1 of uncultured Anaerotruncus sp. GTDB lineage: Bacteria > Bacillota > Clostridia > Oscillospirales > Acutalibacteraceae > Eubacterium_R. Next base: position 345,698 of record UQDL01000002.1, on the reverse strand, counting down.
GGAGGTTCTTGCCTGTGTTCCGCCAACTCATTTTATAACATGGAATATGCCAAGCCAAATTCAGGAAAATTGGGATGCTTATATTGATAAGGACAGCGGCGGCCAAACTATGAATATGTTTGGATACGGCGACGGAGGCTCCGGCTGCACAGAGGAAATGATAGAGCTTATGCATCGCTTTGATAAGCTTTCGATTATGCCGAAGTGCACTCATATGGGCGGCGCCGAATTTCTTGAAAAGAATTTAAAGGATAATAAAAATCTTTCAATATGGGATGGCGAATTGTATCTTGAAATGCATCGCGGCACTTTTACCACAAAAAGTAATTTAAAGCGCATAAATCGCCGCCTTGAATTTAAGTTCAGAACTGCCGAAATGCTTTCAGTGCTGCGTGGTGAAAACAACACCGAAAAAATCACTTCATTATATAAAAAGCTTCTTCTCAATCAGTTTCACGATATTTTGCCCGGGTCTCATATTCACCCCGTTTATGAGGATGCCATGCGTGATTATGAGAAAATCGAAGCTTCGCTTGATGAAATTATAGGCTCCGGAAGCAGATACTTTAATACGCTTAATTTCAAGCGTGATGCACTTACTTTCGTTGAAAATTCTCGTGGCAGATCGGTTCGTTGCGGTAAAAAGGGCAATTGGATTGTTCCCGATATGCCTGCTCTTTCAAGTGCGGGCCTCAGAACCGCATCCGCAAAAACAGATTGGGTAAGCGTAAGCGAAAACTCGGTTGAAACACCTTATTATAAAGCTGTTTTGAATGATGACGGATCATTTGCTTCCCTTTATGATAAGCGCCTTTGCCGTGAATGGGTCAAGGGCGAATTCAACAAACTTAAAATATTTGATGATCGCCCAGGAAACTATGATGCTTGGGATATCTTGCCTAATTACAGAGATAAAGAAATAAAACCTGCTCTTGCCTGTGCGCTTGAATACTTGGGTGCAAACGGCGAGTGTGCCGAATTTGAAGTTGTTCATAAAACAGAAAAATCATCTTGGCGCCGTATAATAAGGTTTTTCAGACAAAGCCCCGGTATTGAAGTTGAAAATATTGTTGATTGGCATGAAAAGCATAAGCTTGCAAAGGCGGAGTTTAATTGTAATGTGCTCTCACGAAAAGCCGTTTGCGACACTTCGGCAGGATTTATTGAACGAGATACTCATAAAAACACCTCATGGCAACAGGCAAGGTTTGAAACCTGCTGCCATAAATGGTGTGATCTTTCGGAAACAGACGGCGGTATTGCCGTTATTAACGACAGTAAATACGGAGTTGGCTTTGATAAAAATCTTATCAGCCTTTCTTTGCTTCGTTCCACAATCAGGCCTGATATAACCTCAGATATGGGCAATCATAATTTTTGCTATATGATTGTGCCGCATTCCGGAAATGCTGTTTCTGCGCAAATAAATAAGCTTGCATTTCAATATAATGTGCCTCTTGTTAAGGCGGATGTTGAATGTGATCTTCCTGCATTTGAGCCGCTTTATATGCAAGCCGTTAAGTTTTCGGAAAACGGCAGAATGATTGTTGTAAGGCTTTCTGAGCAAAACGGCTCGCGAGGATCAATTATGCTTGATAAGAGCGTTAAGCTTCTCAATATGCTCGAGGATGTGCAGGGCGAAACAAATTGCATTGAATATTCTCCTTTTGAAATTATAACGATAGGAATTGAAATTTAATGAAGCCTTATCAAATAATAATTATTATCATTGCTGTTGTTGTTTTGCTCGGTGCCGTTGTGTTGCCGCTTTTTAATCGGCAGCAATTTCGCCGTTTGCCATATGATCAGCAAATTCTTGCCATAATGAAGCAGGCAAATAAGCTTGTGTTCTGGAAAAATGTTTCCCACGGCAGGGCAGGAAGCTTGTTCTTTGTAAAAAACAAAAGAAAAATCCTTGTTTTTCCTTGGGTTATAAATGAAAACGGCCAAATGGCAATAACAAAGGAAAATCCTTTTGATAAATGGGATTATCCGGAGGAACAAGCTTTTTTGAGCGAAGGTGAAATCAAGCAGGTCCGTGAAGAATTGTATGCTTATGCAAAAAAATCAGCCGTGAAAATTGTTTTTAACGATCCTTATAAAGATGATAACGCAGAGTGATTTGTTGTAATTAAATCCACTTATGCAGGGGCAACAGCGCAAATGCTTTTGAAACTGCTTCGGCTGTCAAATTCGCAGGTTTTATCAAAATGGATTGTGATTTTTAAATTTGTGTTGAGGAGGGTGATTATGCAGCTGCCAAATGATGCGAAAATGCTTATAAATTGTTTTATTAAAAGCGGCTTTGAGGCGTATGCCGTGGGCGGCTGCGTGCGTGATTCTTTGCTGGGAAGGCCGTTTGATGATGTGGATATCACCACTTCCGCAACACCGTGTGAAATTATTTCCGTGCTGGAAAAATGCAATATTCGCCATATAGAAACGGGTTTGAAGCACGGCACGGTAACTGCTTTGGTAAATAAAAAGCCTTATGAGATAACGGCTTTTCGCAAGGATGGCGATTATAAAGATTCCCGCCATCCGGAAAGTGTTGAATTCGTCAGAAAACTTAAAGAGGATTTGCTCCGCCGTGATTTTACAGTAAATGCTATGGCCTATAATGATGAAAGCGGCATTGTTGATTTGTTTGGCGGAAGGCAGGATTTGCAAAACGGAATAATAAGAGCCGTCGGCGATCCAAACAAAAGATTTAAAGAGGATGCGCTTCGTATAATGCGTGCCTTGCGATTTGCATCCGTGCTCGATTTTGAAATCGAAAAAGAAACTCGTGATGCGCTGCTTAAAAATGAAAATCTTTTAAAAAATGTTTCGGCGGAGCGCATTTGCGCCGAACTTTTGAAAATGCTGTGCGGAAAAAATGTTATTCGCATTTTGCGTGATTATTCATCTGTTATTTCTGTTGTGATTCCTGAATTAAAGCCTTCCGTGGGATGTGCTCAAAATACGCCTTGGCATTGCTGTGATGTTTATGAGCACATAATTCGTGCCGTTTCATATGCTCCGGCAGATCCTGTTTTGCGGCTGGCCCTGTTGCTTCACGATATAGGAAAGCCTTATGTTAAAAAAACAGATTTAAACGGAACGGATCATTTTAAGACTCACGCACCGGTGGGCGCGGTTATTGCAGGGCAAGTGCTTAAAAGACTAAAGGTGTCCAATAAGGTTTATAACCGAATTACAGCTCTTGTTCGCTGGCATCAATCCGTGGCAGATGTGGATAATATTAAGTTGGGCGATTGGTTTGTGCTCTTAAATCCGTCTCTTACTCTTGATTTGCTTGATGTTCGCGTTGCGGATTTAAAGGCTCACAATCCGGAAAAAATTGCCACGGAATTGGAAAAGCTCTTGAAAATTCGTGAAAAGGCTGTGCAAATGATTGATAAAGGCACGCCGTGGCGTGTTTCTGATTTAAAAATAAACGGCAGTGATCTAAAAAAAATAGGTTGTAACGGCAGGGAAATCGGAAAAATTCTTGATAAGTTGTTGTTGCTTGCCGCAAATAAAAAAATAGAAAATATACACAGCGTGCTGCTTGAATACGCAGTAAATATAAAATCCGCAGGTGATTAGGCGAAACCGAAATATAAAGGTTTGCGTCGAAAGCTTGCGGATTTTTTGTTCAAAAAGATTTAATGATTATTATGTTGACAAATGAAAAAATCGTACTATAATAATAATTAGCACTCGGTTACGAAGAGTGCTAATTTTAAATTGAGGGTGAATTATAATGAGAAAAAAACAATTTAAAGCAGAATCGAAAAAGCTGCTTGATATGATGATCAATTCAATTTATACCAATAAGGAAATCTTTTTAAGAGAGCTAATTTCAAATGCTTCCGATGCCATTGATAAGCTTTATTTTAAATCGCTCACAGACACTTCCGTCGGCATGGATAAAGATGATTTTGAAATATTTATTTCAGCCGATAAAGAAGCACGCACGCTCACAATTTCGGATAACGGTATCGGAATGACTGCGGACGAACTTGAATCAAATCTCGGCACAATTGCAAAATCCGGCTCACTTAATTTCAAAAATGAAAACGAGGATGCCAAGGAAAAGGATATTGAGGTTATCGGCCAATTCGGTGTTGGATTCTATTCCTCATTTATGGTTGCAAAAAAGGTTGAGGTTGTTTCAAAAGCTTATGGTGAAGAAACGGCTCATAAGTGGATTTCGGAGGGCGCAGACGGCTATACTCTTGAAGAATGCGAAAAGGAAAATGCAGGCACCGTTATTACTCTTTATATGAAAGATGATACGGAAACAGAAGATTATTCTCATTTTCTTGAGCAGTTCACAATAACAGAGCTTGTTAAGAAATACAGCGATTATATTCGCTATCCTATTAAAATGGAAACAACTCATTCCGTTCCTGATCCGGAAAAAGAGGGCGAATATAAGGAAGAAACCGCTGTTGAAACCCTTAATTCAATGGTTCCGCTTTGGCGCAAAAACAAAAATGAAATCAAAGAAGAGGAATATAACGATTTTTATAAATCCCGTTTTGCTGATTATCATGATCCGCTTGATGTTATTCACTTCAAATCGGAAGGCACTGCAACATTTGATTCAATAATATATATTCCGTCTGCCGCACCGTTTGATTATTATTCCAAGGAATATGAAAAGGGCCTTGCGCTTTATACAAACGGCGTTATGATAATGGAAAAATGCTCGGATCTTGTGCCGGATTATTTCAGCTTTGTTAAGGGTATTGTTGATTCTGCAGATCTTAATCTTAATATAAGCAGAGAAACATTGCAGCAGGATCATCAGGTTAGAATTATTGCTAAAGCAATAGACAGAAAAATTAAATCAGAGCTCAAAAAGATGCTTGTAAACAACAGGGAAAAATATGAAAAATTCTTTGATGTTTTCGGTGTTCAAATCAAATGGGGTGTTTATTCCAATTACGGCGCAGAGAAAGACGGGCTTAAAGATTTAATGATTTTTAAATCCGTTAAGGAAAACAAGTATGTAACACTCAAAGAATACATTGAAAACATGGCAGATGGCCAGGAAAAAATTTATTATGCCTGCGGCGAAGCTCCGGAAAAAATCGCCTTGCTTCCTCAAACGGAGGCTGTTGTTGCTAAGGGCTTTGATGTGCTTTGCTTCACCGATGATGTGGATGAATTTGCAGTGCAAATGCTTATGGAATATGACGGTAAGCAATTTGCAAATATCTGTAAGGATGATTTAAATCTTTCAAGCGAGGAAGAAAAGAAAGCTCTTACGGAAAAAAATGAGGCTTCCAAAGAAATGCTTGATGAAATGAAAAATTGGCTCGGCGATGATGTAACTGCAGTTAAATTTTCCGATAAGCTCGGATCACACGCTGTTTGCCTTTCTTCAGAGGGTTATGTTTCTCTTGATATGGCAAAAATTCTCAGCCGTATGCCGGGCGGTAACAACGGCGTTAAAGCTCAGCTTGTGCTTGAAATAAATAAAGACCATAAGGTTGCCGAAAAACTGTTTGAGCTTTTTGCAAGTGATAAACAAAAGCTTGAAAAATACACTAAAATTCTTTATAACGAAGCTCGCCTCGTAAGCGGCCTTGAGGTTGAAAATCCAACAGAATTTGCCGATATGGTTGCAGATTTAATGTAATCTGCCGCTTTCCTCTTGATTTATGTTTTGTAAAATTGTAAAATGTAATTGTAAATAATCCTCGGGAGGAATCGTTATGAAATATAATACTGTAACCATCAGCCGTGAATTCGGCAGCGGCGGCAGATATATCGGCGAGGAACTTGCAAAAAAACTCGGTTGGGCTTATTATGATAAAGAGCTTATTTCAGAGGTTGCCAAGGAAACCGGTTTTGCAGAGGAATTTGTGGCTCAGGCCGGAGAATATTCTCCCTTTAAAAGCATATTTTCTTATGGCTTTGTCAGCAGAGACGGCGGCGGTGCTTCAATGGAGGATCGTGTTTATGCCGTTCAGCGCAAACTTATTTTGGAGCTTGCCGCAAAAGGCCCGTGTGTAATTGTCGGCAGATGCGCCGATTACATTTTAGAAGATCGTGATGATTGCCTGAATGTGTTTATTTACGGCGATGAGGCCACTAAGGCTCAGCGTGTTGTTCAGTATCATGAAAGCCGCACGGAAAAGGAAGCGGTAAGGCTTATGAGAGAAACGGATAAGCGCCGCCGTATAAATTATAATTATTATACCGACAGGCAATGGGGTAAATGCCAAAACTATGATCTTTGCTTAAACAGCACCTCAATAGGCACCGATAATTGCGCCGATCTCATTTTTGCTGCGGTTAATAAAGAATAAATTCAGATGTGCTTTTGCACATTATGCCCGCAATAGATTGTTGCGGGCATTTTTTGTGCTCTGCGCTTTTTTATTGCCTTTTGTTTACCGCCTAAACGCAAGTGAATTGGTGTGCTGCTTTTAATTGGGATTATTCTCTTGTCGTATTGTATAAAAAGTCTTAAAAAAAACTTAATAATTTTTTATTTTATTTTTGTTGACAACGTATATACGCTGTGTTATAGTTTCGTATGAAAGCTGTATTATGCGTGTTAGTACAGATGCGATAAACAACTTTTCCAAAAGCGTTTGCATGGCTGCTTCAGGCGCTTTATCGGGTTTTAATTTGCAGGCAGCCGGAAAGGTTACGGGAATTATTATGAAAAACATTCTCACTTTTCTTGAAGAAAATGCAATAAAATATAAAGATAAAACTGCTTTTGTGGATTTAAACGATTCCGTAACTTATGCCGAATTGCTTGAGCGTGCGCAAAGCATAGGCTCGGCATTGAGCAAAACGGGCACAAAAAACAAGCCGATTGCAGTTTATTTTGATAAATGTGTAAACACAATTTCGGCTATGCTCGGTGTTGTTTACAGTGGGAATTTTTATGTTGTGATAGACAGTGAAATGCCGCCCGCAAGAATAAATAAGATATTCGGTGCGCTTTCACCGGTTGCCGTTATCACGGATAAGAAACATCACGAAAATGCTTTGCAGCTTGAGTTTTCAGGTGAAATTTTTGATCTTGAAGAGGCTCTTTCCTGCGAAATCAATTCAGAAAAGCTTGCTCAAATACGCAGCAGGCAGATAGACACGGATCCGCTTTATGCGCTTTTCACCTCAGGCTCAACAGGAGTTCCAAAGGGTGCCGTTGTAAGCCATAAAAGCGTTATGGCGTATTCCGAATGGGTTTCAAGCACCTTTGATATCACATCGGAAACCGTGTTTGCAAATCAAACTCCGTTTTATTTTTCAATGTCTGTAACAGATGTTTATTCAACGCTCAGAAACGGTGCAACCCTTGCAATTGTGCCGAAAATGTATTTTTCTTTTCCGATAAAGCTTGTTGAATTTTTGGATGAATATAAGGCAAACACTATTTATTGGGTTCCGTCTGCCATTTCAATGGTTTCAAATTTCAAGGTTTTTGATTTTCAAAAGCCTAAGTATCTTAATAAAGTGCTTTTTGCAGGCGAGGTTATGCCCACCAAGCAACTTAATTATTGGATAAATAATTTGCCCGAAAACACTCTTTTTGCAAATCTTTACGGCCCAACGGAAACAACCGATATCTGCACATATTATGTTGTTAATCGCAAATTCCGTGATGATGAGCCGCTTCCGATCGGCAGGCATTGCGATAATTGTGATGTTATGATAGTTAATGATAAGGGTGTTGAGGCTCAACCGGGTGAAGAGGGCGAGCTTTATGCAAGGGGCTCTTTCCTGGCAAGCGGTTATTATAATAATCCCGAAAAAACCAAGGCCGCATTTGTGCAAAATCCGCTTAATGACGCATATCCCGAAACGGTTTATAAAACGGGCGATCTTGTGCGCCTGAATGAATTCGGCGAGATAATGTATATCACAAGAAAAGATTTTCAAATTAAGCATATGGGTTATCGCATTGAGCTCGGCGAAATTGAAACCGCTGCCGCTTCAATGGAAAAAATGCAGGAATGTGCCTGTGTTTATTGCGATAAAACAGACAGAATTATTATCTATTACTGCGCAAAGAAAACAGATGAAGCCGCTGTGCTTTCTTATCTTGGCACAAAGCTGCCGCCTTATCTTATTCCCAATCTTTGCGTTAAGCTCAAGCAAATGCCGCATAATCAAAACGGCAAGATAGACAGAGTTTATTTAAAATCCCTTGCTGCGCAGGCAGCACAAAATAAATAAAAAATTTTAAAGGAGCAGTAAAAATGGAAGAACTTATTGAAGTGCTTAAATCAGTTAAACCAGGTTATGATTTCACAGAGGATACCGAGCTTATCAAAAATAAGGTGTTCGATTCTCTTGCAATGATTCAGCTTGTTGCAGAGCTTTCTGATGAATTTGATGTTGAAATTACGGCAGAAGATATTGTGCCGGAAAATTTTGAATCGGTAAAATCAATCTATAATATGATAAAAAGGCTTGAAGACGAGGACTAATTAAATGAGCTATACCTCATTTGTATTTTTTATTGCTTATTTCGGCATAACCTTTCTGCTTTACACAGTTGTGCCGAAAAAGGCAAAGTGGTGTGTTCTGCTTGTTGGCTCTTGGGTGTTTTATCTTGTTGCCACAAAAGGCAGATTTGAATATTTGGCCGCTACCACCCTTATGGTGTGGGGAATGGGGCTTGTAATTCAAAAGCTTAATGATAAATTTAAAGAAAAAAAGAAAGATCTTGAAAAAGCAGAGCGCAAAAAGCTTAAGGAGCATTACAAGCGCCTTAAAGGGCTTGCACTTGCAGGCGGCGTTGCAGTGTCTATGGGGCTTTTGATTTTTCTTAAATATTTTAACTTCTTCGGCGGTGCCGCAAATCACTTTTTAGGCACGGAAATTCCAAAGCTGAATTTAGTTCACCCAATGGGTATTTCTTTCTATACCCTGCAAGCCGTCAGCTATTTAACGGATGTTTACAGAGGCAGATTTAAAGCAGAAAAAAATCCGCTGCGAATCTCTCTTTATCTTTCGTTTATGCTCACGGTTGTTGAAGGCCCTGTTGCAAGGTGGGATCAGCTCGGCACTCAGCTCAATAAAGGCGCTGATTTCAATTTTAAAAATTTGTATTTCGGCGTGCAGCTCATTATTTGGGGGCTTTTCAAAAAGGTTGTTATTGCAGACAGAGCGGCAATCCTTGTAAATAATGTGTTTAATCACAATGAAAAATACGGCGGTCTTGTGATTGTTGCGGCTATTCTTTTTTACACCCTGCAGCTTTATTGCGAGTTTTCCGGTGTTATGGATGTTGTAAACGGTATGGGGCAAATGATGGGCATTGAAATGCCGCCAAACTTTAATCGCCCGTTTTTTGCAAAATCAATAAATGAATTTTGGCAAAGATGGCATATTACTCTCGGCGCTTGGCTGCGTGATTATATTTTTTATCCCATTTCGCTTTCAAAGCCGTTTATGAAGTTGGCAAAATCCGCCAGGGGCAAGTTCAGCCCTTATTATGCAAATCTTATTCCAACTGCAATTGCGCTGTTTTTCGTTTGGTTTGCAAATGGATTTTGGCACGGCTCCGGCTGGAAATATATTGCTTACGGCCTTTATTACTATTTGCTTATGATGCTTGGCTTGTTTTTCGAGCCGCTCTCGGCAAAATTTTGCAAAGCTTGCAAAATAAACAGAAAATCAAAGGCGTTTGGCATTTTTCAAATGCTGCGCACCTTTGTTATTGTAAACGGCGGTATGCTCATATTCAGAGCAAAAGGTCTCAAAAGGGCTTTAAAAATGTTTGTTTCCGTGTTTACCGGTTTTGATTTAAAATCAATTGTGCCGGGTAGCGGAAACGGTCTCGGCATTGATGCAAAGGATTATGTGGTTATCGCAATCGGCGTTGTTGTTATTTTCATCGTCGGTGTTATAAATGAAAAAGGCATATCCGTTCGTGAAAAGGTTGCCAAGCTTCCTTTCCCCGTTAAATTCGTGCTCTATATGGCGGCGATTCTTGTGATAATTATTTTCGGCGCTTACGGTCAGGAATACGGTGTGCAGGATCTTATTTATGCAAACTTCTGATTTAAGAGATATTCAGAAAGGAAAAACTGTTTCTATGGAAAAATCAGAAAAAAAGATATTCACAAAGCCAAATGTTATCAGCTTTGTTAAAACCGTATCTTTTGTGCTTGTGTTTATAATAATTCTTCAATCGCTCTCGGCAGGAGTATTCTCAAAATCCAGGGCAACAACTTATAAAAACAGATTTAATAAGGCATACAGTTTCTTGCTTGAGCCGGAAAATTCTCTTGATATAGTCGGAATCGGCAGCAGCAATCTTTACAGTGCTTTTGTGCCTACAACTCTTTGGTCTAATTACGGCTACACCTCTTGTGTTATTTCAAAGCCGCATCAAACAACGGTTGAATCATACGGCTTTTTAAAAGAGGTGCTTCAAACTCAAAAACCAAAGGTTTTAATTATAGAAACCGATATGCTTTATGAAAATGCCGGTGCATTCAATCCAAACGGAAAAAAGCACGGCAAGCTTTATCAAACTGCGGCTAAAACACGCAAAAAGCTTGATGATTTTTATAATAATCTTAATGCCGATGAATTTCAGGATACCGTTATGAGTAAGTTCTCCATTTTCAGGTTTCATAACAGATGGAAAACTCTCAAGCCAAAGGATCTTCAGGAAAACAGAAAGCAAACGGGATATATGGCTATTGACCATGGCTATAATTTTAACAACAGCGTAAAGGCGGCAAAGGCAAACAGCAACATGAAAGAAAGCGATATTTCAAATCCCGTCGGCAACGAGGATTTGATGTATTTGAAAAAGATGATTCAGCTTTGCCGTGAAAACGGAATAACTCCGCTTTTGGTTGAAATGCCGAGTAATGATTCTTGGGATTATTATAAGCATAATGCCGTGGTTGAAATTGCTGAGGAAAACTCTGTTCAATTTGTTGATTTTAATCTCCTTTTTGATGAAATCGATTTTGATATTAAAGCCGATTACAGAGACGGAGGCTCGCATTGTAATTATTTCGGTGCGGAAAAAACAACAAATTATTTGGGCGAATTGCTCAAAACCGATTATTCGTCCGAATTAAGCGATAAGCGCAGTGATGCCGCTTTTGCTTATTGGTATGAAAGCGTAAAGGCATTTGATAAAAAATATAAGGTTTAATGCCTTGATATATAATGGAATAATATTGAAAATGCGTTCGCCGTCACGGCGGGCGCATTTTCTTGTTGTTTGTGTTCAAATAAAAAAGACTTGCCGATGTTTTTTATCGGTAAGTCTTTGAATTTATTATTATTATATTTAATCGTTGTATGTATCAAGAAAAGAATGCTCTGCACCGTGGGATTTGTAGCCGGGCATTGTGTCCAAGCAAACCGAATGAATGCTTTTAAAAATGCTTTTTTCAATGTTGGGATTTTTTTTGCGAAGCTCTGCCAGCAGTTTTTTTATTTCCTGGCGCTTGCTTTGGCCGTCTGCATTGTCGTTTTCCGTGTACGCCTCGGTAAATCTGCAGGCGCATCGTATAAATTCAAGGTTGTTGTATTTGCACCAAGCCAAAACGGAATCCTCATGAATGCAATACATTGGCCGAATAAGCTCCATTCCCTCAAAATTTGTGCTGTGCAGTTTTGGCAGCATGGCCTGAATTTGTGCTCCGTAAAACATTCCTATAAGCGTTGTTTCCACAACATCGCTGAAGTGATGGCCAAGTGCAATTTTGTTGCAACCAAGCTCCTTTGCTTTTGAATAAAGAAAGCCTCTTCTCATGCGTGCACAAAGATAACACGGCGATTCGGTAACGCTGTTTGCAACATCAAATATATTGCTTTCAAAAACCGTTATCGGAATGTTTAAAAGCTTTGCATTGTTTTCTATTTTTTGCCTGTTTGCCTTGTTGTATCCTGGATCCATAACAAGAAACACAAGCTCAAAAGGAACATCGCTGTGTTTTTGAAGCTGCTGCATCAGCTTTGCGCAAAGCATTGAATCCTTGCCTCCGGAAATGCAAACCGCTATTTTATCGTTTTCTTTAATAAGCTCATATTTTTTAACCGCAAGTATAAAAGGATTCCATATTTCTTTGCGAAATCTCTTAATTATGCTTCGCTCTATAAGTTGCTGCCTGCTTAGTTCTCTTGCCATTAAAATTTTTCCTTTTTGTATCTCAAAAGTTCTTCTTCGGTAACATAAGCTGTAAGCGCACCAACCTCGGTAACCGCTTTTCCGCCCGTTATGTTTCCGAATTTAATGCAGTCTTTAAACGGAAAATCATAGAATAGGCCATAGCAAAGCCCCGCAAGAAACGCATCTCCGGCACCCGTGCTGTCTTTGTTTTTGAATTCGTCAACACTTTTAACAAAGAATTCATCATCACCGTCTATTCCTATACAACCGTCCTTGTCTGTTTTAACAATCACCTTGTTAAAATAAGCCTTTAATGCTCTTGCCGCATCGTATGGGTCTGTTGTGCCCGTAATTCGCATTGCTTCCTTTTGATTAGGAGTGTAAATGTCGGCAATTTCAAGCAAATCACCGTATTTATCAAGGCTCATGTCCTCATCCCAGCTCATATCAAGCACCATCATTGTGCCTTCTGCTTTTAAACGCTTGTAAACCTCGGCAAATCCGCCGGGTTGCATAAGGCATATTTTGGCTCCTTTTGCTATTGAATAAAAGGTTTCCTTGGCTTCGTCGCTGGGTTCTATGCTGCCCTTGCCGTAAGTTATGAAGCTTCTGTCATTTTTAAGAATTATTGCAGAGGTGATGTTAAGCGGAATTCCGTTTCCTTTATATATGTTTACAGGAGTAACTCCGTTTTCACAAAATTTCTCTCTTGCAAAAGCAGAAAACATATCATCGCCCAGCTCTGTTGCGATTTTTGCCTCAATTCCAAGCCTTCCCAAATTTATAAGGGTTGCAGGCAAGCCTCCTCCAAGCTGAAGAGAAAAACTGTTTGTGTAAACCTCCTCACCTATATCCGGAATCTTTGGCATATTTTCATAAAGTAAGTCAACATTTGCGGCTCCCGCACCTGCTATAAATGCCATTGCTTTCACAGCCTTTCTGCCGTTTTTTGTGATTTGCGTTTTCACGCTTTGCCGCAAATTAGTGCGCTTTGCGGCTGCATATTTAACAGTTTAATAAAAAGGCAATTATCATTCAATAAAAAAGTTGTGTTTGTAATAAATTTGTAATTGACTTACAGGGTGCTATAATATATAATGTTTAAAACGAAAGGTATGGGTTTTATGAAATTACTGGTTAAAAATGCCCTCGTTTACTCGGGCGGAAAAATTAAAAAATCAGATGTTTTTATTGAAAATTCAAGAATTCATAGCCTCGGTAACTCCATTTTAGCAAATGGGGCAGATCGTGTTTTTGATTTTAAGAATAAGTGTTTATTGATTCCGGGTTTTGTTGATGTTCATGTTCATCTTCGAGAGCCCGGTTTTTCTTATAAAGAAACTATAAAATCAGGCACGGCGGCTGCCGCAAGAGCGGGTTATAATGTTGTGTGCACAATGCCGAATTTGAATCCCGTTCCGGATTGCGTTGAGAATATAAATGCTCAGCTCGATATCATCAAAAAAGATGCCGTTATCGATGTGCTGCCCTTTGCCTCAATAACAAAAGGCAGAAGAGGGGCAGGCGAATGCGTTGATTTTGCCGCACTAAAGGATTATGCAGTCGGCTTTTCGGACGACGGTTGCGGCGTTCAGGATGAAAGCGTTATGAGGCAGGCAATGAAAAAATGCTCGGAATTGGGCTTAATCATTTCGGCTCATTGCGAGGTAAACGAATTGCTTCACGGCGGCTATATTCATGATGGCGAATATTGCCGTGCGCATGGCCATAAGGGCATTTGCAGCAAAAGTGAGTGGGCTCAGATTGAGCGTGATTGCCGGCTTGCGGAAGAAACGGGATGCCGTTATCATGTTTGCCATATTTCCACAAAGGAAAGTGTTGATATAATTCGCAAGGCAAAAGCCCGCGGCGTTAAAGTCACTTGCGAAACGGCACCGCATTATTTAACAATGTGTGATGCGGATTTGCAGGAAAACGGCAGGTTTAAAATGAATCCGCCGCTTAGGTCTTATGACGATATGATGGCGCTCAGAGAAGGCGTTGAGGACGGCACAATTGATGTTATAGCAACCGATCATGCACCGCACAGCGCAGCAGAAAAGGCAAAAGGGCTTGCAGGCAGCGCAATGGGTGTTGTGGGCCTTGAAACCGCTTTTCCGGTGCTGTATACTAAGCTTGTTAAGCCCGGTATTATATCTCTTGAAAAATTGATTGATATGATGTCTGTCAGGCCAAGAGAAATATTTAATATTGACGGCGGCAGTATTGAGCCCGGTATGCCGGCAAATCTTTGCGGCATAGATCTTGAAAAAGAATGGATTGTTGATCCGGAAAAATTTATAACAATGGGCAAAGCAACTCCCTTTGAAGGAGAAAAGCTTTGCGGAGAAAATATTTTAACTGTTTTGAGAGGAGAGATTGTTTATGAAGCCTTATGATAAGAAAATCGTTTTGGAGGACGGCCGTGAGTTTTACGGCTACGGTTTCGGCTACAGCAAAGAAGCGATAAATGAGATAGTTTTCAACACTTCTATGGTTGGCTATCAGGAAATCGTTTCAGACCCGTCTTACACCGATCAAATGGTGTGTATGACTTATCCGCTTATCGGGAACTACGGTATGACAGATGAAGATTATGAAACAAAAAATTTAACGATGGGCGGATTGATTGTCAGAGAATACAATGATTTGCCGTCTAATTTCAGATACACAAAAACTCTTTCGGAGGTGCTTGAGGAATATCAAATTCCCGGTATCAGCGGTGTTGACACAAGAAAAATCACCCGCATTATTCGTGATGAGGGCAGCCAAAAGGTTATGATAACGGATGCTTCAACTCCGCTTGAAGAAGCTGTTAAAAAGATTAAAGATTATCAAATTCCAACCGATATGGTTTCAAGAGTTTCTTGCAAAAAGCGTTGGTATTCACGCACTCCTAATCATAAATATGATGTTGTGGCAATTGATTGCGGCATAAAACTTAATATCATTCGTAAGCTCAATGAAAAGGGCTGCAATGTAACCGTTGTGCCTTATGACACTTCGGCAGAAGAAATTATGAAAATCCATCCGGATGGGCTTTTCCTTTCAAACGGCCCCGGAAATCCGGAGGATGTAACCCCTGTTATAAATGTTGTTAAAGAGCTTAAGGGCAAGCTTCCGATATTCGGAATTTGCCTTGGCCATCAAATGATATCTCTTGCACTCGGCGCAAAAACATTTAAGATGAAATTCGGTCACAGAGGCGGTAACCACCCCGTTATGAATCTTGAAACGGGCAAAATCGAAATAACCTCTCAAAATCATTCATATGCCGTTGATTGCAACTCACTTGAGGGCACAGAGCTTAAAATGACTCATAAGAATTTGCTTGATAACACTGCAGAAGGTGTTGAAAGCGTTGAAAACAAAATTTTCTCGGTGCAATATCATCCTGAAAGCGCACCGGGCCCGCAAGACAGCGAATATCTTTTTGATAAATTTATTTCATTGATGGCAAAGGAGGCTGAGTAATATGCCTAAACGCACAGATATACACAAGGTTCTTGTTATCGGTTCCGGTCCTATCGTTATAGGACAGGCTGCCGAATTTGACTATTCGGGCACTCAGGCATGCCTTTCACTTAAAGAAGAGGGCTATGAGGTTGTGCTTATCAACTCAAACCCTGCCACGATTATGACGGATACACAAATTGCCGATAAGGTGTATATGGAACCGCTTAATCTTGAATATGTTGCAAGAATAATCCGCCATGAAAGGCCTGATGCAATATTGCCGTCTCTCGGCGGTCAAACGGGTCTTAATCTTTGCGTGCAGCTTGCAAAAAAAGGTGTGCTTAAAGAATGTGATGTTGAAATTCTCGGCACCCGTTTTGAAGCTATCGAAAGGGCAGAGGACAGAGAATTGTTCAAAGAGCTTTGCGAAAAACTCGGCGAGCCGGTTTTACCGTCAGACATTTGCGATAATCTTGAAGACGGCTTAAAAATAGCGGAAAAAATAGGCTATCCCGTTGTTCTTCGCCCTGCATTTACACTCGGCGGCACCGGCGGCGGATTCGCCGATGATGAGGAAGAATGCCGCATTATGCTTAAAAATGCTCTTGCGCTCTCTCCCGTTAATCAGGTGCTTGTTGAAAAAAGCATAAAGGGCTATAAGGAAATCGAATATGAAGTAATGCGTGATGCAAATGATACCGCAATCACAATTTGTAATATGGAAAATATCGACCCCGTCGGTATACATACGGGCGATTCAATCGTAGTTTGCCCATCTCAAACGCTTACAAATAAGGAATATCAAATGCTTCGTGATTCTGCTCTTCGCATTATCCGTGAGCTTCAAATAGAGGGCGGCTGCAATGTGCAGTTTGCGCTTGATCCTCATTCGTTCCAATATTATCTTATTGAGGTAAATCCCCGTGTTTCCCGTTCTTCTGCACTTGCTTCAAAAGCATCAGGTTATCCTATTGCAAGAGTGTCTGCAAAAATTGCGGTTGGTATGCATCTTGATGAAATTCCGATTGCAAACACACCTGCCTCATTTGAGCCTACTCTTGATTATGTTGTAACCAAAATCGCACGCTTTCCGTTTGATAAGTTTGCCGATGCAAATAACAGCCTTAACACCCAAATGAAAGCAACGGGTGAGGTTATGGCAATCGGCAGAACCATGGAAGAAAGCTTGCTCAAGGCTGTTCGTTCGCTCGAAATCGGCGTTTGCCATCTTTATATGAAAAAGTTTGATGATTACAGCGTTGCTCAGCTTCTTGATTATATTAAAATCGGCACGGATGACAGAATTTATGCTATTGCACAGCTTATCAGGCTCAATGTTGATCCAATCTTGATCTATAATGCCACCAAAATCGATATGCTGTTTATTGAAAAATTCAAAAATATCGTTGAATTTGAAAACAAGCTTAAGGCAAATGTTAAGGATGTTGAAACTCTTAAAGATGCTAAAAAAATGGGCGTGTCAGATAAGTATATCGGAATGTGCTGGGATATGGATGAAAAAGATGTTTTCCGCCTTCGCAAGGAAAACGGAATATTCCCGGTTTATAAAATGATTGATACATGCGCTTCGGAATTTGATTCCTATGTTCCGTATTTCTATTCTTCGTATGAAGATGAAAACGAAAGCATTGTTTCAGATAAAAAGAAAATTATCGTTCTTGGCTCAGGCCCTATCAGAATTGGTCAGGGCGTTGAATTTGATTATTCAACGGTTCATGCCATTTGGTCAATACGCAATGCGGGTTATGAAGCAATTATCATAAACAATAACCCGGAAACCGTTTCAACAGATTACACAACCTCTGATAAGCTCTATTTCGAGCCGCTCACCGTTGAGGATGTTATGAATGTTATAGAGCTTGAAAAGCCGCTCGGAATCATAGTTTCACTCGGCGGTCAAACAGCCATTAACCTTGCTCCTCCGCTTGATGCACTCGGTGTTCCGATTATCGGCACGGATGTTGCCGCTATAGACAGAGCAGAAAACAGAGATTCCTTTGAAAAGGTTATGAACGAGCTTGGAATTCCGCAGCCTAAAGGTTTGGCGGTAACAGATATTGAAGAGGGCGTAAAGGTTGCAGAAAAAATCGGTTATCCCGTTCTTGTGCGCCCGTCATTCGTTCTCGGCGGCAGGGCAATGCAGATTGTTGCAAATGAAGAAAGCCTGCGCCACTATTTACAAACTGCGGTTGAGATAAATACGGATCAACCGGTCCTTGTTGATAAATACATTATGGGGCGTGAGCTTGAGGTTGATGCTATTTGCGACGGTAATGATGTTTTCATCCCCGGTATTATGGAACATGTTGAAAGAACAGGCGTTCACAGCGGCGACTCAATTTCAATCTATCCCACATTCTCCGTTTCTCAGGCGGTTAAGGATAAGATAATTAAATATACCGTTATGCTCGGCAAGGCAATCAACATTATAGGTTTGTTTAACATTCAGTTTATAGCAGATGAAAACGACGACGTTTTTGTAATTGAGGTTAATCCCAGATCTTCAAGAACCGTTCCTTTCCTTTCAAAGGCAACTTCAATCCCGATGGCAGATATTGCAACAAGAGTAATTCTCGGCCACAGCCTTAAAGATCAGGGCATAACAGAAGTTTATCCGTCAGAGAAAAAACGCTGGTATGTTAAGGCACCTGCTTTCTCGTTCTCAAAGCTTAAGGGCATGGATACTTATCTTTCACCTGAAATGAAGTCAACAGGTGAGGCTATCGGCTATGACAAATCTCTCAACCGTGCGCTTTATAAGGCAATTCAGGCAAGCGGTATGAATGTGTCAAACTATGGCACTGTGCTGGTTACGATTGCCGATAACGATAAAGAATCGGCGCTGCCGCTTATTAAGCGATTTTATGACCTCGGATTTAACATTGAGGCAACCAACGGCACGGCCAAATTCCTTAAAAAGCATGGCATTCGTACCCGTGTTCGTGCTAAGCTTACCGTTGACGGCAGTGATGAAATCCTCAAGGCGCTCAGGCAGGGTCATATTTCCTATGTTATCAACACTATCGACATAAGCCATGGTGACAGCCATTCTGACGGTTCCGAAATTCGCCGTGCCGCTGTTGAAAACAATGTAACAATGTTCACCTCGCTTGACACCGTTAAGGTGCTTCTTGATGTGCTTGAGGAAATCACCATCGGCGTATCAACGATTGATGCGGAATAATCCGCCGAGCCTCGGAGTTTAAATATGTATAAGCAAAATATTTATAAAGTTTTATCAAATGAAATGCTTGTGCCGTCGGTGTATAAAATGTGCCTCGGCGGCGACACGCAGTATATAACCAAGCCCGGGCAATTCATAAATATTGCTCTTGACGGCAAATTTCTTCGCCGCCCGATTTCCGTTTGCGATTATGATGAGAAAACAATCACAATTATTTATAAAACGGTGGGTGAGGGCACTCTTCAGCTTTCAAAAATGCAGCCCGGCGAAATGCTTGATTGTTTAACGGGCCTCGGAAACGGATATGATATTTCAAAATCCAAAGAACCGCTTGTTATTGGCGGCGGTGTGGGAATTCCTCCTCTTTATAATCTCACCAAATGCCTTGTGGCAGCAGGGCAATTTCCGTCTGTAATTCTTGGATTTAACACTAAGGCAGAGATATTTTACGAAGAGGAGTTTAAGGCACTCGGTGTGCCCGTAACAGTTGCCACGGCAGACGGAAGCTATGGCGTTCACGGCTTTGTTACGGATGCTCTTCCCGGTGATTATGATTATTTTTATACATGCGGCCCAATGCCCATGTTTAAAGCGATAGAGGCTAAAATCAAAACATCCGGTCAGTACAGCTTTGAGGAACGTATGGGTTGCGGCTTCGGTGCCTGCATGGGATGCTCTTGCCAAACCAAATACGGCAATAAGCGAATTTGTAAGGACGGCCCCGTTCTGGAAAGAGAGGAAATTATATGGTAGATCTTTCCGTTGATCTTTGCGGAATGCATATGGATAATCCCGTTGTTCCCGCAAGCGGAACTTTTGGATTCGGCAATGAGTTTAAAGATTTTTACGATATAAACATTCTTGGCTCTTTTTCGTTTAAAGGCACCACAAAGGATGCCCGCTTCGGCAATCCCACACCAAGAATTGCCGAATGCAAAAACGGTATGATAAATGCGGTCGGTCTGCAAAATCCCGGTGTTCAGCATGTTATCAATTTTGAATTGCCGCAAATGAAAAAGTATTTTCATAAAAAGGTTATCGCTAATGTCAGCGGCTTTTCCGTTGATGATTATGCTTATACCTGCTCTTTGCTTGATAAGGAAGAGCAAGTCGGTATTCTTGAGGTGAATGTAAGCTGCCCGAATGTTCACGGCGGCGGAATGAGCTTCGGCACAGATCCTGAATGCGCCGCAGAGGTAACAAGAGCCGTTAAAGCAGTAACCTCAAAGCCTGTGTTTATCAAGCTTTCCCCAAATGTAACAGATGTTGTTTCAATTGCCAAAGCATGTGAAGAGGCGGGAGCAGACGGTATTTGCCTCATAAACACATTGCTCGGTATGCGTGTGGACACTAAAAAAAGAGCCGCTGTTATAGCCAATAAAATGGGCGGCTTTTCCGGCGATGCAATTTTCCCTGTGGCTGTTCGCATGGTTTATCAGGTTTCCAAAGCCTGCAACATTCCGGTTATGGGCTGCGGCGGCGTTTCGAGTGCATCTGATGTTATTGAAATGATGATGGCGGGCGCAACTGCCGTGCAGGTCGGTGCGGCAAATCTTGTTGATCCGTATGCCTGCAAAAAAATTATAGAGCAGCTTCCGGCTGAATGTGAAAAGCTCGGAATAACTAAATTAAGCGATATTATAGGAGTGGTTGAATAATGGGTAAGGATGTAATTATTGCCTGCGATTTCAGCAGCGCAAAAGACACTTTCGATTTTCTTGATAAATTTACGGAAGAAAAGCCTTTTGTAAAAATAGGAATGGAGCTTTTTTATGCGGAAGGCCCTTCAATCGTGCGTGAAATTAAAAAAAGAGGTCATAAGATTTTTCTTGACTTAAAGCTTCACGATATTCCCAATACCGTAAAAAAAGCAATGAGCGTGCTCTCCGGCCTTGATGTGGATATGACTAATTTGCATGCAGCTGGCACAATTGATATGATGAGAGCCGCCGTTGAAGGCCTCACCAAAGCAGACGGCACAAGGCCGATTCTTATCGCCGTAACTCAGCTTACCTCCACAAGTGAGGAAAGAATGCAAAATGAGCTGCTTATCAATGCTTCAATAAACGACACAATTGTTAAATATGCGGAAAACGCAAAGCTTGCAGGGCTTGACGGCGTTGTGTGCTCTCCTCTGGAAGCAGGCATGGTTAAAGAGGCTTGCGGCACTGCGTTTATGACGGTTACGCCGGGCGTTAGATTTGCAGACGGTGAAGTAGGCGATCAGGTTCGAGTAACAACACCGGAAAAGGCAAAGGAAATCGGCTCAGACTATATCGTTGTGGGCAGGCCGATCACTCAGGCTGCCGATCCCGTTGCCGCATATCGCAGATGTGTTAAAGAATTTGTAGATTAAATTCAGGAGGTTAATATATGAGTATCACAAAAGAAACAATTGCAAAGGATTTGCTTTCAATCAAAGCAGTATTCTTAAAGCCTCAGGATCCCTTCACCTGGGCTTCGGGCATAAAAAGCCCCATTTATTGCGATAATCGCTTAACACTTTCTTTTCCAAAGGTAAGAAGTGATGTTGAAAACGGCCTTGCAGAGGCAGTTAAAAAGTATTATCCGGATGCAGATGTGCTTATGGGCACCTCAACTGCAGGTATTGCTCATGCCGCAATCACCGCAACCATTCTTGATATGCCTATGGGATATGTTCGCTCCGGTCATAAAGACCACGGCAGACAAAATCAAATTGAAGGCAAGCTTGAAAAGGGCCAAAAGGTTGTTGTTATAGAAGATCTTATTTCAACAGGCGGCTCTGTTCTTGAGGTTGTTGATGTGTTGCGTGAAGCCGGTGCGGAAGTGCTCGGAATTATTTCCATATTCACTTATGGCCTCCAAAAGGGCATAGATCGCCTTGCATCGGCAAATGTAGAAAACCACAGTCTTTCCGATTTTGGCACTCTTGTTAAGGTTGCAGCCGATGAAGGTTATATTAAGCCCGAAGAGGTTGATAAGCTTCATGCTTTCATTTCAAATCCAAGTGATCCTGCTTGGATGGAGATGTAATTATATTTTTTCTTATTAAGGAGGCATTCCAATGCGTCATCTTTTAGATACAACGGATCTTTCCGTTGAGGAAATTGATGAAATTATTTCTCTTGCGGTTGATATTATCAATAACAAGAAAAAATACTCAAAGGTTTGTGAGGGCAAAAAGCTTGCCACATTGTTTTTTGAGCCAAGCACCCGCACAAGACTTTCATTTGAGGCTGCCATGCTTGAACTCGGCGGCTCGGTTCTGGGCTTTTCCGAGGCAAGCTCAAGCTCTGCCACTAAAGGGGAAACCGTTGCAGACACCACAAGGGTTGTTTCTTGCTATGCCGATATAATCGCAATGCGCCATTTTATCGAAGGTGCGCCTAAGGTTGCTGCTTCAAAGGCAAGCATTCCTATTATCAATGCCGGCGACGGCGGCCACAGCCATCCCACTCAAACTATGACCGATTTGCTCACCATATTCCGTGAAAAAGGCAGACTTGATAATCTTACAATCGGCCTTTGCGGCGATTTAAAATTCGGCAGAACGGTGCACAGCCTCGTTAAGGCAATGTGCAGATACAGCAATATTAAGTTTGTGCTTATCGCACCGAAAGAGCTTGCAATGCCGGATTACATCAAAACGGATTATCTTGATAAAAACGGCATGGAATATATTGAAACCGATAAAATGGAAGATGTTATGCCGCAGCTTGATGTGCTTTATATGACTCGTGTTCAGCGTGAGCGTTTTTTCTCAGAAGATGAATATTTAAAGCATAAGGATGCCTTTATACTTGATTTGCAAAAGCTTGAAAATTCTAAGCCTGATCTCACAATCATGCATCCGTTGCCAAGAGTAAACGAAATTGCAACAGAGGTTGACGATGATCCCCGTGCAAAATATTTTGAGCAGGTTTTAAACGGTAAATATATGCGTATGGCGCTGATTATCACCTTGTTAAGATGGGCAGGAGGGCTTGATTGATGAAAATTGATGAAATTGAAAACGGCTATGTTCTTGATCATATAACTGCCGGAAACGGAATGCGTGTTTATAACGCACTTCGCCTTGATAAGCAAAAATGCCAGGTTGCGATAATTCAAAATGCAAAATCCGAAAAGCTCGGCGTTAAGGATATTATTAAGGTTAATGAGCTTATTGATTTGGATTTTGATGTGCTCGGCTTTATAGATAAAAATATAACCGTTAATGTTATAAAAAACGGAGTTGCCGAAAAGAAAAATTTAA
This sequence comes from uncultured Anaerotruncus sp., assembly GCA_900539775.1. GTDB lineage: Bacteria > Bacillota > Clostridia > Oscillospirales > Acutalibacteraceae > Eubacterium_R. The sequence goes on along the minus strand of UQDL01000002.1, from coordinate 322,697 downwards.
CCTTGCCTAAGAAAATCGTAAATATAGTTAAATGCTCAAATCCCCGTTGCATCACCAACGTGGAGGATGGCATAGATTATGAATTTAAACTCACCGATGAAATAGGCACATATCGTTGTGTGTATTGCGAAACAAAGGCAAATAAGTAATAAAAAAGAGCGATGATTATTCATCGCTCTTAGTTTTTTTATTGCATAATAGTGTTTGTGATATTTACCGTCACTTTTTAATCAAAACATTGTAATATCCCAAATCACGGTATTCGTAGCCGGGGATTTTCTTTGCGTTTGATTCATCTAAAGTTTCATCGGTAAAAATGTATGAGTCGGCGGTCAGTTCCTTGCCGCTTGAATATGTTTCGTAATAAAGCTTCGCTCCGACTTGCTCAGTTTTCGCATTCTCGGAATTAAAATCTGAAATCGTTCCGCGCGTTTTCAGTAAATCTTCAAGCGGGGTCAGCTCGGTACTTTCATCATACTTTGCGTAGTAAATATAAACAGCCTCTCGCTCGTTTGAGCCCTTTTCATCTGCCGTGTCGTTAAATATAACCGTGTTGCCGTCGGCTTTTTCAGCCGTTTCAAGAGCGGCAATAAAGCTGTTGCCGAAAAAGTTTGAATTTTCGGTGAAAACATCACTGTAAATGTAAAAACTCAGCGCAACTGAGCATACCAAAAGTAATGCGGCAACAGTGCTTTTAACTTTTTTGTTCGCCTTTATCGAATCATAAAGTCCTGCTGCGGCAATTGCGCAAACAAGGTAAAACAGCCAATAAAAAACGGAAAATCTGTAAAGCGTGTAGCTGCGCAGCTTAACGAAAACGGCAAATATTGCCAGTGTTGCCGTCAGCGCAAAAACAGTGTGTTTTAAATCTTTATTCAGCTTTTTGCGTTTTATGATAATCGTTATAAAGCCTGCAAGCAGTAAAATGCCACTCAGCGCATGGCCGAAATCAAAAGCAGAAATACTGTCATTAGGAGTGGTGATGTTGTAAAGAATTTGAAGTGCTCCGTTTTTTGATGCCGCATCTGCAAGCGTTGCTCCAAAGGCACTCCGATAAATTGCCGTGTCGGGCACAAAAAAGTGAATTGCCTCATAAATGATGTTGTATGCAACATTCATTAAAAGCCCTTTTGCACCGCCCTCAAAATTAAAAGAGGAGGCTCTGTTGTAATCCTGCATTTTTGATGCCGTGAAGCCGAATATAGAGAATTCACCGATAAGCCCGGTTTGCACAAAGCCGAAAGCGATGATAGGCAATGCTGTAAGCGTTATAACAATAACGCTCAAAACAGTTTCGCCGAATTTTATGCGCTTTTGAGTCATTCCCGTGATAAAGAATATCACCAAAAAAACAGGCACAATCAAAAACGCCGCTATGTAAGAATAAAGGCAAAGCGCAAAGAAAATCATTGCTGCCGCATAGCATAATTTGCTGCGGCTCTTATATGCTTTCAGCAGGAAATACAATCCAATTATAAATAACTGCGGAAAAAATGCGCAATCAAGAGTCCATGCCGATTGATAGATAAAATGCGGGCTTAAAGCCGCCAGTGCCGTGGCGAAAAATACCTGCCGTTCGTTTTGCATAATCAGCTTTGCACATCCTGCAAAGGCGCAAAGCCCCAAAACGGAAAAAATCAAAATCGGCAGCCTTGTTATTTCAAGCCCAAAGCCGAATATTTTTATAAATGCCGCCATAATGTATGTTGCAAAGCCTGATTGTCCGCCGTAAAGCCAAGTTGCAAAATAAATCGGGTATGCATTTCCCATAATGTCCGTGCCGTTGTTTGCAATTGCACGGGCGTTTAAGATAGTCATCGCCTCGTCGCAATAAATATTTCCGTTTTTTGAATAAAACATAAAAAACGCAATTCGCAACAGTATTCCTGCCGAAATTGCAATTGCGGTTAATGTTACTATGTTCGCATTTTGCCGAAGGCTTTGCCCGTATTTTTGTCTTTTTTTCATTATATTATCCTGTAAATTATATAGTATTTCTTAATCTGTTTGTTATCTTTTGTGCATCATAATATATTTTTTCGATGTCTGTGCCGATGAATTCGCCGTTTTCATAAAGGATTTTGCCGTTTATCATAGTCAGCTTAACATTTTCTTTAGAGCCGCTGTAAACAATGTTTTTTATTATGTTATTTATCGGTTGCATATTCGGTCTGTGTAGGTCAATAACCGTTAAATCGGCTTTTTTGCCGGTGTCTATGATGTCGCAGTCATAAAGCCCCATGCAATGTGCGCCGCCTACCGTTGCAGATTTAAGAATCTCGGCAGCATCACAGGCAGCTGCATCGCTTGTTTTCAGCTTTTGTGTTACGGCAGCTAAATACATTTCCCTGAACATATCAAGAGCATTGTTGCTGCTTGGACCGTCTGTGCCTATTGCCGTGTTAATGCCTGCCTTCTGCATTTTTTTAAGCGGCGCAATTCCTGATGCAAGCTTGCTGTTTGAGCCGGGATTAACTATTGCCCAAACATTGTGCTTTTTATATATTTCAAGGTCGTTGTCGCTCATCCAAACACTGTGAAAACCACCGCCGCCATAATTGAAAAGTCCAAGCTCTTCAAACAATTCCGTCGGCGTTTTTCCGTATCTTTCAATGCAATCGTCAACCTCGCTTTTGGTTTCCGAAGAATGCATAAAAACAGGAGCCCTGTGCTTGTCTGCAAGGCTTGCAATGCTGCTCATAAGTTCTTTTGAGGTTGTATATTCTGCGTGAAATCCAAGGCGGTAAGAGATAAGCTCATTGTATGAATTGTATTTTTGATAATATTCGTTCAGCAGGGAAACGGATTCTTTAAAATTGTTTATCGCACCGCACATAACGGTTCTGAAACCGGCATCAACAGATGCTTTAGCCATTGCTTCGGGGAAATAATACATATCAAAGCAGGCGGAAATTCCGCTTGAAAGATATTCCAAAAATGCAAGCCTTGAAAGCGTGTAAATGTCGTTTTCGTTAAGCTTTGCCTCCATAGGAAATATCATATCAAAAAGCCATGGCTGAAGCGGCAAATCATCTGCAAGGCTTCGTGCAAAGGTCATGGCGGAATGTGTGTGCGCATTCTTAAAAGCAGGCATAAGCAAATTTCCGTTTAAGTCTATTTCTCTGTCGGCCTTTTTATCAAGGCTTTTGCCTGTGTAAATTATTTCGCTGCCGTCGGTCCACACTTCGTCGTCGGTTATCTCAAAACCGTTTTTAAACGAAAGCACACGGCCGTTGTGAAATCTAATCATGCTTTTCACCTATGTTAAGTATTTTTTTTAGGTTTTCGCCAAACGGCGGATAAACAATGCCCTTGTCTGTGATGATGGCAGTGATGAGCTTATTATCCGTAACATCAAATGCGGGATTAAGGCATTTTGTTTCTTTAAGTGCTGTGGGCTTTTCAAAAAACATTGTTTTTATTTCGTCGCCGCTTCGCATTTCTATTTCAATGTCATCTCCCGTCGGTGTGGAAAAATCAACCGTTGAATACGGGCCTAAAACATAAAACGGCACGCCGTAATGCTTTGCCAAAACAGCAACGCCGCTTGTGCCTATTTTGTTTGCAACATCACCGTTTGCCGCAATTCTGTCACAACCTACCAAAACTGCGTCAATAAGCCCTTGTTTCATAACATAGCTTGCCATATTGTCGCAAATTAAATGAACATCCGTGCCTGATTTTTCAAGCTCATAGCTTGTAAGCCTTGCTCCCTGCAAAAGCGGCCTTGTTTCGTCTGTGTATACATGAAATGTAAAGCCTTTTTCTTTTCCTAAAATAAGAGGCCCCAGTCCCGTGCCGTATTTTGAAGTTGCAAGCTCGCCTGCATTGCAGTGAGTTAAAATTCCGTCTCCGTCTTTAAGCAGCGAAAGCCCGTATTCGCTTATTTTTCTGCAAAGCTCAATATCCTCTGTATGGATTGCCTTTGCCTCGTCTATAAGGTTTTTGCCGGATTTTGCGGCTTTGGCAATTCTTGTTGTTGCCCAGCTTAAATTAACTGCTGTAGGCCTTGCGGAATCAAGCGCCGCTTTAGCCGCATCAATTTGGCCGCCGTTGAAAAGCGCAAGCGAATAGCCCGCAAAAATTCCTATTGCTGGAGCGCCTCTGATTCGCAGCTTTTTTATTGCTTCAATGCATTCCTCAAGGCTTTGCATTGTGATATATTTTTCTTCGTTAGGCAGCAGGGTTTGATCTAAAATGCTCAGTTTGCCGTTTTCGTAAATTATGTTATCCATTGTGAATTTTCTCCGTTAGCTTTGTTATAAGCGCCGCAAACTTTTTTGATGTTTTTGCGCCTGTTTCGTTAACCTCTTCGGAGGTTATGGGCACATCTCTCAGTCCGCAGGCCAAGTTTGTTATGCAGCTGATGCCGCACACTTTAAAGCCGCAGTGCCTTGCTGCCTGTGCTTCTATTGCAGTGCTCATTCCAACGGCATCTGCACCGAGTGCCGCACACATCTTGATTTCCGCTTTTGTTTCAAATGCGGGGCCTGCGAGTTGAATGTAAACACCTTTTTTAATTTCTATTCCGCAATCAGCGGCAGCTTCACGAATAAGCGCACGAAGTTCTTTGTTGTAAACATTGCTCATGTCCGGAAAACGAACTCCTATTGAGTTATCATTTTTTCCGGTTAGGGGAGAGGGAACGAAGCTTGAAATGTGATCCTCTATTATCATAAAGTCTCCGGGATTCAGATTCTTGTTTATTCCGCCGGCTGCATTTGTTAAAATCAAATTTTCCGCTCCCATCATGCGCATGAGTCTTATCGGTACGGCGGTTTGAGAGGCGGAATATCCTTCATAAAGATGCACTCTGCCTTGCATCAGCACGCAGTTTTCGCCGGCTATGTTTGCAAATATAAATCTTCCCTTGTGACCCGGTGCCGTTGAAACGGGGAAATCGGGAATTTCGGAATAATTTATTGTTGCTTTAGCCTCAAGCCCATCGGCAAAATCTCCCAAGCCGGAACCGAGCACTATGGCTGTTGAGGGTTTGAAATTTGTTTTGGAAAGTATGTAATCAAACTGCTTTTCAAGCATTTTATCAATCCTTTGTTACAAAATATGTTATTTAGTCAATTTCATTATATATCTTTTTATCACCCAAATCAATAAAATTATATTGCATTATTTTTGCAACTTTGATATTATATTTTTATATGATACTCTTTTTATCGGAGGGAAAAGGTTTATGAAAAGAATTCTTTCCGCATTTATGTGTGCTGCATTGATTGCAGTGTCGCTTTTTGCATTTGCAGGCTGCTCAAAATCGGAACAGGCCGATTACAAAATTGTTATGATAACAGACGGCGGCAATGTTGCAGACGGCGCTTATAATCAAAGTGCTTGGAACGGCGTGAAGGCTTTTGCAGAGGAGGCGGGTGTTTCATATCGCTATTATCAGCCAAAGGTTCAGGAAAATGAAAAGCTTTCTCTTGAAACAGCAGAGCAATATATAGATCTTGCCGTTAAAAAAGGCGCTGAATATATTATTTTGCCGTCTGATGTTTTTGAGGTTGCCGTTTACGATAAAGCACCTCTTTATAATAATGTTAAATTCATTTTGGTAGACGGAACTCCTCATCCTCAGGAAGATGATACGGATGCATATATAGATAATGTTATGTGCATTTCGTTTAACAGTCTTCAAAGCGGTTTTCTTGCAGGGTACGAAGCCGTGCTTTCGGGTAATACAAAGCTTGGTTATCTTGGCTCCGTTAAATCAAAAACATCTTCTCTTTACGGCGCAGGCTTTGTTCAGGGCGCGCAGTATGCGGCAGATCAACTCGGAATTCCCGTTTCTATGGATTATGCCGATTATGATTCTCCTATTTTAGATTATGATTACACGGTTACCCTCACTGCAAACTACGAAAAGCTTGAGGATTTTAACGGCGACTATTTTATAGTTAATGTTGTAAACGGCACAGGCTCCGGCACTTATACAGAAGGGCAGAATGTTACCCTCACGGCAGATCCTGCCGAAAAAGGCAAAGTGTTTGATCATTGGGAATGCAAAAGCAACACAGAAGGCGTTAAGGATTCCAAGGTTAATCTTTCAACAAAGAAAAAGCCGCAAACAAATTTGCTTGTTGAAAAATGCGATTGCACAATCACTGCCGTGTATCGTGATGCTGAAAGCGAAACTTATCCCGTTGTTGTTAAAAATATAGACACCGTTTCTGATTATTATGTTGAATATCTTATGAGCGATAATTCGGCAACGGTTACTGCTCCGTCTGCACCGTCAGGTATGGAATTCAGCCATTGGGAATCAACCGGCTACACACTTGAGGACACAACACAAAAAACGGTTACGGTAACCGTAAACGATGAAAATAAGGGCGTAACCCTTACTCCGATTTATGTTAACAGCGATGTTGCGGATTTCAGAGTTGAAGTTGTAACGGGTGAAGGCGGTTACGGCCAATCCGAGGGCTCCGGGTGGTACAGCGCCGATGAAGTTGTTTCTGTTTCCGCAGCAGTTCCGAAAGAGGGTTATATATTCTCTCATTGGACTAATACGGATCAAGTAGGCTATAATGCAGATGTTGTTATGGCAAATGAATATTATCAAACAACCACATTTACCATGGTAAACAGAGTGCAGGCCTTGCCGGAAGAAATGTATGATAAGGGCGACACTCTTGTTTTTGCCGGCGGTTGTGATCAGGAAAACACAGTGGCAGAGGCAACAAAGAAATACAGTGATAAAAAATGGGCATTCGGTGCTCAAAACTATCAGTTGAATTGGGAAAACTATCTTGGCATTTGTGTTAAGGATTACGGCAGCGCAATAGAAAATTGCCTTAAAGATTTTAAAGGCGGCTACACATATACCGGCGATTGTGCAAACAACGGAATTTATCTTGCGTATGCCAATGCAGATAATGCAAGCGACAAGGTGGATGAGGTTGCAAATCTTCTTGCTTCCGGCGATATCAAACCGATTTCGGTTGCTCCCGGCGCAGATGTAAGGTTTGTTGTTAATTCAAATTGCTTCACTCTTAACTATTGGATTTATCAATAACTGAATATATAAAAAGCAGCGGCTCGGTTTTTAACCGAGCCGCTTTTTTGCGTTTGTGTATTTTATTTTGCGTTTCCAAGCAGTTTAACAAGAACTGCTTTTTGGGCGTGAAGCCTGTTTTCCGCTTCATCAAATATTTCGTCTGCATGTGTCTCAAAAACTTCTGCAGTGATTTCCTCGCCCCTGTGAGCAGGCAGGCAATGAAGCACCATTGCATCATTGTGTGCGGCAGCTAAAACATCGTTGTTGATTTGATAATCCTTAAATATTTTTTCGCGCTCTGCCTTTTCCTGTTCCTGCCCCATAGAAGCCCAAACATCCGTGTAAAGCACATCCGCATCTTTTGCGCATTCAATAATGTTGCTGCTGCAAGTGAATTTGCCGTTTTCACTTGCCCACTTCATAATTTCAGCATCAGGTTTGTAATCATCGGGGCATGCAATCGCACATTCCATTCCCATTGTTATTGCGCCGATTATAAGGCTGTTTGCCATGTTGTTGCCGTCTCCGATAAAGCAGAATTTAAGCCCGTCAAAGCTTTTTTTGTGCTCACGAATCGTCATCAAATCTGCAAGAACCTGGCATGGATGGCAATAATCCGTAAGCCCGTTTATAATCGGAATGGATCCGTATTTTGCAAGATCTTCAACCTCTTTTTGCTCAAAGGTTCTTATCATAATGCCGTCAAGATAGCGTGAAAGCACCCTTGCCGTGTCTTGCACGGGCTCGCCTCTGCCTATTTGAAGGTCTCTGTTTGAAAGAAATAACGCCTGGCCGCCAAGCTGATACATTCCGGTTTCAAAAGAAACACGGGTTCTTGTTGAGCTTTTTTGGAAAATCATTCCAAGTGTTTTTCCTTTAAGCAGGTGATGCTCAATGCCGTGCTTTGTTTCGTATTTAAGCTGATCTGCAAGATTGAGCAAATCAAGAATTTCGCTTTTGTTTAAATCCTGTAATTTAAGTAAATGCTTCATTTTTCAATAACCTCTTTCAGTATTTTAAGCCCTTTGTTTAGCTCTTTTTTGCTGATGTTCAGCGCAGGCAGCAGCCTGATTTTTGTTTTAGCCGTAAGCACAAGCAGCCCTTGCTCAAGGCATTCTGCCGCTATCTCCTTTGCCGGCTTTTTTGTTTCTATTCCAAGCATAAGCCCCATGCCGGATATAGATTTAACTCCGCTGCAATCAGCCAGATATTCTCTTATGTAATTGCCTTTATCGGCAACCTCGGCAAGAAATTCATCGTTGATTCTGCTTACTATGCTTATTGCACCCGCAGCTGCAATGGGGTTTCCGCCGAAAGTTGAGCCGTGCGAACCCGGTGTAACCGTGTCTTTTAGCTTTTCGCCAAAAAGAACTGCGCCCATCGGAAGCCCGCCGGCAAGACCTTTTGCCGTAGATACTATGTCGGGCGTTATGCCGAAATTCATATAGGCAAAGTACTTGCCCGTTCTTCCGTTTCCGGTTTGAACTTCGTCCACGGCGATAAGAATGTCTTTTTCGGCAGCTATGTTTGCTATTTCATCAACAAATTCTTTTGTCAAATTAAGCACGCCGCCTTCACCCTGTATGCATTCAAACATAATGGCGCAAACATCGTCGGTAATCATTTCTTTAAGTGCTTTTATGTCATTTGCAGGGCAGTATTTAAATCCCGGTGTAAACGGGCCGAAAACGGTGTGAAAGCTTTCTTGCCCTGTGGCAGAAAGCGTTGTTATCGTTCTGCCGTGAAATGAATTAACAAGTGTTATGATAGTTTTTCGCCCTTCACCGTATTTATCAAAGCTGTATTTTCTGGCAAATTTAATCATGCCTTCGTTTGCCTCTGCTCCGCTGTTTGCAAAGAAAACCTTTTTCATTCCCGTTTTCTCACAAAGCATCATTGCAAGATCTGCACACGGCTTTGTGTAATAAAGATTGGAGGTGTGTTGAATTTTATCAAGTTGCGCTTCAACGGCGGCTTTCCATTCATTGTCTGCAATTCCGAATGCCGTAACTCCTATGCCGGAGCCGAAATCAATGTATTCTTTTCCGTTTTCGTCCCACACGGTTGAGCCTTTTCCGCTTGAAATTGCAACATCAAATCTGCCGTATGCGTGGGAAACAAATTCGTTGTCTTTTTCTTTAGTATTCATGCCGTCACCTGCTTCTGAACATTGTGCCCAAGCCTTCATCCGTTAACATTTCCATCAGAATGGAGTGGGGAACACGCCCGTCTATAATAAATGCTTTTTTAACTCCCTCGCGGATTGCCTGTGTCATGGAATCAATTTTAGGAATCATTCCGCCGGATATTATTCCCTCGGAAATAAGCCGCGGCACATCCGAAATATATACTCTGTGAATCAATGTGCTGTCGTCATCTTTGTCTTTCAGCAAGCCAACCACATCGGTCATCGAAATAAGAGCTTCGGCTTTTAGCTTTCCGGCAACGGCTGCCGCAACGGTGTCTGCGTTAATGTTATAGCAATTGTTGTCTCCGTCACAACCTATAGTTGAGATAACGGGGATAAAATTGTTGTTGAGCACCTCGTTTATAACCTCGGTATTCATATCCATGATTTCACCAACATATCCGTGGCTGTCATCAAGCGGGCGGCACTTTATCATATTGTCGTCCATTCCGGAAAGCCCGATTGCGTGCCCTCCGAGATTGCAAATTTGGCAAACCAAATCTTTGTTTACTTTGCCGGCAAGCACCATTTGCACAACACTTACGGTGCTTTTGTCCGTAACACGCAGCCCATCCTCGAATTTGCTTTCAATGTTCATTGCCTTAAGCGTTTTGTTAATTTCAGGGCCGCCTCCGTGCACAAGCACAACTTTTATGCCGATTGTTGAAAGCAGCACCAAATCCCTCATAACGGATTCTTTAAGTTCTTCGTTTATCATGGCGTTGCCGCCGTATTTAACAACTATCGTTTTTTTTCTGTAAAGCTGAATGTTCGGCAAAGCTCTTGCCAGCACTTCGGCTTTCATTGCGTTTGTTATATCCATTTTATACTCCCTTTGAGCAAATAGTAATTCTGCCGCATTGTTTTGCTTTTTTAGGTTCTGTAATCGCCGTTGATTTTAACATAATCATATGTTAGATCGCAGCCCCAGGCCGTTGCGTCGGCGTTGCCTGCGTGCAAATCAATCAGCACTGTTATCTCGTCGCTTTTAAGTATTTCGGCGGCTTGTTCTTCCGAAAATTCAACTCCGGCACCGTTTCTGCAAACCGCTGTTTGGCCAAATTCGCTTTTTAAATCAACATCAACCTTGTTTATGTCAAATTCGGCATCTGCATATCCTACCGCACAAAGAATTCTGCCCCAATTTGCATCTTCGCCGAATATTGCGCATTTAAATAAGGTTGAGCCTATAACGGATTTTGCAACCGCTATTGCATCATCCGTGCTCGGAGCGCCGCTGCAAACACATTCAATAAGCTTGGATGCGCCTTCACCGTCTTTTGCAAGCATTTTTGTTAAATGCATCATAACCTCGTAAAGCGCATTTTTAAAGGCTTCAAATTCAGCTGTGCCGCTTTTAATTGTTTCATTATGCGCAAGCCCGTTTGCCATAAGCGCCACCATGTCGTTTGTTGAAGTGTCGCCGTCTATTGAAAGGCAGTTGTATGTGATTTTAACAATTTCATTTAAAGCTTCCTGCAATGCTTCTTTTTCAATTAAGGCATCCGTTGTTATGAAATTCAAGGTTGTGGCCATGTTCGGGTGAATCATGCCGGAGCCTTTTGCCATTCCGCCGATTGTGCATTGCACACCGCCGATTTCAAATTTAACGGCGTATTCTTTCTTTATTGTGTCTGTTGTCATAATAGCCGTTGCCGCAGCCTCGTTGCCTGTGTATGAAAGTCCGTCCGTAAGTGGTTTTATGCCTTCTTCAATAGGCTCTATCGGTAAAATCTGCCCTATAACTCCGGTTGAAGCAACTATAACTTCTTCACTTTTAATTCCAAGTGCTTTTGCCGCAAGGTCACACATCATTTGAGCCTTGCTCTCTCCGTCGGCATTGCAGGTGTTTGCATTCTTCGAATTAACAATAACCGCCTTTGCCGTGCCTTTGGATTTTTTTAGATTTTTTTGGGTTATTATTATCGGTGCACCCTTAACTTTGTTTGTTGTGTAAACAGCTGCTGCCGCACAAGGTGCATCAGAAACTATCATTCCCAAATCGTTTTTATGCGTTGGCGAGTCGCTTTTTTTGATTCCGCAGTAAACGCCGTTGGCTTTAAAGCCCTTTGCTGCGCAAACTCCTCCGTTAGTTTGTTCCATTTTTTTACTCTCCGATGTTTAGTGATTTATCGTCTTTGATACCGCAGGCAATGTTCATGCATTCAATTGCCGCACCGCTTGCGCCTTTGCCTAAATTGTCAAATCTTGAGGTGATAACAAATCTTTCGCTGTTGCCGTTTAGCTCAATTTCCATATCGTCTCTGCCCTCAAAATTGTTTGCGCCTATCATATTTTTGCTGTATCCCTCGTCACGCACCTTCACAAATTTACTGCCTTTGTAATGAGCCTTCAGAATTTCTCTGACTTCATTCGGCGTAATGCTTTTTGAAAGCAAGTCTGTAAACAAGGGAATGCTTACAACCATTCCGCATTTGTAGTCGCAAATCATTGGTGAAAATATCGGTGTGCGTTCAAGCCCTGTTATTGCCTGCATCTCTTTTAAATGCTTGTGCTCCTGCCCAAGCGCATACTGCCTTGGTGAATCAAGCTCGGCATCTCTGTTTTCGGCTTCATATTGGGCAATCGCCTTGTTTCCACCGCCGCTGTAGCCCGAAACCGCAAAGCAGGTTAGGGGATAATCCTTGCTTATGATGCCGTGTTCAATAAGGGGATAAACTATGGAAATAAATCCGCTTGCATAGCATCCGGGATTTGCGATGAATTGATTTTCCTCTATGCATTTTCTGAAGCTCGGTGAAAGTTCGGGAAATCCGTAAGCCCATCCGGGTGTTGTTCTGTGCGCCGTTGAGGCGTCAATAATTCTTGTATGGTTGTTGTTTTTATCAAGCAGTAAAACAGCTTCCCTGGCTGCTTCGTCCGGCAGGCAAAGAAATGTAATGTCACTTTCATTGATAAGCTTTTTAATTTCTGCGCTGTCTTTTCTCTTTTCCGGTGCGGTTTCAAGCAGTTCTATATCATCTCGCTGTTGTAAGCGGCTTTTTATTCTTAAACCCGTCGTTCCCGCTTGCCCGTCTATAAAAACCTTTGGCATTCGTTTATCATCGCCTTTCGATGTATTATTATAAATCTTTAGCGTTTAGGCAGCAGACTGAATGTCGTTTTTCGGCTGCTTAAAATCAAATTTATAATGCATCTAATAATTATGCTTATATTATACACTCACTTGAAGCAAAGTCAATAGAATATGTAAAAAAATATTATAAATATACATTAAATATAGAATAAATATACAATACTTATACAATAAAATATATCCTTTGTGCGCTATATAGCGCATATAAAAAGAGAAATAATCGGTACCTTGAATTTATTTTGCTTGACTTTTTTGATTTTTTCGCTAATCTGTTAGGTTGCCTCAATAAATCAATGAAAGGAAGCGGTTTTATAACTGAAAATATAATTGTTGCCCTGCTTTCTCTGCTTGGCACATGTGTCGGTGCTTTCGGCGGAGTTCTTGCATCATCAAAGCTTACCAATTATCGCATCAAAAAGCTTGAGGAAAAGGTTGATAAGCATAATTCTTTTGCAGAGCGTATACCTGTTCTCAAAGAACAAATAAAAGTGCTTAATCATAGAATGGAAGACATAGAAACTCTGTGCAATTTCGGAGGAAAAATGTAAAATTTTTCTTTTATAAATGCTTTTGAATGGTGTGCCGCAGCAAAGCGGCATAATTGGTTTTAATTTAAACGGCACGCTTTGTCTGCTGCAATAAAGCGTGTGTTTCAGATAGCAGCGGAAAGGTAAGGAAATATAAATGAAGCAAAGATTAAAAAGCCCTGTTGTTTGGCTTGCCGTGCTTGCTCAGATATGCATTGTGCTTGCAATGTTTTCACCTCAGCTCGGCGATGAAGTTAAGGTTATAGGCACTTGTGTTGTTGAAATATTAACTTTGTTCGGAATATTAAATAATCCGTCAGACGGAAATAATTTTTAACGGGGGAGATTGTGTGTATTTAAAAGAATTTTTTGCCTCGCTTTCGGGTAAGTATACGGATGTGGACGGAGCAGGCAGCAAAACAAATAAAAATCAATGTGTTGATGTTGTAAAAGCTTATTGCAACAAGGTGTTCGGTGTGCCTGTTTCTAAAATGAACGGTTACGGCGATGCCTGGCAATATTATGATAATTTTTCATCTAAAGATGCAATAACACCTTATTTTACAAGAATTGTTTATTCAAAAGGGATGCGCCCCAGAGCAGGCGATATTGTTGTGTGGGAAAAAAGTATAAATTCCTTAATGGCGGGGCATATAGCCGTTGCATCGGGTGAAAGCGATGTCTCTTCATTTGTGTCTTTTGACCAAAATTGGCCGTCAGGCAGTCCGTGCGGCTTCGTTAAGCACGGATATAATAAGGTTAAGGGCTTTTTGCGTCCAAAGGATTACGGAAGGGTAATGGGTTTAACTGCTTTGCAGGGCACGGGCTCTTTTCCCGAGCCCGTTGTGTGGAAAAACGGTAAAACAGCAGAAAATGTATTTAAAGATAATTCACTTGCAAATAAAATCGGTTCACTTTCTCCGCATGAAACTGCATTATGTTACAGTAAATCCGCCAACAGCTATGTTGTTGTTTATAAATTGGACGGCACAGCAAATCACAAGGCCGGTTTTGTTGAGTATGCGGGAGGCGTTAATTATGCGCCGCCTGAAAGTAAAACCTATAAAAACGGCTCAACAGCAGAAACGGTTTATGCAGATACGGCAAAATTGCTTGAAATCGGCTCTCTTAATCCGTGGGAATCCTGCTATTGCCTCGGTAAAATAGACGGTATGTATCTTGTGCTTTATAATGCAGGCAGCAGGCAAAAATGCGGCTTTGTTGTTTACGGCGGCTCGGTTGATTGAGTTTTAAGCAAACACAGCTTTAATGTCTTATAAATTAAGGCGTAATCCTTTTGTGAGGATTACGCCTTTTTTGCCGCAAAAATGGAATACAGGGAAATTTTGCGAAAAGAAAAACTTGATTTAATCCTTTTAATTTTTTCGCTTGCGGCATTTTTGATTTTTGCGGTGTTAAATTATATATAAATGAATAAATGTTTCCTTTGCTTACTTGTTTTCTGAAAAAGGCATAAAAAAACTGCGCAGCTATTGCTGCGCAGCTGGAGCTGATAGGCGGACTTGAACCGCCGACCTCGTCCTTACCAAGGACGCGCTCTACCACCTGAGCCATATCAGCATATCAAAAAATTGGCGACCCGGAACGGACTCGAACCGTCGACCTCCTGCGTGACAGGCAGGCGTTCTAACCAGCTGAACTACCGGGCCAAAAGCAAGCACTTAATGTTTGCAAGTGGTATTATACGAAAAAGTATCGTGCTTGTCAAGTAAAGAGTGTTGAATTTTTGAAAAAATGTGATAAAATAAATGTGTTATGAAAAATTATCACACTCACACAAGTCGTTGCCACCATGCAATAGGCAAAGATGAGGATTATGTTCTTGCAGCCTTAAAAGGGGGGTTTGATGAACTCGGCTTTTCCGATCATGCGCCGATGCTTTTTCCAAAGGGCTGTAATTATTATTCCTCTTTTAGAATGGAGCCTGAATTTGCGGCGGATTATGCGGCTTCAATTAAAAACTTAAAAAATAAATATGCAGATAAGATTGATATAAAGCTTGGCTTTGAGCTTGAATATTATCCAATGCTTTTTAATGATGAATTGGCTTATCTTAAAAGCTTTGGTATTGATTATTTAATCTTGGGGCAGCATTTCAATCTTAATGAATTTGAGCCTGCCGCTCATTACAGCGGTAATGAAACAAAAAGCGTGCAGGTTTTGGAATCTTATGTAAAGCAGTGTATAGAAGGGCTTGAAACCGAAAAATTCACATATCTTGCGCATCCGGATTTGATTCATTTTACAGGCAGTGAGGATGTTTATTGCGAAAAAATGTATCACCTTTGCAAAAGGGTTAAGGAACTTGGTTTTCCTCTTGAATATAATTTCTTGGGCCTTGTTTCTCATCGCCATTATCCAACGGATGTTTTTTGGAAAATAGCAGCTGATGTGGGTAATGATGTAATTATAGGTCTCGATGCACATGACCCCGAATTCTTTGTTATGCATTCAGAAATCGAAAAAGTGAAAAATCATTTGTGCGATTTGGGATTTTCACCTCTTGAATCCGCTTTTCTTCTTAAACCGTAAACCGATCAGCAGCTTTTGCTGCTGATTTTTGGTTATTCACCACGATTGTATTGACTCATTATTCCATTTTTGTAATAATCAAAATTGAGGTGGTTTGTCCGCCGAATACCGAGGTAACCCAAATATGAAAAAATATCAAAGCCGTATACCCAAATGGCATGTTTTGGAAACGGATAAAATCATTGTTTGTGAAACAAGTCAACCGCTTATTTCATTGCCGGATGATTTAAATAACATTGTCTATGAGCCGAAATATGCACAGCAAAATATTCCGGGTGCAGTTTCGGTATGCCGTATGCGAAAAATAACTTTTGATATGCTTAATGAGGCAAGTAAACTGTTGCCGAAAGGATATGCATTTAAAATTTTTGATGCGTGGCGCCCCGTGGCTGTTCAAAAGTATTTGTTCAACAGATATGCCGAAAAGCTGATGTTTGAAAAGGGTATTGATGCAGAAAAAGCCAATTTGCTTGCAAGGGAATTTGTTTCATATCCCAATATGGATTCTTCAAGGCCGTTTGTTCATTCAACAGGCGGCGCCGTTGATTTAACAATATGATGTTAAAATGTATCCTTTCTTCAATAATTCCGTTGAAGCAAGCGTTGAGCAGGCAGAACTCGGAGTTGGAAATTGCTATATAAACATAAATGGAAAATGGGTGCATCCGATGAGCGGCGTTGTGTTTATGATAAACGGGAAATAACGATAAAAGCGCATTTTCACAAATCATTTTAATATAATGCAAAGTGATAGATTTTTTTATAAAATGAAAAATAAAAACCGAGCATACTTAAATGCTCGGTTTTTTTATATGTGTGAGTTTATTAAACAAGGCCCTGAGAAAGCATTGCATCTGCAACTTTTATGAAGCCTGCAATGTTTGCGCCTGCAACAAGATTTCCCTCAACGCCGTATTCCTTTGCAGCTTCGCAGCTCTTGTTGTAAATGTTTTCCATGATGCTTTTGAGCTCTCTGTCAACATCTTCAAAGCTCCAAGGATGGCGAGAACTGTTTTGGCACATTTCAAGCGCAGATGTTGCAACACCGCCTGCGTTTGTTGCTTTTGCAGGTCCGAAAAGAACGCCTTTCTTTTGGAATTCCGCAATTGCTTCCGGAGTGGAAGGCATGTTGGCACCTTCGCAAACAGCATAAACGCCGTTTTTGATAAGCTTCTTCGCAGCTTCGCCGTCAAGCTCGTTTTGGGTTGCACAGGGAAGTGCAATGTCGCATTTAACTCCCCAAACTCCGCTGCAGCCTTCATGGTAAACAGCTTCCGGATGGTGCTTAACATATTCTTTGATTCTTTTTCTTTTAACTTCTTTAAGCTCTTTAACAAGCGCAAGGTCAATGCCTCGTTTGTCAACGATATAGCCGTTTGAATCACTCATTGTTATAACCTTTGCGCCAAGCTGAGTTGCTTTTTCGCAAGCGTAAATAGCAACATTGCCCGAGCCGGAAATAACAACTGTTTTGCCTTTGAAAGAGGTGTGGTGGTGCTTAAGCATAACATCGGTGTAATAGCAAAGGCCATAGCCGGTTGCTTCGGTGCGCACAAGTGAGCCGCCGTAATTAAGACCTTTACCGGTAAGCACGCCGTCGTTTTGGTTAACTATTCTCTTGTATTGGCCGAAAAGGTAGCCGATTTCTCTGGCACCTACTCCGATATCGCCGGCCGGAACATCTGTGTCTGCGCCGATATGTCTGTAAAGCTCTGTCATAAAGCTTTGGCAAAAACGCATAACCTCATTGTCGCTCTTGCCCTTGGGGTCGAAGTCGGAGCCGCCCTTAGCACCGCCAATCGGCAGGCCGGTAAGGCTGTTTTTGAAAATCTGCTCAAAGCCGAGGAATTTAATTATTCCTTCGTAAACCGAGGGGTGAAAACGCAAGCCGCCTTTGTAAGGGCCGATTGCACTGTTAAACTGAATTCTGTAGCCTCTGTTAACCTGAATGTTTCCGTTGTCATCCATCCAGGGAACTCTGAATTTGATAATTCTTTCAGGCTCAACAATCATGTCAAACACACCTTTTTCGATGTATTCGGGATGCCTGTCTGCAACGTTATCAAGTGTTTCAAGCATTTCTTCAACCGCCTGATGAAATTCGGGTTCGTTGGGATTTCTTTTTATAACCCTTTCCATAAGGCCCGCAAGGTATTTGTTTTTTATGCTCATTTTTTAATGTCCTCTCCTTTTGTTTGGAATGCAATTTTCATGCAATACTATTTTATCATCATTGTTTTTTGTTTACAATTAACAACTTTAGAAAAAATAGTTATGCATTGTGCTAAAATATTATACAAATTTCCTAATATTTCGCTTTGATTTTGTGAGTGGCAATTCACTGCTTTTACACGTTAAAAACATTGTAACAATTTTAACTTCTGTTGTTGAAAAACAAAATGTTTTGTAATATAATGAAAACATAATTATTTTTAGAAAGAGGTCGGTTTTATGAAACTCACCAAGGGTGCTTCCGCAGCCACGCAAAAATATATGGTTGACGGAATTCGCTATGTTTGCGAAAACTTCAAAGAAAGATCCCCGGGCTCCCACAGCGAAAGAAAAGCTCAAAAATATTTAAAGGGCGAGCTTGAGCAGTGGGCAGACAAGGTTGAAATGGAGGATTTTTCCGTTCATCCCGCAGCATTTATGGGCTGGATTCCTGCAGCCGGATGCATCGGAATTATTTCCGTTATCTTTTTCTGGCTCACCTATAAGGGTGTTGTTTCAGGCCCCGGCTTGGCAATTGTGGCAACTGTTTTTGTGCTTCTTGCGCTTGCTTGCCTTGTGATTGAATTTCTTATGTATCGTGAGTTTGTTGATTTTCTGTTTCCTCGTAAGGTGTCAAGAAATGTTATGGCTCGCCGTGCCCCCAGCGGAGAAGTAAAAAGAAGAATTATCTTCGGCGGTCACACAGATGCTGCAAATGAATGGACTTATTCACTTCACGGCGGCCTTAAGAGTCTTGCAACTGTTATGTCGGGCTCTATTTGCGGTTTAATCGCAGTTGCGATATTTGATGTTATTTGGGTTATTCATGCTTGCGTAAGCGGTGTGTATATCAGTAAATTCTGGCTTGTTTGCGGAATTATTCAGCTTATCCTTATTCCGTTTTTCTTTGCTATTTGCTTCTTTATTAACTGGAAAGTTATTGTAGACGGTGCAAATGATAACCTCACTGCGGATTTCATCGCTATGGGTGTATTGAAAGAAATGGCAGATAATGATTTCAGATTTGAAAACACAGAGGTTTGTGCTCTTCTTGCAGGCTCAGAGGAGGCAGGTTTAAGAGGTTCTGTTGCTTATGCAAAAAGGCATAAAGAGGATCTTTCGGATGTTGAAACAATTTTCATAGCAATGGATACAATGCGTGAAATTGAGCAGCTCCAGATCTATACAAACGGTTGCACGGGCACTCAGAAAAATTCAAATGCAGTTTCTGAAATTATTTATGAAGCCGGCGTAAATTGCGGTGTTGAAATGCCCGAAACGGAGCTTTATCCAGGCGCAATTGATGCCGAGGGCTTCAGCAGATACGGCCTTATGGCTTCCGGTTTTTGCGGCGTTAACCACGATCCGAAAACCTATTATCACACTCGCCTTGACACGCCTGATAATATGAACGAGGAATGTATCAACCTTTCACTTGATATTTGCCTTGAGGCTGCAAAGCTTTATGATGAAAAGGGCGGCTTGGATGCTTTCAGAGAAGCAGGTAAAAAACGCTTTAAGAGAGGCCATAATAAATAATTTGCATCATTGTATTGCTGCATACTTGTTTAAACTCATTTTATAGATAAATTACAGCGGCGGAGATCGGCACTTGTTTTTCTTTACAAATTGTGCTCATTTTCCGTCGCTTTTGCATTTTTCAGCGGCGTTGAATTCCATAGGTACTTGTCGTAACGTCTATGAAAAGCGGAATATTCGGCGGAATAAAGGTAAACAGCGTAAAAAGCAATGAGATTGAAGAGATTGCCAAAACGGAAAATGTTTCGCAAAATCTGTTTTTTCTCTGTGCTTTTTCAGTTGCTTTTTTGCTTGCCGTAAAAGTTACAGCCACTCCTAATATAAAAGAAAAAATATCTGCCGCAAGATTGCTTTTTCCGCTTGCTCCGGTGTAAATATAGTAGACGGAAAGCGTTGCAATCATTCCGCACAGCACACCGTTAAGAACCGAAAATGCAGAAAAGGAGCTTTCTCTGAAAAAATAATATTCGAACAGCGTCCATAAGATAAAAGGGTAGAATATCATTTTTAAATGTTCCCATACGCTTTCGTTTACGGGGCAAAAAATGCCGGCAATTACCATGCCGCCGCTCCATTTGTAAAGAAAATGCATAAGCGTTCCCAAGGCGCAGCAAAATATAAAACCCTGCACATTGTGTTTCAAAATCTTCGTTGCCAAACTAAAGCCTTCTTATTAGAAATTTATCAGTCGCCGCTTCGGCTAATGATATTGTATGCAGTTTTTTATTTGATTATATAAAATTTATATTGACTTTTCGGTTCGGTTTTGGTATAGTAGTTAAGCACCTAATCGGTGTATCAAAACTTGACAGTGTGTGTTTAAGTTAGCGGTTTTGCAGATGTACTCAAGCTGGTGACGAGGCGCCCCTGCTAAGGGCGTAGGGTGGGTAACCGCCGCGAGAGTTCGAATCTCTCCATCTGCGCCAAAAAGCAAGCAGTTTTTCTGCTTGCTTTTTTTATTATGGATGCGGTTTTGCCGCACATAATGCTGCTCTTTTAATTGCAAAACGGTAAATAACTTTGAGAAAGGCAGAAAAAATAATGATCATTTATTTTACGGGCACGGGAAACAGCCGTTATGTGGCTGAATCGGTCGGCAATGAAATCGGTGATGAGGTTGTTAATGCTTTTAATTTTATAAGGCATGATCAAGCGGCAAGCTTCAGTTCAGAAAGGCCTTATGTTTTTGTTTGCCCAACATATGCTTGGAGAATACCGCGCCTTTTTCAAAGCTTTATAGAAAAATCAAGCTTTTCAGGTAATAATAAGGCATATTTCGTTATGGATTGCGGCGGTGAAATCGGAAATGCTTCGCCTTATATCAAAAAACTCTGCGATTTGAAAAAATTTGAATATATGGGCGTTTTTGAAATTGTTATGCCGGAAAATTATATTGCTCTTTTTGCGGTTCCTGAAAGAAAAGAGGCATTAAGTATTATTTCTGCAGCAGCTTCCCGTATCAAGGAATGTACCAAGTTTATTTCTAATGATGAAAAATTTCCCGTTCATAAGGCGGGATTAACAGATCGTCTTAAAAGCGGAATTGTTAACAAGGCTTTTTATAAATTTGTTATTTCCGATAAAAAATTTGTTGTCGGCGATAAATGCGTCTCGTGTGGTAAATGCGTATCGGTGTGTCCTTTAAATAATGTAAGGCTTGTTTCGGGCAAGCCCGAATGGCTTGGAAACTGCACTCATTGTATGGCTTGCATTTGCTCTTGCCCAACCCGTGCAATTGAATACGGTAAAAGCTCGCTCGGAAGACCTCAGTATTATAATAATGAAAAAGCATTGTGATCGTTTTTGTATAAATAGTTAAAAAAGCTCGGCTTGTACGGTGTAACCGCTCGGCCGAGCTTTCTGCTTGTTGATTGTATTGAATTGTTTAATTCATTGTCTGTGTATAAATCGTAAAATGAAAATTGCAAACCTCAGGTGATTTTTTGCTGTGAAAACGAAATTGTCGAGTGAGATGTAAATAAAAAAACTGCGGCAGGCGAATTGCCCACCGCATATGAATTTTTGCTGTGAAAACGAAATTGTCGAGTGAGATGTAAATAAAAAAACTGCGGTAGGCGAATTGCCCACCGCAGGTGTGGCGGAGAGGATGGGATTCGAACCCATGTGGCTTGCGCCAAACGGTTTTCAAGACCGCCTCGTTATGACCGCTTCGATACCTCTCCGTATCTGCTCGAATATAATATCACAGCAGGGCAAAGTTGTCAACCCCTAAATTATTTATAAAATGAAAAATAAATATCGCCGCCTTAACGGGCGGCGATAAAACTAAAATTAACCTTCGTTTTTGATTTTCTCAAAGCATTCGCTGCAATAAACCGGGCGATCATCCTTCGGCTCAAACGGCACTTTGCACGGTGCGCCGCAGCTTGCGCAAACAGCGTCATGCATAACTCTGCCTGCTTTTGCAGAAGCCTTCTTTGCAGCTCTGCATTCTTTGCATCTTTGCGGCTCGTTTTCAAAGCCTTTTTCGGCATAAAATTCCTGTTCACCTGCGGTGAAAACAAATTCTTTTCCGCAATCCTTGCAAACCAATGTTTTGTCCTGATACATAAATATTACCTCTCTTACCGATAAATTCGGCTCTTTCTCGGGATTTTAGAATGAAACCTCTTTAAGTTTCTTTCGGATACGCTGCAAAGCGTTGTCAATTGCCTTGGGACTTTTGTTAAGCCTTTGTGCTATTTCGTTGTAACTGCAACCAACCAAAAACAATCTCAACACGCTGTTCTCCATTTTTGAGAGGCTTTTATCAAGCTGCTGTAATAACATTGAAACGCTTTCCTCTGCAAGGAAAGAATCTTCGGCACTGAGGGAATTTGCTTTCCCGTCAACAAATTCTTTTTCAAAGGGAACAAGGCTGTTTTTCGGAATATCCTTTTTTCTGTTCACTTTTCGGAGTGCCGTTTGTATGGAATTGCTCACACAAGTATATGCATATGAAAGAAAAGAGATTTTTTTGCTTTCATCATATGATTTAATTGCTGCAAGCAGGCCTATCATGCCCTCTTGCATCAGATCTTCCGGCTCAATAAAAGCGTTTGTCCACTCGGCCGCAAGTTTAATGGAAATATACTTGTATTTTTGAATAATAAAGCTTGTTGCTTCATTATCTCCGCTTTTGGCAAGGTTAAGAATTTCGGTTTCGTTCATATTGTTAAACTTATCCATAAAATCCTCCTGCCAACCATAGTTATATAATAAACCAAATAAAATTTATTGTCAAGTAATATCTATTTTTGTATAAAATAGTTAAAAAATTCGGTTAGGAGGCGATTTCGCCCCTTTGTTTTAAACATTGAATCTGAATTCAACAATGTCTCCGTCTTTCATAACATATTCCTTGCCTTCGCTGCGAACAAGCCCTTTTTCCTTGCAGGCACTCATTGATCCGTTGGCAACCAAATCGTCAAATGCAACAACTTCGGCTCTGATGAAGCCTCTTTCAAAATCCGTGTGGATTTTCCCGGCTGCCTGCGGTGCTTTTGTGCCTTTTTTTATTGTCCACGCTCTAATTTCTTTTTTGCCTGCGGTAAGAAAAGAAATCAATCCAAGCAGGTGATAGCTCTTTTGGATAAGTCTGTCAAGGCCGCTTTTTTCAAGACCCAAATCTTCAAGAAACATTTTCTTTTCTTCTTCATCAAGTGTTGCTATCTCTGCTTCCGTTTCTGCGCAAATCGGAAGTGTTTCCGCATCCTCTGCCGCTGCAATTTCCTGCACTTTTTTGTAGTTTGAATTTGCTTCAATGCCGTTTGCAAAATCATCGTCGCTCATATTGCAGGCATAGATAACCGGCTTAAGCGTAAGCAGGGAAACTTCCTTTAGGTATTCGGCTTCGTCCTCGCTTATGTCGCAGCTTCTTGCAGTTTTGCCGCTTTCCATCTCTGCGGCAAGTCTTTCAAGAAATTCAACCTCCGGGGCAATGGTTTTGTCGCCCTTCATGGCTTTTTTTCTGCTGTCCGTTCTTCTTGCAAGAATGTCTAAGTCTGAAAGAATAAGCTCCAGATTTATGGTTTCGATATCTCTTGCAGGGTCTATGCTGCCGTCAACATGGGTAATATCGTCATTTTCAAAGCAGCGCACAACATGAATGATTGCGTCAACTTCTCTGATGTGGCTTAAAAATTTGTTGCCGAGTCCTTCGCCCTTTGATGCGCCCTTAACAAGGCCTGCAATGTCAACAAATTCAATTGTTGCAGGCGTAAGCTTGTCAGGCTCATACATTTCTGCAAGCTTGTCAAGCCTTTCGTCGGGCACGCTCACCATGCCAACATTCGGCTCAATGGTGCAGAAAGGATAGTTTGCGCTCTGTGCGCCTGCATTGGTTATTGCATTAAACAGGGTGCTTTTTCCAACATTGGGTAATCCAACTATACCAAGCTTCATTTGCTTTTCTCCTTGATTTCAAAAAATTCTTTAAATAGTATATATCAAGCACAAACATTTGGCAAGCACAAAATTAACCTTGACTTTGTTTAACAAACATACTAAAATATTTATAAATTTTTAAACAATTCACTTTTTGCGCAAATGTGGCGTTTTTTCGCCGCGTTTTTGTGTTTGTTATTGCTTTATAGGAGGGAATTTTATGGAATTAAACGGCTCACAAATCGTTCTTGAAGTTCTTAAGGAACAGGGAGTAGACACTGTTTTCGGCTATCCCGGCGGTACCATTCTTAACATATTCGATGAGCTGTATAAGTATGGCGACACATTTAATCATGTGCTCACCTCTCACGAACAGGGCGCCTCTCATGCGGCAGACGGTTATGCCCGAGCAACCGGTAAGGTTGGCGTTTGCTTTGCAACATCAGGCCCCGGATCAACAAATCTTGTAACGGGAATTGCAACCGCTTATATGGATTCTGTGCCTATGGTTGCCATCACTTGCAATGTTGGAACCTCAATGATAGGAAGGGATTCTTTCCAAGAGGTTGATATTAAAGGCATCACGATGCCGATAACAAAGCATAACTATATGGTTAGCAGCGTTGAAGAGCTTGCAGATGTTTTGCGCAATGCCTTCAGAATAGCAATCAGCGGCAGAAAAGGCCCTGTGCTTGTTGATATTCCAAAAGATATAACAGCCGCAAAATGCGAATATTATCCTGCTCCGAAGCAGCAGCCGGATGAATGTGTTCATCCGAAAACAAAATCAATCCAAAAAGCGGTGGAACTTCTTAATAAGGCAAAAAAGCCGCTCATCTATCTCGGCGGCGGCGCAATTTCGGCTGATTGCAGCAGCGAAATAATGAAATTTGCTGAAAAAATAGATTGCCCGGTTGTTTCTTCTCTTATGGGGCTCGGCGCTTTTCCACACGATCACAGGCTTTATGTGGGCCTTGTGGGAATGCACGGCCGCTTTGAATCAAACAGAGCCGCATCACAGTGTGATGTTCTTATTACCTGCGGTGCAAGATTTTCTGATCGTGTTGCCGGCAACAGAGCAAAGTTTGCTCCTAAAGCAGAGGTTTTACATATAGATATAGATCCTGCCGAAATGGATAAAAACGTTGTTTCCCATTATCACATTCACGGTGATCTTAAAGAAGTTATACCGTTGCTTACGGCGGGCGTTGATGAAATTAAGCACAATGAATGGATTTCAGAAATAAATGAGTGGAAACGCCCGTTCCTCCAAAATCAAATTGATGAATTTGTTAATCCGCAAAAGGTTATTGAGGCTGTAGATGCCAATACTCCGGATGATACTATTGTTGTAACAGATGTCGGCCAGCATCAGCTTTGGGCTGCACAGTTTTATAAATATCTTCAGCCACGCACCCTTCTCACAAGCGGAGGCCTCGGCACAATGGGCTATTCAATGGGTGCAGCTATCGGCGCCGCTTTCGGCTGCCCGAATAAAAGAGTTGTGCTCTTCGTGGGCGACGGTGGCTTCCATATGAATTTGAATGAGCTTGCAACAATGCGTTCTTATAACGTGCCCGTTGTTATGGTTGTTATGAATAATCAGGTGCTCGGAATGGTTCGCCAGTGGCAAAAGCTTTTTTACGGCAACCGCTTTGCAGACACGGATCCGCATCGTAAAACTGATTTTGTTAAGGTTGCAGAAGCATTCGGCGTTAAGGGAATGCGTATTTCAAACAATGATGAAATTGATTCCGTAATCAAGGAAGCTGTTAATTACAACGGCCCCGTTGTTGTTGATTGCTGTATTTCTCCGGATTCAAATGTTCTTCCGATGATTCCTCCCGGAGGCTCGGCAGATGATATTATCACTACATTCTGATTTTGTTTTTGTTTTGCAAATAAGCTTATTTGCTTGAAAGGAGAAATATTCAATGAAAGAAAAGCTTATCTTTTCGGTTCTTGTTGATAACCAAAGCGGTGTTTTGCAGCGTGTTGCAAGCCTTTTCAGCCGCAGAGGATATAATATAATTTCACTCACCGTAAGCGAAACGGAGGACCCTGCATTTTCAAGAATGACCATCGTTTCCGAAGCTAAGCATGATATGGCTCGCCAAATTGTTATGCAGCTTTTAAAGCTTGAAATAGTAAAAAAAGTTGAGGTGCTTACGGAATCAAATTCCGTTTCCGCAGAGCTTTTGCTCATCAAGGTTCATGCCAAGGGTCTTGAAGAAAAAAATGCGCTTCTTGAGCTCAACAGAAAGTTCGGCGCAAGGGTTATTGATGTAACTCTTGAAAGCTTTACTCTTGAACTTACCGGCAGAACGGAAATTATTGATCAGTTTATCGGCGAGATTTCTGATTTCGGCATAATCGAAATGGCTCGAACAGGTGAAACGGTGCTTGAAAGAGGCGCAGATTCATTCTCGGAAAACGATTAACGATTAAAGGTCAGGTCTTATTGTTTAGGTTTCCGTTACAGCTTGAATTTGAAACAGATTTATATTTTTAGTTATTTTACAAGGTGATTTTATGGGTATGACTATGACTCAGAAAATCCTCGCCGCACACGCCGGACTCAAAAGCGTGCAGGCAGGTCAGCTTATAAATGCTAAGCTGGATATGGTGTTGGGCAATGATGTAACATCTCCCGTTGCCATAAATGAAATGAGTAAATTCGGAAAAAATTCCGTGTTTGATAAAACAAGAATTTCACTTGTTATGGATCATTTTACACCTAATAAGGATATTCAATCGGCGCAAAACTGTAAGCAGGTGCGTGAGTTTGCCGCAAAGTATGATATTAAGCATTATTACGATGTCGGCTCAATGGGAATTGAGCACGCTTTGCTTCCCGAGCAGGGCATTGTAACCTGCGGTGATTGCATTATCGGTGCAGACAGCCACACTTGCACTTACGGAGCTCTCGGCGCATTTTCAACCGGTGTCGGCTCAACGGATATGGCAGCAGGTATGGTAACCGGAATGGCTTGGTTCAAGGTTCCGTCTGCCATAAAAGTTGTTATAACAGGCAAAAAATCAAAATATATCTGCGGCAAGGATGTTATCCTTGATATTATCGGCAGAATCGGTGTAGACGGAGCACTTTATCAAAGCCTTGAATTTGTGGGCGATGGTGTGTCTGAACTTTCAATGGACGATCGCTTCACAATCTGCAATATGGCTATTGAGTGCGGTGCCAAAAACGGTATTTTCCCGGTTGACGAAAAAACACTTGAATATGTAAACGGCAGAAGTGAGCGTGAATACAAGGTGTTTGAAGCAGACGAGGATGCCGAATACAATCGCACAATCACGGTTGATCTCTCAACTCTTAAATCAACCGTCGCTTTTCCGCATCTTCCGGAAAACACACGCACCTTTGATGATATTCCGCAAATAAAAATCGATCAGGTTGTTATCGGTTCATGCACGAACGGCAGAATTGAAGATATGCGCATGGCTGCGTCAATTCTCAAGGGTAAAAAGGTTGCAAAAAATGTGCGCACAATAATCATTCCCGCAACGCAGCAGATTTATCTTCAGTGCATTAAAGAAGGGCTTGCGGAAATATTTATTGAGGCCGGTGCAATTGTTTCAACACCAACCTGCGGGCCTTGTCTCGGCGGCCATATGGGCATCTTGGCAAAGGGCGAAAAAGCGGTTTCCACTTCAAACAGAAACTTTGTGGGCAGAATGGGGCACACGGAATCGGAAATATATCTTGCTTCTCCGGCCGTTGCCGCTGCATCTGCAATTAAGGGCTGCATAGCAGATCCCGCTGCACTTTAAGTTTAAGGAGGGTTTTGCTGTGATGAATAAAGCAAAAGGCACCGTTCATAAATTCGGTGATAATGTAGATACGGATGTTATTATCCCTGCAAGATATCTTAATAAAAGCGATGATGCTTGGCTTGCCTCCCATTGCATGGAGGATATTGATAAGGATTTCGTCAATAAGGTTAAGCCCGGCGATATAATGGTTGCAGAGGCAAATTTCGGTTGCGGCTCATCAAGAGAGCATGCTCCGATAGCAATTAAGGCAAGCGGTATTTCATGCGTAATTGCATCCACATTTGCAAGAATTTTTTACAGAAACGCAATCAATATCGGTTTGCCGATTTTGGAATGTGATGAAGCCGCAAAAGAAATTAAAGAGGGCGATGAGGTTGAGGTTGATTTCAACTCAGGTGTAATAACTGATGTTACAACAGGAAAAAGCTATAAGGCACAACCTTTTCCCGATTTCATTCAAAATATCATTGCCAAGGGCGGCTTGTTGAATTCAATCGGCTGATTTGCCGTGTGTGTTGGAGTTTTTAAATAATGAAGCTTGTTATAGATAAAGATTTGGTGCAAAAATGCGGAGGCGGTTCTTCGGAATATTGGTTTTCATATAATGATTGCACCGTAAAAAACATAAGTGAAATTCAGGATTTGGGCAGACCTGATGATATCGGCCAAACGGCTTATTTCGTTTCTCTCGGTTTAATTCCTTTCATTTCAATCAGCAATGAAGAAATCATGCGTGCGTTTGTCAGATTTAAAGGTTCTAAAAAGCTTAATGATATTCTTCAAAAAGTAAACTCGGAAAATTTTATAGATACCTTTTGGAAATATTTTAATGTTTATCCGGAGCTTAAAGAAGGGCTGGACGAATTCGCAGAAAAATTCATAGTTGAAAAAATTTCTGCTTGGTGCAATGAAAATAATATCGAATATCAGGTTGAAATTCAAATATAAACTTCTGTGATCCACAATTTAATTATTGCGGCACGCTTAAAGAAAATACCATAGTGTTCTTTTCGATAGCCCAGCCGTTGCCAAAAACTGCCGATTTTTAAAATCGGCAGTTTTTATTTTGATTTGAAATTATTTTACTGTATGCAATGGCTTATGAGCCCTTTTTGTTTGCATATAACTGTATGCTATGTTATAATATATTAAATTATGTTGCTTGTCAGCGGATTGCGGGGGTTATGTTTGGCTGATAATCTTAAAACCATAAAGCAGGCTTTGGAAACAGACGGCGTTTACACAGGCCTCACCAAAGGCAACTCCATGGAGCCGCTGATTCATCATCAGCAGGATAATATAATAGTTGTTCGCCCAAACGGAAGATTAAAAAAATATGATGTTGCCGTTTATATCACAAAGCGCGGTAAATATATAATGCACCGTGTTGTTAAGGTTTTCCCCGATCACTATGTTATAATCGGCGATAATCGCCTTGAAAAAGAATATGTAACGGATGATATGGTTATCGGCGTTCTGAAGGGCTTTTACAAAGGCGGAAAAAGATATATAGATTTGGAAAACAGTAAGGCTTATAAAGCCTATTCTCGCTTCTGGGTTGCTTTTTATCCGCTTCGTCCGCTGTTTTGTTTTTGCAATAAAGCAGTGCACAAAATTAAAAGAATTTTAAATAAACAGAGGTAAGTTTTGTTGGCTGATTCTCAAAGGCGAAAGCCGAAAAAATCCGATGCTGCCGTTGTTAAGTGGATTCTTACAATCGGCAAAAAGCAAATCGGAAAAATAGTTTTCATAATTTTGGTTAATATGCTGTGGGCAAGTCTTTCCGTGGTGTTTGCCAATTTTTCAAAAAATGTTATAGACGGCGCTGTTGTTATGCAAGATCATAAATATGTCATTAAATATGCTGTTGCACTTTTTTGCATAATTATGTTTCAATTGTTGCTTAATTTAACAAGCAACAGTATGTCCGAGCGCTGCCGAGGCCGCCTTGATATGACCTTTAAGCAGTATATGCTTCAGCAGATAATGAAAAAAGATTATTCAAAAATATCTGCTTATCACACCGGTGAGCTGCAAAACAGAATGTTTAATGATGTTTCCGTTATTTCAGACGGTATAACGGGAATTGTTCCCGATTGCGCATTCTATATTGTTAAGCTTGTTTGCGCTTTTATTTATCTTGTTGTTATTGATAAAATATTTGCGCTTGTTTTCCTTTGCGGCGGCATATTCGTTTTTGCCTGCCTCACCTTTTTCAGAAAGCCTCTTAAAAAACTGCATAAGAAAGTGCAGGAAACAGAGGGCACAACACGCTCGTTTTTCCAAGAGGCAATTATCAATCTTCTTGTTGTTAAATCTTTTTCGGCAGAGGATAAATTTGCCTCAGAGGCAAATGAACTTCAAGAGGTAAACTATAAGGCTCGAATGAAGCGCCGCTTGATAACAATTGCATCAAAGGGCGGTATTTCAACGGTTTTCAATCTCGGCTACGTGTTTGCTCTTGCTTTCGGTGCGCTTCGCCTTCTCGGTATAGGCGGCACAATGACTTACGGCACGGTAACCGCAATGCTGCAGCTTGTTAATCAGGTTCAGGGCCCGTTTGCCAGCCTTTCAACAACTTTGCCTAAATATTATTCAATGCTTGCATCGGCAGAAAGGCTTATGGAAATTGCCGCTTTGCCGGATGAGTTTGAGGATAATACGGAAGATATTGATGTCAGAAAAACATACGAGCAACTCAAATCAATAAATTTCAACGATATAACCTTTAGATATGACAGGGATTTGATTCTTGATAATACTTCATTAAAAGTTAATAAAGGCGATTTCGTTGCAATAACGGGAATATCCGGTATTGGCAAAAGCACGCTGCTGAAGCTCCTTCTCGGTGTTTTCAATGTTAAGGGCGGCAACATAGAGTTGAAATTGCAAAACGGCGTTTTGCCTGTTGATAAACACACAAGAAAACTCTTTTCTTATGTTCCTCAGGGAAATATGCTGCTTTCGGGCACAATAAGGGATAATTTAACCTTTATAAATACAAATGCCTCCGAAAGCGAAATAGAAGAGGCTGTTCGCATCTCGTGCGCAGATGAGTTTATAAACGAACTTCCGGACGGGCTTAATACGGTTATCGGCGAAAAGGGAATGGGGCTGTCCGAAGGGCAGGTGCAAAGGCTTGCAATTGCACGCTCAATGCTTTCCGAATCTCCTGTTCTTTTGCTTGATGAAGCCACCTCTGCCCTTGATGAGGAAACAGAAAAGAAATTTTTAACAAACTTAAAAAAGCTTAAAGATGTTACCTGCATAATCGTAAGCCATAAAAAGGCTGCGCTTGAAATATGTAACAAATATGTTCGCATAGAAAATTCCAAAATTATCAGCGAGGAAAATGATTATGTTAACTGAATTCGGCAAAAATTTAAATAAAACCTGCCCGCTTTCCGAATATCCGCGTCCGCAGCTTGTAAGAAACAGCTATGTTAATTTAAACGGTGAATGGGAATGCGAGTTCTCACATTCAGCTCAAATTCCAAAAAATTTCAGTTATAAAATAATTGTGCCTTTTTCACCTGAAACGCCGTTATCGGGCGTTGGCAGGGTGCTTGCTCCAAACGAATATTTGCATTATCGCAAGTCGTTTTTTGTTCCCGAAGATTTTAACAAAGGCAGAATTCTTATTCATTTCGGAGCAGTAGATCAAATTGCAGAGGTGTTTATAAACGGCGAAAAAGCAGGTGCGCATGTCGGCGGATATACTCCGTTTACGGTGCATGCAACCCGTTTTATAAAGCTTGGCCAAGAAAATGTAATAACCGTTTCGGTAAAAGATTACTCCGATACAAAAGAGTATTCAAAAGGTAAGCAAAAGTTTAAAAGAGGCGGTATTTGGTACAGCCCTCAAAGCGGCATTTGGCAAACCGTTTGGATGGAAAGCGTGCCTCGTGATTATATTGAAAAGTTGCGTATTACTCCCGATATAGATAAAGAGGAGGTGCGCTTTGAATATTTCGGCACGGGTGATTTGCCTGTTACGGTTTCCGTTTATGACGGTGATAATCTTATTGCCGAAACAACGGAAAAAGTTGTTAAATTGCCGGATTGCAAGCTTTGGTCTCCGGAGCATCCGTTTCTCTATAATGTTGTTTTCACTGCCGGTAAGGATAGAGTAAAATCATATTTCGGCATGCGTAAATTTTCTGTCGGCACAGATGAAAACGGCATAAAAAGGCTTTTTCTCAATAATAAGCCATATTTTCATAACGGCTTGTTGGATCAAGGTTATTATCCTGACGGATTTTTAACTCCGCCGTCAAATGCCGCTATGGAAAATGATGTTAAAATCGTTAAAAGTATGGGCTTTAATATGCTCAGAAAGCACATCAAAATCGAGCCGCTTTTGTGGTATCATTATTGCGATGTAAACGGTATAATAGTTTGGCAGGATATGGTAAACGGCGGCGGCGCATACGGTGCGGAAATTTCCGTTTTGCCGTTTATAGGAATAAATCTTGATGATCATAATTACAAAACATTTAAACGCACCGATTCCGAGCAGCGCAATAATTATTATACCGAGCTTGCCGATATGATAGATGAGCTTTATAACTGCCCGTGCATTGCGGTTTGGGTGCCGTTTAATGAGGGATGGGGGCAGTTTGATTCCGCAAATGCTTATGATTTTATAAAAAATAAGGATTCGACAAGAATTGTCGATTCTGCATCCGGTTGGCACGACAGGGGAGTAACGGATGTTATTTCAAAGCACATTTATTTCACTCCAATCAAGGTTAAAGCCGGCAGCAAGCCTTATGTGCTTTCTGAATTCGGTGGCTTCTCGCAGCGCATTTCGGGGCACACATTTAATAATAAAATGTTTGGCTATAAGATTTATAAATCAAAGCACGGTTTAACTGCCGCTTATAAAAGATTGTTTGAAAAGGTTATTATACCTCAAATTAAAACAGGGCTTTCTGCCACTGTATATACTCAGGTCACTGATGTTGAGGATGAGCTTAACGGACTTCTCACTTATGACAGAAAAATTCAAAAAATAGATACCGATGTATTAAAAGAAATAAATGAAAGGGTTAAATTATAATGAATCAGCTTAAAGTAACAGATGGTGTAAAAGCCAAAATCACAACTAATATGGGAACCATGGAATTTGTTTTGTTTCCGGAAATTGCGCCTAAGGCGGTTGAAAATTTCACAACTCATTCCAAAAACGGCTATTATAACGGGCTTATTTTCCACAGAATTATCAAGGATTTTATGATTCAGGGCGGCGATCCAACAGGCACAGGATGCGGCGGCGAATCGGTTTTCGGCAAAAATTTTGAGGATGAATTCAGCCTTGATGCCCGCAATTATTACGGCGCACTTTCAATGGCTAATGCAGGCCCGAATACAAACGGCAGCCAATTTTTCATTGTTCAGGCCAAATCAGTTCCCGAAAATCTTCTTGCGCAAATGGAGCAGTTAAAGGAAAATGGTTTTCCGCAGGAAGTTATAGATAATTATAAAGAGGTTGGCGGCACTCCTTGGCTTGATTTCCACCACACTGTTTTCGGCCAGCTCATTTCCGGAGCCGATGTGCTTGAAACGCTTGCGGCAGTTCAATGCGGCGCAAATGATAAGCCTGTAAACGATGTTGTAATAGAAAAGGTTGAAATCAGTGAATGATTTTTAATCCAAACATAATAATGCAATAAGAAAACACCCTCCGGTCAAAATAATTTGGCTCGGAGGGTGTTTTTGCGTGCTTCGTTCGACATTTATTTTACCAACGCCGTAGTATAATTCAAGTGCAGTTTGATAGGGCGGTGATGTTAACGGTTGTTTATGCGGATGTGCTCGTTACGGTTAATTTTTTCATAACCTTTCTTTTGTTACTTGCATGTGCAAAGCTTTGTAAGGAACAGACAAAAACCGCTCGCTTTGTGCTTGCTTCATTCATCGGCGGTGCCTATTCGCTTGTGCTTTTGTTTGATAAGCTTGCGTTTGCCGTTTCGTTTTTCGGAAAGCTTGCGGCGGCAGGCGTAATTGTTTTTGCTGCTTTCGGCAAAAGGCCTTTTAAGCTTTTTCTTAAAAATGTTGCGGTATTTATGTTTGTTAATTTTGTTTTTCTCGGTTTAATCTCCGGCGGTTGGATGCTTTTTAAACCTCCGGGCGTTGTTATAAATAATTCAACTGTTTATTTTGATGTTTCTGCTGAAGTTTTGCTTGCTTCGGCTGCTTTTGCTTATGCTGCAACAGCAATAATAATCAGAATTTATAACAACAGAATTTCAAAAAAAGAAATTTATGATATTTCCGTGGAAAAGGGCGGCAGGGAATATCGCTTTTTTGCTTTTGCAGACAGCGGCAATAATCTTAAAGAGCCTTTCACCGATTCGCCGGTTATAGTTGTAAGCGCAGATGTATTTCCGGATGTGGAGTGTAACAGAGTTATTCCGGTTACAACCGTCGGCGGAGAGGGCGTTCTTTACGCTTTCAAGCCGGATAAAGTAACTGTTCAAACATCAAACGGTAAATCTTTGCTCGGAAATGTTTATATTGCCTTGAGCCACAATATGAAAAAAGGAGAGTATAAAGGAATTATAAATCCAAATTCTGTTTGTGAGGTTAAGTATGCTTCAAAAAATTAAGCTTCTGTTATTAAGATTTTTCAAAAAAGAATGTTACTACATAAATGGCCCCGAAACCTTGCCGGCTCCGCTTTCAAAAGAAGAGGAGCAGGCGGTTGTTGCAGAAATCAGAGCCGGAAATGATTCCCACAGAGAGCTTCTTATAACTCATAATTTGCGCCTTGTTGTGTATATCGCAAAGAAATTTGACGGCTGTGCCACCTCAACCGAGGATCTTGTTTCAATAGGCACAATCGGGTTGATGAAAGCGGTTAAAACTTTTAATCCCGAAAAGAATATCAAGCTTGCAACATATGCCTCAAGATGCATTGAAAATGAAATCCTTATGCATTTGCGCAAGATAAGCAATGCCAAGCTTGAAATGAGTTTTGATGAGCCCTTAAGTGTTGATTGGGATGGTAATGAGCTTACTTTGCGTGATGTTCTTGGCAGCGATCCGGATGAAATCTCAGGCGATATTGAATATAACGATGAAAAGCAAATGCTGCTTAAAACAATTATTTCATTGCCTGAAAAAGAACGCAATTTAATGAAAATGCGCTTCGGAATACTCGGCGAAACGGAGCACACGCAAAAAGAACTTGCCGATATGCTCGGTATTTCCCAAAGTTATATTTCAAGGCTGGAAAAGCGAATTATCGGTAAAATCAAAACTGAAATGCTTCGTGAATATTCCCGCTGATTTTATTCTTTATTCTTCAACAACGCTTCTGTTAAATAAAAGGCTGATGCACCAAATTGCCGCAAGGCCTATTATGCTGTAAATTATTCTTGCAAGCACATTGTCTTGCCCGCCGAATATCCATGCAACAAGGTCAAATTTAAATAATCCTATAAGTCCCCAATTAAGCCCGCCTATAACGCTTAATATAAGTGCAATTCTGTTTATAACTTTCATAAAAAACATCTCCAAAATAAAAAAGTCGTTAGTATCTTGCCCATACTAACGGCTTTTTATTCGTTTGATATTCTTTTTGATCGGTTATATTTTTGTTAAAATGAATTCGCCGCTTCCCGCAATCTCGTAGCTGCCGTAGCTTGCAGGCACAAAAAAACTGTCTCCTTTTTTGAATTCACGGCCGTTGATTTTTCCGTTACCGTCAACAATCAAAATGTGATTAAAGCTCTTTTCGTCTGCATTAAGTTGGATGTTGCCGTTTAATTCGTAGTTATAAACGGAAAACAGAGGGCATTCCGTAAGCATTTGTTTTGTGCCGCCGTTAATGCACTCTTTTTTGCCAAAGGGCTTTGTGCCGTATTTTGCAGGCTCGGTTTTGGAAACGTCAATTGCTTTTTGTATGTGCAGCTCACGGGGTTTACCGTCTTTTCCGAGTCTGCCGTAATCATAAACTCTGTATGTTGAATTGCTGTTTTGCTGAATTTCGGCAATCAAAGCTCCCTTGCCGATTGCGTGTACGGTGCCGGCCTCAATAAAAAACATATCGCCCTTTTTAACCTCAACCACATTAAGCACATCCAAAAGTGTGTTGTTTTCGATAGCTTTTTTGAAGTCTTCTTTTCCGATTTTGTTTTTAAAGCCGTAAATCAGTGTTGCGCCCGGTGCGGCATCAAGCACATACCACATTTCGGTTTTACCGAATTCATGCTCAACTTTTTCGGCGTATTCATTATCGGGGTGCACTTGAACGGATAAATTGTCCTTTGCGTCTATCAGTTTAATCAGCACGGGAAAATAAGGAAACTTTTCGCTGTTTGTGCCGGCAATTTTCGTCTTTCCGCAGGTCTCTATAACGCTTTCAAGCGTTTCACCGTCATGCTCGCCGCCGATTATCGTGTTCATGCCGTCTTTATGGCAGGCAAGCATCCATCCCTCCGCAACCGGATTTATGTCTGTATTAAGCCCGAAATCGTCTCTTAGGCGTGTTCCGCCCCAAATGTAATCCTTAAAAATCGGCTTTAGCTTTAATATTTCCATATTCAGCCCTCTTTTCTCTTAATTAAAACTATAATATCAAAATTTTACTTCACATTCAAGGCTTAATAGTGTAAAATATAACCTGATTCGGATGTGCTTCGGCATCTTTTGCCGAATCCGATTTGATTGTGTTTTAAGGAGGCAATGCCGTGTCTTGCATAAGCGTTCAAAATTTGAGCCTTTCTTTCGGCGAGAAAACTTTGTTTGATAATGTTTCTTTTGATGTTTATGAAAAGGATAAAATAGGCTTTGTGGGTGCAAACGGAGTCGGCAAAACTTCTCTTTTTAAAATTATAACAGGTGAGTATTCGCCTACATCCGGAGCAACTTTTCTGGGCAAGAATGTTAAACTCGGTTATATGGAGCAACACACATGCTCTGAAAACAAAACGGTTTATGAAGAGCTTATCGGTGTTTTTGACGATTTGATTAAACTTGAAAAAGAGCTTGAAGATATTTCGTTGCAGCTTACGGTGAATCCTTTGCCCGAACTTATATCAAAGCAAGATATGCTTATGGAGCAGTTCACAAGAAACGGAGGCTTAACCTATAAAAGCCTTACTCGCTCTTGCCTTATCGGTATGGGCTTTGGTGAGGAGGATTTTGATAAACCCACCTCCAAACTCTCCGGCGGCCAGCGTTCTAAGCTGATTTTGTCCAAGCTGTTGCTTTCAAAGTGCGATTTACTTTTGCTTGATGAGCCTACAAACCACCTTGATATAAAATCGGTTGAGTGGCTTGAGAACTTTTTATCTTCGTTTGCAGGTGCTTTTATAGTTATTTCGCACGACAGATATTTTCTTGACCGTGTAACCAATAAAACAATTGAAATAGAAAACAAAAAACTGCGTTCCTATAAAGGCAATTACTCGGAATTTCTTGTTAAAAAGCAGGCAGAGCAAAAGGCAATCGCCGAAAAATATGAAAACGATATGAAGGAAATCGAGCGCCTTGAAGGCATTATTGCTCAGCAAAGGCAGTGGAACAGAGAAAAAAACATAAAAACCGCCGAAAGTAAAGAAAAGGTGATTGAGCGCATTAAGGCGCAGCTTGTTGTGCCGGATGCAAAGCTGAAAAAAATTCGCTTTGATTTTACTCCGAAATGCGTTTCGGGCGAGGATGTTCTTGATGTGTGTGATTTAAGTAAATCATTCGGTGATAAGAAAATATTTGAAAATGTAAGCTTTTCCGTTAAAAAAGGAAACAGGATTTTTCTTGTTGGTGCAAACGGTTGCGGCAAAACAACGCTGCTTAAAATTATAATGGGCGATTTGTCGGCAGACAGCGGTAAATATAAATTCGGCGCAAATCTTTTCACCGGCTATTTTGATCAGGTGCAGGCAAAGCTTGATTTAAATAAAACTGCCGTTGATGAAGTTTGGTCTGCATTTCCGGCAATGACGGAAACTAAAATCCGCAATGCGCTTGCGGCATTTCTTTTTACCGGAGATGATGTGTATAAACGCCTTTCCGATTGCTCGGGCGGTGAGCGTGCAAGAATTGCTTTGTTAAAGCTTATGCTTGGGCAATATAACTTTTTGCTGCTTGATGAGCCAACAAACCACCTTGATGCTTATTCAAGGGAAGAACTTGAAAACACATTGTTGAATTACAGCGGCACTATGCTTATTGTTTCGCACGACAGATATTTTATCAATAAGCTTGCAACATCAATAATCGAACTTACTCCGAAAGGTATAAATAATTATCTTGGAAATTACGATGAGTATATTCTTAAAAGAGAAGAAAGCGAAGAACCTAAAAAGCAAAAAAGCAGCGTTAAGCAAAACAGCTATAAGCTGCAAAAAGAGCGCCAAAGTAATTTAAGAAAGCTTAAAACCGCAGTTTCACGCCTTGAGGGGCAGATAGAGGATTTGGAAGATGAAATTGCTTTGCTTGAGGAGCGGCTCAATTGCAATCCTCCTTATGAGGAGTTTCTGAAGGTGAGTGCAAAGCTGCAGGAAAAATCAGAGCAAAGAGATTTGGTTTATGAAGAATGGGCGGAAAAATCAGAGCAGCTTTCCGAGCTTTCGGATGAATGATTTAGAAAATAAAACGGATAAAATTTATGAAAACTAATGTTGTTATAGGTGCCGGTGCGGCAGGATTGATGGCTGCCGCAGAAAGTGCCAAAAGAAATATTAACACAATCCTTATTGAAAAAATGCCTCGCTGCGCATCAAAGGTTCGCATAACAGGCAAGGGCAGGTGCAATGTAACAAACGCCTGTTTTGATATGGAGGATTTAATTTCAAATGTGCCGAGAAATCCAAGATTTCTCTATTCGGCTTTTTCGGCTTTTATGCCCTATGATACGATGTCTTTTTTTGAAGATTTGGGTGTGCCGCTGAAAACAGAGCGTGGCAATCGTGTGTTTCCGCAATCCGATAAAGCGGCTGATATTGCAAATGCGCTGATTAAAAATGCCGAGCATGCCGGTGTAAGATTTGTTCACGGTTGTGCAAAGGCATTTGAATTCGGCGGCGGAAAAATTTGTTCTGTTATTCTTGAAAGCGGCGAAAAAATCAGTTGTGATTCCGTTGCGATTTGCACAGGCGGCAAAAGTTATCCCGCAACGGGCTCAACAGGGCAGGGTTATGCGCTTGCAAAAAGCGCCGGGCACAGAATTGTTCCAGTCAGTGCGGCTCTTGTTCCTCTTTGTTGTAACAATGATTTTGTTTCGGATCTTCAGGGGCTCAGCCTTAAAAACATTTCAATTGATCTTCTGAAAAACGGAAAGCGGGTTTATTCGGATTTCGGTGAAATGCTTTTTACTCATTTCGGAGTCAGCGGGCCGGTTGTGCTTTCTGCTTCAAGCCATATTGATGATGCCGAAAACAATTCATACAGCCTTGTTATTGATTTGAAGCCGGCACTTGATGAAGCGGCACTTGATGCTCGTATATTGCGTGATTTCAGTGAATTTATCAATAAAGATTTTATCAATTCGCTTTCAAAACTGTTGCCTAAAAAGCTTATTCCTGTTATAGTTAAACTCAGCGAAATTCCTGCCGATAAAAAGGTTAATGAAATTACAAAGCAGGAAAGGCACAGGCTTGTTTCTTTGATAAAAGGTTTGCGTGTTGATATAGATTCGCTTTATACCATTGATGCGGCCGTTGTTACAAGAGGCGGAATTGATACTAAGCAGATAGACC
This sequence comes from uncultured Anaerotruncus sp., assembly GCA_900539775.1. Classification (GTDB taxonomy): domain Bacteria; phylum Bacillota; class Clostridia; order Oscillospirales; family Acutalibacteraceae; genus Eubacterium_R. Next base: position 283,684 of record UQDL01000002.1, on the reverse strand, counting down.
CTAAAACAATGCGCTCAAAGCTTGTTGAAAATCTCTTTTTTGCAGGTGAGGTAATAGATGTTGATGCCTATACCGGCGGCTTTAATTTGCAAATTGCATTTTCAACGGGGTATTTGTGCGGAAATAATATGTAGAAAAATAATTAAAGAGAAAGGATACTGTTTATGATAAATGTTGCAATAGACGGCCCTGCCGGTGCGGGCAAAAGCACTGTTGCGCGCGGTGCGGCAAAGCAGCTTGGATATATTTATGTTGATACGGGTGCTCTTTACCGAACCGTGGCACTTTCGGCAGTAAGATGCGGAGCTCTCGGAGATTCCGAAAAAATAGAAAATATGTTGAAAAACATAACGGTTAATCTTGCGTTTGATGATGCAGGCGCTCAATGTGTTTATTTAAACGGCGAGGATGTTTCTTCGCTTATAAGAACTCCGGATATTTCAATGGCGGCTTCTGATATTTCAAAAATCCCGGCTGTTCGTGCATTCCTGCTCGGCCTACAGCGTGATATTGCCGAAAATAATAATGTTATTATGGACGGCAGGGATATAGCAACCGTTGTGTTGCCGAATGCTCAGGTTAAAATATTTCTTACCGCATCGCCTGAATGCAGAGCCGAAAGAAGATATAAAGAGCTTTTGGAAAAAGGTGAATCGGTTAAATATGAGGATGTTTTGGCAGATGTGAATGCCCGTGATTATCAAGACAGTCATCGTGAAATTGCGCCGCTGAAGCCTGCCGAAGATTCTTATATAGCAGACACATCAGGCAAATCGCTGCCGCAAAGCATTGAAATGATTGTTTCGGTTATTAAGGAGAAAACCAATGGTGAAGTTTGATTATTCAGTAGTAAAACACTATAAATTTTACGGCTTTGTAAAAAATGTTTTCGGCCCGATTTTCAAAGCTTTGTATAAGCTGGAATTTCGAGGCCTTGAAAATGTGCCGCAGGATAAAGATGTGCGCTATATTGTGGCGATAAACCACACATGTGCTCTTGATCCCGTGTTTGCCTCAATGCCTAAAAACATGCCTCCGCTTCATTTTATGGCAAAGGTAGAGCTTTTTAAGAATCCTGTTGTTGGTTGGGTTATAAAGCACCTTTACGGTTTCCCTGTAAAAAGAGGAAAGGGAGACACTTCTGCAATTGATTACGGTGAAAAAATTATAGAAGAAGGCCATGTTATGGCAATCTGCCCGGAGGGAAGAAGAGTAAAAGATAAAAACGGCGTGCCGCAAAGAGCTAAATCCGGTGTTGCCGTTATAGCAAAGGCAACAAATGCATCTGTTTTGCCCTGTGCCATTTATTGTGACGGCCCTATCAAACCGGGCAAAAAGGTTATCGTTACATACGGAAAATTGCTTTCTCTTTCCGATATGGGGCTTGATAAGGAGGAAACAGGCCCTCATGATATTAAAGACGCCGCAAATAAGGTTATGGGCAGCATTCTTGATCTTTGGGAGGCTTCGGCTCAATGAAAGAGATAAGGCTTGCCGAAACGGCAGGGTTTTGTTTTGGCGTAAACAGGGCGGTTGATCTTGTTTACAGTCTCGTTGAAAACGGTGAAAAGGTTTCAACTCTCGGCCCGATTATCCATAATAACCAAGTTGTTTCCGATTTAAATTCAAAGGGCGTCAGGGTTATTTCGTCTCCGTGTGAATGTGAAAAAGGATACAAAATCGTTATCCGCACGCATGGGGTTGAAAAAAGTGTTATCGAAGATATAGAAAGCAGAAATATACCTTATGTTAATGCCACTTGCCCGTTTGTTCTTAAAATTCATAAAATAGTCAGCAAAAGGGCTTCCGGCGGCGTAACGCTTATAGCAGGAGATGCGGTTCATCCTGAGGTTTTGGGTATTCGCTCATTCTGCACGGGCGAATCTTATGTCTTTAAAAATGAAGCGGAGCTGCTTGAAATTCTTAAAAAACATGATATTTCGCAGAAAAATGATGTTATTTGCGTCTCTCAAACAACATTCAGCCTTGAAGAATGGAAAAAATGCGAGAAAATTCTTAAAAAGGTATGTACAAACTGTGAAATATTTGATACAATATGTAATGCAACTTCCGATAGACAGCAGGAAGCATTTGCTCTTTCCAAAGAGTGCGATGCAATGGTTGTTATCGGCGGTCGCCATTCTTCCAATACTTGCAAGTTGAAAGATGTATGTTCGCAAAATGCGCCCACTTTTTTGATTGAAACAGCGGCGGAGCTTGCAGATAAGGATTTTTCGGGTTTCAATGTAGTTGGAGTTACTGCCGGGGCATCTACACCCTCGGTAATTATCAAGGAGGTACTAAAAACCATGTCCGAAGAAATTAAAGAAAAGGAAGTTGAAGCAACAGAGTCTGTTGCCGAGACAGCAGAAACCGCTGATAAGGCCGATACGGCTGCTGTCGAAGTATCTGCTGATGGTGAAACCTTCGCAGAGATGCTCGAACAGTCCTTCAGCAGCAACGACACAAGCAAAATCGTTAAGGGTGTTGTTGTAAACATTACTCCCACGGAAGTATTTGTAGATGTTCCGGGAAGAAAGCAAACGGGCGTTATTGCTCACGATGATCTTTCGGCAGAGCCGTTTGATAAGTGCAGCGATGTTGTTTCCGTTGGTGATGAGCTTGACCTTATCATTCTTAAAACAGACGATCAAGACGGCGTTCTTAAGCTTTCAAAGAAGCTTACAGATGCTTATAAAGGCTGGGATGATATCGTTAAGGCAAAGGAAGCTGACGAGATCCTTGAAGGCCCCGTTGCAGCAGTTGTAAGAGGCGGCGTTCTCGCTTCCGTAAAGGGAACAAGAGTATTTATTCCCGCATCACTCACAGGTGTGCCCAAGAATGAGGAACTTTCAGTTCTTAAGGGTCAAACCGTAAGATTCAGAATTATAGACCTTAATGAGCAGAGAAGAAGAGCAGTTGGCTCTATCAAAGCTGTTCTTAATGAGGAAAAGAGAAAGGCTCGTGAGGAGCTTTGGGGCAAGCTTGAAGAAGGCATGAAGCTTCAGGGCACTGTTAAGTCACTCACAAACTACGGCGCTTTTGTTGATATCGGCGGCGTAGACGGTATGATTCATATCAGCGAGCTTTCATGGACCCGTATTAAGCATCCTTCAGAGGTTGTTAATGTGGGTGATCAGGTTGAGGTTTATGTTAAGAGCCTTGATCAGGAAAACAAGAAGATTTCTCTCGGCTTCAAGAAGATTGAGGATTCTCCCTGGGAAATTCTTAAAAGAGATTATCCTGTAGGCACTAAGCTCACAGCTAAAATTGTCGGCCTTACCGCTTTCGGCGCATTTGCAACGGTTATCCCCGGTATCGAAGGCCTTATCCATATCAGCGAAATCAGCTGGGATCGTATTAAGACTCCCGCAGATGTTCTTAAAGTCGGAGATGAGGTTGAGGTTGTTATCACAGATGTTGATTTTGATAAGAAGAGAGTTAGCCTCTCAATGAAGCAAACAACCGAAAAGCCCGAAGAAACAATTGAGCTTGACGCTGAATAATCATCGGCAAATATAAAATTAAAGCACCGAGTTATCTCGGTGCTTTTTTTGTTGTAAAATATTTTATTAACTTTCTATTTCGGCGCCGAATAAAGCGTCAATCACCGTGTTATAAATTTCAACGGGGTTGTTATAATAGCAGTCTTTAACTGTTTCTGCCTGTGCCGCCGTCGGCAAATTAAGCGTAAGTGCCATGAATTCTTTGTCGCCGTCCGCAAGATGCATGGTAACCGAATAATAATCTTCGTGTTTTTCTATGTCAACCTTGTTTTCTTTTTCAAAGGCTTCTCTCACCGCTAATTTGCGAGAAATTTCAATGCTTTTTTTTCTGATTGTGTATGGCAAATCGTTTTCAACAAGCTCAATAAGATTTTTACAGCCGTCTCCGGGGTGAAGATATCCGTTTTCATCTGCAACTATCATCCCTTTTTGCTCAAGTTTTTTTATTGCATTCACAGTTTCAAAATAGTTTGCAATTTCGCCTCGTGTCATTGTGTCTGCTATAACCTTTTCCGTCAGTCTTCCTCTTGAATTAACGGTAATGTAGCAAATCAGCAAATTTATTTCAAGCGTTGATCTTAAACCGCCGTCTGCAATTCCGCTTGCCAGTGCATCAAATCTTAAATCTTCGCTTTCGTTTTCCAAAGCCTTATTTTCGGTATTTTTATTGCTTTCGCTCATTATATCACCTCATTGAAAAATATATTAACATAATCTTTAGTTGCTTGCAATAAGTTTTATTTTATAATATAATACGATAAACAAGCGTAATAATAAAATCGCATAATATTTGCTTTTTGATGTTGCTATGTTTGTTGGCATAAGATGTCGGTGCTGATGTCTTGTGTGTAATTATTGTTATTTTATTTTTTGAAAGAGGTTTTATATTATGGCTAAGGTTACTAAGGATACTATTATTGCGGAAGCACTTCAAATTTGCCCGGATTCTGCAGAGCTTTTTATGAATATCGGAATGCATTGCCTTTATTGCCCTTCGGCATCGGGTGAATCAATAGAGCAAGCTTGCATGGTTCACGGCTGTGATGCCGATAAACTTGTTGAAGATATAAATAAGCTTTTGGGTTAATTTCATGATCAAGCTTTCAAAGCGTCTTGCTGCTGCCGCAAAGATGGTGCGCCCCGCAAAGTCCTTTGCTGATATCGGGTGTGATCACGGTTATTTACCGGTGTATCTTGTTCAAAACGGAATAGTTGAGTCTGCATTTGCGTGCGATATAAACGAAGGTCCTTTGTCAAAATGCAAAGAGGTTGCCGTCGAGCAGGGCTTGGAGGATAAAATCACCTGCATTCTTGCTCCGGGGTTAGAGGGCTTAAAGAAAAACGATGCCAAAGAAATCGCAATTTGCGGAATGGGCGGCGAGCTTATTGCCGATATTATTATGGCTTGCCCGTTTTCAAAATCAAAAGATGTTCATTTCGTGCTTAATCCAATGACTCGTCAGCATGTGCTTCGTCGCAGACTTTGCGAAAACGGATTTGAAATAGGAAATGATATTATTGTTGCAGATGGTAGGCATTACTATAATGTGCTTGAAGCTTGGTATACCGGAAATTGCATCAAACACGATGAAAGCTACTATTTCCTTGGAAATATTCGGGATTTTACCAATAAGGGCTATTTTGAGCATCTGCTCAATTTTCTTGAAAACAAGCAGAAAGGAAATGCGGATTATGCCGAGGTTATATCCGCTGTTAAGGAAAAGTTATGACTTCTGTTTACGATATATACAGTTATTTCGATAGCATTGCTCCTTTCTCAACACAGGAGGAATGGGATAATTCGGGGATTCTTGTCGGTTGTGATAAAGCGGCTGTAACAAAGGCAGTGCTTTGCCTTGATGTAACAAAAAGTATTGTTCGTTTTGCCTCGGATATCGGCGCGGAACTTATAATTTCTCACCATCCCGTTATATTCGGCGGCATTAAATCCGTAAAATCCGGAGATGCCGTTTATGAATGTGTAAAAAACGGAATTGCCGTTTTAAGTGCACACACTTGCTTTGATAAAGCGGCAAACGGCATAAACACTAATTTGTGCAAACGACTCGGGCTTTTTGATGTTCATCCTGTTGACGGCACTTTTATAGTTACCGGTAAGCTTGATAAGCCCATGAGTGCAGATGATTTTGCTCAATATGTAAGTGATTCGCTTGATGTTCACGGCTTGAGGTATACCGATTCGGATTTGCCGATAAAAACAGTTGCCGTCGGCGGTGGTGCGTGCGAGGAATATTTGCCTCAGGCTATGGATTGCGCAGATTGTTTTGTAACCGGCGATATGAAATATCATGATTTTCTTGCCGCTGCCGAAAATAATTATTGCGTTATCAGCGCAGGCCATTTTGAAACAGAGTCCGAATCGTTTCATATGCTTCTCGGTGAATTGCAGTCAAAGTTTCCAAATGTTGAATTTGTTTGGGGCGAACAGAAAAATCCTGTTTTGGCGGTGTAATTATGGCTTTAGACGGAATTTTTTTGCATCATCTAAAAAATGAGGTTGCGGCATTTGCCGTCGGCGCTCGGATAGATAAAATATATCAGCCTTCAAAAGAAGAATTGGTTTTTACTCTTCGCTCAAGAGAAGGCTCTAAAAAACTGCTTCTTTCTTGCAGGGCAAATACGGCGGGTATGTATTTTACGGAATATCCTCCGGAAAATCCCGCAAAGCCGCCTATGCTGTGTATGCTTTTGCGTAAGCGCCTGTGCGGAGGAAAAATTCTTGCAGTGGAACAGCAAGGGTTGGACAGAATCGTCAAAATAACCGTTCGTTCTTCCGATGAACTCGGCGATGAGGTTGTTCTTACGCTTGTTGCGGAAATAATGGGCAGATACAGTAATATAATTCTTCTGGATGAGGATGAATGCATTATTGATGCCTTGCGCAGAGTTGATGAAAACAGCTCCCGTGTTCGCAGTGTTTTGCCGGGACTCAAATATGTCGCGCCGCCTGCTCAGGATAAGCTTAACATATTAAATGATGATGTTTCCGAAATTAAAAAGAGAATTGAGGCAAGCGGAAAATCGCCGTCAAATGCGTTTCAAAGCGCGGTTATGGGCGTGTCTCCCATTGTTTGCCGTGAATACGAAAACGGTGTTTCTGTTGAAGAAATTAAAAATTTTGCAGAGAATCCGTGTCCGAATGTCATAATAACTCAAGCACCTTTTGATTTTTGCTTTATGCCTATAACGCAATACGGCTCACTTGCAACTCAAAAGTATTTTGATACTTTTTCGGAAACTCTTGATTTTTTCTATTATGAAAAAGTCAGGGCAGACAGAATTCGCCAACGCTCAGGCGAGCTTTTCAAAACACTTGCAAATTTAAAGGAAAGAGCCGTTCGTAAAGCTCTGAACAGAAGCAAGGAACTTGAAGATTGCCGTGATAAGGATAAATATAAAGTTTACGGCGATTTGATTGTGGCAAATCAATATGCATTAAAAAAAGGCTCGGTTTATTATGAACTGCAAAATTTTTATGATAACAATAAAGTTGTGCGAGTTCCGGCGGATCCGGCTCTTTCGCCGATGCAAAATGCGCAAAAGTATTATAAAGAATATCGCAAAAAGCAAACGGCGGAAAGCAGGCTTGCCGATTTTATAAGATCAGCAAAAGAGGAAGCTGACTATATTGATTCCGTTACGGATGCTTTGTCAAGAGCTCAAACGGATGCCGAGATAACAGAAATTAAAAATGAGCTTGTGCAAACAGGATTTTTAAAGCATAGAGCCGCTAAAAATCAAAAAAATCAAAAGCTGTTGAAGCCTATGGAATACGAAAGCTCTGAGGGCTTTAAAATTTTCGTCGGCAGAAATAATATAATGAATGATAAGCTCACATTAAAAACAGCTAAAAATTATGATTTGTGGTTTCATGTTAAGGACGGTGCCGGTGCGCATGTTGTTGTGCAAAGCGAAAACGGCAGGGAATTTACCGATAAACTTATCAGGGAGGCTGCAATGCTTGCTGCTCAAAACAGTAAAGCAGCTGCTTCGTCAAATGTTGCCGTTGATTACACAATAATTAAAAATGTAAAAAAACCCGGCGGTGCTAAGCCGGGAATGGTTATATATGATAATTATAACACAGAGTATGTAACACCTAATTTTGAAGAGCTTGAAAGGATAAAAAGAATTGTATAACATAGCAGTTGTTCTTGCTGCCGGAAACGGCACAAGAATGGGAATAGATAAAAGCAAGCTGCTTATTGAGATAGGCGGTAAAACAGTTATAGAACGAAGTGTTGCCGTATTTGAAAATATGGCAGAGATTGATGAAATTATTGTTGTGTGTAGAGAGTGCGATGTGGAGCGCTTTTCCGAATTGTTGCCGCAAGATAATATAACCTTTGTTATCGGCGGTAAAACAAGGCAGGAAAGTGTTAAAAACGCAGTTGAAACGATTGATGATTGCGACTATATTATTATTCATGACGGTGCTCGACCGCTTGTTACGCCGGAAACAGTTGTGAAAACTCTTGATGAAGCGCAAATTCGCAAGGCTGCGGCAACGGGTGTTTATGTTAAAGACACTGTTAAGGTTGTTGATGAAAATCTTAATATAGTCGGCACGCCAAACAGAAAAAATCTTGTTCTTATCCAAACTCCGCAAATATTTGATTTTGCCACATATAAACAAGCTCTTAAAAAAGCCGAGGAAGAGGGCAGGGATTATACCGATGATTGCCAGCTTGTTGAGAATATCGGTGTTGAGTGCGGCGTTGTAATAGGCGAATATGAAAATATTAAAATCACCACAAAAGGTGATGTGCCGATGGCGGAAAGCATAATAAATGCAAGAAACGGAAAGGAACTTTGATATGAATATCAGAATCGGTCACGGATATGATGTGCATAAGCTTGTGCAGGGCAGAAAATGCATAATAGGCGGTGTTGATATACCGTGCGAACTCGGATTACTCGGCCATTCGGATGCCGATGTTTTGCTTCATGCCGTTTCGGATGCGCTGCTCGGCGCTGCCGCTCTGGGAGATATAGGTAAGCATTTTCCCGATACAGACGAACGATATGCCGGTGCAAACAGCTTTGTGCTGCTTTGCAAAGTTGCGGATCTGCTTGCCGAAAAGGGCTATAAAGCTTCAAATATTGATGCCACAATTATTGCTCAGATTCCGAAAATGGCTCCCTATATTGACGATATGAGGGCAAATATAGCAAAAGCTTGCAAAATGGATTTGGATTGTGTTTCGGTTAAAGCAACCACGGAGGAAAAACTTGGCTTTACGGGCGCAAAGCAGGGGATAGCTGCACATTGCGTTTGCCTCATTGAAAAGGTGCAAGCGTAAAACTTTTTGCGGCATATTTATTTGTAAAAATTAAAATAATCACTTTAAAACCAAATGATAAAGAAGCTCAAAGTTTTACTAAAAACAATTTTTTATCTAATATATAGCTTTCATCAAAAAAAGTAATAGCAAGTAATTGTTTTTGCAGACGGTGATATTTTGCACTGCGATTAAATATATTTATTTGAACGCAGTGCTTTTTTTATGCGTTTTTTTGGATTTTTTTTAAAATATCTGTTAACACTATTGACAAATAGGAAAAACTTGCTAAAATAGTAATTAGCACTCGGGGTAACAGAGTGCTAACAACTTTATAAATAATTTTCAGAGGTGAAATTTTATTATGACTATTAAACCACTTGCAGATAAGGTATTGCTTGCTCCTATGGAAGCAGAGGAAACAACGGCCTCAGGCCTCTTTATAGCAGCATCTGCTCAGGAAAAGCCCGAATTTATGACCGTTTCCGCTGTCGGCCCCGGCACGGAAAAATATCCTATGACCGTTAAGGTCGGCGATAAGGTTATTATCACTAAGTACAGCGGCACTAATGTTAAGGTAGACGGTAAAGAATATACTATCGCTTCCGTTAAAGACATTCTTGCGGTTGTAGACTGATTTATTTAATCTTGAAAGGAATGATTGTTTATGGCAAAAGATATAATTTTCGGCGAAGAAGCCCGCAAGGCTCTTCAAAGCGGTATTGATAAGCTTGCCAATACCGTAAAAATCACACTCGGCCCTAAGGGCAGAAATGTTGTTCTTGATAAAAAATACGGTTCTCCGCTTATCACTAACGACGGCGTAACTATCGCAAAAGAAATCGAGCTTGAAAATGCTTTTGAAAATATGGGAGCTCAGCTTGTTAAGGAAGTTTCTTCCAAAACAAATGACGATGCCGGCGACGGTACCACAACTGCAACACTTCTTGCTCAGGCTCTCGTTCGTGAGGGTATGAAGAACGTTGCTGCAGGCGCAAACCCGATGGTTGTTAAAAACGGTATTAAGGCTGCTGTTGATGCTGCCGTTGAAGCTGTTAAAAGCAATTCACAGCAGGTTAAAGGCTCAGATGATATTGCAAGAGTAGCAACTGTTTCCGCTGCAGATGAATATGTTGGCAAGCTTGTTGCGGATGCAATGGAAAAGGTTACATCTGATGGTGTTATCACTGTTGAAGAATCAAAAACGGCTGAAACAACTTGCGAGGTTGTTGAAGGCATGCAGTTTGACAGAGGCTATATCAGCCCCTATATGGTAACAGATACGGATAAGATGGAAGCCGTTATTGATGATGCGCTTATTCTTATTACGGACAAAAAGATTTCCACTGTTCAGGATATTCTTCCTTTGCTTGAATCCGTGCTCAAAAGCGGTCAAAAGCTGGTTATCGTTGCGGAGGATGTTGAGGGCGAGGCTCTTCAAACAATCCTTCTTAATAAGCTCAGAGGCACCTTTACTTGTGTTTGTGTAAAGGCTCCCGGCTTTGGCGACAGAAGAAAAGATATGCTTCAGGATATTGCTATCCTCACAGGCGGCCAGGTAATCACATCAGATCTCGGTATTGAGCTTAAAGATGCAACTATGCAAATGCTCGGCAAGGCTCGCCAGGTTAAGGTTACTAAAGAAAACACCATCATTGTTGACGGTGCAGGCTCATCAGATGAAATCAAAGCAAGAGTTCATCAGATTAAAGCAGCCATCGAAAGCTCCACCTCTGATTTTGACAGAGAAAAGCTTCAGGAACGCCTTGCAAAAATGGCAGGCGGTGTTGCTGTTATCAAAGTCGGTGCTCCTTCGGAAACAGAAATGAAAGAAAAGAAGCTTCGCATTGAAGATGCTCTTGCAGCCACTAAGGCAGCAGTTGAAGAAGGCATTGTTGCAGGCGGCGGTGTTGCTCTCATCAATGCAATTCCCGCAGTTGAAAAGCTTCTTGATACAGAAGACGCAGATTTCAAAACAGGCGTTGCAATTGTGCTTAAAGCTCTTGAAGAGCCTGTTCGCCAAATTGCCGCAAATGCAGGTATGGAAGGCTCTGTAATTCTTGATAAAATTAAGAATGCAGATAAATCAGGCTATGGTTATAACTTCGCAACAAATGAATATTGCGATATGATTGAAAGCGGAATTGTTGATCCTGCAAAGGTTACACGCTCTGCTATTCAGAATGCAGCTTCCGTTGCTTCAATGGTTCTCACAACAGAATCTCTTGTAACGGATATTAAAGACCCGAAAGAGGATGCAGCCAATGCGGCAGCTATGGCAGCGGCAGCACAGGGCGGCATGTATTGATAAATAATCCGCAATAAAAAAGCGGCTCACGAGTTTTGCTCGCGGGCCGCTTTTTTGCGCATTAGTATTGTTTTTATTTCGCTTACATTTGGAATTTCTTTATGTATTCATCTATGCAGGCTTGAATAACGCCCTCTGCCGCTTCACGGTTTTGAACTTCAATGATTGATGTGGTTTTGCCTTTTTCAAGTGTTTTGTAAACCTCAAAGAAATGCTCAATCTCATCCATGCGGTGAGAGGGAAGCTCGTCAATGTCTTTATAGCAATTGTAGTTGGGGTCATTAACGGGCACGGCAATGATTTTTTCGTCTCTGCTGCCGCCGTCTTCCATAATAAGCACACCGATGGGTGAGCACTCAACAATCGTCATCGGTAAAATTTCCTCGCTGCAAAGCACAAGCACATCAAGCGGGTCGTTGTCGTTTGCATATGTTCTCGGTATAAAACCATAGTTTGCAGGGTAATGGGTTGATGTAAAAAGAACACGGTCAAGCTTCAGCATGCCTGTTTCTTTGTCAAGCTCATATTTGTTTTTTCCGCCCTTTGATATTTCAATAACTGCGTAAAATCTGTTTTTCTTAATTCTTTTAGGGCTTATGTTATGCCAAATGTTCATTTTAATTCCTCCTTGTTTGTAATTTTAGCATATGTTTTTTTGTTTATCAATAGTTTCTTGACCTTATTGTTCGTTTGGTATAAAATTTATTTATAATAATTTTTAAGGAGATGCTTATATGCCTTTCATTAACACAACAACAAATTTATCCGTTTCTTCAGAAAAGAAAGCAGCTCTCAAGGCAAAATTCGGCTCTGCAATTGAATTACTCGGTAAAAGTGAAAACTGGCTTATGCTTTCTTTTTGTGACGGTGCAGATATGTACTTTAAGGGTGATGATTCACCTGCTGCATTTGTTGATGTTTCTGTTTTCGGCAAATCAACAGATGCTCAATGTGAAAATATGACTAAAGAGATTTGCAAAATAATGCAAGAAGAGCTCTCTCTTCCGTCAGACAGGGTTTATATTAAATATTCCGGCACAAATCAATGGGGCTGGAATAATATGAATTTTTAATTTTCGTTGAAAGGCGGAGTAAGGATTATGACTTTGCAGGAAATTATAAATGCAAGCAATAATATTGTTTTCTTCGGCGGCGCAGGCGTTTCAACAGAAAGCGGTATTCCAGATTTCAGGTCGGTGGACGGTCTGTATAATCAAACATATGAATATCCTCCGGAAGAAATTCTCTCCCATGATTTTTTTTGGCGGCACACGGATTATTTTTATCGCTTTTACCGGGATAAGCTTATCTGCCCGAACGCAATGCCAAATGCGGCGCATTATAAGCTTGCAGAGCTTGAAAAAGCAGGTAAACTAAAGGCTGTTGTAACTCAAAATATTGACGGCTTGCATCAAAAAGCAGGCAGCAAAAATGTGTTTGAGCTTCACGGTTCCGCTCTCAGAAATTATTGCACGGGTTGCGGAAAATCATTTGATCAGCAGTATATTTCCGCTTGCGGCGGTGTGCCGAAGTGTGATGCCTGCGGTTCTGTTATCAAGCCCGATGTTGTGCTTTACGGTGAATCGCTTAATGACGCAACGGTAAACGGTGCGGTAAATGCAATAGCCTCTGCCGATTGCCTTATAGTTGCCGGCACAAGTCTTGTTGTTTATCCTGCCGCAGGCTTTATAAGATATTACAGCGGGGATAAATTTGTTTTGATAAACAGAGATCCTACTCAGGCGGATTCGATTGCAGATCTTGTTATTCACGACAGTGTAGGAAAGGTGCTTTCAGAAATTGTTGTTGATTGATTTTGCAGTGATTGTAAAAGCACCGTTGATTATGCAATGTGCACTAAAAACAAACTTGTAAGAAACTTAAATGATTTGAAACATTGTTCAATATGCACAAATATAAATGTAAATAAATTATTAACTAATTTGCTGAAATATTGACTTTTACAGCCATGCTCATATAATGTTGGTGCAACAGAAAAAAGTGTTGCAAATATTTTTATGGGAGGCGGTTTATATGTTTAAACTTCTTTTGAAATGTGCTCGAATTCTTGCCGCCGGCGATATGGCTTATACGCACAGGAATTGATTTTTAGGGGTGAGCACCCCCACTTTTTTAAAATTATCCCCGCGGATTATTTCCGTGGGGTTTCTTTTTTTGTGAGCTTGTTTTTATTCGCTTTGCAATTTGACCTTGCGTATACATTTTTTGCTTTGTAGCAATTGTAAACAATTACCTTTTTTAAGCAAAATTATTAAAAATTTCTTGCTTATTATTTAAAAATGTGTTAATTTATTCTAAGCGCAAAATGAGAGAGTGCGTCAGATGATGATAAGGGGTGGTCAAATGGCTTCTTCACAAGCCGGACTCAAAGAAAAAATCGGTTCTGCCATTGATAACGTAAAGTATTATTGGAAAGAACCACCAAAGGGCAGATTTATGTCCTTTAAGGAGATTGCATCATATGCCTTCGGCGGCATCGGTGCATACTTAATCGTAAGCATGAGCTGGATCTGCATGCTTGCCACAACAAATGTGTTTATTACGGGCACAATCGGTATCACACCAACGGATATGTATATCCTTTATGTTATTGCCGTTGTTGCCGGAATTCCGCTTACGGGATTGCGTGCTTCAATTGTTGATAACACCCGAAGTAAAGCGGGTAAATACAGGCCATACATATTGCTTATGGGCATACCGTCTGCATTGATTTTTGTTGCAATGGTTTGGTTCCCGTATGATAAGCTTGTAAATATTGTCGGAAATCAAATTGTTTTCGGCGAAAAAACTGCGGATTATTTGGCAAAATGCGTAATCTTGCTTTTGTTTAATGTTATTCTTCAGTTTGTTTATATGTTTTTCTATGACGCTTATGAAAACCTCATTCATGTTCTTTCTCCAAACTCTCAGGAAAGAGCAGATGTTGCGTCAATCAAAAGCATTATTTATTCATTAGGACCCTCTGTTGTAAACTTGATTATGCCGCTTGTTGCAGAAAATGTTTTCCATACCAATCAAACGGATATTCGTGTTTACAGACTTGTGTTCCCGATTTTAGGCTTGCTTGGTTCTGCACTTCTTGTTATTGTTTATGCAAACACACAGGAAAAAATCATCCAGGCAAAAACCCATGTTATTCAAATTAAATTTACAGATGCTTTCAAGGCAGTTGCAAAAAACAAGTATTTTTGGATTATATCTCTTGCAGGTTGGATCGGCTTCCTTGAAATGGCATACACCAATATTCTTGCATGGCTTTATAACTACGGCGGTGCCTGCTCCGGTAATGTTTACAGTATTATCGTTACCTTAAACGGTAACTCGGCACTTTGGGGCATGATTATGGCTCCGTTCTTTATCCGTAAGTACGGTAAAAAGAATGTTCAGATTGTTACTAATATTTTGAACATTATTTTCATTCTTGCAATGATTTTGTTTACTGGTAAAATTACACCTGCCACAATTTGGATGGTTTTGCTTTGCCTCTATTGCAACGGTATCGTCGGTGCATTTGCTCATATTCTCAATCCTTCAATTCAGGCGGATATTCGTGATTATCAGCAGTATAAAACAGGCGAAAGAATTGACGGCATGTTTGCAGCAGTTGCAACTATCGGCTCCGTTATTACTCTCATTACCTCCGGCGCTATTCCCGCACTTCAGGAAAGGCTCGGAATGAATGTTGAAAATGCAAGAAGAGTTGTAAACGATGCAAATCTCATGTCTCGTGTGCTTCCCGGCGCAAATGAAACAATCGGCCAAATGCTTGCTCAGCAGGCAGCAAACGGTCAGGATATCTTTAATGCGTCTAATGCTCTTTATGATGTAGACGGTGTTCTTATTCCGCTTCTCAGAGTTCTTATTCTTGTTGCTGCAGGTGGTGCCTTGCTCAATGTTATTCCTTTCTTCTTTTATGATTTCACGGAGGATAAGCAAAAGGCAGTTATCCGTGTGCTTAAAGTTCGTGCTTTGTTTGAGGACTATGCAAACAATGCACTTTCGGACAGAGAACTTGTTGAAGCTATCGACCTTGTAAACAACGCTCGTGAAAACGCAAAGAAAACTCCTAAAAAGGTTTCAAAGAGCGATTATAAGTCACTCAAAGGCAAGGAACGCAAGGCGGCCAAAAAAGCATATTTTGAGGCTCTTGCTTATAATGAGGAAATCCAAACTTCAAAGTTTGTTTGCGAAGAACTTGATAAGTTTAATTCCGAAAATGTAAAACGCCAGGTTTCTCTTTACCAGGCTGTTTATGATGCGGGTCTTGACGGTATTGTTAATATGGATGTTAATGCCGTTAAGCATGAGCTTGCAGTTGCAAAAGCACTTCCTAAAAATACAGAGCAAGAAAAGGAAATGCGCAAAATTGAAATTGAGCTTGCTAAGAAAAAACTTTCTTCACATAAGAATTATTTAAAGCATTTCGGAAGCGTTAATGAGTTTGCAGAGCCCGATATGGCTGTTATTGACGGCTATTTTGAAATCGAAGATAAGTGCGACGACAGAATTGCCGAGCTTACCAAAGAAATCAATGAGGCTAAAAAAGCAGGCGATGCAGGCGAGGTTTCAAAGCTTAAGGCAGAGCTCAAAAAGGTTGCCGAGGAGCGCAAGGAAGTTCGTAAAAAGTCTAAGAAAGAAATGGATAAGCATGCAATGTTTAATCGTGCCGCAGACGCTTATATCACTTCCCGCAGACTTCTTGTTCAAAAAGAAAATTTCTCTCATCTTGATGAAATCGCAGCTCAGTACGAAGATGCAAAAGTTCGTGCCGAAGAGGATGAACGCATTAAGCATGAAGAAGAAGAGGCTAAGCGTAAAGAGCTTGAAGCAGAGCTTGCCGCACGCAAGGCTGCTAAAAAAGCTAAGAAAGACGCTAAAAAGTCTTCTAAAAAATAAATTGTTTTATTTTGCCGAGGGTATTTACCCTCGGTTTTTTTATTTTACTTTTTCTTTTTTGCCGTATATTCGGATTGGCAGTTTTATAACAATTATTACACAATAAAATTATTGTATGATGTTTTTTTAAATCGTGCAGTTTTATCAAAAAAATATTGCCTTTTATAAAAAAATATGTTAGATTTATATAAGTGTGTGTTAAACGCAAATGAAGGGGTGATTAAATGGCTTCTGAAAATTCGGGAGTTAAACAAAAGATTGGTTCGTTGATTGATAATGTCAGATATTATTGGAACGATCCGCCTAAAGGAAAATATATGAATTTTAAGGAAATAGCTGCTTATGCCGTCGGCGGTATCGGCTCCTATTTCATAATTTCAATGGGTATGGCGCTTCTTGTAAGCACCACCAATATGATTGTAGGCGGCGCAATAGGTATTGCTCCGATGGATATGTATGTGCTTTATCTTATTGCAACTCTTGCCAATATTCCATTAACGGCAATTCGTGCCAATAAGGTTGATAATACAAGAGGTAAGGGCGGTAAATACAGGCCTTATCTTATTTCAATGGGTATACCGTCTGCAATTATCGCATCGTTTATGTTTGGTTTCCGTATAAGGCACTTTACAGTATTTTCACTCAGCCTATGCTCGGAAAAGACGGCGGCTATATTGCTAAATGCGTTGTTGTTCTTCTTCTCAACTTAGGCTTGCAGTATTATTTTAATTTCTTTAATGATGCTTACACAAATCTCATTCATGTTCTTTCTCCGAACACTCAGGAAAGAACAGATGTTCTTGCCATTAAATCCGTTGTTTATTCGCTTGCACCGTCTATTATGAACATTGTGCTTCCGATTATTGCACAGGTTGCGGCAAATAATAATCTTTATGATATTAAGGTTTACAGAATTTCTTATCCGATATTCGCAATTATCGGTATGTTGCTAACCGTCGTTGTTTATGCAAACACAAAGGAAAAAATAGTTCAGGCAAAAACGCACACAATTCAAATCAGCTTTATTGATTCATTCAAAGCTGTAGCAAAGAATAAATATTTTTGGATTATTGCTCTTGCAGGCTGGATCGGTTTCCTTGAATCGGCATACGGCAATATACTTACATGGTCGTTTAACTACGGTCACACCTGCAACGGTGCACAATTTGCAATTATTCAAACTCTCATCGGCAATGCTTCGCTTTGGGGCATGCTTCTTGCCCCCATTTGTATTCGTAAATGGGGCAAAAAGAATGTGCTCGTTGGTGTTAACCTCGGAAATGTTGTTTGCATTCTTGCAATGATAATTGATATGCGCAATATTTGGTGGCTCTTTATCTGCGTTTATTTCAACTGGCTTGTGGGAGCTTTTGAGCAAATCACAACTCCTGCAATTCAAGCGGATATTCGAGATTATCAGCAGTATCGCTCCGGTGAGCGTATTGACGGTATGTTCGCAACAGTGCTTACTATCGGTAATCTTGTAACGCTTCTTACTTCTTCCATTCTTCCCATGGTTTATGAAAAATACGGCGTTTATGAGGGCAACGGTTATGATTCGTCGTTTGATATTCTTGATGTAAACACCGGCGATCCGAATCTTCTTTATAAGCTTATGACCGTGCTTATCATAATGGCTGCGGTCGGCGCATTCTTAAACACTGTTCCTTATTTCTTTTATGATTTCAACGAGAAAAAGCAAAAGTCGGTAATCAGAGTTCTTAAAGTTCGCTCCCTTTTTGAGGATTACGGAAATAACGCTCTTGATAATCATAAAATCGTTGAGGCAATTGATCTTGTTGAAAAATCACGCAAGATGGCAGCCGAAACTCCAAAAACAGTAACTAAAGAAATGTATAAAAACATTTCTGATAAAAAGCAGCGCAAGGCCGCAAAGAAGGAATACAGAGAAGCTCTTAATTTCAATGAAGAAATTGAAATTTCTAAATTTGTTTGTGCCGAGCTTGATAAGTTTAAATCTGAAAACTACATTTATCAAGTAAAGGTTTATTCGGAAATTCTTGAAAACGGTCTTGCCGGCATTGTTAATGCAAATGAGGCGGATTTAAGGCGTGAAATTGCTCAGGCTAAAGCAATGCCGAAAAACACTCAGGATGAAAAAAAACATCGTTCATTCTGTATTGAGCTTGCAAAGAAAAAGCTCTCCGCTAAAAAAGCCTTTGATAAGAATTATCATTCTCTTGATGAATTTGTTGAGCCGGATATGGCAGAACTTACCGCAATCTTTGATCAGGAAGATGAACTTGATGCCCAAATCTTTGAGCTCAACACAAAGAAAACGCAGTTTAGAAAATCAGGCGATAATGAAAGCGGAGCAAAAATTAACAGCCTTCTTAAAAATATTACTGTCAGAAGAAAAGAGCTTCAAAAGGCAGAAAAGGCAAAGATGGATGAATTTGCTAAGTTCAACCGTGCTGCCAAGCCTTACATAGATGCAAGAAAGCTTCTTCTTCAGCAGGAAAACTACAGCCATTTTGAAGAGATTGCAGCTCTTTATGACGAAGCAAAGGAAAAAGCCGATGCAGAGGATAAAGAAAAGCAAATCATAGCGGATCTTAAGCGCCGTGAGCAGCAGGAAGAGCTTGAGGCAAGAAAGGCCGCTAAAGCTGCCCGTAAGGCAAATAAGAAAAAGTAAATCTGCTTTCTTATGTTAGTTCTTTTTTATGTATGGGCTTAAACAAAGTTAAGAATATACTTATTTAAACAAAATACCCCATTTCGGCATATTATGTTATATGACTTGAAATGGGGTTATTTTTATGGCTTATTATATTAAAATAGGATCTGTTACAAACGCACAGCGTGCCCGCACGCTTTTGCGTGCAAATTCGATAAATGCGCAAATCAAACGGCTTGAAAATCCTAAGCCGGGTGAGGGCTGTGGATATGTTATTTTAGTTGATGAAGATGTAGGTAATGCGGTGCATTTGCTTCAAAAAAACGGCTTGCGTGTTTTGGGGGTGGATGAGATTTGATTTATTTTGATAACGGCGCCACCTCTTATCCAAAACCGAAAAGCGTTCTTAATGCATATGCTGCCGCAATGCGCCTTTACAGCTTTAATTCGGGCAGGGGAGGCTATAAACAGTCTGTTACAGCGGCGGAAAAAATATATGAAACCCGTGAAAAAATTGCCGCTATGGTAGGTGCGCAACCTCAAAATGTTGCCTTTACCAAAAATTGCACCGAGGCTTTGAATATTGCAATTTGCGGCAGTATAACACCCGGCAGCCATGTTATAATATCATCGCTTGAGCATAATTCGGTTTGGCGTGTTGTTTCTAATCTTCAGAAAGAGGGGAAAATCACTTTTGATATTGCCGATTTCGATTTTGATTTTGATAAGTGCGCCGGAAATTTTGAAGAGCTTATAAAGCCTGAAACAAGGCTTATTGTTTGTATGACCGCTTCCAATGTTTTCGGCGTTGTTTTTCCTATTGAAAAAATCGGAAAAATCGCAAAAAAACATGGCATTCGCTTTGTTGCAGATGCGGCTCAGTCGGCAGGCGTGCTGCCTATAGATCTAAAAAAAGATAATGTGGATATTATATGTGCTCCCGGCCATAAATGCCTTTGCGGGCCTATGGGTACGGGATTTATCGCATTGGGTGATAATGTTGAACTCAAGCCGCTTCTTGCCGGCGGAACAGGCTCTGATTCTCTCAATTCTGCACAGCCTGATTTTATGCCCGACAGGCTTGAATCCGGCACACTCAATAATCCTGGAATCATTGCACTCGGCTCCGGGATTGATTATATAAATAAGCGTAAAATAAGCAATATTTATTCATATGAGCTGTCACTTGCACAAAGGCTTTATGACGGCATTTCTTCAATTCCTTCTGCGGTGCTTTAT
Organism: uncultured Anaerotruncus sp.; assembly: GCA_900539775.1. Taxonomy (GTDB): domain Bacteria; phylum Bacillota; class Clostridia; order Oscillospirales; family Acutalibacteraceae; genus Eubacterium_R. The sequence goes on along the minus strand of UQDL01000002.1, from coordinate 263,773 downwards.
TGCCCAAGGCCGTCAGCAAATCATAATGTTCCCTTAATTTCGTTTAATATTAAGAATATCAAAAGCGAAAAAACTGCGGCGTTTCTTGCGGAAAACGATATTGCCGTCAGGGCGGGGTATCATTGCTCTCCGCTTGCACATGGCTTTTTCGGCACATTAGGCAGCGGAACTGTTAGGCTGTGCCCGTCTGCCTTTAACACTTTAAACGAATGTGAAATTTTTTTGAATACTGTAAAAAAACTTTAATTTTCGCTTTATTATTCTCTTTTGGTATGATAAAATAAATATATAAATTATATGAACGGATGTTTTTAAATGTGGAATAATATATCTGGTGTTTTTAATAAGGTTCTCAGTGTTTTCTCCACCTTCAGATTTGCTGATTTTCTTGATATAGTAGTTGTTGCCCTTATAATTTATCTTTGCGTGCGAATTATCAGAGAAACAAGGGCAATGCAGCTTGCAAAGGGTATTGTTTTTATTGCGCTTGTATATTTTGTTGTTAATTTGCTTAATATGGAAGCGGCAACGGCAATATTTAAAACGATATTTAATAATATAATTTTAATTGTTGTTATACTGTTTGCCCCTGAAATAAGAAATATTCTTGAGCAAATCGGTAAGGGCACGGCACGAAAGAATTTCAAAACGATTGTGCATCCCGGCGTTGCGGTTGAGCTTGCCGGCATTCAGGATTGTATTGAATCCACAATCCAAGCCTGCTCAGATTTAAGCGACACTCGCACGGGTGCTTTGATTGTTTTTGAAAACGATACTCTTCTCGGCAATGTTATAGACAGCGGCACAATGCTTAACGCACGCCCGTCTAAAGCACTCATAAAAAATGTTTTTTATCCCAAAACTCCTCTTCATGACGGTGCAATGGTTATCAGAAACGGTAAAATTCTTGCGGCAGGTTGCATTTTGCCGCTCACCAAAAAGCAGCTCAACACTCGCTTTGGCACACGCCACAGAGCTGCAGTCGGCTTAACGGAGGAAAGCGATGCAATAGTTATTGTTGTGTCCGAAGAAACCGGCTCAATCTCCGTTGCAAGAAACGGCGTGCTCACAAGTGATATTTCAGACGGCGAATTGAGGGATATTTTGATGAGCACATTTATTCCGAACGGCTCCTCCTCCGATGATAAAATCATCACACGCCTTGTAAGGAGGATGAAGAAATAATGTCAGAAAAGAAAAAAAGAAAGTTTTCGCTTAGAAAACTTATTTATAACGATAAATATTTAATAATTATTTCAATCGTAGCAGCTGTTTGTGTTTGGGTTGCAACATCTATCAATCTCAGCCCGGAAACAACAAAAAAAATAACGGTTCCCGTGTCGATTGATTTTAGCGGCACTTTGGCAGAACAGCTCGGAATTGAATATTTCGGCTCACGTGACATTTCTGTTGAAGTAACCGTTTCTTGCAAAAAATATATTGCCAAGGATATTAAAGCGGATGATATAACTGCTTCTTTGCAAACAAGCACCGTAACATCTGCCGGTTATCATTCGGTGCCGATTCTTGTCAGTGCTGCAGACGGAGCAGAGTTTACGATTGATAAATTTTATCCCACTTCAGCGCAGGGCTACTATGATGTCTTGCAAGAAGCAAGCTTCCCGATAGAGCTTAATTTCACAAACACTGATTTTGCCGCAAACGGCTATGTTGCGGGCACAACCACCCTCAGCGAGGATGACGCGGTCATTAAGGGCCCAAAGGCTTATGTTGCTCAAATATCAAAAGTTGTTGCCGATATCAGCCTTGACAATGATTTAACTCAATCTCAAATTGTTGATTTAAATCCGATTGCCGTTGATGCTTCCGGTAAAACGGTCGATTACATTTCGCTTAAAAATAAGATAACGGCAAATGTTCCGATTCTAAAGGTTGAAACGCTCAGTCCGCAGGTCAATTTTGTTAATGCCCCTGCAAATGTTCAAAGCTTGTTCAATATCTCGTATTCCTCAAGCAATGTTGAAGCAGGTGTTCTTGAATCAGCGGGTATAAATGCCCTCAATCTCGGCGATATTGATTTTTCAAAAATAAATTCAAATAATAATGAGTTCACTTTTGATATAACAAATTTAAACGGCATTATGGTGCTGGACGGCACTTCTAAAATAACCGTTAAGCTTACTGCGGCATCCGATCTTCAAACAAGAGATATGATAGTTTCTGAGGGGGATGTAACAGTCAGCACTCCGGAAGGTTTTAAGGCTCGGCCCGTTTCCGTTGCTCCGAAAAAAATAACGGTTGTGGGCACAAAAGAGGCCCTTGATTCAATCACAGCCGCAAATATTGTTATGTCTTGTGATTTGAAATCAGAGAATTTAAAAGTAGGCACCTCGTCTTATGATCTTTCTGTTTCCGTAAAAGATGCACCGAATGTTTGGATTTACGGAGATTATAATGTTTATGTGAGCATAACAAAAGCATAATCACATAAGTAAAGCCACTCAATAAGCTTATTGAGTGGCTTTTTTTGCGCTTATATATTTTGTTTTGTTATTCTGTGTAAAACAATGCATCCTTTTGGTTTTTACTGTATCTGTAAACCGAAAGCACTATTCCAAGTGCTAAGTAAATGCTAAGGCTTGATGAGCCGCCCGATGAAAACAGAGGCAGCGTTATGCCTATGCAGGGAAGCAGCGAAAGCTCCATTCCCACATTAACAAGAAGTTGAGCAAAAAGCATAATCGAAACGCCCATGCACATTAAATATCCGACATTGTCCCTGGCCTTTAATCCAACCGTAATAACCCTTAAAATAAGTATCGTCAAAAGCAGTATAACCGCAATTGCACCAACAAATCCAAATTCCTCGCCTGCAACGGTAAGTATCATATCGCTTTGATTAACGGGAACGGCGCCGCTTTGCGTCATTTTTCCCTGCAGGAATCCCTGGCCGAATAAACCGCCGCTGCCAATCGCTATTTTGCCGTTGCTTTGCTGATACATAACATCTTCATATCTGTCCGGATAAAACAAAGCAACTATTCGCTGCCTTTGAATGCCGGATATTATGTGCAGCTTCCAAGCTGCCATAAATGCCACAATTATTCCGCAAAATCCTGCAATGAAATAGCCGATGTTTATTTTTGCCATAAACAGCATTCCGATAAACATTATCATAAAGATAAGCGCCGAGCCGGCATCACCCGTTAAGATGCAAAGCCCAATGGGAATAAGCCCGTGCACAACAAGCGGCAATATAACCTTGATTTTGTTAATTTTGTCTTTAACAAGGTCAAGGTGGTAAGAAAAGGAAATGATAAAGCCAACCTTCATAAGCTCTGATGTTTGAATCGTAAAAGAGCCTATCTTAATCCAGCTTTTTGCCGTGTCTCTGTCTGACGGGGCAACGCCTATAAAGAAGGTAAGTATCATCAAAAGCACGCAACCAACTGCGATTATCGGCCAAAGCTTGCTTATAACTTCATAGTTGATTCTTGAAAGTATCATTGCCATCACTATGCCGCCGGCAACCGTTATAAACATTGCAAGCAGAGAGGAGGATATCTTTTGCCCCTCCTTTAAGGATGAATAGGTGGCGCTGTAAACAAGTAAAAGCCCATATGCAGAAGCTATTACGGCAGGTATTACAGTTGCATAATCAAGGCCGGAGAAAAAATCAAAAAGGCTTGTTTTTTTCTTCAGCTCCGTCAAATCATCACCTCCGCTTAAATATGTAAATATTATATTATTATCACGCTTCGATTGCAAGGGTAATTATTAACTGTTAACATTAAATTATAAATGTTTTAGGCAGATATGCGCGAAAAGGTATATTTTTGCTTTTTTAATTTTGTTTCTTAATGTTAATTCTTTTTACGGCTGTAAAAAACATCACGGTTTGCGGTAAAAAACAGGTTAATAACTTGTTAATTTTATCTTGTTATGCTATACTTATAAAACAAATAAAAAATTCTTGTTTCCGGGAGTGTTTTTATGCTTAGCGATATTGAAATTGCTCGTAATTCAGATATGAAAAAAATAACCGAAGTTGCTTCCTCAATCGGTATATCGGAAAATGAGTTGGAACTTTACGGTAAATATAAGGCAAAGCTTTCCGATGATTTGCTCAAAAGGCTTGAAAATGAGAAAGACGGTAAGTTGATTCTTGTTACTGCAGTTAATCCAACTCCGGCCGGAGAGGGCAAAACCACCGTTACGGTTGGCCTCGGAGAAGCTATGAAAAAAATAGGCAAAAAGGCTGTTATTGCACTTCGTGAGCCTTCACTCGGCCCCGTGTTCGGCATCAAAGGCGGCGCTGCAGGCGGCGGCTACAGTCAGGTTGTGCCCATGGAGGAAATCAATCTTCATTTCACGGGCGATATGCACGCCATAACAAGCGCAAATAATCTTATGTGTGCAATGCTTGATAACAGTATTCAGCAGGGAAATGAGCTTAATATTGATCCTCGCACCATTCAGGTTAAGCGTTGCCTTGATATGAATGATCGTGCACTTCGCAATATAATCTGCGGCCTCGGCGGAAAGATAAACGGCGTTCCCAGAGAGGATCATTTCATAATCACCGTTGCTTCGGAAATCATGGCAATTCTTTGCCTTGCAAGCGATGTTTTTGATTTAAGAAAGCGTCTCGGAAATATTCTTGTGGCCTATAATTATAATGGCGAACCTGTTTATTGCCGCGATATAAAAGCAAACGGCTCAATGACTGTTTTACTTAAGGACGCAATTAAGCCGAATTTAATTCAAACTCTTGAAAATAATCCTGCAATCATGCACGGCGGCCCGTTTGCAAATATAGCACACGGTTGCAACTCTGTTCGTGCCACCAAAGCAGCTCTTAAACTCGGTGATTATACTATCACTGAGGCAGGTTTCGGCTCCGATTTAGGCGCCGAGAAATTTATGGATATAAAATGCCGCCTCGCAGGGCTTGTTCCAAGCTGTATTGTGCTTGTTTCAACCGTTCGCTCAATGAAATATAACGGCGGTGTTGCAAAAGAGGATTTGACAAAAGAAAATATCGAGGCCTTAAAAAAAGGCTCCGTTAATCTCGGTGCACATATAGAAAATCTTAAAAAATTCGGTGTGCCCGTTGTTGTTGCCATAAATCATTTTTATGCCGATACCGACGCTGAAATAGATTACATTAAGGAATTTTGTGCGCAGGCAGGCGCCGAGGTTGCTGTTACAAGGTGTTTTGCAGAAGGCGGCAACGGCTCTGTTGAGCTTGCTCACAAGGTTGTTGCAGCTTGCGAAAAAGAAAATAATTTCAAGCCTCTTTATTCGCTTGATATGCCGGTTTATGACAAGATTGAAACAATTGCTCGTGAGATATACGGCGCAGACGGTGTTGATTACACTGCTGCCGCAAAAAAAAGTATTGATGATTTTGTTAAGCTCGGTGCAGATAAAATGCCTGTTTGCATTGCAAAAACACAATACAGCCTTTCAGATAATCCAAAGCTTCTCGGCAGGCCTCACGGTTTCAGAATAACCATAGCATCTGCAGATCTTTCAAACGGCGCAGGCTTTTTGGTGTGCCGCACGGGTGCTGTAATGACAATGCCCGGCCTTTCTAAAAAACCGGCGGCGTTCGGTATTGATATTGATGATTCCGGCAATACGGTGGGGCTTTTCTGATATGCGTGAATATATTTCCAAAAGCTATGATGAAACTGTTTCCTTTGCCTCCGATTTTGCGAAATCGTTACCCAAAGGCACAGTTATTGCTTATTTGGGCGACTTGGGTGCAGGAAAAACAGCTTTCACAACCGGGCTTGCAAAGGGATTGGGTATAAATTGTGATGTTTCTTCGCCAACCTTTGCAATATGTAATGAATATCGAGATAACGGAGTTGTTCTTTGCCATTTTGATATGTATAGGGTAGATGGTTGGGATGATCTCTATTCCACTGCTTTTTTTGATTATTTAGACAGTGGTGCCTATATGGCAATTGAATGGAGCGAAAATGTTTACGGCGCTCTGCCTGATGATGCTGTTATGGTTGAAATTACAAAGCTTTCCGAAAATGAAAGAAAGTTTCAAATATATAAGAAAGAGGAACGCAAATAATGCTTTTGCTTTCTGTTGATTCCTCAGCAGTAACCGCTTCTGCGGCGCTGACGGAAAACGGCAATATTATTAAAAGTGAATTTTTAAATGCCGGACTTACACACAGTGAAACCCTTATGCCTATGATTGATAAGGTTATGCAAGGCTTTGATTATTCAAAGCTTGATGCAATTGCAATTTCGGCAGGCCCCGGCTCATTTACGGGTGTTCGTATCGGTGTTGCAACTGTTAAGGGACTTGCATTTGTCAATAATACTCCGTGCATTCCGGTTTCAACACTTGAGGCGGCAGCTTATAATTGTGTAAATGAAAATGCCGTTATTTGTGCCGTTATGGATGCAAGGCGCATGCAGTTTTATAATGCTTTGTTTAAAGCTGAAAACGGCAAAATTACCCGCTTGTGCAAGGACAGGGCAATAGGCTTGCAAGAACTTTTGCCTCAGATTTCAAAATACGAAAGAGTTATCGCTGTTGGAGACGGTGCTAAGCTTCTTTGCGATAATGCAGGGCTTGATAATCTTGAATGCCCGGCAGGAGACGGTTTTTATCAAACCGCCGTCGGCGTTGCTGCGGCTGCACAAAATCAAGAAAAAATAAATCCCGCTGCTCTTATGCCTATTTATTTAAGGATGAGTCAGGCGGAAAGAGAGCTTAAATTAAAAAAATAAGCTGTTGCTTTAATTTATCGGCTTTGCCGAAAACCATAACAACGGATGCTGCTGCCGTGTTGTGGAAAAATATATTTATGTAGTTGAAAGGTATTGGTGTTAATATGATAGCGTTAGGTTCAGATCATGCAGGATTTCCGCTTAAGCAGGAAATAATGAAGCATTTTGATGAAATCGGTGTTGAGTATAAGGATTACGGTTGCTACTCACCGGAAAAATTTGATTATGCCATTGCGGCTCAAAAAGCTTGCGATGCCGTTGTCTCCGGCGATTGCGATAAGGCAGTTCTTTGCTGCGGAACTGGAATCGGAATTTCTATGGCTGCAAATAAGGTAAAGGGCATTCGTGCGGCTGCGTGCTCTGATTATTTCAGCGCCAAATATACAAGGCTTCATAATGATGCAAATTGCCTTTGCCTTGGCGACAGAGTAGTGGGTGCGGGTCTTGCGCTTGAACTTGTTGATGTGTTTATCAACACCGGCTTTGAGGGAGGCCGTCACGCCACAAGAGTTGATCAAATTATGGATATTGAGGCCGGCAAAAAACTTTATTGAGTTTAAATGCTAATACAATATATGGCAAAAAATCGGCAAATCTTATGAAAAAGAATGTTGTTTAAATATTCCGAACTTTGCCGGCAGTGTTATAAAAAAACCTGTTAATACCAAAGTATTAACAGGTTTTTGTTTATGCGAACAAATAAAATGTATAAAAGCGGGCAGCAGCTGCTGCCCGCTTTTATACTTGTTTTATCAGCTCCATTTAAGAGCTTTAACGGAAAATCCAAGGCTTGAATCAAGCTTGTTTTTCTGAATTACGGCTTCAACCTTTGTGGCTTTGCAGTTGCTGCCGTTGCTGGCTTTTACTGTGCCGATAACCTTGTAATAGTTGTTGTTGCCCAAATTTTGGATTTCTGTTATGGTAACCTCGTGAGTTGCCTTTTCATAATCTGAAGTAATCTTAAATGTGTCGTTACCGCTGTTGTACGTTATCGGTGCGGCATTTGTTGCACCTCCACCGGTGTATGAATTACATTCGGTTTTAAATGAAACAACTGTTCTGTCAAAATAATTAAATAAGTCTATAACAACCGTGCCGCTTGCGAAAGAACTTGTGTTAAGATTCTCACGCTCAAGCATCCAGCAGGCAACATGCGTTGCTATTGAAATAGGCACTTGATCTGTGCTTTCATAGCTTGCAGAGTAAAGATACGGCACCTCAAGCATGTGTGTAACGGTTGCCACATCTGCATTGCTGAATTTAACCTTTTTGCCGCTGTCGCTCGTTGAAGGCACTTTTATGTCGTTAAACGGCAGGGTAGTCAGTTCTTTTTTTGTTTCCTCGCCGTCTGTTTTGTTCTGTACATTATCTCTGTCTTCCTGCTTGTTTGGCGCTCTTCCGTTATCATCTGAAGCTGCAGTAGTTTCAGTTTTAGGTGCCTTTTCACCGCGATTTTTAGGATGCTTTATAACTTCGCCCGTTCTTTTGCCGTTGTCATCCAAAACATAAGCCTTGTCGCCTTCATATTCAACTGCAACGGTGTTGCCGTTTTCATCTTCCTCAAAGCCGAATTCCTGTGCGCTGTCCTCAAGTCCGCCGCTTACCGTTTCGTTACCGGAATCTTTTTTACTGCAGCCCGCAAAAACTGTGGCTGCCATTGCAACACATATCAGAACAATTCCTATTTTTTTAAACATAAATTGCACCCCTTGGCTTTATTTATATAATAAATACATTATATATAAGTATTTAACAAAAGTAAACATCTGCAATGTAGTTTTATATAATAATTCACGAATAATTTACAAGAAATACATAATTTGATGTATAATTAAAGAGGGTGATAGATTTGAAAAACTCCTTAAAAACAGCCGTTGGCGGTTTGTGCGCATCTCTTTCCGTGGTGCTTATGTTTATCGGCGGCACATTAAGCGTGCTTGCATATGCGGTTCCCATGCTTCTTGGGCTGCTTATGTTTATGATAAAAAAAACCTTTGGCACACGCTGTGCCGTAGGTGTTTATATTTCTGTTTCGTTGCTCTCTTTCCTGTTGGTTCCGGATAAAGAATGCGTTTTGATGTATGCTCTTTTTTTCGGGTATTATCCCATAATCAAAGCCTCAATTGAAAAAATCAAAATCAAGCCGCTTGTTTATATTGCAAAATTTCTTGTGTTTAATGCCTGCATAACCGTTGCTGAGCTGATTTCCTTTTATGTTTTTGGGATTCCTTTTTTTGATGACGGGGAGTTTTCTTCTTGGTTAATTTTGGCTTTTGCCTTTATGATGAATGCTTTGTTTGTGCTCTATGATTTAATGCTCGGCGCATTTTTAAAGCTGTATGAATTAAAACTTGAAAAGCGAATAAAAAAGCTGTTTAAATAGCAAAATTTAAGGCAACGCATAATGTGCGTTGCCTCTCTTTTTTTATTTATATACTCTTTCTATTCTCGGGTTAACAAGCAGGGGAGATATGTCAACGCTTGCCAAATCGCCGATTTTAACATCAGAATCCGTAATGTCTATTGCCGTGTGTGATAAACCGATTTCTCCGATAACATGAAACATTCTGCCGTTTATGCGCATATACATTTGCTTCTTTTTCATGTACTGCTTAAATGCACCGAGTACATATCTTAAATTGGCGGTTTCATGCTCTTTTTGAAGGCCAAAGCCGTCGTAATGCCCAATCGGCACAATTGCAATTTTGGTTTCACGCTTTGTTTTGTAGAGCCCGTTATATCCTATTGAATATCCGGCCGGCACCGTTTTTATTTCGATAACCTCTGCTTCAAGAACACCGAGCCTGTGAAGCGGCGTTTTGCTTTTTGTTATAACTCTGCCCGTAAATGCAGATCCTATGCGAACTGCATCCATTGAAACTCCGTCAACATTAAGCAGCGCAGGCGAGTTTGCGCAGTGCGCCGTTCCTGTTTTGTACCCGGCCTTTTGTATTTGGCTTATGCAATCTTTAAAAACGGTAAGCTGTGCTTTAGTGAGCTCTTCGTTTCTGAATGCACTTGAAAAATGCGTGTAAATTCCGCAGAACTCCAAATTGCTTGCGTTGTAGCAGTCAAGTGCTTCTTGGATTTGGCTTGGCATAAAACCGTATCTGCCCATGCCGGTGTCAATTTTCAAATGGCATTTTGTTTTAACACCAAGCGTTTTTGAAGCTTCGTTCATGATTCTGCAAGCTTCGGAAGAGCCGATTGTTGCAATGCATCCGTTTTCGGCAATAACCTTTGCTTCTGCCTCAATGCAAGTAGAGCGCATAACAAGAATGTCATTTTCTTTACCGAGGATTTCTTTAAGAATAGGAATGTCTGAGATCTCTGTTACGGCAAAGGTTTTGATTCCGTTTGAAAGCAGCTCTTTCGTCAGTTCGCATATCCCGAAGCCGTATCCGTTTCCTTTAACAACCCCTATAACAGGCACTCCTGCCTTTTTCTTTATATATTCAATGTTTTCTTTCAGCTCTTGGCTGTTTATTACATATCTGCTCATTTGTTGCTCCGCCGTTTATCTGCTTACAGCTTCTTTTTTAATTCCATTGCAAGATTGTACATTTTATATACCGGCTTGTTGATAACATAGTCAAATTCGCCTATAAATTCTTTCATGTATCCGCCAAAGCCGTGTTTAAATCTCCAGAGCCCGTAATGCGGATTTTCCGGATTTTGGCAATCTCCGCTTATTCCGCCGAAGTCATAAACGGCACAGCCGCATTCCAGCCCCCATTTCATCATTGCCCATTGCAGTGCATAGTTTGGGTAAACATTTCTGTGTGCGTTTGATGATGCGCCGTATTGATATTTCATAACATTCTTGCCCCATTTAATCGCAATGGTGCCTGCAATGGCTTTGCCTTCATAGTACGCCATATAGAGCCTTGCATCCTCACCCATGCAGTTGAGTATTTTCTCAAAGTATTCCTTGGGGCGTGTTGAAAATCCGTCTCTTTCTCCGGTTTCGTGCATTATGCGAACAAAATCGTCAAGCGCTTCGGCTCCCATAATTTTAACCTCAACGCCTTTTTTCGGCGCTTTTCTTATTCTGTTTCTGTAGTCCGGTTTAAAGGTAAGCATAAGCTCATCTTCGTTTAAACCGTTATAATCAAAGCAGTAAACAAATCTGGGCTGCACATTTTCAAAGTCAAGGCAACCCGGGTTAAGCTCAATAAATCCTTTTTCAATTAAATGCTGCTTGTATGCTTTGTTTTCAACCACGATTTCGGGGTCTATTTTGATGCAATATGCCTTATATTCCTTTGCAAGCTGTTTCATTCCTTCAAATAAAGCATCAAATGTTTCAAAATCATTTTCATCTGCCACAAAGCCTCTGCATATATAGAAAAGAGAATATTTGATAACGGGCACAAATCTTATAAGTGCAGCTGCGCTGCCTTTGATTTCGCCATTCTCGTTTTTAATCATTATTGCTTCCCATTTCCAGTTTGATTTAACCTTTGCCCATTTTGAAGAATGTTGAAAAAGCCCTTTCGGATGCTTTTTTATAAACTCCTCATATTCGGCAAGATTTTCTTTGTTAACTCTTTCTGTCATTATATTTTCACCTGCATCTGCAATTTATCTGTATTTTATTATACATAAAGTTTCTATGTTTGTCCATATATGCAAAAGGTTTTGTTCACTTTTATTTAAGTTGACTTTTGCAACGGGATATATTATCATAATACACAGTATATTTAATGTAAGGGGTACTATTATGCAAAAACAGTTGTGGGAAGATCCCAAGGTTATTAAAATCAATAAGGAAGACGGTCATGTTATTGCAATGCCGTTTGATGATGTTGATTCTGCAATTTCGGGCGAGGAAAGTAAGTATAAAAAATCATTAAACGGAGATTGGAAATTCTATTGGCAGCGCGGGCTTGAAAATCAACCGGAAAATTTTGAAAGCCCCGATTTTAACGATAAAGAGTGGGGCAGTATCACCGTTCCTTCTGTTTGGCAAACAGAAGGTTATTCTGTGCCTTATTACTATGCAAGCACATTTCCCCGTGCAATCAGCAGAAGTAAGCATAAAATTCCTTCTATTGATCATAAAATGCAGGAAATCGGCTTTTACCGCAGAACCTTCACTGTTGATGATTCTTGGAAAAACCGTGAAATATTTATTCATTTCGGTGCTGCAAAAGCTGCACTTGAAGTGTTTGTAAACGGCACTTTTGTAGGCTACAGCCAGGGTTCAATGACTCCTCATGAATTTGATATTTCAAAGTATGTTAAATTCGGCGAAGAAAATATCGTTTGCGCTAAGGTATACAGATATTCGGACGGCACTTATCTTGAAGATCAGGATATGTGGTGGCTTTGCGGCATTTACAGAGAGGTTTATCTTTTTGCGGAAAGCCCGGTTTGCCTTCGTGATTTCTTCTTCAGAACAAAGCTTGATAACTATTACAAAGATGCCGAAGTGGATCTTGATTTGTATATCAATAACTATGCGGGCTTAAAGGGCGATGTAACTGCTGAGGCTCACTTGATTTCCGATACAGGCAGAGAATTTCCGATAGCTGAGGAAACCGTTGCTCTCGGAATCAATAAAACAACGGTTTCAATGAAAGCGGAAATAAAAAATCCTAAAAAATGGTCTGCAGAGCATCCTAATCTTTACACTCTTGTTATCACTGTTAAGCACAATGGCGAAACAGTTGTTGTTAAAACTTATAAGGTTGGCTTTAAGCAAGTGGAAATTAAGGGTGAGAAGATTTATTTCAACGGTATGCCGCTTATGATCAGGGGCGTAAACCGCCATGATTTTGATGCAGATCACGGATGGGCGGTGCCGAAAGAAAGATATACTCAAGATCTTGATATAATGAAGCAGGCAAATATCAATGCAATAAGAACGTCTCACTATCCGGACGACCCTTATTTCTATGAAATGTGCAATAATTACGGCTTCTATGTTATGGATGAATGTGAAGTTGAGTCTCACGGCGTAAGGCGTAAGGGCGTTCCCGGCAGCAATCCTATGTGGACTCATGCTGTTACAGACAGAATGGAGCGCATGGTGCTCAGAGACAGAAATAATCCATGTATCTTTATGTGGAGCCTCGGAAATGAGGCGGGAGACGGCTCTAACTTTGCAGAAATGAAAAAGGCCGCTCTTGCCCTTGATGACACAAGGCAGTTCCACTATGAGGGCGACTTTAATCTTGACGGCTCTAAGAGTGATGTTATTTCAAGAATGTATCCCGTTGAAGATATCATGAAAAAGCTTGGAAACAAAGAAGAAATCACAATTACTCTTTATGATAACATCGCAAATCAGCTTGCGGCAGACAGCAAGCCAATCAGGCCGGAAATGTATGTTGGCAAGCCCGTTCTTCTTTGCGAATATGCCCATTCCATGGAAAACTCACTCGGCAACTTCCAGGAATATATGGATGATTTTGAAAAGTATGATAATATGTGCGGCGGCTTTATTTGGGATTTTGTAGACCAAACCATACATAAAGTAAGCGAAGACGGTAAAGATATGTGGCTTTACGGCGATGATTTTGCAAAGCTTGAGCCTCGCAAAAAGCCTGTTGATATTCCAAACACAACTGCACTTGCAGGTTCAAACACATATTTCTGTGCAAACGGTATTATCGGCGCAGACCGTATGCCCCATCCTCAGATTCATGAGGTTAAAAAGGTTTATGCTGAAATCAAAACAGAGGCATTTGATATCAATAAGGGCACATATAAAGTTAAAAACAAGTTCCTTTTCACAGATATTTCTTCTTTCACTTGCCGCTGGAGTGTGGAAGCAGAGGGCGATATTATCGCATCGGGTGAGCTTGATAAATTTGAATGTGCGCCTCTTTCCGAAACATATATTACCATTCCTTATGATATCACCTCGTTTCCGGCAGATAAAGAGGTTGTGCTCACTGTTTCTTTCTACACCAAAAAGAAAACTGCCGGCCTTAAATCAAACTATGAAATTGCTTGGGATCAGTTTATTCTTAATCCTATGCCGCAACCTTCCGAGCCTAAGGCAGAGGGTGATTTAACATTTACTCATAAGGGTAATTCCGTTCAAATTTCCGGTGAGGGCTATTCGGTAAATATTGAAAATGGCAGAATAACAAGTATTTCTATAGACGGCAGAGAAAAACTTAAAGCTCCGCTTGAGCCTTATTATTTCCGTGCGCTTACGGATAATGATATTGATTCTCTCAACTTTGTGCCTCAAATGATTCCGCTTCATCCATACTACAGATGGCGCTCTGCAAGCCACAGCGCAAAGGCCGTTAAAACAGAGGTTAAAGCCGGTGAAGATAACTGCGTAGAGATTCATATCGCATGGAGCACACCTTTGCTTAAAAACTCTGTTACAACATATAAAATCTATCCCGATATGCGTATATATGTTTATCACAGCGCCGTTCCCATGGCTAATATGGTTAAGTTTGGCGCAAGAATGACTCTTGATGGCAGCATGGAATATGTTAATTGGTACGGCAGAGGACCTCAGGCAACTTATTGCGACAGAAAAACAGGTGCAAAGATTTCCTGCCATAAATCAACCGTTAAGGATCTTGAGTATCGTTATATGCGTCCTCAGGAAAGCTCAAACAGAACCGATGTTCGCTATTTCACAATAACGGATAAGAAGGGTAACGGTTTTAAGGTTTCGTCCTACTTTGATGATCCTATTAACTTCAGTGCTCATCATTACACAATAGAGGATCTTGAAAAAGCAACTCATGTTCATAATATTCCCTATAATAATGATATAACTGCAGTTAATATAGACCATAAATTGCTTGGAGTAGGCGGCGATCTTCCGGGTCAGGCATTCGTTCGTGAGCCATACACAATGAAGAAGGGTATTAAGCAAAGCTACAGCTTTGTTCTTGAGCCTGTTTTTGCAGATAAAAAGCAAAAATAATCTTATAAAATACGGAGCGTTTTATGAAAAGAGTGTTTGCTAATATCGGCTTTTCGGTTGCGGTTACTCTTATTGTGCTCAATTTTATGAATATTAAAGCGGCGCTTGCGGCATTGATTGCTTCAAGCGTCGCTTTCGTCGTTTGTTGTGCCGCTTCAAAAGCCGTAAAAGGCAAGGCAATTATGTTCTGCTTGCTAGGAGTTTTATTTTCCTCTTTGCTTTTTGTTTCTTTTTATTATGGCAATTATCTGCCGCAAACAAAATTGTTCGGCAAAACGGCGTCTGTTAAGGCTTATGTGGTTGATTTGCCTCAGAAAAGCTCATCCGGTAAATATGTTTATAAATTAAAAACCAAAAGTGTCAGCGGCGAAAATGTTCCGCAAAACATTAAGTTTGAATTGTATTCGGACAGTCCTCTGTATCTCAAGCCTTATGAACTTGCTGATATGAAGGTTTCTTTTATCTCTGTTGCGGACAATGCTTATGATTCGCACGGAAAATTTGATGATAATATTTTTCTTTGCGGTTATTCAAGGGATTATTCAAAAACCGGTGAATCTGTAAACAGCCCTAATAAATTTGTTTTAGATTTGCGTTCGGAGCTAAAAAGGCAATTTGGTTTTGTTGTTAAAAATAATGAAGGCGCACTTTCTTATGCTGTTTTAACGGGCGATAAATCTTTGCTTTCTTATGAAGCAAACACAGATTTCAGGCTTTGCGGTGCATCTCATTTGATGGCCGTTTCAGGGCTCCATATGTCTGTTCTGTTTGGCGTGCTTTACAGCCTTCTGAAAAAGCTTCTTGTTCCAAAGTGCCCTCGTGTTGTTATATGTTCGGCGGGCATCTTGTTTTACATTATGCTTTCCGGCTTTTCAAAATCAATGATTCGATGCGGTATAATGATGCTTGTTTTTCTTATAGGAAAGCTGATAAAGAAAAAAACAGATTCTCTTAATTCTCTCGGATTTGCTGCATTTATTGTTTGTTTGAATCCTTATGCCGTTACGGATGTTGGTGCGCAGCTCACCTTTTGCGCCGTGCTTGGATTGATAACAATATCTCCTCATATTCAGAGTAAGATAAAAGTAAAGAATAAAATTGTGTCGTATTTCATCGGCATCGTTTGCGCTTCAATTTCGGCCGTTATCACAACAATTCCGTCAATGCTGTTTAATTTTGGGTTTGTTTCAATGGCGGGAATCTTTTCTAATTTGCTTCTCATTCCTTTGGCAACAGCACTTTTGGTTTTTGCGGCATTATTCTCTTTACTTTCTTTTGTGCCCGCTTTTGCATGGCTTTTCGGAAATTTATGCTGGTTTGCTTCTCACGCTATGCTAAAGCTTGCAGAGGCGTTTTCTTGCAGTTTTCTTGCCTCGCTTACCGTCGGCGGTCAAAAGTTCTTTGCGGCTGTGTGCGCCGTATTTTTGCTTTTCGGTATTTCTTTTATCATAAAGGCTGTTTCGGGCAGCGCACCGTTCAAAGCCTGCGCTCTTCTGTCTGCCGCTCTTGCTGTTTCAATTACGGCGATATTCGGCTTTTCGGAATCATCGTCAATTTGTGCCCGTGTTGTGGCCGGTGAAGAAAGCAGTGCCGTTGTGGTATATGATAATAATGTGGCAGTTGTTTACGGATTGCGTGATTATGAGCAGTATTATAAAATTCAAAGACTTGCCGCAGAATACAATCTTGATGTGGAATGTGTTGTTGGCGGCGATGCCGAAATTGCTTTCGCTTTTGCAAACAGAAACAAATCAAAGGTAATAACGCCGCAAGATATTTCAAAAATTAAAAAATATAACGTTCCTTATATGAAATCGGCAAATTTAACTGTTGATTTGAAGGGCGATGTTGTTGTAAAATATAACAGCGATAAATTAACTGTATCGGCCGGCGGCACAGATATAATATTTGACGATTCGGCTTTGGATTGCCCGTTTCAAATTGATTCTGTGTATGTAATAAATAAAAACGGCTGTGTGCAAAAGGGTGTGAATAAATGGGCAGATTAAATGAATATGAACTTAAATCGCAAATAAAAAACGGGGAATACTCAAATGCTTATTTTATTTACGGCAGCGAAAGCTATTTAAAGCAATTCTATGTTGATCAGCTCATAAAAAAGCTTGCCGCAGGCCCTTTTCAGGATTTTAATTTGCATAAATATGACGGTAAAAAAACACCGCTTGACGACATATTAAAAGATGCGGATCTTCTTCCGCTTATGAGTGAATATAATCTTGTTGTTGCCTGCGATTATCCTTTTGATAAGAGTGAGGCGGATTGTAAGGCGGTTAAAGAATATTTGAAAGATCTTGCCCCAAGCACAATTTTGGTGTTTTGGTATAATTCCGTTGTTGTTGATGTTAAGAAAAACTCTAAATGGAAGGGCGTTGAAGCAGCATTTTCAAAAGCCGGCACTTCGGCTTGTCTTGAGCCTCGCACGGAAGGCGAGCTCACAAAGCTGATTGTTTCGGGCTGTAAAAAAAGAGGTGCTTCCGTTTCATCCGAAAATGCAAGGTATTTGATTTCCGTTGCAGGCAGCGATATTAAAACTCTGCTTAATGAAACGGAAAAACTATCTGCTTATGCAAACGGCGGTGAAATTACAAAGCAACTTATTGATAAGCTTGCCGTTCGCTGCCTTCAGGCAAAGGTTTTTGATCTTTCCAAAGCAATAGTCAGGGGAGATTATGAAAAGGCTTATTCTGTTTTGGATTCTTTGTTTGCAGCCAAAGAAGAGCCTGTTTCTGTTTTGGCGGTTATTTCCAATTGCTTTGTTGATATGTATAGGGTTAAATGTGCAAAAACCGCAGGTTTTGACTGCACGGATGTTGGAAACTATTATAACTATAAAGGCAGGGAATTCGCATTGAAAAATGCAATGCGTGATTGCTCGGCTCTTTCTGTAAATCAGCTTCGTGATTCGCTGGATGTTATTATGCAGGCCGATTGCTCGCTCAAAAGCACAGGTGCTTCTCCTCGCCTTGTTCTTGAGGAGGCTCTTGTTAAGTTGCTTTTGATTTCAAAAGAGGTGCACTATGATTAAGGTTAAAGAGGCCGTTATAGTTGAAGGCAAGTACGATAAAATCAAGCTTTCAAACATATTGGATGCACTTATCATAGAAACAAACGGCTTCGGAATATATAAAGATAAGGAAAGGCTGAATTTTATCAGAAATCTTGCAAAAGAGCGTGGGCTGATTATAATAACAGATTCGGATCATTCGGGCTTTCAAATCAGAAATTTCATTGCAAATTGCGCAAAAAACGGCAGTGTGAAGCATATTTATATTCCGGATGTTTACGGTAAAGAACGCCGCAAGCTGCAGCCGTCAAAAGAAGGAAAGCTCGGTGTTGAGGGGATTTCGGATGAGATTCTTATTAGGCTGTTTTCAGATAACGGTATTAAATATGAAAGCTCACAGCCTCGTGAAATGATAACAAATTATGATCTTTTTGAGATGGGCATTTCCGGCACTCCGGATGCCGGTAAAAAGAAAAAGAAACTCCTGAAACAGCTTGAGCTGCCGGAGTTTCTTTCAACTAATTCTTTGCTGAGTTGCCTTAATTCAATGATGTCGAAGGCTGAATTTAAAAAGCTTGCAGAATCATTATAACTAAATAACAACTATTTTGCTTCTTTGCTCTGCTCCGCAGGGCAAAGTTTTTTTATATCCAAGTGAATAAATGTCCGTAAAAGCGCATTGGCGTAAATAATAGTTTCTTAATTCACCGTCACAATCGGCAAGGCGGCTGATTATGGGCTTCGGGCAGTTTGCCTTGATTTCGCTTAAAAGCAGGCGCCCGCTTTGATTAAATCCTAAAATTCTGACCGCCGGTACGTCCGTGCTTGATCCGTATATATCCAAAAAAGCACGCAGCACAATACGCTTGATTCTTGAAAGAGTATATCGCTTTGATTTTATCATTTCGTAAAGCTCATCAAGATTTTGAGAGTTTCTTGCAGCGTCATATATGCGGTTTTCAAGGCCCTCGCCAACATCGGCAATCCGTGCAAAATCTTCCTTGCTCATACTGCGAAGTTTAAATAAAATTGCTTTTTCACAGTTTTGCATTGTTGATGTTTCGCTCGGTGAAAGAGTTTTTCTGATTGCTGAGGCACTGTATTTTTCATCATCCGTATCGTGCCCTTTGCCTATTCTTGTTACGGCAGTGCAGGGAATGGAGGCAGCTTTTATATATTCGATTGCCAAAATGTTGTTTGGCTTTTCAAGTAACGGTGATTTTATGATTCTGTTTCTTGCGGCAGGGTAGGATATTCCGCTTTTCATCTCATTTACTATTTTAGTTTGAATTTCCGAACTTTTCAGCAGCTCGGCAATTCTTCTTAATTCCGTTGTATCTGCGTTTTCAGCTCCGAAAACTATTTCATCTGCCACTCCAAGGCTTTCAATCAGTTTTACTGCGCTTTTTGCAAATCCTTCGGCAGAAAGCAAGGCTTGCTCGGGTGGCAGCTCTATAACAAGATCTGCTCCGTTTTCAAGAGCCGTTTTAGTTCTGCTGAATTTGTCAAACACGGCAAATTCGCCTCGCTGCACAAAATTTCCGCTCATAACGCAAATGATTCTGTCGCCTTCGTTTTTAACGCTTTTGATCAAATGTGCGTGCCCTGCGTGAAAAGGATTAAATTCACATATTATTGCTTTATTCATAAATCATGTCCTGTTTTGATGAAGTTTATCTAAAAAATAAAAATATGCTTGACATACACTTAATATATATATTATTATATATATAAATTACTATATTTGCAAGACGCGGAGGATATTATTATGAAAATTCTTGTTATCAACTGCGGCAGCTCTTCTTTAAAGTTTCAGCTTATAAATATGGAAGATGAATCCGTTATTTGTAAGGGAACTATTGAAAGAATCGGTCTACCGATTGAAGGCGGCGAAAAGAATATCATCTATAAGGCAAAGGGAGAAAGCCTTGTTTATGATAAGGAAGTTCCGTCTCACATTGATGCATTTAATACCGTTATGGAGCTCATGACTCAAAGTGATCTTAAAGTGCTTAATTCTCTTGATGAGATTGATGCAGTCGGTCACCGTGTAGTTCAGGGCGGTGAAAAATATACTAAAAGCGTTAGGTTTACAGAGCAGGTTGTTGCGGATGTTGAAAAAATGATTCCGCTTGCTCCGCTTCACAATCCGGCAAACCTTCAGGGTTACCAAGCTTGCCTCGAGTTACTTGGCCCCAAGGTTCCTCAGGTTGCCGTGTTTGACACCGCTTTTCACAGCACAATGCCTCCTATGGCATATATGTATGCGCTTCCTTATGAATATTTTGAAAAATACGGAATTCGCCGTTACGGCTTCCACGGCACATCACACAAGTTTATCAGCCAAAGATGCGCCGATCGCATGGGAACGCCCCTTGAAAAGCTTAAAATGATTACTTGCCACCTTGGCAACGGCTCTTCAATTGCCGCTATCAAGTTCGGTAAAGTATTTGATACTTCAATGGGATTCACTCCGCTTGACGGCTTTATGATGGGCACTCGCTCCGGCGGTATCGATCCTTCTGTTGTAACATTTCTTCAGGAAAAGCTCAGCCTTACTCCAAAAGAGGTTGAAGACATTCTTAATAAGCAATCCGGTGTAAGCGCAATTTCAGGCGGTTATTCGGATGACCGTGATATTGTTGCAAAGCAAGATGAGGGCGATGAAAGAGCCATTCTTGCCCATGAAATGCAGGCTTACCAAATTGCAAAATATATCGGTTCTTATGTTGCTGCCATGAACGGCGTTGATGCCATTGTATTCACGGGCGGAATCGGTGAAAACGGATTTTGGCTTCGTGCAAAGGTTTGTTCTTATCTCGGCTATCTTGGTGTTAATATTAACCAATCAATCAACCAAAAGGCAGTTAAGGGTAAGGAAGCTGAACTTACTTTGCCGGATGATAAGGTAAGAGTTTTCGTTCTTGCAACGAATGAAGAACTTATGATTGCAAGAGACACAAAAGAAATTGTTGAAAATTCTAAAAAATAATCATTTATTTCTTTTGCAAACAAACAGTGATTAACTGATATTTTATTCTAATTTTTAAGAAAAGGAGGAGCTTAAATGCCTGAAATCAAGTATGAGATTACCGAGCATATCGGTGTTATCTCCGAAACCGCCAGAGGCTGGACAAGAGAGGTTAATATGATTTCTTGGAACGGTCGTGATCCCAAAATCGACGTAAGAGATTGGTCTCCGGATCATTCTAAAATGAGCAAGGGATTAACCTTTACAAAGGAAGAAATTGTAGAGCTTAAGAAGCTTGTTGAAAAGCTTTAATCTTGTTTTATTAAGGGCAACTATTATCGGTTGCCCTTGAAATTTTGTTTAGCGGTATATTAAATTGATATATCTGATTAAGTTTAGTTTATATAGAGGAAGTATAGTTTAATGGAATGGACATCTTTAAACGACTTAAGGGAAAAGTACCTTTCCTTTTTTGAAAGCAAAGGCCATTTGCGCTTGCCAAGCTTTTCTTTGGTGCCGAATAACGATAACAGCCTTTTGCTTATCAATTCAGGTATGGCTCCCATGAAAAAGTATTTCACGGGCGAGGAAAAACCTCCCCGCACAAGAGTAACAACCTGCCAAAAATGTATCCGCACACCGGATATTGAAAGGGTGGGCAAAACAGATCGCCACGGCACTTATTTTGAAATGCTCGGCAATTTCAGCTTCGGCGATTATTTTAAGCATGAGGCAACTGCCTGGGCTTGGGAATTTTGCACAAAAGTGCTTGAAATGCCCGTTGATAAGCTTTGGGTTACGATTTATGAAAATGATGATGAAGCATTTGATATTTGGACCAAAGAAATCGGCGTTGATCCGTCTCACATCGTAAGGCTCGGTAAGGAAGATAACTTCTGGGAGCATGGCCAAGGCCCTTGTGGCCCTTGCAGCGAGATTTATTTTGACCGTGGCGAGAAATACGGCTGCGGCAGCCCTGATTGTGGCCCCGGCTGTGAGTGCGACAGATATGTTGAATTTTGGAATAATGTTTTCAGTCAGTTTGAAAATGACGGCAACGGTAACTACACAGAGCTTAAGCAAAAGAATATAGATACCGGTATGGGCCTTGAAAGGCTTGCTTGCATTATGCAGGGTGTTGATAATCTTTTTGAGGTAGACACCGTTCAAAATATAATGAAGAAAATCTCCGAAATTGCTGGAGTTAAATATCACGATGATGAAAAGAAAGATATTTCCCTTCGTGTTATAACGGACCATATCCGTTCATCTGTGTTTATGATTGGCGACGGTGTTATTCCTTCAAACAGCGGCAGAGGATATGTGCTTCGCCGTCTTATTCGCCGTGCTTGCCGTCACGGCAGATTGCTCGGCGTATCGGATCCTTTCCTCCACCTTGTTGTTGATACCGTTATTGATGAAAATATTTCAGAATATGATTATTTAGACGGTAAAAGAGAACTTATTCGTAAGGTTATTCTTGCCGAGGAAGAGTCATTCGGCAAAACAATTGATGCCGGCCTTTCTTTGCTTGAAGAATATATTGATAAAATGGACGGTAATGTTTTCTCCGGAGAAGACGCATTTAAGCTTAATGATACTTACGGTTTCCCACTTGATCTTACAAAAGACATTCTTGAAGAAAGAGGAATCACCGTTGATGAAGATAAGTTTAATGCACTGCTTGCAAATCAGAAATCAACTGCCCGTGCGGCTCGTAAGGATGCAGGCGCTGATGCTTGGAAAAATACTTCCGTAAAGATTGATGCAGATGCAACTGAATTTGTAGGCTACACCGAATTTGAATGTGATGCAAAGGTTCTTGCACTCATCAATTCAAACGGAGAGCTTTGCGATATGCTCGGTGCAGATGAAAACGGCACTGTTGTGCTTGATAAAACTCCTTTTTATGCGCTTTCGGGCGGTCAGGTAGGAGACAGCGGTGTTATTAAATTCGGTGATAATGTTTTCATCGTTGCAGACACCACTAAAAACTCTGATGGTATTTTCCTTCATTCGGGAAGTGTTTCAAGGGGCATAATTTCCGTCGGAGATTCAGTTAATGCTTCCATAAATGAGGAACGCAGAAAAGCCGTTATGCGCAATCACACGGCTGCTCATCTTCTTCAGGCAGCACTTCGCCGAGTTCTCGGCACCCATGTTGAGCAGGCAGGTCAGCTTGTAAATGCCGCTGAGGTAAGATTTGACTTCACGCATTTTAATCCTCTCACAACCGAGGAAATTAAAATGGTAGAGCTTCTTGTTAATGATTTTATTCTTAAATCAGTTCCGGTTACAATGACTGAAATGCCTATTGAAGAAGCTAAAAAGCTTGGCGCCATGATGCTGTTCGGCGAAAAATACGGTGATGTTGTTCGTGTTGTTCGTGCAGGCGATTTCTCAACGGAATTTTGCGGAGGCACTCATGTTTCAAACAGCGGTCAAATTGGATTGTTTAAAATTGTTTCCGAAACTTCTGTTGCTGCCGGCGTAAGGCGTATTACTGCCGTAACAGGAACCGGCCTCCTTGCATATCTCAATGTTAACGAAGCTCTTGTTAAGGCTGTTTCCGCTGCTCTTAAAACAGGCGAAAACGAAGTTGAAGAGCGTGTTTCCGCTTTGATGAGTGAACTTAAAGAAAATGAAAAAGAAATTAAAAATCTTAATGCAGAGCTTGCCAAACTTCGCAGCGCAGAGGCTTTTTCAAAGCCGATTTCCGTTGCTGGGCTTGAACTCTATGTTGCAAGAGTAGACGGTGCTGCTCCCGATGCGCTTCGTTCCATGGGCGATGACCTTAAAGCCAAGGGCGATAATGTTATCGGTGTTATCGGCAGTGCAAACGGCGATAAGGCATCTGTTGTTGCGGTTTGCGGTAAAGAAGCTATTGCCAAGGGCGTAAAGGCCGGCAATCTTGTTAAGGAAATTGCAAAGCTTGCAAACGGCGGCGGCGGCGGCAGACCGGATTCTGCAATGGCAGGCGCTAAGGATGTTTCAAAGCTTGATGATGCTCTTGCCGCAGCTAAGGGAATAATTGAAAGTTTTGTTAAATAAGCTGCTTTATTCATAATAAATATTTGCCGGCTCGATTTACCGGGCCGGCAGAATTGCGTCGGCGTATAATCGGCTGCTGTTTCGCCGGCCGAATATATAATTGCAGTCGGAAAGGCTATGAACTTTATTATGTGTCTTTTTTGTGAAATAATAAACGGTAATATTCCGAGCACAAAAATTTATGAAGATGATATGATATATGCTTTCAGGGACATCAATCCCGTTGCTCCTGTTCATTTTCTCGTTGTGCCCAAAGCTCATATTGATAATGTAAATGCGGTTTCGGCAGAAAACAGCAAGTATGTTGCACGTATTTTTGAAAAGATTCCCGAAATAGCCAAAAGCGAGGGAATTGATTCTTACAGAGTTATAAGCAATTGCGGCGAAGATGCCGGTCAAACCGTTATGCATCTTCATTTTCATGTTGTCGGCGGTGTTAAAATGGGAGAAAAAATATTATGAGTAATGATACATATACGCTTGAAATTGCAGGCATTAAAAGAGTTTTAAAGAAGTTTCCCGTATCCGATAAATTGGATATTGCGGCATTTATTATGTTTGGCGATGTTGAATTAACAGAAAAATGTGCCGCCGCTCTTCTTGAAAAAAGCCCTGAGTTTGATTTTATTCTTACTCCTGAGGCAAAAAGTATTCCGCTTGCTTATGAAATGAGCAGACTCAGCGGTAAAAAATATATCGTTATAAGAAAAAGCGTTAAGGTTTATATGGATAATCCTGTTGAGGTTGTGGATAAATCTCTCACAACTCAGTCTAAGCAAGCGCTTTATCTCGGTCATGAGGATGGCGATCAAATGCATGGAAAGCGCGTTTTGATTGTTGACGATGTTATTTCCACGGGCGGCTCAATGAAAGCCTCCTGCGAAGTAGCAAACGCTTTCGGCGCAGAAATTGTGGGCTGTTGCGCTCCTCTTGCCGAGGGTGACGCAGCAGATAGGGATGATATTTTCTTCCTGCAAAAACTGCCGCTTTTCTTTAAATAATTTTTTGCTCGGTCGTTAAATGCATTTTTCGCCGAAGAGAGGGTATAATAACCGTGTTATTATATTTGGGGATGTGCATTATGGCAGAGGACAGTAAAAAGGTTGCTGTAATCGGCGTCGGCATGGTGGGAATGAGCTTTGCTTATGCCGCTCTCAATCAGAATATTTGCGATGAATTGCTGCTTATAGATATAAACAAGGAACGTGCGTGGGGCGAAGCCGCTGATCTTTCGCACGGTTTGCCGTTCGCACCGAGCAGCATGAAAATCTACTCGGGCAATTATTGCGATTGCGGAGATATGGATGTTGTTGTTATCTGCGCGGGTGTTCCGCAGGTCGGCAACGAAACGCGCCGCAATTTGCTGCAAAAGAATTACGAGGTGTTTAAAACCGTTGTTTGCCCCGTTGTGAACAGCGGGTTTAACGGCGTTTTTCTTGTGGCAAGCAATCCCGTGGATGTGATGACGGAAGTTGTGCGCGGTTTATCCGGCTTTCCGCACGAAAGGGTTATAGGCTCCGGCACAACGCTTGATACGGCACGCCTGCGGTTTATGCTGAGCGATTATTTCAAAATGAATCCCCGCAATGTGCATGCCTATGTGATAGGGGAGCACGGCGATTCGGAATTTGTGGCATGGAGCAGTGCGATGCTTTCGCTGATTCCCGTTTCCGAATTTATAAACGGCGATTCTGCGGCAATGAACGAGCTTGAAAAAATCGCTGCCGATGTTAAGCAGTCCGCCTATAAAATCATCAAGGCAAAGCGTGCCACATATTACGGCATCGGAATGGTGCTCGCAAGGCTTGTGAGGGCTGTGCTGAATGACGAAAATTCGATTTTTACCGTTTCCGCATATCTGTGTGGGGAATACGGCGAAAACGGAATTTATATAGGCGTTCCCGCTTTGATAAACAGATTTGGCGTTCGTGAGATATTTGAAATTAAGCTTAACGAAAGCGAAAAGCAAAAATTTGCTCTCTCGTGTAATATTATTCGTGAAATGCTTGATGAAATAAATGCATAATATTATTTTGTTGCATTTTTAAAGGGTCGATGTGTTAAATTCACATCGGCCCTTTTTCTCTGAAAAATTATATAGTTGCTCTGCTTAAAAATCAGTCTGCGTTGTCAACCAAATGCAGATTGCCTTTTTCGGTCAGCGCGCTTTCACCGGAAGCATTTTACATCCAGCTGTGCAGAATTTCAGGATTTTTTAAGAATTCATCAAGCTTTTTGAAAAAGGGAACACAGTCGCCGTAATCAAGCGCTCTGTGGTCTATTGCAACGGTAATAGGCAGCACCTGGCGAATTTCTATGCTTTTTTCGCCGTTTTCTTTTTTAACAACAACCGGCTTGTCCTGCACTGCATTAACCGCAAATGCAGTTGTTTGTGGCGGAATTATCTCAAGCAAGGTGCACATTCCTTTTTGATCTCTGTAAACCGATCCGAAATTTGAAATTGTGGTTGTTCCTTGTTGAATGTCGTGTGTGGTGAGCCTGTCTTTAACCGGTATTGAATAATATGCTCGCTTTTCGGCGCCGGAAAGCGAATGCACCATGTGAACTCCCGGCAGCTTAGAACCTAATAATCTGTAAATGGTTTGTGAAATCTTGCCGCTTTTAAGGCCGTTGATTGTGTTTTCTAAAGACACATCATACATAACCTGGTTCATATCGCTGTTGTCTGCACGGCGCAATGTGTCTGCTATTGCCGCACTCATTTCGGGCAGTGTTTTACTTCCCATATCATGCATATTAACGGTCATCATCTCTCCGTCCTTAAGCACAACGGGCATAGAAACATCAATTTTATCATGGTAATGTAGCGTGCCCCTCACAAGCTTTCTTCTAAAATCAAGCGTTGTGTTCATCTTCGGCGCTGCTTTCATTGCTTCGCATATCGCTTTAATCATAACAGTGTTTACGGTTATTTTGTCTTCCTTGCAATTTGCCTGTTTGTTGATTTCTTTAAGTTCTGCCATTAAGCTTGTTACATCTGCTTCATATTCGGTTGAAACATGCGGAATTTCTTCCCAGCTTTGTGCAGTCATGTTTGAAACAATTTTTCTTGCAATTCCAAAATGATCTGTTCTGTATATTGCCATATATCTCGTCTCCTTAAGTGTTTGAACTAAGCTTACTTCAAATGCAGAGAATTATCCATAAACTTTGGTTTACATATGCGCAACCTTGGTTTACACCGCCGCAAAAAGTTGTGCATAACACTTTTTATGTTTATATTTTAAGCTGTAATATGAACAAATAATTACATATGTATGAATACATAATTAAATATAACGCATTGTAGAAACTGTTTCAACTTTTCGGAATGATAATTGAATAATGTGCATATATTTAATTATTATACTTATTTTTTTGGGTGATATAGTGAAAACAGAGAAATGCAATGCCGGATTTGCCGATAATTTCAGAGAAAATAAAAGTAAAATAAAAGCTAAAACCAGGGAGCTTTGTTTTGCGTTGAATCACACACCGCCGGGTAATGTCTCGGCAAAAAATAAAATAATTTCTTTGTTGCTTCCCAATGCAAAAAATGAAATTGAAATTATGCCGCCTTTCTATTGCGATTTCGGCACAAATTGCTATATAGAAAATAATTCTTTTATAGGATATAATGCCTGTTTTTGTGATTATGATAAAATAATCATCGGCTCAGGCTGCTATATAGGCCCGTGTTGCAGTATATATACATTTGGCTTCGTTCCGGAAAATCACGGCGGAGCCGTTTCAAAGCCGGTTGAAATAGAAAATGATGTATATATTTGCGGCGATGTTAAAATTATGCCCGGTGTTAAAATCGGAAAGGGAAGTGTTATTTGCGCAGGCAGTGTTGTTTTCGGTAATATTCCAAGCGGCGTTGTTGCGGCCGGTAATCCCTGTGTTCCGGTAGGTAAAGTAAAATAACGGCGTGTTCATTTAAAATTTTATGGCAGCCACAAAAAAATGCAGCCGAGGGTATTCCCTCGGCTGCATAAATTTATTTATTGTCCTCAAGCAGGTATGTGCCGCTTGAAAGCACGGCAATAGCATAATTGCCGAATTTGTAAAATCTCTTAATGCCTTCTTCAAAGGTTAAATAATCAGAAACAGTTAAATCGGTTCCGCTTATTTTGCGAACCTTGTTTCCGTAGCAGCAAACATAAATGTCGCCGTCTCCAACCGAAATATGCATCGGCGATTCAAAAGTGCTTGCGTCCTTGCCGCCTATGCGTAAATCAACCTGCATATTTTGGCAGGAATATCTTATCACGCAGCTTTCGGCAGGGCAGATGCACCAAAAGTATTTTCCGTCAAGTGCAAGTGAGCAAACCAGTTCGTCATGATATTTAAAATATCCGCTCCAAACAAGCTCACCCTCACGGTCAAATATTCCGGCTTCGCCGTTGGGGTAAACGGCAAGCACACGCCTGTCATACAGAATTGCGGCATCGCATTGCACAAAGTTGGGAATGATCTCGCTGATTTTTGTGTAGGCTGAGCCAAATTTTTTAAAAAGATAGGCGTTTTTTGTTAATACCTCTTTGGTTTTCTTTTCAAAATCAATAACACTGTATCGTGCTTTGAATTGAGTTGAGTTTAAAAGAGGCTGCTTTTCAACAAGCACGGCTTTTCCGTTGTCATATTTTAAAACATCAACTATTTCTTTTGTACTGATTTTTATCAAGATTATTCCTCCGCTGAGGTAAGATAGCCGAGAGTCATAAGACTGTCGGTCAAATGCACATTTTCAACAAGTACTCCCGGATGAGCCATGGCTATATCGTAGTTGCTGAAATTCCAAAAGCTTTTAACTCCTTGGTTAATAAGCAATTGAGTAAGCTCTCTCATGTCATTAGAAGGAATACATATAACTGCGCAAATGGGCTTGTTGTCCATGCAGAAATTCTCAAGGTGTTCTATGTTTCTGATCGGTATACCCTTAATCATATTTCCGCATATAGCCTCATTTTTATCAAAAATGCCTATAAGCTTAAAGCCGCTGTTAACGCCGAAAATTTTGTTGCATACGGCTTTTCCGAGATTACCGGCGCCGATGAGCACTGTTTTACGCTCTTCATGAACGCCTAATATTTCACCGATTTTGGCGTGAAGCTCAGGCACGTTATAACCATAGCCCTGCTGCCCAAAGCCGCCAAAACAATTGAAATCATGGCGAATTTGAGATGCCGTAAGCCCCATTCTGTTTGCAAGCTCTCTTGAACTGATTCTAACTATTCCGTTTTCTTTAAGGCTTTGCAAAAATCTGTAATATCTCGGCAACCTTTTAATAACGGAAATAGAAATATTGTCATCCCTTTTATCCATAAATATTACCTCTTTTACGGATGCGATTATTCAGCGTCCTTAGTGATGGTTTCCATAACATAATCGCCGAATTCGTCGCAGGTGCAGCCTGTGTCACGGCCGGTGATTGTAAGCTTCTTTTCTGTAAACATGCATTTGTCAAGCGCCTTTTCAAGTGCATCGGCTTTGTCTTGGAAGCCGATGTGAGAAAGCATCATAACAGTTGCACGAAGCATGCTGCAAGGATCTGCATATTGGCCTCTGCCTTCTGAAATCATTCTCGGTGCAGAGCCGTGGATAGCTTCAAACATAGCATATTTTTTGCCTATGTTTGCCGAACCCGCTGTGCCGACACCGCCTTGGAACTCAGCAGCCTCGTCCGTAATAATATCGCCGTAAAGATTTGGAAGAACAAAAACCTTAAAGTCTTTTCTTCTCATCGGGTCGATAAGTTTTGCCGTTGTAATGTCAATATACCAGTCATCAGTAACAATATCGGGATATTCCTTGCCGATTTTCTTTGCCGTGTTAAGGAATTTGCCGTCTGTTGTTTTAATGATGTTTGCTTTGGTTATGATTGAAACCTTGCCCTTGTTGTTTTTCTTTGCATATTCATAAGCAAGGCGTGAAATTCTTTCGCAGCCTTCCTGAGTTGCAACTGTAAAGTCAACCGCAAGATCATCTGTAATATTAACACCGTATGAGCCTACTGCATATCCGCCTTCTGTGTTTTCACGGAAGAAAGTCCAGTCTATTCCTTCTTCAGGAACTCTTACGGGGCGCATGTTTGCAAAAAGATCAAGCTCTTTGCGCATTGCAACATTTGCTGATTCAACATTCGGCCAACCGTCTCCCTGGCGCGGTGTGGTTGTGGGGCCTTTAAGAATAACATGACATGCTTTAAGCTCCTCAAGCACATCGTCCGGAATTGCTTTAAGGCATTTTGCGCGGTTTTCAATGGTAAGACCGTCAATTTCTTTAAATTCTACCTTGCCGCTTTCAACTTCGTCTTTAAGCAAAAAGCGAAGCACTCTTTCACTTTCCTTTGTTATGACAGGGCCGATACCGTCACCGCCGCAGATGCCGATAACGATTTTATCAAGATTTTGATAATCAATAAAATCCTTTTCTGCTTTTATTCTTTTTGCTCTTTCAAGCTGGTCTTCCATCAACTTTCTGAATTTGGCAACCGCTTCGTCGATTGCAATTTTTTCATTATCCATAATAATTACCATAGCCTTTCAGGCAACAAATAGTTTGTTAAAAATCACCTGATTACCTGCGTTGCCTGAACAGGCATAACGGTGATTTCAGCCATTTCAAAATTATGCCGCAGGCAAATTTTGAAGTCCAATAACGTGATTAGCGTGATTTTTCACGCTATTTTTTCTTATAGTTTAATGAATTATTTGTTCATTTCTCTTGTGTAATCAAGCAATCCGCCGCAAAGCAGCATATCTCTTTGCCTTTCCGAAAGATGGTCGGAATTAAGCTCGTATTCCTCGCCCTTTGTGATGTTTTTAAGAATGATGCTGTCATTGTTCTTAAGTTTTTCTCTGATCTGAGGAAGCTCAAGCTCGTCTCCCTGGTTGATTTTATCATAATCATTTTCGTCTTTAAAGGTAAAGGGGAGTATGCCTGCGTTAACAAGGTTTGCAACGTGAATTCTTGCAAAGCTCTTTGTGATAACAGCTTTAACACCAAGATAAAGCGGCACAAGTGCTGCGTGCTCACGGCTTGAGCCTTGGCCGTAGTTGGCACCTCCGATTATGAAGCCCTTTCCTTCTTTCTTGATTCTTTCGGGGAATGATTCGTCGCAAACGGCAAAGCAATATTGTGAAAGATGAGGAATGTTTGAACGGTAGGGAAGAATCTTTGCACCTGCCGGCATGATATGGTCTGTTGTAATGTTGTCGCCTACTTTGAGCACTGCCTTTGCTTCAAGCTCTGCCGGTAAAGGCTCTGTTTTCGGGAACGGTTTAATGTTCGGCCCTCTGAGAACTTCAATGTCTTTAGCTTCTTCAACACTTGCGGGCGGTTCAATCATATTGTCATTAACTATGAATTTATCCGGCATTGAGATTTGCGGAGCATCGCCCATTTCTCTTGGGTCTGTAAGATAGCCCGTGAGTGCCGAGCAAGCAGCAACTTCGGGAGAAACAAGGTATATGCTTGCGTCTTTTGTGCCGCTTCTGCCTTCAAAGTTTCTGTTGAATGTGCGCAGAGAAACGCCCTTTGAATTCGGGCTTTGACCCATGCCGATGCAAGGACCGCATGCGGATTCAAGAATTCTTGCACCTGCATTTATCATGTCTGCAAGAGCACCGTTGAGTGCAAGCATATTAAGCACTTGCTTTGATCCGGGCGCAATGCAAAGAGAAACGGTTGGGCAAATTGTTTTGCCTTTAAGTATTGAAGCAACCTTCATCATGTCAACATATGATGAGTTTGTGCATGAGCCTATTGCAACCTGATCAACCTTAATTTTGCCGATTTCTTCCGTTGATTTAACATTGTCGGGCATGTGTGGGCAGGCAGCAAGCGGTTCAAGCGAACAAAGATCAATGTCAATAACCTCGTCATACACTGCATCTGCATCGGGCAATATTTCTGTCCAATCGTTTTCACGGCCCTGAGCTTTAAGAAAAGAAAGCGTGATTTCATCGGATGGGAATATCGAAGTTGTTGCGCCTAATTCGGCACCCATGTTTGTGATTGTTGCACGCTCGGGAACAGATAAGGTTTTAACACCGTCTCCGCCGTATTCTATAATTTTGCCAACGCCGCCTTTAACGCTCATTATCTTAAGAACTTCAAGGATTATGTCTTTTGCGGAAACCCAGGGCTTGAGATAGCCGTGAAGATTTATTCTCGTCATTTTCGGCATTGGAATGTAATATGTGCCGCCGCCCATTGCAACCGCAACATCAAGGCCGCCGGCGCCCATTGCAAGCATGCCTATGCCGCCGCCTGTGGGTGTGTGGCTGTCTGAGCCGATAAGCGTTTTTCCCGGAATTCCGAATCTTTCAAGATGAACCTGATGGCAAATTCCGTTGCCGGGTCTTGAAAAATAAATTCCGTGCTTTTTGGTAACGGTTTGAATGTAGCGGTGGTCGTCTGCGTTTTCAAATCCCGTTTGCAAAGTGTTGTGGTCAATATAAGCAACGCTTTTTTCTGTTTTAACACGGTCAACTCCCATTGCTTCAAATTCAAGATAAGCCATGGTGCCCGTTGCATCTTGAGTAAGTGTTTGGTCGATTCTCAAACCGATTTCGGTTCCCGGAATCATCTCACCTTCAACAAGATGCGCCTTAATGAGCTTTTGTGCTAAAGTAAGTCCCATGATGACTTCCTCCTTAAGTTTTTAATTTTTTTGTCAATCTATTTTATAATATTGTTCAAGTTGTGTCAATCTTTTTTCTGTAAATAATATTAAAATAATTTTAAACATTATATTAGGATTTGTTGAATTATTTTTTTCTTTATGCTACAATATATAAGGATTTTTGGGTAAACTAACACAAAAGGATGTGTTTTTATGCCCGATGAACAAAATGAAAATACGGAGAATGTTCAGGAAAACAGTTCCTCTTCCGATTTTGAAACAGGCTCGATTACCGTTAAGAAAAACGGTCATTTTATTCATTGCCTCACAATAATCGGACAAATAGAGGGGCATTATATTTTGCCAAGCCAAAACAAAACCACCAAATATGAGCATGTTATTCCTCAGCTTGTAGCAATTGAGGAAAGTGCCGAAATTGAAGGCTTGCTTATAATTTTAAATACGGTTGGCGGCGATGTTGAGGCCGGTCTTGCCATTGCGGAGTTGCTCTCCACAATGAAAACTCCCACTGCTTCACTCGTTCTCGGCGGAGGGCACTCAATAGGAGTTCCCCTTGCTGTGTCGTGCCGAAAAAGCTTTATTGTGCCAAGCGCTACAATGACGGTTCATCCCGTTCGCCTAAACGGCCTTGTGCTCGGCGTTCCGCAAACACTTTCTTATTTTGAAAAAATGCAAGACAGAATCGTTAATTTTGTGGAAAACAATTCAAAGATTTCCGCAACCGATTTTCGTGCCCTCATGATGAAAACCGGCGAGTTGGTTATGGATGTCGGCACGGTGCTGGATGGTGATGGTGCGGTTAAATGCGGCCTTGTTGATTCTATCGGGGGTTTGAGCGATGCACTTGATTATCTTAACGGTGTTATTGAAAGCGAGGCAAAATAATGATTTGGTCTGTTGTTGCCGAGACTGATATTTTTGCCGTTGGTCAATCTGCCGCTGATTGTGATTGCAGCTTGCGCTCAAGTAATCCTTATGATTATCTGAGGTGCGGATATTTTCTTGATGATGCTTCTCTGTTCGGAGGTAAAAACTTTGTCGATTTTAACAGCGATATTTCAGGCAATAGGCCAGGTTATCACTCATATATTTCCGGTGTCGGAAAGCGGTCATTCCGCAATCTTTCATGATTTTTCTTCTCGTTTTACAGGCTCCTGTTCTGAATTAACGGGGCTTGTACATATAGGTATTGCCGTCGGAGTCCTTGCGGCATTTTGGAAAGTCTTTTTAAGGCTTGTGCTTGAATTTGTTTCAACGGGAAAGGATATATTCACTAAAAAGCTTGATTTGAAGAAAACCGCAAATTCACGCAAATTTATGTACTACACCTTTATTCCGTACATATTTATGCTTGCTTATCTCATTCCCGTAGGTAATTCAAATATTTACGGCGTTCTCCATGCCTATTCTTATGACGGCAATTTGGTGTCTGAGGGCATATGCTTTTTGATAGATGCGGTGCTGTTGCTTTTTGCTTCATTTAAACTGAAAAAAAATGAAAAAGGCTCTCAACTTTCGTTGCCTGCCGTTTTGGTTGTTGGCTGTGCCGCTTTTTTCTCTATTCCCGTTTCGGGTCTTTCGCTTTGTGCTCTCGTTATTTCAATCCTTGCGCTTTTCGGCACAAATCCGAAAATCGCTTTCAGGTATTTTGTTTCGCTCACCGTTCCCATCCTTTTGGTGCGCGGTATTATCGAAATTGCAACCTGTGTTTCTTATGTAAACATTGCCGCAGGAATTATAGGTGTTGTTATAGCAGTTGCTTTGTCATATATTGCGTCAAAGCTTTTGCTTCGAGTTGTAAAAAGTAATTCGCTCGGCTATTTTTCTTATTACGGCTTTGCAATCGGCGGCCTTACGCTGATTATCGGAATAATTGAAATTTTTGTCAGAAAATAAAATCGGAAAATTTTAAGAGGTAAATATGGCAAACTCAAAAAATAAAAACTCTTCTAAAAAACAGAATAATTCTCAAAGGAAAAAAGAGCAACAAATAGTTAGGGACGGCAATGCAGATGTAATCCGCATTGCCGGCGTTGTGCTGTTTGCTCTGTCTGTCTTATTCTTCTTTATTTCCGTTATAAAAGGGCAGGGCGCTTGGCTTTTTTTACATAATCTTTATGTTGGTGCTTTCGGTATGTTTGCATCATGGGTTTTCCCGATACTCACAATAGTTATCACGGTTTTGTATTCAATAAAGGAGCATGAGCCGAAGCTTTTGCTGGTTAAAAGTGCAGAAAGTGTGGCGATGATTCTTTTCATCTCTGCATTTATTCATATCTGCCGGAATCAACCGGGTGATGTTTTTAAAGAAGCTGTTGTTAATTCTTATAACTCCGCACCGGAGATTTTTAACGGTGGTTTTTTCGGCGCTGTTCTCGGTTGGCTTATGCTTACATTCGGAAAAGCACCTGCCGTTATAGTTGATTTGATTTTAATTTTTGTTGTGTTTATGTTTCTCAGCGGCATAACGATAATTCAATTTCTTAAAGGTGCGGCAAAGCCCGCAACGGCAACTTATGATAAGGTTAAGCCTGCAATTGACGAAAAAATCGAGCAGCGTAAAAGAGCTAAGGCGGCAATAGATGTGCCTCTTGATCCCGTTGCTCCTTCCGAGGAAAACGAGCAGGAAAACGATAAGTCAAAAAAGAAGAAAAAGAAGAAGGATGAATCCGAAGCTCCTCAAAGTGAAGAAATGCGTGTTTCTCAGCAAATTATAGATGATATAAACGCAGCTATAGAAAAGAAAAAGGCTGAAAAGGTTCATAATAATTCTCAAATTGTGCAGGAGCCGAAAAGCATAGATGAAATTGTTGAGAACGCAACAGATTCTAATGCGAAAAAAGCATCATCGGATAACGATAAAGCTTCAGAAAAATTTGAGGTTACCGGCGAACAAATGAATTCAACGGTTGAGGATTATGTTATTCCGCCCGTTTCGCTTCTTAAAGCAGCTAAACACGCAAAAGAAAAAGACATCAGCAATGAGCTTAAAAACAGCGCAGAAAAGCTTGTTGAAACACTTCATTCGTTTAATGTTGACGCAACAATCACGGATATTAGCAGAGGCCCCAGCGTAACTCGCTATGAGCTGAAGCCGGCAACAGGTATCCGTATCTCAAAAATCACAACGCTTACCGATGATATTGCACTTAATCTTGCCGCCACCTCAATCAGAATTGAGGCTCCTATTCCGGGTAAATCTGCAGTTGGAATAGAAGTGCCTAATTCAATAAGAAATTCGGTTTCAATGCGTGAAATAGTTGATTCTCCGGAATTTTCTCGCCAAAAGTCTAAGCTTTCGGCAGGTCTTGGTAAAGACATTTCGGGCAATTGCGTATTTTGCGATGTTGCCAAAATGCCGCATTTGCTCATTGCCGGCACAACCGGTTCGGGTAAATCCGTGTGCATGAATTCAATTATTGTTTCTATTCTTTATCGTGCAAAGCCTGATGAAGTTAAATTTCTTATGATTGATCCAAAGCAGGTTGAATTTTCAAAGTATGCCGGAATTCCGCATTTGCTTGTTCCTGTTGTAACTGATGCCCGTAAGGCATCCGGAGCTCTCGGCTGGGCTGTTTCCGAGATGCTGCAGCGCTATGCAAAGTTTTCTGAAACCGGTGTAAGGGATATTGAGGGCTATAATAAATATGTTCAAAAGCATGATGATATGGAACCGATGCCGAAGATTTGCATATTTATAGACGAGCTTGCCGATTTGATGATGGCTGCACCTAAAGAGGTTGAGGATTCGATTTGCCGCCTTGCGCAGATGGCTCGTGCTGCGGGTATGCACCTTGTTATTGCAACTCAAAGGCCTTCTGTTGATGTTATCACAGGCTTGATTAAATCAAATATTTCATCTCGTATTGCGCTCACGGTATCGTCACAAATAGATTCAAGAACAATTCTTGATTCAAGCGGTGCTGAAAAACTGCTCGGCAAGGGTGATATGCTTTACAGCCCTATCGGTGCAAACAAGCCAACCCGTGTGCAGGGCTGTTTTATAAGTGATGAAGAAATCGAAGAACTTTGTGATTTTATAAAAAATCAAGGCGAATCCGAATATGATGAAAATATTCAAAAGGAAATAGAAGCTAAGGCCGTTCAAGAAAAGAAAAGTCCGTTTGAAGGCGATGATGAAGACAGTAATTATGATCCTTTGTTTGAAAAGGCAGCGGAAATTGTTATGGAAACCGGAACGGCTTCCACTTCGTTCCTGCAAAGAAAGCTTTCCGTCGGATATGCAAGGGGAGCCAAAATAATAGATCAGCTTCAGGAATACGGCGTTATAGGACCTCCCGAAGGCAGTAAACCGCGCCAGGTGCTTATGAATAAGCAAATGTGGCTCGAAAAGCGTGCGTATGATGAGGGTGATAATTTCACGGCGGAAAACACTGTGCAAATGCAGTTTGATGATTCTTTGCCGGAGACACCTGAAGAAGATGCTGCGGAAGATTTGCCGTGGAATGAAGAAACGAAAAGCTGATTTTAACGGGCGATTTTTGTATAGATCAGTTGATAACGGCGGTAAATTTCCGGTTATGAAGTATTGAATTTTTTTAATTTGCCTGAAAGGCTGCGGTGATTTTATGAGTGATAAAAACAATGGCTCAAAAAGGCAGGTTTATGTTTTGCTGGCAGCGGCTATGTTTATTTTTGCAGGTGTGTTCGGTTATATTGCATTTACTCAGCCACGCCTTGGCACAGAGCAAAGTTCAAGTGTAAATCAAGTTGAATATTCACCTCGGTTTGCCAATCAATCCGGTGATAAGGAAAGTCAAAAGTTCGGTAAGATAAATCTAAATACTTGCACTGTTGATGATCTTGTTTCTGTTGACGGAATCGGTGAAACACGTGCAAAAGCCATTATTGCTTATAGAGAAAAAATCGGCGGATATAAAAGTGTTGAAGAAATTAAGAATATCAGCGGTATAGGTGATGCTACTTATGAATCCCTTGCCCCGTATTTAACGGTTTAGACTATGGTTAAAGATTTAATTTCTGCTTTGCAAGATATGCTTTTTCCGAAAAGGTGCGCACTGTGCGGTGAAGTAATTGAAATTGATGAAACTCTTTGCGCCGATTGTAAAAAGTTAGAAAGAATCAAAGCTCCTCTTTGCCTAAAATGCGGCTGCGAAAAAGCAGATTGTGTTTGTAATAAATCAAGGCGCTCTCCCGAATATAAGGCTGTTGTGGCACCTTATTATTATTGCCACGGTGATTGCGTTTCTGCCGGTGTTTTAAATTGTAAAATGCACGATATGCCTCAACTCACTGCTGCACAGGGTGATGAAATATCAAAAGCGGTTTCTGATTTTTATGAGCTTGTTGATTTTGATTTTGTAACGTATGTGCCTATGAGCTTTTACGCAGAGCATCAAAGAGAATTTAATCAATCAAGACTGCTTGCGGAAAGAGTAGGCAAAAATCTCGGTTTGCCTGTTAAGTCCGTTATATTCAAAAAGCATAAAACAAAAATGCAAAAGCGCCAGTCTGCGGCAGACAGATTTGTTAATATGTATAATGCATTCGGCTTGTGTAAGAATGCCGATGTTTCAAATAAAACCATCCTTTTGATTGATGATGTTAAAATAACGGGCGCAACGCTTTCTTCGGCTGCATTAACCTTAAAGGCTTATGGGGCAAAGGCTGTTTATTGTGCCGTTTACGGTATAGTAAAATAATAATCCCGAATGAAAATCACTCGGGATTATCTTATAAAGGCTGTATTCATCGTTATTTGTTACTTTAGTGCCGAAATGTGCATAAAAAAGTGCGATGAAGCGAAGTGCTCACCGCAGATAATTTGTAATTCATCGTTATTCATTACTTTCGTGCCGGAATGTGCATAAAAAAGTGCGGTGAAGCGAAGTGCTCACCGCAGGTGTGGAGCGGCTGATGGGAGTCGAACCCACCTGTCAAGCTTGGGAAGCTTGCATTCTACCGATGAACTACAGCCGCATATTAAGTAAAATGGTGCGGGTTACAGGACTTGAACCTGCACGGTCGCCCACAAGATCCTAAATCTTGCGTGTCTGCCAATTCCACCAAACCCGCATGAGTGATATTCTAACATTATTTAATCTGCAAATCAATATGTTTAGGGGTATTTTTATGAAAAAGGCAAAAAAAGTGTTTGCAAGAATTATAGCTGCCTTTGTTGCGGTTGTTATTGTTGTTTGTGCTGTGTGCGGAATTTATTACGGCGCATCTCGAAACTGTAATCTTGATATTAAAGTTGATCCTCAGCAACCTCTTCGTGATTTTTACGGTTGGGGAACTTCTGATTGCTGGTGGGCAGATGATATTTCGGATGAGGTTACAAGAAATCAAATTGCAGACTTGCTTTTTTCCGAGGAAGGTTTAAATCTTGATACTTACCGTTATTGTGTTTACGGCGGTTATGATCCTGAAAATACAGTTGTTAAAAATGAATGGCGCCTCGGAGAAAGTTTTTATTTCTTTAACGAAAAAAGCGGTGAATATGAATATGATTGGTCGCGATGCGAAAACGCTCGTTTAATGCTTAAAGCGGCTTTGGACAGGGGAGTTGATACTGTTGTCCTTTTTGCAAATTCGCCTCATTATTCAATGTGTAAAAACGGCCGCTCAAGCGGTGCGGATGACGGCATTTCTTCAAATATTTCACCGGAGAATTACCAAAATTATGTTGATTATTTTTTAACCGTAACGCAGCACTTCTTGGATGAAGGCATACCTGTTAAATATATTTCTCCTATAAACGAACCTCAGTGGGGATGGGGCGGCGAAAGCCCTGCCCAAGAGGGCTGCCATTATGAAAAGGATGAAGCCGTTGCGCTTCTTAGGCTTTTTGCAAAGGGCATTAAAGAGCGTGGTATGAATGTTTCTCTTTGCAGCATGGAAAGCGGTAATATAGGCGACACCGCAAAAGGATATTACCAGGCCATGGCTGCCGATGAGGATATAAATTCCGTGCTTGGTATTCATAGTTTCCATTCCTATTTTAATGATGCAGATATGCTCAAAAAGGATAGATTCGGAAAATGGGCAGAGCAAAATGTTTCGGTGCGCTCTGATATGAGCGAATGGTGCGAACTGCCGTCTGCTCATGACGCTTCCGATCCCGAAACAGCGCTGATTATGGCCCGTGTAATTTCAAATGATGTTTCAAAACTTCGTGTTAATGCATGGTGCAATTGGGTTGCCGTTAATGAAATCGGTGTGGGAGAAGACGGTAACGATTATTCAGACGGCCTTATAGTTGCAAATCCGAATAACCCGTCAGATTATTATGTTGCCCGCCGATATTACGGCTATATGCAGTTTTCAAAATTTGTTCCGTCCGGCTCTAAAGTGCTTAAATGCGGCGACGGAGTACTTACTTTGTCATCAAGCAAAACAGATGACGGCACTGTTTTTAAGGAACTTGTAAACGAAACTGCTTTTAAAACACCGGACGGCAAAATTGTTGTTGTGGTTGTAAATGAGGGAAATTCAAGAAATGTTAAATTTTCGCTTGATAGTTATTTAAATGTTTCGGTTTATACTACAAACAGTGAGTTAAAGTGTTCTAACACTTATTCCGGCTCGCTTAAGGATAAATATGAAATATCCGCTAATTCTATAAATACATTTGTTTTTGAATAATCGGAGGTATTCAAATGAGAAGTGTTAAAATAATAAATGATAATTGGCTTTTTTCCAAAGATGCAAAATCAATTCCTCATATCATGCCGCATGATTGGCAAAAAATTGATTTGCCGCATACATGGAACGGTGTTGATGGGCAAGACGGCGGTAATGATTATTACAGAGGCACTTGCTATTATGTTAAGCAGCTGACTCTTGCTGATTTCGGAGATGAAGAAGAGTATTATCTTCAGTTTGATGCCGTAAATTCAAGCGCAAAGGTTTATTTTAACGGTGAGCTTATTGCTCAGCACGATGGCGGTTATTCCGCTTTCAGAGCTAAGCTTAATGATATTCAGGAAAGTAATATTCTTGTTGTTGCTGCTGACAATTCGCCGAATGATCATGTTTATCCTCAAACTGCGGATTTTACTTTCTATGGCGGAATTTATCGTTCCGTTAAACTTATCGGTGTTTCTAAATCGCACTTTGATTTGGATTACTGCGGAGCGCCCGGTATTGCCGTAACTCCTAAGGTTACCGGCACAGGTGCAGATGTTCATGCACAGGCATATGTAACAACGAAAGAAAATGCAAAAGTTCTTTTTGAAATTATTGATGATGATAAGGTTATTTTACGTGCCGAATCGGCAGATGATTACAGTGCCGATATGCATATTGATGCCGTGCATCTTTGGAACGGCATTAAGGATCCTTATCTTTATACAATGCGTGCTCAGCTTATTGTAGACGGTAATGCGGTTGATTGCATCACTTGCCGTTTCGGATGCCGCAGCTTTAAAATTGATCCTGATAAGGGCTTTATTTTAAATGGCAGGGAATATCCTCTCCGTGGGGTTTCACGCCATCAAGACAGGCCGCAAATCGGTAATGCTCTTTTACCGGAGCATCATAAAGAAGATATTGAATTGATTTGTGAAATGGGCGCAAACACAATTCGCCTTGCTCATTATCAGCATGCTCAGGAATTCTATGACCTTTGCGATGAACACGGTCTTGTTGTTTGGGCAGAAATTCCTTATATTTCAAACCATCTGCCTAATGCAAGGGCTAACACGCTTTCTCAAATGAAGGAGCTTATTTGCCAAAATTATAATCACCCTTCAATTGTGGTTTGGGGGCTTTCAAACGAAATAACAATGGGCGGTAAGTCAAATCCGGATATGATTTCAAATCATAAAGAATTAAATGACCTTGCCCATAGTTTGGATTCAACAAGGCTCACAACTATTGCAACGGTAACGATGTGCCAGCCTGATGACGAAATAAACTCAATTTCCGATGTTATATCATATAATCATTATTTCGGTTGGTACGGCGGTAATGTTCATATGTATGGGCCGTGGTTTGATAATTTCCATAAAAAGTT
This sequence comes from uncultured Anaerotruncus sp., assembly GCA_900539775.1. GTDB lineage: Bacteria > Bacillota > Clostridia > Oscillospirales > Acutalibacteraceae > Eubacterium_R. The sequence goes on along the minus strand of UQDL01000002.1, from coordinate 222,443 downwards.
TCCTAACAGGGCAATAGGAATAAGCGAATATGGCTGTGAGGCACTCAATTGGCACACTTCGGAGCCCGAACAAGGTGATTATACTGAAGAGTACCAGGCATATTATCACGAGGAGCTTATTAAGCAAATCTCAAAACGGCCATATCTTTGGGCAACTCATGTTTGGAATATGTTTGATTTTGCCGCAGATGCAAGAGCCGAGGGCGGCGAAAACGGAATGAATCATAAGGGCTTGGTAACCTTTGATCGTAAGTATAAAAAAGATTCGTTTTATGCATATAAGGCTTGGCTTTCCGATGAGCCGTTTGTTCATATTTGCGGTAAAAGATATGTAGATAGGGTAGAGCCGGTAACTAAGATAACAGTTTATTCCAATCAGCCGCAGGTAGAACTTTTTGTAAACGGTGAAAGCGTCGGCACGCAGAATAAGGGCGAATTTCCCTTCTTCTATTTTGAAGTTAAAAACATCGGCGAATCAAAGCTGCTTGCAAAGGCAGGCGATTGCATTGATGAAAGCGTAATTAAAAAGGTTGAAACCTTTAATGAAGATTACAGAATGAAAGAAGAGGGGGCAGTTATAAATTGGTTTGAAATAAATACTCCTCCGGGATATTATTCGGTAAATGACACTATCGGAGATATTATTTCAACCTTAAGAGGCAAAATTTTTGCACTGAAACTTGTTAAAATAATAAAAAAAGCTCTTTCGGTTTCATCCGGTGAGAAAAACGGAATGAGTGTTGCGGGCGTTAAAATCAATAAAACAATGATTGAATTGGTTAAGGGCTTTACTCTTAAGCGTGCGCTGATGATGCTGGGCGGCAGAGTAGGCAAAGAGGATATTCTTAAAATAAATGCCATGCTTAATAAAATTAAAAAGAAAAAATAATGAAAAGCACCAAGGTTTTAAATCCTTGGTGCTTTTTGTTATTGGTTTTGGATAATAAAGCAAAACGCAGGAAGAAAAAATTGTTTTTGTTATTAGTTATCATATACATAAAAAGCATCCGATAATTAAATATCGGATGCTTTTGGATTGTTATGTATATTAAATTTATTTCCAGCTCAGTATAACAGAAGGATCGGCAAATATTTCATCAAGCTTTTCAAAAAAAGGCACACAATCGTTATAATCAAGAGAACGATGGTCAATTGCAACCGTAAGAGGAAGAATTGATCTTATGGCAATTTGATCCTCACCTTGTTCGTTTGTAACAACAACAGGCTTTTTTTGAATGGCATTAACTGCAAATGCAGTTGTCTGCGGAGGAATAATTTCAAGCAGCAGGCAAAGCCCTTTTTGCTTTCTGTAAATTGAGCCAAGGTTTGAAATTGTTGTTGTGCCCTGTTCAATGTCGTGCTTTGTGAGTCTGTCTTTATGAGAAATGGAATAATATTCTTTTTTTGCATCGCCCGAAAGAGTGTGCACTTTGTGCTTGCCGGGCATTTTGGAACCGTAGAGTCTGTAAACGGTTTGGCCAACTTTGCCTTCCTTCAGTCCGTTTATGGTGTTGTCTAAGGAAACCTCAAACATAACCTCGTTCATATCACTGTTGTTTGCTCTGCGAACGGTATCGTTGATTGCTTCTGCCATTTCGGAAAGTGTTTTTTGGTTCATATCATGCATATTAACCGTCATCATCTCTCCGGTGTGAAGCATCATCGGCATCGAAACATCAACATTGTCGTGATAATGAAGTGAGCCTCGCACAAGCTTTCTGTTAAAATCAAGTGTTGCGTTCATTTTCGGGGCAGCCATAAGACCCTCGCAAATGATTTTTATCATAACGGTGTTAATCGTTATTTTTTTGCTTTTATCTGTTATATTTTCATTAAGCTTTTTAACATATTTCATCATTTCCGTAACATCGGCTTCATAGCTCATTGCCGCATGCGGAATTTCTTCCCAGCTTTGCGATGTCATGTTAGAAACGATTTTTCTTGCTATGCCAAAATGTTCTGTTTTATAAATTCCCATTTTTACTCCTTATTTGCTTAGGGTGTTTATATAATTTATATAAAAATTATAGCACACAGCACTTTCAAAAAAAATTGTGAATTCTTACAAAAGTTAAGAATAGTAAAAAGGAATAATTATATAATTTAAAAAACACTACATTGCATCTTTAGTTAAAACGCTTTTTCATTAAATTTTTCTTCAAAAGCTTTGCAAAGCTCGTCTCTGAATTTTGGGTGAGCAATCTTGATAAGCGCTCTTGCTCTTTCTTTAAGCGTTCTGCCTTTAAGCATTGCAGTGCCGTATTCGGTAACAACGCAGTTAACATCATTTCTTGTTGTTGTTACTGCAGAGCCGGGAGTAATTGTCGGCACTATTTTTGAAATGGTATCATTTTTGGTGGTAGAGGTCATGGCAATAACGGATAAGCCGCCGTTGCTCATTGTTGCGCCTCTTACAAAGTCCACCTGGCCGCCAACACCCGAAAACTGCTTTGGTCCTATTGTGTCTGCCACTACTTGCCCCATAAGATCAACCTGCAGGCATGAATTTATAGAAATAAAGTTGTCGTTTTTTGCAATGTTCGGCGGATAGTTAACGTATTCAATCGGATACATTTCAACATCAGGATTATCGTCAATATAATCAAAAAGTTTTCTTGTGCCGAAAGCAAAGCCTAAAATTGTTTTGCCTTTGTGTGTTTGCTTCATAGAATTGTTTATAACACCGCTTTTAAGCAAATCAACAACACCGTCGCCAACCATTTCAGAGTGTAATCCTAAATTCTTTTTGGTCTTCAGTTCTTCACAAATCGCATCCGGAATGCCACCGATGCCAAGCTGAAGGCAATCGCCGTCTTTAACAAGCGCTGCGCAGTTTTTGCCAATCTGAATTTCAACATCGCTAAGCTTTACGGACGGAACCTCAGGTAACGGCTCGTCAATTTCAACGAAATAGTCAAATTCACTTATGTGCTTTATTGCGGCACCGTGTGTTCTCGGCACGAATTTATTAACTTGTGCTATCTTTAATTCACAGTATGAAAGCGTGCTCTCAATATAATCAATATTTGTGCCAAGAGAAACATATCCGTTTTCATCCGGCGGGCAAACAGAAACTATTGAAACCCTCGGCTTGATAACATTTTTAAGCACCGTAGGGATTTCATAAAAATTGCTCGTTGTAAAGTCTGCAATGCCTTTTGAAATCGCATCTCTGTTTGTTCTTGATGCAAAAAATGAGTTATAAGTGATGTGGCCCTTCATTTCGGGCTTTACCCATGGTGTGTCACCGATAATAAGCATGTTTGATATTTGCAAATCACTATAATTCATATAATTATTTGCAAGTGCTCTTTCTATTCCGAGCGGCTCACAGCAGCCGAAAGAGGTTACTATTCTGTCTCCGTTCTTGATGTGGGAGATTGCTTCTTCAGCCGAAACAAGCTTGCTTTTGTATAGTTCTTTGTTGTCCATAAATCCACGCACCTTTCATGATTATTTTTAATGATATATCAAGAATAATTCATTGGCAATAAATGGATTGCCGATTTTATTTTTAGTTAATATTCAACCTTCAGCTTTTCTTCAGCCTCGGCAACTTTAAGCATAATGGCACATTCAATTCGTTTTCTGTGTAATTCACAGCCAAATTCATATATTCCGTTAACGCTTCCTGTTGTGTGATATGCATTTGCGGCACAGCCTCCGCTGCAGTAAAGCTTTGCAAAGCAATCTTTGCATTCAGGGTGTGAATAAACATTGCAGCCCTTAAATTCATCAAGAATTGCAGTGTTTGTAACACCTTTCCAAATATCTCCGAGCAAAAATTTTTCATCGCCAACAAATTGATGGCACGGATAAAGCTCGCCGCTTGGTGTAACCGCCATGTATTCGGTGCCGACTCCGCAGCCGGATATTCTTTTAACGATGCAGGGCCCGGAATTTAAGTCTATCATATAATGATAAAATGTAAATCCGTTTCCTTTTCTGTATCTATTCAGCATTTCGTCTGCAAGAATTTCATACTGCTCTTTTAAAACAGGCAAATCGCTTTCTTTAAGCGCATACGGCTCTGCCGGATCGCAAACAACAGGCTCAATTGAAAGCTCTTTGAAGCCCAAATCAGCCATATGGATAATGTCTTTTGAAAAATCGGTGTTGTAATGCGTGTAGGTGCCCCTCATGTAGTAATCTGCCTGATTGCGGGCATTTGCAAATTTTTTAAATTTATCAACTATTAAATCATAAGAGCCTTTTCCGTTGCAGGTTGTTCTGAGACGGTCGTGAGTTTCTTTTCTTCCGTCAAGCGAAAGCACAACATTTCCCATTTCTTTGTTGCAAAATTCAATTACCTCGTCATCAACAAGAACTCCGTTTGTGGTAAGCGTAAAGCGAAAATTCTTGTTGTGCTCTTTTTCTATGCTTCTGCCGTATTCAACAAGTCTTTTGCAAACATCCCAGTTAAGAAGCGGCTCTCCGCCGAAAAAGTCAACCTCAAGATTTTTTCTTGTGCCGCTTTTTTCAACAAGAAAATCAAGCGCTCTTTTTCCCGTTTCAAAGCTCATTAAGCCTTTTGGCCCGTCATATTCACCCTTGCCGGCAAAGCAGTATTTGCAGGCAAGATTGCAATCGTGTGCCACATGCAGGCAAATCGCTTTAAGCACGCCTTGCCGTTTTTTAAAATCAAGAGCAGAATTTTCAAATGCGTCCTTTGCAAAAAGGCGGCCGTCCTTTATCAATGCTTCAATATCTTCAAAGCAAAGGTCGATGTCATCAGGCGTAACATCTTCACGGTTTGCATATTTATCAAGAATGTAAGCCTTGATTTTGTCTTTCGGCTCGGTTTCAAACATATTTATAATATCATAAGCAACCTCGTCAACGGAATGAACACAACCGCTGTTTTGGTCTATAATGATATTATAACCTTTCATTTTATAAGAATGTATCATATTTACTCCAAAGAAAAACGGCGGTAGTTATACCGCCGCAGTCTTACATCAATTTAATTATTTCTTAAGCTGCTCACACTTTTGGTTTGCAACTGAGCAGGATGTTTTGCTTGCGGATTGGCAAGAAGTTTGGCATTCGCCGCAGCCGCCGTTTTTAGCGGATTCGCAAAGATTGCGAGAGCTTAAAGTATTGATTCTTTTCATACCGAAAACCTCATTTCATTTTTTTATATATTTTATATTATAATTCCGCTTTTGTCAATATGCAGTTGGAAATCAGTAAGCCTGAATCGCTAACAAGCTCTGTGCCGCTTTCTCTGAATTCAGAAATGATTGATAAAAGCTCCGGTGTTATTATTTCATTCGGAGTAAGCAGCGGAATGTCGGGAGGGTAGGCAAAAATAAATTCCGCTCCCGTTTTTCCCTCGCATGTTTCAATCTGCGTTGCTTCATATTTTTCGGGAAGCTCAAATCGGTGAATTTCATCTCCGCATGGAGGCTTTTGCAGCATTTTTGGCATTTTGGAGGAAACAGCATTGTCTGTTTCCGTTAAAGCTTTTGACAATGCATTTAAAGCATTCTCATCATCTGCAACTGTTGAAATTAAAACTATGTGTTCAATATATGCGGCTTCCGGTTCGATTTTGTGTTTGTTTCGCAAAATTTTGCACAGCTGCGCCGCATTTATGTTGCTTTTTGCTGTTGAAACACAAATTCTGCTTTTGTCGTCGGCCGGCAAAAAAGATAAATGATTCAACTTTGTTTTGTTATAAAAATCATCAAGCATCTTTGAATAATTGTTGAAATCCTCTTTTGAACATTTCAGATATTCGCAGCATTTAGATGCAGAAGCCATCAAAATGTAGCTTGGTGAGCTTGTTTCAAAGATGTCAACATAAAACTTAAATTTGTTCGTAAATGCATCATTATATATGTTTGCAACAGCCGTTTGCGTAAGTGCCGGCAAAGTTTTGTGAAGGCTTGAAATAACAATGTCTGCAGCAGGATATTTCGGAAAACTTCCAAACGGAAAGTGGGCTGCGTGTGCACCGTCGGCGATAATCGGAATGTTTGCGGTTATATTGCTTGTTATTCCTTCGTATGTCGGTGTTGTAACAACTATTGCTTTTGCATCCGGATGCTGTTTTGTCAGTCTGTCAATTTCTTCTTGAGTCATTCGAGTGTATATTCCGTGGAGTTCATCATAATCAGGCTCGGCGTATATAACATTCAAATGCCGTAATAAGCAGGCCGAATAAACGCTTTTGTGGCAGTTTCTTGCAATTATAATTTTGTCGCCGTCATCTGTAACGGCAAATATGGCGGAAAGCAAACCCACGGTTGATCCGTTAACAAGAAGAAACGAACGCTTTGAAGAATAAAATTCGGAAAGGCAGTCCTCAATTTCTTTTATACTGCCGGTTGCGTAATGTAAATTGTCAAATCCTTCAATTTCCGTTATGTCTTCTTCGCTGCCTATGATGTTAAATTTTGGATTTCTTTTGTGCCCCGGCATATGAAAAGGTATTTTGTTTAAATTTTGTAAATCACTATGCAGCATTTAACGGCTCCTTAGTTTTGCGTTTGTGCAGAATTGCACAAGGCATTGAAATAAGTGCGAATATTACGGGTAATCCCTCAATCAAAGCATTTTCTTTAAAAATAAACAGGCATATACAGGCAGATAAAAGGATCAGGCCTATTATCACCGTAAGAAACGCATAGAATAAATTCTTTTTAAAATTGATTAAAAACAGAAAGAATATTGCCGTTCCGGCCGAAACCGAAAAAACAAGAGAGCCTGCACAGTGTAAATAATATTGCAGCCGTAAATCATAATCAAATTTAAATATCAATGTTAATGCCATTCCTACAAAAGCAATTGCTCCTAGGCTAATAAAGAACGACTTGAATTTCTTTATGCCTTTGCTATATATGTAGATTCCGTTTAAGAGCAGTGCGGCATATGCCGATATTCCCCAAATGGCAAAAAGAACAGGGTGCCTGAGGCCTGTTTTTGAAAGAGCTCCCGAATTTGCGGTCAAGCTTCCGAACTGCATAAACCAAGCTGTATATGCAGCGGCGGAAAACGATATGATGCAGATTATTGCTTTTTTCATTTTTGTTGCCTTCATTAAAGTTTTATAAAACAATTATAGTATAATGCAATTGACTTTTCAAGATGATTGTGTTAATATACCGTTGTTGCAAATTGCGGCAAACCGCTTGGCTTGTGTGCAAGTGCGCCACGGTTTCCTTAGCCGTGTAAAAATCTAAGGTGTTTTTCATGCGGAAGTGGCGGAATCGGCAGACGCGCTAGATTCAGGTTCTAGTGAATGCAAATTCATGAGGGTTCAAGTCCCTTCTTCCGCACCAAATGCGGCAGGCACGGCTTGCCGCATTTTTTATTGCTTGCTACTATAGGATGTCTGCAACACCGTTTAAAGCGGCGTGAATTATTATGCAGTTGCCTAATTTAATTTATTATAACGGTAAATGTTTTTGCTTCGAGTGCTTCTCGAAGCCTTTTTTATTCTATTCGGTGTAATACTATACGGCATATGCTTTGTTTAAACTGGTTGGCAGTAAGAAATTTTATTATAAATCTTATGCAAAATGCACTAATTTTTTTCTTATTTGTTGACACAATAACGATGATATTATATTATATGAAATAATAAATATTTATGAATTTGCTATGATTAAGGTATATTTATGAAAAGCTTGCTTGTTTATTTAAAGGACTATAAAAAAGAATCTTTTTTTGCTCCGCTTTTCAAAATGCTTGAGGCAATTTTTGAACTCATTGTTCCGCTTGTTGTTGCTTCAATTATAGATAACGGCATTCTGAAGAAAGATTATCACAAAATAATCGCAGATGTCGCATTGCTTGTTTTGCTTGCGGTGGTTGGTATGGTTGCAGCCATAACGGCTCAATACTTTGCGGCTAAGGCGGCAACGGGCTTTGGGCGCAATGTTCGCTCTGATTTGTTTGCAAAAATTCAATCTCTTTCTTTCTCTGAAATGGATGAGGCAGGGGCATCAAGGCTTGTAACAGTTATGACTAATGATACCGCTCAGGTGCAAAACGGAGTTAACATGGCGTTGCGCTTACTTCTACGCAGCCCATTTATAGTTTTCGGTGCAATGATAATGGCATTCACGGTTGACGTTAAATGCGCAACTGTTTTTGCTGTTGCCATTCCCGTCCTTTTCATTATTGTTTTTTTGATAATAGGTTACACAACTCCAAGATATAAAAAAATCCAAAATCAGCTTGATTCAATTACTTTAAAAACAAGAGAAAATCTTATCGGTGCCCGTGTTATTCGTGCATTTACTCAGGAAAACAAAGAAATCGAATCATTTGAAACGCAAAATACTTTGTTTTCTCACATGCAAAAGGCGGTCGGCAGAATTTCCGCTCTTATGAATCCGCTAACATTTATTGTTATAAATGTGGCTGTAATTGTGCTTGTCTATGCCGGAGCTATTCGTGTTGATTCCGGCAGACTTTCTCAAGGCGAAGTTGTTGCTCTGTATAACTATATGAGTCAAATACTCGTTGAGCTGATAAAACTTGCAAATATAGTTATCACAATCACAAAAGCACTTGCCTGTGCCGGCAGAATAGAAAGCATTCTTAAAATAGAAAGCTCGGTTTGCCATAATGATAATTCCGGCGTTTGTAACAGTAATGCCGTGGAATTTGATAATGTTTCTCTAACTTATAAAAATGCTGCTGAGGAATCACTTTCCGGCATTAGTTTTGCTGCCGAGAAAGGTCAGGTAATCGGCGTAATCGGCGGCACCGGCAGCGGCAAAACGAGCCTTGTTTCGCTTATTCCGCATTTTTATGATGCCACTTGCGGAACCGTGTACGTTAACGGCATTGATGTTAAAGCTCAAGATGATGATTTGCTAAAATCTAAAATCGGATTTGTGTTGCAGAAAGCAGCGCTGTTTAAAGGCACTGTCAGAGATAATTTAAAGTGGGGCAGCGAATCGGCGTCTGACGAAGAAATGCTTGCGGCACTTTCTCAGGCTCAGATTCTTGATTCGGTTAATGAAAAAGGCGGACTCAATGCCGAAATAGAACAAAACGGGGCCAATCTTTCGGGAGGGCAAAAGCAAAGGCTTGCAGTTGCAAGGGCCCTTGTTCGTAAACCTGAAATACTTGTGCTTGACGATAGTTCTTCGGCGCTTGATTTTGCAACAGAGGCGGCAATGCGCACTGCCATTGCAAAGCTTGATTATAATCCTACCGTTTTTATAGTAAGTCAGCGTGCATCTTCTGTTATGGCCGCAGATAAAATTATAGTTTTGGATGATGGTAAGTGCGTAGGTTGCGGAACTCATAAGCAGCTGCTTGCCGATTGTGATGTATATAAAGAAATTTATGCATCGCAGTTCGGAGGGGAGGATGCAGTATGAAAAAGGGCGTAATCAGAAAAGTTCTCTCCTATATAGGCAAATATAAATATTTGGTGCTTCTTTCTGTTGTTTGCGCTGCTGCATCGGCTCTGCTTGCGCTTTATGTGCCTATTCTTGTCGGCAAAGCAATAGATTGCATAGTCGGCGCCGGTAATGTTGATTTCGCTTCAATGGTGCCTTATCTTGTTCAAATTGCCGTTTTGGTTTGCATAACCGCAATTCTTCAATGGCTTATGAATGTTTCTAATAATAGGATAACCTTTAATGTTGTTCGTGATATGCGAAACAGAGCCTTTTCAAAAATTCAGGTTCTTCCGTTTTCTTATTTAGACAGCCATCCTCACGGAGAAACCGTCAGCCGTGTTATTTCGGATGCAGATCAATTTGCAGACGGCCTTTTGATGGGCTTTACGCAGCTGTTTACGGGTGTTGTAACCATAATCGGCACACTTGCATTTATGATTTATATCAATTTTTGGATTGCCTTGGTTGTTGTTGTTTTAACTCCGCTTTCGTTTTTTATTGCCCGATTTATTGCAAAACGAACATATAATATGTTTAAACTTCAAAGTGAAACGAGGGGAGAACAAACCTCTTTTACGGATGAAATGATAACAAATCAAAAGGTAACTCAGGCATATGGTCATAAGCAGCAAAATCAGCAAAAGTTTGATGAAATAAACAATCGCCTTGCAGAATGCTCTCTTAAAGCCACTTTCTTTTCTTCAATCACAAATCCTTCAACAAGATTTGTAAATTCCGTGGTCTATGCGGCAGTTGCGCTGTTTGGTGCAATAATGGCAGTTAAAGGCAATATAACAGTCGGTATTCTTTCAAGCTTCCTTGCATATGCAACGCAATATACAAAGCCGTTTAATGAGATAAGCGGAGTTGTAACAGAACTTCAAAATTCAATTGCCTGTGCGGGCAGACTTCTTGATCTTATAGAAGAAAAAGAAATAAAGCCGGACACCGAAAAAAGCATTAAGCTTGATAATCCAAGCGGAAAGATTAAACTTGAAAATGTTGATTTCAGTTATTTGCCGGATAAAAAGCTTATTGAAAACCTTAATATTGATGTACACAGTGGCATGCGTGTTGCAATAGTCGGGCCAACGGGTTGCGGAAAGACCACACTTATAAATCTTTTAATGAAGTTTTATGATGTTGATGCCGGCAGCATAAGTGTTGACGGAATTGATTACGGCTGCATAAATGTTAAATCCCTTCGTTCTTCTTTCGGAATGGTGCTTCAGGATACTTGGCTGAAATCAGGAACAATAAAAGAAAATCTTGTTATCGGCAAACCGAATGCCTCGCAGGATGAAATAGTTGCAGCTGCTAAAAAAGCGCATTCACACTCTTTCATAAAGCGCCTTCCTAATGGGTATAACACTTTTATCGGCGCAGACGGCGGTAATCTCTCTCAAGGCCAAAAGCAGCTCTTGTGCATTACAAGGTTGATGCTTGTTGATCCGCCGATGCTTATACTTGACGAAGCAACATCAAGTATAGATACACGCACGGAAATAAAAATTCAACGGGCATTTGAAAAACTTATGAAAGGTAAAACAACTTTTATTGTTGCGCACAGACTTTCAACTGTCAAAAATGCGGATTTAATTCTTGTTATGAATAACGGCTCTGTAATTGAAAGGGGAACTCATGAATCCCTGCTTGCGGATAAGGGTTTTTATTTCAATCTTTATAACAGCCAATTCAGCGGCATGAGCGCTGAGTAGTCTGATAATAGGAGGATATAGATGGATACTTTGGCAAAGATTCTGGAAAAAATAGATAATGTTGTTTGGGGTCCGGTAACGCTTGTTTTACTTGTTGGCACGGGTATTTTTCTCACGGTGCGCCTTAGATTTTTGCCGTGGCGTTATTTGCCTAAATCGCTAAAGGCAGCCTTTAGCCCCGAATCAAGAAAAACCGATAACGGAGACGGTGATATTTCGCCGTTTTCAGCATTGATGACAGCGCTGGCAGGTACTATCGGCACCGGCAATATAGTCGGTGTGGCAACTGCTATGGTGCTCGGCGGCCCAGGTGCTCTTGTTTGGATGTGGATTGCCGCAGCATTCGGTATTTCAACAAAATATGCAGAATGTGCGCTTGCAATAAAATACAGAGAAAAAAACGAAAGCGGCGAAATGTGCGGCGGGCCGATGTATACCATTAAAAACGGTTTTAAAAATAAGAAAATAGCCGCAATCCTTGCTGCTCTTTTTGCCGTGTTTACTTTATTTGCTTCTTTCGGAATCGGCAATCTTTCACAGGCAAATTCAATTTCTTCTTCTCTGAACAAAACTTTTTCCGTGCCAACCTGGGTAACTGGAATTGCGCTTGCAGTGTTCACTGCATTTATTATTTTCGGCGGAATAAAATCAATATCAAAGGTGTCTTCGGTTCTTGTTCCGATTATGGCTGTTTTTTATATTGTTTCAGGCTTAATTGTAATATTTGCAAATATAAAAAATGTTCCCGCCGGTCTTGCCACGATTTGGTCAATGGCTTTCGGAGGAAGAGCCGTTGCCGGAGGTCTTTCCGGGGCAATAACGGCATCTGTTATGCAAAGCGTTCGTTACGGTGTTGCCAGGGGCGTTTTTTCAAACGAGGCAGGTCTCGGTTCTGCAGCCATAACGGCATCATCCGTAACAACAGACAGTCATGTTAATCAAGGCTACATAAATATGTGCGGCACCTTTATAGACACGATAATCGTTTGCTCAATCACCGGCCTTGCAATCGCCTCAACAGGAGTTCTCGGTTCGGTTGATGCTTCCGGCAATCTTATTTCGGGCGCCGATTTAACGTTAATGGCATTTGAATCCACTCTCGGAAAAATTGGCGGCGTTGTTGTTTCAATCGGTATTTTGCTTTTTGCTTTTTCAACTATGCTCGGATGGGAATATCAAGGCGAAAAAGCACTTGAATATCTTTTTAAAAAGAAGTGGATTTGCTATATTTACAGAGCTGTTTTCACTCTTATTGTTTTCGTTGGTTCAACGGTTGCGCTTGATATTGCATGGTCTGTCAGCGATATCGCAAACGGCCTTATGTCCATTCCCAACTTAATTTCTCTTCTTGTGCTTTCCGGTGTTCTTGCAAAAGATACAAAAAAGCATCATTATGATAGCAAATTGCCCAAAAAATAAGCCTTTATTTTGTGTTGACTTTTGATAGCAAAAAATATAAAATATATTTAGTGTATTATAATTTTAAGGGGTGTCGTCAATGGCAACTTGCCCTAACTGCGGCAACAAAATACCGTTTTGGAACATAAAAGCCGAATGTAAAAAATGCGGTGTTTCCATTCCTAATTATAACTGGATGGAAAGACTTGAAGAGGATAATAAAAATGCCGAGCAGTCATTTGAGGTGTTTAACCGCACAATGAACAGAGTTCGATATTCTCTTTTCGGCACCAAGCTCAGAATTGCAAGGCTTGTTTTAACCTTTATTCCCATTATTGCTTTTATTTTGCCGTGGGCATCGGTTAACAGTGAGGGAGACAGCTTTCAGCTTGCTCTTTTCTCGTTCAACGGCTCAAAATCCGCAATTGATATAATTTCGCAGTTGTTTTCAAACGGAGCACTTATTAAAAACGATATTACTTTTGAAGGCACATTCGGTCCTGCAACCTTTTTGTTGGCAGGCACGGTTCTTTATTTTCTTACTTTGCTGTTTATGGTTATATCGTTCTTCATGAGCATTTTTAAATGTAAAAAGCCAAAAACACGCTCCACAATAACCTTTGATGTTATTGCCGTTGTTACGGCGATTGTTTCCGTTTCGCTGTTTTCCTATGCGGCGGTTGCGGGTGCAGACAGTACTGCATTTTCGCTTGGCACACTTTCTGCAATCAATGTTACCGGCGGCGTCAGTGCAGGCATAATATCGCCTATTGTTCTTTTCGCTGCAGCGCTAGGAATAAATATTGCGGTTGCAATAGCTCCTGCAAAGTCTGATGAGCAGCTTGAGGCAGAAAGGCTTGCAAAAGTTGCTGCCAAGGAAGAAAAAGAACGCAGGGAAGAGCTTAAAAAGGAAGAGGCCCGCATAAAGGCACAAAAGGCCGCCGAAGAAGAACAAAAGCAAATAATTGCAGAAGCAAAGCGTAAGGTGGCAGAGAAAAAAGCAAAAGATGCCGCAAAGGCTGAAAAAAGAAAATAATTCAAAGAGAGGCGCCGTTTTAAACACGGTGCTTTTTCTGCTGTAATAATCATTATTTAATCAGGGAGAGCTTATGGAATACAAAATGCTGTTCAGCCCGATGAAAATCGGAAATTGCCAAATCAAAAACAGAATTGTTATGGCACCTATGTGCCTCGGCTTCGGTCAGTTTAACGGTGATGCCACTGAAGCGATGATAAATTATTACGAAGAGCGTGCAAAAGGCGGCACGGGTCTTATTATCACGGAAATAACAAGAGTAAACGATAAAACAGGCGCTTCTTCATTTGGCCAGCTTGCCGCATCAAGCGACAGAAATATTCCGTCAATTGCCCGCCTTGCCGAAAGAATACATAAACATGATTCAAAAATATTTGTTGAGCTTCATCATCCCGGCAGGCAAAATGTAAGTCTCATGGTTAATACCGTGCCTATTTCAATTGCATTTGATAAAATATTACCGAATGATGCTTATTCTAAGCTTTTATATGGGAAAATAGTACCTCTCGGCAAAAAACTTGCCGCAAAGGATATGCTTTTCAAATCTGCCGCTCCAAGCCACAGTGCAAAAAGTAAATTTGCCGAAAGTGCAAACAGAGCAATGAGCAAAAAAGAGATTAAAAAAATCATTTCTCAGTTCGGTGATGCCGCTTTGAGAGTTAAAAAAGCAGGGTGTGACGGAGTTGAGCTTCATGCAAGCCATGGCTATCTTATTCAGCAATTTCTTTCACCGGCAACAAATAACAGAACGGATGAATATGGCGGCTCTCTTGAAAATCGTATGCGCTTCTTAATGGAGATCATTGATGATGTTCGTGCTAAATGCGGCAGTGATTTTCCGCTTATTGTAAGATTAACAGTTGATGAAATGTATGCAAAAATAGGCAAGCCCGGCGTTGGATATGATCTAACAGAAGGCGTCAAGATGGCGAAAATGCTTAACGATAAGGGCATTGATGCAATTGATGTTTCATCAGCTTCTTATGATACATTTAATTATTGGCTTGAGCCAACAACTTTTGAATGCGGCTGGCGCAAAAATTTGGCTGCAGAGGTTAAAAAAGTTGTTGATATTCCCGTTATTGCAGCTAATCTTATAAGATCCTCAGAGCAGGCGGAAGAACAGCTTCAAGAGGGAATTCAGGATTTTGTTGCACTCGGAAGACCTCATATTGCTGATCCTCATTGGGCAAATAAAGTCAAAAACGGCTGCGAAAAAAGCGTTAAACGTTGCGTATGTTGCCTTTATTGTTTTGAAAGCATGATGGAAGGAGCCTATGTGGGTGATCATGCACATTGCTCTGTAAATCCGTTTGTAGGCAGGGAAAATGTTTCGCTGAATAAAGACGGAAACGGCAGAAAGGTTGTTATAATCGGCGCAGGTGTTGCCGGATTAACTGCCGCAGAGCTTCTTGCGCGCAGAGGTTTTGATGTTACAGTGCTTGAGAAAGCTGATGCAGCAGGCGGCCAAATCAATCTTGCCGATAAGCCTCCTCATAAGGGAAAGCTCCATTGGTGTGTTGAGGATTTGGTAACAAACGCAGTTGAAAACGGTGCAAAAATCAAGTATTCGGTAACGGCCTCAGAAGATATAATAAGGGAATATGCTCCCGAATATGTTATTGTTGCCACCGGCGGAAATGCAATTAAGCCGAAAGCATTTGATAAAGAAAATGTTGTAACGGTAACAGATGTATTGGACGGCAGTGTAAAGCTTTCTGGTAAAAAAATATGTGTTATCGGCTCCGGAATGACAGGGCTTGAAACCTCCGAACTTCTTGTTTCGCAAGGTAATCATGTTTCTGTTGTTGAAATGGCAGACAAAATCGCACCTGGTGCTTGGTTCCAACAGCTTGACGATGCTTTACCGAAGCTCAAAGAGGCAAATACCGAGTTTTATACTTCCTCAAAGCTTGTTGATATTATGCCGGGCAGCATTAAGGTGCTTGATTTGATAACAAATTCCAATCGGGAAATCTCTTGCGATATGGTTGTGCTTTCTATGGGTGTAAGGCCAGACAATTCACTTTATGAAAGCCTTAAATCAGAATTCGTAAATGTGTATGCAATCGGTGATTGTGTCAAAACGGGCAGAATTGTAAATGCCACCGAATCGGCTTACAAGCTTGCTATGTCAATAAAGTAATTTTGGTTGATTATTTGATTATTTGATGATATAATAAACAACATCGGCTTTGCCGAATTCTAAAAAAGAAAGGTTTTTTCTATGCAAGAAGTTTGCCGCAATATACAGGAGTTTTTATCTGCTCACGGTATACCTGATTGGCTCGTTGTTTTTATTATTTCGGTTTGCCCGATTTTAGAGTGCAGGCTCGGAATGTTTACTGCAATTGTGTTGCTCAAAATGAACACATTTGTGGGCTTCATTATCAGCTTTTTGGGTAATATACTTCCAATTCCTTTTATTTTGCTTTTAATAAATTGGATTTTTGAAGTGCTTAAAAAAGTGCCCGGAATAAACAAGGTTATTTATTGGCTTGAAAACAAAACTCTGAATAAGCGTGATAAAATAGACAAATACGGAATTTGGGGTTTGCTGTTGTTCGTTGCTATTCCTTTGCCCGGAACAGGCGGATGGACAGGTGCTCTCCTTGCCTCGCTGCTTCACCTTGATAAAAAGAAGAGCTTTTTGGTTATTTCGCTCGGCGTTTTCATTGCAGGGCTTATTATAACAATCCTCAGCCTTATTATCGGTGCTGCGGTTTTTAATTAAAAAGAATATATTAAAGCGTGCATATTTCAAAATATGCACGCTTTTTTGTTTGTGGTTATTGACAAATACCTGCATGGGGTATATAATTTAAATACCCAATGGGGGTATGCGAAGGAGGAAGATTATGTCGGATTGTTGTAATTGCTCGCATAAGACAAAAGAAAGAAGCAATGCAGAATATAAGTCACTTATAAATCGCTTAAACAGAATTGAAGGGCAAATCAGAGGCATTAAAAGAATGGTTGAGGAAAATGCTTATTGCACCGATATAATAACTCAGGCGGCAGCAGCTGCGTCTGCTCTTAATTCTTTTAATAAAGAGTTGCTTTCAAATCATATTCGCACCTGTGTTGAAGATGATATTAAAGCAGGTAAATATGAAACGGTTGATGATTTGATTTCAACTCTTCAAAAGCTTATTAAATAAGCGAAAGGAATTTTTATGAAATATGATATAACGGGTATGAGTTGTGCTGCCTGTGCGGCACGAATTGAAAAAGCAGTCTCCAATGTGCCGGGTGTTTCTTCTGCTTCCGTAAATCTTTTAACAAATTCAATGCTTGCAGAAGGTACTGCATCAAGCAGCGATGTTATAAATGCGGTTGAAGCTGCAGGCTACGGAGCTAAGCTTGCTGCCACAGGTAAAAAAAGCAATGCTTCAGAAAGAGA
Organism: uncultured Anaerotruncus sp.; assembly: GCA_900539775.1. Lineage (GTDB taxonomy): Bacteria > Bacillota > Clostridia > Oscillospirales > Acutalibacteraceae > Eubacterium_R. The sequence continues at coordinate 205,520 of UQDL01000002.1, read as the reverse complement.
ACTGAAAGATACGGAAACACCAAAACTTATAAAGCGCCTTGTTGCTTCCGTTATTTTGTTGTTGCCTCTGATGTATGTTTCAATGGGGCATATGATGTGGGGTTGGCCCGTGCCTTCTTTTTTGCAGAATAATCACCTTGGCATTGGTCTGTTTCAGCTGCTTTTTACAATTTCCATAATGGTTATAAATAAAAAGTTTTTTATCAGCGGAATTAAAGGCTTAATTCACAGAGCACCTAATATGGATACTTTGGTTGCATTAGGCTCGGGTGCCGCTTTTGTTTACAGCACCGTTGTGCTGTTTATGATGACTGTTAAAATTAAAAACGGCGATACTGCAGGCGCTCACGATTTGATGCACAGCGGATTTTATTATGAATCTTCAGCCATGATTTTAACGCTTATTACAGTAGGGAAAACCCTTGAGGCTTATTCTAAGGGCAAAACCACAGATGCTCTTAAAAGTCTTATGAATCTTGCGCCGGATACTGCTGTTGTAGTCAAAAACGGCAAAGAAGTAACTGTCGGCATTGATGAGATTTCTGTCGGTGATGAATTTATAGTTAAGGCCGGTCAAAGCATTCCGGCAGACGGTGTTGTTTTAAGCGGTAATGCAGCTGTTGACGAATCTGCGCTTACGGGTGAAAGTATTCCAGTTGATAAGGCTGAGGGAGACAATGTTTCCGCAGCAACAATAAGCCGCTCCGGTTATATTAAATGCCGTGCCGTTTCCGTCGGAAACGATACTGCACTTGCCAAAATAATTCAAATGGTTTCCGATGCTTCCGCAACAAAAGCCCCGATTGCTAAAATAGCAGATAAGGTTTCCGGCATTTTTGTGCCTGCGGTTATGGCAATTTCTGCGTTAACAATGGTTTGTTGGCTGATTTCGGGGCAAAGCGCCGGTTTTGTTCTTGCGCGCGGAATTTCCGTTCTTGTTATAAGTTGCCCATGCGCTCTCGGGCTTGCAACTCCCGTGGCAATAATGGTCGGAAACGGTAAAGGCGCAAAAAACGGTATTTTGTTTAAAACGGCTCAAAGTCTTGAAATATGCGGAAAAACGGATGTTGTTTGCCTTGATAAAACAGGCACAATAACGGAAGGTAATCCAAGTGTAACGGATATTTTGTCAGATAACGAAAATAAACTTTTGAAGGCTGCATATGCCGTTGAAGTAAAAAGTGAACATCCGCTTTCAAAAGCCGTTGTTGACTATTGTGAAGATAAGAATGTTAAACTTCTTAACAGCGATAATGTTGAAATAGTTGCAGGCAACGGTATCTCGGCCGTGGTTAATAATTCTAAAATTTATGCCGGCAGCCAAAAGTATATTGAAAGCTTTTGCAATATTCCGAAAAAATATACAGATTTTGCCGTTAGCCTTTCAAAATTCGGTAAAACGCCGCTCTTTTTTGCTGAAAATAGTCTTTTTTTAGGAGTAATTTGTGTTGCAGATACCGTTAAACCGTCAAGCAAAGAGGCAGTTTCGGATTTGAAAAAAATGGGTATAAGTGTTGTTATGATAACAGGTGATACTGAAATAACAGCCGATGCTATAGCAAATGATGTTGGAATAGATAATGTTGTTGCAAAGGTGATGCCTGATGAGAAAGAAGCTAAGGTTAAGGCACTTTCGGATTGTTACTCGGTTGCAATGGTGGGAGACGGTATTAACGATGCACCTGCGTTAACTCGGGCAAGCACCGGCATTGCAATCGGAGCAGGTACGGATGTTGCAATTGATGCTGCAGATGTTGTGCTTATGAAAAATGATCCGAAAGATGTTCCTCGTGCCATAACTCTTTCAAGAAAGGTTATAAGAAACATAAAGGAAAACCTGTTTTGGGCTTTTGTTTATAATATCATCGGAATTCCGGTTGCGGCAGGCATATTGTTTCCGGCATTCGGCGTTACATTGAATCCCATGATAGCTGCTGCGGCTATGAGCCTTTCAAGCTTCTGTGTTGTTGCAAATGCGTTAAGGCTTAACATCGCCGATATTGATAAACCTATTATAAAAAAATCAAATAAAGGAGATATAGATATGAGTATTTTTAAAAAGGATAAAAAGCCGTATATTGAAATTGATGGCATGATGTGCGAGCATTGCGAGGCTCATGTTACAGAGGCTCTTGCAGCGGTAGGAATTGTAGTTAAAGCCGATCACACCGCAAATAAAGCCTACATTCTCAGCGGTGATGCAAGCGATGATGCTATTAAAGCCGCAGTTGAGGGTGCAGGATATAAATATATAAAAACAGTTCGCTGATAAAAAAGCCGCAGAGCAAATTCTCATGAAGCGCCCTGCGGTTTTATTTTTATTAAAGTACGGTAAATTCCTTCGGAAATTGTGAAATATCTTCGTTTCCGCTTTCGGTTACCATGCACACATCTTCAATTCTTATTCCGAATTTGTCCGGCAAATAGATTCCGGGTTCAACGGATGTTATGTTTCCCGGCTCAAAAATATCAGTGCTGTTTGGTCCGGCGTTGTAGCCCTCATGAATGTCAAGCCCAACTCCGTGTCCAAGAGAATGTCTGAAATATTGAGCCATGTTTTTTTCGGCAAGCACATCATAAGCTGCTTTATAAACATCTGCACATCTTTTGTTTGGTGCAAGTGTTTCTATTCCCGCAAGTTGCGCTTTCAGCACAAGATTGTAGGCCTCTTTCATTTCGTCAGTTGCAGAGCCAACTGCAAAAGTGCGTGTCATATCAGAATGATAGCCCTTGTATGTTGCTCCGAAATCAATAAGCACAAAATCGCCTATTTTTATTTCTTTGTTGCTCGGCACCCCGTGGGGCAGAGAAGTGTGTGATCCGGTAAGTAAAATTGTGCTAAAGGAAGCACCGTCCGAGCCGTTTTGCAGCATTAAATAATCAAAATATGCCTGCAATTCTTTTTCTGTTTTGCCGGGTTTGATGTGGTTTAAAAGCTCTGCAAGGCTCTTTTCCGCAATTGAGTTTGCTTTTTTCATGAATTCAAGTTCTTGTTCGCTCTTTATATTGCGCATTTTCATCAGCCTGTTGCCGATAGCTTTAAATTCGCACCCTGTAGCTTCTTTGTAAGCGTTATATGCTTTCAGAGATATGCTTTCATCTTCAAAGGCAATTGATTTTATATTTGATTTTAAACATAATTCTTTAACAGAATCAGTAAATTTGGATTTTATTTCAATAACTTTAAGCCCGGTTTCTTTTGCATGATTTTCTGCTGCTTCAGTATATCTTGAATCAACAAAATGCAAACCCTCGCCGTTTTTTAAAATGATTACAACACCTTCGCTCGGAGAAAATCCGCAAAAATAATGCATGTTGCTTTCGTTCAGCAGCATAAGTGCGTCTGCATCAAGTTCTTTAAGTAATTCGCAGGCATTTGCTGTTCTTTTATTAAACATATTTATCACCCGTGGCATATTCTATAATATTTCTTTTGATATGTCAATTTTGCGGAAAAAAGAGCCGGCAATAATCAAAATGCGGCATAAAATATAAATCGGCATAAATAATATATTAACGCTTTGTCTTTTGCTTTTATGTTTTATTTTTGCTTTTTTTGGCAATTATAGAGTTATGAAAAACTGTTTTAATTTAAGCAAAAATAGAAAAGAAAAATATATTCCCGTGCTCTTAGTTTCGGTGGCAGCTGTTATTCATTATGTGCTTGTTTTGCTTGGTGTTAAAAGCGCCGATGATTTGTTTTTTACGGCTGTTGCAAGCATCTACCTGTTTGTGATTCTAAGTTTGATTTGTTCTGCAAAGCTTAAGGCCGTTGTTTCTGTTTGCGCACTTTGTATTGTGGTTTCATATTTTGTGTTTATAGATAAAATCGGCGTGCCGGTTGCCTCATTCATGATTAAAAATCAGGTTTCTTATGGTTGCCTCGGAGCAATTTTCCAAAGCTTCGGTTTGTTGAAAATTATAAGATTGCCGCTTGTAACATCTGTCGGCGGAATGAGAATAGATTCGGGAAATTTAATTGTGGGGTTTTCAGCGCTTGCACAGAATGGCGATTCGCTCAATTCGGGTTCTTATCTTGCTGTTGCAGCATTAAGCATTTTTTGTGTCTGCGGCTGCATTCTGGCCGCAGATGAAGATAAAATAATCAAATTTTTAATATGTTCTGTCTGTATTCTTACCGGCAATTCGGCGCCTGCTTATCTTTATCTTCTTCTTTTTGCACAAGTAAGATACTTTTTTTCTATTTTTATTATTGCCGTTCAGTCAGCTGTTTGCTTTTTCGTAAAAATATCTGCGGTTTATATTTACGCACCGTCCGTATATGAAATTTTTATGCTCACTGTAAATAAAATCATGCTTGCTGCCTCGTGCGCACTTTCTGTTTCGGTTGCTTATTGTGCGGCTCGCAGTGCGGCATCAAGAAAAAAAGAATTGATTTCTTTGCTTAACAAAAAAATACAAAAAAAGCACAATAAAAACCCCTAATATTACAATTTTGTAATGCAGACCAACGTTTTATTATGTTACAATGTATAAGAGGTGATGTTATGAAACTTTTTGTTCTTGAGGATGATGCGGCAATAGGAATGGGTTTGTCTTATTCTCTTAAAAATGAAGGATATGATGTTACTGTTGCAAAAAACGTTAAATCAGCTTATGAGATTTTAAATAAAGAAACATTTTCGCTTTATATTCTTGATTTAACCTTGCCGGACGGCAGCGGCTATGATGTATGCCGTGAAATTAAAAAATCAGGTGATTTTCCCGTAATTTTTTTAACGGCATATGATGACGAGGTTAATGTTGTTATGGGCCTTGAACTGGGCGCCGATGATTATATATCAAAACCGTTTAGGGTAAAAGAGCTTTTGGCAAGAATTAAAAGTGTCTTGCGCAGATACAGTAAAGATTCGCCCGACGGGGTTGTAAGCGTTGGCTCAATTAAGGTAAACACGAATGAAGCAAAGGTGTATAAAAACGGCGCTGAGATCATTTTAACCGCTATGGAATACAAATTGCTGTTGATTTTTATAAACAATAGGGGAAAGGTGCTTTCAAGGCAACGCCTTTTGGAAGATATTTGGGATGTTGCAGGCGATTTTGTTAACGATAATACGCTTACGGTGTATATAAAACGCTTGCGTGATAAAATTGAGGAGGATCCGGCAAAGCCTGCCGTAATAAAAACGGTGCGTGGCCTCGGATACATAGTTGACGATGAAAAATAGAGAATTTAATACGGCTGTTTTGTTGTCTGCCGTAATAACGGTGTTTGCTTTTGTTATTTGCTTGTTTATAAATATTTTCTGCGCATTTGTATGCCTTGCATCGGGCATCGCGCTGACTTTTGTTTTTTGGTATTTCACACATAAAAGATATAAGCAGCTTAGTGAATTGAATACATATCTTTCCTCGGTTTGTGCAGGCAATTATGATCTTGATATAAACGACAATGCCGAGGGTGAACTTTCTATTTTAAAAAACAACCTTTATAAGGTTATAGTTTTACTTCGCTCATCCAACGAACAGTTAAACAGGGATAAAAATTATCTTTCAGATTCGCTTGCGGATATTTCCCATCAATTAAAAACTCCGTTAACTTCAATAGTTATTATGACGGAATTGATAAAAGAAGAAAAGGATGTTGAAAAACGTACCGAGTTTGTTAAAGTGGTGCAAAACCAGATTGATAAAATGCAGTGGTTGATATTAACTTTGCTGAAATTGAGCAAGCTTGATGCAGGCACTGTTGAATTTAATATTAAACCTTTAAAAGCATCTGAAATTATCGAATCAAGCATTCAACCCTTCTTAATTACGGCGGATTTAAAAGGAATTGAAATAATAAAAAACGCTGATGATTTTATTTTTAGCGGAGATGAGAATTGGACTGTTGAGGCTGTGCAGAATATTGTTAAAAACTGTATAGAGCACACAGGCAGCGGAGGCCGGCTTGAAATAACGGCTGATGAAAATCTGCTTTATAAGCGCATTGTTATCAGAGATACGGGCTGTGGTATAGCAGAAAAGGATTTACCTCATATTTTTGAAAGGTTTTATCATTGCAATGATTCGGATGAAAACAGTGTGGGCATCGGTCTTGCGCTTTCAAAGGCTGTGCTTTTGCGTGAACGTGCCGATGTTATTGTTGAATCACAGCTCGGAAAAGGAAGCACTTTTGAAATAAGGTTTTATAAAACAATTGTTTAACAGTGACAGAATTGTTATATAAAAGTCACCGAGCCGTAAGTTTAATGTTGTAGTATAAGGTTGTCGAAAGGAGAAAACGATATGAAAATTCTTGAAGTAAAAAATTTATGCAAAACTTACGGTAAAGGCGACACCATGGTAAAAGCTCTTGATAATGTTTCTTTTTCTGTTGAAAAAGGGGAGTTTATTGCAATAGTCGGCCCATCGGGCTCAGGTAAATCAACCCTGCTGCATATACTCGGCGGTGTTGATGTGCCTACATCAGGAAATGTAATTATTGATAAAACAGATATTTCTCAGCTTAATGAAACCGCTCTTGCAATATTCCGCCGCCGCCAAATCGGCCTTGTTTATCAGTTTTATAACCTGATTCCCATCTTAACCGTTGAGGAAAATTTAACTCTGCCTTTGCTTCTTGACGGCAAAAAGCCGGATGCAAAAATAGTAGGCAATCTTGTTAATCAGCTTGGCCTCGAACAAAGATTGCAGCATTTGCCGAATCAGCTTTCGGGCGGCCAGCAACAGAGGGTTTCAATCGGCAGAGCCCTTATCAACAATCCGGCACTTTTGCTTGCAGATGAACCTACCGGTAATTTGGACAGTGAAAACAGCCGTGAAATTATCTCTTTGCTTCGCCGCTTCAATAAGCAAAGCAATCAAACTGTTATTATAATAACACATGATGAACGAATTGCCCTTTCTGCAGACAGAGTTATAGCGATTGAGGATGGCAAAATCGTTAGGGATGAGGTGAGATTATGAACATAGTTCAAAAACTCACAACCGCTCATTTGAAAGAAAATGTTCGCAGAACGGTAACAACCGTTCTCGGCATAGTAATCTCTGTTGCAATGATAACCGCTGTTTTCGTTTCCGTCAGCTCGCTGTTTAAATATTTCGGCGATGCTGCAATATATAACGGCGGAAACTGGGATGCAAGCTGTGAGGTGAGCAGTGATCAGGCAATAAAGCTTAAAACAAACAACAAGGTTAAAAGGGTGGGACTTGAGGGCAACGTTGATCCCAAAGAATCCGGATTTAAGATAGATTACGGTCTGTCGGATCGCTCATCAACGGGCACAATGTTTGCGGCAGATAAAAACTGCCTTTCTCAAATGTTGACCGGTGAATATGAAGGCTCAATTCCTCAGACCGATGATGAAATTATGGTCTCCGGCGAATTCATTTCTAAAAATAATCTTGATTGGTCAATCGGCAGTTCGGTCAGTATTCCGGTCGGTGTTCGCACCATTGGCGGCGAGCCTGTTTCGTCACTCGGATATATTGCAGGTGAAGAATTCACTCCTTCGGATATTAAAGAATATAAAATCGTTGGCATAATTAAAAATAACAAGCCAACGCAAGATTATCCGATTTTAAGGCACGCAACATCGCAGGAATTGAAAAATGCAACGGCATATATTGAGCTTAAAACACTTAATATGAATTCAAGAAAAGAAGTTAAAAGCATTATGAATTCTGCCGGTGTTCAAGATTATAATGTAAACGACGATGTAATGAATGCAAATCTTTCTTTTTCCCCAAAGGGAGCAATCGTTGAAACAATAATTCCTATGGCGAGTGTTGTGCTTGTTATTATAATGATTGCCGGATTTATGCTAATCTATAATGCGTTTGGAATTTCTTTGCAAGAGCGCACAAGGTATTTGGGAATGCTTGCCTCGGTGGGCGCCACCAAGCGGCAGAAAAGATCATCCGTTTATTTTGAGGGATTCATACTCGGTTTGATCGGCATACCCGTCGGCGTCGGTGCCGGCATACTCGGAATAACGATAACGTTAAACGCAGTTGGAAATAAGATTTTGTCAAGCGGTCTTGTTGCAGATAATAGCAATGTTTCTTTTAAAACAAGCATTCCGTGGCCGGTAATAGTCGGTGTTGTTATTCTCAGCGCACTCACAATATTTATTTCGGCAATCGTTCCGGCAAAAAAAGCATCCGCCATAACTCCTATTTCCGCTTTAAAACAGTCAACCGATATCAAAATTAAAGGCAGAAAACTTAAATCATCCAAGCTGATTCGCCTCATTTTCGGATGTGAAGGTGAAATAGCCGATAAAAATTTAAAACGAAACGGTAAAAAATCAAGAGTTGTTATAAGTTCAATTGCTTTGAGTGTTGTTTTGTTTTTGACTTGCAATTATTTTTGCTCGTTGTTTTTGCAGGCCAACAACACTATGGCAAGCGATATTCCGTATCAGGTTGATATTTATTGCCTTTTCAAGGGCGAACAGGATAAACAATATTTTGATATGTGCGATTACTTTTTGAACGATGCAAAAAGCATGAATGGCGTTGATGATGCTTATTACATTTTCAATAATGTTTATCAATTCGGTAAAAAAGGCAACGCGAATGAAGATATTGCATCGCAAAACAATGTTTCTGAAAAATATTCTGATTTTTGGAAGAGCGGAACAATTTATGTGAATTACATAAGTGATGATAAGTTCAATGAGCTTTGCAAAGAAAACGGCATTGATCCCGCAAGCTACTATGAAGTTTCAAATTCGGGTGAAATCAATTGCCTTCTTATGGATAATATTTCGCATAAAAAAGGCGAAAACAATGTTTTTTCTCAAAATATTATCGGCAAGCAGATTTTCAATAATTATGATCAGGAAAAGATCTGTAAAAACACAGTATCTGCTCTTATTGATTATTCAAGTAATGATATTTGCGGCTTAAATCCCAAAAATAATGCAAGTGCATTTGCTCCTATAAGTGCATATAAAAAAGCCGCTTTTGCAGGCTTTACCGATAAAACTTCGGCTTCGTATTCAATCGCAATAAAAACTGAAAATCATGCCGAGGTTACCGATGCCGTGAATAAATCAATTGATGATTATGTGCTAATAAATAATTTATCTAACTGCAGCTTTGCGGTTCAGGATGTTGTTAAAACTTTTCAAGCCATGAGCACCACATTGTTTATTATTCAAGTATTTTGCTATGGCTTTATTGCACTGATGATTCTTATTTCGTTTGTAAATATTCTTAACACAGTCACAACCGGCATTGATTTGCGCCGCAGAGAATTTGCAATGTTCAAATCAGTTGGTATAACACCCAAGGGCTTCAATAAAATGATTTGCCTTGAAAGCTTGCTTTACGGCATTAAGGCTCTTGTTATTTCAATACCCGTCAGCATTTTACTCTCTTTTTTGATGAACGTGCTGCTCGGTTCCGATCAAATTCCGTTCACCGTTAATGTGCCGCTTTATCTTGCGGTGGTTGCTGTTGTTTTTGTTTTGGTCGGCTCCGGTATGTTACTTGCCGTTTCTAAGTTGAAAAAAGATTCAATAATAGAGGCCTTAAAAGAAGATATTTGCTGATTTGCATAAAAAAAGAACCGCAGTTCGTCTGCGGTTCTTTTAATTTTTTATTTGGTTGTTGCTTCTTTTTTCTTTAGTTTTTCAACAAGCATTCTTGAAACCTTGTAAACGTCTCCGCAACCGAGTGTTATAACAAGATCTCCTTCCTTGCAGTTTTCGGCAAGATATTCTGCAATATCGTCAAGCTTGTCAATTTGAATGCAACCCGGAATTTTAGATGAAAGATCCGTTGCCTTAATTCCGATTGTGTTAACCTCACGGCTGCCCATTATTTCCGAAACAATGCACTTGTCTGCAATTTGAAGCACTCTTGCAAAATCATCAAGAAGTCTTGCCGTTCTTGAAAACGTAAACGGTTGGTGAACTGCCCAAACACGCTTGTAATCCATTTTCTTTGCTGCTTCAAGCGTAACCTCAATTTCCCTCGGGTGATGTGCGTAATCGTCTGCCACGGTTATGCCGCAGTATGTGCCTTTAAGCTCAAATCTGCGCCCTGCACCGGTAAAGTCGGATAAGCCGTGAGCCGTTTGCTCAATGTCGGCTCCGCTTTTAATGCAGGCAATAAATGCCGCAAGCGAATTCAGCACATTGTGCTCGCCGGGTATATGAAGATAAATATGTGTTATGAATTCCTCTCCGTGATAAACATCATATTCAATATGAAATCCGCCGGGAACATTTATATTGCGTGCAGTCCATTCGTTTTTAGGATTTTTGCCAAACGAAATCAGTTCTTTTCCCTCAATGCCTTTAAGCATATCAACCGTGTTTGCATCATCGCCGTTATAAATGATTGTTTTGGTTGTTTTATCGCAGAATTCACGGAATGATTTTTTTATGTTTTCAAGATTTCCGAAGAAATCAAGGTGATCCTCGTCAATGTTAAGCACAACGGCCATGTCTGCATTCATATGCAAAAATGTGTTGTTGAATTCACATGATTCGCACACAAAATTTTGTGTTTTGCCAACTCTTCCGTATGCGTTGATAATCGGCAGCTTTCCGCCTATAACGGCGCTTGGGTCAAGGCCTGCTTCCAAAAGCGCTTGGGTTATCATGGAAGAAGTTGTTGTTTTGCCGTGAGTGCCGCAAACTCCTATGCAATTTGAATAAATTCTGCTGATTGCGCCCAAAAGTTCTGCTCTTTCAAAAGTTGGAAAGTTAGCTTTTGCATATTCAAGTTCTTCGTTGCCTGCCAATATGGCATTTGTGTAGATAACAAGTTGAGTATCAGGCGAAATATTTTCCTTTTTTTGTCCAAGAAAAACCTTTGCGCCCTCTTTTTCAATTCGCCTGAATGTTTCGGTGTCGTTATTATCGGATCCGGTTACATCATAACCAAGTGATATAAGAATCTCTGCAACAGGGCACATTCCTGCGCCACCGATTCCGATAAAATGCACTTTTTTAACTTCTTTTAAAATATCATCTATATGCTTCAAAGCGATGCCTCCGTTTTGATTTACTTCATATTTTATAATATTATACAACCTTTTGATGAAAAAATAAATATTAAAGTTTGATGGCAACAAAATATTTTACGCATATGATAAAAATGAACGGGGTGATAATGTGAAATTAAGCAAATTTTGGATTTGGAATGAGGAAAACGAACGATTAACCTTTGCGGCAAATTATCTTGAACACAAGGGATATAAAGAGGTTAAAAATCTTGCGGAATGTGATTTTGCGCTGCTTCCCGTGCCGACTAAAAAATGTATGCTTGATGCGCTTGGCAATAAATTTGCGCTGTACGGCGGTGGAAAATATGAAAACGGAATAAATTATATGAACAATGAAAATTATGTTTTGAAAAACGCTTTTTTAACAGCAGAGGGTGCCGTTACAACGCTTGAAACGGAAAGCAATGATTCTTTGCTCGGCAAAAGTATACTTATTATCGGTTATGGCAGAATTGCAAAAGCACTGCATCGTTTGCTGTCTGCTTACGGCTGCAGAATAACTGTTTGTTCACGCAGCCCCGAATCGGCTCAGTTGTGCACCTTTTACGGTGCCGAGCATATTTATTTCTCTGAATTAAAATGTAAAAACAACTATGATATTATTATAAATACAGTGCCGCATATTGTGCTCACCGAACCTGAATTAAAAGCAGTAAGAAATGGTGTTATAATTCTTGATTTGGCTTCATTTCCAGGCGGTGTAGACACTCTTGTTGCCTCAAGCTTGAATTTAAAGGTAATAAACGGCAGAGGTATGCCTTCAAAATTCACGGTTAAGGCGGCGGGAGAAGCACTTGGCTGTGCGGCAGACGAAATAATCAGGCAATTATAATTGCTTTTGGAGGAGTTATCTTGAAAATAGGTTATGCATTAACTGGCTCATTTTGCACGTTTTCAAAATCAATAGCCGCACTTAAAGAGCTTGTTAAGAGCGGATATGATGTTTATCCTATAATGAGTGAAAATGCTTACAGTATTGATACACGCTTCGGCGATGCAAAAGACATTCAAAATGAAATTATTGCAATAACGGGGCACAGTATTATACACAGAATAGATCAGGCGGAGCCGATAGGGCCGAAAAAGCTATTTGATATTTTATGCATAGTTCCGTGCACCGGTAACACGCTTGCAAAACTTTCGGGCGGAATCGCAGATACTGCCGTAACAATGGCGGCGAAAAGCCACTTGAGAAATTCCGGCCCCGTGATTATTGGCGTTTCAACAAACGATGCTCTCGGTGCCGCTGCAAAAAATATAGGCAATCTTATGAATTATAAAAACTATTATTTTGTGCCGCTTGGTATGGACGATTGCATTCATAAACCAAAATCTATGGTGTGTGATTTTTCACTTGTAAAAGATACTGTTGATAAGGTTGCAAACGGCGAAGAAATTTTGAAAAAAATATTTTGATTTATGTTGACTTTTCGGCGTAATTTGTTATATTAAATACTATGCGTGTGCGTTACTGACGATATGCGTATAATCGGGTTACAAAGAGGAAGTGCATAATTGGAAAAAATTATTGATTTAAAGGATATAACCGTTAAATACGGTGATAATGTAATACTTGATAAATTAAATCTGTCTATCAATAAAAAAGAGTTCATAACGCTGCTTGGTCCTTCCGGCTGCGGCAAAACAACCACTCTTCGTTGCATTGCGGGTTTCGTTGATCCAAACGGCGGCGATATAGTGTTTGAGGGTAAGGTTATTAACGATATCCCGCCGCATAAACGCAAGGTTAACACTATCTTTCAGCGCTATGCTCTTTTTTCGCATATGAATGTTTTTGAAAATGTGGCTTTCGGCCCTGAAATTCAAAAAATGAGCAAGCCGGAAATTCGCAAAACAGTTGCGGAAATGCTTGAACTTGTCAATTTAAAGGGCTTTGAAAAAAGGTCTGTCGGCAGCTTATCGGGCGGTCAGCAGCAGAGAGTCGCAATTGCAAGGGCTCTTGCAAACAGGCCCCATGTTTTGCTTCTTGACGAACCTCTAGGAGCTCTTGATTTAAAGCTTCGAAAGGATATGCAAAAAGAGCTTAAAGCTATTCAAAAACGCTTGGGAATAACATTTATTTATGTTACCCATGATCAGGAAGAGGCCCTTTCCATGAGCGACAGAGTTGTTGTTATGGATAAGGGTAAAATTCAGCAAATAGGAACACCGGAGGATATATATAATGAGCCGGTAAACGCCTTTGTTGCGGATTTCATCGGCGAATCAAATATAGTTGATGCCGTTATGATAAAGGATTATTATGTTCGCATTTCCGGCGTTGTTTTTGATTGCCTTGATAAAGGCTTTGAGCCTAACGAAAAGGTAGAGGCCGTTATAAGGCCCGAGGATATTAAAATTCATGAGCTCGGCACAAAAGACACACTTCCCGGCAAGGTTACGGATGTTGTGTTCAAGGGCACGTTTTATGAAACCTTTGTTGATGTAGGTGGTTTTATTTGGCTTGTGCAAACAACCGAGTATCATGAAATAGGTGAAACAATCGGAATGTATATAGATGCCGATTCCATTCATGTTATGAAGCGCAGTGAATACAGCGGCGAATTCGGCGACTATTCATGCTTTTCCGATGAATTTGATCATATCAATGATGCCGATTATGATTGGGAGGCCGAAAATGAATAAAAGCCTTTCAAGAAAATTGGTTGACAAGCCTTATATTGTTTGGTCTGTTTTATTTATAATTGCGCCTCTTATAATGGTGTTCTATTATGCTTTCACGGATTCTACCGGTGCTTTTTCATTTGAAAGCATCAAAGCTATACCGGCATATACATCAACAATTTTGCTTTCGATTATTTACGGCGTGATTGCTTCGGCTGTTTGCCTTATCATAGGTTATCCGTTTGCATATTTGCTTACTAAAACCAAGCTCAGCACTCAAAGCATGATGGTGTTGCTTGTAATGCTGCCTATGTGGATGAATTTTCTTATTCGCACGTATTCGTGGATGACTATTTTGGGAGACAGCGGTATAATAAATACAGTTTTAAGTGTGCTCGGTTTGGGCAGTGTTAAGCTTATAAATACCGGCGGAGCAGTTATATTGGGTATGGTTTATAATTTTCTGCCTTATATGATTTTGCCGATATATAATGTTATCTCAAAAATGGATAATTCGCTTATTGAGGCCGCCCAGGATCTTGGCTCAACTAAAGCGCAAATATTTCGCAAGGTTATTATGCCGCTTTCTTTGCCCGGCGTTATCAGCGGAATAACCATGGTTTTTGTTCCATGCGTTTCAACATTCTATATTACTCAAAAACTCGGCGGCGGTCAGGTTGTTTTAATCGGTGATATTATCGAAACGCAATTTCAATCCGCAAATAACTATCATCTCGGCGCAAGCCTTTCTCTTGTGCTCATGGTGCTTATCATTCTTTGCCTCGGAATAATGAATTTTCTCGGTGCGGATGAAGATTCGGAAGGGGGAGTTATTATATGAAAAAAACAAAGCTTTCTCCCTTGTCAAAGATTTATATGGCGCTTATATTGATTTTTCTGTATGCGCCCATAGCCGTTATGGCTGTTTTTTCATTCAACAACAGTGCAGGCACATATATTTTTACGGGATTTTCCACAAAATGGTGGAACGAAATGTTTAATAACGCTGCGGCAATGAGTGCTCTCAAAAACACTCTTATGCTTGCGGTTTGCACTGCAATTGTTGCCACGGTTATCGGAACGATGGCTGCAGTTGGGATTTATAATTACAGAAATAAGCATCTGAAAAGCGCTGTTATGACGGTAACAAATATCCCCATGATGAATCCGGAAATTGTCACCGGTATTTCAATGATGCTGCTGTTTGTGTTTGTTGCCGCAATTTTAAATAAATCAAACGCACTTAATTTTTGGTCGCTTCTTATTGCGCATGTAACATTTTCTTTACCATATGTTGTGCTCAATGTGTTACCTAAGCTCAAACAGTTTGATATAAATGTTTATGAGGCTGCGGTTGATCTCGGTTGCAAGCCATTCAAAGCGTTTTTTAAAGTCGTGTTGCCGAATATCACAACAGGCATTATCACCGGCCTTGTAATGAGCTTTACGCTTTCCCTTGATGATTTTATTATTTCTTATTTCACAAACGGGCCAAGCTTTCAAACACTGCCTATTTATATTTTTTCTCTCACCAAAAAAAGAGTAAAGCCCGATATGTATGCGCTTTCAACTCTTATGTTTTTGGCTGTTCTTGTGCTGCTTATTCTTATGAATATGGCTCAGAATAAAGCAGAAAAAAGAAAGGGGGAGAGCAGATGAAAAAAATTATTTCTTTTTTTCTTTGCCTTGTCCTTTCACTTTGCACAACTTATTCCGTTGCCCTTGCCGCAGATGACGGCAGTGAAACTTTCACCGCCGAGCAAAAGGAATATTATAAAAATCTCGGCTTGCAGGGCACAACAGTGAATGTATATAATTGGGGCGAATATATTTCGGACGGCAGTGAGGATTCCCTTGATGTTGTTTCGGAATTTCAAAAGCTTACCGGCGCAACGGTTAATTATACAAATTATGAGTCTAATGAAAATATGTATTCAAAACTTGCAGGCGGCGGTGTGTCTTATGATGTTATAGTGCCGAGCGATTATATGGTGGAAAGGCTCGCAGACGAAGGAATGCTGCAGGAAATTGATTGGGCTAATGTTCCAAATAAAACTTTGGTTGATGAGCAGTATCAAAATCTTTTCTTCGATCCTCAGCAAAAATATTCACTTTGTTACAATGTTGGCACAACGGTGCTGATTTATAATAAAAACTTTGTTTCCGAAAAGCCGGACAGTTGGAGCGTTCTTTGGGATGAGCAATATAAAGGCAAGATCTTAATGTTTAATAATTCCCGTGATGCCTTTGCAATTGCCCAAGCGCTTCTCGGCCAAAGCTTTAACACCCAAAATGAAAGTGATTGGAATAAGGCCGCAGAGCTTTTGGCAGAGCAAAAAGATAAAACAAATCCGGTTTATGTTATGGATGAGGTTTTTAACCTTATGGAAAGCGGCGAATATGCATTTGCCACATATTACGCAGGCGATTATGCTTTAATGGCAGATAATAATCCCGATTTGGAGTTTTGTTTTCCTAAAGAGGGCGTAAACATATTTTTTGATGCTTTTTGTATTCCAACTTGTGCACAAAACAAAAAGGGCGCAGAGGCATTTATAAACTTTATGCAGGAGCCTCAGGTGGCGCTTGCAAATGCAGAATTCATTTGTTATGCATCACCTAATATCACTGTTAGGGAAAATGAGGATTACTCTCTTTACGGCAACGAAGCCGTTTATCCGGAAACCATGCCGGAAGGGCAGTATTTTTCAAATTTACCGCAGAATATTTTGGAATTGCAGGCTAATTTGTGGACTCAGGTAAAGAGCGGTCAATTATCTTTTAATAATAAAAACAGAGAAAAAACTATTTATACAGAATTTTCCGTTATAATTGCTTTGGCTTTGCTCGGTGTCGGTGCCAAGCTTGTTTATGATGCAAAAAACAGAAAATTTCAAGATTTGAGTGATGTTTATGAGCAAAAATCAAAATAACACAGATTTTAAAGATTGCCGTTGCGTGATTTTTGATTTGGACGGCACTTTGGTAAACACAATTGATGATTTGGGGCTTGCCTGTGATTATTTGCTGAAAAAAGCAGGCAGGCCGCTTAAGTGGAGCACGGAAGATTATTTAAGATTCGTGGGAAACGGCGCAAAGCTGCTTGTTAAGCGCGCTTTTGAAAATACTCTTTCCGATGAAGAACTTGAATATCAATATAATCTTTTTAAGCCGAAGTATGATGCCATAAAGCTTGATCATGCCCATGTTTATCCCGGAATTACGGATGTGCTTGATGCTCTGAAAAGCGCAGGCAAAAAGCTTGTGGTGTGCACCAACAAGCCGAATGTTGCGGCAAACGGTATGATAGAAACCTTATTCGGCAAAAATGAATTTGATGTTGTTAGGGGGAATGTAGACGGTAAACCTAAAAAACCCGATCCTACAGTTCCTCGTGAAATTATTTCTTCCCTCGGACTATCCGCAGAGGATTGCGTTTGGGTAGGAGACAGCGATGTTGATATACTTTCGGCGCAGAATTTGGGCTGCAAAAGCATTGGCGTAACTTGGGGCTTCAGAAGCAGAAAACTGCTTGAATCATGCGGCGCAGATGTTATTGTTGATGAGCCTAAGAATATTTTAAAAACTTTTGATATTTTTTTGAAATAAGTGTTGACAATTCAATTCTTATCTGTTATAATCTCAATCGTTGTGAGCGAGAGTGGCGGAATCGGCAGACGCGCACGTTTGAGGGGCGTGTGGGGCGACTCGTACGGGTTCAAGTCCCGTCTCTCGCACCAAGAGCGGTTATTTCCATTTGGATTTAACCGCTTTTTATTTTATCATTTTTAATTATGGCAGCTTCAACGGCTGTGCTGGCAGAGGGTGATTTTATGGCGCACTCCAAAAGAAACAATGCGCTTGAATTTTATAGGTTCGTTTTTGTTGCTTTTATTTTCTTAATGCATTTCAGGTCTTACGGCAACTTTTCGTTTGATAAAAACTATTTCAGCGCGGGATACTTGGGCGTTGAATACTTTTTTATTCTCAGCGGATTTTTTATGATGCAAAGAATTGAGAATAAATTCAAAACACGGCAGGCTGATTTTTCTGCGGAAAAAAGCACGGTGTCCTTTTTTGTAAACAGAGTAAAACGCCTTTATCCGCTTTACATATCCGCACTTGTTTTCTTTTTGGCGGTTGTTAAAATCGTTAATCATGATTACAGGCTTTATTCGCATATAAAAAACGGACTGTCCGATTTTGTTATGCTTCAGGTTTTCTTTGCCAAAGAACCTGTTAATCTTCATCTTTGGTTTGTAAGCGGATTGCTGTGGGGCTCTTTTCTTGCATATTATCTTGCTTTAAAGCTTCGTGAAAAATATACCCATATCATTGCGCCGCTCTTTTTCCTCGGTTATGCCGGTTATTGTTATTATAAATTCGGTAAAATAGACATCACATGCATTTCTCCTGCTTTTCTCGGAGCTTTTTTTTGAGCATTTTCAGAGATAGGATTCGGGTGCACGCTTTATTGTGTTTGTGAATTTTTAAAAAAGCGAGAATTCGGCAAAATCGAAAAACTTGCTTTAAACGTGCTTGAGGTTGTTTTGCCGCTCGCCATAGGATATGTTGCTTGGCGCGGGCATTGGAATATGCTTGATTTTGTAGGACTTTTCCTTATTTGCGCACTTATTCTTGTAACGGCACTCGGTAAGGGCTTTGTTTCAAAACTTTTAAATAATAAGCTCAGCGGCGTTCTCGGCTCCGTAACTTATGCTATGTATTTGAATCAGGCATTGTTTATTTATGTTGCAACTCGCTGCTTTGATTGTAATTATTGGCTGCTTGCTGCGTGTGATTTTATATGCCTTGCTGCTTTTTCGGCAGTTGTAACCTTTGCCTATAATAAAATTGTTTCTAAATATTTTAATAAGTAACTATATAGTAGCATAGGCGGTGATGTTTAATGAAGCTCGTAACACCTGCTTTTTATAAAGATTTTAATTGCATAGCCGGCGCTTGCCCCGATTCCTGTTGCCAGGGCTGGGAGGTTGATGCAGATGCTCGATCGCTTGCGTATTATCAAACGCTTGGCGGTGAAATTCGCTCAAAGATAGACAGTGTGCTTGATAAGGACGAATTCGGCAACACGGTTTTTCGCCTTACCGATAATAAACGCTGCCCCTTTTTAAACAGCGATAATCTTTGCGATATGCATATTGCAATAGGGGGAGAGCATACTCCTTTTACCTGCCGCACATTTCCTCGCTTTATAAATGATTTCGGCGGCACTCGTGAAATGGGTATTTCCTTCTCGTGCCCCGTTGCGGCAGATATGATGTGGGATAAAAATACGGTTTTTGATTTTTCCGTTGAAATAAACGATTTGCCTCCCTCTCTTAATGATATAGATGCCGAGTTGTATTTCAAATTGCTTTCGGCCCGTAAAAAAGCTTATTCAATTGTTCAAAATAATAAGCTGCCGCTTAATAAGCGCTTGGTTGAATTGCTTGATTTTGCAACAGAGTTTCAAGCAGAACTTGATCCTTATGAAGAGGGAAACGCTCCGGGCAGCCTTGTAAGCGTTTTTGATAATCCTGAGCTGATAAATCCCGAATGGAGCGATAAGCTTGCAAATTCGTCTTTTAATGCCTCGGTAATCAATTCAAAAAGCTGCGAGAATGTTGTGATGTATTTTCTTTTCAGATATTTCATGCAGGCAGTTTATGATTGTGATGTGCTCTCAAAAATCAAAGCCGCCGCAACAGGCGCTTTAATTCCGGCTTTGTTTGGTAACGATGCGTGGACAATGCATCTTTGGAGCAAGGAAACAGAGCACAGCGATGTTAATATGGAAAGGTACAAAAATGAGCTTCGCAACAGTCGAGCTTTTAATGTTTCCGAACTGAAAAAATATTTAAACTTTTAGTTTTTTTCTGCATCCGATTTTTTTCGGGTGCATTTTTTATTCTCGCTTATAATAAATATTGTAAAAAGATTGTAAATAAATTATGAATATCTGAATCTTTCAAAAATTTATGTACTGAAAAAACAATCAATTATATGCAAAAAATACAGAAAAATATTATTCACAGAATGAATGTTTGTTAAATGATCTTTTGATAAAATCGCAGATTTGTACAAAATAAATCTTAATTTGTTAATTTTTTGTTGACAAAATTTGGTTATTATAATATTATAAATTTGATATATTTTATACCCGCATATATTGCGGCATTTTGCCTTAATTGTTTCACAACGGATGCAGTCAGTAAATCCCGTGGCTCGGTTGGGCAAATTTGTTAGGAGGAAATTTTATGAAGAAACATTTCTCAAAAAAAGTAGTTGCGATGTTTCTTGCTGTGCTTATGCTTGTCACAAGTGCGCCCCTCGTTGCGTACGCTGACGGCACAACATGGACTCGTGCTGCTTCCACAGACTTCACCAAATCAACTTGGGGTGAAAAGGCAACTTCCGGCAGCGATACACGCCGCCAGATAACCGGTTCTGCTTATATTGAAGGCGATAAAACCATGAACTGGACTGCAAACTCATATAAAGATAATACTATGACGCTTGACGGTAAAGGCCTTTATATCGCAGACGGTTATACTTTCATGAATCAGTATTCCGGCCTTGGCTACACACCCATCACAGGTGCAGACAGCTTTAAGGTTGATTTGGAATATACTGTTCAAAACGACAAGTCTTCCGTCACAGGCAGATACGGCTTTTTGGCAATCGGTATGTCTGATTCGGCTGTTCTGGGAAAGCAAAATGCAGATATGACAGATCCCAGCTGGGCTTTTGTGCAAGACCTTTGCGGCCCTGCTTATTCGGCAGGTAACACCCTCACCAGCACTTCAGACAGCTCTTATAACCTTTCTCACAACTCAACAATTTTGAAGCAGAATGAAACATATCACTATGTTTTAACTTATGTTGATGGTTATTTCCATGCTTACATTACCGATGCAAGCGGTAAGCTTGTTCAAAACCTTTTCAAAGGCTATAGCAAAATAGACACTTCTAAAATCTCTAATATTGCAATCGGTGATGAGGATGGTAGCTATTACTGTGATGATCAGCTTTATAACGGCATCACTTTCTACACCGGCACAAAGTCTGACGCAACACCGAATAAGCTTCCTGCAGATGTTAATAAATATCTCTTCGCTTATTTCACCGGTAACGACAGTGAATATATCCGCTTCGCTGTTTCTGACGATGGTGAAAACTTTGAAGCTTTAAACGGCAACAGAGCTTTTGTTAATCAAACAACAACGGAATCATATCCTAAGAAAGACGGCGTTCCCTCAACAGGCTCGGGCACCGCAGCCACAGGCCACGCAAGAGACCCGTATATCTTCCGCGCGGAAGACGGCAGCTATTATATGCTTGCAACTGATATGAATTCTGTTAACGGCTCATCTTGGAGCGGCAACAGCAAGATTATGTGCTGGCATATCACCGATCTCGGCGATATTGAAAGCGTTGTTCCTTGGAATATTGATCTTAAGGATATTTTCGGCAAGGATATAGACAGAGCTTGGGCTCCTCAGGCTATCTGGGATGCAAACCGCCAAGAGTATATGCTTTATCTCTCCATCAAAACAGCGGATAACGGCTCAACGGTTCTCTATTATGTTTACACACCCGATTTCAAAACATTCACTTCCGAGCCTGCTCTTTTGATGTCCAACACATCTGCTCAATTCAGCTCATCCAATAAAACCGTTGATACCATAGACGGTGATATCACTTACGATTCGGCAAAAAACCTTTACTACATGTTCTATAAGAACGATGATAGTGACGATCTCTATTGGGCAACAAGTGCAAACATTAACGGCCCATATGCCGGCGCTTCTGTCTTTAACGGCGACGGCGGTGATAGGGATTTGGCAAGCCTTGAAGGTGTTCAGGTTTACAGAAACCTTGCAAACGAATCATATTATCTTCTTGCCGATACTTATGGCAATCCCATCTTTGCGCAGTTTAAGGGTAACGACCTTGATACCATTTACGGCCAGAGAAACTCGGCTGGTAATATTAACCATCTTTCTCCCCGTCACGGCTCCGTAACATATATTTCAGCTTCCGATTATGATAAGCTCGCAACTAAATACGGCAAAGAAACATATGATTCATCGGGTGTTATGTCCGGTGAAGATGTAAACGATTGCCTTGTTGCAAGATATTTCACAAATTCGGATTTAACTTATGATGCTGCAGATAAAAACGGCAAAAACACTCTTGTTAATGTCGGCGCAACTGCCGTAACAACAAAAGATGCAAACGGCAAAACAATTGCGGCGGCTCGCTTCCAGCCGACTGATGCCGTAAACAGTTCCGGCACAAAGAACGGCGGCTATGCTTATCTTAATAATACAACCGATTTGTTTAATGGCGTAGATGATAAATCCGGCGTAACCTTCTCTTGGTACGGTTATTCAACCAAAACAAGCCTCGATGGGCAAAATGACTTCAGCGGTCACTTCTTTGATTGGACTTCCGCTAAGGAGCCCGGCACTCTTGCTTGGGATTCTGCAACAGAGTCGCAATTGAATAATGCTTATATGTATGTAACTACCGGTAACTCACTTGGCGTAAACAATAACGGCACCAACAACTTCATGAAGGGCTATATGGGCAGTGATAATCTTCACAGCTGGCACCTCTATACAATGACTGTTACAGATTCTTATATCCATTATTTCGTAGATGGTCAGCTTCTTAAAACCACCTACAATAAAGATATGCAATCTGTTAATAAGCAGGGTACACCGCTTTACTTCTCTGATTCTCAGGGCTCAACGATAGAAAGATTAAAATCAGGAAATCTCTTCTTCGGTATTTCTTCCTATGCTCAGGACCTTATGCTTGATGGTTATATTTCCGATTTCAGAATTTATAACAGAGCTCTTTCTGCAAATGATATAACAAAATCTCTTGCAGAGCTTGATGATGTTTATCCAACAACCGCTTTGGATAAAAATGCCCGTTCATATTTTGACCCGTTTGAAACAACAACAATCGGCACAAATAGTTACACTGCATATGATGCAACCGTTGCCGATCCTAAAGCAATTCAGGGTCAGGTCGGCAGCTTTGCGCAGGCAAGCGGAGTAGGCTTTGATTCGCACTACACTTATGCCGCTAATGATTCTGCCGCAAAAGGCTACACTATCAGCACCTATTATAATCCGGGTGAAACGATTAACACCGGCACCATATTCTCGCTCGGCAAGGCGTCCGGCTCTGCCGCATCACGCGCTTACTTTGAGCTCACGGAAGACGGCACTCTTCATTATGCTTGGGAAGAGGGCAGCGATAAGTCAACAATTGATATTGCAAATATCTTCGGCAGCCAGGGTCTCACGGCAGATAAATGGAATCATATAGTTATTCAGGTTCAGCCCGATGCTGATTTTGATGTTGTTTACACCTATGTTAACGGTCAGCTTGTCAGCAAGGTAAACACTTACACCGCAGAAAACTCACTCGTTAAGGGCAAGGCAATTCATGATTATCTTGCTCAGGAGCACGCTGTTTCTTACGGTAAGAGCTACGGCGGATACGCTTCACCTGCAGACGGCTTTATTGATAACTTCGCCATTTATAACGGCACTTATGCCGCCAAGGATATTTATCTTCAGGATAACCTTGAAATAGCAAACACTCTTCTTAATGAAACAATCACCGAATTTGAAGAAAAAATTCAGCAGATTGATGATAATATGAGCACCGTATTCACTAATATGGGTGCCGCATATAAGATTTATGATGAGGCTCAGCGTTATAAGACCGCTGTTGAAAAAGGCGAAAAAAAAGTTAATCCGGAAGAAATTTCAGAACTTTATACTCAGATGATGACCGCTCTTAACAGCGATAACATGAAAGAGTATTCAAAGCCTGAAACAAAGCAGGGCTTCACAACAGAGGAAAAAACCGCTATTGATGCGCAATACACGCAAAATATGCTTTCTCCTGTGGATACACGAAGCACCGAAAAATTGGCAGAAACAACGGATAACTTCAACTACATGGTTTCAAGCACAAACTTTGTTTGGCTTTATGATGCAACAACGGATTCAACAGGCAACACAACCGTTGCAAAGATGACCGCCCCGGTGAATGCGGCATCGTATAAAAACTTTGCATTTAATGTTACGGATGTTAAAATAGCTTCACTCTTTGTTAAGAGCGGTGATATTGCGCTTCCCGAAATGTGGCATTTTAACACCGCAATTAAGTATGAAAACTCAGAAGGCGCAAGATATCTGCCGGGTTGGTATATTTCCGGTTCTCAGCTTGTTAATAATGCTTTCGTATCCGATAGAAACGCCGCCAACATGGTTTCAAATGAAAACAGCAAGTGGACTCCCGGTTCTAACTATATTACCTATTCCGGCACGGGCCCGGCAGAAAAGGCTCATGATAATGTTAATGCTTATTACACAACAACAAGCCCTTCATTTGCAGCTCAGTCAAGATATGTTTTGGGTGTTGGTTCAGGCCAGCTTAATCCCGAGCATGTTGCTCTTTCAACCGGCACAATTTATGTTGTAAGCTTTGTTCCGGTTAAAGAAGCATTGTTCAATAAGAATCGTTTGAACATTTTGTCTCATATCTATGATTATGACCCCGAATCTGCTCAGGCTCTTCTTGATGCTTATGATGCTCTCACAAGCCAAAGCTATATGATTGATGTTGTAAACAGCGATAATGTTACCGCTCTTGCAAACACACTTTGCGAAAAGGTTAAAAAGCTTGAAAGCATTGATGTTTCCAAGATAGAGCAAAAAGCGGATTATACCGAGCTTAACCAAACTGCCGCTGAATATGAATCATTATATAATGAAGCATTGCAGCATAAGGATGAATACACTTCAGACGCTTGGACGGCTTTTGAATCTGCTTATAATGCAGTTAAAAATCACTATACATCTCTTGACCCGTTTGGCGATAATCAGCATTTCGTAACCAAGCAGTCAACCGTAACCCGCCTTTCAAACAACATTAAGACTGCTTATGCGCATTTAACAAACAAGGCAGATTATTCTCCTGTTGATACTAAAGTTGCAGACGGCACTGCTTACACAATCAATAAAAATCAAAACAACCTTACCGCAAACGGTGATCAGAAATATACTTACAGCACATATAATGCATTCTCGCAAAGCTATGATGCTGCTAAGACTATTTCAAGCACAGATGATGCTGTTAAGAAAAACACGCCTAAATATCTTATCAGCTATGTAAACACAAATCCCGATTTGGATCAATACGGCCCTTATATCGCTTACGACAGGGTAGGCAATGTTGTAACCTCCGGCTTTGTTTATGATTCAAACGGCAATCTTGATCTTACCGCTTCCGGCGTTGACAGGCTTGTTTATGTTGGCACCTATTATGACAAAGATGCCGGCGGCAATTACACCGAAGATCGTCTTGAAGAAGGCGACTACATTAATGATGCAAAAGCAGGCTATGTTAATGTAAGAAATGCAAGATTCATAATTAAATCCGTAAGCGATTCAGAGCTTTCTTCGGCACAAAAGAATATCGATCTTTCAAGCTCAAATCTTGTTGCTTCAAATGATAATCTTACCGAAGTTGCAGATTACACCGCTTATGATGCAGCAACAAATATTCTTAAATATCAGGATATGGCTGCATTCAGCGAGGGATACAGATTTAATATCGGCACAGCTGCAGATCAGTCCATTTACGGCATAGTTACCGCAAACGGCACAAAGGCTTCAACCGTAACTTATGCAAACGGCGTAAGCGCAGGCTATTCAATCACAACTCCTTCTTTCAAAACCGCAGGTGCTTCTGCATATGTTTTGGCAAACGATAAATCTTATAAAGATTTCTCTAAGGAGGATCAAACTAAGCTTGATAACTACACCTCAAAGATTCTTTCGGATCTTAATGAGGCAAACACGGATAATAATTCTTCTATCCGCAGCACATACACCGTTACGCTTAATGTTAAGTTTGACGACGGTACTTCAACCGTAACAAACTCTCAAATCCTTAAATACGGCAACACTTATTCTGTTAACCTTAATGCACTTTCAAGTGTTCCGAGCGGCTATAAGTGCTATCGTTGGGAAGTTGTTTCCGGCTCATCCAAGCAAACAAATATTCCTGCATCTCAAACCTATAATCTGAAGATTAACAGCAACACTGAAATCACCGCATATTGCTCTAAGCAGGCTGTTGATGAGAATTATGTTAAGGTTCAGATTTATGATAAGTTCGGCAGCCTTGTTCAAGAGCACAACGTTGCCAAGGATGTTCAGTTAACTCTTAAGAACGGTTCCTATGTAATCGATTCTGCAACCTTTGATTCAAGCAATCTCTTATCGCTTGAAAACACACCTTACTTCACATTCAAGGGTTGGAAGGTTAATAATTCGGATATTGCAAACGACACAACCATCACGGTTGGCGATTATGCAGGCAGCGATAAGATTCTTAGAGCACAAATGGTATTCGATAAGGCTGCAAACACCATTACCGTAACTATGGACGGTGTGCCTCAGTATTATGAATACGATAAGTATGAAACCGTTAATGCAGCAGCAGGTGCTTACGGTATCGCAGCTGAAATAAACGGCACATTCTATCCCGTTTCTTATTCTGATTCTTATTCATTCCTCACCTCAGGTGATTTGAAATTCTATTCAATTTATAAGAACGGTGAAGGCAATTACACAATCGGCGGCGTTGCAGTAACAGATAATCGCCAAATAGTTTCTCTTGACAATAGATTACCTTTCGTTTATTCTATAGGTAAGCTTGTTGCGGTAAACGGCAATAATCTGTTTGTAATGTACAGCGGTGCTTCAACAAAGAATCTCGGTCCTAATGTTCAGATAACCGAAATGGGCACTCTGTTCACAACTGATGCTTCGGTTGGCTCCGATATGAGCAAATTCGTTATCGGTGCTTCCGGTGTAACTGCCGTTCCTGCAAAGAACCCGTCTTCCGATAACCAGTTTATGGCTAAGATTTCAACAGACAGCTCAACACAGGTTTATGCAAGACCTTATGTTAAGTATAAGTGCACTGTTGATATAGACGGCGATGGTTCTTATTCGCCTGCAACTATTCAAACTATAGCATATGGCAATATTTGCCATGATTGAGGAGGAGTGGAATAATGAAAAAATTATATGAATCTCCTCTTGCGGAGATTGAAAAGTTTACTGTTGCGGAGCAGATCACAACATCTTGGGATATTCACGGTGATGAAACTGTGGATGATACCGAGCTTCGTGAATTCTGAATTCAAAACAATGGAGCAGAGGCTTATGCCTCTGCTCTTTTCATTTTTAATAAAATACTTGTTCCCGTTTTTTTAATGTTTGTTAAAAATTACCTTTGCAAAAATTTTCTGCTTTGATATAATTATTTTATTAAATACATCGAGCAGCTAAAGCGTAAGACCGGATGACGGCCTTGCGCTTTTTTGCATTTTTAGGAGGATTTTATGGAAAAAATTAAACTTTGGAACAAGAATTTCATTATAGTAATAGTAATTAACTTTCTTGTGTTTTTAAACCACCTTATGGTGCTTTCAACTTTCCCGTTTTTCGTGCGGGAGCTTGGTTATTCAGACAGTGTTTCCGGCGCCTGCGCAACATTGTTTTCTGTTGTTGCCGTTTTATTTCGGCCTTTTGTCGGCAAAATACTTGATTGCGGAAAGCGAAAGTCTGTTTTGCTTGTGGGATTGTGCGGAATGGCTTTGATGCCGCTTGGTTATCTTGTTGTTTACACATTTGCGGCATCCGTTTTTCTTGCCGTAATAATGCGTGTTGTGCACGGAATTTCTCTTGCTTGCTCAAACACTTCAACATCAACCGTTGCAACGGATGTTATTCCCAAGCCACGCTTTGCAGAGGGAATGGGCATTTTCGGAATGGCAACGGCTCTCGCAACCGCATGTGCACCTGCAATCGGCGAATTTTTAATGAACAAAGGCTTCGGGCTTTTATATATTGTTTCTTGCGGCATAATGCTTTTTTCGCTTCTTTTGCTTGCATTTCTCAAAACCCCTAAGCTTAAAATCGAAAAACAACCTTTTTCTTTTAAAGATTTGATAGATAAAAATGCGCTTCCCGCATCTGCCGTTGCACTTGTTTTTCTGCTTACATATGGTGCTCTTGAAAATTATACTTTAAAATTTGCTTCCGATTGCTCCGATATAACGGTTTCCGGAGGTTTGTATTTTACCGTTATGGCAATTATGCTGCTTATAACAAGATTCTCTGTAGGAAAGGTTGCGGATAAAAAGGGCGAAGCTGTTTTTGTTTACACTTGTAATGCTTCAATGTTTCTTGCGCTGCTCGCTCTTGCTTTGTTCCCGAATAATGCGGGATTTATTGTTTCTGCTGTATTGTCCGGTTATGCTTTTGGCGGAATTGAGCCGTCTCTTCAGGCAATGGCGGTAAATATTGCACCTGCCAATAAGCGCGGTGCGGCTAATTCAACTTTTCTTTGTGCTTATGATATCGGAATCGGAATAGGAGGGGGTCTTGCGGGCGTTATGATTGATAATGCCGGTTATGAAAAAATGTTTGCTGTTATATCATTTGCAAATATTCTTTCTGTTGTTCTTTATTTCTTGTTCGGAAGAAAGCATCCGTCTTCTTTAACCTACAAAATCAAGCAAAGCAAAATGTAAACAAATAATGAATATTGTAAATAATATGTTAACAAACTATTGACCTCAATATATACAAGTTCTATAATATTTTAAAAAATAAATGGCGCAGTTCATCTGCGCCATGTTTAATTATGTGGGGTTGCTATTATGCTTAAATCTATGACCGGCTTCGGCAGAGCCGCTAAGGAAATAGACGGTTATGTTATTTCCGTTGAGCTTAAATCCGTTAATCACAGGTATTTTGAGTTCAATTGCCGACTTCCTCGCCAATATGGTTTTGCAGAGGAAAAATTAAAATCCTATATCAATTCAAGAGTTTCTCGCGGCAAGGTTGATTGCTATCTCGGAATAGAAGCTTTAAACAGCGATAATGCCGAGGTTGCCGTAAACCACACTCTTGCAAGCGCTTATCTCAAAGCACTTAAAGAAATAGGCGATACCTATTCTCTTAAAGCGGACTATGGTGCGGCTTCAATCGCTAAATTTCCGGAAGTGCTTGTTGTAAAAAAAGCAGAGGAAGATGAAGAAAAAGTTTGGTCTTATATTAAAGAAGTAACGGATGAAGCCATTAACAAATTCGTTGCCATGCGTGAAACAGAGGGCGCAAAAATGAAGGCCGATGTTGATTCAAGAGCCGCTTACATTCTTGATTGCGTTAAGTTTATAGAAGAGCGTTCACCTCAAACCGTTAAGGAATATAATGATAAGCTTGTTGCCCGAGTTCACGAAATAATAGGCGATGCTTCGCTTGATGAATCCCGCATCATTCAAGAAGTTGCAATTTATGCCGATAAGGTTGCGGTTGCAGAGGAAACGGTTCGTTTGCGCTCTCACATTGAGCAGCTTGCCACATTCTTAAACAGCGAGGAGCCCATAGGCAGAAAAATGGACTTCCTTGTTCAGGAAATGAACAGAGAAGCAAACACCATCGGCTCCAAGGCCAGCGATGTTTCAATTGCCCGCAAGGTTGTTGATATCAAGGCGGAAATTGAAAAAATCAGAGAGCAAATTCAAAACATTGAATAATCAGAGGTGATGTTATGAATTTGGTAAATATCGGCTTCGGCAATCTTGTTAATGCAGATAGGGTTATCTCGATTGTCAGCCCCGAATCCGCTCCGGTTAAGCGCATCGTGCAAGATGCCAAATCAAACGGCGTTTTGATTGATGCAACTCACGGCAGAAAAACAATGAGCGTTATTGTTACGGATTCTTATAATGTTATTCTTTCCTATCTTGATTTAGCAAAAATAGCAGAAAAATTCGGTGCGGAGGTTGAAGCAAAGTGAATAAAACCGGTATGATAGTTATTCTTTCCGCCCCGAGCGGTTGCGGCAAGGATACTGTTTTTAAAGAAATATCAAAAATAAGAAGCGATGTGTGCGAATCTGTTTCGGCAACCACCAGATCACCCAGAAAAGGGGAGATAGACGGCGTTAATTATTTCTTTAAATCAACAGAAGATTTTGAGAATATGATTAAAGAGGACAGCTTTCTTGAATATGCCTGCTATAACGGTTGCTATTACGGCACACCGGCAGCACCGGCTCTTGCGGCCGTTAGTAAAGGTAAAATTTGTTTTCTTATTATAGAGCGTAAAGGTGCGCAAAAGGTTATGAAAAATTATCCGGATGCTGTTTCGGTGTTCCTTATGCCGCCCGATATAAACACTCTTGAGCGCCGATTAAAAAAGCGCAACACGGAAAGCGAAGAGGCAATTAAGAATCGCCTCAAAATTGCAGAAGAAGAAATTGAATACGCCTCAACCTTTAACTATGTTATCGTTAATAACAAGCTTGGTAAAGCTGTTGAAGAATTAAATGATATTCTGGATAAAGAGCTTGAAAAGCGCAATGGTAAATAAATAAAACTAAATCACAAATAACTCATAAAGGAGATAATACTATGTTTAATCCCGATCTTAAAAAATTACTTAAAAATTGCAGCAGCAGATACAGCCTCGTTGTTGGCATTGCAGAAAGAGCAAGGCAAATCAGAGACGATGCAGTTGAAAATGATGTTTTGCTTGATGAAAAAACAGTTTCAACGGCTATTAACGAGATTTATAACGGCAAATATGTTGTTATTGAGCCTGATGAAATTAAGTCTGAAGAAGAAATTAAAAGAGAGCAGGAAGAACAAGCTGTTCGCCAAAAAGAAAGAGAAGCAGCTGTTGAGGCCGTTGCCGAAGCTAATGAAGAGGTTTCTTCAAATTCCGATTCAGATTCATACGGTGAATAATGAATCGCTTAATTGCAACCGTTGCAGTTGAAAACACTTTTTTCAACACCGATTCGGATTATGATTATTATGTGCCCTGCGGGCTTGAAAAAAGCCTCAAATGCGGCGCAAGAGTAAAAGTTCCGTTCGGCAAAGGGAATATGCTGCGCAGCGGTATAGTTTTAAGCATTTTCAGCGGCATAAATTCGCAACTTAAAGAAATTCATTCTGTGGATGATAAGATAATTCCTCTTGATGAAGAAATGATTAGCCTTGCTTTATGGCTTAAAGAAAGGTGCTTTTGCACCACTTATGATTGCCTTAGGCAAATGTTGCCTCGCGGGGTTGACAAAATTTCCGATAAAAGCAGCAAAATGATAAGGCTCTGTGAATCTTCGGTTGTGCCAAAGTTAACCCCGAAACAGCAAAGTGTTTATCAGCTTTTGTGTGATGTCGGTTGCGCAACCGTTAATGAAGTTACCGAGTTTTGTTCCGTCGGCAAAGGCGTTCTTGATAATCTTGTAAAATATAAGGTTTGTGAATATTTTGAAAAAGAGGTATATCGTGAGCCTTATAAAAATGTGAGCGCAAACGGCGATGCGCAGCCGATTATGCTTTCCGGCGAGCAACAAGCTGCTTTTGATGTTTATAATAAAATGCTTCATAACGGCGGCGGAACAGGTTTACTTTTCGGTGTTACCGGAAGCGGAAAAACGCAAGTGTATCTGAGTCTTATAGATGAAGCTGTTTCGATGGGCAAGGATGTTATTGTTCTTGTGCCCGAAATCTCATTGACTCCGCAAATGCTGTCTATATTTCATAAAAGATACGGCAGGCAGGTTGCAGTGATGCACAGCGGGCTTTCTATCGGTGAGCGCACAGATGAATATAAGCGTGCAGCAAGGGGAGAGGCTAAAATTGTTGTGGGCACTCGAAGCGCTGTTTTTGCGCCGCTGCACAATTTAGGCCTTGTTATTATGGACGAGGAGCAGGAAAACACTTATAAAAGCGAACGTACGCCGAGATATCATGCAAGGGATGTTGCTAATTTCAGGTGCAAATATAAAAAGGCTTTGTTTTTAATGACTTCCGCAACCCCAAGCGTTGAAACATATTCTGCTGCTCTAAGCGGAAAATATGTGTTATGTGAGCTTCAAAATCGATACGGTAATTCTAAGTTGCCTAATGTTATAACGGTTGATATGAAAGCTGAATTGAAAAAAGGCAACAAATCACCTATATCAGGGCAGCTTAAAGAACTTATTCGTGATAATCTTGAATCGAAAAAGCAAACAATTTTACTTATGAACCGCAGGGGATATAATACATTTATTGCATGCAATAATTGCGGCCATGTTCTTACTTGCCCGAATTGCAGCATCAGCCTTACTTATCACAGCTATAATAACCGCCTGATGTGCCATTATTGCGGCTATGTTAAGCCGCTTGATAATGTGTGCCCCGAATGCGGCCAAAATACTATAAGATACAGCGGTTTCGGCACACAGCGTATAGAAGATGAAATTTCAAGACTCTTTCCCAATGCAAGAGTGCTCAGAATGGATGCAGACACAACTGCCGGAAAATTCAGTCATCAACGTCTGTTTGATGCTTTTTCTGCAGGCGATTATGACATTCTTATCGGAACTCAAATGGTTGCCAAGGGGCTTGATTTCCCGAATGTAACACTTGTAGGTGTTGTTAATGCAGATAATTCGTTGTATGACGAAAATTATACAGCTCAGGAAAAATCGTTTGATTTGATAACTCAGGTTGTCGGCAGAAGCGGCAGAAGAAGTGAAGAAGGCAAAGCGGTCATTCAAACAATAAATCCTTATAATGAGATAATAGAATATGCTGCCGAACAGGATTATAAATCATTTTTCGAAAGTGAAATTTCCATGCGGCGTTTGATGACCTATCCGCCTTATTGCGATATTTATTCTGTTTCGTTTGTTAGCGAAAAGGAAAATGATGCCGCTCTTTGCTCAAAAGCTTTTCTTGAAAAGCTTGCAGAACTTAATAAAACAGAATATCAAAGCGAAAAACTGATTGTGCTCGGCCCCGGTCCGGCTAAAATTTGCAAAATAAACAATAATTTCAGATACAGATTATCTGTAAAATGCAAAAATTCAAAATCAGTTCGCAAATTGTTAAACGACATATTAAAAAGTATAGCTAAAATAAAGGAATATAAGGATGTTGCCGTAACGGTAGATTTAAATCCTTATGAATTAAATTAGGAGAATAAAATGGCTCTCAGAAATATAGTTAAATTGGGCGATCCTATACTCAATAAAAAAAGCCGCAAAATTGAAAAATTTGATGATAAGCTTGCTTCGCTTATAGATGATATGCTTGAAACGATGTATGCTTCAAACGGCGTAGGTCTTGCAGCCGTTCAGGTAGGAATACTTAAAAGAGTTGTTGTTATCGACATCGGCGAAGGCCCCATGGAGCTTGTTAATCCCGAAATCACCATGGAGGAGGGTGAGCAGCAGGAGAGTGAAGGCTGCCTTTCTTTGCCCGGTAAATACGGAATTACAAGCAGACCGAAAAAAGTTCAGGTGAAAGCACAGGACAGAAACGGTAAGTGGCAGGTGTTTACCGGCGAAGATCTTAAAGCCAGGGCTTTTTGCCATGAAATAGATCATCTTGACGGTATTTTATTTACATCTCATCTTGTAACCGGTAAATTGGAGGAAGAATGAGAATAGTTTTTATGGGAACACCGGATTTTGCAGTTCCGTGTTTGCAAAAATTGATAGATAATAATTATGATATGGCAGCTGTTTTTACTCAGCCTGATAAAAAAACGGGCAGAAAACAACTTCTTACACCCCCGCCCGTTAAAATTTTGGCACAGGAAAACAATATCCCCGTTTATCAGCCTAATTCTTTAAAAAACAGTGATGCGGCTCAAATTATTAAAGATATAAATCCTGATATAATTATTGTAGTGGCCTACGGAAAAATACTTCCGTCTTCCGTGCTTTCAATTCCAAAATTCGGTTGCGTTAATGTGCATGCTTCTCTTTTGCCAAAATACAGAGGTGCCGCGCCGATTCAATGGGCAGTTTTAAACGGTGATTCAGAAACAGGTGTTTGCATAATGCAAATGGACGAAGGCCTTGACACCGGTGATGTTTTAGCAGTTGAAAAAACAGCAATCGGTATCAACGAAACCTCTGAACAGCTGTTTGACAGGCTTTCGTCAATAGGTGCCGAGGCTCTTATAAATGTTTTGCCTATGATTGAAAAAGGCAAAATTAAACCGGAAAAACAAACCGGCGAATCAAGCTATGCTTCAATGATCAGCCGTGATTTAAGCCCTATTGATTGGCATAATTCGGCTTTTGAAATTCATAATCAAATAAGAGGCCTTAATTCTTGGCCGGGAGCCTGCACGGTTATCGGCGGCAAGCAGGTTAAAATTCATTCATCATTGCTCAGTGATAAACAAGGCAGCGTTGCAGGTGAAGTTGTCTTTGTCGGAAATGTGATAACTGTTTCGTGCGGAGACGGTAATTGCATCGATATAACTGAGCTGCAGCCGGCAGGTAAAAAGAAAATGGATTCAAAATCATTTGCGGCAGGTAATAAAATCAGTGTAGGCGATATTTTAGGCTCCTGATTATATTTCGTTTGAAAGTAGGTTTTCATATGGATATTTTTGCTTATTATTTAACAGGCTTTATTATGGTGCCGGTCATTATCTTTTCAATGATATGCCAGGCAAAAGTAAATTCTAATTTCAGAAAATACGGCAGAATTCCCAATTCCCGCTCTTTAACCGGCGCACAGGCGGCAGCCGAGCTGCTTAGGCTGAACGGCGTTACAGATGTTGGTATCACAATGATTCCGGGAAAGTTGACGGATAATTATAATCCCTCAACAAAGATGATTTCGCTTTCTTCTGCCGTATATAATTCAAACAGTATTGCCGCTGTCGGCATAGCCTGCCATGAGGCCGGCCATGCCTGTCAGCATGCACAGGGCTATGTGCCGCTTAAAATCAGAAATTTTATAATTCCGGTAACAAGATTCGGCTCTAATCTGGGCATACCTCTTGCTATTATAGGAATGATATTCAGCTATCGGCCTTTATTGCTTGCAGGCATTATATTGTACTCGGTAGTTGCTGTTTTTCAGCTTTTGACACTTCCCGTTGAGTTTAACGCTTCTAAGCGTGCACTTAACACCATCTCGCAAAACGGATTTCTTATCGGCGAAGAATATAACGGTGCAAAAAAGGTGCTTACTGCAGCCGCATTAACTTATGTTGCCGCTCTTGCATCTTCTCTTGCAACTCTGTTAAGGCTTTTGCTGTTATCGGAGCGCAGACGATGAATGATTCTCGAAATGCCGCTTTTTCGGCACTTTATAAAATATTTTACGGCGGTGCTTATTCAAATATTGCCGTAAATAATGAAATTGATAAGCTTCAAAGCGGAAAAGCTTTTGCGGCAAGGTTGATATACGGAGTTGTTGAACGAAAACTGACTCTTGAAGATTTGGTTAACAGATTTTGCAATAAACCAAAGCCAAAGGTTAAGCTTGTGCTTATGCTCGGCGCTTATCAGCTGAAATTTATGGATAAAGTGCCGTCAAATGCTGCTATCAACGAAAGCGTTGCTCTTGCCAAAAATAACGGTCTCGGTTATTATTCCAGATTGATAAATGCAGTGCTTCATAAAATTGATAATTTTGATTTTGATATTGAAAAAATAACGGATTTGTCTGTTAAATATTCGGTGCCGCAAAACTTGATAAATATGTGGATAAAGGCATACGGCAGTGAAGCCGTTAATTCATTTTTGCCTTATGTAAACGGCAGACCGCCTATATATGCTGTGCCAAATTCAAAGTTTGTCGATGTGGAAGAATTACAGTACGAACTAACAGATTGCGGTGCCGTTTGTGAGGTTTTCGGTGATGTTGTCAGAATTGATTCTGTGCCCGATATTTCGGAAACCGCAGCTTTTAAAAATGGTCTTTTTCATGTTCAGGATTTATCTTGCTTTAATGCCGTCAAAGCTCTCGGAATTTCAAAGGGCGATACGGTGCTTGATATGTGTGCGGCTCCAGGCGGGAAATCTTTCACCGCTTCTTCTCTTGTAAATGCCGATTGTACTGTTTATGCATATGATTGTTATGAAAGCAGAGTCGGACTTATTGCCGAAGGTGCCGGAAGACTTTGCCTTGATAATATACACGCTTCGGTCAATGATGCTTTAGTTTATAATGATTCTTTGCCGCTTGCTGATAAAATTATTTGTGATGTGCCTTGCAGTGGCCTCGGAACAATAAGGCGCAAGCCCGAAATAAGATACAAAGATCTTGATTCCATTAAGGAGCTTCCTGAGCTTCAGCTGAAAATTCTGGAAACCTCTGTGAATTACCTCAAATCAAAAGGAAAGCTTCTCTATTCAACCTGCACTCTTAATTTAAGAGAAAATCAAAAGGTTGTTGATGCATTTTTGGCAAATCATTCGGATTTTGTTTTGCTGTCTTCGCAAACATTTTTCCCGGATGAAAATGGAGGAGACGGATTCTTTTATTCCGTTATCGAAAGGAAATAAATGAAAACAGATATTAAAGCCTTGTCTTATGATTCAATAAATTCTTTAATAAAGAATCTAAGCCAACCTTCTTTCAGAGCAAAACAAATTTTTGCTTGGCTCCATAAATTCGGCGTTGATTCTTTCGATGAAATGAGCAATCTCCCGAAAGCGTTAAGAGAAAAGCTGTGTGAGAATTATTATATTTCATCCTGTAAAATTGAAAAAAAGCTTGTTTCAAAAACAGACGGCACCGTAAAATATCTTTTTTCGTTGAGTGACGGAGAATATGTAGAATCCGTTATTATGAAATATAAATACGGTTATACAATTTGCGTTTCAAGCCAGGTCGGTTGCAAAATGGGATGCAGATTTTGTGCGTCAACGCTTGCAGGTTTTGTAAGAAATTTAACCGCCGGTGAAATTGAAAGCCAGCTTCATGCCGCACAAAAGGATCTTGATATAAGAATTTCAAATGTTGTTCTTATGGGTATTGGTGAGCCGCTTGATAATTATGATAATGTTTTGGCTTTTTTGCATAATGTTAATGATGAAAACGGTCTTAATATCTCAATGCGGAATATTACCCTTTCAACTTGCGGCGTAGTGCCTCGTATATATGACTTAATGAATGAAAATCTTCAAATCACATTAACCATTTCTCTTCATGCACCCAATGATACCATTCGCAGCAAAACCATGCCGGTAAATGACAAATGGGGTATCGATGAGGTTTTAAAAGCTTGTAAGGCATATATTGATAAAACCAATCGCCGTGTTTCGTTTGAGTATACCTTAATAAATAATGTGAACGACACTGTTGAATGTGCTAATGAACTTTGCTCAAGGCTGGATGGTATGCTCTGCCATGTTAATCTTATTCCGGTTAATGATGTTGAAGAGCGTGGAAATGTTCGCAGCAGCAGTGATTCAATAAATAAGTTTCTTCAAATATTGCAAAATAACGGCATAAATGCTACAATAAGGCGAACGCTCGGCAGCGATATTAACGCTTCGTGCGGTCAGCTCAGAAGAAAAAGTCAGGGGTGAATTTTTTGAAAATTGTTGCCAAAACCGATAAAGGCAAAGTGAGATCCTCTAATCAGGATGCTTATGCAGTAGGTGAATTTCCGGATGAGGTTGCTTGGGCTGTTGTGTGCGACGGTATGGGCGGCGCTGCCGGAGGTAATATCGCATCTGCTCTTGCCGTAAAGGTTATAAGTGATAAAATCAATGCTTCGTACAGAGAAAATATGAAGCCATCCTCAATTAAAAATATGCTTGATTCTGCTCTTGTTGCCGCTAACATAGAGGTTTATGATATGGCAGACGCTAAGCCGCAGCTCAGAGGAATGGGCACAACTGTTGTGTGCACCGTTGTTAAAGATGGATGTGCTTATATTGCCCATGCGGGCGACAGCCGTGCTTATGTTTTCAGAAAAGACAGGCTTGAACAGGTAACAACCGATCATTCACTTGTGCAGGATCTTGTTAATAAGGGCGAAATAACGAAAGAAGAAGCCGAGCATCACCCCAATAAAAATTTGATAACCAGAGCAATCGGTGTTGATAAAGGTATTGATGCTGAATTTGACGAAATTGATCTTGAGCCCGATGACGTGCTGATAATTTGCACAGACGGCTTATCTAACTATGTTTCAGATGATGAAATGATCAATGAGGTTTCTGACGGCAGATATTATGCTTTTGCCGACAGATTGGTGAAAAAAGCAAACAATAACGGCGGGGGAGACAATATTACTGTTGTTGCCATTGCCGAATAATCATAAAATTTGCCTGAAAGGCTGTGTAATTGTTTATGGAAAATTATGTGGGAAAGCGACTTGACGGACGCTATGAAGTGCAGGAAATAATCGGCGTAGGCGGTATGTCGGTTGTTTATAAGGCGTACGATAATGTTGATGACCGTATAGTTGCAATTAAGGTTTTAAAAGACGAATATTCAAATGACGCTGAATTTGTAAGGCGCTTTAAAAATGAGAGCAAGGCAATTGCCGTGCTCTCTCATCCCAATATTGTAAAAGTTTATGATGTAAGCTTTGGCGAAAAGGTGCAGTATATCGTCATGGAGTATGTAGACGGTATCACACTTAAGGAATATATTCAAAAGCAGCATATTATTGCGTGGAATGATGCTGTCTTTTTTACCACCCAAATTCTTCGTGCACTTCAACATGCGCACGATAGGGGCATTGTGCATCGTGATATAAAACCGCAAAACATTATATTATTGCCAAGCGGCAATATTAAAGTTACCGATTTCGGCATTGCTCGTTTTTCACGCACAGAAACAAGAACATTAACTGAAAATGCAATCGGTTCCGTGCATTATATCTCGCCCGAGCAGGCAAAAGGGGAATTTACAGATGAACGTGCCGATATATATTCTGTTGGTGTTGTTCTTTATGAAATGCTTTCCGGCAATGTTCCGTTTGATGCAGACAGTGCCGTTTCAGTTGCACTTATGCAGCTTCAAAAGGAGCCTAAAAAACTAACTGAAATAAATCCGAATATTCCTCTCGGTATCGAGCAAATCTGTTTCCATGCAATGCAAAAAAATCCGCAAGACAGATATCAAACCGCAACAGAAATGTTGCTTGATTTGGAAGATGTTATAAGAAATCCAAATGCGACATTTGATTACTCATATTTTGTTGATAAAAGCCCAACGAAATATGTGTTTAAAGAAGAAAGTTTAAATTCTGCATCTGTTTCCGGTAATGAAGAAAATGTTGAAGTGGGCGAAACGGCTGATCCGAATCATAAGAAAAAGGTTATCACTGCTGTTGTTGTCGGAGTTGTGTTCCTCATTGCGGCAATCGTGGGGCTCGTTGTGTTTATGACTCAGGGCTTGAATACGGAAACTCACAAGCTTGAGAATTTTACCGGTCAGTCTTATGATGCGCTTGTTTCAAACGATAACTATAAATATAATTTTGTTGCCGAATATGAAAAAACAGATCAGTATGATCCCGGTACAGTAATTGATCAATCTCCAAAAGCCGGCGAAAAAGTTATTTCCGGTTCAACCGTTACTTTAAAAGTTGCTGCAAGCATGGGGGATATAACTGTTCCGAATTGCTATAATTTAACTCTTGATAAGGCACAAAAGCTGCTGCAGCAAAGTAAACTTTATAATTTTAAAGTAACCGAAATGTCAAATGAAAATGTTGCGTCAGGTTCGGTTATTTATACTGATCCAAAAGCTAATTCGGTTGTTTCGGCAGATCAAGAAATAGTAATTTATGTATCATCCGGTCCGTCAACAACTAAGCTTAAAACATATCCTATACCGGATGTTTCAGGCTTATCACTCAGTGATGCAAAAGCTTTTCTTGAAAAAGCAGGTTTCAAAAATGTTTCTGTTGAAATGCAGGATTCAACAGTCCGCAAGGATGTTGTTCTTGATCAGTCACCAAGAGCAGGAAAAACGGCAACGGAAAATGAAAAAATCAAAATTTATGTTTCATCCGGTGTAACAACAACGGAATCCACAACCGGCGGTCAATACACATTAACCGTTAATGTTAAATTGCCGTCATATTCCGGTTCTCCTAAGGATACTGTCACAATAAATGTAAACGGCAGTAACTACACTTCACAGGCTGTTAAGCTTGACGGTTCAATAGTTAAGCTTGCTGTTCCGGCAGATGCCGGAAGCAAGATTGATGTTGTTGTTCAGCTTGTTGAGGTCAGTGAAAACTACAACGGTTCTTATACAATGAATTCAGACAAAACCATTAACGTTGATTTTTCAAGGAGCCATAGTGAGTAAGTTTCAGGGAAAAATAATTA
The DNA here is from genome assembly GCA_900539775.1 of uncultured Anaerotruncus sp. Classification (GTDB taxonomy): domain Bacteria; phylum Bacillota; class Clostridia; order Oscillospirales; family Acutalibacteraceae; genus Eubacterium_R. Next base: position 165,682 of record UQDL01000002.1, on the reverse strand, counting down.
AAGGAATCGGCGGTTTCTACTATGTGGAAGCCGCCGGTGCGATTTATGAGTGCAAAGCAAGGGGCAATTTCAGAAATCAAAATTTAACTCCCCTTGTGGGCGATAATGTTGAATTTTCGGTAAATGAGAATTCTGAAAACAGGATAGATGCAGTGCTTCCAAGGAAAAACAGCCTTGTTCGCCCTCCGCTTGCCAATTTGGACACTCTTTTTATAGTTTCTTCAATAGTTGATCCTGCAATTAACACATTCAATATTGATAAAATGACGGCGCTTGCAGATTATATGAATATCGAGCCAATAATTGTTTTTACAAAAACAGATTTGGAACCCGATTATTCAGAGTATGAAAACATCTATAAAAAGGCCGGCTTCAAAGTGTATCCGTGCAATCCGTCAGAACCTGACGGCGCAGAACAAATAAAAGCGCTTCTGTCCGGCAAATGCTCGGCTTTTACCGGAAATACAGGTGTTGGCAAGTCAACTCTTCTAAATGCTATAGAGGCGAATTTGGAGCTTCCTACGGGTGAAACTAGCAAAAAGCTCGGCAGAGGAAAGCATACAACACGCCATTGCGAGCTTTTTAAAGTGTGCGGCGGCTATGTAGCAGATACTCCGGGCTTTTCTTCAATTGATTTTGAACGCTGCCTTAATATTTCAAAAGATGAACTTTTTGATTGCTTCAGAGAGTTTGAACCGTATTTCGGGAAATGCAAATTTTCAACCTGCACTCACACAGTTGAAAAAGGTTGCGCTGTTTGCGAAGCCGTAAAAAACGGCGATATTTCCGAAAGCAGGCATACCAGCTATGTTAAAATGTATAATGATTTAAAGAATGTTAAGGAATGGATGTTGAAAAAATGAAATATACGGTAATATCCGGTGCTCCCTGCAATGAAGATGATCTGGAATATTTAAGAACTAACATTGATAAGAATTCCGTTATTATCGCTGCCGATCACGGCCTTGATATTTGTAAACGCGTCGATTTGTCTGCCGATATTATAATAGGCGATTTCGATTCTGCAGAGTACCCAAATTTAAAAGCTGAAATTATTAAACTGCCGCACGAAAAAGATGATACGGACACTTTCTATTGCATAAAGGAAGCCGTTGCAAGAGGTGCAGATGAAATAGAAATCTTTTGCGCCATCGGCGGCAGAGCAGATCATGCTGTTTCAAATATCGTTGCATTGAAATATTGCCTTGATAAAGGTGTTGCTGCCGTTATAAAAGACAGATATAACGAAATTTCGATGCACAACAAAGCGTTTTATGTTTATAAATCAGATGCTCACAAATATTATTCCGTTTTTGCTTTCGGTGCCCCTGTTGAAGGGCTTATTCAAAAGGGCGCTTTGTATGAATTAAACGGAGTGACGCTTTCGCCGTATGACAATTTCAGCATCAGTAACGAGGTTGCGGATGATAAAGCTTTTGTTGATTTTAAAAGCGGCATAATTTTGCTTGTTTTAAGTAACGATTGATTTTTTGCGGCATATAATACAGTAGTTGCAGCTCAGAGGTGTTATTACTGTGAAAAAAATGTGCCGGCGTGATTTTCTTTGGTTAGCATTCGGTATAGGGTGCGTTGTCACTATTTGCCTTCCCGAAGCATGGCTTGTCCGTGTGCTTGCCGTAGTAGTAATAATACTGGGTATAATATGCTGCAAAAAATGATGGAGGAAATCATATGAAAGTTGTTGTTGTAAATCCGCCGAAATTTACTGTGCCTCTGCTCAGAAAAATATTTAAAATAAAGAAAATAAACAGTTAATATAAAAAGCACTTCCGAAAAAGGAAGTGCTTTTTGTTATATAAGGCGGTATGTTTGCATATGTATTTAGCAGAAAATAAAAAGGAGCGTTCATATGGAACAATGCAAAAAGGAAATATGCACAAAACGATGTGTTTTTTCAAAATGTGTCGATGCCGATTTTGATTATCAGGAAAACTTGCTTTCTTATGATGATGATTTGTTGAAAGTTATAAGATGCAGTGTTAATAATTTTGTGGTTAATACGGCTTACCAAAATTCAACAATAACCGTATACGGCAAAACAAAAATAACACTTACATATGTCAGCGAAAGCAGCGGCTGCATTTCTTGTGCGGAATTTGAAGAGGATTTTGAAAAGAGTTTTCAAACAGATTCTGATTGCGGTGATTTGCTTCTTGCGGCAAAAATTATAAACAAATTCAGTAATTGCAGAGTAATAAATCAACGAAGGATTGATATTCATGATTCTTTTTCTGTATCCGTTTGTGCCTACGCTCCGTGTAATGCAAGCATGACGGACAGTGCAAAAGATATTATGATAGACAAACAAAAGATAGAATACATATCTGTTATCGGATCAGCTTATGTTAAGTCTGAATTTGAAGAAGAAGCAGAGGTTACAGACGGCGAGGCAATCCGAAAAATAATCAATGTTTTTACAGATGCTTATTGCAGCGAAACAAAAATAATTGCCGATAAAATGCTTGTTAAAACCAAACTTCGTTTTTCCGTCCTTTATACTGCTGATTCGGATAAAATCAATGATGTTCGCAGATGCGAAAAAACAACAGAAATAAGCACAATAGTTGATATAAATGGAATTTCTGAAGATGATATTGCAATAGTTAATGCTAAATCCGGCAATTTGTTCTTTAAAACAAAAACAGACGGTAAAAATAATCTAACAATTATTGATTTGGCAGGTGATATAAATCTTTCCTGCACAGTCTATCGCAAGCAATCGGACTATTTATCCGACGATGCTTATTCGATAAATCGGGATGTTAAAAACACTTTTTTTCCAATTGAACTTGACGTTGATTATAAATTGATTAAAGAATCTTACTCAAGCAAAGAAAAATTTGAATTTGATGCTGTAGATATTTCGGAAATTCTTGATCTTGATGTTTCGCTATCCGCAGATAAGTGTATCGAGCTTTCGGCGTTTGTTTTAACTGAAAATTCAGAAATATTGTTCATTTCGGATAAAAAACAAATTGAATTTGATAAATTTCAGGATTGCAGCGCTTATATATCATCTTATGATTATGTTATTAAATCAAAAAATGTTATCGAATTAAGATTTGTAGTTGCGTATACTGCGCTCAAATATAAGCAAAGCAGTTTTAACCTGCTTTCGGATGTTGAATTAACATCATCCGGTGAATATGAATCACCTGCGCTTGCTGTTTATTTCGCAGATAAAAATGAGCGGCTTTGGGACATTGCCAAATGCTTCAGAACATCGGTTGATTTAATAAAAAAAGAAAATGAGCTGACTGATGATACTTTGGATGCAAAGCGAATACTCTTAATTCCCGGAATGTAGAAGCAGACAGGAGAGTGACGATATTGAATATATATAATGACATTTCCGCACGAACACAAGGCGATATATACATAGGCGTTGTCGGACCGGTTCGCACGGGTAAATCAACATTTATAAAAAAGTTTATGGAATCACTTGTGATTCCGAATATAAAAGGGGAATTTCAAAGAGAGCGTGCACTTGATGAATTGCCGCAAAGTGCAACCGGCAGAACTATCATGACAACGGAACCAAAATTTATTCCGGAAGACGCTATCGAGCTATCCATGGATGATAACATTCATTTCCGCGTAAGGCTTATTGATTGTGTCGGTTATATTGTTCCGAGTGCAGTAGGTTACATAGAAGATGAGCAGCCGCGTATGGTGCACACACCTTGGTTTGATGAGGAAGTTCCTTTTAACATGGCGGCGGAAATAGGAACTCAAAAGGTTATTAAAGAGCATTCAACCATCGGCCTTGTTGTTACTACAGACGGCTCTATAAGCCAAATACCCAGAGAGGAATATGCAGAGGCTGAGGAAAGGGTTGTTGCAGAACTTAAAGAACTTAACAAGCCTTTTGTTGTTGCATTGAATTGTGTTGAGCCTGAAAGCGATTCTGCCGTTTCTCTTGCGGCGGATTTGTGTAAAAAATATAATGTTCCCGTCATACCGGTAAATTGTCTTGAACTTGATACAGCAAAAATTAACAGTCTGCTTGAAAAAGCTCTTTATGAATTTCCGGCAAAGCGTATTGAGCTTAATTTTCCAAACTGGATTAAAAGTCTGGATGAAGATGATGCTTTTAAATCCGATATGTTTGCTTTCATCGGCGAAAAAGCAAAAAATATAAGCAATATACGCAGTGTAAAGGCGTTTTCCGATTGCCTTTGTGAATATAAAGATATTGACTCATCTGTTATTTCCGATTCGGATTTGGCTGTGGGAAAAATCAGCATTTCCGTCTGCATTTCAAATGCTTATTATTACACGGTGCTTTCATCAAAATGCGGCTGCGAAATAAAAAATGAAAAAGATTTGATGGCTGTTGTCGGCGAACTGACTAAAATTAAACAAAAGTTTTCAAAGTTTAAATCCGCACTCGGTGAGGTTGAGCGAACAGGCTATGGCATTGTCATGCCGGATATTGATGAATTAACCCTTGAAGAGCCTGAAATTGTTAAACAGGGTGGAAGATACGGCGTCAAACTAAAAGCTCAAGCACCGTCAATTCACATGATTCGTTGTAATACTCGCACTGAGGTTGCGCCGATTGTGGGCAGCGAAAGCCAATCTCAGGAGCTTGTTATGTATTTATTGCGTGAGTTTCAGGAAAATCCCGGAAAAATATGGGAAACTGATTTGTTCGGTAAGTCACTGCACGAACTTGTCAATGAAGGCTTAAGAGGAAAACTTGAGCGTATGCCGGACGATGCACGGGATAAATTCAGAGAAACAATAGAGCGTGTCATCAATGAGGGCTGCAGCGGATTGATTTGCATAATCTTATAAAAAAAGAGGAGCAAATGCTCCTCTTAAATTAGAATATTTTATTAGACAAGTTTTTTTATGATTTAACAGTGTGTTTATTTTTTGAATACTTTAAGTTCTTTTAAATCAAAATCGCCTATTGCATATTTTTCTCCGCTTCTCAGAGCATCTCCCTGTTGTTCGTCAACCGTATAAACAAAAGCGCATTTCGGGCACACCAAAAAGTAAACCGATTCTGAGTTTATGAGCGGATACGAGGGGATAAGTCTTGTGTCCATATTGCTGAAAACGCTGAATTTTACTCTATTTTTGCAATGTGGGCATTCAATTTCGGCTGTAGTGCCTCTGCTTTTGATTTTATCCGAATTGCCGAGCCTGTATTCCATTTAAAAACACGCCTTTCTGTTAGTTACTACATATATTTTTGCAAATTTAAGGAAAAGTGTCAAGTATGAAAAAAATATTTATTTTATTTGTTTGTTTATCAATGCTTCTTTGCGGTTGCTCAATAACTGATAACAGTGAATCATCTCCCGCCCAGCCTGCGGAGCCGGAGTTTGTCAAATCTGTTTGGATGGCCTATTTTGAGCTTGAAAAATACACTTCTGAATGTGCGGACGGTGCCGAATTTGAAAACGCAATAAAATCTGCATTTAAAAAAGCAAAGGAAGTCGGAATAAACACGATAACGGTGCAGGTTCGCCCGTGCGCCGATGCATTTTATAAATCGGATTATTTTCCTGTTTCAAAATATTGCTTCGGAGTGCAGGGGAGTGAGTTGCTTTATGATCCTCTTGCCATTATGACAGAAACAGCTCATAAACTTAACTTAAGAATTGAAGCTTGGATAAATCCGTACAGAGTGTCCCAAGACGGTAATGTTGAAGATTTGTCATCAAGCAACATTGCAAAGCAGTGGTTTGAAAATCCTGATAAGCAAAGCAATGTTTATGTGGCCGATAAAATCTATTTTAATCCGGCAAGCAAAGAGGTAACGGAATTGATTGTAAACGGAGTTAAAGAAATAGTCAAAAACTATCCTGTTGACGGTATTCATTTTGATGATTATTTTTATCCTACAACCAATGAAAACATTGATGAATCCGAGTATTCAAAATACTGCGAAAACGGCGGTGAAATGACTCTTGATGATTGGCGAAGAAATAATGTTTCGGAAATGGTGAAATCCGTTTATTCCGCCGTTAAAGAGATAAATTCAAGTGTTTCATTCGGTATCAGCCCACAATCAAGGGTTTCAACCGATTATTCAACGCTTTATGCCGATGTTGAAAAATGGGCAAGTGAGCCTGGATATGTTGATTATATTTGTCCTCAAATTTATTTTGGATTTTATAATGAGGTGCAACCGTTTACACGAACCGCAAAGGAGTGGAACGAAAGGTCAACTGCCGCAAAGCTCTATATCGGATTGCCGCTTTACAAAGCAGGCAAGGAAGATAAATTCGCTTCGGCAGGTCAAGGACTTGCCACTAAGGAGTTTATAGAAAACAACAATATAATTTCAAGGCAAATAGCTTATCTTGGGCAGTTAAGTAATGTTAAAGGATATTATATTTATTCCTTCAGTTATTTGGTTGATGCCGGAGATGAAGCGGTTTCGGCTGAAGTTGAGAATATCAAGAATTTAAATTAGCAATGCAAATATCATTTGCCGTGTCAACGCTCTCAATAGTGCAATTTACCTCAAGACCTTTGATGTTCTTGCCGCATTTTATTTCAACAGGAATATAATTCTTTGTGTAGCCCCTGAATGTTTCGGGGGCTGTTTCATTTTCAAAAAGAACGTTTACCGTTTTGCCTATAAGGCTTTTGAAATATTCGTCTCTTATTTTTTCTGCAGCTTCGGCCATAACTGAGGCTCGGCGCTCTTTTTCTTGTTTAGAAACAGAATCGCCTTTGCGTGATGCTGCCGTTCCGGTTCGTTCCGAATACGGAAATACATGCACTTTTTCAAACTTTATTTTTTTAACAAAATTAAGACTTTCATTAAAGTCTTCATCGCTTTCTTCATTAAATCCAACCATAACATCTGTGGTTAATGAAGTGTCATCAAATGCATTTCTGAGTTTGTTGCAGAGGTCGCAGTATTCTGCCGCTGTATAATGCCTGTTCATATCTTTAAGAGTTTTGTCGCATCCGCTTTGAAGTGAAATGTGGAATTGCGGGCAAAATTTTTCAATTTGGGCAAGTTCTGTAATGATTTCGTCGGTAATATGATCCGGCTCAAGGCTTCCGAGGCGAACCCTTAATATTCCTTCTGTTTCGGCACATATTTTAACTGCATCAACTATATTAAAATCCTCACCTTTGCCGTATGCAGAAAGATTTATACCCACGAGTACTATTTCTTTAATTCCGTTTTCAGCCAAAACTTTTATGTCTTCTTTAAGTTGTTCCGGCTTTTTGGACCTTACTCTTCCTCTGCTTTTCGGGATTATGCAATAGGAACAGAATCTGTCGCATCCATCTTCGATTTTGACGAAAGCACGAACTCTTTCATTGAATTTTGTAATGGAACATTGGCGGAATTCATCACCGGTTTCGTGCTGCTCAATATTTACTATTCTGCTGTGCTCAAGGTTGTATTTGTTTATTAAATCTAAAATATCGCCGTCATTTTTATTTCCGAAAACAATATCTGCTTGTTCAAGCTCTGCTGCTGCCTGCGGAAAAGCCTGCGGCATACAACCTGTAAGTATTACAACCGAATCGGGATGGCGGCGCTTAAACTTTCTTATGTTTTGGCGCGTCTTTTGATCTGCTGTTGCGGTAACGGTGCAAGAATTAACTATGTAATAATCTGCTTCTTCGTTCGGAGAAACTATTTCAAAACCGGCTTTGCTTAAAAGCTCTGCCATATACTCGCTTTCCGATTGATTAACTTTGCATCCGAGTGTGTAAAATGCTGCTTTCATATTCATCTCTCCTGTTTAGTCATAATATTATAACAAAATAAGGTTATTTAAGCAATGTTTTTTGAATATGATTTATCGGTGATATTTATGAAAAAAACAATTGCAGTATTCCTTGCCGTTTTAACGACTTTTATTATTCCTTTTCAATGCGTTGCGGCGGAAAATAAAGAGGAAAGCAGTGAAACGGTTGCCGATTTTGCGAAATCTTCAATATTGATGTGTGCGGATACGGGCGATATCATTTATGAAAAAAATGCTTATGAACATCTTTCTCCGGCGTCAGTGACAAAAATTATGACCATACTTCTTGTGCTTGAGGCAATAGACAGCGGTAAGATTTCTTTGGAAGATGAGGTTACGGCAGGCGAAAATGCAGTAAAAATGGGAGGCTCACAAATTTGGCTGGAACTTGGAGAAAAAATGACCGTGGATGAACTGTTTAAAGCTGTTGTTGTTGCGTCTGCAAATGATGCTTGCACGGCACTCGGTGAATTTATAGCAGGCTCGTCTCAAGGATTTGTTAAGATGATGAACGAAAAGGCCGCATCACTCGGTCTTGAGAATACTTACTTTGAAAATTGCACAGGACTGGATGACACAACAAAAAATCATTATTCATGTGCATATGATTTGGCTGTTATTGCATGTGAGGTGCTAAAACACGAACTGATTTACAATTATTCTACCGTTTGGCTTGATTATCTGAGGAATGGTGAAACGGAACTTAACAACACTAATAAACTTGTTAATAAATATGACGGAATAACGGGTCTGAAAACCGGCACAACGTCAAAAGCGGGATTTTGTGTTTGCGCAACTGCAAAAAGAGACGATATGAACCTGATTGCTGTTGTTCTCGGTGCCGATACAAGTGAACTGAGATTTGAAACAGCAGCAAACCTGCTCAATTTCGGATTTGCCGAATATACGGTAATAACACCGCAAATAGATGAATCACAAATAACTTCCGTTAAAATTAAAAACGGCAAAATAAAATCGGTTGTTCCCATATATAATCAAACGGATAAATTACTTGTAAAAAAAGGAAAAACCGATATATCATACAGTTATGAAATTGAGGACAGTATTGCCGCTCCTGTAGATCAGGGAGCAGAGCTTGGAACTATTTCCGTACATTACGGTGATGATGTAATAAAATCAATAACACTTGTGTCTCCGAAAAAAATTGAAAAAATAGGATTTAATTATATTTTAATAGAAATGTTACGTAATATTTAGCAAAAACAGTTGATTATCTAATAATTTTGATGTAAAATAGGCAACTGAAAATAAATTAGAAATGAGGACTTTTATATGCAAGAGATTAAGCTTATAAATAAATATGCAGAGAAATTCCTTTCTGAAAAAGAAATAAATGATGCTGCTCCCAAGGGCGTTGAAGCACTCAAAACTCTTCACGGCAAAACCGGTGCAGGCAATGATTTTCTCGGTTGGCTCACTCTTCCAACTGATTATGATAAGGAAGAATTTGTAAGAATTAAAAATGCTGCCGAATACATCAAAAAGAATGCAGATATTCTTGTTGTTATCGGTATCGGAGGCTCTTACCTCGGTGCCAGAGCAGTTATCGAAGCTCTAAAATCACCTAACTATAATGCTTTGGCAAAAGATACTCCGCAAATTTATTTCATCGGCAATACTATAAGCCCGTCAATGCTTAATGAGCTCCTTGAAATATGCGAGGATAAAGATATTTGCGTGAATGTTATTTCTAAGAGCGGCACAACTACCGAGCCGGCAATTGCATTTCGTGTGTTCAGAGAGCTTGTATACAAAAAGTATTCTGCAGAAGAAGCTGCAAAGCGTATTTTCTGCACAACGGATAAATCTAAGGGCACTCTTAAAAATCTTGCAGACGAAGAAGGTTATGAAAGTTTTGTAGTTCCCGATGATGTAGGCGGCAGATATTCTGTTCTTACTGCAGTAGGTTTGCTTCCGATTGCATGTGCAGGAATCGATATTGATGCACTTATGAACGGCGCACAGCTTGCTCAAAACAGCTTTAACAGCGAAAATATTGCCGAAAACGATGTGCTTAAATATGCTGTCATCAGAAATTGTTTCTATAACATGGGTAAACGCCTTGAATGCTTTATCTGCTATGAACCGTGCATGACGATGTTTAATGAATGGCTTAAACAGCTTTTCGCTGAGAGTGAGGGTAAAGACGGTAAGGGCCTTTATCCTGTATCCTGCATTTTCTCAACCGATCTTCATTCTGTTGGTCAATATATTCAGGAAAGCGGTTCAAACCTTATGTTTGAAACTTGCATTAAATTTAATAATCCGGCAAGTGATTTTACTATTCAATCCGAAGACGGCAATATTGACGGCCTTAATTTCCTTGCAGGCAAAACAATGAGCTATGTTAATGAAAAAGCCCGTGAAGGCACTCTCCTTGCTCACACAGAGGGCGGCGTGGCTAATCTTGTGCTTGAAGCAAACGGAATTACTGCCGAAAATATCGGTTATATGATTTATTTCTTCGAGAAGACTTGTGCCGTTTCAGGCTATATGCTCGGCGTTAATCCTTTTAATCAGCCCGGCGTTGAAAGCTATAAGAAAAATATGTTTGCTTTGCTTGGCAAACCCGGCTACGAAAGTGAAAAAGAAAGGCTTGAAAAAGAGCTTGGCTTATGATATTATATAGTTGAAATCAATCCTTGGAGGAATAATAAATGATTAAACTTATTATTGGTAATAAAGGTTCAGGAAAAACTAAAAAGCTCGTTGAGCTTGTTAATTCTTGTGTTGAAAATTCGGATGGCAACGTTGTTTGCGTTGAAAAGTCTCCGAAACTCACATATGATATATCTTCAAAAGCAAGATTGCTTGAAACCGAAACATACAGCATTAACGGTTGCAAAGCATTTTATGGCTTCCTCGCAGGCATTTGTGCAGGCAATTATGATGTAACGGATGTTCTTATTGATGCAACATTCAAAATCGTAGGTCGTGATTATTCAAAGCTTCCTCAATTTTTTGATATGCTTTCAGAGCTTTCCGAAGCAACTGATGTTAATTTTTATTTCACAATCAGCTGTGATAAGGAAGATCTTCCCGTTGAGATCTTCGATTATTGCGACGAACTGTAAAAAAACTTAAAAGGCGTGGTTTTCCGCGCCTTTTTTTATAATTTTCTATTGACAAACCTTTTTACAATATATATAATACTAAAGGCAAGCTGAGGTGGGTTTATGAAAATTGATGTAAACAATCTTTTCAACGGCGACGATGCGCCGATTGATATAAACTACACCTTGGATTTAAAAGATCTTGTTTATGCCGATTACAACCCCTTGCAACATGGCGTGGTTGTTAAAGGCGCTGCAACTCAGCATGCCGGCATTGTCGGTCTGAATGCTGAGGTTTCATTTCTGTTTAGCGGTGTGTGCGACAGATGTGCAGAAGATGTAAACAAGCAGATGGGCTTTTCTGTTAACAAGATTTTGGTTAGAGAATTGGCTAATGATGCCGATGCCGATAACGATGAATACATAGTTTTAGAAAACGGTATTCTTGATCTTGATGATTATATCAGAGAAGAGGTTCAATTATTTTTGCCAAGTAAAATCTTGTGCAAGCCGGATTGCAAAGGCTTGTGCAGTAACTGCGGTAAAAATTTGAATTTAGGTGATTGCGATTGTAAAAAAGCGGTTGATCCAAGAATGGCCGCTCTGCTGCAATTGCTTGATGAAGATAATAATTCAGATGTTGAATAAAGGAGGCTATAAAAATGGCAGTACCCAAGAGAAGAACTTCTACGGCAAGAAAAAACAAGAGACGCTCAAGCGTTTGGAAAATGAGCGCACCCACACTTGTAAAATGCTCTAATTGCGGAGCATATACAGTGCCGCATAAGGTATGCTCGGAGTGCGGATACTACAACGGTAAAGAAGTAGTTTCCAAGGAAGCATAAGCATCTTAACAATTTTGACGGGCTACTTATGCCCGTCTTTTCTCTTTTTAAAAACTATTTAAGGAGGTTGTGCAGTGAAAAGCGTGGTAGCCATTGTCGGCAGGCCAAATGTCGGCAAATCAACTCTTTTTAATAAGCTAATAGGCACAAGGCGCTCAATTGTTGACGACACCCCCGGCGTTACAAGAGACAGAATTTATGGTGATTGTGAATGGCTCGGCAGAAAATTTTTACTTGTTGATACGGGTGGCATAGAGCCTAATACGGATAATATAATTTTAAAACAAATGCGCGAACAAGCCGAAATTGCGATTTCCACGGCAGATGTTATCATTTTTGTAACAGATCTTACTTGCGGAATTTTGGCGGCAGACAGTGAGGTTGCCTCAATGCTTCAAAAAAGCGGCAAGCCTATTGTTTTGTGCGTTAATAAATGCGACAGTGTCGGAGCTCCCAAGCCTGAGTTTTATGAATTTTATAACTTAGGGCTCGGTGATCCGATTGCAGTTTCTTCTGTTCATGGCCACGGCACCGGTGATTTACTTGATGAAGTAATCAAGTTTCTTCCTGAAGAACCGGAAAATGATGAAGAAAATGATGAAATAATAAATGTTGCTGTTATAGGCAAGCCTAATGTCGGCAAATCATCGCTCATCAATAAAATAAGCGGCGAAAATCGCACAATAGTTTCAAATATTGCAGGCACAACCCGTGATTCAACGGATACTTATGTTGAAAACAAATTTGGCAAGTTTAATATGATTGATACTGCGGGAATAAGGCGCAAAAGCAAAATTGTTGATGCCGTTGAAAAATTCAGTATCATCAGGGCAAAATCGGCTGTTGAAAGAGCTAATGTTTGCGTTATTATGATTGATGCCACCGAAGGCTTTACCGAACAGGATTCAAAAGTTGCCGGCATTGCGCTTGAGGCCGGTAAGGCTTGTATTATAGCGGTTAATAAATGGGATGCCGTTGAAAAAGACGGCAATACAATGAATGAATTTAAGAAAAAACTGGCAAATGATTTTTCATTTATGAGCTATGCTCCCGTTGTGTTTATTTCGGCTGCAACCGGGCTCAGAATTGACAAGCTTTTTGAATTGATTTCTTTTGTTCATTCTCAAAATTCAATGCGCATTTCAACCGGTAAGCTTAATGAAGTTCTTGCTGCTGCAACGGCTCGCGTTCAACCGCCTACCGATAAAGGCAAGAGGCTTAAGATATATTATATGACTCAGGCGTCTACAAGGCCGCCTACATTTGTTTTCTTTGTAAACAGTGCGCAACTTTTCCATTTTTCTTATCAAAGATATCTTGAAAATCAGTTGCGCGAGGTTTTCGGACTTGACGGCACACCCGTTCGCTTCATTGTCAGAGAAAGGGGAGACGGCAAAAAATAATGCAAACTTCTCTAATTTTAAAATGCGTACTGATAGGTGTTGTTTCCTATTTGCTCGGAAGTCTGAATTTCTCAATTATTCTTTCAGAAGTTGTAAAAAAGAAAGACATTCGTAAATCCGGAAGCGGCAATGCCGGCGCAACAAATATGATGCGCACATACGGCATTAAAGCAGCTGTCGGAACAATGCTCGGAGATATTTTTAAGGTTGCAATCGGTATTATTGTTGCGTTCGCAATTTTAGGCGTGCCGATGAAATATATTTTTACAAATCCGGCAGATGCTGCCGAAATACAGCGTGTAGTGCTCTATAAAGAGTTTGCAGGGCTTTTTTGTGTTCTCGGACATATTTTCCCGCTTTACTTTAAATTCAAAGGCGGAAAGGGCGTGGCAGCGTGCACGGGAATGGTGATTATTGTTGATTGGCGGATAGCTTTGATTTTGTTTGTGATATTTGTTTCTGTAATTCTTATATCCAAATGGATCAGCTTGGGCTCAATAGTAATTGCAATTCTTTATCCTGTTCTCATATTTGTTTTTTATAAGAATTGGATACTTTCTTTGGTTGCGCTTTTGTTTACCGCAATCGTTATAATCGCTCACAGAGAAAACATAAAACGCCTTATTAAAGGTGAAGAAAATAAAATTTCATTAAAAAATAAAAAAAAGAGCAGTTCATAATGAACTGCTTTTTTCTGTTATAACGTAAAGAAACAACACAGTAAGTGTTTGTTAGGACAAAAAAAATAAGCCGTCTGTGCAGACGGCTTTAGTATTAAATCATTACGCTCTTTCAACTTTACCTGAGCGAAGACATCTTGTGCAAACATAAACTCTTTTAGGAGAGCCGTTTACAATAGCCTTAACTCTTTTTACATTGGGCTTCCATGTTCTGTTAGAACGCCTGTGTGAGTGGGACACCTTAATACCGAAAGTCATTTCTTTTCCACAGTATTCACATTTTGCCATCAGCGAACACCTCCTTGTAAATTTAGAACGCATAAATACTAACACATATTGCAACAAAATGCAAGCGTTTTTTTATAATATTTTTTATTAAGGGAAACTTTTCGGCTATTTTTATCTTTTTGTTGATTTTGCAGCTATTTTTTATTATACTGTTATACGATATATAAAAATTACTATATTAAGCGAGGTTATGATATATGGCAGCGGAAAAGAAAAATCCTGCACAGGATAAAAAAGCAGCTCTTGAATCTGCGTTAAAACAAATTGAAAAGCAATATGGCGCCGGTGCGGTTATGCGCCTCGGTGAAAACAGGCACCTCAATATCGATGCAATTTCAACCGGTTCTCTTACCTTGGATTTGGCAACGGGTATAGGCGGTCTTCCAAAAGGCAGAATTGTTGAAATATACGGCCCTGAATCTTCTGGTAAAACAACTCTTGCGCTTCATTGTATTGCGGAATGTCAAAAGCAGGGAGGCGTTGCTGCATTTGTAGATGCCGAGCATGCTCTTGATCCCGTATATGCAGGTAATCTCGGAGTTGATATTGATTCGCTTCTTGTGTCTCAACCGGATTACGGTGAGCAGGCACTTGAAATTACCGAGCAGCTTGTGCGCTCCGGTGCTGTTGATATTATTGTTGTTGACTCTGTTGCCGCTCTTGTTCCGAGAACGGAAATAGACGGCGAAATGGGCGATTCCCATGTTGGCTTGCACGCAAGACTTATGAGCCAGGCAATGAGAAAGCTTACAGGTGCAATAAATAAAAGCAACTGCCTTATTATATTTATAAATCAGCTTCGTGAAAAGGTTGGCGTTGTATACGGTAATCCGGAGGTAACAACCGGCGGACGCGCACTTAAATTCTATTCTTCTATGAGAATTGATGTTCGCAAGGCAGAGGCTATTAAAGCAGCGGGTTCGGAGGTAATCGGCACAAGAACGAAAGTTAAAATCGTTAAAAATAAGCTTGCGCCGCCTTTTAAACAGGCAGAATTTGATATTATGTATGGCAGAGGCATAAGCAAATCGGGTGAAATTCTTGATTTGGCGGCTGAATATGATATCATCAAAAAAAGCGGTTCTTGGTTCTCTTATGGCGAAGAAAGACTCGGTCAAGGCAGAGATAAGGTTAAGGACATAATAGAAAACGATCCTGAATTTGCTGATAAACTTGAAACTGAAATTAAAAAGAAAATCAAGGAGCAGCAAGAAAGCTCAAACCATAAGTATCAGGCTAAGGCTGCACCTAAGGCAGACACCGATATTCCCGAAATTGATGAAAAGGCTGTTAAGCAAACAAGAGCTGCAGCAAGGGCAAAGCTTGATATTGCTGTTGAGGACGATGAAGACTGATGATCATTAAAGCACAAAGGGGTAGGGGCACAAAAATCCATATCCTGCTTGATGATGAATATCAAATAACAACAAATTATGATTTTTGGGCTGAAAACTTTATTGCAGACGGCACGGATATTTCCGATGAAGAGTGGCAAGAGCTTGTTGAAAAAATAAATCTGCGAAAGGCATTGAATAAATGTGCGGATTTACTTTCAAGGCGTGATCATTCAATAAAAGAACTCAAAGCTAAGCTCTTGAAAACCGTTGATGAAAGATCTGCGGATAAGGCAATTCAACGCTTTGTTGATTACGGCTATCTTGATGATGAAAAATTTGCAATGTCTTATGCAGAATATTTGTTTTCATCAAAAAAGTATTCTGCAGCAAGGGTTAAACAAGAGCTTTATGCAAAGGGAATTTCACCCGATGTTATTCAATTTGCTGTTGATTCTAATAATGTTGATCCTAAGGATTCAATAACGAAAATCATAAATAAATCATATTTACGCAAACTCAGAGAGGAAAAAGGCAGAGATAAGGTTATTGCGGCGCTTATGAGAAGAGGCTTTTCATATTCCGATATTAAAACTGCCTTAAATAACATAACAGATGATGAATAATCAATTCAGTGCTTATCTTGTTTCGCTCGGTTGTCCCAAAAATCAGGTGGACGGCGAAATGCTGATGAGTAAATTATGCGACAGCGGTTTTTCAGTTGCACAATCCGAAGCGGATGCCGATGCAATTATTGTAAACACCTGCGGTTTTATTGAATCCGCAAAGGCAGAGGCCATAGAGGCTATTTTGGAAGCGGCAGAATATAAAAAGGCGGGTCTTGCATCCGCCGTTATAGTTACGGGTTGCCTTGCGGAAAGATATAAAGATGAAATAATGAATGAAATGCCTGAGGTTGATGCAGTTGTAGGTATCGGCGCAAATTCCGATATTGTTAAAATCTGCCAAAAGGCTCTGTGCGGTGTTACAACAAACATTTTTCCAAACAAGTGTTTCTTACCGCTTGATGATAATAGGCTTGTTAAAAAAGGCTCTCATTGGGCATATCTTAAAATTTCAGACGGCTGTGACAATAAATGCTCATATTGTGCTATTCCGGGTATAAGAGGGGAATACAGAGAGCGTACTTTAGAGAGCATAACAGAGGAAGCGGAAAGTCTTGCGCAAAACGGAATTAAAGAAATTATACTTGTTGCTCAAGACACAACTAAATACGGTATTTCTCTTTACGGTAAATATATGCTGCCGGAATTGCTTAGAAGAATTTCGGATATTAACGGCATTGAATGGATAAGAATATTTTATTGCTATCCCGATAAGGTTACCGACGAACTTATTGATGCCATTGCAAGCCTTGATAAAGTTTGTTCTTACATAGATATTCCGCTTCAGCATTGCAATAAGGATGTTCTTAAAGCGATGAACAGAAGCGGATCATATGATGAATTGAAATCCCTTATAGAAAAAATGAGATCTAAAATTCCCGGTCTTTCATTAAGAACAACTCTTATGGTTGGCTTTCCCGGTGAAACAGAAGAACAATTTGAAGAGCTTTGCAAATTTGTTAAAGAAATGAAGTTCGACAAGATGGGTTGCTTTAAATTTTCTCCGGAAGAAGACACTCCGGCATATGATATGGATAATCAAATCGAAGAAGATGTTAAAGCAAGGCGTGAAGAAGTTTTGGGTGATATTCAATATACCGTTACTGAAAACGCAAATAAAAGCCGCATAGGAAAGATTTATAAAACTGTTGTTGACGATATTGACGGTGAGTATTATATAGGCAGAAGCTATCTTGATTCGCCCGAAATAGACAGCGGTATAATTTTTTCTTCGCCTGATAAACTAAATATCGGTGATTTTGCCGATGTCAGAATAACAGACTATGACGGATATGATTTGATTGGAGAGACAATAAGATGAATTTACCTAATAAAATAACCGTATTCAGATTTTGCTGTGTACCTGTGTTGCTCGCTGTTGCGTTCATAAATTTTCCATACCATTGGGTCGCAACGCTGATTGTGTATTTCATAGCTTGTATGAGTGATAAGGCTGATGGCATTATTGCAAGAAAAAATAACCTTGTAACGGATTTCGGCAAGCTTATGGATCCTCTTTCTGATAAAACGCTTGTTTTTGCAGCATATATAATTTTGTTTAATATGGGCTGGCACACCGATATTGTTATTATGATGATGCTTGCAAGGGAATTTCTTGTTGCAGGAATAAGGATGAGTGCGGCTTCAAGCGGAGAAGTAATTGCCGCAAACGGTTTCGGTAAAGCTAAAACATTTTTGCAAATGTCAACAACAGGCTTAACTTTCCTTTTGCTTGCAATCGGTGAAAGCCCAAAAATAGATATAGATATGAGCACACATTGGCTTAATATTTATTGCACAATTGCTTTTTGGATTGTAGGCGTTGTAACCGTTTTAAGCGGAATTATTTATGCAAAAGACGGTTGGCATCTCATAAAAACAAAATAATTGTTGCAAATTAGTAAAAAATGTATATAATATTATTGATAGATAAAAACGTAGACGGAGATAAGTAAGTAATTATCGCCTTTGCAGAGAGCGCAACATATGCTGAAAGTTGCGTATTGGCGAGTTGCTGAAATGCACTCCTGAGTTGTTCGGAGGAAAATTAAAGTATTCTGAATCGGTTGCCCCGTTACAGGCAAAGCCGTTTATAGGCGGCTGAGTATAAAATAGAGTGGAACCGCAGTTTATCATTGCCTCTGTCATTATATGACAGAGGCTTATTTTTTAGCTTTGAAAGGTAATGAAAAAATTATGTTTGATGAATTCAAGGAATCCGTTCAAAGCTTTATGGAACACGATCCGGCAGCACGAAACCCGATTGAAATTGTGCTGTTGTATCCTGGTTTTAAAGCTTTGCGCAGTCATAAACATGCAAATTGGTTTTATAGGCACAATATGCCATTTATCGCACGATATATAAGCCAAAGATGCGCACATAAAACAGGCATTGAAATCCATCCCGCCGCTAAAATCGGCAGAAGAGTATGCATAGACCACGGCCATGGAATTGTTATAGGCGAAACAACAGAAGTCGGCGATGATGTAATGATATATCAGGGAGTTACTCTTGGCGGCACAGGTAAGGAAGTTGGCAAAAGGCACCCAACCATTGAAAACGGCGTTATGATTGGTGCCGGCGCAAAAGTATTGGGGCCTATAACGATAGGCAGAAATTCAAAAATTGCGGCCGGAGCTGTTGTTGTAAGAGATGTTGAGCCGAATTGCACGGTTGTTGGTATCCCCGGCGAGATTGTCAGAATAGACGGTGAAAGGGTTGATGATCTTGATCAAATTAACATTCCCGATCCTGTTATGATGGCTATCAAGGCAAATCAGAACAAAATACAAGAACTTGAAAATGATATTAAAAAATTGGAGGATTCTTTAAAATGAAGATTTTTAACACAATGACCGGCAAAAAAGAAGAATTTGTTCCTATGGATAAAAATGAAGTTAAGATTTATGCTTGCGGACCAACGGTTTACAACTATATTCATATAGGCAATGCCAGACCGCTTTGCGTATTTGATGTGCTCCGCAGATATCTTGAATACAGGGGTTATAATGTTAAATTCGTTCAGAATTTCACCGATATTGATGATAAAATCATAAAGCGTGCAAATGAAGAGGGCACAACTTATGATGTTATTTCTAAAAAATATATTGAGGAATTTTGGAAAGATGCAAACGGTCTTAATTTTAAAAAAGCAACCGTTCATCCAAAAGCAACCGAAAATATTGATGAAATTATAGATATTATCAGCACTCTTATTGAAAAAGGATATGCCTATCAGGCTGAAAATGATGTCTATTTCCGCACTCTTAAGTTTAAAGAATATGGCAAGCTTTCGCATCAACCCATAGAGGATCTTGAAAGCGGTGCAAGAATTGCAGTTGGTGAAATTAAGGAAGATCCTCTTGATTTTGCTCTTTGGAAGGGTGCTAAACCCGGAGAACCGTATTGGGATTCACCGTGGGGTAAAGGCCGCCCGGGTTGGCATATTGAGTGTTCTGCAATGAACAGAAAATATCTCGGAAACACTATTGATATTCATTGTGGCGGCAAGGATCTTGTTTTCCCTCATCATGAAAATGAAATCGCACAAAGTGAATGCGCAAACGGTTGCACATTCGCAAATTATTGGATGCACAACGGATATATCAATGTTGATAATGTTAAAATGAGTAAATCGCTCGGCAACTTTAAAACTGTTCGTGAAATTGCAGATGTATATGGTTATGAAGTTATCAGATATTTCCTTATTTCATCTCATTATCGCTCACCGATCAATTATAGTCTTGATATAATCGAACAATGCAAATCCGCCCTCGAAAGGCTTTATACATGCAGAGACAGCCTTGATTTTGCAATCAAAAATGCTGCCGATGATGTTCATGATGATGATGCTCAAATTATTGCTGAGTTAGACAGCAGACGAGAGCAATTCATAACCGCTATGGATGATGATCTTAACACTGCAGACGGTCTTGCAGCGATTTTTGAACTTACGAAAGATATAAACACTAAAATTCTTGATCACAATGTTTCTAAAAACGTTTGTGAGCACGCTGCAAAGCTTTATGATGAGCTTTGTGATGTTTTGGGCATTCTTTATAATCGTAAGGAAAACACTCTTGATGACGATATTGAGGCTCTTGTTCAGCAGCGTCAAGAGGCAAGAAAAAATAAAGATTGGGCAACGGCAGACAGAATCAGAGATGAATTAAAAGAAAAAGGTATTATTCTTAAAGATACTCCTCAGGGAGTCACTTGGACTAAAGAATAATTCGTTTGTTCATAAATTGTTTAATGCTAATTACAGAAAAAATCCCGTACAAAATGTACGGGATTTTTATTTTAAATCATTTAATTGCATTTATAATATTGCAATCTATTCGCTTTTTTCTTCTAAAGCGGATGTGCAGTGTGGGCAGCGTGTTGCGTTGATATCAATTTCGCTGCAGCAATACGGGCATTTTTTTGTTGTTGGCGCTGACGGAATTTTTTCTTCATTATGATGGCCGATTTCTGTTATCTTGTTCATAATTTTAAGCAGGCAGAAAAGAATAAATGCCATAATAATAAAATTTACAAATGCAGAGATGAATGATGAAGCAAAGCCGGCTATGTCTGCGCCGGTATACTTTGCGGCGCCTGTTAAGAAATTAAGTAATGGCTTAATGAAATTATCTGTAAGTGATGTAACAACAGCTGTAAACGCACCGCCTATAATAATTCCTATTGCCATATCCATCATATTGCCTTTGAGAGCAAATTCTTTAAATTCTTGAATAAACTTTTTCAATATTATTCTCCTCCTTAATATATTATAAACTGATTATTGCACAATTTTCAGTAAAACACAAGGGGATCGAAAACTTATTTTTTTAATTTGTCTTTTTTAAGCTGCTTCCCATAAAATCACTGACTTCGGTAATGGTAACAAATGCATTTTTATCATTTTCTTTAACAATATTTTTAAGCTTTGTTATTTGAAATCTGTTTACAACAAAATAAACTGCGGTAAGAGGTTGATTTTCATAATAACCTTTTGCATCAATTTTAGTTACGCCGTGCCTAAATTCATCTGAAAGAGCACTGCAAATTTTATCAGGATTCGTTGTTATAATCATTGCTGCTTTGGCCTTGTCTAAGCCTTCAACAATAAAATCAACTGCCTTTATTCCTGCACAATATGTAATTATTGAATATAGGGGTAAAATGTAGCTTTTGGTTATGATTCCAACAGCAACATACAAAATAACATTATAAATCATAACGAAAGTGCCTACCGTTATACCGATTCTTTTTGAAAATATAACTGCTAAAACTTCGATGCCGTCCATAGCTCCGCCGAATCTTATTGCAAGTCCGCTTCCAACGCCTGAAATTATTCCTCCGAATATTGCGCAAAGCAATAAATCTTTTCCTGCTAAAGGTGAAGAACTCATATTATCTATCGGAAGAATATAGTTAATTATGTAGGAAGAAAGGGAATAAACAGACACTGTGAAAATTGAGTATACGGTAAATGCCGCACCTTGCCTTTTTAATCCAAATAAAAACAGCGGCACATTTAAAATAATAAGAAACAGTGAAAGCGTGTATTTATCCGGAGTCAGCTGCCATAAAAGCATTGATGTGCCTGAAATTCCACTGTCATAAAGCTCAACGGGCGCCAGAAATAAAGTAACGCCGATTGAATTTATTATACCCGCCAAAAACAGAAATAAAAAGTTCATTATATTTAACTTTTTTAAAAAGCAAATCAGTTTTTTATTGAATTTGTTGCTTTTCATTAAGCGCCCTCCTAAAAAAATACGCTCTTACTCGGTATGATGAGCTCGCAAGATACCGGGTAAGAGCGTCAATCTGATATTTTTTTGTGAGGAAATTATTCAATAATATCCTTCATACTGTAAAGACCTGTGTCTTTACCAACCATGTGTTTTGCGGCATTAACCGCACCGACTGCAAAAATTTCTTTACTTCTTGCAGAATGTGAAAGAGTAATGATTTCATCTCTGCCTGCAAAAATAATTTCATGCTCGCCTACAATCGTGCCACCTCTGACGGAATGAATACCGATTTCATTTTTGCTGCGTTTTTCACGCTTGCAATGTCTGTCGTATTCATATTTCATGGGTTGATCCATCTCTTCGTTGATAGCATCTGCAAGCATAAGTGCAGTTCCGCTCGGTGCGTCTATTTTTTGATTGTGGTGCTGTTCGATAATTTCAATATCAAATCCGTCCCCAAGCACACTAACGGCTTTCTTTGCAAGAGTTGCCAAAAGGTTTATGCCAAGGCTCATATTGTATGTGAAGAACACTCCGCATTTTTTAGATGCATTTTCAATTTGCTTTTTTTGCTCGTCATCAAATCCTGTGGTTGCAATAACAACGGGAATTTTCTTATCCGTTGAATATTTAAGAAGTGAATCAAGCAATGCGGGATTTGAAAAATCAATAATGACATCTGCTTCTTCCTTTATACTGTTAAAATCAGAATAAACAGGGAAGTCTGCAGCCTCGGTATTTTTATCAATTCCGGCAACAATTTCACAATCTTTGTCTGCTGCAACAATGTTGCGAATAACATGGCCCATTTTGCCGTTTGCACCGCAAAGAATAATTTTTTTCATAATTTGAAGGTCCTTTTGATAAATCTTATTTGATGATTCCATATTCTTTAAGAGTGGCTTTCATCATTTCCTTATTTTCATCAGTCATGTCAACAAGCGGAAGTCTGCAATGACCCGCCTTAAATCCCATCATGTTAACTGCTTCTTTAACGGGGATAGGGTTAACATCACAGAAAAGTGCTTTTGCAAGCTTCAAATATTTGTCCATAAGAGCTTTTGATTTATCTTTATTTCCCGCAAGATACTCTGCAACAATGTCGTGGGTTTCTTTGGGGCATACATTGGAAAGAACGCTGACTACGCCTTTTCCGCCTCTTTCAAGAACATCGTAAATCTGATCGTCGTTACCGCTCCAAATATTAAGCTCATCGCCGCAAAGCTCATGAACTTTTGCTATTTGATCAAGATTGCCGCTTGCTTCCTTTATACCGTTAATTCTGGGCAGCTTTGCAATTTCTGCAGCTGTTTCCGGCAAAATGTTTACGCCTGTTCTTGATGGAACATTATAAAGAATAATCGGCTTATCGGTTGCATCGTGAATTGCAGTGTAATGGGCAATAAGTCCTCTTTGGCTTGTTTTGTTGTAATAAGGCGTAACAAGCAAAAGAGCGTCAGCGCCGTCTCTGCATGCCTCACGGCTGATTTCTATTGCACAAGCTGTTGAATTTGAACCGGTGCCTGCAATAACTTTGCATCTGCCGGCAACATAATCAATGCACCATTTAACACATTCTGTGTGCTCAACAACTCTTAATGTTGAGCTTTCTCCGGTTGTGCCGCAAATTACAATTGCATCGGTTCCGTTTTCAATCTGAAAATCAACAATCTTTGCAAATTCATCGTAATTAACGGATCCGTCCTCATTCATAGGCGTGATAATGGCAACTGCTGCGCCTGTAAAGATAGGTTCCTTCATAGTGAAACAACTCCTTTTATGTTAATAAAGTTAACGGATAATCAATCCATATAGCCTTCAGCACAAAGAAGCTCAGCCAGCAAAACGCCGCCGCCTGCAGCGCCTCTTAATGTGTTGTGTGAAAGGCAAACGAATTTATATTGATATTGTGTGTCCTCGCGAAGTCTGCCGATTGAAATAGCCATGCCGTTTTCAAGCATTCTTTCAGATTTGATTTGAGGTCTGTCATCCTCTGTAAAGTAGTTAAGAAACTGCTTTGGTGCAGACGGGAGTTCAAGTTCCTGTGCTCTGCCTTTGAATTTGTTCCAAATGTCTATCATTTCTTCCTTAGACGGCTTGTTTTCAAAATTAACGAAAACAGCACCGAGATGGCCGTTTGAAACAGGAACTCTGATGCACTGAGCGGTAAAGTTAGGCTTATCGGCGCAAACGATTTCATCGCCTTCAATTTTGCCCCAAAGTTTAAGAGGCTCTTTTTCACTTTTTTCTTCTTCACCGCCGATATAGGGGATAACATTATCAACCATATCCGGCCAAGTTTCAAATGTCTTTCCGGCACCGCTGATTGCCTGATAGGTGCACACAAGCACGTCCTTTACACCGAATTTTTCATGAAGCGGGAAAAGCGCGGGCACATATGATTGAAGTGAGCAGTTTGATTTAACTGCAATGAAGCCTCTTTTTGTGCCGAGTCTCTTTCTTTGAGCTGGAATTATGTTGATATGTTCTGCATTAAGCTCCGGTACAACCATGGGAACATCAGGAGTAAAGCGGTTTGCGCTGTTGTTTGAAACAACCGGGCATTCATGCTTTGCATAAGCTTCTTCAAGCTTTTTGATTTCATCTTTTTTCATATCAACTGCGCAGAAAACAAAATCAACCATTGATGTGATTTTATCAATATCTGCTTCAGCGTCAAGCACTGTCATATCCTTAACTTTTTCCGGCATTTCCGAATCCATGCACCATTTTTTGGCGGCAGCTTCCGAATATTTTTTTCCTGCTGATCTTGAAGATGCCGCAAGGCAAACAAGATCAAACCAAGGGTGGTTTTCAAGTAATGTGATGAAGCGTTGGCCTACCATGCCCGTTGCGCCCACAACGCCGACTTTGTAATGTTTTTCCATAATTAGTTCTCCTTATAAAAATACATCTTGTAAAAAGATGATTTTTAGAATATAATATTAGTCGGTTTGCAAATCGATATCAAACTCAACCTATCTCGTACTATAATATCACTTATTATATATATATGTCAAACATAAATTAGGGGACAATATGAAAACTTCAGATTTTTTTTATGAATTACCGGAAAATTTAATTGCTCAAACTCCTATAGAGCCGAGAAATGCATCAAGACTTATGATTTTGCATAAAAAAACAGGCGAATTGGAGCACAGAATTTTTAAAGATCTCGGCGAATATCTTAAGCCCGGAGACTGCCTTGTGCTTAATGACACAAGAGTTATTCCGGCAAGAATATACGGCGTAAAAGAAGAAACGGGAGCAGTTGTTGAATTTTTGCTTGTTGCCCAAAAAGAAAACGATGTGTGGGAATGCCTTTGCAAGCCGGGAAAAAGAGCAAAAATCGGCACAAAATTCAGCTTCGGAGAAGGAAAACTTATCGGTGAAATAGTTGATATAAATGAAGAAGACGGCAACAGATTCGTCAAGTTTTCGTGCGAAGGAAGCATTTATGCGGTACTCGATGAAATCGGTGCAATGCCGCTGCCTCCCTATATTAAAGAAAAATTGAAAGATAATGAAAGATATCAAACCGTTTACAGCAAGGAACTCGGTTCTGCAGCTGCTCCTACAGCCGGATTACACTTTACTCCGGAAATGCTTGAAAACATTAAAAAATCCGGCATAAACATCGCTTATGTTACTCTCCATGTAGGCTTGGGAACATTCAGACCGGTTAAGGTAGACGATGTAACAAAACATAAAATGCACACAGAGCATTATATTATGCCAAAAGAAACAGCCGACATCATAAATGAAACCAAGAAAAATGGAGGCAGAGTAATTTGTGTGGGCACAACATCGTGCAGAACTGTTGAATCCGTTGCAACAAAAAACGGTTGCATCTGTGCAGATGAGGGAGACACCTCTATTTTTATTTATCCCGGTTATGAATTCAAGTGCATGGATGCGCTTATAACTAATTTTCATCTTCCCGAAAGCACGCTGATTATGCTTGTGTCCGCTTTTGCCGGTTTTGATAATATAATGAATGCATATAACACCGCTGTAGCAGAAAAATATAGATTTTTCAGTTTCGGCGATGCAATGTTTATTGAGGATTAAATATGAAATTTGAAGTAATAAAGGAAGAAGGCAATGCAAGACGAGGAGTTTTTGAAACCGTTCACGGAACTGTGCAAACTCCCGCTTTTATGAATGTTGCAACTGCGGCGGCAATAAAAGGCGGCCTTTCCGCAAACGATTTAAACGGAATAGGCACACAGGTTATGCTGTGCAATACATATCATTTACATGTTCGCCCCGGCGATGACATTGTTTATGATATGGGAGGTCTTCATAAATTTACGGGATGGAATAAGCCGATTTTAACAGATAGCGGCGGATTTCAGGTTTTTTCGCTTGCAAAACTTAATAAAATTAAAGAAGAGGGCGTTACTTTCAGTTCTCACATAGATGGTCGAAAGATATTTATGGGCCCTGAGGAATCAATGCAAATTCAAAGCAGGCTTGCATCAACAATTGCCATGGCTTTTGATGAATGCGTTGAAAATCCGGCGTCATACAAATATGCCAAGGAGGCTTGTGAACGCACAACAAGATGGCTTGAAAGATGCAAAATTGAGATGGACAGGCTTAATTCTTTGCCGGAAACAATCAACAGGAATCAGTTGCTGTTTGGCATAAATCAGGGCTGCACATATGATGATTTACGAGTGGAGCATATGAAGCTGATCGCAAAAATGGATTTGGACGGTTATGCAATCGGCGGCTTGGCAGTCGGTGAGCCAAAAGAGGATATGTACAGAATAATAAGTGCAGTAACGCCCTTCGCTCCTTATGATAAACCCAGATATCTGATGGGTGTCGGAACTCCCGGTAATATAATCGAGGGCGTAAGCAGGGGAGTTGATCTTTTTGATTGCGTTATGCCAAGCAGAAATGCAAGGCATGGGCATCTTTTTACAAAAAAAGGTATCATAAATATAAACAATGCAAAATATGCAAGAGATGATTCGCCGATAGACAGTGAATGTGATTGCCCTGTTTGCAAAAGCCACAGCAGGGGATATGTACGCCATCTGCTTAAAGCAGGTGAGATGCTCGGTATGCGCCTCGCTGTTATGCATAATCTTTATTTTTATAACAATCTTTTGTCAGAAATTAGGTTTAATATCGAAAACGGAAGCTTTGAAGATTACAAAAATGAATATACTGTAAAACTTGATACACGAATTTAAAATAATCCTTGCATTTTTGTCTATTTGTCTATATAATACAAATGTTATTATTTTTGGAGGTTAAACATATGTTTTCAATCTTATTGAGCTTAGGTTCATCGGCAGCTGCATCCGGTCAGGGTCAGGGCGCAAATTCATACACAATGATCATTATGATGGTGGCAGTTTTTGCTATTATGTATTTCGTTACCATTCGTCCGCAAAAGAAGCGTCAGAAGGAAGAGCAGGAAATGAGAAACTCTCTTGAAATCGGCGACGAAATTATCACTATCGGCGGTATTGTTGGTAAAGTTGTAACGATCAGAGAAGAAGATCTTGTTATTGAAACAGGTGCTGATCGCAACAGAATGACTATTCAACGCTGGGCTGTTAACACTAATAAAACTAAGATGGAACAGCACAGAAAAGAAGTTGAAGCAGCTAAAGAAGCAGCTAAAAAGAAAAAAGAAGAAAAGGCTGCTAAAAAAAGCGAAGACAAGAAAAACTGATTTTCCTTTTTCATTGTCAAAAATTAAAGCATAAAAAGTAACTCCTTTGAATATCCTTTAATGGATAGCAAAGGAGTTTTTTTATGGGCAAAATTAAATCTTCATTCGGCAAAAAACATTTATTTCTGTTTGCTTTTAAATCAATAGTGCTTAATGCGGTTTTGATTATTCTGTTTTCGTTGTTAATCACAGTGATTTTTTATAAACTGGATATTGATTTGTCTTGCCAAAAATGGTTTTCAATATTTGTATGTGCCGTTTGCGCATTTTTTACGGCCTTATTGTGCTCGTTACGCTTTAAAAACAATGGTTTTATAATTGGCATCATATCATATATTCCGCTTTTTATTTATTCAACGGTAAATCTAATTATAGGTGATCATGATATTTTGATATTTGCAATTAAAGCAGCTTTATGTGTTCTTTCTGCCGGAATCGGAGGAACACTTGCCGTTAAGCGTGCAAAGAAGGTAAGAATAAGGTAATGGCTGATTTTAACACAAATAATAAGCAATCACAGGATGTTGAAAAAGAACGTAATTCAAGGGCAATTTTAAAAAAGACAGTAAACAAATCCGATAAAAGTTTTTATGATATATTTATTGAAAATAAATCTTTTTTTTACAGTGTGTTGTTTTACTGTGCAGGACTTCTTTGCGGATCTTTTTTGTATCAAAAATGCCAAACGGACACGTTAAATAATTTAATATCGGCAAACGCATCAAATGATTTTACTAATATTTTGATTAACAATTTAGGACTGTATTTTTTTGCATTTGCAGCTGTCCTTTTGCTTGGTATATGCTTGGTTGGATTCCCGGTTATAAATATAGTTTCGTTTTTTATAGGTGTTTATGCAGGCGTAAACATTGCTTATTATTACATAAATTATTCAATAAAAGGATTTGGATATAATCTTTTGATGATAGCGCCGTTTATTTGCTCCTTTTTTACTGTTATTGTTTATGCAATATCTTTAAGCTATGATTTAAGCAAAAAGATTTATAATTTAACAACAGCAAAATCAGACAAACAAGAAAAAATAGCATACAAAGCCTATTTAAAAAAATACGCACTGTATGCTATCGCTTTAATAATTGTCGCGCTTATAAATGCAGCAGTTGTTGCGGCACTCAGCGGCCTTGTGTCACTTTGATTTTATACTTGAATCATCGTTCAAAGGATTTGCCGCTATCGCTTTTTTTGCTGCATCGGCAGCTGTGTGCGTGTAAATCTCCGTTGTGCCTAAATTTTCATGGCCAAGCACTTCCTTCAGCAGTAATAAATCCACATCGCCGTATTGATACATAAGTGTTGCTGCCGTGTGTCGTAATTTATGAACTGAAAGGCCTCTGTCGCCGTATCCTGCTTTATCAAGATTTTCGTATACAATGTGCTGAACTGTTTTAGCGCTGATTCTCTGCTTTCTGGCACTTAGAAACAATGCCTTGTCTTTAACTCCGTCATTCGGTCTTTTCTTTTTGTATGATTCAACAGCCTCAATGCAGGCCTTGTTAAGATAAATTGTTCGCTCTTTATTGCCTTTACCCAGAATTATTAAGCTTCCGTCATCTCTTATGTCGTTATAGTTGATGCCAACAAGCTCTGAAAGTCTCATGCCGCAGTTTAAAAAAAGGGTAATTATCGCAAAATCACGCTCTTTATACGGTCCGTCAATAACAGATAACAGATGACGTGCTTCTTCAAGCGTGAGATATTTAGGAAGAGATTTTTTTAATTTGGGGCTGTCTAAATTTTTCATGGGATTTGTTGAAAGCAGCCCTAAATTGTCTGTAAGATATACGAAAAAACGCCTGATTGAAATAACGCGCCTCGCTCTTGTGGCTTCATTGTTTTTTCTGACATTTTTGCAATAAATAAGAAATTTATGTGCATCAGTTAGCTTGATTTCTTTTATAAAATCTAAATCAATAGGGGATATATCTATTTCATCTTCCGGAATATTTCTATCAATTGCGCATTTTTCAATCATCATAAATCTGAAAAATGTGCGTAAATCAGAAGCGTATTCTATAACCGATTGTTCGGAATGACCTTTAATAGCTTCAAGATATGTTAAATAATCCTGAACAAGCTGCGGTAATGCCGAAAATTCATCTTTTTTCATATTCAGTATGTACCTCCTTGTATTTCAATACCGTGAAACAGTTTCACGGTGTGATAATTTGATTTATCAGTAGGGAATATTGTAAAACTCTCTGTTTTCTTTGAATTTTTTGTATTTTGAATTTTTAAAATAGTAAATTGTAAAAGTTGATACGGTAAAAAATCCATAATCAGTAGTTATAGTGATAACAAGATTAAACGAAAAAACACCAAGAACTTTAGTGCATGGTATTTATGACTTTGATACAAAAAATAATCTCACAAAACAAGGCATCAAGATTTGTTTCGATTTATCTGTTTGATTTGTTGTAATTCATATATTATCATATTACTGATAATATATGAATTAAATAGAATTGTTTCAAATGACCAAAGTGTTGTTTTGAAAAAACTGAAAGGCTACAATCCAAAGTAATAATGACTGTGTTGTTAGAAAAAACAATGAAATCCACTATTTAGAGAAATTTTGAATAATTATCTGTAAGTTTGTGATAATGGATAATATCTTATTATTTTACTCCCCTATATTAGGCAAAACATTTGTTTTGTATAATTGTATCACAAAAAAATAATGCAGTCAAGTATGGAACAGATTAAAATAATATACTATTTAAAAAAATAACCGCCCTTCCGATTTGTCAGAAGAACGGTTATTTTTATATATCTTCCGTAATTGCTCTAAAAGCTTCTCGAACACTGCGAACAGGAATTATGTCTGCGCTTGCTTTGATTTTTTTAGAAAGACCCTTGTAGTTATGAAATGGAATAACGCACTTTTCAAATCCCAGTCTTGATGCTTCGCTGATTCTTTGCTCACAGTTGTTTACTGCTCTGATCTCCCCCGCAAGCCCTATTTCACCGAATGCAATAACATTATCGTTAACCGGTGTGTCCTTCAGTGATGACACAAGAGCCATTGCAACTGTTAAATCGGCTGCCGGTTCATCAAGTTTTAAACCGCCGATTACATTTATGTACGCATCCATGGAATTAAAAAAATAACCTGCCCTTTTTTCAAGCACCGCAATAATCATTGCCATTCTGTTATAATCAAATCCCGTGCACATTCTGCGCGGAGTTCCGAATCCTGTTGCCGTAACAAGGCCCTGAACCTCTGCCAAAATCGGCCTTGAGCCCTCCATAATGCATGCAACGCAAGTTCCGCTTACATTTTTAGGACGCCCGGAAAGCATCAGCATTGAAGGATTTTCAACCTCTGCCAAGCCGTTTTGTTGCATTTCAAATACTCCTATTTCATTAGTTGAACCAAATCTGTTTTTAACGCCTCTGAGTATTCTGTAAGAATAATTTCTTTCACCTTCAAAATATAAAACAGTATCAACAATATGTTCAAGCACCTTTGGTCCGGCGATACCGCCGTCTTTATTTACATGGCCAACTATAAAAATCGGAATACCAAAGGATTTTGCTATGTGCATAAAAATATTTGTGCATTCTCTTACCTGCGTTATTGAGCCGGCTGATGAAGCGCATTCATCGCAAACCATAGTTTGTATTGAATCTATTATAACAACATCAGGCTTTTCGCTTCTTATTGTTTCTGCTATTGTGCCGACATCGGTTTGAGCCAAAATACCGAGATTTTCTGTTGTTACTCCAAGACGAACGGCTCTTAATTTTATTTGATTTGCTGATTCCTCACCGCTTACATACAAAACATTTTTGCTTTTACCGAGAAATTGGCATATTTGCAGCAGAATCGTTGATTTTCCTATTCCGGGATCGCCGCTTAATAAAACCAGGCTTCCCTCAACTATTCCGCCGCCGAGAACTCTGTCAAATTCTTTAACACCTGTAGATATGCGTTTTTCAACATCGCCGTTTATTTCGTTTAAATGTAAAACCGGCTGTGTTTTATATGAACTGCTTTTTTGTGAAACTGATGATTTTGATGAAACGGGCATCTCCTCATTCATTGTGTTCCATTCGCCGCATCCAGGGCATTTACCGTACCATTTTGCACTTTCGTAGCCGCATTCGGAACACACATAAACTGATTTTAGTTTTGCCATTTATAATTCCTCATTTATATATTGATTTATTCCAAGAGCTATTACACAGGCAAGCTGATTTTGATATATTTCATCCTCAAGCCGCTTCTCTTCTTCCGGATTACTCATAAAACCGCACTCTACCATAACAGACGGTACGGCGGCATTATAGAGTATGTAATAACTGCTGTCTGATTCCTTGTTTAATCTTGTGTTGTTTTTTTGTAAAAAAATTTTTGTGTTGTTTAATATTTTATCGGCAAGAATTTTGCTTGATGCAACATTTTTTGTATACCATATTTGCATTCCGGATTCAGCAGAATTTTCGAAATAGTTTTGATGCACAGACACAAGTATGGCATTTTCCGTTGAATTAACAAAATCAAGCCTGTTGTAGAGATCCGATTTTGTTCTGTTTGAGTTCTCCGGATAAAACTCATAATCACCACTTCGTATTGTTTTGCACTTAATTCCCGTAACATTTAAAAAATCATATAACGCAAGCACTATTGCAAGATTGATTTCTTTTTCCGAAGTGCCGTTTGCTGCAATTGTTCCTCCGTCTGCACCGCCGTGCCCCGCATCAAGCACTATGCAGTGGCGCAAATTGCTGTATTCCGAATTAACGGCTTGATTTTTTGATAGGCAGCTGTTTGCGGCTAAGCAAGATGTAATTGTGAATATTGCAACAAATGTAATTATAAGCGATTTTTTCATTCTATCACCAATAATTACTATGATTTATTATATATTAAATTACTTTTATATGCAATAATTATTGAAAAAAGCGCAAATGAGATATATAATTATCATAAAAAAGAAAATGCGGTGATATATATGAAAATAGTTAATCTTGATGCTTGCACAACAAACCCCGGAGATCTTTCTTGGGATTTTTTAAAAAAGTATTCTGATGATATTATGATTTATGACAGAACTCAAGCAAGCGATGTTATAGAAAGAGCAAAAGGTGCGGAAATTTTAGTTATAAATAAAACAGTTATAACTGCCGATATGATTGATGCTCTTTCACCTGAACTGAAATATATTTGCCTGCAATCAACAGGTTACAATGTTGTTGATATCGATGCGGCAAGAAATAAAGGCATTTCCGTTTGCAACATCCCTTCTTATTCAACAAATGCCGTTGCGCAAGAAGTTTTTGCATTTATTCTTCATTTTTCAAATCAAACGGATCTTCATTCGGATTCTGTTCATAACGGTGATTGGTGTTCTTGTCCTGATTTTTGTTATTGGAAGGCACCGCTCTTTGAATTGGACGGTAAAACAATCGGAATCATCGGCTTTGGCTCAATCGGCAAAAAGGTTGCTCATATTGCAGAAAGCTTCGGAATGAATGTTTTATTTAATTCAAGAAGCGCTAAAGACACATCCGATTTTAAAACTGCTAAACAGGTTGATATTGAGTTTTTACTTAAGAATTCAGATTTTGTAAGTTGTCATTGCCCTCTTACGGATAAAACTACAAATCTTATAAACAAAGCAACATTGAATAAAATGAAAAAAAGTGCAATTTTAATTAACACTTCAAGAGGACCGGTTGTTGATGAGCAGGCACTTGCGGATGCGCTTAATTCAGATGTTATTGCCGGTGCCGCACTTGATGTTTTGAAAGAAGAACCTGCAAATCCGTCTAACCCGCTGCTTAAAGCGAAGAATTGCGTCATCACACCGCACATAGCTTGGGCTGCAAAAGAAACAAGGCAAAGGTTGCTTGATATACTTGATAAAAATATTCAAAGCTGTGTTAACGGAAATCCTCAAAATAAAGTTAATTAAATTGTTGACATTCGAGCCGTTTTAATGTATTATATTCTGTGTTCGCTGGTGTGGCGAAATCGGCAGACGCAAGGGACTTAAAATCCCTCGGTAGAAATACCGTACCGGTTCAAGTCCGGTCACCAGCACCACGGGATATAATATTTTATCCCGATTCGCCGGCGTGATGGAATTGGCAGACGTGCCGGACTCAAAATCCGGTCCTGGCAACAGGGTGCGGGTTCGACCCCCGCCGCCGGCACCAAAAAACCTTACTCTGATAAATGAGTAAGGTTTTTTTATTTGCCATAAGAATTATTGCTGTTTATCCGTTTATTTTGCCGCCGCCGAGTACAATGTTATCGTCAATATAAAAAACGGCAGATTGGCCCGGTGTGATTGCTTTTTGCGGCTCATCAAAGCAAACTTTTATATTGCCTTCTTCATGTGGTGAGATTATGCCGTCATATGCTTTTGCAGAATATCGTGTTTTAATTTTCACTTTCATAGGGTGTTCAAGCTTTTCGAATAAAAGAAAATTAACATCCGAAACAATGAATTCCTTTATGTAAAGTTCTTTTTCTTCGCCGACAATCAGACTGTTGCTGCCTTTGTTGAAGCCAAGCACATATAAAGGAACGGGATTTGATATTCCGAGACCTTTACGCTGACCTATTGTGTACTTGTATAGCCCTGTATGTTTGCCGAGGATTTTTCCGCTTTTTGTGACTATGTTACCCTCTTTGCTTTTTAAATCCGAATTTTCTTCGAGAAATTTTTTATAATTGCCATCCGGAATAAAGCAAATATCCTCACTGTCAGGCTTAGAGGCAACAGGAAGCTTATGCTCGGCTGCAATTCGGCGAATTTGTTCTTTATTTTCAAAATCGCTCAGCGGAAATAAAACTTTATTAAGTAACTCCTTTGGAAGATTATAAAGCACATAGCTTTGATCTTTACCTATGGCAGCTGATTTGGTGAGCACATTTTGCCCGTATTTTTCGCTGTAAGCAATTTTTGCATAGTGGCCTGTAGAGATATAGTCGCAGCCGAGTTCTTTGGCTTTTTGATACATTATGCCGAATTTAAGATGCTTGTTACACTCTATGCAAGGGTTCGGAGTTCTGCATTTACTGTATTCGCTTATAAAATCATCAATAACATATTTACTGAATTCTTTAGTAAAATCAAGCGTATAATGCGGTGCTCCGATGTAATCGCAAATTCTTTTTGCATCAAGAGTTGATGAAATATTACAGCAACCGCCTTCAAATTCACCGTCATATAGTTTCATTGTGATACCCACAACATCATATCCCTGCTCTTTCAGTAAAACAGCCGCAACACTGCTGTCCACTCCCCCGCTCATTCCGAGCAAAACTCTTTTTTTCGTCATAATTCACCTATTTAAATGTTTTTAGTCTTTTAATAATTTTAGTTAATGTTTTAATTAAATATTCTGTTTCGTCTTCTGTGTTGTATTTTCCGAATGAAACTCTGATTGAAGATTTGGCATTTGATTTTTCTATGCCCATTGCTGTCAGTACGTGAGACGGAGTTATAGAACCCGATGCGCAGGCACTGCCTGCAGAAACACAAATACCTTCTAAATCAAGATTCATAATTATGCTGTCTGCGGAAATTCCCGGAAAAGTTAACGAGGTTATTGAACAGCATCTTTGAGCATTTTCTCCGTTAATAACTGTTTCGGGAAATTCTGACTTTATTGCGGATTCAAAATTGTGCCTCAGCAAATTTGTTCTTTTCTTATAAATCTCGATATTATTATATGTGATTTCAAGAGCTTTTGCAAATCCTACCGCAAGAGCCGCGTTTTCTGTTCCGGCACGGCGATTACGCTCCTGGTGACCGCCGTGTATAAATTTTTCAAACGGCGTGCCTGTTTTTAGGTAAAGTATTCCTATACATTTAGGGCCGTTGAATTTATGGGCCGACATTGAAAGCGAATCCGTGTTAAGTTGCTGTAAATCAATCTTATGATAAGAAGTTGCCTGAACTGCATCGGTATGAAAATATGCACCTGCTTTATGTGCCTCCAAAGCAAGCTCGTTGATAGGCTGAATAACGCCTGTTTCATTATTTACCAACATAGTTGAAACCAGCCCGGTATCAGTTTTTATCAGCTCTTTTGCCGCATCTAAATCAATTATTCCGTCTGTATTTACAGAAATGTACCTGCAGTGTTTATCTGCTTTTTCAAGGCTTTGCACCGTTTCTAAAACAGCAGGATGTTCAATTGATGATGTAACTATTCCGCTTTTGCTACAAGCTGCGGATATGCCATAAATTGCAGAATTGTCCGATTCGCTGCCGCCGGATGTGAAATATAGCTCGCTTGATTTGCAATTCAGAAGTGAGGCAATTTGTTCACGAGCATTTTCAAGCGTGCTTTTTGCCGATCTTCCGAGTGAATATACCGATGAAGGATTGCCGTATTCATTTTTATAACAGCGTATCATTTCTTTAAGAACTTCGTCATCCAGCCGAGTCGTTGCCGCATTGTCAAAATATCGGATAGTCAAGAGCTCACCCTTTTCATACTAAACTAATGGGATTATACGACAAGAGCAAGAATAAGTCAACTTAACTTCATTACATTGTTACTTTGCTTTTAATTTTTTCATAAATTTCAACAATCTTAAAACGAATTTTATACTTGCTGCCCGAATTTAACAAATCTATCTCGTCATCGCTCAAATATTGATTTATTTCGTCGTCGCTTACACTCGGTAGGCATATTGCAGGAAACATTACACACCACCAATTGTGCCCTTCAGCCTTGCCTATTTCAATTTTAAGGGCATTATATACACCGCCGGGCATTGTGATGTCATTATATTTTCTTGTTGTGAAAAATTCCTTGTCCACATAAACATTTACGGGGTAATCATAGCCGTTTTCAGCAATGCAATTTTCTGCAGCGCTTTTAAATAATTCAATATTATTTTTCCCTATTTCAACTGCTTCGCTCAGGCCGGAACAATTTTTGAAAACAGATTCCCCGCATATTAAAACTGCATTTCTGACCTTAATCTTCAGAGCTTGATCTTCATCACTGTCTGAATTTGCTAAAATGTGAAGCCTGAATACATCTTGCGATAAGCGTTCACTCGTTTTTACAAATGGTGAAATATAAGATACCGCAACTATCGCAGCTAAGAAAATAACAGAAAATAATTTAACACATTTACTCAAAATAAAAAACCTGCCTTTCAATCCGAGCTTTGCTCAAAGAGATTTTTGGCAGGTTTATCTGATTTTATTCGTTTGTTTTAAGAATTTTACATCCGGTGCTGACAGGTTTGCAAAGCTCTATGTCTTTTGCAAAGGGTTTTAGTTCGTTGCAAGCGTGCTCTGCATCCTCTTTAGCTGTGAATATGCCGTAAACTGTAGGGCCGCTTCCGCTCATACAAACTCCGATTGCCCCGCAGTTTCGCATTGTTGATTTAATATCAACTCTGTGCGGAACTTCGATAAATTGTTCAAATACATTGTCGAGCTTACTGCAAACAGCCTTTAAATCACCGCTTTGAATTGCACAAAGCATTCCGAATTTGTCCGGTGTTCTCATTTTTCCGATTGTGTCATACTGATGATATGCATAGCCGGTATTAACTGCAAAATCGGGCTTTGCCAGCACAATATAGCATTTTTTTAAGGGCTTTACTTTACTGAGAATATCCCCTATTCCCTGCGCAAGCAATGTTCCGCCTGTTAAGCAAAACGGTAAATCTGCACCGATTTTGACGCCGATTTCACACATTTCTTCGTTGCTGAGTTCAGTGCGGTAAATCACATTAAGTGCCTTTATAACGGCGGCGCCGTCCGCACTTCCGCCTGCAAGTCCTGCGGCGTGAGGGATTTTTTTATCAATATCAATATTTATACCCTTGTTTCGTTTTTTTGTGTATCTGAAAAATTCATTTGCCGCTTTCCAACAAATGTTTGATTCATCAAGCGGGATTCCGTCTTTGCTGCAGGTTATTGATATTTTTTTTGAATTGTTTTCCGAAACGGTTATTGTGTCGTGCACACTTACACTTTGCATAATCATAAAAAGATCATGATAGCCGTCGTTTCTTGTGCAAACAATATCAAGCATTAAATTTATTTTAGCATATGCCGCTGCTATAACTTCCATATATTACCTTCCAATTATTAAAGTTTTAAAGAACTTAAGAATTCCTCAATTCGATCAGCAGCTTTTCTTATGTTATCTATTGAATAACAATATGAAACCCTTATGTGACCTTCGCCGCACTCGCCGAATGCA
Organism: uncultured Anaerotruncus sp.; assembly: GCA_900539775.1. GTDB lineage: Bacteria > Bacillota > Clostridia > Oscillospirales > Acutalibacteraceae > Eubacterium_R. Next base: position 128,023 of record UQDL01000002.1, on the reverse strand, counting down.
TTGCCCGGTATTACGGCAACTCTTTTATCCATAATCAGTTTTTCACAAAAGTCGTCACTTGAAAGACCTGTTGATTTTATTGACGGAAATGCATAAAATGCTCCTTCGGGTTCAAAACAGCTCAAGCCCATTTCATTAAATCTTGAAACGGTGTATCTGCGCCGTAAATCATATTCTTCACGCATTTTTTCTATATCGGAATCTCCGTTTTTCAATGCTTCTATAGCTGCATGCTGAGAATTTGTCGGAGCACTCATTATGGCAAATTGATGTAATTTTGTCATTTGCTCAATAATTTCGGCAGGTGCAAGAGCATATCCGAGGCGCCACCCCGTCATTGAATACGTTTTTGAAAAGCCGTTTATAACGATTGTGCGTTCTTTCATTTCCGGAAGCGATGCGATACTTATGTGAGTTTCGTTTCCATATGTTAAAGCACTGTATATTTCATCAGTAAGAACTAATAAATCATGCTTTTTAATAACTTCGGAAATCTTGTTTAAGTCATCTTTTCGCATAACTGCGCCTGTTGGATTATTCGGATAGAGAATTATTATAAGCTTTGTTTTAGGCGTTACAGCTTCTTCGATTTCCTCTGCCGTTAGTTTAAAATTATCCTCGGCCTTTGTGTTTATTGTTATAACATTTCCACCGCATATTTCTACGATTGGTCTGTAGCAAACAAAGCACGGCTCAACAAGCAACACATCATCGCCTGGTGAAATTACGGATCTTATTGCCATGTCTATGCCTTCAGATCCGCCAACAGTTACAAGCGCTTCTGTTTTTGGGTTATATTCAACATTGTATTTTCTTGCGTAAAAATTGCATATTTCAGCTCTTAAAGAAGCAAGTCCGGCATTGGCGGTATATCGTGTTGCCCCTTTATCGAGGTAGTCAATGGCAGTGTTTCTTATGTGCCATGGTGTAAGAAAATCGGGTTCGCCTACACCCAATGAAATAACATTATCAAGTTCTTCGGCAATTGAAAAAAATTTTCTAATGCCGCTCGGTCTTGTATTAACAAGATTTTTGTTTAAATATTTTGAGTAATCCATCACAGAGAAACCGTCCCCCTGTCATCAACAGGGTCGTCTGTCATCAAAACTCCGTTTTCTTTGTATTTCTTAAGAATAAAGTGCGTTGCAGTTGAAACAACTCCTTCCAGCGGAGAAAGACGTTTTGCAATAAACATTGCAACATCATGAAATGATTTGTCCGTAACAAAAACGGTTAGATCAAATGCCCCACTCATAAGGTAAATTGATTCAACCTCTTCCATTTGTGAAATTCTTTCAGCCAAATCATCAAATCCTCTGCCGTATTTCGGTCTGATTTTCAATTCAATCAAAGCGGTAACGGTTTGGGTTGAAATCTTTTCTTTGTCAATAAATGTTTTATATGCTTTTATAACTCCTGTATCTTCAAGCAGTTTGATTTCATCTTTAACTTCTTGTTCGGACACACCGAGGGCAGCGGAAAGATCTTTGTTGCTGAGTCTTGCATTTTCTTCAAGAAGATTTAAAAGTTTTTCATCCATTTTATTTTTCCTCTCATTTGAATTTACTTTATCGGCACAAGGAAAGGCTGCCTTTTTCTGTAAACGGTGATATATTCAAATCCGCATTTTTTTGCAGCATCCATTCCCTGCTCTATGCCCATTCCTATTTTATCATAATAATGTGAATCGGAGCCTATGGTTATATATTTTCCTCCGAGCTCCTTGTATCTTGCCACAATTTCGGCATTAGGAAGAATATCCTTCATTTCGTTGAAATAGCCTGATGTGTTTATTTCAAGCGCTTTTTCGTTTTTTATAAGCAGTTTGAGTATTTTATCAATTTTGTCTGAAAAACGGCTCATATCAACCTTTATGCCGTATTTTCCGGTAATGTAACGAAGTGGATATGTTAAATGTGCAAGTGAATCAAATTTGTTCCACTCGCAAAGTTCATATTCTGTGTCAAAATATCTGCTGAGCAAATCATAAATGTCATAACCCTTATTGTAATCAAGGAAGAAAAAGTCCTCCATGTTACGCAGATTGTGAATTGAACCAAGCACAAAATCATAGTCATACTTTGACAAAATGCTCTCTGCGAGTGCTTCATTATAAACAGCTTGGCCGAGTTCTATTCCTCTGAACACTTCAAGACTGCCGGAAAATACCGTTGCAGCTTTAGAAGTGTCTAGAAACTGGCTGCTGCAAAGCTTTTCAAAATCGCAATCTTTGGAATCTATTTCGCAATGGTCTGTAAGTGCAAGTCCTTTTAATCCTTTTTGAACGGCGCTTTCGCACATGAGAGTGCAGGAATGATTGCCGTCAAACGAATGCTCCGAATGTGTATGAAGATCATAAAAATTACTGTATTTCATAATTATTTCCTTTCTAAGCTAACCTATTCTAACACATTAGGCGATAAAATAAAACATTATTATCCTTTTTTGTTGAAAAAAAATCCTCTCTTTGCTATAATCAGTATAATTACTTTAGGAGGTAATATAATATGCGAGCAGTAATAACGGTAGTCGGCAAAGATACAGTCGGCATTCTTGCAAAAGTTTCTTCAATATGCGCAGAAAATGATGTTAACATCACAGAGGTAACGCAGTCAATTCTTCACGATATGTTTTGCATGATCATGATGGCTGATGTCAGCAAATGTTCTGTTCCTTTTGCTGAATTTTCAGATTCTCTTTCTGAATACGGCAAAAACAGCGGACTTTCAATTCATGTTATGAATGAGGATATATTCAACTCGATGCACAGAATATAACATTATTGCAAGGAGCAAATTGATATATGATAAACACATTTGATATACTTGAAACAATTCATATGATTCAGGACGAATGCCTTGATATCAGAACAACAACAATGGGCATTTCTTTGCTTGATTGTGCCGATTCCGATATAGATAAGGCATGCTCCAAAGTCTATGACAAGATTTGCCGCAAGGCAGAACACCTTGTATCAACAGGCGAAGACATAGAAAAAAAATATGGAATTCCGATAATTAATAAAAGAGTATCTGTTACTCCTATTGCTATTTTGGCAGGCATCAGCGGCGGTGATCCCGTCAAATATGCTCTTACTCTTGAAAAAGCTGCCCAAACCATAGGAGTGAATTTTATAGGAGGATATTCGGCACTTGTGCAAAAAGGATTTTCCGCAGGTGATTTAGAACTTATAAATTCAATTCCGCAGGCTCTTGCCCAAACCGAGCATTTATGCTCATCCGTAAATATCGGCTCAACAAAAGCAGGTATAAATATGGATGCTGTTAAGCTTATGGGTCAAAAGGTTAAAGAAGCAGCAGAGCTTACTAAAGATAATGACTGCATAGGCGCAGGAAAACTTGTTGTTTTTTGCAATGCTCCCGAAGATAACCCGTTTATGGCGGGTGCTTTTCACGGCCTTTCGGAGCCTGATTGCGTAATCAATGTAGGAGTTTCAGGTCCCGGTGTTGTTAGGGCTGCGATATCGAAATATCCCGACTACAGTATAAACGAAATTGCGGAGCTTATTAAGAAAACAGCGTTTAAGGTAACGAGAATGGGCCAGCTTGTGGGCACTGAGGCTTCAAAAAGGCTTGGAGTTCCCTTCGGAATTGTTGATTTATCGCTTGCACCCACTCCGGCTGTTGGTGATTCAGTTGCTCATATACTTGAAGAAATAGGTATTGAACAATGCGGTGGTCCGGGCACAACAGCTTGCCTTGCAATGCTTAATGATGCAGTTAAAAAAGGTGGCGTAATGGCTTCTTCAAGCGTTGGCGGCCTTTCGGGCGCATTTATTCCTGTTTCTGAGGATGCCGGCATGATTGCAGCTGCAAGAAGCGGTGCACTTTGCATTGAAAAGCTTGAAGCTATGACGGCTGTTTGCTCTGTTGGCCTTGATATGATTGTTATTCCGGGAGATACTACGGCAGAAGCCATCAGCGGCATTATTGCCGACGAGGCAGCCATCGGTATGGTTAATTGCAAAACAACGGCAGTAAGAGTAATTCCCGCTATCGGCAAAAATATAGGAGATGAACTTGAATTCGGCGGTTTGCTCGGTTCGGGACCCGTTATGAAGGTTAACACCAAGTCACCTGCCAAATTCATCAACAGAGGCGGTAAAATCCCTGCTCCGTTACATAGCCTTAAAAACTGATTACTGTATTAAAAAAGCACCGCAGAATTCGTTCTGCGGCGCTTTTTTGCGTTGCGATATAACAAACACTTCTGTTAAAAAATAAGCCCGGTAAAAACCGGGCTTAAATCATCATTCTTTAATTAAAAAAGATAGTTAACATTATCAAATGTAAGAGGAATATATTCGCCGTTTTCAACTACATAGCAGCCTGAGAGCTTAATCGGAACAGCGTATGTTTTGCCGGAGCAAGTGAATACATAGCAATTAGCATTATTAACAACGATTGTTTTATTATTATATGTAATTGAATCGTTGCTGACATCTGATGAATAACCGATGTTCTTCCAATTATCGTGAATAACCTGCTTAAGAAATACCTTAGCTTCTGCGATTGTGTAATCGGGAGTAGTAGTTATTTCATGAGGATTGGAATAAGGCTCATAGTCATAAGATGCTGCAGCTGTTGTATCATCTACTACGGCGGGCAAAGGAACCGGTGAATACATAAGCCACATAACAATGAAATAAATTACAAGCCAGATAAGAAGGATTCTGATAATCATTCTCCACACCTTGCGGCTTTTACTTGTTTGAAGAACAACATCATCTTTTTCAGGAATAGCAAGCGGAACGAAAGGCTTTCCCTTCTTTGCGCACTTAGCTTCCATTTTGGCGTTTTTCTTTTCAATTTTCTTTACATAAGACGCATATGCCTTATCATTAGCTTTTGCAAGCTTAATTTCGGATTTGGATTGATATTCGTCAATAGGCGGAATAACTATGGGTGTATAACCCGGCTTGCTTGCTTTTTTGTTATTCTTTTTTGTTGCCTTCTTAACGAATTTATTGTAATCCTTAGAATGCTTTTTTTCTGCCTTAGCGGCCATTTTAGATGCAGCCTTTTCAGCCTTGGCAGACTTCTTTGCTGCCTTAGCTTCTTTTTTTGCTTGTTTTGTTTCTTTACTCAAGGCGGTACCCTCCTAACAAAGTCTAAAGGTAGTATAACATTATTAAAATCAAATTTCAACAAAAAAATTAAAATTCGTATTAAGAAAAATGAACAAATTGTAAAAAGTATAGATAATTTAATAATTTTTCAATTTCAATATATAATAATATGCTTTTCAATAAGATAAAAACAAGAAATTACGATTTAATCTTAATATCAAAACATAATTTTTTTAACTAATATTAAAATGAAATAAAAACTGTGTTCAGATTTTGTTTTTTATATGCAGCTACCATATCAAGACCCGGTGTCAAGTTCTGCTCTGTTGATTGTATTGCTTCAACAAAGAATCATCATTGCTGTTGCTTATTATGCCATTTTAAAACATGAAAAATCCCATCACAAAAGTGATGGGATTTAATTGGAGGCACCACCCAGATTTGAACTGGGGCATAAAGCTTTTGCAGAGCTCTGCCTTACCACTTGGCTATGGTGCCGTTTTAAGAGAATGGGCACTAATTTCTTAGTGCCCGATGGAGCGGATTACGAGACTCGAACTCGCTACCTCCACCTTGGCAAGGTGGCGCTCTACCGGATGAGCTAAATCCGCATTTATGGTGCTTCCGGACGGAATCGAACCATCGACACGGGGATTTTCAGTCCCCTGCTCTACCGACTGAGCTACAGAAGCACATAATGGCGACCCGGAACGGACTCGAACCGTCGACCTCCTGCGTGACAGGCAGGCGTTCTAACCAGCTGAACTACCGGGCCAAGGTGGTGGGAGTAACAGGGCTCGAACCTGTGACCCTCTGCTTGTAAGGCAGATGCTCTCCCAGCTGAGCTATACTCCCGTGTTGCCGTTGCAACGCTGCTTATGATACTATATTCGAGGCAAAATGTCAACACTTTTTCGCAAACTTTTTTAAATTATTTAAGTTTTTTCAGAAGCGTTTTTATTTGCTCGGTTGTAAACTCATAATTGCTGTTACAAAAATGGCATTCTACCGTGAATGGTTTGTTTTCTTTTATCATATCTTCAAGTTCGGCTTTCCCGGCTGAAAGTAAAGCGGCTTCAGCCTTTTCTCTTGAGCATGCACATTTGTAAGTGAATTCCGATTCATCAAGCTTTTCGATTTTCAGCCCTTTCATTGCTCTGGCTGCAATATCATCAGGTGTAAAGCCCTCGGAAAGCATTGTAGTTACGGGTGGTATATCGGATATGCTTTTTTCAATAATATCAATAATTTCGTTCGGACAACCTGGAAGAAGCTGTATTAAAAATCCTCCCGCACAATTAACAGAAAGATCGGGATTTATAAGAACACCAAGCGAGCAAACGCTCGGTGTTTGCTCTGATACAGCATAATAATTTGTTATATCCTCTGCAACTTCGCCGCTTATGATTTCTGTAGTGCCGATAAACGGTTCCTTTAATCCTATGTCTTTAATTACATAAAGATAACCTGTTTTTCCCAAAGCTCCGCTTACATCAAGCTTGCCTTTATCATTTAGCGGAAGCTCAACTATAGGATTTTGAACACTTATGCGGCCGTTACCATTGCTGTCTGAAACGGCTATGACGCTGCCTGCAGGTCCGTCTCCGTTAAATCGCAAAGTTATATTATCGTCCTCACCTTTAAGCATTACCCCCATCATTGAAGCGGCCGTTAACAGTCTACCCATTCCGGCAGTTACGGTAGCAGAGGGCTGGTGAATTTGTTCCATTTTTCTTATCATATCGGTTGAATCCGCGGCAATAACAAATGCGCTTCCGTCCTCTGTTATATATCTTACAAGTTTACTCATTGTTCTTTTTCCTCACACATATAAAATAAAGACGCTCAGAGTTTGTTTTCGGCGCCTCTGCAGATAAATCATCATAGACACCGACAACATCAAAAAACGGATTTAAAGCCGTTTTGAGAGCATCGATATCATAAGCCTGTTCGCAAAAATCTTCAGTGTATCGTTGATACAGATCTCCTTGAGCAAAAAACATATCCAGAATTAAGCGTACTTTACCATTATTTAGATATTCATTATCCCAAGAAAGAAAAAAATCTTCCTCGTCAAAAACAAAAGTGTTATTTCCGAGAATATATTTGTGCTTGTATACAGTGTTTACGTCAAACACAAAAACTCCGCCTTGTCTGAGAGAGTTATATACGCACTCTATTGCTTCTTTTACCTTTTCGATGTTTTCAAGGTGATTTAATGAATCAAGGCAACAAACGCAGGCGTCAAAGTGATTTTCAAATGTAAATTCGCACATGTTTGCGCAGATAAAGTTTGCCTTGCCTGCGCATTTTCTTTGAGCCTCGGTAAGCATTTCATTGCTGAGATCAACACCCGTTACATTATAGCCTCTTTTTAAAAATTCTTCAGAAAAACTACCTGTGCCGCAGGCAAGATCAAGCAGCGCTGAGCCTGGCATAATGCCATATTTATGAAAAAAACCGGAAATGTATTCGGTTCTTTCCGAGTATGATACATTTTCGGTTAATTCATCGTAAACGGTTGCAAAATGATTATACATTTTCATCCTTATTTTCATCCTTAATGCGCTCAAAAATCTTATCATATCCGTCGCATCCGAATTGAAGGCTACGGTTTACCCTGCTTATTGTTGCGGTTGATGCGCCTGTTGCATCAACAATATCTGTGTAAACCGATTTTTCAGACAGCATTTTTGCAACAACTATTCTTTGGCTGAGTGATTTTAGCTCTTGAACCGTGCACAAATCCTCAAAAAAATCATAGCATTCATCTGTATCACGAAGCTGTAAAATGCAATTAAATAAAAAATTCAAGCTATCATTATCTCTTTTAAGTGACATAACTACACCCCTTAATCAATGTAAGTATATTTTAACACACTAAAGTTTGAAAGTAAAGAAGAAAAATAAAAACAGGCATATTTTTGTGCCTGTTTTTATCAAATATTTTATGCATTGATTAAATCATTATAAAAATCAAAACAATCAAATGTAGCAAAATAATCCTTTGGTGTCTCCGCCCTGCGTATAAGCTTTACATCGCCGTTCTCACAAAGCAAAAGTTCTGCGGATTTAAGCTTTCCGTTGTAATTATATCCCATAGCAAATCCGTGAGCACCTGTATCATGAATGTAAATAAAATCACCCATATCGATTTGCGGCAACATTCTGTCTATGGCAAATTTATCGTTGTTTTCGCAAAGTGAACCGGTTACATCATATTTATGATCGCAAGCGGCATTTTCTTTCCCCAAAACCGTTATATGATGATATGCACCGTACATTGCCGGGCGCATAAGATTAACTGCACAAGCATCAACTCCGATATATTCTTTGTGAGTGTGCTTTTGGTTTATGGCTGTTGTTACAAGAGCGCCATAGGGGCCCATCATAAATCTGCCCATTTCGGTGTATATTGCAACATCACCCATTCCTGCCGGAACAAGTACTTCGTCATAAACCTTATGAACACCCTCACCTATTTCGAAAATGTTGTTCGGTTCCTGATCGGGTCTGTATGGTATGCCTACACCGCCGGAAAGATTGATAAATTTAATATCAACACCAACTTTGTTTTTGAGTTCAACCGCAAGCTCGAAAAGAACCTTTGCAAGAGCGGGATAATACTCATTTGTAACAGTGTTGGAGCAAAGAAAAGAATGTATACCGAACTCTTCAACGCCTTTTTCTTTCATGATTTTAAAGGCTTCAAAAATTTGTTCGGTTGTCATACCGTATTTTGCATCACCTGGATTATCCATTATTCCGTTGCTCATTTTGAAAACGCCGCCGGGATTGTATCTGCAGCTCATTTTTTTCGGCAACTTGCCGCAAGCTTTTTCTACGGCTTCAATATGAGTAATATCATCTAAATTGATAATACCGCCCAAATCATTACAATATTTAAATTCTTCAATAGGTGTGTCATTTGAAGAAAACATAATATCATCGCCTGTTGCTCCGATTGTTTTTGAAAGCATAAGCTCTGTTTTGGAAGAGCAATCGCAACCGCAACCATATTCGCGCAAAATGTTTATAAGAAATGGATTTGGCGTTGCTTTAACAGCAAAATATTCCTTATATCCTTTGTTCCAGGAAAAAGCTTTCTTCAGATTTTCTGCGTTTTTTCTTATTCCCTTTTCATCATAGATATGAAAAGGTGTTGGGTAAGTTTTAACAATTTCCTGTGTCTTTTCTTTAGTTAAAAAAGGTTTCTTTTCCATTTTTATAAAATATCCTCCTGAATATCAAACGATTTTTCAATCGCTCTTTTAACTTCATCAACGCCAAGTCCGTTTTGAGAAGAAAACGGAATAATGGGAACATTCGGATTGCCCAGTTCCTGAGGCATTGCCGAAAGCCTTGCGGCATATTCTTTTTTCTTTAATTTGTCTGTTTTAGTAAGCACTATAATATACGGCAAATTAAATTCATTTAAAAACGAAATCATTCCGATATCATCAGCAGACGGCTTATGACGCATATCAACAAGCTGCACAACAAGTTTTATGTTTCTGCCGCTTTGAAAATATCCTTCCATAAGCTCTGAAAATCGGTCTTTTTCGGATTTTGAAATTTTGGCATAGCCGTAACCCGGCAAGTCAACAAATCTATTGCCGTCAACATTATAGAAATTGACTGTTACCGTCTTTCCCGGCACAGAGCTTACACGAGCAAGATTTTTTCTGTTAAACAACTTATTGAGCAAAGAGCTTTTGCCTACATTGGATCGTCCTGCAAAAGCTATTTCCGGCAAGTCGTCCTGAATAAGCTGTGTTGATATACCGTATGATGCAATAAATTCTGCTTTATTAAAATTCATATTACTGTGTTATCGTTTCTCTGAGTGTGGTTTCTTTGGTTATTATCGGCTTGTTTGTTTTAGCAGCCGTTATTTCTGCTTTATTAGGCAGATACTCAAGCGCAAGCGGAAGAATATCAAGAAATTTATCAACCGGTTTAAAGTCAAGTGATGCTTTAACCTCATCTGATATTTCGGCAATATCCTTCATGTTCTTACGGGGAATTATCACCTCGCAGCAACCCGTTTTATATGCTGCCATGCTTTTTTCTTTAAGGCCGCCTATCGGCAACGCGTTACCCTTCAGACTTATCTCACCTGTCATTGCAATATCTCTGCGGATCGGAATTTTTGTAAGTTCTGAAAATAATGCAGTAGTTATCGCTAAACCGGCAGAAGGCCCATCCTTCGGAACTGCAGCTTCCGGGGCATGAATATGTATATCGTTATTCTTATAGAAATCTTCTTTTATACCGAATTTGTCTGCTATCGAACGTATGTAGGAAACTGCTGTTTTGGCACTTTCCTGCATAACGGTGCCAAGATTTCCGGTTAATTCGATTTTCCCGGTACCCTTGAGCACTGTAACCTCAATCGGAAGCAGCGTTCCGCCTACGCTTGTCCATGCAAGGCCGTTTATAACGCCTATTTGATTTGTAGCAGAAATTGTATCCTGCAAAAAGCGTTTTGGCCCCAATATATTTTCAATATTATCCGATGTAACCCTAAATGACTTGGCTCCCTTTTCTATTTCAACTGAGGCCTTTCTGCAAAGTGAGGCTATTTTTTTCTCAAGACCTCTTACACCTGCTTCTGCAGTATAGCAATCAATTAAGGTGTAAACAGCATCATCTGATATTTTGAACTGACGGGCATTAAGCTTGTGTTTTTTGCATTCTTTTTTTATAAGATAATCTTTTGCTATATGGAATTTTTCTGACGCAGTATAGGAATTAAGCTCAATTATTTCCATACGATCCCTTAACGGCGCAGGAATTTGAGAAACATCATTTGCTGTTGTTATGAATAAAACCTTGCTTAAATCTATCGGAAAATCAATGTAATGATCCATAAAGCTGAAGTTTTGCTCCGGATCAAGTGCTTCCAATAAAGCAGAAGACGGATCGCCTTTATAATCATTTCCAACCTTATCAATTTCGTCAAGCAAAATTACCGGGTTCATAACACCGCTTTTGATTACCGCATCCGCAATTCTGCCTGTCATTGCGCCAATGTAAGTACGGCGATGTCCTCTTATTTCTGCCTCATCATGAATTCCGCCGAGAGCAATTCTTTCATATTTGCGATGCATACTCTTGGCAAGGCTCTTTACAATAGAAGTTTTTCCTACTCCGGGAGGGCCTGCAAGGCAAAGAATTTGGCCCGAAAAATCAGGGTTTCGCTTGTAAACGGCAAGAGCTTCCACAATGCGCTCTTTAACTGCTTTTAAGCCATAATGTTCTTTATCAAGAAGCCTTTGTGCAGCATCGAGATTTATATTATCTTTGGTGAATTTGCCAAACGGAATTTCAAGGCATTTATCTAAATATGTTCTTACAACTGTTCCTTCATGCGAGCCTGATGGCATTTTCATAAGCTTTGTGCACTCGCCAAGCAGTTTTTGGCGAACTTCTTCGGAACAGGAAAGATTTATTATTTTTGATTTGTATATATCGGCCTCTTCAACAGGATTATCAGCATCTCCGAGAGCCTCGGCAATCGCCTTCATTTCCTCACGCAAATAGTACTCACGCTGATTTTGATCAATGTTTTCCTGAACTTTATCATGAATTTCGGCTTCTATTTCAAGAGTTGAGTTTTCCTTATCAAGCAAATAAAACAGCTTCATGAGCCGCTCTTTAACAGGAAGCGTTTGAAGAACTGCTTGCTTCTCTGTATATTCAAAAAGGCAATTTGTGCAAATATAATCACATAATCTGCCGTTTTCATTTATTGAAAGAACCTTAACAACTACATCATTTGATATTTTAGAAATAAAAGATGAATATCTTTCAAACTGCCTTTTAAGAGCACGGCAATAGGCGGTTTCTTCTATATCATTTGAATCGTCTTGTTCCTCAATCACAGAAACGGCACCTGTTAAATACGGTCTGCTTTGAACAAAAGAATCAATCCTTGCTCTGGTTTTGCCCTTTACCACAACACGCAAATTATCGGAATTCGGGATTTTAACCATTTGGCTTACAGAGCAAACAACGCCGATTTCATAAAGATCATCTATTGACGGATCATCTATTGACGGATCTTTTTGGCAAACAAGGAAAATTTCGCTGCCCATATTCATAGCATCCTTAACTGCTGCAATGCTCTTTTTTCTGCCAATGTCAAAATGAAGCACCATTTCCGGGAAAACAACTAATCCTCTAAGCGGCACAACGGGCATATCTATATAATTATCAAAATTATTTTCACACATACTATCACCTATAATCGTTGCTTAGTATTATATAATATATACAAATAAAAGGCAAGATAAAATCCTGCCTTTTATGTCAGTTATGCATTTTTTAAATCAGAAGCCTTAAGAATTTTTGCCGATTTATTTGCATTTCGCAAAATTATTGGTTCTGAGCCGTTTTTTACGGAATCTTCCGTGATAATTATTTTTTCAACAGTACTGTCACTCGGCACAGTGAACATAAGGTTTTCAAGTATGCTCTCAAGCACGCTTCTAAGACCTCTTGCACCCGTTTTTCGCTGCAATGTGATGTCAGCCACGGCTTCAAGTGCTTCTTTCTTAAATTCGAGCTTAACACCGTCAAGCTCAAAAAGCTTTGTATACTGTTTGATAATTGAGTTTTTTGGCTCAACCATAATTCTTACCAAAGCATCCTTATCAAGATTATCGAGCACTGTTATAACGGGAATTCTTCCGATAAGTTCCGGTATTAAGCCGTATTTAACTAAATCATGCTGGATAGCTTTGTGAAGAATTTGATTTTCGTCAAACTTTTCATTTTCAACATTTGCGCCGAATCCCATTGATTTTGAGCCAAGACGCTTTTCAATGATTTTTTCAATTCCGTCAAACGCACCGCCGCAAATAAAAAGAATATTTGTTGTGTCTATCTGAATAAATTCCTGCTGTGGATGCTTTCTTCCGCCTCCGGGAGGAACATTTGAAACAGTGCCTTCAAGAATCTTTAAAAGTGCCTGTTGAACACCTTCACCGCTTACATCACGGGTGATTGAACGGTTTTCGGACTTGCGTGAAATTTTATCTATTTCGTCCACATAAATAATTCCGCGCTGAGCCTTTTCAATGTCAAAATCGGCAGCTTGAATAAGCCTGAGCAGGATGTTTTCAACATCCTCGCCTACATAGCCGGCCTCGGTTAGTGTTGTTGCATCTGCAATTGCAAAAGGAACATCAAGAATTTTTGCAAGAGTCTGCGCAAGCATTGTTTTTCCTACTCCCGTTGGGCCGAGCAGCAAAATGTTGCTTTTTTGAAGTTCAACATCATTTGATGCCGAAGAGTATATACGCTTATAATGATTGTAAACAGCAACCGAAAGAGCTTTTTTTGCATCATCCTGGCCGATTACATATTCATCAAGCTTTTGTTTAATTTGCTCCGGCTTAGGAAGAACGAAGTCTTCTTTACCAGAATTATGCGGCTTTCTTTCAGAATGATTTGCTTCGGTAAGAATATCATTGCAAAGAGCAATGCATTCATCACAGATGTAAACACCCGGCCCCTCTATGAGCTTATGCACCATAGTCTCGGATTTACCGCAAAACGAGCACCTTATAACAGGATGCTTTATATCGTTATTTGGCATGAATTACCGACTCCGTTATCTTTTATCAATTACCTTGTCAACAAGGCCGTAAGCAAGAGCTTCTTCGGCTGAAAGCCAGTTATCTCTTTCAGTGTCAGCAGTTACTTCTTCAACTGTTTTGCCGCAGTTTGCAGCAAGAATGCTGTTTAACTTTTTCTTAGTTCTTAAGATATGATTTGCTGCAATTTCAATTTCCGTTGCCTGCCCCTGTGTTTGGCCAAGAGGCTGATGAATCATAACCTCGGCGTTAGGAAGGCAAATACGCTTTCCCTTTGCGCCGCTTGAAAGTAAAAATGCACCCATTGAGGCAGCCATGCCTATGCATATTGTTGAAACATCGCATTTAATATACTGCATTGTATCATAAATAGCCATTCCGTCAGTTACAGAACCGCCGGGTGAATTGATATAAAGATTTATATCCTTTTCATTATCCTGCCCTTCAAGGAAAAGAAGCTGTGCAACAACAAGTGAAGCTGTTTGCGAATTAACCTCGTCAGAAAGAACAATAATTCTGTCATTTAAAAGGCGGGAAAAAATATCCATTGAGCGTTCGCCGTTTCCGGTTTGCTCAACAACATAAGGTACCAATGCCATAATAAATCACTTTCCTTTAATAAAATTGTTTATTCAACAACTGCGCTGTTTACGATAAGATCAACAGCTTTGTTGCGCTTAACATCTTCGGCAAGCTGGTCAGCGGGAAGAACCTTTTTAACCTGCTCTGCATCCATACCGTATTGTGCACCGATCTTCTCAGCCTCGGCATTGATATCTTCATCAGAAGCTTCAATGTTTTCTGCAGAGATGATTGCTTTTAATGCTATAGAAACCTTAACTTGCTTTTCAGCACCTTCTTTGAAAGTTTCCTTAAAGCTATCCATATCTTGGCCGAGATACTTAAGGTATGTATCAAGGTCAAGGCCCTGAGATCTGAGTCTGTAATCATATTCCTGAGCCATTTCGTCCTGTCTCTTAGCAAACATACACTCCGGAATTTCAACGGTCATATTGTCGCAGATCTGTTCAAGAAGCTGATTTTCCATATCGGTTTTTGCGTCTGCTTCCTTTTTATCCGAGATCTGCTTTTTAAGATCTGCTTTAAGCTCGTCAAGAGTATCAAATTCCGATGCATCCTGAGCAAATTCATCATTAAGCTCCGGAAGCTCTTTAGCTTTGATTTCGTGAATTGTGCATTTGAAAACGGCATCCTTGCCTGCAAGCTCTTCTGCATACTCTTTCGGGAATGTAACGTTAACATCAAATTCCTCATCAATTTTGTGGCCTGCAACCTGCTCCTCAAAGCCGGGAATGAATGAACCTGAGCCAAGCTCAAGCGGATAATTTTCACCCTTGCCGCCTTCAAAAGCAACTCCGTCAACAAAGCCTTCAAAGTCAAGAGAAACAGTGTCTCCGTCCTGAGCAGCTCTGTCATCGGCTACAATAAGGCGAGAATTTCTATCTTGAAGATTTTTAAGTTCATTATCAACATCTTCATCAGTTGCCTCGGTGGGAAGTTTTGCAACCTTAAGGCCTTTGTATTCACCAAGCTTAACCTCAGGATAGGTTGTAACTTTCATTTTCATTTCAATGCCGTCTTCTTTGCTCATAACGGGAATTTCAAGATCGAAAGGAGCATCAACAACTTCAAGACCTGCTTCATCAAATGCAGCTGCAACTGCTTTTGGATATACTTCGTCAAGAGCCTCTTCACAGAATGCGCCTTCGCCGTAAAGCTTTTCAATCATGCCTTGAGTTGCTTTGCCCTTACGGAAACCGGGAATCTGAATGTTTTTTCTGCCCTTAAGGTAAGCTGATGTGCAAGCTTTTTTGAAGGTTTCACTGTCTACAGTTACTTCGATTTCATATGTGTTTGTATCAATTTTATTGGATGATTTGAGTGCCATATTAAACTCTCCTTAATTATAATTATTTATCACCAATTAGGCATTATAGCATAATAATAATTCTTTTTCAAGATAAATCAATATTTTAAAATTAAATAAGGTGTGAATTTTAGTTTATCACAGGATATCAATCTGTAATCAATACCGTTCACTTCTCCGGAAACGGCATATTTTGCCGCATCACCGTGAAGATGCCCGTAACAGCATTTTTTTATTCCGAATTCATTCAAAATATTTATTATCTCATCACATCTTGATATGTCTGAAATCGGAGGATAATGCAAAAATACGATTTTTTCATCATTCTCTGCGCTTTCAAGGCTTCTTCTGAGCCTGCCGACTTCCCTATTTAAAATTTTAATGTCTTCTTCATTCTCGCACTCCATCATCCAACCTCTTGTTCCGCACACTGAAACGCCGCCGAGACTGTATGAATTATTGTAAAGAAAACGAATCGTTTTATAGTGATTATCCTCTAAAAATTTATTTAGTTTAGACATTGTGTTCCACCAATAATCATGGTTTCCTTTAAGAATGATTTTGTTGCCGTTAAGAGCCTCAATAAAATCAAAATCGGCTTTTAGTTGAGAAAAATCCATAGCCCAACTTATATCTCCGGCTATTATAACATCATCATCTTCTTCGATCAGTTTATTCCAATTATTTTTAAGTCTGGAGGTATAATCCTGCCATCCTTCAAATGAATCCATGGGTTTATCGGTGCCGAAAGATAAATGAGTGTCGGCAATGGCGTAAAGGGACATTTATTATTCCTTTCAAAAGCAATTGTTTATTTGAATAATTATGACAGTTATGCAGAAAATATCAAAGAAGGGAGTGAATTTCATGAATGAAATCAAAGGCATAAGTTGCCAAGTTAAAAACTGTGTTCATCACCAAAACGACAATAGCTGCAATGCAGGCCATATCACAGTGGGAAACACAAATGCAACTACAACAACAGAAACTAAATGCGAAACATTTAAATGCTGCGATAATTGCAATTGCGGCTGTAATTAAGCGAGAAAAAAATAAAATATGATTTAAGCGCAAACGGCTCAGGATAACCTGGGCCGTTTTTAATGATTTTATTAAAGTTCAAGAAGCTTAAATACCATTTCGCTCATATCGCTTTTTGAGCAAACATTATTGAAACGAACTTTTTTTGATTTAAGTGAAGCAAGAGGCTTCGGTACCTCAAATCCCGTTTTTTTGTAAAGCGCATCAACAATATCAAATTCGTCAAGCTCCGGAACACTGCCGCCGTTTACTGCTGCAAGAACGCTTTTGGAGAATTTATAAGGAGAAGCGGTAGAATCAATAACAGTCGGTATATCATCGCCCGTTGCCTTCACGTACTCTTCATAAACATTTACGGCAACAGCGGTATGTGTGTCACAAAGATATGCATATTTATCAAAATGCTCTTTGATCGTTTCGTCAACTTTGTTTTCGGCGGTATAGCCTGCATCAAAAACAGTTTGTATATCACCGATAAGTGTGTCTGAAACGGTGTATTTGCCGCTTTCCGAAAGCTCACCCATCAGGTTGCGGATAAGAGCGTCATCCTCACCGCTTATATGATAGAGCAATCTTTCAAGATTCGATGAAATAAGAATATCCATGCTTGGAGAGGTTGTGGTATAAAACGCTCTGTTTCTGTCATAGGTGCCTGTTTTCAGAAAATCGGTAAGAACATTATTGCTGTTTGATGCACAAATGAGTTTCTTGATCGGCACACCCATTTTCTTTGCATAGAAACCGGCAAGAATGTTGCCGAAATTGCCTGTTGGCACAACAACGTTAATTTCATCTCCTGCTTTGATGTTGCCCATATTTATAAGATCGCAGTAAGTTGAAAAGTAGTAAACTATTTGCGGAACAAGTCTGCCCCAGTTAATAGAATTTGCAGATGAAAACATCATATTCTTTTCTGCAAGCTTACCTTTAATCTCATTGTTTGTAAATATTGATTTCACGGCGCTTTGAGCATCGTCAAAATTTCCCTTTATTGCACAAACAGAAACATTTTCGCCTTCTTGCGTAAGCATTTGCAATTTTTGCATCGGCGATACACCGTCTTCCGGATAGAAAACAAGGATTTTTGTTTTGTCAACATCTTTAAAACCTTCAAGGGCAGCCTTGCCTGTGTCTCCTGATGTTGCAACAAGTATAACAATTGTTTTGCCGTCTGCGGTTTTATGCGCAGAAACTGTCATTAAATAAGGCAAAAGCTGAAGCGCCATATCCTTAAAAGCGCAAGTCGGTCCGTGCCATAGCTCAAGAATATTTTCATTACCGTTAATGTTTACTGTTGGAGCTATTGCGGGAGAAGAAAATTTTTCTGCTGCATAAGCACCTGAAACACAATAATCAAGTTCTTCATCTGTAAAGTCTGTTAAAAATTCTTTAAGAACAGTTTTAGCTCTTTCGATATATGACATAGCAGTCATTGAAACGATTTTATCTATCGAAAAATGAGGAAGCTCACAAGGAACGAAAAGACCGCCTTCTTCGCTGATACCCTGTGCAATCGCCTGTGCGGCGGAAACCTTAATTGATTTGTCTCGTGTAGATGTGTAAAGCATACTTGCCCTCCTGATAACACAAATTCGTAAAAAACCTTTTAGATATTTTAATATAATTGAAAAGCATTTTCAAGGTGTTTTATTGATTTCATTCTATTATTTTTATAATATACCTCAACAACATCAAATCTCGGCTGCAAATCGCACGAATGTGACGCAAGATACATCTCTGCAGTTGCAATGATTTTTTGTTGCTTTGCCGCATCAACAAATTCCATCGGAGAGGCAATTGAATTTTCACTGCGCATTTTAACTTCAATAAAGCAGATATATTTTCCTTTTGACATAATTAAATCAATTTCACCGAAGCGAGAAGTGTAATTAACGTCAACAAGATGATATTTTTTCTTTTGCAGATATTCACAAGCCGACATTTCAGCAAGCTTTCCTAAGCTGTTCATTTATTAAGCACCTTTTTTAAAAAGCTTTTTCTGTGTATTTCACATATTCCGTATTGTTCAATCATTTCATAATGAAGCTTTGTTCCGTAACCCTTATGTTTTTCAAAAAAATATTCCGGATATTTTTCGGCAGCTTCAAGCATTAGCCTGTCTCTGGAAACCTTTGCGAGAATTGATGCAGCTGCAATTGAGGCAGAGTGAGCATCACCTTTAATAATTGTTTCTGAAGGTATTTCTGCAAACTTAGGATCCTGATTACCGTCCACAAAAGCTATATCCGGTTTTGTTTTTAAGCCGTTAACCGCTCTGCGCATTGCAAGAAAAGTTGCCTGAAGTATGTTCATTTCATCAATTTCTTTTTCGCTTGCATAAGCGATTGAATAATCTTCGCATTCCGATATTATCTTATCAAAAAGGATTTCCCTTTTCTTTTCCGTTAGTTTTTTTGAATCATTTACTCCGTCAATTATCTGTCCCGGCGCAAGAATTACTGCGGCAGCGCAAACAGGGCCTGCCAGCGGACCTCTGCCTGCCTCATCAACACCGCAAATAATGTTAAAGCCGCTGTTTCTTGCGGCTGTTTCATATTGAAGCCAATCCATAATCACGGCAACTCAAGGCTGATGCGCCCGAGCTTTCCTCCTCTGAATTCATCGCATACTGCAGCTGCGGCTCTTTCATAATTTATTTCGCCGCCTTTTATTAAAAATCCTCGTTTTTTTCCGATTTCTTCAAGCATTTCCCAGCCCTGAAGCCCCTCAATGTCGGTTATCTTATATCTTTCCTCAATTGCCTTTGGATTAGTTTTTGAAAGCACTTCAAGGAGTCTGCAGGAAAGGGCTTCCATATCGGTAACGGTATCTTTAACGGAGCCGATAAAAGCAAGTTTGTCCCCTACCTGCGGATCATCAAATTTCGGCCAAAGGACCCCCGGTGTATCAAGCAGTTCAATTCCGTTTCCGCAAGAAAACCACTGGTTGCTGCGTGTTACGCCCGCCCTGTCCTCAACAACAGCCTTGTTTTTGCCTGCCATTCTGTTTATAAATGAGGATTTGCCGGTGTTCGGAATACCAACAACCATAAAACGCAAGGATTTTCCTGACATCCCTTTGTTGTTGTTTTTTTCAATAACATCGGCAAGCACTGTTTTGCAAGTTGGAATAAATTTATTAAGGCCTTTTCCGCTGCGGCAATCAACCGCAAGAGCAGTTAAACCATGATTGCGATAATATTCAACCCATTTTGCCGTAGCATTTGGATCTGCAACATCACTTTTATTTAACAAAACTATTTTCGGTTTGCGCTTAATCATTGAATTGAGCTCAGGGTTTGAGCTTGATTCAGGTATTCTTGCATCAACGATTTCCACAACACCGTCAACCAAATTGAGGCTTTCTTTAATAAGCCTGCGGGTTTTTGCCATGTGCCCCGGAAACCACTGAACATATTGCTTTTGAAAATCAGGCATAATTTATCCTCTGCATTTCATTAGTATAATTTAAACCAAAGTAAAAAGACCGTCCCAAAACGAGACGGTCAAAAACTTTGTCAGATATCTTCTTTAACTTTTGCAGCTTTGCCGACACGATCACGAAGATAGTAAAGCTTAGCACGGCGAACCTTACCTTTACGGATAACTTCAACCGAATCAACGTTAGCAGAGTGAAGCGGGAAAACACGCTCAACACCTACACCGTATGAAACGCGGCGAACCGTAAATGTTTTGGAAATGCCTGAGCCCTTGATGGCAATAACTGTTCCTTCAAACATCTGAACTCTTTCCGTTTTGCCTTCTCTGATGCGAACACCTACTCTTACGGTGTCACCGATTGAGAAAGACGGAAGTTCTTTTTTCATGCTGCCTTCAGCAATGATTTTAAGTGCGTCCATTCTGATTTCCTCCTAATTTTTTTCGGATGTTCGTAACAAATTGATGAAAGAGGACCACCCGCTTAAATGCTTAACGCAATAGGCATTTAACGCGTTGCGGGAAAGCAACGGAACAAATGCGTTAATAATATATCACAAAGAGCAATAAAATGCAAGCATTTTTTATCTGAATTGCTTATAATTTTTATCAAGCAGGTCTATTCTTGCAATGCTTTTCCATTCAAAATCCATGTCTATCAGCCTAATAAGCGTATCAAAAAGCAGTGTTGGATTAAGATTTCTTTGTGTTCCGGCTTCAAGCCTGATATTTAAAACAATTTCGCCATTGCGAATTGAAAGGTTATATTTATCTATAAATTCTTTGATGTTTGTTTCCTTAACAACTCTGTGCCTGCCCTGTTTCGCTTTTTTTTCGGCAAGTATTTCATCGCTTTCAAGAACTTTTTTCAGCCTTTGAAGAGCCTCATCGTTATCCGCAAATTCAAATTTATAAACATAATCTGAAAAAGCGATTTCGCTGCAATCGCGAAAATCATCATAAACATCGGTTATTCTAATGTCCGGCGGAAGCACTGAATTCATTTTTTTCAGTATTTTTTCATTTGAAATATCTTCCGTAAGCCTTATATCAACACTTTCACATAAGCTCTCAACGCCCAGAGAAAGCGGCAGTGAAAAGCTCATATATGCATGGGGATTATAACCTTCCGTAAACCAAAGCGGAATTTCTGCTCTTGAAAATGCACGGGACATGCAACGATTTATATCAAGGTGACTTATGTATTTGCATCTGCCGGTTTTTGAAAAGCGTAGCCTAACCTCTCGCATCACAATTACCTCCGTTAAGCATATTTGCTCCGCAACCGGCACACTTTATGCGGCAATGCGGAGTTGTTTTGCACTCGTGCGCCTTTTTGTTTTCATTTTCAAGGAACTTTCGGGAAACGCCGTAATCAATATGATCCCACGGCAAAAGTTCGTCAAACGGACGCCTGCGCTTTGTATAGAAAAAAGGATCAATACCGTTTTTTTCAAACGCAGCCATCCAAGAATCAAATTTAAATCTGTCGTCCCATGAATCAAATTTACAACCAAGCTTATAAGCATCGAGCATAACCTTTCCAAGCCTTCTGTCCCCTCTTGCAAGAACACCTTCAAGTAATGATGTTGGTGTTTGATGATAAGACACTTTAATTTTTTTTGAGGGAATAGATTCAAGCAAATGAGCCTGCTTGGCCTGTAGGCTTTCCATTGAGTCCTCCGGTTCCCATTGGAACGGAGTAAACGGCTTCGGAATAAATGATGCACAGCTTACGGATACCTGAACACCTGTTCCTTTTTGACGGCTTGGATTTTTATAAAAGGTATGAACAACATTCATCGCAAGTTCTGCAATGCCTTCGATATCTTCCATAGTTTCGGTAGGAAGCCCCATCATGAAATATAATTTAACCGAAGTCCACCCGTTATCAAAAGCTTTTTTGCAGGTGGTCAACACTTCATCTTCTGTAATGTTTTTGTTTATAACATCACGAAGCCTTTGTGTTCCTGCTTCTGCCGCAAATGTCAATCCGCTCTTTCGCACTTTGTTTAACTTGTCTACCAGTTCATCTGAAAAATTGTCAACACGCAAAGATGGGAGAGAAAGGCTGATTTTATCCTTAACTGTCCAATCTATAAGAGAAGAAAGCATTTCATTTACACAGCTGTGATCGGAAGTTGAAAGTGAGCATAAAGAAAGCTCGTCATAACCCGTTGACTTTATTAGAGCCTTTGCCTGTTCATTTATTGTGGCAACGCTTTTTTCTCTTATCGGTCTGTAAGTAAAGCCGGCTTGGCAAAAACGGCAGCCTCTGATGCAACCTCTGAAAATTTCCTCAACAGCTCTGTCGTGAACGATACTCATAAATGGCACAACAAAAGAAGACGGATAAAAGCATTTGTTCATATCTGAAACAACGGCTTTTTTTATTTTTGCCGGTGCTCCGTAAAGCGGTTTCAGTTCTTTTAAAGTGCCGTCTTCATTATAACTGTCTTTATAGAATGAAGGCACATATACTCCTCTTAAATCCTTTGCTTTGAGCAAAAAATCGTGTTTTGATTCACCGTTTTTCTTGCATTTTTTCAGCAAATCCAAAAGTTCCATTGTTGATTCTTCGCCATCACCGAGAAAAACAATATCCACAAAATCAACAATAGGCTCAGGATTGCAGGCACACGGGCCACCGCAGCATATTATCGGCGCTAGGTCTTTTCTGTCTTTAGCCAACAAAGGAATGCCGGCCAAATCAAGCATATTAAGCACATTTGTGTATGAAAGTTCATACATAAGGGTAAAGCCTATCAAATCAAAATCTTTTATGAAATCTCCGCTTTCAAGAGCAAAAAGCGGAACATTGTTTTTTCGCATTTGCTCTTCCATATCGGAATCAGGTGCAAACACTCTCTCGCACCATGCATCATCCCTGCTGTTTACAAGCGAATAAAGAATTTTCATACCCAGATGACTCATTCCGATTTCATACAAATCCGGGAAGCAAAAGGCATATCTTAAATCAATTTTTGATTTATCCTTTATGACGCTGTTAAGCTCGCCGCCGGCATATCGGGCAGGCTTTTGAACATATTGCAGTATCTTTTCAATAGATTTTTTCATAGTATCCTCAAATTAACTGTCCATAAGTATATGGTTATTATTAACAAATTGAAAGTTTTGTACTTAAACAAAAAACACAGAGACAAAACCGTGAGCAACGCTAAAAATATAATCCCGACGGTATGGTGGCTCTTAGGAAAAACACATTTAACGATTCGACCTCCGTCAAGAGGAAAAATCGGTAAAACATTTAAAATAAAAAGCAACAAGTTTATTTTATCATTCAGAAAACAAAAAAGCACTAAGTTGACTGCGGGGCCTGCCGCAGCGATTATTGCCTCTTTTACAGTTGAAATATTATTTTTATATTTTAACGAAGCGCCGCAACACGAAAGAGTTAAACTTTCTGCACTTTCGCCTAAAATGTATATCGCCGCTATATGACCGAGTTCGTGCAGTAAAGAATATATTAAAACATCGGCAACGGCGTTAAGATCTAATACAAGTGCAGCGCACACAACAAGAATAAATGAAAATTCAATTCTGATCTTAAAAGATTTAATCTTTATTTCCATATAATCACCGTAAATAATTACGGTTGTCAGTTAATTTTTATTCTTATCTATGTATGATTGCAATATTACCACTGCCGAAACCGCATCAACGGTTTCTTTTCTCTTTTTACCACGCACATTTGTGTCGTTCAAATAGCCGTGTGCAATAACGGTTGTAAGTCGCTCATCCTGGTAGTCAACAGGCAAACCGGTTAAATTGTTAAGTTCAACGCCGAGTTTTTTGCATTCATCGCATCTGTAGCCGTATGTACCGTCCATATTAACGGGCAAACCTACAATAATTTTTTCAGCATGCTTTTCTGCTGCTATATCGGAAAGCTTTGTCGCAAGCTTCGGAAGATAAGTTTCTTTAACAACCGTATACGGAGATGCAAGAATTTCGCTTTTATCACAAAATGCAACACCTGTGCGTGCGTCTCCGTAGTCCACAGACATTATTATCATATTGAACCCTTTCGTAAGAAAAACAGGCGGCATCAAGCGATGCCGCCTGCAAATCAATCTTCGCTTTCAGCGGAAGTTGGCTTTTCGTTGCTTTCCGAAGATGTTTTTTCTTCAGTGGTATTTTCACTTTCTCCGGAATTCTTCTTAGTTGCTTCTTCAGCGGCACTGAAATGACTTGAGGACGGCATATTGTTTTTATCATACCAGCCTTCGCCTTTTTTTACGATGCCGTCATATTCGGGGAAGGTTTTCTTTTCTGTTCCCTTTGCATCATAAATTTCAGACATAACTGTTTTCCAAATTGTGCCGGACGGGTTTGGAGAAAGCTTATAATAAATCTCTTTAGGAGTATCATAACCATACCAAACAGCAGCAATATATTCGGGTGTGCCTCCGATAAACCAACGGTCTTTAGAACCGGTAGTTGTACCTGTTTTACCAAAACATTCTGTGTTTGAGAGCTTATATGAGGTACCGGTGCCGGAAGTCATAACTGTTTGTAACAGCTTATTCATAAGCCAAGCAGTGCTCTCAGAAAGGGCTTGCTCTTTAGTTGCATTAACATCTGTTTGAATAAGAACGTTACCTTGGCTATCCTCGATTTTATAATAGCTATATGGCTTGTAGTAAACGCCGCCGTTGCCGAAGGTAGCATATGCAGCAGTCATTTCAAGAGTCGTAACGCCGTTTGTAAGCGAGCCGGTTGCAAGCGGTGCATAATCCTCATCCTGCACTTTCAAGGTTGAAATGTGGAAACGCTGAGTAATGTAATCGAAAGAATAGTCAACGCCTATTTTATCAAGCGTACGAGCCGAAACCGTGTTTAATGACTTTGAAAGACCGTACTGAATTGATACATTATTACCTGAATATTTACCGCCTTCGTTTGTTGGCCACCATTTTCCGTTAACTTTCTTAAGCGGTTTATCTTCAATCATTGTTGACCAATAAATATTCACATTATTGTCTTGCAGGCTTTTTTCAAATGCCGGTCCATACACAGACAGTGGCTTGATAACAGAACCGGGCTGACGAACGGATTGAGAAGCTCTGTTTAAACCGAGTTTGCCGGAATACTCTCCTGTTCCGCCGACAAGGCCTAAAATTCTGCCTTCATAGTCCATAACAACCATGGCGCCTTGAACTTTTTTATCGGGCATTTTCTTATAATTTTCATACACATCTTCAAGCGCATTTTGAACATCATAATCAACGGCAGTATATATTTTAAGTCCGCCGCCGTAAAGCATTGCCTTGGCTTTCTTTTGAGTGTAGCCCATTTTTTGCAAGTCATCAATTACAGACTTAATTACATAATCGACATAGTAGGAATTTATTTTATTTTCATTTGCAGAGCTTTGAGAACTTGAAATTTGACTTCCTTGGTAGTTTTCGCTGTTTGTGTACACCAATTCATAATCTAATGCTGCGTTATATTCTTCTTGATTGAGAACGCCTCTTTTTAACATTTTCTCAAGAACTCTTTCTTGACGCTTTTTATTGTTTTCCGGATGCCTTAACGGATCATATTTGCTTGGATACTGAGTGATTGATGCAATAGAAGCACATTCGGCGGCATTAAGATCCGAAACATCCTTACCAAAGTATTTTTCGGAAGCGGTTTTAACACCATAGCAGCCTTCGGAAAGATAAATTGTGTTTAAATAAGCTTCTATGATTTCATCCTTGCTGTAATTTTTTTCAATATTTAAAGCAGAAAGAATTTCATTAAACTTTCTTACGATAGTAACTTCATTTTCGTCGGTTAGGTTCTTAATAAGCTGCTGTGTTATGGTTGAGCCGCCTTGGCCGTTGTTGGATCTTTTAACAATAACACCAACAAGGCGTATCCAGTCTACTCCGTGATGCTTTAAAAAGCGCTCATCTTCAATTGAAATGAAAGCCTCTTTCATATAAGGGCTCATATCCTCAAGATTAACCCAGATGCGGTTTTCCTCGCCGTGAAGCCTTGTAAGCTCAACCTGATCGCCGCTTTCATTTTCACCGTAAATAAAAGAAGTTTGGTTTTGAGAATATTTTTCTTCTGTGAGGTTAAAAACCGGATCGCCGTGAACATAACTGTAGCCGTAAATCATTATAACAGAAGCACATACTATGCCGACAACAAGAATAACAAGCAATATGCCCAGTATAATTCTACCTGCAAGCGATGCCGGTGCTTTGCTTTTAACTGCAACACCGCTGTTTGAACGCTTAGACGGTTTTTTCCCTCTTGAGCGCTGAACGGATTGCTTAGATGCTTTATCGCTTTCGATGTATGCAGCAGGCTTTTTATTTGGCTTATTTTCAAGGCTTTTCTTATCTTCGTCATAAACCTTAGCCGAATTATTCATAAATGATTCCAAAAGATCATCATATTCATTAGCCATGTTCATACCTCCTTTGTAAGCATTAAATAAAACATTTTTCACAGAATAAGAACTGTGATGCAAATATTATACTATATAACTTAAATTAAATAAAGAAATTTTTTGTTAATATTTTTTTGCTCTTGATTTATTCATCATAACGGCTCTTTTTGAAAGTGTTACACCGTCATAAGTTTTTCGTGCTCTTACAAAAATCCAAAACTTTTTGTTGCAATTTTTGCAGCCGCAAACCAGTTTAAAAGCGCTGTTAACTACCTGTGCATCGCTTAACCGAGTCATTCGCTCATTGCATACGGGGCAAAAGAATTCATCTTTGTAAAGATTATAGTGAGAGGAAACCGGAGCTGTAAGCAAATATGGCTTATAAGCAAGGCGGGCAAAGAAATCATCATCGCAAATGCTTATCTGCTCTGCAAGCGAGTTCTTGTTGTATACCGCCTTGAAGCACTCGGCTTCCAAATAACAATCCTCAAGCGCACGATGAAGCGACAAATCATCAATAGATATGTTCAGCATTTCCGCACAATGTGAAAGACTAACTTGATCTTTGCCTGCTATTTTCATTTCACCTTGGCAATATTTTTGTACATCCATGTATTTATTTATAAAATCCACGGAAGTTGTGCCAAAGAAGCGCTGATAGTTGGAAACAAGCACATAGAGATCACTGTTTGACCAACTCATAAACAGCACATCATCTCCTGCCGACCATCTTGTAAAATCAGCGATTGCGCGATCAAACGGAATGCCGTATTCCGAAATCTCTTCCTGAGTAATCCCGGTTAAATCAATAAATCTTTTCGAAAGTTTTTTTGAAAGCTTGGGTTTGATTAGTTGCTTAAAGGTGTCCACAACTTGCAAACGCCTGTTTAGCCGTACAGCCCCTATTTCAATAATTTCATTTATTCCTTTTTTAGTTTTATAATCGAATGCATTATTCCATTCTAAATCAACAACAACATAATCCATATTTCACCAAAAAAAATAACCTTGCTTAACGCAAGGTTATCAAATTCTTCCTATTAAACAAACAAGAAAACAAGAAATGCCGCAAGCACAATTACAAAGAATACACCTATAAGCCATTTAGTTATTTTCTCAAGCTTAGCCTCAATTGTGCGGCCTTTGGTTTTACCGAGAAATGTGTCGGCACCGCCGGCAATTGCACCGGAAAGATTTTGAGAACGACCTTCCTGAAGCAAAACAACAGCGATGATTATTATAGATAAAATTATCAAAATTGCACCGAATACATAATGATACCAAAGCATTGATAAATCCTCCGTAGATACTTAATACTACAGGATTATAGCACAACAACAGCGCCAATGCAAGTGTTTTTTTATATTTAATAAACAGAATTTTTTTGCGTTATCAAATAATCAATTATTGCTCGGTATCAAACCGAGCATTTTTCTGCGAAACAAATAATATATCAGAACGTAATTTGTTCGCCGATATCAGCAGCGCTGGGAACTGCACCTGCTGCAGGCAAATTTTTGGGTCTGTAGCGCCATTCCTTTTCAAATTCACCCTCTTTATAAAAATGAATTGAAATAATCTTATCATTTTTCTTTTTGAGAGTCATAACCTGAATACCCTGAGTATTCTTTGTTGTTTTTGAAAGAAGCACTGCTGAATTAAAGAGCAATTTACGCCCGCCCTGAGATTCTAAAACAATATCTCTGTCTTCGCTCAAATATACAGCTGCAACAAGCGGAGATTTATCGGAATAGGCATTTATTAGCTTTTTTCTGTTTGTTTTAGTTTCATAAGCAGATATGTCAACCTTTGCTACTTTGCCGTTTTCAAACACAAACAACATATAGCCTTTATACTCTCCGACAACACAAACATAGCTTACCTGCTCCGACTCATCCATTTGAAGCTTTGCAGGCAAATAATCGCCAAGCACGGATGCTTTTGTATCTGCAAAATCATCAAGCTTTGCTTTATATACCTGGCATTGATTGCTAAACACAAGCAATTCATCACGATTTGAGCATTCAATTTGCTCTTTAATTTCGTCGCCTTCTTTAACCTTTTGTTCACCGCTCATGCGTAAATTTGCTGTTTTGATTTTTTTGAAATATCCTTCTGCGGAAATAAAAGCAGTTACGGGATAATCTGCAATTTCCGGCTCATCCTGCATATCGTCATAAACAACATCATAAAGAATTTCCGATTTTCTGCCCGAATCGTATTTTTTAACAACATTTTCAAGCTCTGAAATAATAATTTTCTTTTTGCGAACTTCACTTGAAAGGATTTTTTCAAGCTCTGCTATTTCGTTTTCAAGAGCTTCTATATCGCTGATTCGTTTGAGTATATACTCTCTGTTTAAATGGCGAAGCTTTATTTCCGCAACATATTCTGCCTGAATTTCATCAATTCCAAAGCCAATCATGAGGTTTGGAACAACATCTGCCTCGGATTCTGTTTCCCTTACTATTTTTACAGCTTTATCTATATCCAAAAGAATTTTTGAAAGACCTTTAAGTAAATGAAGCTGATTGCGCTTTTTGGTAAGACTGAAATTAACACGCCTTGTAATGCAGGTTAATCTAAACTTAATCCATTCATTAAGAAGTTCCTTAACAGATCTTACTCCGGGTTTTCCGTTAATAAGCACATTAAAGTTACAAGAGAATGAATCCTCAAGCGTTGTCATTTTGTAAAGCCTTGTCATAAGCTTATCCGCATCAACGCCGCGTTTTAAATCAATTGTAATCTTTAAGCCTTTAAGATCTGTTTCATCTCTGATGTCGGAAATCTCTTTTATTTTATTACCCTTAACAAGGTCAATAATCTTGTCTATAATTGCTTCCGATGTCGTTGTTGGCGGAATTTGAGTTATGTCTATGCAGTTTGCGGATTTATCATAGCTGTATTTTGCACGAACCTTAACAGAGCCTCTGCCTGTTTCATAAATTTTATTAAGCTCGTCCTTATCATAAATAATATAACCGCCACCGACAAAATCAGGCGCAATAAGAGTATCCGAAATAATATGCTCATCGTTTTTCATAAGAGCAATTGTTGTTTCACAAACTTCCTTGATATTGAAAGAAGCTATTGAAGACGCCATACCTACAGCAATACCGGTTGTTACATTACACAATACAGAAGGAAAAGTTACCGGCAAAAGACGTGGCTCTTTCATCGTGTTATCATAGTTATCTACAAAATCAACCGTGTCTTTGTTAATGTCGCCAAACAATTCATTGCAAATAGGAGCAAGCTTGGCTTCCGTGTATCGTGATGCTGCATACATCATGTTTTTTGAATATGCCTTACCGAAATTTCCCTTTGATTCAACATATGGATAAAGCAGCGTTTCATTGCCTCTTGAAAGGCGCACCATAGTATCATAAATTGAAGCATCACCGTGCGGGTTAAGCTGCATCGTTCTGCCGACAATGTTGGCGCTTTTTATTGTGCCTCCTGTAAGCAGACCCATATTGTACATTGTATACAACAGTTTGCGATGAGACGGTTTTAAACCATCAATCTCCGGAATGGCACGAGAAAGAATAACGCTCATTGCATATGGCATATAGTTGGTTTTTAGAGTATCTGTTATAACCTCATTAACCACCGTGCCGGCATTTTCGATATGCACATTCTCACTTAAAGTATTTGATTCATTATTATTTTTTCTTCTTTTAGCCATTTAATCACCTGAATAATTCAGCTTACGTCAGCCGAATCAATATAAAGATAACCATAATCGGTTATATATTGCTTTCTGCCGTCAAGATTATCACCAAGCAGTAAATCAAACATTTCAGAGGTTTTTTGAGCCTCATCGGAAGTAACAAGAATAAGCCTTCTTGTATCCGGATTCATTGTTGTCAGCGACATCATATCGGCCTCGTTCTCGCCAAGTCCTTTTGAACGCTGAACGGTATATTTTTGATCGCCGATTTGCCTTTTAATATCATCCATTTCCACTTCATTATAGGCAAAATATGTTTGATCCTTGCAAGTTACTTCATAAAGCGGCGATTCATCAATATATACCTTTCCTTGCTCAATGAGCTGAGGCATAAGCCTGTATATCATTGTAAGAACAAGTGTTCTGATTTGGAAACCGTCAACATCGGCATCGGTACAAATCAATATTTTATTCCAACGAAGATTGTTAATATCAAATGCGGAAAGATCCTTTGCCGATTTAGAACGAACCTCAACGCCGCAACCGAGAACCTTTATTAAATCTGTTATGACATCACTTTTAAATATCTTATCATATTCGCATTTTAAGCAGTTTAGAATTTTACCTCTGAGTGGCATTATTGCTTGGAAATCAGCGTTCCTTGCCTGTTTACAAGCACCGAGAGCCGAGTCACCCTCAACAATAAAGAGTTCTCTTTCATTAACATCTTTTGAACGACAATCAACAAATTTCTGAACACGATTTGTCATATCAATCTTGCTTGCAAGAGTTGACTTAAGGCTTTTTCTTGTATTTTCTGCCTTAACACGAGCACGCATATTGATGAGCACTTGATCAGCTATTTTATCGGCATCCATTTTATTTTCTATGAAATAGACTTCAAGCTGTTTGCGGAAAAAGTCCGTCATCGCTTCTTGAATGAATTTATTTGTAATAGCCTTTTTCGTTTGGTTTTCATATGAAGTTTGAGTTGAAAAAGAGGAAACAACAAAAATTATAATATCATCAATGTCCTGCACATTTATTTGACTGTCGGTTTTGTTATATTTGTTATTTGCTTTCAAATAAGCGTTTATCTGGTTAACAAATGCGCTTTTGAAGGCTTTATCAGGCGCACCGCCATGCTCAAGATAACTTGAGTTATGATAGTATTCTTTGCATTGCGTTTTTAATGAAAAGCACAACGCAGCTTTAATTTTGAGCTTATAATCGCTTAAATCTTCTCTGTCTCGACCAACACGTTCACACTCCCAATATTGCGGAGTTGTGAATGCAGTATCTCCTGCAAGTTCTTGAACATAGTCTTTTATACCGTTTTTATAACAAAATTCAGTTGTTTCAAATCTTGAACCAATCTGATTCTTAAAAACAAAAGTAACGCCGTCATTAACAATAGCCTGGCGCTTTATCGTATCTAAATAAAACTCAAGCGGCACATTTATATCCGTGAAAACTTTCAAATCCGGCTTCCATTTGATTCTGGTGCCGGTGTCACGCTTATCGTAAGGAACTTTTGTTAACCCGCCGACATTTTCGCCGTGTTCAAAGTGCAATGTGTAGCAAAAACCGTCTCTGTGTATTTCCGCATCCATATATTCGGATGCATATTGTGTTGCACAAAGACCAAGCCCGTTTAAACCGAGAGAATACTCATAATTGTCTGCGCCGTTATCATATTTACCGCCTGCATACATTTCACAGAAAAGAAGCTTCCAGTTTTCCTCATTTTCTGCCTTGTTAAAATCAACCGGAATGCCCGCACCAAAATCTTGTATTTCAACAGAGCAATCTTCGAAGCGTGTAACCACAATTTTATTGCCCCTGCCCTCTCTCGCTTCATCTATAGAGTTACTCATTATTTCAAAAACGGAATGCTGGCAACCTTCTATACCGTCTGAGCCGAAAATAACAGCAGGGCGTTTTCTTACACGATCGGCGCCTTTAAGGGAACGAATACTCTCGTTACCGTATTCTTTTTTCTTAGCCATGGCAGCCTCCGATTCTTATTTATTTTGCGGCATATATAAACTGCCACAACTTCACAGGATAATATTATACAAGATATTGTATATTTGTCAAGATTTTACTTCGGATGATAACAATATATCATTTAAAGAGTCCAATAAAACGAACACATAAACAAAAAAATAAGGTGTTATGCACACCTTATTTTTTCTGAAAACATTATAATTATTATTTTTCTGAATCATTTTTGTTTGATTCATTGGCATTAACATTCTCATTTTTTACTTCGTCGGCTTTGGCAGCATTATCAGTTAATTCTTGAAAATCAGAATCATTCTGCGCTTCTTCACCGGCAGTGTCTGCTGTATCATTATCAACTGCATCGTCGATTAAATTGCCGTTTTTCATAAGAGATTCAAATTGGTTGCCATCAATCTTCTCTTTTGCAAGAAGTGTGTCACCAACAAGAATCAGCTTATCATAGTGCTCGCTGAGAATTTTCTGAGTCTTGGCATAAGCAGAGCGCATCATCTTTTCGATTTCCTCATCAATTCTGGCAGAAGTAACCTCACTGTAATTATTAACATGGCCGAAATCCTTACCGAGAAACACTTCATTATTTTCATCGCTGAAAACAACGGGTCCTATTTCATCACTCATACCGTACTTTGCAACCATATCACGGCAAATTTGAGTTGCTCGTTGAAGATCACTCGATGCACCTGTTGAAATATCATCGAGAGTAAGCGCTTCAGCAACACGACCGCCGAGCATTGAAACGAGAAGATCAAGCATTTCATTCTTAGAAGTGTAATTTTCTTCTTGAGGCTGATACATAGTATATCCGCCTGCTCCCATTCCTCTCGGAATAATTGAAATTTCTTTAACTGGATCATGATTTTCAAGATAATATGATGCCACAGCATGGCCGGCTTCGTGATATGCCGTAAGTTTTTTAGCTTTTTCGGAATACTTATGTGATTTCTTTTCCGTACCCATTTCCACACGGGTAACTGCATCTTGAATTTCTTCGTTTGTAAGAGCTTTTTTATGCTTTCTTGCAGCAAGCAGCGCTGCTTCATTAAGCAAGTTCTCAAGATCGGCCCCTGTGAAGCCGATTGTCATTTGAGCAAGGTCTTTCAAGTTAACATCGGGAGCAAGAGGCTTATTTTTTGCATGAACCTTAAGAATATCCTCTCTTCCCTGCGCATCGGGGCGATTAACCGTAATTTGTCTGTCAAATCTGCCGGGACGAAGCAAAGCCGGATCAAGAACATCAGGTCTGTTTGTTGCAGCCATAACTATGACTCCTGAATTAGAATCAAAACCATCCATTTCAACAAGCAGCTGATTAAGCGTTTGTTCTCTTTCATCATTGCCGCCGCCCGTGCCTGCACCTCTGTGCCTGCCCACAGCATCAATTTCATCAATGAATACAATTGCGGGCGCCTTTTTTATTGCCTGTGAAAACAAGTCTCTAACACGGCTTGCGCCAACGCCTACATACATCTCAACAAAATCGGAGCCTGAAATAGAAAGAAACGGAGCATTTGCCTCACCCGCAACTGCTTTTGCAAGCAGAGTTTTACCTGTACCGGGAGGGCCTACAAGAAGAACGCCCTTAGGTATTCTCGCACCGAGTTCGGTGAATTTTGCAGGGTCCTTTAAGAACTCAACAATCTCCTCAAGCTCGGCTTTTTCCTCATCGCATCCGGCAACATCGGCAAATGTTTTCTTGTTTTTATCCTCAACGGTTTTGGTTTTTACTCTTCCGAAACCGAGAGTTCTGTTAGTATCTGAATTCATGGTGTCGCCCATTTTCTTCATCATAAACCAAAACAAGAAGCCGCCTGATACAATGATAAGAAGATAAGGAAGCAACGAATAAATCCAATTTCTTGAATTGCTTTTTTTATAGTTGAAATCTATTGTTGCATCGGGATTTTTTTCATTATATTCATCAACGCTGTCTCTGATATCTTCAAGAAAATAAGTAACACTGGGAACATTATATTTTTGAACCTTATCCGGCTCATTGAATGTTGAATAAGTTAAAGTGCCCGATGTTAAATCGATTTCAAAGCTTTTTACTTGATCAGTTTTAAAAAGCTGCACAACCTGGCTGTATTTTAAATCTGTTTGATTTTGTTTATTTGCAAATCCGAGTGCAAGAGCAACAAGTATAACAGGAATCAAAATATAAAATAAAGCCGATTTCCAATTTTTGGACATATTATTCATTAAAAAAATCCTCCGTACGGATATTTAAAATCAAAACATTTTGCGTATTACCGTCAACAGCAACACGCTGAGAAACCGCATATCCGCATATTCCGATTACTCCGTGTTCATCTGCAACAACAGGAACTTCGGCTCTTTTCTCTGCCGGAATATGCAATTCGTTATAGAACTTTTTGAGTGATTTGGTGCAATTTCTCCCTTTAGGAGCAATAGCATCGCCTGCAATTCTGCTTCTGACTTTAACACTGCCAATTATTTTATCACAGTCACAATAAAAGTCAAAGCATTTAGAATTAAATTCACATATAGTTAAGAATTCTTTAACAGGAATTATTTTTTTATCAACAACAAATTTAAATTTATCTCTTTTTTCTGATTTAAAGAGTTTTAATTTTCCTCCTGCCGAAGCAACATTAACTCCTTTTGCAACGGTAAAAGACGAGCTTTTATTCAGCAAGAAAACGGTTTTGGATAAAATATATGTGTTAACCTTAAGTTTATTATTGTTAAGCCATTTTGCGATAACTCGCCTGATTATAGATAGATCATACTGATTCAGGTTATCGCAATCTATTTCATTATTTTTGCAAACAAGGTCAAAAATTTCAGAAGCTATGCCGTCAAGATACGCCTCATCATCTGCAGCGCATGAAATAAAATTTGATACATTAAACTCAAAAGCGGGATTTATTTTTTTTAACTCGGGAATGATAATATTTCTTATTTTATTTCTTGCGTAATCATTTTCAAAATTTGTTCTGTCCACACAATAAGCAATGCCGTTATCGTCTAAATAATTTCTTATTTCGGTTGATGTAACATTTATGAGCGGCCTGATAATTTTTCCTCTTACAGGAGGAATCGCACATGCACCTCTCAGCGATGTGCCCCTGGCAAGGCGAAACAGCATTGTTTCCACATTATCCGAAAGATTATGAGCTGTTGCTATTTTATCACATTTTATTGAGTTAAAAAAGTCATATCTTGCCTGTCTGCTGTATTCCTCAATGCCTACTCCTTTACTTTCGGCTTCCTTAGGTGCATTTATATGCTTCGTAAATAACCGAATATCCTTATTATTGCAATAATTTTCACAAAAACAGCAATCGGCAAGACTGTCTGCCCCCCTTATACCGTGTTCAACATGGGCGGCAATAATGGTAAGATTGAATTTCTCTTTAACAGAAAGCAGATACTCTGTTAATAACACGGAATCGGCACCGCCCGAAAGCGCCACGAGAACAGTATCTCCGTTTGCAAGCATTGAATATTTTTCAATTGTTTGCGAGATTTTATCATTCATATTTTTTATCAACACACCTGAAGCGTGTGAACTCTTTATCAAAAGTCATTTCAATCGAGCCTGTTGCACCGTGTCTGTTTTTTGCAACAATCAGTTCGGTTGAAGATTCGTCAATTTCTTCCTGTTTATCATCTGATAGCTCATTTTTATAATATTCCTCACGGTAAAGAAACATAACAATATCGGCATCCTGCTCGATTGAGCCTGATTCACGCAAATCCGAAAGCTGCGGTTTGTGGCTTTTTCCCCTGCCTTCCGTTCCACGGGAAAGCTGAGCACAGCAAATTACCGGAATATTTAAATCCTTTGCCATCATCTTCAAGTTTCTTGTTATTTCCGAAACCTCTTGAACTCTGTTTTCTTTTCTTGTTGCCGATTGAATAAGTCCCAAATAGTCAATAAGCACAACATCAACGTTTTTAAGACGCCGTGTTTTGGATTTTATTTCCGGAACGGTTGTGCTTGAAACATCATCAAGATAAAGCTCTGCATCTTCAAAATCACCTGCGGCATTTCCAAGCCTTACCCATTCGTCATCAGACAATTCACCGGTTCGCAGCTTTTGGCTCGGTATGCCGGCTCTTGCGGAAAGCAATCTTTCGGCAAGCTGTTCTTTTGTCATTTCAAGGCTAAAGAATATGCATTTTTTCTTAGCAAGCATGGTAATATTTGTTGCAAGATTAAGGGCAAAAGAAGTTTTACCCATTGCCGGTCTTGCACCAATTAAAATGAAATCAGATTTGTTTAAGCCGGTTATGTATTTATCAAGCATTCCGAAACCTGACGGAATGGCTTTAAACTGTTCTTTGTCTTCACCGGTAAGCTTATGCAATCTGTCGTATACATCATTAACGATAACATCGGAGATTTTTTTGGGGCCGTTTACATCTCGCCCCTGCCTGATGTCATATATTTTTTGTTCAGCAGAATCAAGCAGTGTGTTTGCGTTAGCTTCACCGCCGGACGCATTTTCTATAATTTCCTGAGAAATGGTGATTAAAGCACGCAAAAAATATTGCTCTTCAACAATGTGCGCATAAGTTTCAACGTTTGCGGTTGACGGCACACTGTCTCTTAGCGCAATAAGATAGTCTCTTCCGCCGGCAAGGTCATAATGCCCCTCTTTTGCAAGCACATCTGCAATAACAACAGGGTCGATTTTCGCTTTCGATCCTGAAAACATAGACATCATAGAGCCGAAAATTGCCCTGTGCTGCGGCAGATAAAAATACTCTTGCTTAACAATCGTTACAATTTGCTCCATACATTCCGGATCAATCAAAACCGAGCCGAGCACAGCCTGCTCAGCTTCAAGATTATACGGTAATGTTGTTAAATTTGTGCTGTTTGTATCTGCCATTTTTACCATCCGTTTCCCAATCCTAAATTAACTGAAAATATGAGCCGGGCTTACGCTTCGGTAACCTGAACGGAAATTTTAGCGCTTATTCCCTGATAAATTTTCAGTTCTGCTTCATATGTGCCGAATTGCTTAATGTCTGCAACAGAAATTTTGCGCTTATCAACATCAATGCCAAGCTGCGCTTTAATTGCCAAAGAAATATCTTTTCCGGTAACAGAGCCGAAAAGTTTGCCGTTTGCGCCTGCTTTTGCAGTAACTTTAACTGTTTTGCCGTCAAGCTTTGCGGCATCCTCTTTTGCAGCTTTGATTTCTTCTGCCTTATGGAATTTTTTAGCACTTTCTTTATTGTTAAAATCATTCATTGCAGTTGCGTTTGCTTCAACAGCAAGGCCCTTTGGAAAAAGGAAATTTCTTGCATAACCGTCTGAAGTATTTACAAGCTCACCTTTTTTGCCGAGATTTTTAACATCCGCCTTAAGAATAACCTTCATTATTGAATCCTCCCGTTTATTTATGATTGCCGCACCATAGCGGCAGATTTTATATTAAATTTCAACCGATTAAATTTCCATTATAACCGGCAAAATCATAGGATTTCGTTTAGTTTTTTCATACATCATTTTAGAAACTTCGTCTCTTAAATTAGTTTTAACAGAATTCCAGTCATGATATCTGCTGTTATATGTTTCTTCAATGATTCTGCAAGAAAGATCTCTTGCGGCAGCAATAAGCTCTTCGCTTTCACGCACATAAACAAAGCCTCTGCTTACTATATCGGGGCCTGAAAGCACCTCTCCGGTTTGAGAATCAATTGTTGCAACAATGATAATGATGCCGTCTGCAGATAAATGTTTTCTGTCGTTTAATACGATATTTCCAACATCACCCACACCGATACCGTCAACATAAACATCGCCGCTCGGTACATCATCAAGCACTTTGATGCCTCTTTCAGTGATTTCAACGTGCTTTCCTATGTCTCCTATAAAAATATTTTTCTTTGAAATACCCATAGCCTCAGCAAGTTTAGCATGCTTTTTAAGATGCTTTTGTTCGCCGTGAACAGGGAAAAAATACTTTGGCTTTATTATGCCCATCATCAGTTTTAATTCTTCTTGGCAAGCGTGGCCCGAAACATGAACCTCATACATGTTTTCATAAATAACTTCAATATCACGCTTCATCAATTCATTAACAACATTGCTTACCATTTTTTCATTGCCCGGAATAGGCGTTGCTGAAATAATAACATAATCATTTGGAGAAGCTGTTACTTTTCTGTGCTCGCCGTTCGCAATCTTTGTAAGAGCACTCATAGGCTCGCCTTGTGAGCCTGTTGTTATGATAACGAGTTTATCATCGGGATAGTCCTTAATACTGTCTATGCTTATAAGAATATTATCAGGCACATTCAAATAACCGAGTTCTTCGCCAACCTGAACAAGATTTTCAAGGCTTCTGCCAACAACGGCAACCTTGCGTCTTAAATGCTTGGCAACATCAATAATTTGCTGCACTCTGTGAATGTTGGAAGCAAAAGTTGCAACAACAATTCTTCTTTTGCCGGCCTTTGTAAACAGATTTAAAAATGATTCGCCGACTTTCTTTTCGCTCATTGTATAACCGGGTCTTTCGGCATTAGTTGAATCTTGGAATAAAGCTAAAACACCCTTTGTGCCATACTCTGCAAAACGCGGAATGTTTATCATATCTCCGTCTACGGGAGTTGTGTCAATTTTAAAATCGCCTGTGTGTATAATAACACCCATCGGAGATGATATTGCAAGTCCTACCGCATCAGGAATCGAATGATTAACATGAATAAATTCAACAGAAAATTTGCCGAGCTTAACAACATCTGACGGGTTAATTTCGTGAAGTTTTGCCTTATTCAGCAATCCGTGTTCCTTCAACTTGCCTTTTATCAAACCTATTGTTAACCTTGTTGAGTATATCGGAATATTGAATTTTTTAAGAAGATAAGGTATACCGCCAATGTGATCCTCATGACCATGTGTAACAATAAGACCTCTGACCTTATCAATATTTTGCTCAATATATGAAAAATCCGGAATGACAGAGTCTACACCGAGAAGCTCCGTGCCGGGAAAAGCAAGCCCGCAATCGACAATAAACATATCTTCGCCGTATTCATAAACCGTCATATTCTTTCCGATTTCATTCATACCGCCAAGGAAAGCAACCTTAACACCCTCCTGCGCCTTTTTAGAGCCCTTGCGTGTCTTTGTTGCCGAAGCAGCCGAGCTTTGTGACTTTTTTGTGACCTTGCCGTAAGCGTAATAGCGCTTTGAGGAATTCCGTTTTCCCGCAACGCTCTTATCGGCGGTCGTATTCTGTTTTGCCATAAATATCTCCTTTACTTATTTATTTTTTCCGACCTAAACAGTTAGATATATAATATATTAAGATTATTAAATTGTCAAGAAAGAAATGAAGTATACGATGACGTGATGATAGTGATTTTATATTGATTATTGCCTCAAATGATGATAAAATATTCAAAATTGCAATTTTTT
Organism: uncultured Anaerotruncus sp.; assembly: GCA_900539775.1. GTDB lineage: Bacteria > Bacillota > Clostridia > Oscillospirales > Acutalibacteraceae > Eubacterium_R. The sequence goes on along the minus strand of UQDL01000002.1, from coordinate 88,450 downwards.
CAAAACGAAAGGCTTTGAATAATGAAAAAACTAAACATATACACAGACGGTGCATGCAGCGGAAATCCCGGTAAAGGCGGCTGGGGCGCAGTACTGGTCTATAACGGTATTGAAAAAGAAATCAGCGGTGCCGAAATGCACACAACTAACAACAGAATGGAACTGACAGCCGTAATCAAGGCACTTCAGCTTCTAAAAGAGCCGTGTGAGGTTGAGCTTACAACAGATTCAAAATATGTTTGCGACGCCGTTAATAAAGGCTGGGTTTACGGATGGAAGAAAAAAGGATGGATAAAATCAGATAAAAAGCCTGCTTTGAATGTTGATTTATGGGAAGAACTTCTTAAGCAGTTAAATATACACAAAGTAACATTCATTTGGGTAAAAGGCCACAACGGTCACCCATACAATGAAAAATGCGACAAATTAGCTGTTTCAGAATATCAAAAGCTGTAAAAAAGCACGGTTTTGGGCACATTCCGCAAAAGGACACAAACCCAAACCGTGCTTTATTTTTTTATCCAACAGACACCTTGCCCGAACTTTCCGCCTGCAAGCTTATATTCAATTGCGTTTTTTTGCAATGAAGTGTTATTAGGCAATGCCGAAATCTTACTTTTTGAACATAATGGTTTTGGAACGCCGAAAATTCTGTCAAATGCCTGTGATTCATTATTGTTTGAATATCCGTATTCAAACAAATCCGAGAATCGAAGAATATTGCTTGATTCACTCATAAAGCGGTTGTTATCGCCGAATAATAACCAGCTTTCACAAAAGAAATATTCATACTTAAACTCAGGAAAATAATTTGAAAAAAAGCGTCTTGCAAATTCTATGGATTCACGGCATTTTTCATAATCAAGCTTTCCTGCCCTCGGAATATGAATAAAAAGCAAATTATCGCCAAAGGAAAAAGGAAGTTCGGAATAATTAAGGGTAAAATTAACACAAGGATAAAACTGAAACTGCAGTCTTCCCAACTTAAAAAGGCTGAATCTGACATGGTTTTTTAACCAATGATAATTTTTAAGCCCTTTATTATCGTTTTCCTCACACCAAATTCCAACATCTGAAAGCGTGTCAAAAAAAATATCATCGGGTATACCTTTGGCAACATAGTCTTTATGAGTATATTCAAAAGCCTTAATCACAACCGCAAGTCTCATCAAATCGGATTTATATTTCAGGCAGAAATCATTTCCCGAATAAAATTTGGCAGCCGTTGAATCAATATTAGCTTTATTTGAAGTGTAATAACGGCAAACCCTGTTACATAAATCTTCGCAAATCCCTGCCTTATTTACATATTGCAAGCTCATTGGTTGTCTGCAGCATCTGTTGCAACCGTTTCGGCGGTGGTTTCATTCGAAGCAGTTAATCCGCTTGAAACAATTACCTTAACTTCTGTTTCAATGTTATAGCTTTTAAGTAATGGTATAACTTCTTCTGATAAAAATGTAGGATCCGCATCTTCATCCTGAACAACGAATGAAGTGCCTGCATCAAGATATTTAACTTCTCTGGTTAATCCCTCAATGCCGTTAACTTCTGTGCCTTCAAAGAAAATAGTTGTTCCCTTAACCGTTATAATTCCGGCATAAGGATTGCCTTCTGTTGTATCAGCAGACTCGGTTTGAGGCACCGTTGTATCTTTTTGCACAATATTTGAAAGAGTGCCGCTGAAAATAAGATAGCTGAAAACAGCAACAATAACGGCGATAAAAACAATCGCAACAGGCCATTTACTGCGCTTTTTCTCTTTTCTGAAGCGGTGCCTTTCAAGGGTTGCTGTTTCTTCTTCAATATGTGTTTTGTTAAGATCGGAATCATAATCCGATTCCTGATAAGAAGCATCTGTTATTTTATGAACAACAAGCGGATTATCAAGCTTATCGTTATCAAAATCATTATTCACGGTAAATTCCCCTTACAACAAATAATTTAGTAAATAATATCACAAAACTTAAAATTTTTCAATATATATTGAAATATAAATGACCGGCTGATATAATCAAAATATAAAGAAAAGGAGATTTTGCCATGAGAATTCTTACATTTGACATAGGCGGAACTAATATTAAATATGCAGTCTGCAATGAGCATTTTGAAATGAGCGAATTTAAATCCATACCTACCCAAGCTTCAAAAGGCGGGCAGTTTATTATTAACAAGATAATTGATATCATAACTTCTTATGACAACATAGACAGAGTTGCAATAAGTACCGCCGGGCAAGTTGATTCAAAAAACGGAATAGTTGTTTATTCAAGCGACAATATTCCTTACTACACGGGTATGCTTGTAAAAAAGACGATTGAAACAAAAACCGGACTTCCTGCTTATGTTGAAAATGATGTAAACGCAGCAGCGCTCGGAGAGGCAATATTCGGTGCCGCTAAGGGATACAGCGATTTTGTAAGCCTAACATTCGGAACAGGAATCGGCGGTGCAATATATTTAAACAATAATTTATATAAAGGCTGTAATTCATCCGCCGGTGAATTCGGGCATATAATCACGCATGCAGGCGGCAGAGCATGCCCTTGCGGAGGCGAAGGCTGTTATGAACAATATGCTTCTGCAAAAGCATTAACTCAAGCAGTTGAAAAGGTTACCGGCAAAGAATTAAACGGATTTCAAATATTTAACAAAACAAATTTACAAGATCCTGAAATTCGGCATGTTGTTGATACCTGGATTGATGAAATAATCATTGGTTTAAAAAGTATTATCTATTCATTTAATCCACAACTTCTTGTGCTTGGCGGCGGTATAATGAGCGAAGAATATATAATTGAGCTTATAGACAGAAAAATTTATAAAGAACTGATGGAAACATTCCGCAGTGTTAAGATAGTTAATACTGAGCTTGGTAATAACGCAGCACTGCTCGGCGCGGCCTACAAGGCTTCAAAAATGAAATAAAAACTAAGTCAAAAAAAAACAAACACCCTTTAAACAAAAATGTTTATTGGGTGTTTTTGTTATGTACTAAAAATTGATTATTGATATAATTTTGCGATTTTACTTGTTTTGTCTTTTATCAAATCAACAAGACAAGCCGGCTCTTGAACTTTAATTTTATCTCCGAATTGCATTATCCATGATGCAAGGCCGTCACTTACTGCAACATCAACAGTGGTTGAAAAATGATTTATGTCAACACCTATAAGTTTAACCTTTTCGCCGAATCTGTCCAAAATTTGCTCTCTTAAATCCAAATCGCAAACAAATGTTACCGGCATAATTTCTCCGCCGAACATATTAAACATCTTAGATGTGTAATCTGCAACATCAAAACCATCTTTATAATCGCAACATTCCCAAACAGGGCGTGCGGGAGTTTTTAAAACTATGATGTTTCTTATTCTGTCAAGCCGCATACTTATCAAATTGTTGTGGCTTTCTTTATTACAGATTAGATAATAATTATCATTCTTCCAAACAAGTCCGTAAGGAGAAACAATAAATGTTTTCGTTGTGTATGATTTTCTTTTTTCTTTATCAATTTTTCTTGTTCTGTGTTGAAACTTAACCTTTTCACAATTTTTTATAGCCGAATCAAGAACATTTATTGTGTGATAGATTTCTTCATTATTGCATTTATTGGCCTGCTCGCAATAAACTTGAGAGGCCAATTCCTCGGATTGATAAACAGATAAAAGGTTATTTAGCTTTTCAGTTAGATCTGCTGTCTTTTTGGGTGTTATAAAACCGGCCGAATTAACTGCATCAATCAGGAGCCTAATCTCAGCAGGTTCAAATTTGCGGGCAGCAAGATAAAAGCCTTTTTTTGGCACAGATGCGCTTACAACGGGAATGTTGATACTGTTAAGCGCTTTTATGTCCGAATAGATGCTTTTCCTTTCACAAGTTATCCCCTGCTTTTCAAGCAGCTTGATAAGATCAGTTGTGGAAATAGGATTGTCTTCATCCGAATATTTTTCTAAGAATTGATATATTAAAAGTGTTTTTATTTTTGAAGAATTCAAAAAACTCACCTCAAATGTACTTTACCATATATTTTATAATTTTTCAACTATCGCTCTGAATATAGGGCAACAATCTGCCGAACCGCTTTTTCCGTTTTCTGTCATTACAACAATTGCATATTCGGGATTATCATAAGGATATACACCGGCAAACCAAGTGTTTAATATTTCCTTTCCGTTTTCATATCTTCCGCTTTGAGCCGTTGATGTTTTTCCTGCCGAAAGCTTTTTATAATCTGCTGCCTTACCCGTTCCGCTTTCTACAACAAAACGCAGATATTCAAGCATAGTATCGGATGTTTTTTTTGAAATAACACACCTTGGTTTTTCGTAATCAACCGCATTATATTCACCCGTTGAATTTAACTCGCCGATAATAAGTCTTGGTTTATTGAAATTTCCTCCGTTGGCAACCGTGCAAAGTGCAGAACAAAAAGATAAAGGAGAAGCAGTTAATTTTCCCTGGCCAAAACCAAATAAAGCAAGCTGACCTACAGAATTCAAATCATTTTGTTTCGGAAGATTAGCTGAAAACAAATTATAGTTTTTCATCAAAGAATATTCCGTTCCGAAACCAAAATCCGTTGCTGTTTTCAACAATTTATCCGATCCGAGAGTCAGCGCAAGTTTTATGAAATAGCAATTACAAGAATTTGCAAGAGCTGTTTTTATGTTTTGTTCTCCGTGAGCTTTTTCGTTTTGGCAGGAAAACTCTGTATCGCCAACAGTTATTTTGCCTGTACAGACATAATCTGCGGAAATGCCATTTTCTATTGCGCATGCCGCAACAATAATTTTGAAAACAGAACCTACCGAGTATTGCATTAAAGCTCTGTTCATGCCGTCACTGCCCGCTGAATACATTGCAAGTATTTCAGAATTATATGGATTCATAACAACAACTGCGCCTTTTTGCATATTCTTTGCAGCATTTTCAACCACATTTTGAATTTTCATATCAACGGATACGCAAACTCCTTTTGAAGCATTGGGATTAACATATTCATAAATAGTTTCATTGTCACCGTCAAGAACTCTGCCCTTTGCATCAATCGCAAAATTTATTGATTTTTCTTCAATAATCTCATTATAAGATTTTTTTGTTAAATCGGCTATCTGATTATTCTTAGAAGATACCGTATCAATCAATTTTATATATTTGCAATCAGCATATACATCAGTTTGTTTGATTACTGGATAACCTTTTTCAAGTTCTTTTTTTATTGATTGAACTTCTTTTTTATCAAATAATAAGTCTAGCTCTGAAAGACATTTTTCGTTTGGCTTAATAACTGCAACCAAAGTGTTTTTATTATTGTTTAATTTCTTTTTGTTTCTGTCATATATGGTTTGAGATACGGTACAAAAATTAAGCGAATAACTGTTGTAATTTGTTGAAACATTGTAATTATTACTGAAAATAATATATCCTATTTTACCTGCTGCAGTTCCCAGTAAAAGAGACACAGCCGATACTATGCAAATTACACGCCTTAACATAAAAAAGCACCTCCGTGTTATTATTCACGAAAGTGCTAATTTTAATCCCTTTTTCTTCTTAAAACAGCATCAGGTGAAATGCCGTCTATTGAAGAAAAAGAATAAATATCTGTTGCCTTGTTTGCAGCTGAAACAAATTCTCCGTCATTCTCATTGTACAATTCTTTAACCATAATTTTATATGGCTTTTTGAACGGCTCAACAACCTCAAGCTCTTCGCCTTCAAAAAATCTGTTTCTCTGTTCAACAACAAGCCTGCCGTTTTCAAAGCTTTTAAAAACAGCACAAACATCCCATGCTCGCTCATAGCCACCGTTATCTGTTACTTGGCCGTTTTGTATCGGTCCGAAATAAAATCCGGTGGTGTATTTTCTGTGGCTTATTTTATCCGTTTCGGCTTTTATCCATTCGGGAAGAATGAAATTATCAGAAGGATTTTTTAAGTATTCATCTATTGCGGCACGATAAACATAAGTAACCATTGCCGTGTAATACTCACTCTTTGCACGACCTTCAATTTTAAATGAATCAATTCCGGCATCAACAAGCTGGGGTATATGCTCAATCATACAAAGATCACGGGAATTAAAGATATAAGCGCCCTCTTTTTCTTCATTTATCGGAAAATACTCGCCGGGTCTTTTTTCTTCCATGAGATAATACTTCCAGCGACATGGTTGAGCACAGTCTCCCCTGTTTGCATCTCTGCCCGTAAGATAGTTAGAAAGAGTGCATCTGCCGCTGAAGCTCATACACATTGCTCCGTGCACAAATGCTTCAATTTCAAGTTTTGGATTGCACTTATCGCGAATTTTTTTAATTTCGTCAAGTGACAGCTCTCGAGCAGTTACAATGCGTGAAGCACCCATATCATAAAAAGCATTGGCAGCAGCATAATTTACAATACCTGCCTGTGTTGATATATGAACATCAACATCGGGAGCATATTTTTTTGCAGCTGCCAAAACACCCATATCTGCAATGATAAAGGCATCAACACCGATATCTTGAGCAAATTTCAAAAAATCCGGCAAATAAGGAATTTCATCATTTCTCGGCAGTGTATTGCAGGTTATATAGATTTTTTTATTCCGGCTGTGAACAAGTTCAACAGCCTCTTTTAGTTCATCGCCGTTAAAATTAGATGGATTTGTGCGCATTCCAAACATATTACCTGCGCAATAAACGGCATCTGCACCGTATTTTATCGCAAGGCGAAGTCTTTTAATATCGCCTGCCGGTGAAAGTAATTCAATATTTCTCATTAGTCAATCAATAGCTGAGATAAGGCGCATATTTTTGAATTTGCGACTTAAATTCAGAATAGTTCTTTGCTGTGTATAATTTTCTGTTATTATCATGGAAGAAGAAGTAATCATCATTATCTTCCGGCCAAAGGGCAGCCTCTATTGCGGCTTTACCGGGATTGCAAATCGGCCCTTCCGGCAAGCCGGTAACCGTTGAGGTTGAGGCAGTGCTGTAATATGTTAAATAATAATCTGCCGTATGCGCAGAGGTAGATGACAATGCAGGCGCCACCTTGTTATTTATATAGTCTGTTGTTGACTGGCAACCTAATGAAGGATAATTTGCCTTGTCATTAAGTCTGTTTTCAATAACTGCCGCTATTGTTTTCATTTGATCGTTTGAACCTGCTTCAGCTTGAACAATAGATGCTATTATCATGATTTCATTCATTGAAAAACCAAGTTCTTGCGCTCTTTTTCTGTAGTCCTCGGGAATCTGCTTTTCTGTTTGAGCAAGAAGCTTTTCAACAACGCTTGATGCGCTTTGCCCAACATAAAACTCATATGTGTCCGGGAAAAGATAACCTTCAAGCCTGTAAGGAACAGTTTCTTTTGCTTTCAGATTTGAAACAAGCGAGTAGCTGAATTCCGTAGATTCAATAACAGAAAGCAACGCAGCTCTGTCACAAACCTCATTTTCAACAAGCTTATCAATTATTTCCGGCACGGTATAGCCCTCCGGAATCATAACCTTTACGGTTTCTGTGGTTTCCGGGGTTCCCATCATACTTGTGAGCATACCCTCAAGCCCCATTTTACCGTTTAAATAATAAACACCGGCTTCAAACGGAGCTTTAATATCATATGATTTAACTGCTTTACCTGCAAGTTTTATATAGAATTTGCAAAAGTTCTTACATTTGATTAAATGATTTTGGGAAAGCACATCAATTGCATCTGAAGTCGATTCCAACTGTTGTGAATAGCTTACCGTTACGGAATCCTTTGATTTTGTAATGCCGAAAATATCATTTAAGCAAAAAATTGCATAAACCGAAATAACCATTGAAACGGCGATAACAATTATAAAAAACCAATATGTTGACGCAACACTGCCCGCCTTTCCTTTGATTTTTGATGAGCTTTTGGCGGCAGATTTTTTTTCTGTTTTAATGCCTGAATAATCCTGATTCGTAAAATAAATATCTTTTTTTGGCGAATCTGAATTGCCAAGATTTACACCGTTTTCATTTAGATTGAAATCATTTGGCATAAATTTCAGCCTCCTTTATATTACGGTAATTCCTGTTTGAGTAACTATGTAATCAACCGATTTATCAAATTTATCAACCGGCAAAGTATCTTTAATCAGTTCATTATAACACAAACCGACTGTTGTAATTGTAAATTTTTCTAAAAATCTATCATAATATCCTTTGCCGTATCCGAGTCTGAAGCCTTTTTTGTCGTAACATAAAGCAGGAACAAGGCAAAGAGCACCGCTGAAATCGGTAATTTTTGAGCATTTGTCAGTATCAGGCTCAAGTATTCCATACATTCCCTGTTTCAAATCATTTAGAGAATTTGCAAGATAAAATTCCATATTTCCGCAATTATCTGAGCAAACAGGAAACGCAACCATTTTTTTATCTAAAAATGCTTTGTTGATTATACATTCGGTTGATATTTCTGTGTCATAAGAGGAATAGCATAGCAGCAGCTTACAATTCTTATACAAATCGGAATTAACGAAATGCTCTTCTATAAGTATATCTTTAGTGGATTTATCGGAAATCAAAGCTCTTTTTGCCTTCATTTCCTTTCTTAAAGCATTTTTCATCTGCATTGTATGGAATTGAATATTCTTTCAGATTCGGCTTTACCGCAAAGCTTCTCAACGATTTTTAAACCAAATTCAACAGAAACGCCGGCACCTTTTGCAGAAATAATATTGCCGTCTTCCGAAACAAAATCTGAGCATTCAAGTCTTCCTTCAAGATATTTTTCAAAACCCGGATAGCAAACAGCCTTTTTTCCTGCAAGAATGCCAAGCTTACCAAGAACAGACGGACCGGCACAGATGGCGCAAACAAGCTTTCCTGCATTATTTGCCTTAACAACACAGTCCCTAACAAAATCCGAATCATCCAAATTTGTTACTCCGGGCATGCCGCCGGGCAAAACAATTGCTTCGGCAATGCTTAAATCAACATCCTTTTCCCTGATATCACAGGAGACTTTGACTCCGCACGAAGATTCAATTACATCACTGCCGATTCCGACAGTTTTAACAGTAAGCTTTGCACGGCGCATCATATCGACAGGTGCCATAGCCTCTGTTATTTCAAAACCGTTTGCAAGAAAAACATAAATCATACCAACAGCTCCTTATTTATTTAATACAATTATTATTTTGGATTCCCGTGGCTCCGCACGGAAATTCATTTTTTGAACAAATCATTCCTTTAGGATATTTGAATTCGCTGCCGTCATATAAATAATCAAAAATCATTTCTTTTGTTTCGGAAAAAGAAACGGTGTTTGCAAAACTATGTTCCGAATAAAGCTTTGTTTCAAAGCCAAATCCCGAATAGAAATTAAACAGTGATTCGTTTGCGGGAATAAGCCATAAAAAATCATAATCCAGCAATTTTGAATATTCAATCAAGCTGCTTGAAATTCCCTTTCTTCTGTATTCCGGCAAGGTGCAAACAGCATAAATATAAGCACCTTTTTTTCCGCAATATGAGCAATCAATAAGAAAGAGCATTGAAACTAATTTATCTTCAATAAACGCACCTAGGCATTTTTTGTGCTTGCAGTTATTATAAAAATAATCAACGGATTCATCACTGTCTTCAGTAAAGACCTGCAACCACAAAGATTTTATTTTATCTAAATCTGTTGTAAAAGCTATTTCAGCCATTATAAACAGCAACTCCCTTTTGAAGCCATATTGCAGGTTTATAAGATTGCTTTGCTTTTCTGAGGCCTTCAATACCGAGGTCCTCTTCTCTGTTTACGAATTTAAAACCGTGCTCATGCAGCAGCCTTGCAAATTCCTGATTGATAACGGCATAAGCCCCCTGCATATCTGCCGGTGCTTTTTCAAAATGCGTTACAAAGCAAAACGGACTTAATGCCTCTCCAAAGGTGTAAGCAACAGGCTTGCCGCCTATTCTTATCAATCCGCCCAAAAAGCCGATTTTGTCATAATTTTCAAAGCCGTTTAAAACCGCCTGAAATTCCAAAGAATAATCGGTTTCATTATCATTGTCTTCTTTATTGTAAATCCACTCGGTATGAAGCTTAATGCATTCATCAATATTATCTGAGTCTATTATTTCAAAACTCCAATCCGGGTTATTCTTTTTAAAATTCGTTATATGATTTCTTTTCGAATGATACTTTTTGCCTGATAAATTTGCAAGATCTTCAACATTATAAATATAATCATAATTTCCCGAATCATAAGTATAAGTGAATTTATCATCAAAATCCGAATCAAGCACGGCTTTATAGCTCTCTGTAACACCATAAATCTGAGCAACACAACCGTTTTCACCGGCATTTGCAATGATTTCGGAAACAGCAGCTTTAAAATCTCCTTCGCCAAGCGGCAAAGAATAATTATAACCGCAATCGGTGTTCCATCTGCAAATAACAAAATCATCATATTTTGCCACTTCTGTTTTATATGCATCTCGCCAAAGAAACATATTTCCGAATGTGTATTCACAATTCATACTGTGCACATGCTTAATGCACTCGCTTATCCATTGCCTGTCGTCTATTTCAGGTTTTTTAAAATTCAACATAATTCCTCATCAATAATTTTCATTATTCTATCATGAACTTTCTCAATTGAATAAGGCTGTGTGCCGTCTGAACATTCAATAATATGCCAGCCTTGCTTTTTTGCGGCATACAGGGCAGATTTGCGGCACTTATTTAAAAATTCAACATCAGCCTCGTGCACATCCTTTTTGCTTTCATTTCCGTTATAGCGGCGTGTCATAAGCTTCTGAGAAATGCCAACCGGCATATCAAGATAAATAACTGCATCGGGTTTCGGTATTCCAAGCTTATTATACTCAAAATCCTCACTCCAATCCAAATAGGCATCCCAATCGCTGCAATCTATCTTTTCCATTTGATAAATTGAATTTGAGGTTGCATATCTGTCTGCCACAATAATTTTATTGCTCTCATAATCGGCTTTCCAATCAAGCACAAACGAAGCATATCTGTCTACGGCGTAAAATGCTCCCGCAGCATAAGCATTAACGGCATTCGGATCTTTTCCGAAATCGCCGCTGAGATACATTTTCACCAAAGTGCTTGAAGGGCTGTCATAATCCGGAAGCTTTATTTTGCGCACTTTTTTTCCTTTTGCCGACAGTGCCGAAATAAGTAAATCAAGCTGAGTTGATTTACCGCTGCCGTCAAGTCCTTCTATAACAATAAGTTTGTTCATTTTTTCTTCTTTTCAACTTTCTTTTTATTGCCCTTCTCATCAACTATATATGTGTTGTTAAGCTGAGCCACAAGGTTTTCCTTAAAGCTGCTTACATAAAGTTCACGAAGCTCAGCCTGCTCTTTTTTTTCACTTTCGTTTAGACCTTCGGCCTTTGCTTTATGTGCAAGCTCATTTATTCTTTTAATCTGTTCCTGTGTAATCATCAGTCTAAAAAGTCCTTTAATTTTTTACTTCTGCTCGGATGGCGAAGCTTGCGAAGAGCTTTTGCCTCAATTTGGCGAATACGCTCTCTTGTAACATTAAATTCTTTGCCAACCTCTTCAAGTGTTTTCGGATTACCGTCTTCCAGGCCGAAACGAAGGGAAAGCACCTTTGCCTCTCTTGGTGTAAGCGTTTGAAGCACCTCTGCAAGCTGCTCTTTGAGAAGACTCATTGATGCGGCATCTGCAGGTGCAAGAGCATCATCGTCCGGAATGAAATCGCCGAGATGTGAATCTTCTTCCTCACCGATGGGTGTTTCAAGAGAAACAGGCTCCTGCGCAACTCTCAAAATTTCACGAACCTTTTCCTCAGGCATATCCAGAAAATCAGCAATTTCCTCCGGAGTAGGTTCCTTTCCGTTTTGATGCAAAAGCTGGCTGTTTGCTTTCTTAACTTTGTTTATTGTTTCAACCATGTGAACGGGAATTCTTATTGTTCTTGCCTGATCTGCAATAGCTCTTGTAATAGCTTGTCTGATCCACCATGTTGCGTAGGTTGAGAATTTAAAGCCTTTAGTGTAATCAAACTTGTCTACCGCTTTAATAAGGCCCATGTTGCCCTCTTGAATAAGATCAAGGAATTGCATACCTCTGCCCACATATCTCTTTGCGATACTTACAACAAGGCGAAGATTGGCTTCTGCAAGTCTTTTTTTGACAACAGGATCATTATCTGCTATTCTCATTGCGTATTCAATTTCTTCCTCGGCGGAAAGAAGCGGAACCCTGCCTATTTCTTTAAGATAAACCTTTACCGGATCATCCATGGCGGCATTATCATTTGTTGCAACAGTGTCTGCCGCATCGGTTTCTTTAGGCAAATCAACTTCAAGCGTTATGCCGTCAAGCGCTTCCGAAGAAAAATCATCAATGATATTGATGTTTGCGCCGTCTATCATATCATTAAGCTTTTCAAGCTCATCAACATCAAGATCAAGTTCAACAATAAGATTATCTATCTCCTGAGCTGTAAGATGCCCTGCTGCTTTGCCTTTTTCAACAAGTTTTTTAAATGCGGCTGTTTTTTTATCGTCAGCAGGAGCTGCAACAGTTTCTTTTGTTTCTTTAATTTCATTATTTTCCATATTATTCTCCTCCGATGGATGTTAATAGATTTGTAAATTTAATTATGTACACCGAAAAGGCTTCTGAATTCATCATCACTCATTTCGTTTGCACTTTTTTTATTTTTGGTTTCGTCTTCATCCTTAATGATTTTAATACAATCGGAAAACTCTTTTTTTGGCTCAACACTAGGCTCACCTCTTGCAATAATACCCGATAGTCTGCCGAGTTCATCATTAGTGAGTTTTTCAGAAAAACGAATTAAATCATTGTCGTAACCGTTTTCAATGTGTTCAACGGTAAGCTTGAAAACCTTTTGGTAATAACCCTGCGGCAATGAGGCGATATTAAAATCCCCAAGATGCTTTGCACAATCGGGATACTTTATTAAAAGATAAATAAGCCTGTCCGCAGCTTTAACGGATTTAGATGAAACACCGAAATCAGAGCTTAACTTAGTATTCTCTCTAAGCGAATCATTGACGGCCTTTCTGAACAGCTCTCTTTTTTTACGGGAAGATATTTTATCTAAGTAATTACTCATTTGAGTTTTGGCTGCTTCTTTGTTTATTCCGAGTTCTTCCGAAAGACGGGAAAGATATATATCCTGTTCAATCGGCGGTGAATCTGCCAATATTTCCACTGCACCGTTCATAAAATCAATTTTGCCCTGAGTGGTATTAAGCTGAAACCTGTTTCTCAAATTCAGCAGCTTATATTCGGTTTCATTCGTTGCACCGTCTATCATGGCAGCAAACTTTTCCGCACCTACATTTTTTATAATTTCATCAGGGTCCTTGCCGTATTGTAATTTAGGAACACGCACCTTAACATCAACATTCTTAAACATACGCATAGCCTTTTGAACTGCTTTTTGGCCTGCTTCGTCGCCATCATATGCAAGCACAACTTCATCGGCATAACGGCTTATCAATTGAACCTGCTCACTCGTCAGTGCAGTTCCGCACCCTGCAACGGAATTTGTAAATCCCGCCTGATTCATTGCGATAACATCCATGTAGCCTTCGCAAAGAATCAAAGTGCTTTTACCGCTGTCTTTTGCAAAATTGAGTGCAAACAGTTCATTTGTTTTTTTATATACAATAGTATCACCCGTGTTGATATACTTCGGCTTACTGTCATCCAAAACACGACCGCCGAAAGCAATAACATTGCCCCTTACATCAATAATAGGTGTCATAACACGATTGCGAAAAGTATCGAAATATTTTGAAGAAGCCTTCCCTTTGCGTATGAGCCCGGCTGCAAGCATATCCTCTAAACTGAAACCCATGGCTTTAAGGTGATACATAAGTCCGTTCCACTTATCCGGAGCATATCCCAAACCGAATTTTTTTATGGTGTGATCGGTTAAACCTCTGTTTTTGTAATAATCAAGCCCGATTTTCCCCTCCGGCGAATTTAAAACAGAATTAAAGTATTTTGCCGCCGCACGATTTGCCTCGTAAACGCGACGGCGTTTTTTAGACATGCTGTTGTCATAACCATCTTGAGGCATCTGCATGCCATAGCGGTCGCACAAGTATTTTAAAGCATCAATGTAATCTATATTCTCAATTCTTTTTATAAAAGAAACAGCATCACCGCCTGCTCCGCAACCGAAGCAATAGAAAGACTGTGTTTCCGGATAAACGGTAAATGACGGGGTTTTCTCATTATGAAAAGGACAAAGACCTTTAAATAATGAACCGTGACGCTTGAGTGAAACATAAGATGAGACAATATCTTCAATATCTATTTTGTATCGCAGTTCCTGCAAAAACGCATCGTTTACAGGCATTTTATCAATCTCCTTTCATTCAGTCAAGCATAAATTTCGGAATAAACAGCTCATTATATTTTTTTAGCGCATATGTATCGCTCATTCCTGCAATATAATCGCAAACAGCTCTGCTTGTTCCCTCTGCATTTGCGGTTGCAACAAAAATTTCCGGCATTTCAAGCACATTTTTTGAATAATAAAGATAAAGTTTTTCAATAATGCAACAGGCTTTATCATCTTCTTTTTTGCAGATTTCGCCGTTATAAACATAATTATACATAAAATCGCACAAAAGCTTAAAGCTTTTTTCAATATCGTCACTCATTGCAATTTGCAAATCACTATGTGAAATAACATCTGTTACAAGCCTGTTTATTCTTTCCGATTTGCGAAAGCCAAGAGCGTTGCGAAGTTCAATCGGTATATCTTCCTCGCTTATCAACCCTGCTGCCGTTGCATCGTCAATATCATGGTTAATATAAGCAATTTTATCAGCATATCTGATAATTTGCCCTTCAAGTGTAAACGCTTTTTCGCCGTGTGCATGACATGCAATTGCATTTTTAACTTCGGCAGTTAAATTGAGCCCTTTTCCGTGTTTTTCTATTTTTTCAACAACTCGAATGCTCTGCTCATAGTGCTTAAAATCTATACCGGAAAGCTCTTTTAGAGCTCTTTCTCCTGCGTGGCCGAACGGAGTATGCCCCAAATCATGGCCGAGTGCCGCAGCCTCAGTCAAATCCTCATTCAGAGCTAAAGCACGAGCAATAGTTCTTGCAATTTGTGCAACCTCTAAAGTATGTGTAAGCCGAGTCCTGTAATGGTCACCGCCGGGTGATAAAAACACTTGTGTTTTATGCTTCAATCTGCGGAATGAATCAGAATGAATTATTCTGTCTCTGTCTCTTTGAAAACAGGTTCGGATGGGACATTCATCCTCTTTTCTGCTTCTGCCGAGTGATTTATCGGCAAACGACGCATTTTGCGAAAGCAAAAGATGCTCGTTTTTCTCCGCAGTTTTTCTGATAATTTTATCCAAAAAATCACCTTTATATAATATTCCGATAAATAATACGCATTATAGACCGTAAATCCTTTTTTATTTATAAAGATTCTTCTTGACTTACCATAATTTTGCGTTTATTATCAAAATGAGGTTCAAAATATGACTTATTTAATAATAATTGTTATAACCGCTGCCGTAATTGCATTTTGCCGGTTTGAAAACAACAAAATCGATATAACCGAATATAATATTAACGATGACCGAATTTCAGGGCAAGTAAAAATAGCCCAATTGTCGGATTTACACTCAAAACCCTTTAAAGGGGCTTTAAAAAAACTTGAAAACGAAAGCCCTGATATAATTGTTATTACCGGAGATTATATTATCGACAAGGGCAAAAGAAAAAAAGAAATGTTGAAATATGCAAAAAATTTGCTTCAAATTGCCCCCGTTTACTATATAACGGGTAATCACGAGCACAGACTTGATTATTTTGATTCGCTTATGGACGAATTGCGCTGTGCCGGGTTCACGGTTTTGCTTGATGAAGTTGCCCAAACAACAATTAACGGCACAAAATTATCTATTTTGGGGCTTGACGAAAATCAAGCGAGCTTCGATGATTACAAGGCAAGGCGTAACGGCACTTTTAAATACCGAAATATGAGGCCTGAATTTGACAAATTAAGCAAATGCGAAGGCTTTAAAATTGTGTTGTCTCATTATCCTGAAAACTTTGAAGCCGTTAAAGAGTTAAATTACAGCCAATATGATTTTGATATTCAGCTTTCGGGGCATGCACACGGCGGACAATTTATTTTGCCGTTTATCGGTCCTGTATTCAGCCCCGGCCAAGGCTTATTTCCAAAATATGCACGCGGAAGCTTTGGAAAAAGGCCTAAGCTTATAGTGAGCCGAGGGCTTGGAAATGCCGAATTTCCGCTTCGTTTGTTTAATCATCCGGAAATAAACATAATAAATCTTAAATCAAACAAAAAGCCCGAATAAGAGCACACCGAAAAATGTTGTGCCCGATAATTCGGGTTTTATTTATGTATCAACTTATTGAAGAAAATTCTGAACCTATTTTTTTCAGAAAATACTTACCGTTACAAAGCTCTCTGAAAGCCACCGAAAGAGACTCGGTCTTATTGTCGCATACAGCAAAAGTTACCGTAATTTTATCTGTAAAATCCGTGTTCTTAACCTCTGCGCCAAACTGTTCCAAAAGAAGATTAAATCGTTCATATATGCCGTAATCAACAGAAACATTGAAAATATCGCAAGGAGCCATTGTGATTATTTGTCCGGCATCAAGAGCAATTTTGGCTGTATGCGAATAAGCACGAACAAGTCCACCCGCACCAAGCAGCACGCCTCCGAAATATCTGGTGCCCACAACACAAACATCAACAACACCGTTTTTTTCAAGCACATCAAGCATAGGCATTCCTGCCGTGCCGGAAGGCTCTCCGTCATCGCTGAATCGTTTTATCATTCCGTTGCGTAAAATATATGCGGAAACATTGTGAGTTGCATCCCAATGCTTAGATTTTATTTCATTTATAAATTCCACAGCCTGCTGCTGAGTTTCAACAGGCTTAACATATCCTATAAAACGAGATTTCTTTTCAATAAATTCATTGTTGCTTTCCAGCCTAACGGTTTTATATTCTTTCATAAACAATTATCACCAAGAAAAAAGGCAACGATTAAATCGCTGCCCTTTAAAAACTTACGCTTTTTTGCCGTATCTCTTATTGAATCTGTCAACACGACCGCCGGTATCTACAAGCTTCTGCTTACCTGTGTAGAAGGGGTGGCACTTTGAACAAATATCTACTTTGAGCTCACTTTTTGTGCTCTCTGTTTCATAAGTTGCGCCGCAGGCACACTTTACTATACATTTACCATAGTTAGGATGAATTCCGTCTTTCATTCTTTTCACCTCTTTATACAAAGTCAACTAACAGCTGAAATAATAACATAAGAACGCTAAAAAAGCAAGTGTTTTTTTAAAATTTCTTAATATTTACACACTTTTCCTAAATAAAAAGAATAAAGACCTGCTTCTTTAACATTTTTTTGCAAAGATTTAGCTGCAATATTACGATAAAAACGAATTTGATTTTTATATCTGCCGAGAAGTTCATCTTCGTTTTTAACTTTATCTGTCTTATAATCTATAAGCACAAGCTCGCCGTTTTCTTCAAAAATGCAATCCGCAATTCCTCGCACAAGCACCTTTTCATCAGAATCAAACTTGTGTAAATCTGCAAGAGTTAAAAAAGAAGACAAATTAAGTTCTCTGTATATTTTATCAGATTTCAGCATACGAGCGCCGAGCTCACTCGCAAATAATTTGCACAATGCTTTTCTGTCAAGTGCCTGTGCCTGTTCATCGGTTAAATAGCCTTTCTTGAACAGCCGTTCAATCTCCTTATTTAAATCTGCGGCGGCAGCTGAAAAATCGCAAAATTGCATGAAAGCATGCATTGCCGTACCGCGTTGAGCAGCGTCAAGCCCTGTATTATTTAAAAATGCAGGTTTCATCAAAAAAATAGGTTCTTCGGCAGAATTTTCAGCCTCATCAAGTTCAGATGCATTTCTCTTTGCGGGCTCATTACAATATTCGAGTCCCTTATAAGTAAACCCAACCGATTTTTCTATCTGCTCCACAATATTCATATTTGGCTTTGATTTTTCTTCTGTTTGAAGCTCTTCATCCGTCTCCGACGGCTCAAGAAGTTCAACATCAAGTTCAAAATCCGAATGACAGGTTTTGATAAACACGGGGCTCATAGATCTCAGCTTATCGCCGTTTTTATGCATCATGGCAGCCGAAATCAGAAAATCGCCATCACTCAAATATCTGCGGCAAAGCACAGGATCAACAAAACCGCTTGCAATTCCGGGTGCAAATTTAGCAATTTTTCCTTCAAGATTTTCAACACTTGCAAAAGCTATAAATTGCTCTTTAGCTCTTGTTACGGCAACATAAAGAACTCTTAAACATTCGCTTAAAGCAGATACTCTGTTTGTTTTCTTTATAACGGTAAACGGAATATCCGGCTGGTTGCACATAAGCTTATCATCATGCACTTTTGCGGCAATGCCTTTTTTTGCATTGAAAATCAAGCCGTCTGTTTCGCGGAACACATAATCTCTGCCGCATTCTGCAAGAATTACAATCGGAAATTCAAGCCCTTTTGAATGATGAACGGTCATAAATGTAACAGCGTTTTCCGTTGAACTGCCAACCGGTTTTGCATCGATAACATCATCACTTTCCTCGATTTTGTCAACAAGGCGAACAAAAGAAGTCAGCCCTACGCTTTTTGATGAATCAAACTGCTCTGCGAAATCGATAAAAGCATTTATATTTGCAATGCGCTGCTGTGAATTTCCAAGAGCACCGGCAAAAGCAAAAATGCTTTTATATTCACAAAGGTATCTTATAAATTCGGCAACAGGCATTGTAACTGCAGTTTGTGAAAAATTAAATATCTCCACCAGAAAAGATTTGACTTTTTCGGAATCGGAATTAACAACAGCAGTGTAAAGCGAACACTTCGACAAATCACTTTCCAATTTTATATCAGTGAGTTCATCAGCAGTGAAGCCATATAGAGGAGACATCATAATCGAAAGCAGCGGAATATCCTGCATTGGATTATCAATAACTCTAAGAAGTGATATAATCAGTTTAACCTCGCTGCATTCAAATAAATCACCTGAGTTTTCGCTGATACAAGGAATTCCGTACTGTGCAAAAACTTTTGCAAATTCAGGTATACTGCCCTTTCCCCTGCGCATAAGCACGGCAATATCGCCGTATCTTATATCACGAAGCTGCTTTTTCTTAGAATCATAAACCTGCTCTTTTGAATTTATTTTATCAATAATAAGCTTTGCAATCAAAGGAGCTTCGGTTTCTGAAATTTTTGATTTTGATATACCGTCTATAACCTTAAGCGAAACACACGGCAAATCCCGCTCAGGATAATCGGCACCGGAATTAAGATATTCGGCCTCATTATAATCAAGCTCGCCTGTTTGAGAAGACATGAATTTAGAAAACAAAAAATTTGTAAAGCCGCAAATTTCTTTTCTTGAGCGAAAATTCTTATCAAGAATTATTTTTGCGCTTTCGCCTTTATTTGAATCGGCATAATTTTTGTATCGTTCCTTTTTCTGTGTAAATATAAAAGGCATAGCCAATCTGAAACGATATATGCTTTGTTTTACATCGCCGACCATAAAACGATTAGAGCCGTTAGAAAGAAGTCTAAACAAAGTGTCTTGAACATCATTGGTGTCTTGATATTCATCAACAAGAATTTCATAATACTTATCTTTAAGTTGATTTGCAAGTTCAGACCTTACTATGTTGCCGTTTTCGTCATAATCAATTAAAAGCTGCAAAGCAAAATGCTCTCCGTCTGCAAAAGTGTAAGCATTGCGCTCATCCTTTAATTTTCTGAACTCTTGATCGAATCTTTCAACCACTTTTAAGAGAGCGCAGAAGGAAGGATAAAGCTTTAAACAATCTTGTTTGTATTCGGATGAGTCTGATACAAAAAGATCTTTAACAGAGCCTATAAGCTCTTTAAACAGATTTCTTCTTGATGCAACCTCTTCCTTAAACGGTGCAGAATATTTGTTTTTACCTGTTCTGTCTACCCTAAAAGCAAGAAAAGAAATTTTTTCTGAAAGGTAATTGTAAGCATCGTCAATCCCGGAATTTACAGCCTTGATTATTTCGGAAAGTATTCTTTTATCATCATTAAGACATTTAAGATATTTATCTGCAACCTCATCATTCGGATCAACAAAATCAAAGCATTCTTCAAGAATTCTTTCCGCAGATTGAAGCGCTTCTTTTGCATAACAGAAAATCATATCATTCCATTCTGTATTTTCAAACGGAATATCGGGATTATAACATTCAACAGCTTTGCGAAGCCATTCAATGGGATAAGCCTGTGCGTTGATATATGTATATAATGAATTTACGGCAGAAATCAATGCCTTATCGTTTTTCGGAGGTGAAAGCATCTCAACAAGAGAAATAAAATCAGGATCACCCTCGTCAAAAAACTCATCCAAAACAGAATTCAACGCCGTTTCGCTTAAAATGTGTTCTTCCGAATTTTGCATGATTGTAAAATCTCTGCTTACACCTATATTGAAGAAGTTTTCTCTTACAAGATCAAGGCAAAATGAATCTATTGTGCAAATTTGAGCACCCGGTAAAAGCGAAAGCTGCCGCATAATTAAAGGATCGCGAGGAGAATCGTGCAATTTTTCCTCCAGTGCGGCGGAAATTCTTGATTTCATTTCCGCTGCTGCAGCATTTGTGAAAGTTACAATTAAAAATTTATCAATATCTACAGGATTTTGTTTATCGGTAATAAGCTTTATCACCCTTGCAACCAAAACAGCCGTTTTGCCTGAGCCGGCCGCAGCAGAAACAAGAATATTTCTTTCACGAGCGTCAATAGCATTTTGTTGTGAAGCCGTCCAGCCCATTATTCTTGTTCCTCCTCAAGTATTTTTACAACTTGCTCGTCTGCAAGTTTCTCAATTTCCCGTTTTTTAATTTCCCTTTTGATGCTGCAAACATCATAATAATCGCAAAATTCACAGGTGTTGTCGTGCCCAGCTCCGTAAATTGGATTTTGCTCTATTTTTCCGCTGTGTAAATCATTCCCCATTTGTGCAATAAGGTTGTTTATTTTTTTTGCTATTTTACCGAGTTCTTCATAGCTTGCAAAACACCCCTTAGGATTATTGGAGCTGTCAAATTTAAACGGTATGTATTTACCTTTTAAGTCTTTTTCCATGGAAGCAACAATATCGTGCTCATCATCATAAAGTACAACGCCTTTCATTTTGAATTCACTGTTGCTTTTTTCAACATCTGCTTCAATGTTTTTTTTACCTACATCAACGCTTTTCTTAGACACATGCATATAAAGCACGCCTGCCGGAATTCCGTTAACTTTGCATTTTTTATCGTTACACACTGCAAAAAGGTACACAAACATTTGCAAGTTCAAACCATACAATACATCGCTGAGATTAAACTCTTTTGTGCCTGATTTATAATCTATAACACGAACATACTTTTCGCCGTTTTTATCAAGAGTATCAACTCTGTCTATTGAACCTCTTATACTTACAGAGCCGTTTTCAAGCGGAATTACATACGGCTGAGCTTCGCCGTCTTTATCTATTTTAAGTTCAAAAGCGGCAGCCTCAAAATCTGTTTGGCTGAATTCGCCTGCAAGCCTTTCAACAACAAAATTAAGCATTCTTGAAAGGCGCATAAATTGATACTTGAACCTTTTGGTCAACTCATCCGAATTACCGAACTGCGTTTCTAAGTATTCACTTAGATATTTATCAACAAGAATATGAATTTGAACAGATGGCATTTCAGACAATTTTTTTGAGCCTATATCTTTAATTATCCCCTCTAAAACAGCGTGAATTGCCGTGCCGGTTTCCATAGCATTAAGTTCTGCTTTCATGCGAGGTCGTGCCATTAAACCGAATTTACAAAAATACCTGAATTTGCAATTAAAGAAGTCCTCAACTCTTGAAGCCGACAGAAACATATCCTTGCCAAACAATTTTTCCGCAGAAACTGCATTTGACAAAGCCTCTGCTTTATTCAAGCAAATATTTTCAACCGACTTGAATCTGGGATCATTTCGGAAATAGTATTTTAGCGACTCCGAAAACTCAGTATTATCTTCAAACTTTTTTGCCATAAGCTCAAAAGCGCTTTGATAACTGCCGATTTTAAGAACATCTGAAATATCTGCTTTCTGAACAGGTTCATAACCATTACCAAGCATGCTTAAAACAGAAGTAACAAGCGAAGACGGAGCATCATTATTTGCCGAACCGCCATATGAAATGTAAACCTTTTCCGATGCAATGCTTGCAGCCATATAAGCAAAATACTTTTCCTGAATATTCAAGATATCTCCGTATGAATAAAGCTCAAAATCATTTTGGCTTAAAACCGCTCTGTCGTTTTCGTTGAGCAAGCTTGTACCTTTAATGTTCTGCGGAAATTCATTTTCATTTGCTCCCAAAATGAACACAATTCTCGGATTATCGGCACGAAACCTGTCTGCCTCTCCAAACTGCACATTATCGATGCCTTGAGGCAAAACGCCCAAATCCTCGCTCTGAGCCATAATACAAAATAAATCATAATATTCGGAAAGAGTTATTTTGTCTTCTCCGCAAACACGGGTAATATCATTTAAAATCCCCATGGCAAGTTCCCAAACTCGCTGTTGCTCATTTGCAAGTTCGTTTTTATTCATTGCTCTAATTTCGGCGGCAAGCTTGATCAGCTGTTTATCTGCGCCAAAAGAAATAAGCGCCTGATAAATTGCAGTTCCTATTTCTTTTGCATTAGCTCCCTTTGCGGCAAATTTAAATTTATTTATGTTTGAAACAAGATATTCCCTACTTTTATTTAGCGATTCAAGAGAATATTTTTCACTTTCTGAAAGTTGCGAAGTATATCCCTTTGGCGAATTGGTGAATTCCGTATTCCATTTTCCAACACCCGTTATGCTCCAAACATATATGTAGTTTTCAAGCAAATTGATTTTCTTTTGTGTTAACACGGTAAGTCCTGTTTTTGCAAGGCTTAATATATCGTCTGATCTAAAAGAATATATAACACTTCTTAAAAGGTACATTATAAACACAATAATCGGCTGTGAATTTATATCCTTCCGCTCATCATCAAAATAAGGTACACCGTATTTTCTGAATGAATATGAAAGTCTGCTGCGGTATTTATTCATATCACGGCAAATGACGGCTATATCGCTTGCTTTCATTCCTTTTTCAAGCTCGTGCCTGATTGTAAGCGCCGTGTAATCACATTCATCATTAACATCCTCAGCACGGTAAATCACCGCATTACAATCACCTGTGTAAATTTTTGGTGACTCTGAATAAATCTGCCGTTCACAAAAACGCATGAAATCATTTTTCGCTCTGTAATTCTGCTTCAAATACAGAGTGTTCACTTCTATATTACATTCTTCTGCGGCTCTTTTCAAAGTTTTCGCCGTATTATTTACATAAGCAAAAAGATTATATTTATCTTGATTTTCGGGAACATCGGTGCAAAGAGTAACAGTTATGCTGTCGGCATATTTAATCATCAACTTAAGAATACGATATTCATCTGCAACAAAGCCGTTAAATCCATCAACAAAAACCGTTTTTCCTTTA
Organism: uncultured Anaerotruncus sp.; assembly: GCA_900539775.1. GTDB lineage: Bacteria > Bacillota > Clostridia > Oscillospirales > Acutalibacteraceae > Eubacterium_R. The sequence continues at coordinate 64,840 of UQDL01000002.1, read as the reverse complement.
AGATAATCACTGCTAAGCAGCATATCATAAAGGCGAGACAGATTGCTTGCAGGATCAAGAAAGCGTTTTTCAAGCAATTCATCGTAAGCATGCAAAATAAGGCTCATATCGGTAAGCTTGTCTGCCAACAATTTCTTATCGAAAAGCTTTTTAGAAAGCTGACGCATTTCGTTAGGTGATATACAACAGGAAATCATTTCATCATGAATTTCAAGCATTGAATTTATAAATGCGGGTCTACCGTTCTTTTTGCCGTAAAGTACAAGCCGGTCACTTACCGAGTCTATTGCTTTTTTCATAAGTGCGGCCTTTGCACCGGAAGAAAGAACGGGATAAGGTGAGCCTCCGAAATATTTAGACACCTCATTCACAAGCCTTGAAAATGAAAGATTGCGAACATTTTTAATACCGCTTTCTCCAAGCATATTCAGAAGCTTTTTTTCAGCGGTAAAATTAAATTGCTCCGGAGTAATAAGAACAATATTATTTTTTCCGCAATCAACAAGATTTTTTATTTCATTAAAGCAATATTCTGTTTTTCCGTAGCCTGAACGGCCAAAAACAAAGTTTAACATTAAAGCACCTTATCAAAATCAGATATATCAAGCTTATCATAGCCTGAAAGAAAATTCTTTATATCCGCAGCAACAGGCTTAACTTTGCCGATTGTATCGCTTTCAATGTTAAGCGGCAAAATAGGGTCATGAACCGAGAGCCTGAGCAAAAACCAACCGCCTGAAATATTAAATCTGACTCCTTCATAATTTACCTGTTCAAAGGTATATCCTTCCTTTGCAGAAAAATATTCCTTTAAATCTGCAATTACTTTTTCGCCGTATTCTCTGAAATCATCAAGCAAAATGGGAATACGAACCTCAACGCTTTCGTCCGGTTCTTTTAAATCACAGATAAGATCATCGATTTTTTTACCCTCGGAATTAAGTTTTGCAAGCAAAATAACAATTTTGGTTGCAAGGTAGGCACCGTCATCAAGAAAATAATTTTCTTTTAAAGCCGCATGACCGCTCGTTTCAATGGCAAGCGGTGAATTTATGCCCTTGTTATTGAGTTCAATCGATTTATCAATAACATTTTTATATCCTCTTTTAAATCTTACTTGCCTGCCACCGAGATGTTTTTCTATAAATTCACGAAGTCCATCCGAAGTTAAACTGTCAGTTACAACTGTACCGCCTGGATTACCTTCAAGCGCAATAACAGATGCCAATGCTACAAGGCGATTTCTGTTTATCTCTCTTCCGCTTGAATCAACACAGCCCATTCTGTCTGCATCGGTATCAAAAATCAAACCGAAATCAGAATTGGTTTTTTTAACCATTTCGCAAGCGGAAGCTATTGCAACCGAATTCTCAGGATTAGGAATATGATTGGGAAACATACCGTCAGGATCCGTGAATTGACTGCCCGAAACATCTGCACCGAGCGGTTCTAAAACATCAAATGCATAAAAACCGGCAGTTCCGTTACCGGCATCAACAGAAATTTTAAGACCGGAAAGCGGTCTGTTTCCGTTGCCTGCTTCATTGATGATCGTATTTCTTAAATGCTCGGCATAAGCACTCATCAAATCGTATTTTTCCAAGGTTCCGCACTGCTGCGAAGACTTAATATCATAAGCAGCATTTAATATTTCCGAAACATCACTGCCCTCAAGACCGCCGTTTGGTGTAAAAAACTTCAGTCCGTTTCGTTGATACGGATGATGTGAAGCTGTAATTTCAAGAGATGCATCAGCCTTTATGCCCATAACAATAGACATAAACATTGACGGGGTGGTTGCAAGTCCGCAATCATAAACATGAACACCCTCTCCGAGAAAAGCATTTAATGCCGCATTTTTAATTCTTTCTGCAGAAATTCTTGAATCATGTCCAACGGCAATTTTCAAATCCTGCTTATTGAATTTATCGCGATACCAACGAACAAAACCAATGCATATTGATTGAACAACTTCATCGGTAAGTTCGATTTTTTCTGTTTTTGTTTCAACGGCAACGCCTCTTACATCCGTTCCGCTTTTAAGCTTTAAAAATTTATCTTTTGTAATAGTCTGCATTTATAAGTCCCTCATTAAAAGCATTATCATAAGCCTCAATCAAAAACTCGTACATTGGCGACGAGGCTGTTATAACAAATCGTAAATCATCAATAATATCCGTGCCGGCGATTCTTTCCATATCATGCTTCCACACGGAAAATTCCATATTTTTGGCATTTAAATATTTTTTTAGGTCCTCGGGTGCATCCGGAATTCTGTCTTTTTTATAAAAGTCTCTAACATTATATTGTAAGCCAGCCGATTCGGTTGCACAAACTGCATTTTTCCATCTTTCCGGTTCATTTAAAATCAGCTTTCTTACTTCATCAAATTGAGAAGGCTTGCCAACCCACATACCAAGGCCGTATGCGTAACCCTGCGGCAAAAATTCAAACCAATAAAAAGGAGCAAAAGGATATTGGAATTTATTTCTGCGAAGCATAACCCAAAGATTTTCGCGATACATCAATTTGCTTTTGCTGCGTCTGGTGTCTCGCCTGATTCGAGATACAATATACATCGGATTAGTGTCCATAAGAGGATCCAAATCAGAAAGCAAATCGGATAAATCAAGCACCAATTGCCGCATAGGAATAATTGCGCCCTGCTTTAATTTTTCTTTATGTTCTTCATAAAAAGCCTTTGAATCGTTAAATCTGTTTAACGAAAGCAATTCAATTGTTTCGGGCTTAATTCCGCTGAAATTATACATTGCCCAAAAGTCCCCTTTCAAGCATTTTTTGAGCAGCAAGAAGCGCACAAATTTTAGCACTGTGAAATGTTAAGCCGCCTTGAATCCAAGCATAAAACGGCTCACGAATCGGAGCATCGGCAGAAAGTTCAATAGACGATCCCATTGTGAAGGCACCTGCCGCCATAACAACTTTACTGTCATATCCCGGCATATCCCATGGCTCCGGAGTTAAATGGCTGTCTATCGGGCTGCCGCTTTGTATGCCTTGGCAAAATGCAACAAGACGTTCTTCATTTTCCAAACCGAGAGACTGAACAATATCTCCTCTTTCAGCATCATATGCCGGAGTTGTTTTAAAACCTAGCGTATCAAATAATGCGGATATGAAAACTGCACTTTTAAGCGCTTCACCTACAGTATGCGGAGCATAAAACAGGCCCATATATAATTCCCTGTTCATGCCCAAAGTTGCGCCTACCTCCGTGCCAAGCCCGGGCGTTGTTAACCTATAAGCACATTTCTGCACCAAATCGGCTCTTCCGGCGATATATCCGCCGGTTCTTGCCATTCCGCCGCCTGCATTTTTAATCAGCGATCCGGCAATTAAATCTGCGCCGGCCTGCGTTGGCTCCTCTTTCTGCACAAATTCGCCATAGCAGTTATCAACCATAACGATGACATTAGGATTTTTCTTTTTTACAACATCGGCAATCTGCCTTATTTCACTAACGAGCAAACTCGGGCGAAGCTCATATCCCCTGCTTCTTTGAATGTAAACCATTGTTACACTTTCATCAACGGCTTTTTCTATGGCTTCTAAATCGGGCTTTTCGTTTTTGAGCGGCACTTCGTCATAAGAAATTCCGAAATCTTTGAGTGAACCCATGCCGGAGCCCGATATACCGATAACATCATGGATAGTATCATAAGGCGTACCCGTAACCGCAAGCATTTTATCACCGGGGCGAAGTACACCGAAAAGAGCTGTAGCGAGTGTATGCGTTCCGCAGGTAAAATTTTGACGCACCAATGCAGCTTCCGCACCGAAAACCTGAGCCCAAATTCGATCAAGAGTTTCTCGACCTCTGTCTCCGTATCCATAGCCGGATGTAGATGCAAAATGGCTTTCCGAAACCCCGTTTTCAATAAAAGCCTTCAGCACCTTAAGCTGGTTAAACTCTGTTATTTCATCTATTTTATCAAACTGTTGCTTGGATTTTTCCATAGCAACGGCAGATGCATTTTCGATTTTTTCGTCTATTTTAAAAAAAGGTGTCATTTATACATTCTCCAATTGCCGACATTTTTAAAACCAAGCTTACTATAAAAGCTTTCATTTTTGTCGGCCTCTCTCATTAAAAACACAGTGCCGCTTACAGAACAGCACATTGAGGAAACAAGCGCACCCGCACAGCCTTTACCGCGCATTTGCGGATCTGTGCGCACAGCGGTAAGCACCGCATCACCGTTATAAACCGAAGAAAAAACAGCAGAAGAGATAATTTCACCGTTTTCGTTAACTATAGCGGCAGCCTTTGCAGAGCCGTGGCGAATTCTGTGGCTTATATCAACATACCACGCGTTAAAATCAATACCGCCGTAATCAACAAAATTATACAGTTCCGAAAGGCTCGGATAATCATTTATATCGGAGTAATCACATTCAAGCTCAAACTTTTTATCATTTGCCATCACTGCGCCGCTGGAATAATTACCTTTAAAAGCAAAGCTTTCATCTGCCAGCAAAGTAGAAAATCCGCAAAATGAAAAAAATTGAGACAGTTCAGTATTGTCAAAATCAGATAAATGAGAAATAACCGTATCACCGTCCAGCACTGAAACAATTGCGGTAACCGTCATATCATCATCAACCTGTCTGTAAAACTTAGCAAAGGGATACACAAAGCCGTACGCATTTGCAAGAGACAGCACACGAACGGAAAACAAATCCCTTTTACTATAGCTTACAAGTTCTTCAATTGAATCAACTAACTCAATCATAAAGTTCTGAAATAAGAAGCGGCAAAAATCGGCGTGTTTCCTCAATATCACCGATATTTACAACGCTTGCACCGGAATGAATATATCTGCAAGGCAAAGAAACGGCCGCAACCCTACAACCAAATGCGCTTTGCTGTATTGCGCCTGCGTCATTTCCGCCGGCTATTTTTGTTTTTGTTTGTATTTTTATATCATTTTCTTTGGCAATTTTAAATGCCAAATCGTATATTGATTTATCATATATAGTTCTGCCGTCCATAAAAGAAACAACAGGTCCGTTCCCGAGAACACAACATTTATCACCGCCGGTAACTCCGTCTATATCTGCGGCGGTTGTTGCTTCAAGCACAATTGCAATATCCGGCTTTATTGAATAAGCCGAACAGCCGGAGCCCCTCAGGCCTACCTCTTCCTGCACATTAAAGGCAAAATAGGTATCATACTCTAAATTTGAATTTATCAATTCTATCATGAGCATACAACCGATTCTGTCATCAAGAGCTTTTGATTTGATAAATCCGTTTCCCAATTCACAAAAATCACAAGAAAAGTATGCGCAATCACCGAGGTTAACATGTTTCTCGGCTTGTGACTTATCTGTTGCTCCAATGTCAATAACGAGCTTGCTCATTGAAGGCTCAGTCTTTTTTTCTTCATCAGTAAGAAGATGAACAGCCTTTGCGCCGATGATTCCGTTGATGCCGTTTATATCAACATGCCTTCCGAGCACAACTGAAGAATCAATACCTCCCACCGGAGCAAAGCAAAGATAACCGTCATCCGTAATATCGGTGATAATAAATCCTACCTCGTCCATATGCGCAGCAATAAGCACCTTTTTAGAAGGCAATTTTCTTCCTTTTTTAAATGCAATAATTGAGCCGAGTGCATCAACGCTGTATTCGCATTTGCCTTTAATTTTGTCAATTATATAATTTCGCACATTTTCTTCTCTTCCGGAAGTTCCGTTCAGCAAGCAAATTTCTTTAAGCATTTAACAGCACCGCCTTTTCTTTTGCATATGCGGCAATCAAAGCAGCCGTGTTTTCAACATCGGCAACATCAACAACCTCGCCCGGTGAATGCATGTATCTGAGTGGAATGGAAATCAAACCGCATTTTATACCTGATTCAGTAAGCTGAATAACATCTGCATTAGTACCCGTTCTGCCGCTCATTATTTCTGTTTGATAGGCAATTCCTGCTTTTTTTGCACAATTCTTTAAATCATTGAACATTTTATAATCAAGCGTGGGAGAAAAACCGACCATAGGTCCTGCCGACAGCACTCCGCAATCTTTTTTTTCGCACCCGGGTGACATTGCAAACGAAACGTCAACCGCAATTGCCTCATCAACAAGCTTTCCAAACGCTCCGCTTGCAGCGCCCCTTGTTCCGACTTCCTCTTGAGAGGAAAACATCAGTGTGAATTTAAGCGGTATTTCCTTAAGCTTCGGCAAAGCTGCAATCAATGCAGCGGCGCCGCAGCGATCGTCAAGACAATTTGAACAAATTCTGCCATCTAAAAGCCGATTATATCTGTGAAGAAAATATATTCTGCTGCCAAGCGGCACAAGCTCTTTGGCTTCTTCAAAATTGCATCCGATATCAACGGCAAAATCTGAAATCTCGCTTATTTTTTTATCATCGTTTTGTAAATGCGGCGGTAATGTTGAAACAACACCTCTAAGCATTCGTTTTCCGAAAACAACAACCTCGGTTGCCGGAAGCATACGCTTATCGATGCCGCCCGTTACAGAGAATTTTAAAAAGCCGTCATCCGTAACTGAAGTAACTATGAAGCCAACTTCATCTATATGAGCATCAAGCAAAATATGATATCCACTTCCGAATGTGCAAAATAAATTATTCATATTATCTGAATATACATCACCAAACGGCTCAAGATATTCTTTCAACAAAGAGAAAACATTTTGTTCACAGCCCGATGCAGCATATGGCTCTGCAAGTTTTTTTATAATTTCATCAATTTTCATCAAAATCAATCCTTAAAATCATTAACAAGCTTTTTATATGCACGGCCTCTGTATTCAAATGTTTTAAACTGATCAAATGCAGGACACGCCGGGCACAGCGAAACTATATCTCCCGAAACGGCATTGTTTTTTGCAATTTCAAGAGCATTTTGCATTGTATCTGTTTTTTCAATTTTAAGGCCGCTTGATGGATAATTTTCATCCGCAAGAACAGCATCATATATCTTTTGAGCAGTTGCACCGTTTAACACAAGCAATTTAACTTTTTTTAAAATAAGCGGCACCATTTGACTCATATCGTTTCCCTTATCGGATCCTCCGCAAATCATAATGATTTTTTGATTAAATGCATTAAGACCACTGATAACTCTTGATGGAGATGTTGCGATTGAATCATTATAGTACTTAACACCGCGGAATTCACGAACGAATTCGATTCTGTGCTCAACCCCGCCGAAAGTTTTTGCAATATTCTTCATAATATCAATCGGAACAAGTCCCCATACCGCAGTTATGGCTGTGCAATAATTTTCAACATTATGCATTCCGGGTATAATAATATCATTTTTATTCATAACGATGGTTTTTTTACCGGATTCCGAATAAACTATATCACCGTTTTCTGCCATGTATGTGCCGTTTTCAACAGGATGCTTTATTGAAAATTCATAAAGACTGCCTCTTATATCAAAGCGCATATCATGATAAACTCTTTCTCCTATTGAATAATCACAATCTGCATTGAGAACAGCTTTCGATTCAGGATTTTGATAAATAAGCACATTGCGTTTTGCATCCACATACTCATCAAGACTTGTATGATGATCCTGATGCGTTATTTCAATATTTGTAACAACGGCAATATCAGGCTTTGAAACCATATTTCCCATAGTAAGAAGCTGAAATGAAGAAAGCTCAACAACTGCAAAATCGTCTTTTCCGATTGTTTCAAGCTCAGGCATAAGAGCCTTTCCGATATTGCCGCCAAGATAAACTTTTTTGCCGGCAGCTTTAAGCATTTCTGAAATGATAGTTGTTGTTGTTGTTTTTCCGTTTGAGCCCGTTACGGCAATAATTTTTGCAGGACACAGAGAAAAGAAGACTTCCATTTCCGTTGTTACCTTTTGCCCTCTTTCGATGCATTCGCCTATCCAAGGATTTTGAAACGGTAAAATTCCGTGTGAACGGAAAATCAAATCCATTTCAGGAAGCACTTCCAAATAATTATCCCCAAGGCTGAAATGAACACCAAGCTCTTCCATTTCTTTGCAATCTTCCGTTCCGATATATTCCTTATTTCGTTTATCACATGCATAAACAATTGCGCCGTGGCTTGCAAGCCATTTTGCACAAGGCACATTTGCAACACCCATTCCGACAAACGCAACCTTTTTGCCTTTTAATCCATTTAAATAATTTTTAATGTCCGAAGTCATAATAAATCACCTTTCAGGCAGTAATCCTTTCACTGCCGCTGTATTGAAATCAATGTGCGTAAAAAGAGCCGTCATTATATGCCCTAATTGTAAAATCTTCCATGTGTTTTTCAAGATCATCCTGAAATGAAAGTCTTTTTGTATATTTAAGCGAATCCGGAATAGGAACAGGCGAACGCATAATATAGTCTGCAATCAGCCTTCGGCATTTAGTTTCCATGTTTCCGAGGAAAAAGCATTTTGAATTTTCAGGTTCAACTATTGCAAGCGCAATTTTTAGTTGATCTTTTCTGCCGAAAGTACAAATCATCTTTGAAAGAGCTATTGCACCATCTTCAGCATTATCTGTAACAAAGCAAATAATGCAATTTCCGGATCTTTTCAGATTGCGAACAGTTAAATCATTAACAACAATATCAAGATAAGCCAAAACATCGTCTTTGGAAAGCGAATCTATATCGGCAACATAAAAAAATTCCTTACGCTTCGTTGCCGTACAGTTAAAATCAAGCCCCTCAAATTCAACATTTGTGTTAACTGCAAAACCGTTATTTTTGAAAGCATCGGAAAGTTCTTCAACGAATTTCGTGCGATTTTTAGGTGTATTATTAGTAATATAATAGCCGCAATCTTTTAATTCATATTCAATTCTTTCAAGAAAAGCGTTAACCTTTCCATACTTTGAATAATATACAAGCACAACGGCAAGACAGCCTATAACAAGCCCATCGTTAACATAACTGCCTATAACACCTGCAATTGCGCTGAGATTTTCTATATACGGCCTGACACCTATATAGATTACAAAATAAATAATTGCAAATGCAACCAAGGCTTTCATAATTTTAAATAATTTTTTTTGCTTTTTTCTGATTTCTTTCATTTTATCATTTCCGTAAATTCATTTTCGTTAATAACCTGAACACCCAGGCTGTTTGCCTTATCAAGCTTGCTTCCGGCTTCCTCCCCTGCAAGCACATAACTTGTTTTCTTTGAAACGCTTGAAGATGTTTTTCCGCCGAAACTCTCGATTATATCGGCAGCTTCCTTGCGTGTAAAGCCTTGCAATGTGCCAGTAAGAACAAATATTTTATTTGCAAAACGATTGTCTTTGATAACCGATTTGGAATTCATATTGACTCCTGCTTCGGCAAGGCTTTTAACAAGTTCAAGAGATTTTGAATTTTCAAAAAACTCGCAAACGCTTTCTGCCATAATATCGCCGAAACCGTCTATTAGCAGAATACTGTCTTTATCTGCGGAAATTATATTTTCCATCGTTTTAAAGCTATCGGAAAGAAGTTTTGCCGCCTTGGCTCCTATATGCCTGATACCAAGAGCGAAAACAAGCTTTGATAAATCATTTTCTTTTGATTTCTCAATTGAAGAAATAATATTATTTATGCTCTTTTCTTTAAAGCCTTCTATCTGCATATCATTTATTTTATCAGAAGTAAGAGCATAAATATCCTCAGTTTTTGTTATCAAGCCGCATTTTACAAAGGTTTCTATAATTGCAGGTCCGAGTCCTTCTATATCCATTGCATCACGGGAGCAGAAATGAATAAGATTTCTCAAAAGCTGCGCAGGACAATCGGGATTTATACATCTTATGGCAGCTTCGCCTTCTTCTCTGATAACTTGGGAGCCGCAGCTTGGGCAAGCTTTTGGAAATTCATAAATACCGTCTGCCAAATGATCATTAACGCAAAGAACTTCCGGTATGATATCGCCTGCTTTACGAACAGTTACAATATCACCTATGCCGATTTCTTTTTCATTGATAAAATCCTGATTATGCAAGGTTGCACGGGAAACCGTTGTGCCGGCAAGATGTACAGGTTCAAGCACTGCAGTAGGAGTTAAAACGCCGGTTCTGCCAACATTTATTTCAATATCAAGAAGCTTCGTTTGCTTTTCCTCGGGAGGATATTTGAAAGCAACTGCCCACTTTGGAAACTTAGCGGTTGAACCAAGTTGTCGGCGCATTGCGAAATCATCAACTTTGATAACAGCACCGTCAATATCATATTCAAGACTGCCTCTTGCCTCTCCGATTTCATATATTCTTTTTAAAGCATCATCAATATTATCAACTAATTTATATCCCGGAATTGTGTTAAACCCAAGCCTGTTGAGATAATCAAGACTTTCCTTATGAGAACCGAGATCAACACCGTCAACACGCTGAACATTGAAAACAAAAATATCCAATCCTCTTGAAGCCGCAACCCTGCTGTCTTTTTGCCTAAGAGAACCGGCAGCTGCATTTCTTGGATTTTTGAACGGAGTTTCGCCGTTGATAAGTTGCCTGTCAACAACCTTTTCAAAGCTTTTTTTCGGCATATACACTTCGCCCCTGACTTCGATATACGGAACAGGCTCGTTAAGCTTTAAGGGGATATTGTGAATTACTCTTAAGTTTCCGCTGACATTCTCACCGACATTACCGTCTCCTCGAGTTGATCCACGAACAAAAACACCGTTCTCATATTCAAGTGAAACCGAAAGTCCGTCTATTTTAGGTTCTACGCAATACTTGGGAGATTTTACTGTATCACAAACTCTTTTGTCAAAATCACGAATTTCTCCATCTGAAAAAGCATCTTGAAGAGATTCCATTCTAACAGTATGCACAACGCTTGCGAAGCTGTTGTCTGCCTTACCTCCGACTTTTTTTGTGGGAGAATCAGGCGTGTCATATTGAGGATATTTTTCCTCAAGTTCCTGCAACCTACGCATCATCATATCATACTCATAATCCTCAATTTCCGGAGCATCATCGTTATAATATCTGTTGCTGTGATAGCGAATGGTTTTTCTTAAATTCTCAATTTTTTCTTTAATTTCATCCATAAAATTCACCTAAAATATTATATCAAAGTAGCCTGCTTTCTTCAATAAATATTATAAATAAATTTAAATATATTATTTAACGCACATATATTAGGGCTCAAAAAAGCAGAGCTTATAAAATAAGCTCTGCTTTTAATCACAAACTGAATTTACGAAATACCTTTTTGCCTTTTTTGATGATTACATCATTATCAAAATCAGCCTTCGCAAGAGCTGCATACACATCGGTTACCTTTTCATCATTAAGTGTAACTCCGCCCTGCTGAATAAGCCTTCTGCCTTCGCCTTTTGATTTAATCATTCCGGCTTTAAGCATCATATCAAGAACGGCAACGCTGCCTTCAACAAAATCAGATTCTTCCAAAACGGTGCAAGGCATATTGGAATTATCTGCACCGCCTGCAAAGAGAGCAAGTGAGGCCTCTCTTGCCTTTTGTGCTTCTTCTTCACCGTGAACAAGCTTTGTAAGCTCAAATGCAAGCACATCCTTAGCCTTGTTAAGCTCTGCTCCCTCAAATTTTTCATATTCGGCAATTTCTTCAATCGGCAGGAAAGTAAGCAATTTCATGCATTTGATAACATCACTGTCGTCAACATTTCTCCAATACTGATAAAATTCATAAGGAGAAGTTTTTTCCGGATCAAGCCAAACAGCACCCTTTTGAGTTTTGCCCATCTTTTTGCCTTCGGAATTAAGAAGCAAAGTAATTGTCATTGCATTGGCATTTCCGTTAAGCTTTCTTCTGATAAGCTCCATGCCGCCTATCATATTAGACCATTGATCATCTCCGCCGAACTGAAGATTGCAGCCGTATTTCTGATAAAGAGCATAGAAATCATAGCTCTGCATAATCATATAGTTAAATTCAAGGAAAGAAAGTCCTCTTTCCATTCTTTGCTTATAGCACTCAAAAGAAAGCATTCTGTTTACAGAAAAACAAGCTCCAACCTCACGAAGAAGTTCAACATAATTCAAATCAAGAAGCCAGTCGGCATTATTAACCATCAAAGCTTTTCCGTCTGAAAAATCAATAAATTTAGACATTTGCTTTTTAAAGCAATCGCAATTATGCTGAATTGTTTCTTTGGTAAGCATTTGACGCATATCTGTTCTTCCGCTCGGATCACCGATCATGCCTGTACCGCCGCCGATAAGGGCAATCGGTTTATTGCCTGCTTCTTGAAGCCTTTTCATAAGAGTAAGAGCCATAAAATGACCTACATGTAAGCTGTCTGCCGTTGGGTCAAAGCCAATATAAAACACAGCTTTACCCGAATTAACAAGTTCTCTAACCTGCTCTTCATCGGTAACCTGTGCTATTAAGCCTCGTGCTTTTAAATCTTCATATACACCCATTTATATATCCTCCATTGTTTTAATTTGTGTTAAATTGAATTATCAGCGGCAGCAAGTGCCGTTTTTAACTTTTTCCTCGATATTAACTCCCATATTATCAGCCCGATACTATTTACCGAAATTAGTTTGCAGCAATTCCTCTGCACTGTTAAGCATTGCATCGGTTATTTCCAAGCCACCCATAATTCTTGCAAGCTCGCATCTGCGTTCATCACGGCTGAGCTGCTTAACACTTGTAAATGTTCTGCTGCCCGAAACATCCTTGCTTATAAGAAAATGACAATCTGCATTTGACGCAATCTGTGCAGAATGTGTTACGCATATAACCTGAGTGTTTTTTGAAACTTCTTTAAGTTTTAAGCCGATTTTTTGGCTTGCTCTGCCGCTTACACCGGTATCTATCTCATCAAATATCAAAGTATCAACCGTATCATTATACGCCAAAATGCTCTTAATGCCAAGCATTATTCTTGAAAGCTCACCGCCTGATGCGATTTTTGCCAGCGGCTTAGGTGCTTCACCGGGATTTGCAGATATAAGAAATTCAATTTTATCAATGCCGGAAGAAGACATAATTCCTTTTTTGAAATCTACAACAAAATTTATTTTAGGCATATCAAGGTATTCAAGCTGTTTTTTTACATCTGCCGCAAATTTATCTGCTGTTTGTTTTCGCGATTCTGTTAATTTATCAGCTGCAATAAGAACTTTTTCATACGCTTTATCATATTCGTCATTTAGCTCTTCAAGCTCTTTTTCATTATTGACAACAGCGCTTAGTTTTTCCTTTGCTTCCTCAAGATAGGAAAGCATTTTTTCTTCACTGTCGCCGTATTTTTTGCCTAACTTGAACAGTTCATCAAGCCTTTCTTCAATTTCTTCCCTTTCATTCGGATTAAAATCAAGTGAAGAAAGGTCTTTCTCAATAAGCGATTTTGCATCTGCGATTTTTTCTGCAGCATCTTCAAGCAACGCAAGCGCAGATTTAACATTTTGAGAGAACTCGGAAAATCCGGAAATTGAAGCCACAGCATTTTGCAAAAGAAGCTCGGCTCCAGCCGCATCATCGTTGCCGTTTACCGCCTCAAGGGCCGAGGCATAGGATTTTGCAGCATCCGCTGAATTATCAATAGCCTTTTTGCGAGAATTGAGCTCATCTGCTTCTCCGATTTTAATATCGGCAGACTCAAGCTCTTTGATTTGATATTCAAGCAATTCAGTATTTTTATCTGCATACTCCGCAGCAGCAGTTAAAGCTTTCAATTTTCTGCGAACAGCCAAAAAAGAAGAAAACGCCTCTTGATAATTTGCCAAAACGGTGCTGTTACCCGAAAGCATATCAATAAACTTGTAATGCTGCTCGGGATCAAGAAGAGATTGACTGTCGTGCTGGCCGTGAATGTTTATAAGAGTCTTACCAACTGCATGCAAAACAGACACCGTTGCCGGCATACCGTTAATTCGGCAAGATGATCTTCCGTCTTTGCTGATTTTTCTGGTTATCAGAAGAGAACAATCGTCCTCCGGAGTATAACCGAGTTTTTCAAGTTCACTGCAAACAGAACTGTTTACGTTTTCAAACAGAGCAGAAACAAATGCATTGTCAGCACCCGTGCGAACAAGTTCTTTTGAGGTGCGCTCACCGAGAACAGCATTTATGGAGTCTACTACAATTGACTTACCTGCACCCGTTTCACCGGTTAAAACATTGAGACCGTTTTCAAAATCAATTTTAGCTTTTTCAATTACCGCAATATTTTCAATACTAAGAGTTCTTAACATTGAGAATCTTCTCCAAATTAGATGTAAATGTTTCTGCAACCTTTTCATTTCTGCAGAGCACAAAAATCGTGTCATCGCCGGCAACCGTGCCAACAACGCCGACCCAATGCATTTTATCAATAGCGGCACAAGCTGCATTTGCCATTCCGGCAACACATTTTATGCACACCATATTCATGGCACATTCAATGCTTAAAACAGATTCTTTAAAAATTCTGTTTGTATTCAAAGAAGTGTCATTTGAATTATTTCTTATTCCCGTTGTATAAACATATTTTCCTGTTTGAGAGAGTTCTTTAACAAGCCTTAATTCCTTAATATCCCTTGAAACCGTTGCCTGAGTAACCTCAAATCCATTATCACGCAAACGAGCCTGCAAATCCTCTTGAGTTTCTATATTTTCAGAGTTTATTATTTCAAGAATTTTAGAGAGTCGTCTTTTTTTCATAAACTAAGCTCCCCTTTCAATAATTTTTTTCTTAACTGTTTCATAGAAATTATCAGGTTTAATTTTTATAAGCCGCGCAACATAAGGCGAATGAGAAATCGAAACAGTTGTTTTACCGTCAATAACTATAGGTTTTTCGCCGTCGCAAGTTAAAATGCCGTTATTCTGTACATCACTTGACAATGTGATATCAAGAGTGTTTTTTGAATTTACAACAATACTTCTGTCTACCAAAGAATGAGGGCAAATTGAAGTTACAACAAAACAATTTAAATCGGGGCTTAAAACAGGCCCCCCCGCTGCAAGTGAATATGCAGTTGAACCGGTAGGAGTTGAAACAATAATGCCATCTGCCCTTACGGTTATAATTTCACGGCCCGATGAATTCACAGCAATATCAACAAGCCTTGCAAAATCGCCTCTTGAAACAACAGCATCATTAAGGCAATGATGTTCCTCACGAAAAACACCGTTATCGCTCACGGTTGCTTTAAGAAGAATTCTTTCCTCAGTGTTATATTTGCCGTCAAGAACATTTTTAATCAGAACAAGTTCATTGCGTTCAACAGCACTCAAAAAGCCAAGTCTTCCTCCGTTTATACCAAGGGTTGGTTTACCGTTTACAGCGGCATTCTTGGCAGTTTTAACCGTTGTGCCGTCACCTCCGACGGCAACGGCAATATCGCATTCGTTATACATTTTATCAGATGGCAAAAATGCACAATCAAAGCCATTGAAGGCTTTTACATATTTTTCATCAAAAGAAACCTTGCAATTGGTGCCGGCAAGGACATTAAGTAATTCCTTGGCAACAGCCAATTTATCCGGATTGTTAAAATCCGAAAAAACTGAAAATTTCATTCTAATTCCTCGTGAGACTTTTGAACCGTTAATTCGGCATCTATATCCTGTTCAACAACAGGATCATTACTTTTTTTTAAATAAATCAAATATTCAATATTTCCTTCGGGCCCCTTAACAGGTGAAAAATCCAGCCCGCAAACAGAAAAACCGTTTTGAATGGCAAGCCCGATAACTTTTTGAACAACTTCGGCGTGAACTGCTTTATCACGCACAACACCCTTTTTGCCAACCTTTTCCTTGCCGGCTTCAAACTGCGGTTTAATCAAGCAAACAGCCTCTGCATCATCTGCGGTAAGCTTACTCAAATTAGGCAAAATATGCATAAGTGAAATAAACGAAACATCAACCGAAGCAAAATCTATTTTTTCTTTTATCTGCTCATCAGTAACATATCTGAAATTAGTGCGTTCAAGATTAACAACTCTTTCATCACATCTCAATTTCCAAGCAAGCTGACCGTAGCCGACATCAACAGAATAAACTTTTACGGCACCGTTCATAAGCATACAATCGGTGAAGCCGCCTGTTGAAGCGCCGACATCCATGCAAATCTTTCCCGAAAGCGAAATCGGAAAGCACTGCATTGCCTTTTCAAGCTTTAATCCGCCTCGACTCACATATTTAAGCGTATTTCCGCGAACCTCAAGCACATCGTCTTTTTTAATTTCGGTGCCTGCTTTATCTACTTTTTGATTATTAACATAAACCTGACCCGCCATTATAATTGCCTTGGCTTTTTCTCTGCTGGGAGCATAGCCTGCTTCCAAAACGGCAACGTCAAGCCTTATTTTATTGCTCATTCTTTACCTCTTTAACAACCGAATCACAATCAAGATGATATTTTTTTAACTGAGAACAAACTGAAGCCTGTTTAATAAATTCATCTTCAACGGCAATAAGCCTGTAATTAACTTTTGCGCCCAGTTCTTCAAGCCTGCAACCGAAAATCTCACCGACACCGCCGGATTTAACACTTTCTTCAAAGAAAAAAACATTATCAGACTTGGCGGCAAAAGATACCGCATCATCCGAAAGCGGCTTGATTTTATTCAATTTAATCAAACAAGTGTTTTCAAGCTGTTGAAAAGCCTGCCAACACTGTGAAAACTCTCTGCCGTAAGTTACAATACAATTTTTGCTGCACTCATCACCGAATACGGTATAATCCGATTTGTCATAATTATAATTCTCGGGCATAATGCCTTCTTGCCCTCTCGGATATCTGACCGCAGTTGCTCCTTTATCATTATAAAACGCGCGAACAAACATAACAGCCATTTCTTCATAATCGGCCGGAGCATAAACCGTTAAGCCCGGTACAGAATTGAGAAAAGAAACATCAAACACACCTTGATGTGATTCTCCGTCCTCGCCGACAAAGCCTGCACGGTCTATTCCGAAAATAATCTTCAGTCCCTGCATAGCCACATCATGAATCAGCTGATCATAAGATCTTTGCAAGAAAGTTGAATAAACTGCAAAAACAGGAATCATTCCGTTTTTGGCAAGCCCGCTGGCAAACGTTACTGCATGTTGCTCCGCAATGCCCACATCAAAGAAACGCTTTGGATATTTTTTTGAAAATTCAGTAAGCCCGGTGCCAGGTGCCATGGCTGCAGTGATGCAACAAACCCTGGAATCCTGCTCTGCAAAATCGCACATAATTCTGCCGAAAACAGATGAAAAGTTTTCTCCGCCGGAGAGTGGTTCGCCCGTGTTTATATCAAATTTTCCTATGCCGTGAAACTGTGTCGGGTTTTTTTCAGCGGGATCATATCCCTTGCCTTTAACCGTGTTAACATGAACAAGCACGGAATGATTGTGCGCTTTTGCGGTTTCAAGCACCGCAATAAGCCCGTTCATATCATGGCCGTCAATCGGGCCGTAATATCTTAATCCCAAATCCTCAAAAAAGGTTGCATTATGATAAATTTTGCGCCTTAATTGGCCGTTTATATTAGTTAAAAAGCGATTGATTTGGTTACCTATCTTAGGCATTTTTGCAATTGCTCGCCTAATTTTTGATTTGAATGTAAAATATCTTTTTGATGTGCGCAATTGGGTTAAATGTTTAGACACACTGCCAACATTTTCGCTGATAGACATATTGTTGTCATTAAGAATAACAATCAAATTGCTATGGTCATCGCCTGCGCAATTATCAAGCGCCTCATAAGCAAGTCCGCCTGTTAAAGCGCCGTCGCCTATAACGGCAATAACCTTACCTTTTTCTCCCTTAATTTGCTTTGCCTTGGCAAGACCTATCGCCTCTGAGATAGAAACACTTGAATGGCCGCTTGAAAAAATATCATGCTCACTTTCAACGGGCCGTATAAATCCGCTGATTCCACCCTCTGTGCGCAATGTTTTAAAGGCCTCTCTGCGACCTGTTATAATTTTATGAGTGTAGCACTGATGACCGACATCAAAAACTATTTGATCAGTCGGGCTGTTAAACACCTTGTGCAAAGCAACGGTAAGCTCAACAACACCCAAATTGGATGCAAGATGACCGCCGGTTTGAGAAACGGTTTGTATCATATATTCCCTGATTTCGGCGCAAAGCTGCTTAAGTTGCGCATCATCAAGTTTTTTTATATCCTTCGGAGAATTAACACTCTCTAGAATAGACATCATATCAACTCTTTTCAAAAAAAGTTGCCGCAAAATTATTTATTTCGATTAACAAGCATATCTGCAAGAAGCTCTAAAAATTCAACATTTTCAAATGCGCTTAGGCATTTTACGGCATTATCGGTTAATGTTTTCACATCCTGCTGTGCTTTCTCGGTGCCGACAATTGAAACATATGTAATCTTGTCGTTAGCTGCATCTGAGCCTGTATTCTTTCCGAGAATCGCACTGTCTCCAACAACATCAAGAATATCATCTTTGATTTGAAAAGCTATTCCCAAATTATATGCAAATCTTGAAGCCGCTGCAATTTGTGTTTCGGAAGCACCTGCCGCAATGCAACCAAGCAGGCAAGCTGCGGAAATCAAAGCACCAGTTTTGAGCCTGTGAACAGACAATAACTGCTTTAAACTCGGTGCCTGACTTTCATATTTTAAATCTATAACCTGACCGCCGAGCATTCCTTCAACACCACTGTTTTGGGAAAGAAGCTGCACGGCAAGAACTTTTTTATCATCCTTTAAATTAGAAGCCGCAACTATTTGAAAAGCCTGAGTCAATAAAGCGTCTCCTGCCAAAAGAGCTGTTGCTTCACCGAATTTTTTATGGCAGCTTGGTTTGCCTCTGCGCATATCATCATTATCCATACAAGGCAAATCATCATGAATAAGGCTGTAAGTGTGCACATATTCAACAGCACAAGCAAGCTCAAGCGCAGTATACCTATCCGCTCCGCAAGCCTTGGCAAACTCAAGGCAAAACACGGGGCGAAGCCTTTTGCCGCCGTTTGTAAGGCTGTATTTCATTGCTTCAACAACCTCATCTTGACCGTCTCTGCATTCCGGTAACAAATCAATAATGCGTCTTTCAACAATAGCAATATCATTTTCGAGGATATTATTGAATTCCAAATCCGTCATAAAATCACTCCTTACTAAGTACTGTAACCTTCTGCTTTGCATTTTTTAATTTATCATTACAAAATGCAGCAAGCTTGGTTCCCTCTTCAAAAAGCTTTACGCTTTCATCAAGCGGAGTTTCTTTATTTTCCAAAGCCGCAACAACCTCTTCAAGCCTTTTTACGGCATCCTCATATGTTAATTCTTTATCACTCAATTTCATTTACCTCGCAAACACTGCAAACGGCACTGCCGTTAGCAAATTCAATATTGATATTATCATTTACCGCAATTTGAGATGCAGATTTGATAATGGCACCGCCGGCGGTTTTAGCAACAGAATATCCTCGTTCCATAACTGCAAGCGGACTGAGTGCGTTAAGCTTGCCCAAAAGAACGGCAAAGCGATTTTCATATACACCGAAGACATTATCAAATGAATCTTTAAGACGTGTACGGAGATCTTTAATATAATCACAATGCTCTTTCAAGAAATTTTCAGAAGAGGCAAGCACACTTGTTTCGGTTAAATCGGAAACGAACTGCATTTCCTCATCAATCTTATCATTGACAAGCCTTTCTATCATTACCTTTGCGTTTTCGCATCTGCTGATTTCAACATTTATATCCGGGCAGATTATTTCGGCTGCCGCACTCGGAGTAGGTGCTCGCAAATCGGCAACAAAATCACAAATCGTAAAATCCGATTCATGGCCTACAGCCGAAACAATGGGTATTTTACAATCTATAACAGCTCTTGCAACACTTTCAGTATTGAACGCCCAGAGATCCTCAACAGAACCGCCGCCTCTTCCTACGATTATAACATCAATATCACCATATTTTTCAAGGCAACTTATAGATTTTATAATATCGGGTGCGGCATTTGCACCTTGCACAAGAGTCGGAACAATCACAAGCTCCGCAATGGGCCATCTGCGTGCAGTTATATTTTTTATATCCTCTACGGCGGCGCCTATATCCGAAGTAACAACTCCGATTTTGAGAGGATAGCGAGGCAAAGGCTTTTTCACCTCATCGCTGCAAACGCCTTCCGCAAACAGCTTTGCTTTAAGCTGCTCATAAGCCATATTCAATGCGCCCAATCCATCAGGCTGCATATCATCAACATATAACTGATATTCTCCGCTTTTTTCGTAAACAGAAATATAGCCACGGCAAATAACTTTCATTCCGTTTTCCGGCTGAAATTTTAACCTTGAAGCATATGAAGAAAACATAACAGCTTTAATCTGAGCATTTTCATCCTTCAATGTAAAATACATATGACCAGAACGGTAATAATGAGTAAAATTAGATATTTCTCCGTTTATATAGACGTTTCGCAATTCCTGCCTTTCGGCAAAAATCGCCTTAATAAAAGTGTTAATTTGTGTTACTGTTAAAACATTCATATTACTGCATCACGGATTTAAGATAAGCATAGATTGCAATTCCGGCTGCATTATCAGAGCTGAATTGAGGCTCTGCAAAATAAGCACCAAACCTGTTTTTGAGAGTTTGTGCAATCATTTTATTGCCTGAAACGCCGCCTGCAAAAACAAGCGGCATATTGCCGTATTTGTCTGTAACTGCCTCCGCCATGGAAGAAAGTGATTCGCAAACACTGCAAATTGCAAATTTTGCCACATCATACGGCGGACAATTATCGCTTATCATTTTTTTCACTTTATTTTCAATTCCGGAAAGAGAGCAATTCATTCCGATCATAGTTGGTTTAATTTTGAAATTCTCATTGCTGCCAAGCGAGAGCTTTTCAAGCTCCGGACCGCACGGAAAATCAATTCCGAGCAAAACACCTGTTCGGTCTATTGCCTGGCCTGCTTTAAGATCGGTGCTTTCGGAAACCACTTCTGCTTTTATTATATCATTATCATCAGGAGTAACAAGCACCGCCTCTGTTGTGCCGCCGGAAACATGAAATGCAATGAAGCGATCATTTATCAGTTCGGGCTTTCCAACAGAATATAAAGCAGCCAGTATGTGCCCAACCTGATGTGATGTTTCATACAGCGGTACATTGCAAAATGACGATGCCGAAGCCGCAGCCGATTTTCCTGCCAAAAAGCAAGGCATATAACTGCCTTCAGCATTTCTCGGGCGATTACTTACCCCGATAGCTTCAAGATTAAGCTCACCTGTTTCTTCTTTCAGCCTATTTATCAAAATCGGCAAATTGACAGTATGCTGAAAAAGTGCCTCGCTTTGCCTCAGACCTCGCTCGCCTTTTTTTACAATTAAAAGCTGCTTTTTTTGAATAATATGTTCACCGTCAAACACGGCAACAGAGGTTGTATAATTGCTTGTGTCAATCCCCGCAAACATTATTCTTTTCCCTCAAAAAACTGCCTAAAACGCCGTTGATGAAGCTGTAATCATCATCTCCAGAATACTTTTTTGCAAGTTCAACCGCTTCATTAACTGCGGCACTGTCCGGCACGCTGTCCTCAAACATTATCTCATAAACCGCAAGGCGCAGAATGGCAAGATTAACCTTTGGCAATCTGCCTATTTTCCAACCCTTAAGGTATTTTTCAATTACAGAATCAATTTGATCTCTGTTAGCATATGTATTTTCAAAAGCATTTTTTGCATATTCCGAAAGCGGAGCATAATTTTCGGCAAAGCTTTCCTCAAGCTCTGCGCATTCAAGCTCTGCAAAAAATTCTTTTTCAAAAAGCAGTATAAAAGCCTGCTCTCTCATTTCACTTCGATTCATATAATAACCTTTCACATCCGCCCTGCGGAATAATTTATAAAAAAAACAAGGCTGAAAATATATATATACTTTCAGCCGAATTTTAATCACTCTTCAGTTTCACAAGGTGCATCGGAGCTTTTCGGCTCATCATCCTCAACAGAGGCAATAATAACATTAACTTTGGAAACAAGTTTTCCGGTCATATTCTGAACGGCTTCCTTGGCAACACGCTGCACTTCTTCTGCAACGGGCTGAATTTTCATTCCGCTTGCAATGTTAATATATACGCTGATATCAAGATCATCCCCATCCTGAAAAACACGAACGGGACTCATAACCTTTAAACTGCCTTTTTTAATTGTTGAAACAAAATCATCGGGTTTGTTTGAAAAGCCCGTTACGCCGTTAACATCTTTAGCGGCATTTGTTATGATTGAGGAAACAGCTTCCTCTGATATGATTACTCCGCCTTGCGGAGTTTGCTTAGATATTTCCATAACACAAGCCTCCTTGCTTTTAGTATTTTAACATATGGCGCAAATTTATACAAGTCTTATTTTATAAAAACAAAAACACCCGGCGCATCATTTGCGCCGGGAAGTGAAACAATTTATTTCTTAGATTGAATAATAGTAACATTTTCAAAGCCGCATTTTAGCTGAGCCACGGCAATTTCTTTAATTTGAAGCGCCAAATCATCAGAAAGTTCTTCCGAATCAATTATAACGTCAACACGGGTTCCGTCTTCATTAACAACGGCAAGGCAGTTAGAAACACCCTTTGCTTGAACAAGAGTTTCAATTTTATTTTCCGTTTCGATATATGATGAAATTTCGGCGATTTTTTCAGAAGCGGTATTCTTGGCATCAGAGCTTTCATCTGCAGAACTCACAACATTTTGCAATTGTTGAAGCGCAGAATCTCTGGCATTTTGCCTATCTACCCTTGCAGATGAAAAATACTCGTTTTCTGCAGACGGCTGAGTAGTTGCATCAACAAATGTTGCTTCGCCGAGAGTTTTGGTATTTGAAGCAACACTTTTAATTTTTTCAGAAATATCACTGTTTTCCAAATACCAATTACCTCCTATGCCTACAGCAAGCAGAAGTACGAACACCGAGGCAAAAATTTTTCTTCGCCTTGATTTTTTCTTGTTTAGCTTATCATCTGACGTTAACCCCTTAATTTGACATTCCTGCGGCATTTCGCCTAATTCGTTTAACTCGTGTTTTTCTTCCATCAGTTACCACCCTTTGAATTTATTTTTGAAACGGATACTCGGCTTGAAGGAATATTAAATAACGCACAAACACACGATATTATTTTTTCTTGCACAAGCACATTATCGCCGCCGCTGCAAACAACGGCAACGCCTGCAACACCGGGCATTTTTTCATTTATGAGTAAAGGCGAATCGCCGTTTTCCCCGTCATATATAACATATTCGCTGTTTTGCGAAAAAGAACTTCCGCTGTTTGAATTTTCCTTATTTTCCGCGTAAACACTTTCTTGAGTACTTTTCATTGTTATCATAACGCTGCATTCGCCTACTCCGTCTATTTTTCCGATTATATCGGATAACTGCAAATTTAAATTTTCAACATAATCGGCATAATCAATATTAGCAGCCGATGAATCAATCTTTTCGGATTTGTTTTGCGGAATCTTTATTTCCGACAAGAAAATCATTGCAACACCTATTACGGCAAGCACGGCAATCAGTTTTCTTTTAGAAAATTTATCTTTCAAAAAATTCGGAAATTTAATTTTTTTAAAGAAATTATCCATTTTATTTCCTCAATTTGTTATTTTCACTTCAACGGCAATTCCAAGGATATTAAGAATCAAAGATTTGATTTCGTCCTCATCGCTTCCGTTAGGTGCAGTAACCACAACATTATTTATTTCTATTTCATCGTTAATTTGTGTTGCGGCGCAATCAACGGTGCAACCAACAAATCCCGCTGAGTCCAACTGTTGTTTTACCAGTGTTTCAACCTGAATTTTTGCAGAATTAGCCTGCGTATCATAATATTCACTTTCAAAATTTAAACTGCTTTTAAAATTGTGTTGCTTAATTTCGCCTAACGGAAGTAAAAACGAAACAAGCACAAATGCGGAAATGATAACCTTATAAAATCGTCCCATTCCGCCGTGAGGAGACAACAAAGACAAAATTGCCGCCAATAACACGGTTGAGCAAACAGAAAAAGTCCAACTCTTAAAAAACTCCATCATACACTTCCCTTAGCAGCAATAAGAATTCCTATGGAGATAACTGTAGTTACTGTGCAGAGAACAAGCACTACATTCATAACCAACAATGCATCCGAAAAAGAAGAAAGAACATCAGAAACAGATTTGTCACCGAAAATATCGGATACCGACGAGCTTAGTGTTAAAAAAAATCGCCAAAACACAATTTCCAAAACAGGAGGTAAAAAAAGCATCACAACAGCGGCAATGCCGGCAACTCCCACGCTGCTGCGAATCAGCGATGAATATGCTTGAATTGACAACAGGCCTTCACTTACTGCACCTCCGATTACCGGCACAACGGAATTTATTGCAAATCTGACGGAGCGCATTCCGATTGCATCTGCTCTTGAAGCAACAGATGTTTTAAGAGTAAGAACAGTTACAAAAATCCCGGAACAAACTGAAATTGCGGTAATCAAATAACCTTTTAAATTTTTGATCAGTGCTCTGAGATTTAATTCGTTTCTTATACTTGAGCAAATGCCTAGTGCAAGAAAGCAATTTGAAAGCGGCATAAAAATATTTTGAGATATAAAATTAAGAGCCTGTGCCATAGAAAGAAGCAAAGAATTTGTTGAAAATGCAGCAACGGTGCTGCCGGAAGCAGCAACAATAATGCAAAAAGCAGGAAAAAAAGCATATATAAAATTAGCACAAACCTCTATTGCGGCAATTGCCGAGGAAGCAGCAAACTTAATTTTCATTATCAATATAAGTGAAACGGCAACGGCACTTACCGCAGAAACCGCCTCAGACATTTCACCGTTTTCAACAGTTTGCCTGAAGCCTTGAAACAGAGCAGAAAGCAATATTATTGCAATAACTGCCGCCGAACCGTAAAGCGGAGTTTTCACAGAATTAAAAACTATATTTTTAATAAGTACAAACACATCCGAAAAAGAAAAATCGAGAACGTCTTTATAGTTAAAATCGAGCAATCCAAGTTGATTTAAAAAATCGGTTGTTGTGTCGTCAAGCTCATCAAAAGCAGATAAATCATAGCCTGAAAGAATTCTGTTATATTCCGTTTGATTAAGTTCTTCCCCGGCATAAGCCGCATTTGGTGCAAGCGCAATAATGAACAAAATGCACAAAGCAAACAATGCCGAAATAAATTTAGTTTTTATCATACTACAAGTCCCGAAACAATTTTTAAAACAGCCTGAATAAGAGGCAAAACAACAACGATAATAGCAATTTTAGCCGCAGTTTCCGTTTGCCCCGCAAGAGCCGATTCGCCGCAGTCACGGCACATATCGGCAGCTAATTGTGCAATTAAAGCAATACCGAGAACCTTAAACATAATCTTTATGTACGACGATGCCTCTGAAATTCCGGAAGTAATGCTTTTCAAAGCAGCTGTTATTTCGGAAACAGCCGAAAAAGATTGCCAAAACACTAAAAGAGACGAAACTAAAACAAGCAGCAAAGCAACGGTTTTATTATATTGTTTGAAAAAAATTCCAAAAACAAGCGCAACAAGCGCTATTCCTATAACCCTGCCTATCATAAATCAAACAATGATTTAACAGTTGAAAACAGTTCGCTTATTTGAGGAATAATCATCATCAGCACAACAACTATTCCTGCAAGCGTTGTTAGCATTGCCTGATCTTCTCTGCCGCTGCGGACCAAAACCGTATTTAAAACCGAAATGATAATTCCGATAGCGGCAATTTTAAAAATAAAATTAACATCCATATTACACATAGCCTTTCGGGAAATTGATGCCGAAGAGAATTTATATAACTAAAATCGTTATCAGCATTCCGCCCATAATGCCGAATGCAACAAATAACTTTGCGTGATTTTTATAATAATCGTTGTATCTTTGCACACTCATTTCCATACAAGATTTGTAAGCCTCAATATTATTCAGCATAGTGTTTACATCGGTGTTCCCGAGCATTTTAAGCAACAACGCCGTTCTTTCATTATCGCAATCATCAAGGCATGTTGATACAGAGATATTTTCAAAATCAATATTTTTAAGAAAAGTTAACTTTGAAAGGCTTGTTTCGGTTGCAAGGGAGTGAATTATTTTAACCGAATTATCCGCCGAAAAAGACAGCATTGCCGCCATCATATCTGCCATTTCAATAAGCAAATGAGATACTTTGATTTTTTCATTTAAACCGCGAGCGGCAAATATTCCTGCAAAAGTAAACGCAATGTTTATAAAAAGCAATCCGGCATATTTCATTTTAGCCAACTTCCGTTATTTCAAATTCATCTGTATAATTTTTTAAGAAAACGACATATTGGAATTCACCGGTTTCTATTAAATCGATAACTGTTTTTTTCCTCATAACCTGCTGCATACTTCCTGCATGAACAGAAACAGCAAAAGCAGCTCCGCATGAAAAGCCGCATTTCATAGCGCTGATTTCAGCATCTGATGATATCTCATCACAGACAATTACTTCCGGCGACAGTGAACGCACGGCATTTTCTATTCCCAATGCCTTCGGGAATCCGCAAATGACATCCGTATTTAAGCCTACATCGGCAAATTTGCTGTTATTATCACAGCAAGCTATTTCATTGCGTTCGTCAATAATACAAACTTTTCTGTATTTATTATCAAAGCCGCTTGAAAGTTGCCTTGCAAAATCACGCAAAAAAGTTGTTTTTCCTCCTCCCGGAGGGGCAGCAACGATAATACCCGGCAAATTACCTATAAAAAGTGAATTAAGAACAGGCCTTGCACAGTTTTTAATTTCCTTAGAAATCCTTATATTAAGCGATGTTGGATTTTTCACGGCGGTTATTCTGCCGTTTTTAACAACGGCGGTTGAGCAAACACCAACCCGATTTCCGCCTTCAACTGTTATAAATCCGTTTATCAGATTATCTATCTCACAGTGCAATGAGTAATTACAGAGCCTTTTGAAAATCAAATCAAATTCATCTTCATTAACTACATAAGCATAATCGGAAATATGATTTAGCAGTTTTCCCTGCAAAGTTATAAAGTATGCTTCTTTGCCGAATACTATAATCAACGGTAAATTTTTTCTGATTCTGAATTCGGTTATGCAACACAGTGTGCCGGATGAAAGTTGAGCCAAAGAGCTGTTTATGCCATCTGATAAGCACGAAATAATTGAGTTTAATGCCACTCATCTCACCTCATTCAAAATATATGAACAAGCTTTTTTCAATATTACCAATAATTCGGTTGAACAATCAACAAGCCTGTGCTAAAATTAAAATATAAAATTTTACGGAGATTTTTATGGATATTACACAAAACAAAACAAACCGATTTACTAATTCATATATCAATGGCGAAACAGTTAATTATGTTATTTCTGTTATCCTTTCATTTTTTGTTTTAATAGTTTCAAAACAAGCTTTAAAAATATTTGGTCTTGGCACAAATGCTGCGTGCTGGTTCGGCTTTGCTTTGGGAGAAACTGCGCTTTATTTTCTTGAAAAATACTTTGTATATAAAGAAAATGCTTTAAATGACGGCATTAGACAAATCGTATTTGCAATTATTTCCGGAGCAATGCACCTCGGAATATACGGAGCCGTGTCTTCCCTTGGCAAAATTCTCGGTCGTGAAATATTTTTATCTTGGTTTTTTTCGCTTATATTTGTTGCTGTTATAAATTATCCCGTTTCAAGGATTCTTGTGTTTGATTGCATGGAGCCTGCGCAAAAACGCAAAAACGGCAGAGTATACAAAAAATTCTTTTCAAACAGATTCGTTATTCTTTCCATGGGCATTTCCCTTTTGCTCATGCTTTTTATTATTGCAATATTCAACGCTTTTCCGTTTGGCGACACCACAGTTTTAAGAATGGATTTATATCATCAATACGGGCCGTTGTTTGTTGAGCTTTATGACAGAGTTACTCATTTTAAATCCTTTGCATATAGTTGGACTTCCGGCGGAGGTTCAAGCTTTTTAGGAAACTTTTTTAACTATCTTGCGAGTCCGTTCAGCGCAATTCTGTTTTTATTTGACCGCAAAGATATGGCATACGCAATAACCTCAATGATGATTGCAAAATGCATTTGTTCCGCAGGCAGTTTTACATTTTACTTAAAAAGAAGTTTGGGAAAGCATTCTGTTGCTTCTGCCGTTTTCGGAATTTTCTATGCTTTTTCCGCATATTTTCTTGCATATTTTTGGAACATAATGTGGCTTGACGGAATGATTATTCTTCCACTTATTGCACTCGGTATAGAAAGCATTATAAACAAAGGCAGCGGAAAGCTTTACCTGCTTTCGCTTATTTATATTTTATATTCAAGTTACTACATGGGATATATGTGCTGCATTTTCTCCGTTATATATTTTGCGGCATATTGCTTTATCACTAAAAATAACTCAAAGCTTTTAAATGAAAATGAGATATACACAAAGAAATTTTCAATAAAAAAACTGCTTAACTACAGATATGTTGATCGAGCGCTGAGGTTTGCGGCATTTTCTTTACTTGCAGGCTTAATTTGTGCAGTTGTTTTGTTGCCGGTATTTTTTATTTTGAAAAGTTGCAGTGCCACATCAGATAATACTCCTAACACTGCGGAATCTTACTTTACTCTTTTTGATTTTATAGAAACTCATTTCGCTGCACTTGAAACAACAATAAGATCAAGCGGAAATGATATCCTACCGAATGTTTATACATCCGTTCTTACAATAATTTTGGTGCCTCTTTATTTTGCAAACGGAAAAATAAGATTTAAAGAAAAAGCCGTTTACGGAATATTGATTGCTCTGTTTTTTATTTCGTTCAATAACAACTATGTTAATTTCTTCTGGCATGCCTTTCATTTTCCGAATGATTTACCTTTCAGATATTCATATATGTATTGCTTTATTTTGCTTGTTGTTGCATTTAAAGCACTTGAAAAGATCAACGAATTGCGTGTCCAAGACATTGTACTTTGCGGCCTCTTTTGGGTTGGCATGTTGGCAGTTGCAAGTGAATTGCCAACAGAAAAGCTAAGCGAAACATCTATTTATGTTACCGCAGCGTTTTTGGTTATTTATACCGGTGTTTTAGTGGTTATCAAAAAAAATGCGATTTCAAAATTTGTTGCCGGAGTTCTTGTTGCCGCAATGGCCTTTTGTGAAGTTGTTATCGCCGATCCGGCAGCATTCGGATTTAATCAAAAGCAATCCGGATATATTGAAAATTACGACACATACAGAGAAGCTGTAAACTATATATCAGAAAATGATAAATCAGACTACAGAACCGAGCTTTGCACGCTTAACACAAGAATGGACGATTGCCTGTATGGTTATAACGGAATGAGCATATTTTCATCAATGGCATATGAGGATTATTCAGGCTCACAATACAGTCTGGGTATGTATGGCAACAGAATTAACAGCTACACATATAACACGCAAACTCCGGTTTACAATATGATGTACAACCTTAAGTATTTAATCAAAAAGAATTCAGATGGTGACCTTTCAAACGAGCTTTATGCAAAGTGTTTTGAAACGGAAAACGGAGCTGCTGCAATTTATGAAAACAGATATTTTCTTCCGAAAGTATTTTGTGTTAATGAGGCAATAAGCGGATGGAGCACGGCAGAAGGCAATCCGTTTGAAGTTCAATCCGATTTCTTTACCCTTGCAACAGGATATTCAAATGTTTTCATTCCTGCAAGCTACACTAACACATCTTATACCGGAATGAGCGGCGAAGACATAACGCAATCTGGCACACAATGGATTGAAAAAACAACCGAAGCATCATATGCTCAAACAGATATTACAATTCAAGCAGAAGAAAACGGAAATCTTTACCTGTATGTTACTGCGAGCGACATTGATAACATAAGTGTTATTGAAGATGAAAACTCTGAATCATACAGTATAGATACGCCTTATATAATTGATTTGGGATATCACGCAAAAGGATCTTCATTAACTGTATCACTTGATTGTGCATCAATGCCCGTCGGCGAATCCAGCGTTGAAATTTACGCTTACAGCATAAATCAAAACGCCTTAACATTAGGATACAACAAATTAAGAAAGGGGGCTATGGAGGTTTCTAAGCATACCGACACTGTACTTTCGGGTAAAGTTACGGCAAGTGAAAACAGTATTCTTTATTCATCAATTCCGTATGATGAAGGTTGGTCAGTTTATATTGACGGTGAAAAAACCGAAACATTTAAAATCGGAGGAAGTCAGCTTGGTGTTATGATGAAGCCCGGCGAACACAGCGTAAAATACGTTTATACTCCTAAAGGTGTTTACCTTGGTGCCGGAATCAGCGCCGGTGCCCTTATTTCAACAGCGGCAATATTCGTTATTTATCGCCGAAAAAAAGCAAATAATGACAAATTAGTAAAAAGTTAAAAATAAGGTTTACAAGGTAATATAAATGTTGTAAAATACCACCGTAAATGCAAACGGGCGAATTATATATGATTTGCCCTTTTGTTTCAATAGGAATAAGGAGAAATAAAATGGCAAGATTAACAGCACAAAATGTAGAAACAATTCCGTATGGTCCTCTTGGCATAATTGCAATGCCGGGCTGCGAGGCTTTCGCAGACAAAGTTGATCAATATCTTGTTCAATGGAGAAAGAATCAGGCTCTTGAGCACCAGGGTTCAATTGCTTTCTACGGCTACCAAAGAGAAACCTACAAAATTGACATTTCAAATCCCCGCTTCGGAAGCGGTGAAGGCAAGGCTGTAATCAATGAAACCGTTAGAGGCTACGACCTTTATATCGTTACGGATTGCTTCAATTACAGTGTAACTTATGAAATGTACGGCATGACGGTGCCTAAATCCCCGGATGATCATTATGCAGATCTTAAAAGAGTTATTTCGGCGGCTTCATCTAAGGCTAAAAGAATTTCTGTTATTATGCCGATGCTTTACGAAGGCAGGCAGCACAAGAGAGCAAGCCGTGAATCACTTGACTGTGCAATGGCATTGCAAGAGCTTGTTTCACTCGGTGTTGAAAATATTATTACATTTGATGCACACGATCAAAGAGTGCAAAATGCTATTCCCCACAAATCATTTGAAAATGTTATGCCTACATATCAGATGATCAAAGCTTTCGTTAACAACATTGAAAATCTTAATGTAGACAAAGATCATCTTATGGTTATTTCCCCAGATGAAGGTGCTATGCAAAGATGTATTTACTTTGCAACTCAGCTTGGCGTTAATCTTGGTATGTTCTATAAAAGAAGAGATTTTACAAGAGTAGTTAATGGCAGAAACCCAATTGTTGAGCACCAATACTTAGGTGATCCGTTAAACGGCAAAGATGTTATAATTGTTGACGATATGATTTCCTCCGGAGAATCAATGCTTGAGGTTGCAAAAAAGCTTAAGGCTCTGGGTGCAAACAGAATTTTTGTATGCACCACATTCGGCCTTTTTGCAAACGGCCTTGATGTGTTTGACAAAGCATATGAAGAAGGCGTATTTGAAAAAGTATTCACAACAAACGGCGTTTATCAAACTCCGGAGCTTCTTTCAAGAGAGTGGTATCAATCTGTTGATCTTTCAAAATATGTTGCTTACTTCCTTGATACTCTTAATCATGATATGTCTGTTTCATCATTGCTTGATTCCTCGGATAAAATCGATCAGATTTTAAGAAGAAAAGGACTGAAATAATCTATGAGCGAGTTAAAAAACAAAACTAATGTTAACGAAACAGCCACCGACGAAGTTGTTGAAGAAGTTAAGGCAAAAAAGCCAAAACATATTTTTACAACAAAGCAGCTTATTATTTCAATTGTAATTGCAGTATTTGCTGCTGCTATAGTTACGGGTACGGTTGTTTGCGCAATTAACCATGTAAATCCTGTTTCATATGTGGCAGGCGAAGCAAACAAAGGTAAATTGGTAGGCAAATGGCAAAGCCAAAACGCACCGGGCCTTTCTGCTTATGAGTTTTTTGAAGACGGCACTTATTCTTCTTACATCTCAACTTATTCGTTTGACGGCGAATATGATGTTAAGGGCGACAAGCTTGTGCTTAAAAACACAAAAACAAATCAGGAAGCCACCTATAAATATGCCATTAACGGAAACACGCTTTCACTTACCCTCGTTAACACAAACGGCTCTGACTTAGACGACAAAGAGCCAAACAAATATGATAAGGTTGATTCCTTAAATCAAAAATCAATTTCACAAATGCTTGATGCATACAAAGAAAAAGCATCTGAAAGTTCAACTGCAAAAACAAAATAATAACGCTTAAAATCCCGGGAATCCCGGGATTTTTTGTTATATTTAATTCAATTCAGTCAATAATAATTGTATACATAAACGATTGATTGGTGGTTAATGTATGCAATACGGCAAGGTTGAAATTTGCGGAATAAACACAAGCGAAATCACGGTTTTAAAAGAAAGCGAAAAAATAGAACTGCTAAGAAAGGCAAGAGCCGGCAACAAAGCGGCAAGAGAAGATCTTATAAAAGGGAATTTGCGCCTTGTGCTTTCCGTTGTGCAGCGTTTTCAAAACAGAGGCGAAAGCATGGATGATTTGTTTCAGGTTGGTGTTATAGGGCTTATTAAAGCAATTGATAACTTTAATCTTGATCTTGATGTTCGATTTTCAACTTACGCCGTGCCGATGTGCATTGGAGAAATCAGGCGTTATTTAAGAGATGACAACCCGGTAAGAGTAAGCCGTTCAATGAGGGATACCGCCTACAAGGCTATGCAGGTAAAAGAGCAACTGATAAATGCAAACGGAAAAGAACCCACGATTGAAGATATAGCAGAAAAACTTGAAATGAATAAAAGCGAGGTAGTGCTTGCACTAGAGGCGATAGTTGATCCGGTTTCATTATATGAACCTGTTTACAGCGACGGAGGAGACACAATTTATATTATGGATCAGGTTGGAGACAATTCAACCGACAAGGATTGGGTGGATGAAATATCAATTAAAGATGAGTTAAAAAGGCTTGATCCCAGGGAAAGAACAATAATGTATTTGCGCTTTATGAGGGGAAAAACGCAAATGGAGGTTGCAAAAGAGGTTGGTATATCTCAAGCACAGGTCAGCCGACTTGAAAAAAACGCACTTAAAAGAATTAAAGGAGAATAAAAAAGACGATGATTTGGGCTGTCCCCTCCTCATCGTCTTTTTATCATTCATCATTCAAAAGCGGCTTTAAATATTGAGCAGTATATGATTTTTTTGATTTTGCTATTTCCTCGGGAGTACCCTGCGCAATAATCAAGCCTCCGCCCTTACCGCCTTCGGGACCGAGATCAATAATATGATCTGCGGTTTTTATAACATCAAGATTATGTTCAATCACAAGCACTGTGTTGCCGCTGTTTACAAGAGCATCGAGCACATTAACAAGTTTGTGCACATCTGCCGTGTGAAGCCCCGTTGTTGGCTCATCAAGTATATAAATTGTTTTACCTGTTGAGCGCTTCATAAGCTCAGTAGCAAGTTTTACCCTTTGTGCCTCACCGCCGGAAAGAGTTGTTGCGGGTTGACCTATTTTTATATAACCGAGGCCTACATCCGAAAGAGTTTTCAGCTTTCTGAAAATCTTTGGCTGCTGTTTAAAAAATTCCATTCCCTCATCAACAGTCATTTCAAGAACCTCAAAAATGTTTTTGCCTTTAAACTTAACCTCCAGCGTTTCATGGTTATATTTATGGCCACCGCAAACCTCACAAGGAACATACACATCGGCAAGAAAATGCATTTCTATTTTAACGATACCGTCGCCTTGGCAAGCTTCACACCTGCCGCCTTTAACATTAAATGAAAATCTGTTAGATTTATAACCTTTCATTTTTGCATCCGGGGTAGAAGCAAAAAGATCTCGAATATCATTAAAAACGCCGGTATAAGTTGCGGGATTGGAGCGAGGAGTTCTGCCTATGGGAGATTGGTCTATGTTTATAACCTTATCAAGAAATTCCACGCCTTTAATATTTTCAAATTTTCCCGGTCTTTTTTTTGCGTTGTTAAGTTCATTTGCCAAATATTTATATATAATTTCATTAACCAGGCTTGATTTTCCGGAGCCGGAAACACCAGTTACAGCAACAAATTCTCCAAGCGGAATCTCAACGTCTATTTTTTTTAGATTATTTTCAGCGGCACCGAAAACAATAAGCTTATGCCCGTTTCCCGAACGCCTTTTTTTCGGAACAGGTATTTTCCTTTTACCTGAAAGGTATTGACCGGTTATTGATTTTTCACATGCAATAATATCTTCAACAGATCCGCTTGCAATCAGTTCACCGCCGTGAACACCGGCACCCGGTCCTATATCAACAATATAATCGGCGGCACGCATTGTGTCCTCATCATGCTCAACAACGATCAATGTGTTACCAAGGTCTCGCAAATGACGCAATGTGCCCAGCAGCTTATCATTGTCTCTTTGATGCAATCCGATTGAAGGCTCATCAAGGATATAAAGCACTCCCATCAAAGATGAACCTATTTGTGTAGCCAGGCGAATTCTTTGAGCCTCACCGCCGGAAAGTGTTGCAGCATCTCGGGCAAGAGAAAGATAATCAAGCCCAACGGAATTAAGGAAAGTGAGTCTTTCTTTAATTTCTCTGACTATTAAGTTACCAATAAGTTTTTCTTTTTCGTTCAGTTTCAAATTACTGATAAATTCAAGTTCTTCAGAAACAGACATTTTGCAAAATTCATAAATATTTTTTTCGCCTACTGTTACTGCCAAACTGATTTTTGAAAGTCTTGCGCCCTTACATTCAGGGCATCGAGAAGCAACCATTACGGTTTCAATTTCGGATCTTGCCCATTCAGAGCCCGATTCATTATAACGCCTTTTAAGATTATTGATAACTCCCTCAAAATCATTTGTATATGTGCCCGAGCCGTAAGCGGTTACTCTTTTCATTTTTATTTTCTTTCCGTTTGTGCCGTAAAGAATAGCTCTGATTCCGTCTTTAGGGAGCATCTCAACCGGCATATCAAGCGAAAAATCATATTCCTTGGCAAGTGCTTCAAAATACATTCTTGCAATTGAAGATCCGTCTGCCACATTCCAGCCGCTTGCCTTAACGGCACCTTGATTTATTGAAAGCTTTTTATTGGGAATAACAAGATTTTCATCTATCTCCATAAAAGTGCCCAGACCGGAACAGCACTTGCAGGCACCGTATGGATTATTGAAAGAAAACATACGGGGGCTCATTTCTTCAATCGAAACGCCATGTTCGGGGCAGGCATAATCAAGCGAAAAAAGCTCATCTTCACCGTCAAGAATATTGCAAATAATAGTGCCTTTAGAAAGATGCGTTGCCGTTTCAATACTATCGGTTAAGCGACTTCTTATACTGTTATTAACAACAAGCCTGTCCACAACGATTTCAATATTATGTTTCTTATTTTTATCAAGCTCAATTGTTTCAAAAAGATCATAGATACTGCCGTCAATTCTGACACGAGCATAACCCGATTTGCGTGCATCATCAAGTTCCTTTAAGTATTCACCCTTTCTGCCGCGTACAATCGGAGCCATAATCTGTATTTTCGTGCCCTCGTCATAAGCCATAATCTTATCAACAATTTGGTCTACTGTTTGCTGAGTGATTTCTCTGCCGCACACAGGGCAATGAGGAATACCTATTCTTGCATAAAGCAACCTTAAATAATCATATATTTCGGTTACCGTGCCTACAGTTGAGCGAGGATTCTTTGATGTTGTTTTTTGATCGATTGAAATAGCAGGACTGAGTCCTTCAATATAATCAACATCGGGCTTTTCCATCTGTCCCAAAAACTGACGGGCGTATGACGAAAGGCTTTCAACATATCGCCTTTGACCTTCTGCATAAATAGTGTCAAAAGCAAGGCTTGATTTGCCGGATCCCGAAAGGCCGGTGAAAACAACCAAACTGTCTCTTGGAATTTCAACATCGATATTTTTTAAATTATGTTCTCTTGCGCCTTTAACTATTATATTTTTATTCATATATTCACCTTTAATCACATATCTTTCAGTTCGTTTATCTTATCTCTGAGGTAAGCGGCATGTTCAAATTCAAGCAGCTTTGCAGCTTCTTTCATTTCTGCGGTCAATTTTTGAATAAGCGATTCCTTTTCCTTTTTTGAGAGGCGTTTTTTGCTTCTGCCTTCAACTTTTTCCTTTGAGGTAATTTCAAGCACATCTCTAACACCTTTTTTTATTGTTTTAGGTGTTATTCCGTGTTCTTCATTATACTTTTGCTGCAAAGAACGCCTGCGCAAAGTTTCCGTTATTGCCTTTTCCATAGACGGAGTTACACAATCCGCATACATAATAACCTCACCGTTTGCATTTCTTGCGGCACGGCCGATTGTTTGCACAAGTGAAGTTTCAGAACGCAAAAATCCCTCTTTATCAGCATCAAGAATTGCAACAAGAGAAACTTCGGGAATATCGAGACCTTCTCTTAAAAGATTTATACCGACAAGTACGTCAAATTCGCCAAGTCGCAAATCACGGATTATCTGCATACGCTCAATAGTGTCTACATCGTGATGCATATATCTTACTTTTATTCCGAAACCCTCAAGATAAGCAGTTAAATCTTCCGCCATAGCTTTGGTGAGTGTTGTTACAAGCACACGCTCACCACGCTCTGTTCTTACATTTATTTCCGAAACAAGATCATCCATTTGATCGTCTGTGGGTTTAACGGTTATTTCGGGATCAAGCAATCCCGTGGGCCTTATAATTTGCTCAATTATTTGCGCAGAATGTTGTTTTTCAAATTCTCCCGGCGTTGCGGAAGTAAAAATAACCTGATTTATCTTTGAATAAAACTCATCAAAAGTCAGCGGTCTGTTGTCAAAGGCGGAAGGAAGCCTAAAGCCGTATTCAATAAGACTTGCCTTGCGGCTGTGATCTCCGCCGTACATTCCCCTTACCTGAGGCAGCATAACATGGCTTTCATCGCAAAACAAAAGAAAATCATCGGGAAAATAATCAAGAAGAGTGAACGGAGCCTCTCCCGGTTTTCTGCCGCTCATAACAGCGGAATAGTTTTCAATTCCTTTACAAAAACCGGTTTCCTGAAGCATTTCAATATCATTCATTGTTCTTTCTTTGATACGCTGGGCTTCAAGAAGCTTTCCTTTTGATTCAAAATAAGAAACCCTTTCAACCATTTCGTTATATATTTTATCAAGTGCAATTTTCATCTTTTCCGCACCGACAACATAATGCGATGCAGGGTAAATACAAGCATGAGAAAGAATACCCTCAACCTTGCCCGTAAGAGGATTTATTTCGGCAATTCTGTCTATTTCATCGCCAAAAAATTCAACTCGTATTGCATTTCCTGATGACCCGGCAGGAAAAATTTCAACAGTGTCTCCCCTAACTCTGAACTTATTTCTGACAAAATTTATATCGTTTCTTTCATATTGAATAGCCACAAGGCGAGTAAGCAATTCATCTCTTTCAAGTTTTGCACCGCTGCGAAGTGAAATAACCATGTTCCGATAATCTATTGGGTCGCCTATAGAATATATACAAGACACCGAAGCAACAATAATAACGTCTCTGCGCTCTGAAAGAGCGGCAGTGGCACTATGGCGCAATTTATCTATTTCCTCGTTAATGGCACTGTCTTTTTCAATATAGGTATCTGTTGTGGGCACATAAGCTTCAGGCTGATAATAATCATAATAAGAAACAAAATATTCAACAGCATTTTCCGGAAAGAACTCTTTAAATTCCGAGCAAAGCTGAGCCGCCAAAGTTTTATTATGGGCAAGCACCAATGTTGGCCTGTTAATTTTTTCTATAATATTTGCCATTGTAAATGTTTTTCCGGACCCGGTAACACCCATAAGGGTTTGTTCCCTATCGCCGTTCAAAACACCTTTCACAAGAGCATCAATAGCCTGTGGCTGGTCGCCGGTAGGCTTAAATTCACTTACAAGCTTAAATTTATCCGTATAAATCACCCTTTCGCCGCAACCGCACTCACTTATGAATACTTTTTTCAGAGAGAAGCACGAAAATTTTTCTTTTATTATTTATAATCGGAGTTATTATAACACATTATTTACTTTTTGCAAATTGTATTATATAATTAGTGTATGAAAATTTTAACAGTAAGCAAAAACGATTCGGGGCAAAGGCTCGATAAATATCTGCTGAAAGTTTTTCCTAAGCTTCCGAAATCGCTGATGTACAAAGAGATCAGAAAAAAGAATATTAAAATCAACAAAAAACGCACACAACCCGATTATATAATAAATGAGGGTGAAGAAATATCGCTGTATTTAAAAGACGATGTGCTGGAGGAAAAGAAAAAGCATTACGACTTTATGAAAGCTCCTTCCGAGCTTGACATTCTTTATGAGGATGGTAACATAATGCTTATAAACAAACGCCCGGGTCTTCTTTGCCATCCTGACGGCAAAGAATACACAGCAACTCTTATCGCTGCTGTTAAGCGCAAATTGTTTGAAAACGGAGAATGGGATCCAAACGAAAGCGAGGCATTTACCCCTTCTCTTGCCAACAGAATAGACAGAAATACCGGAGGCATCGTTATTGCGGCAAAAAATGCTCAATCACTGCGCATTTTAAACGAAAAAATAAAGACAAGAGAAATAGAAAAGCATTATCTGGCTGCTGTGCAC
This sequence comes from uncultured Anaerotruncus sp., assembly GCA_900539775.1. GTDB lineage: Bacteria > Bacillota > Clostridia > Oscillospirales > Acutalibacteraceae > Eubacterium_R. Next base: position 26,215 of record UQDL01000002.1, on the reverse strand, counting down.
GGAACATTTGATGTTAAAGAGGCTGAGCTTAAAGCGTATTTGTCAAAGAACGAGCGCACAAACAAAGTGTCTGTTTTCGACAAAGAAAAGCTGGGTTCAAAAGAGATAATCACAAAATACAAGGTTATTGATGAATATGATGATTTTTCGCTTTTAGACATAGATTTGAAAACAGGACGAACTCATCAAATAAGAGCACATATGGCGCACATTGGGCACCCTCTTTTGAACGACGGTAAATACGGCACTGAGGAAGGCAGATTTCGCCAGGCGCTCTATAGTTATAAGCTTATATTCAATATCAAGAACGCCGATATTCTTGATTATCTTGCAGGCAAGGAATTCACAGCCGAGAACTGTGAGATTTTAAAAAAATTTAAGGAGAGAAAATTTTAAATGAAAGAAAAATTTATAAGGGTGCTTTCACCGATATCATTGGCAGTTTATGCATTTCTTGATTTGGCAGTGATAGGATTTGGAATTTTTGCGATAAAAAAAGCCACAATAATTTTAAACACCTGGGTTATAATATTTATTGCAATAGAGGTTTTTGCAATAGTGATAGCCGCAATCGGAACAAAAGAGTTGCTTTCAAACGGCGTTAAATTCAGTGACGATGAAGCAGAATTCACCGGCGTTGACGAAAACAACATCATAGCCTATGATGAAATAGCGGCAATTGAGGCATACAGAGATACTGCGGCAAGCTTAACAAAAAATTTTGATATGCGCCATTCGCTTTTGATTTTTACTTTGAAAGATGAAAACGGAAACGAAAAAACCAATACGATAGATATCGGATTGGTTAATAACAGCACAATGAATAAAATACTTGATGAATTCAAAAATCACATTGATTCCGATAAAATAACATTCACTCAAAAGAAAAAATCAGATTTTGCGGCTAAATTTGAGAATCGTCAAAAAAGCGCCGAATCTGCTGAAAGCATAAAACAAGAAATTGTTAAAGACGAAAGTGATAAAACAAAAGCCGTTTCGCAAGTGCCGGATCTTGATATAGAACCGCCAAAAAGAGATAATAAATAATATTTCATATATCAAAAAACGCAGTATGCCAAAAGCATACTGCGTTTTCTATTTAAATTCAATTTCAAAATCAGATTCGGAAAACCTAACGGAAACAGGCTGAAAATCCTCATCAAAATCTGCAATGAAATTGCCGAGTTTTGTTTTCCCGCATATGTTATAAGAATTGTTTTCTTTTTTTAATTCGGCATCCGATTGATTATTTATTGCGCTTATTAAATCAAAAACAGCAATGGCAGGGTTAGTTAATTCAAAATTTCTGTTTTGCTCTAATACTTTTATATCACCATAAGAAAAAGAAATTTCATTACCGTTATAGTAAATACTAAGGCCCTTTGCAGCGGTTGAAAGCACATCAATTGTAACGCCTTCCTTAGAATATGAAATATTACAGTCATATTCAAAATTGCGGCATGATATTATTGCGTTTTTTGAAAAATAAGGCAATTCAAATTTACTTTTTTCGGCACTGCAACCACATAACAGACTCAATGCCAAAAGGATTGAAAAAATTCGTTTCAATCAAATCATTCCGTTATTCATATTCACTCATTAGCGCACCAAGCAAATCAAGCATATCTTCAACAGTCATACCCCTTACGCTGATTTCTTCGGCTGTGATATCGCCGCATTTACCGTGAATATAAACTGCGCATCGAGCTGCGGCAAAGGCATTTATTCCCTGTGCGATAAATGAGGCAATCATACCGGTAAGCATATCGCCGGTGCCCCCCATTGCCATGCCGGGATTGCCTGTTGTGTTAATAAACACGCTTTTACCATCCGTTACTACGGTATTTGCACCTTTCAATACAAGAACACATGAATATTCCTTAGCAAAAGCCTTTGCGATTTCTATCCTGGAAGAAGAAACCGCAGCAACAGATTCACCTATAAGTCTTGCCATTTCACCCGGATGCGGTGTTAAAACAACGGGCGCTTTAGAGTCCTTTAATACATCTATATTCGTTAAAACCGAATTTATACCGTCTGCATCAAGAACTACAGGAACTTCAGATTCTTTTATAATTTGGTTTACTATAACCTGCGTATCGTCGTTATTACCTATTCCGCAGCCGATTGCAATACTGTCTGCCCAATCAAGTTCGTCAATAATTTTATTAAGAGCTCCCATGGAAAAGGTGTGTTGCTTGTTTTCACTCATAGGAAGAAACACGGGCTGAATAAGATGCGAAGTCATAACAGGATAGATTGATTTCGGAAATGCACATTTAAGCAAACCTACTCCCGTTTTTAAAGCGGCCTTTGCACATATAACCGCAGCACCCGGCATATCATAACTGCCGCAAAAATTGAGCTGATGCCCGTTTTGCCCCTTATTTGAATTAACATTTTTCTTGGTAAAACAGCTTTTAACAAAATCAGCAGTAATTGTTTGCACGGAATTTTGTTCAAAGCAATCATCAGGAATACCTATATCAACAACATAAGTTTTTCCGCAATATTCATTAGCCGGCGGCAGCACATGGCAATATTTCAAAGTTGAAATTGCAATTGTAACATCCGCTTTTATTGCCCTGTAAACAGTGCCGCAAGATGCATCTGTGCCGCTTGGAGTATCTATAGAAACAACAGTTGCAGATGAGGAATTAACGGCATCAAAAACAGAAGAAAACGGTTCTCTTGCTTCACCGTGAAATCCTATACCGAAAATGCAATCAACTATCAAATCACCGCTTAAAGGAGCTTCGCCAAAAGAAAAACAAGGCACTCCCTTATCAACAGCGCAATTAAAATACATAAGCGGCTCGGCAAGCTGCGGAGCTTTATCCGCAAGAACAATTTGAGCATCACAACCGAAATCCTTTAAATCAGATGCAATAACAAATCCGTCTCCTGCATTCTTTCCGTTTCCGCAAACCACCGAAACACATTTTCCTTTAAGAGCATCACCAAAAAGCTTTATGATTTTTGAAGCGCAAGAATCACCGGCTTTTTTCATAAGCTCAGCTTCGGTGAAATATTTTTCAAACGACAGTGCTTCTGCCCTTTTGATCTCATCAGCGCTGAGAATTCTCATAAAATTCACTCCCAAATAATAACTGTTGCCATTGCATAATCTCCGTCATGACTGATAGAAACGCTGCTGTTTTTAAGCTTTGAAAAATAAGGCGCACCTGCCTCATTATGTAAAATTTCATAATTGCTCAGCGGTTTATCAATACCGCATTCGAGCGCTTTCACAAGTGCTTCCTTTGCGGCAAAAAGGCCTGCAAAACTTTGTGAACTTTTACAATATTTAATTTCATTATCCGTATAAACAAAGTTCAAGAAGCTCTGCTTTTTAATACTGCTTTCAATTCTTGAAATTTTAACAATATCAGTACCGATTTTAAACATTTATTCTCCGATAGGTTTAATTTTAAATGAGTTTTTATAGCTTGCCGCAAATGCTTTTCTGCTGTTTTTAGCCGGAATAGGGCCACAGGCGTTTGATCCCGCACCCAGCATATAACCGTCTATTCCTATAAATGTTGTATCATAATCAAGCAAATCTTCATTATGGGTTGCTTTAGCACATTGAACGGGATTGTAATGATGAGCCGAGAAAACAAAAGAATTATCACTTTCAATTTTAATTCCCGTGCCCTCATTATCCGTTATTTCTGCCCAATATGTTGAATATCTCATTCCACTTTCCTGCGGTTTTATGTATTTACAGCGCATATCGGAAACAGTGGTTTCATTAACCTTAACGGCAGAATGCTCATGAAAATCGCTCAGCGTTTCGGAATCATAACCGAAATATTTAACATATTCAAATTCCTTTGGCATTTCAAATGCAAGACCGAGCCTTGGAGGCATTTTAACGGTAAGACAAGAAAACTTGTAAGAAACGGCTATTTCGCCGTTTCCGTTAACGCTAAGTAACACCTTGAGGTGCCCTGCATTGCTGAAGGTTGCTGTGCGAAGTTTATAAACCGTTGTTATATCAACACAATCGCCGTTTTGTTTATAAGAAGATTTACACTTTGAGGTTGAAAGATACGGCAAACCGTCTTTATTCCAAATAATCTTCAAATACATATCGTTATCGAGCGGTGCCCTGTAAACAGACGGAACAAAGCCTCTGGAATTACCGAGCGTTATTTGATTCAAAAGCTCTTTACCGTTAAATCTATAGCTTTCAAGCTCACCCGTTTTGCAGTTAAATATGAGCCTGCCGCCTTTATAATAAACAACGGCCCTGCCTTCGCTTGATTCAACATATGCCTTTTCAGCGCATGACGATTGCTGCGATTTATATTCACTGCTGATAATTATTTGTTCTGATGCAATCTCGTCTTCAAGTTCATTATAGCTGAAAACAATTGAAGTGTGTCCCTTTTGAACATAATCAACTTTAATTGTTTGTGATGTTTGCGGTTCAATTATTAAATCAAATTGGCCTGATGCAGCCTCCACACCGTCATTATAAACAGTATATTTAACAATAAGTTCGGCAGTTTTGAAATAAAGATGATTGAAAAATTCAAAATCATTTCCGCCAAGGTGCTTTGCGCGAACGGGGCGATAGCAAGCTTTCATTTGCAATGCGCCGGTGTGCGGCTCTCTGTCCGGGAAGAAAAGGCCGTCTACACAGAAATTACCGTCATGCTTCCATTCTGCATGATCACCGCCGTATGTATATTTATATTTGCCCATACCGTCAAATGCTGCATGATCTGCAAATTCCCAAATACAACCACCCATCATATTATCGGCAGAATAAAAATAATTCACATATGTTTCAAGATCACCGGCTCCGACACCCATAGCATGAGCATATTCGCAAAGATAAAACGGCTTTTCATAATATTTTGAAGGTAAACCCTTTCCTGCTGCAATTTTTTTACAAATATTCGGCCAAGTATACATTTCCGAATGAACATCATATGACCAACGCTTTGTGCGGGTTACGCCCTCATAATGAATAGGCAAATCGGTTAATCTTTTAAGCTCGTCATAGCAATAATCTTGGCATTTATAACCGCCGGATTCATTGCCGAGAGACCACATTATGATTCCGGGATGATTTCTGTCTCTTCTGAACATACGCATAACCCTGTCTGAAAAATGCTCTTTCCAAGAAGAATCCGCAGAAATCAAATTTGGCTTCATAATTTCGTTACAGCCGTGACTTTCAATATCTGCTTCGTCAACCACATAAACGCCGTATTCATCACAAAGATCAAGAAAGGTCGGATCCGGAGGATAATGTGATGTGCGTACGCAGTTAACATTATATTCCTTAAAAATTCGCACATCTCTTTCCATATCGGAAACAGACATAGTATAGCCTTTATCTGCATCTGTGTCGTGATGATTTACACCGAGCAGCTTAATTTTTTGATTATTAAAGAAGAAAACATTTTTTTCTATACGAACATCTTTAAATCCGATTCGCCTGCGAATTATCTCTTCCGTTTTATCGTTTCTTGAAAGAGAAATATAGAGATCATAAAGTTTCGGAATTTCAGCAGACCATTCCTGAACATCAAGCACATCAAAGGTGAGCTTATCAACTTTGCCGGGGCATATTTTTAAAGAGCGCTCTGCAATAACATTGTCTCCGTCCTTAATAACAGCTTTAAAGAGAACCTCATCAGCGATTTTAAAAACAGGAATCAAATCAAGAAGATAAGCACCGTCTGCACGACGTTTTGTTTTGATTTCAATATCATAAACTGAATTTAATCCTGTTTTGGTGATATAAACATCTCTGAATATTCCGTTATTTCTAAACATATCCTGGCATTCAAGATAAGTTCCCGTGCACCATTTATGCACAACTGCAACAATTTCGTTTTCACCCTCAAAAAGCATTTCTGTTATATCAAATTCGGCAGTATTATGGCTTCCTTCGCTGTAACCTACATATTTGCCGTTTACAAAAACATCCACGCAAGAAGCAACGCCAAGGAAGGTTAAAGTATAATTACCGACAACATCGGATAGAATAAACTTTTTTAAGTAAACTCCCGCCGAGCAATCTTCCGGAAACTTCGGAGGCTCGCACTTAAACGGATATCTTGAATTAAGATAATATGGTTCCTCATAACCTGTAAATTGCCAGCATGAAGGAACAGTAACAATATCTGTTTCTTCTTTTTCAGAATCGAATTCATCAGGAATATTTTGGCAATTATCATAATATTTAAACTGCCATTCGCCGGAAAGAACAGCAACCATTGAAGATGAATAACGCTCTGTTCTTATATCGCATTCAAGAAGCTCTTTTTCGTCACTAAAAGGAATAAAATATGAGCGAGGCTCAAGAATATTATCCTTATATACATTGAAATTCTTATAATTATCTTTTTTTAATTTATAAATCATTTTTTACTCCCCAAAGAAACAATTTAATAATTGCATTACAACAAATTCATTATATCATAAAGGAAACTTCCTTGCAATCAATTAAAATATAACTTTACTTGCAAAACAAATTGAGTTAAAATAATAGTAGCGGAGTTATTTTATTCCGAAAAATAAAAAAAGTTTGGCGAAAATAAATGAAAACCTGTTATTTTTCGTTAAATGTATAAATTAAGCCGATTTTAAATATATATTACCAAGGACGGTGACTTCACTTGATTGGTAATGTTGATAAAAGATGTGTTGAAATCGGCGAATACATAAGAGACACAGGCTCCACGGTGCGCCGTGCGGCAGCGGTTTTCGGAATCAGCAAATCAACAGTGCATATAGATGTAACAAAACGACTTTATGATGCAGACAGAATTTTATATAACGATGTTAAGGCCGTTTTGGAAAAAAACAAAGCACAAAGGCACATAAGAGGCGGTAATGCCACAAAAGAAAAATACAGCAAATTAAAGAAAAATAAAAAACAGTAATCGGAGGATTTTTAAATGAAACTCGGCTTTATAGGCTGCGGCAATATGGCAACAGCAATAATCAGCGGTGCCGTTAAATCAGGCACAATTAACGGAAAAGACATTTATGCATATAACCCAACAAAGTCAAAAGTTGATGCTCTTATTGAAAAATACGGCATAAACAGCTGTGAAAGTGCAACAGAAACAGTAAACAATTGTGATTATATTGTTCTTGCTGTTAAGCCAAATGTTTTAGCTTCTGTTTTAAATGAAATTGCAGGCAGTGTTTCCGGAAAAAACAAAATTCTTATATCAATTGCCGCAGGAAAATCAACAAAATTTATAGCAGATAATTTAAACAGTGAAGAAAAAATTGTCAGAATTATGCCAAACATAAATGCCGTTGTTTCGGAATCATGCACCGCATATTGCACAAACGAGCTTGTTACGGATTCAGAAAAAGAAAATATAGAAACACTGTTTTCTTCTATTGGCACAATAACAGAAATCGAAGAATCTGTATTTCCCCTATTCGGAGTCATAGGCGGCTGCTCGCCTGCATTTGTCTATATGTTTATAGATGCGCTTGCAAGAGCCGGAGTGCAGCATGGAATGAAAAAAGAACTTGCGCTTAAATTTGCCGCACAAAGCGTTTTGGGCAGTGCCAAAACAGTTCTTGAAAGCAATGAACACCCGTTTGAGCTTATCGACAAGGTTTGTTCACCGGGCGGAACAACAATAGAAGGCGTTATTTCGCTTCAGGCAGACGGCTTTGAGACAGCAGTTCACAACGCAGTTAACAAAGCCGTTGAGAAAGATAAAAAGCTTTAATAAAAAGATACCGCACACAAACAGAAGAACTCCTTTGAGATCACTCAAAGGAGTTCTTTTTTTAAAACACATCTGTTTCTTCAATCTTTTTGTTAAAGAATCTAATAGGCTTTCTGAAAGGAATTTTAAGAACAAGCCCAATAAGCAAGGCAATCAAAATATACGCACTGAGTTTGAGTAAATCAAGCCAATAATCCCCGCCGTAAGTACCACAAACACATTCGCGCATTGCGTTGATAACAAAGGTATATGGTAAATACGGATTGATTGCTTGGAAAAACTTAGGTGTAACATCTATTGGGAATGTTCCGCCGGAGCCGCCGATTTGAATAACAAGCAACACAACAACCGCCGCCTTGCCTATATCACCAAAGGTGTATGCAAGCGAATAGATAAGCATTGCATAAACAACTGCCGCAAAGCAGCCCGCAAACAGGAATTTAACCGGATGATAACATTGAATGCCGAGGAAGTACAAATCACCGAGGCAAACAATTAACGCCTGAACTATTGCAAACGCAATAAACAGCAATCCCCTTCCGAAATATTCCTGATACGGCTTTACGGGAGCGCCGAGTTCCTTTTTATGCTTAACATTGGTATTTATGATAGCTATCAGAATAACAGCGCCTACCCAAATGGCAAGTGTGCTGTAAAACGGAGCCATTGCGGAACCGTAGTTATCAATACCGTATATTTTATCTGTTTCAACCTGTACGGGACAAGCAATGAATTCACCGAGCTTATCTGCATTTTCGCTCATAACATTAAGAAACGTGTTAAATTCCTCGCTGTTGCTGAGTGTGTCTATTTTTTCACTGAGATTATCAAGTTCATTTTCAAAGTTTTTAAGCATTGATTGAAGCGAGCCAAACAATCCGACGCCGGAATCAAGCGAAGTGTTAAGAGTTTTTATTAAAGTATCAACAGTCGGCACATCATCGTCAAGCAGACCAAGCATCTTTGAAGCACTGTCAAGTGTACTGAGAAGGTTTGAAACCATTTTTTCGGCTTGCGGCTTAACCGTATTATTATAATCATTCATTGAAGCTTTAAGAGAAGAAGACACTTCTCTGATTGAAGCTGCAATATCCGAAAGTGTGCCTTCATATGCACCGTCAGCTGCCGCGTTAAGCTTAACGCCGAGGTCTCTTAAAACAACTGCGTTTTCCGTAAGAGTTTTAACCAAATCATCAATTGCCGTAATAGGATTCGGCAGGCTTTGGTTTAACTGATTAAGCATTGTGCAAACGGTATCCATAACAGTTGCCATATTAGTACAGGTTTGAGCCGCTGTTTTCAAAACTTCAACCGAATTTTGATCAGGCGAGAAATTTTCGACTATTTCCGCAGCATTATCAAGACTTGATGTAACCCCTGATAAAAGAGTGCCTATATTATCAACAACACCCGAAACAGAGGTTTGAGTTATTTTAACAACATCGGAAGTGTCGTTTATAACATCATTTGTGCTGTTTAAAAGATTTGAAATCTTTTCGCTGCTCATTGAGCTGCCGAGTTGCTTCAATAATTCCGATATATCGGAAAATGTTCCAATTGAATTATTTAAATCGGCAACCGAAGCTTTTGTTTCATTTATTTCGTTACTTATTTTATTGAAAATTGCGCCGCCTGAAATATCATTTTCATCAAGAACAAAACCGAAAACCTGATTCATCAAATTAACAATGGTTGTAATAAATGATTCATTAACCTCGGTTTGAACAGTCTGCACAACTTTATCGGTTATTTTAGTTGCAATTGCATTCTTCTTTTCATTTGCATAATAAACAATTTGCGGTTGCTTAAATTCACTGCTCATAATACTTGTTAGCGAATTACTGAATCCGGACGGTATTTCTATAGCAGCATAATATTTACCCGCTTTAACACCGTTTATGCCCTCTTCTTTTGAAACAAACTGCCAATCAATAAGATCATTAGCTTTAAGGTTGGTTTCAATTTGACTGCCGACATTAACAGTGAATGTTTTAATTACCGCACCTTCATCATTGTTTATGACGGCAACCTGCATATTACCTGTGCTGCCGTAAGGATCCCAGTTTGCATAAATATTAAACCATGCATAAAGCGACGGCAAAACCGCAAGACCAATTGCTAAAATAATTGCCATCGAATTTCTGAAGATTTTTTTAATATCTCTTTTGAATATTTTAAATATCATCTTCATCGTCTTCATCCTCCGAGTTTTCTTCGTTTTTTGCTTCCTCTTCATCATCCTCACTTATACCAAAATCTATTTGCTCAACATTATCAAGATAAGGAAGCACTTTTTCAACAACAAGTGATTTACAATAATCTGCCACAAGGAAGAATCCAACATCCAAAAAAATTAAAACAATCCAAAATGAAAGCCAAAGCATTTTGCTGCCGAATTTAGTGCCGCAAATAATAGCAATAATTGAAAAAGCAATAAAAACAACAAAAGTAATAATTTTTAACCAAAAAATTATCCTAAACCCTCTGGCGCAACGCTTATGCAATTCATCACAAAGTAAAAAATATTTTTGAGTTATGAGCTTTTCAAATTCAGAAGCACTGTGTGTGCGTGTATATTGACCGAATTGGTCTTTAATATTTTTACGCCCGGAACGACTTAAGCGCATACTTGAATAGGGATTCAAATAATCTGCTGCGCCGTCTCTTCTGTTAATCATCTGCGCACCTCCGTTAATATTAAGCGGCACAAACCTATGCCGCCAATCGGCATAATTATAATACGATATTACAGAAAAATAGTAAATATACAAATTGTTAAATTCAAATCAACTATTTGGATATTTTTTTGTTTACTTTGAAATTTAGTTTTACAAAACTCTCTTTTTGCCAAAAAGAGCGCAAAAGGCAACGCCCATTAGGCGCTGCCTTTAAATTGGTTATTACATGTATTTTTTGATTTCATCAACCATATCAAGTTTTTCCCAAGATACGCCCAAATCTTCACGACCCATATGACCGTAAGCAGCAAGTTTTTCATAAATAGGCTTTCTTAAATCAAGCTTATCGATGATAGCCGCCGGTCTAAGATCAAACACTTTATTAACGATCTCTCCGATTTCTTCATCGGATTTTTTGCCCGTGCCGAAAGTATCAACCATAACCGAAACAGGCTTTGCAACGCCGATGGCATATGCAAGCTCAACCTCACATTTATCCGCAAGGCCTGAAGCAACGATATTTTTCGCAACCCACCTTGATGCATAAGCAGCACTTCTGTCAACTTTAGTGGGGTCTTTACCGCTGAAAGCACCGCCGCCGTGGCGAGCATAGCCACCATATGTATCAACGATGATTTTTCTGCCGGTCAAGCCACTGTCTCCCTGCGGGCCGCCAACAACAAATCTGCCGGTGGGATTAACATAAAAAACAGTATTTTCATCCATATATTCAGCTGGAATAGTTGTTTTTATAACCTTTTCGATTATATCTTTTTTGAGGGTGTCAAGAGATACCGAAGCACTGTGTTGGCTTGAAACAACAACAGCGGTAACCTTGCACGGCTTACCGTTATCATACTCAACCGTTACTTGCGTTTTACCGTCCGGATACAGATAAGGAAGAGTGCCGTTTTCGCGCACTTCGGTAAGCTTAAGTGCCAGTTTGTGAGCAAGGCTTATCGGAAGAGGCATAAGCTCCTTTGTTTCATTGCAGGCATAACCGAACATCATGCCCTGATCGCCGGCACCGTTTTCATTATATTTATCATTTTCATCATTTTTCATTTCAAATGATTTGTCAACACCGAGGGCAATATCCGGGCTTTGCTTATCAAGAGAAACGAGGATAGCACAGTTCTCACCGTCAAATCCTTTTTCACCGCCGTCATAACCGATATCACAAATTGTTTTTCTTACGATCGCGGGAATATCAACTTGGGCATTTGATGAGATTTCACCCATAATATGAACCTGGCCTGTTGTGCAGGTTGTTTCGCAGGCAACACGACTTTGGGGATCCTGTGCAAGCATTGCATCAAGAATTGCATCCGAAATTTGATCGCATATTTTATCCGGATGGCCTTTTGTTACCGATTCGCTTGTAAATAATGATTTAGACATATATATCCTCCTTTAATATGAACCTCTGCTAAAGAGAACTAATATTAACACTAACACTTAGACCGGGTTACCGTGAAAAAGCAATAAAAAAACACACTCCGAGCAGAGTGTGCGAAAAACTCATCGCTCGGAAAATCCGCAGGAATTAGCACCTTGCAAACGCAGGTTGCTGTGGCATCAAAGGGCCCGTCCCTAAACCACTCTTGATAAGGTTAATATTAACTTGCATATATAATAACTCAAAGGCACACAAATTGTCAACACATAATATCGGCATAACGGTAATTTATTTAAGATTTGATAAAAAAGCCTTACACATCGGCATAAATTTATAATTTTTTTATTATTAGGTTGTTTTTTGTTTAGAAATAGTTTATAATGTGACTTGTAAATTTTTACACATTTCTTTAAGGAGGAAAAATGATGGCAAAGAAAACAGTATTTATTACCGGCGGCACCGGTAATATGGGCTGGGCTGCCGTTCAGGAAATGCTCAAAAAGTCCAACGAAATCAATATTAAAATGCTTGCCAGAAAAAGTGCAAAGAATGAGGAGCTGTTAAAGCACCTTGTTGCTAAGCCGAATGTAAAGGTTATTTGGGGAGATCTTCTTGACTATGATGCAATCCTTGAGGGTGTAACAGGATCCGACTATGTTCTTCATGTCGGCGGTATGGTTTCTCCCACAGCAGACTGGAAACCCTACAGAACTCAGAAAACAAACATCGGTGCAGCTCAAAACATCTGCAAAGCAGTTCTTGCTCAGCCAAATAAAGACGATATTAAGGTTTGCTACATAGGCACAGTTGCAGAAACAGGCGACCGTAATTATCCCATTCATTGGGGCCGTTGCGGAGACCCGATTAAGATTTCAATTTATGACCACTATGCTGTATCTAAGACTGTTGCAGAACGTACTTTCGTTGAAAGCGGCATCAAGAATTGGGTTGTAATGCGCCAGAGCGGTATTCTTTATCCAAACATTCTTAAGAATATGGATCCCATTATGTTCCATGTTCCGATCAACGGTGTTCTTGAATGGTGCACAGTTGAAGATTCCGGCAGACTTATGTGCAACCTTGTTACAGAGGATGCAGCCGGCAACCTTGGCTCAGACTTCTGGAACCACTTCTTCAATATCGGATCCGGTAAAGATTACAGAATTTCCAACTATGAATTTGAGTGCCTTCTTCTTGGCACACTTGGCCTTGCAGGCCCCGAAAAGCTCTTTGATCCCAACTGGTTTATCACAAAGAACTTCCACGGCCAGTTCTATGCAGACGGCGACAAGCTTGAAAACTTCCTTCACTTCCGTGAAAATCTTCCGATTAAGGATTATTTCAACCGCCTTGCAGATCAGGTTGAATTTTACTTCAAAATACCGAGATATCTTCCGAAGGGCCTTGTTGCCGCTTGTGCTAAGCCTTTCATGAAGAAAATCGCTTCCACACCGGGATTCGGTACTCTTGACTGGGTTAAGACAAACGATCATAATCGTATGACATCATATTTTGGTTCAAAAGCTGAATGGGAAAAGATTCCTACAAAATGGGAAGATTTTGAAATTATCAAGTTTGATAAAGATAATGCAGCTTCCGAGCAATTTAAGCTTGACCACGGCTATGATGAAACAAAGCCCGAATCAGAGCTTGACATTGAAGATATGAAGCAGGCTGCTAAGTTCCGCGGCGGTGAATGCCTCAGCGAAACAATGACTAAGGGCGATATGGCAACAAAGCTTAAATGGAAATGCGGCCACTGCGGTGCTGAATTTGAAGCAAGTCCCGCACTTATCCTTCTTGGCGGTCATTGGTGCCCCGAATGCTATATTCCTCAAAAAGCTTGGGACTATGATTCAATCGCAAAAACAAATCCGTTCTTTGCACAGGTTTGGTACCCCAACCATAATAAGGATGAAAACAACAAATATGATTTTGATGAGCTCTTCCATATTGACGGTGTAGCTTGGGACGATATTAAGAGATAATCTTAATTATTTCGAAAAAATTATAAGGGAAACGCAATTGCGTTTCCCTTTTTTTATGTTCATTTTTTACTTGTAAATAAAGCAGCCCAAACACAAAAATTATGTGTTTGGGCTTTTATGCCGATGTTAACAAAATCAGTTATTCCACGGGTTATTTTTATCCGGATCTGTAGGATCCCAATTGCGTTTCACCGTGTCAGAAGAATCAATCTTAATCGGTGCAGGCTTTTCAAGCGGCTCTTTTTTATCGCTTTCATACATTATAACGGTTGTTTTTGTTGGGCAATTATCATAGATCCACTTTGAATCCTCAACGGAAAGTCTTATACAACCGGCAGAAGCGGCAGAGCCCAGCTTGTTATACTCATCATACTCAAGAGTATCCTTACTTTTCTCAAAATACGGAACAGAATGAAAAAGAAAATGCCCGGTTATTCTTGTTGCATACTGCCCGTAAACATTACCCTCAAGCAAGCGCCAAGTATATTTATCGCTTGTTTTAAATGTGCCCGATGGGGTATTCCCTTCCTTGCCGACTGAACAAGCCATTGCTTTAACGGGTACTGTATATTCTCCGCTTTCATCCTGTTCATAAATTATAACCAGGTTTTGTGTTTTATTAACCTTGATAAGATAAGGCATACTCGATGAAGTGCTGTTGCTGTTATTATTACCTTGCGGAGTTCTTTCCGTTGCAGGCTTGGTTGTGGTTTGCTTAACAGAACACTCGGCACTTGACGCCGAGGGCGTTTTTGATTTTGCCGAAGCTGCTGCCGCAGAAACCGTTTTATACGAAACCTTTTCTCCTTTAATATTAACAAATTGATTTCCGAAAGCACTGTATGCGCCGGTTACAACAGCCAAACAGGCTATAATTGCCATACAAATTATGAATGGTTTTTTATTCATTTACATCTCCTTTGTTTGACCGTAATAGGCATTTTTGCCGTGCTTTCTTAAATAATGCTTCTGAAGCAAATAATCTTCAATACCTATATCTGAGGAATTTCCGAGTGCCGCAATTTGCTCCGTATTCACTGCCATTTTACAAATTTCCTCCAAAATCAAGGCATTTTCAACTGCCTTAAAAGGATCTTTTCCCCATGTAAACGGGCCGTGCCTATGAACCAAAACAGCGGGACATTCAACAGGTGAAATATTGCGCAGCATAAATTCCTCGGCAATAACCTTACCGGTATTCAATTCATATTCCCCATTTACTTCTTTTTCCGTCAGCGCTCTGGCGCACGGAACTGCTCCGTTAGCAAAATCAGCATGAGTTGTTCCGTAAGCCGGGACATCACGCCCTGCCTGTGCCCATGCACAAGCCATGCTTGAATGAGTGTGAACTATTCCGCCGATTTCAGGAAAACTGTTATAAAGCTGCATATGTGTTGCTGTATCGGAAGACGGATTCAGCCTGCCTTCGATTTTTTCACCATTAAGGCTCATAACAACCATATCATCGGGAGACATTTCATCATATGGCACTCCGGAAGGCTTGATAACAAATAACCCCTTTTCCCTGTCTACCGCAGAAGCATTACCCCAAGTTAAAACAACAAGGCCGAATTCTTTTAACTGCATATTAGCTTTGTAAACTTTTTCTTTTAATTCCTCAAGCATTATAAAATCCTCAATTCATATGCAGCTTATAAGCCACATCATTGTAGAACAGCTCTTTTCTGAACTCCTCGATATTTGTTTTAGCGCCGATATGGATAAATTCAATTCCCATAATTTCTGCAAAATCACGCATATTATCTGCCGTAAGGCTATATGAAAGTACGCTGTGATGCGCACCTCCTGCATAAATCCAAGCTTCTGCCGAAGTTTGAAGATTAGGCAAAGGCTTCCATAACACACCGGCAACAGGCAGATTAGGCATATCGTGAAGTTGTTCCTTGCATTCAACATCATTGCATATTAAGCGAAGCCTGTCTCCCATATCAACAAGCGTAACAACAATTGCGTTACCCGTTTGTGCCTTAAATACAAGTCTTGCAGGATCCTCTCTATCACCTATACCAAGAGGATGAACCTGAATTTTCGGAGTTTCTGCCGCACATTGCGGGCTTACTTCAAGCATATGTGACCCAAGCAGCATTTCATTGCCGGGTTCAAAATGATAAGTATAATCTTCCATAAACACAGTGCCGCCGTTTAAGCCCTCTGCCATGGAAGTCATAACACGAAGCATTGCCGCAACCTTCCAATCACCCTCGGCGCCAAATCCGTAGCCTTGGCGCATTAAATCCTGAGCGGCAAGTCCGGGTAACTGCCGAAGTTGCTGCAAATCCTCAAAATTTGTATGAAAAGCATTAAAGCCGTGCTCATCAAGAAATTTTTTAAGAGCAACCTCTTCCCTTGCCTGATATCTGACAGAATCTATATTATCGGTATCCATTATATAGTTTTTTTCATATTCGGCCATTTGAGCATCAATTTCAGCATCAGAAACAGCATTAACATACTTTATTACATCACCAACGCCATAATAATCAACTTGCCAACCAAGCTTAATTTGTGCTTCAATTTTATCACCGTCCGTAACAGCAACATTTCTCATATTATCAGAAATGCGAAGCACATGAACTCGCTTTGATTCGGCAGCACCTATGGCCGCTCTGATCCATGTTTCCATTTTAGATTGAAAAGTATCATCTTTCCAATAGCCGGCTATAACCTTTCTTTTAAGCCTCATTCTTGAAGCGATATAGCCGTGTTCTCTGTCTCCGTGAGCGGATTGATTAAGATTCATAAAATCCATATCTATATCTTGCCACGGAATATCACGATTATATTGTGTGTTTACATGAAGATAAGGCTTTTGAAGCGAATTAAAACCGGCAATCCAAGCCTTTGACGGCGAAAATGTGTGCATCCAAGTTATTACTCCGGCACATTTTTCGTTGGCATTTGCCGCCTGCATAATATTTAATATTTCGTTTGAGGTTTTAACACAAGGCTTTGCCTCGATTTTACACGGCATTTTTTTGCTCCATTCACTGCACATTTCAGCAGCGTGAGAATCAATAGTTTCAAATATATCTTCACCGTAAAGAAACTGAGTTCCGACAACAAACCAAAATTCATAATCATTTAACGCCATAAGTATACCACCTATATTAAAGATTTTCGGCTGCAGCAATTTCTGCCGCAAGTCCGTTTTTATAATTAACCATAAAATCCTCAAAACCGCTCGAATCGGCAAGGCATGGATTTATAATCGTTTTTTCCGTATTAGCAAAAACAACATCATCAAGATAATCGGCAAGCAACAAGTTCTTATCCGAGCAAGAATATTGTGCAAGCACCGCAATGCCCCAAGCACCGCCCTCACCTGCTGACTCATTTACGGCAATCGGGGTGTTTAATGCGCCGGCAAGAAGTTGCTGCCCCACTTGTTTTGTTTTAAAAAGGCCGCCGTGCCCCATAAGCATATCAATGCCGGCATTTTCACCGGCCAACACATCCATACCGATTTTCAAAGTTGCAAGTGCAGAGTAAATTTGTGCTCTAAAAAAATTCGGAAGATTGAAAACACTGTCTCTCTTACGAACAAACATTGGTCTGCCGTCTGCAAGGCCGGAGACGGGCTCACCCGAAAACAAATTGTAGTTTATAAGACCTCCGCAATCCGGATCGGCACCAAGCGCAGCATTATAAAGCAAATCATAAACCTGCGGTTTTGTTATGTTTGCACCTGAAGCCAAAGCAAATTCATAAAAAAGTGAAACCCAATAATCAAGATCCGTGCAGCAGTTGTTGCAATGAACCATTGCAACATCATCACCGCATGGAGTTGTTACAATATCAATTTCTTCGTGAACGGCCGTAAGTGGCTTTTCTAACACAACCATTGAAAATATAGAGGTGCCGGCAGAAACATTGCCTGCTTTCGGCCTCACGCTGTCTGTAGCCACCATTCCGGTGCCGGCATCTCCCTCCGGAGGGCAAAGAGGTATTCCTGCCTGCAAATCACCCGAAGGATCAATCATCCGTGCGCCTTTTTCAGTTAAAAAGCCTGCATTATCGCCGGCAACAAGAATTTTAGGCAAAATATCCTTGATGCTCCAAGGCTGTTTTTTTACCTCTGCAATTTCAGAGAAAGCAGAAATCATTTCATCATAATAATTACATGTTGCGCTGTTTACGGGAAACATACCAGATGCATCTCCTACACCGATAACCTTTTCACCCGTAAGCTGCCAATGAACATATCCGGCAAGAGTTGTTATATAATCAATGTCGCCAACATGGCTTTCGCCGTTTAACACAGCCTGATAAAGATGGGCTATGCTCCATCTTTGCGGAATATTATAATTAAAAAGCTTGGTAAGTTTGTGAGCAGACTGTGCCGTGGTTGTATTACGCCAGGTTCTGAAATCGGCAAGCTGCGTGCCGTTTTTATCAAAAGGTAAATAGCCATGCATCATCGCAGAAAATCCGATTGCAGACAAATTTTTTATGCCACAGCCAAACTTTTCTTTCACCTGCTTATTAAGCTCGGAATAGGCACAGCGAATTCCCGACCATACATCATCAAGATTATATGTCCAAAACCCGTTTTTATATTCATTTTCCCAATTACATCCACCGGAAGCAAGCGGTGTGCAATTCTCATCAACCAAAACAGCTTTAATTCTTGTTGAACCAAGTTCTATCCCCAAAGCTTCATTGCCGTTTAATAAATTTTTACCCATAAGCCCCTCCGAATGTTATATTTTAATTTTACATTAACAACATTCGATTTTCAACAAATTTTATTATTTTAATGAAATAATTATACTATATATTTATACCAAACAAAACATTAAACAGAATCAAATCATCTGTCCGGATGCAGACCGGACCATCCTGCCGGCGGCATAGTTTGCAATCTAAACATATCCTCTTGAGAAATTTCAAATCCGAACACATCCATATTTTCTTTCATGCGTGACTCTTCTGAAGATTTCGGAAGCGGCATAACTCCCATTTGATATGCATAACGAAGGCAAATTTGAGCCGGTTGTTTTTTATATTTTTCTGCAAGTTCGCAAATAAGAGGATCGTCAAGCACTCTCGTTCTGCCAAGCGGACTCCAAGCCTGAACCAAAATATCATGCTTTTGGCAA
Organism: uncultured Anaerotruncus sp.; assembly: GCA_900539775.1. GTDB lineage: Bacteria > Bacillota > Clostridia > Oscillospirales > Acutalibacteraceae > Eubacterium_R. Next base: position 7,309 of record UQDL01000002.1, on the reverse strand, counting down.
TATTCAACAGTTGCAAGCTGAGAATAACCCGGATGAAATTCTATTTGGTTAATTGAAGGCTGAATCTCGCAGCTTTCAAGAATATTTTCAATGTGATGAGGTAAGAAATTGCTAACGCCGATTGCATTAACAACACCCTCGCTGTATAGCTTTTCAAGAGCCTGCCAAGTGTCAAAATCTATAACCTTCCAATCCTCATAATCGGGCGCAGGCAACGGCCAATGAATTAAGTAAGCATCCAAATAATCCGTACGCAGCCTTTTGAGTGATGCCTGAAAAGCCGAAGGAGCATTATCATAACCAAGTTCTGTTTTCCAAAGCTTTGAAGTTATGAAAAAGTTTTCACGCGGAATACCGCTTTTTTCAATAGCATCAGCAAGATACTGCTCGGTGCCATAAAATGAGGCTGTATCAAAGCAACGATATCCGGCTTCAATTGCTTTAAGAATAACATCACTTGTGTCCCCTGCCGCTGCCTTATAAGTTCCGAATGCAACATCGGGAATGAGCACTCCGTTGTTTAATACAAATTTATTATCGTTTTTATTCAACATAATTATCACCTCGTCTTCATTATAACACGGTGAAAAGAGATTGCAACAATTCGGATAAAAAAATATGCACCTCCAAATGCATAGACTTGATGGTGCATATTATGAAAGTGAGCCTATAATAAAATCGCTGTTAACATTATGAATTCCGCCGTTGTTTTCAACAATTGATTTAAGCACATACATCGGCGATGTGCCTATCTTTAAAAGCTGAAAAACATTCACTTCATTATTTTTTGGTTGCTTCAAAACTGATATCCAAAAGAAATTTAATATCTTCGTCATCTGCGCTGCCGTCTAAAGCTGCTGTTATCCAATTGTTTTTAGCCATATGATATGCGGGATAAAAACCGCTTTTGCCTAAAAAAGAACCAACCAAAACAGAACCGCACTTCAAATTAACGGCTGAAATTATATCGGAAGAAGGCAAACCGATTTTATTTTTTGGAATATCCATAATAACCGCAAACCACTTTTTATTGCTTTTATGGCGAAAAACACGATAGCTTGGATAGCGTGCCCACGGAAAATCAGAGCTGCAATCATAGTTTTTAAATATAAAATTTTCAAATTCGTTTCTATTCATTTTGCACCGCCTTTTAATGCAATTACAAGAAAAATAACAATTATATAAATCATATATGACTTAGTAATATTTAATAAATTGTTTTTCGTTTTCATTATATCTGTTTGCCATTTGGCGGTCAAGATTATCATGTAATATTAAAAACCGACTTTAATACTCGCTCTGTTTGGCAATATTTGCCACTTAACAATAAAAAAGATATAGAGAACACGAATATAATGTAACATACTGCAAGTGGCAGTGCCAAATAGGAATAAATCATTTCGGTTAAATTTGTAATTCTTAATATTAAAAATTATCACAAGCTCTGAAACAAATCGCATTGACAATATTTTTTTACAATGCTATACTTCTTATGTTCGCTCGGTGAGCGATTGTTCAGTAACAACAAAAGTCGAACAGGCGCAGACTGAGACAGCTGTATCATGTTCGGCTTTTTGATTATATTTGTTTGTGATACAATTTTTGGGAGAATATAAAAATGGCAAAAGATGAATATTTGATAACAGACCCGCCCCTAAAGGCGTTAACTGTTTTTGCAATGCCAATGATTTTAGGTAGCTTTTTTCAGCAAGTTTACAATATGGCCGATTCAATCATCGTCGGTCAATTTGTAGGCTCATCAGCACTTGCAGCAGTAGGTGCCTGTGCAGCACTTACCAATGTTTTTATTTGCATTGCACTTGGTGCAGGCGTGGGCGCAGGTGTGCTTGTAAGCCGTTATTTCGGTGCTCAAAATTACGGAAAGATGAAAACAATCGTATCAACCTCGTTAATCAGCTTTTTGCTTTTAAGCATATTTCTCGGTATCTTTGGATTTTTCGGTTCTAATTGGATGATGAGTATATTGCAAACGCCGGCAGATATAATGGAAGATGCTGTGCTGTATTTGCGCATCTATTTTGCGGGCTTTCCGTTTTTATTTATGTACAACATTCTTTCAACCATGTTCACTTCCATCGGTGAATCAAAAATCCCGTTATGGCTTTTAATATTCTCATCTGTTTTGAATATCATTATGGATCTTTGGATGGTGGGAGGTCTTAAACTCGGCGTGTTTGGTGCAGCTCTTGCCACTCTTATTGCGCAGGGCATTTCCGCAATACTTTCGCTTTTGATTTTTCTTTATCGAATGCAAAAATATGCAAGTCCGTTTCACAAGTTTGATAAAAGAGAACTTTGCTCCATGCTTAAAATCGCCGTTCCCTCTGTTCTGCAACAATCAACCGTATCAATCGGTATGATGATTGTGCAGGCGGTTGTAAATCCGTTTGGCACGCAAGCACTCGCGGGATATGCGGCAACGATGAGAGTTGAAAATGTTTTTTCACTGATATTTGTATCCATCGGAAATGCCGTGTCGCCATTTGTTTCGCAAAATCTCGGTGCCGGAAAAATCAGCCGCATTAAGAAAGGTTACCGCGCCGCATTACTGTTGGATGCATGCTTTGCCGTTCTTGCCTTTATAGTTATTGAAACAATGCACACACAAATTTCTTCACTTTTCTTAGGAAAAGACGGAACGGAATTAGCGTATCAAGTGTCCGGTGATTATATGAAATGGCTTGGCTACTTTTTCATATTTATGGGCATTAAAATGGCAACAGACGGTGTTCTTCGCGGACTTGGAAATATGCGACCGTTTTTAATTGCAAATATGGTTAACCTTGCAATTCGTTTATCAGTAGCATTGATTTGTGCACCGCATTTCGGTATTGCGTTTGTTTGGCTTGCGGTTCCGGCAGGCTGGCTTGCAAACTTTATAATTTCCTATGCGGCACTGAGAAAATGCTGGCCAAAAAATGCTTCGGATCAGAAAATTCACAATATCTAAAAAAACAGTCACCGCAACGGTGACTGTTTCATTTAAACGGAAAAGCAGAAAAAGCAAATATCATTCTTTAATTTTAGAATACAGTTTAATCCATTTGCCGTACTTCTCATTATAATATTTCATGAGTTGATTACGGGCAATGAATCCTCATCTATAAAAACGGTGAGGATTTTGTTTTTATAAAATAATTTGTAAATTTTATTTCAAAACATATCAACAAAACTTGAATTTTTCTCCGTATTATAGAGAGGTATTTTTTTGTTAAGGTGAAATCAAATGTAAACAAGGTGTACACTCCAACGAAATTCTCATACTAATCGACTTTTGAATATAAGGCTTTTATTGCACGCCCATCCATTCATCCAAAAACAAACAAAAAAGCGGCAGCCATTACAGCCGCCGCCATGAGAAGATGTAAATGCATGCAACATTTACTTATATAGAATAACATATTTTTTCACAATTTCAATACTTTTTTTAAATATTTTTACATTTTGTTTATATTTTTATTCACTAATGAAACTAATGGCTATATAATTAGTCTTTGCAATCAAATTTATGCATATAGTTCATAGCAAAAATGTGATCATTCATTATTTCAATATATGCAACAACATATGTTGACACAAATTCACTATTATTGGTTTGATTAACATCTCCGATTTCAGCACCAACAGCATAGGCTGTTATTTCTGCTGATTTATGCAAAACAGATAGCACCTATCTATTCTATATCAGCGAATAGTTCAATTTCGCCATACTCCCTTTCAGCATCTTTGAACACGCTGATAATTTGATTAACATACGGCTTCATTTTATGTGCCGCTTTGGTTTCAGGTTTAAAGATAATTTCTATTTCAACTGGTGTTTCAATAATACCTGTCAAACTGTCCCACAAAGCATCTAAATTTTCACCATACCAATCAGGTAAATCTAATTTTTCTTTTATTTCATTATGTATAGAATCAAGATACAAACAATCTGAAAAATTAATAATTATTCTATTCTTCATATAAATCCCCCCTAAACGATTTCATAAAATGTTTGATAGTGATCATATGTAACGAAAATCAATCCATCGTTTGAATATACGATTCGCATTGAATTTCTGAAACCACAGGAATAATTAATATCTGCTTCATACCATACACGACCATATTTATTTGGTAAATGACCGTCATAATTTCGGTAGGTACCTTTTGTCAATTGCTTTCCCGGTGCTACTTTATCTAAATTGCCGAGAAAAGCTTTCCAGCCAAGTTTTTTAGCATCACTAAGTGTAATATAATAATCAGGAATCTGACCTGAATATTTCAAATAATAGTCAGCGCCATTCTCTCCGTAAATCGTTGCCGTACCTGCTATTACTGAAATTTTAGTTATTATTTCACAATGACAATTTGGGTGTACAGGAATACCTATATCTTCATCAATAGGCAGAATAACCCCATTTTGAGAAAAACAATAGGGGCATGTAAAAGGTCCTATATGTGTTACCCATCGTTTCCAATTTTTGCTTTCCTGAGTTACAGGCTCAAATCTATCAAATAAACCTTTTGTAATATATGGTACTACATAGCCTGTTACTTTTTTAATATACATTATTTCATCTCCTTTTGCAAATTATTATCCATTATTGGATAAGCTCACAGATTAGAGATAAAGACTCATTTTGTCAAGTATTTCGGATGAAATTTAATAAAGTATAGCGTTTAAGCGCTATATTTTAAGGTGAGATGAGATTAAAATGACATATAAAAATATAAGTCAAGACGTCCGGCTAAGCCGGAGGCTTGAGTAAGCCCTAGAAGGGCTTTTTAAGGACACAACCCCTAAAGGGGCACTGAAAAGTTTGCCGACCTCATTGCTTTTTCAGGCTACCCCTAAAGGGGTTATTTTTTGCCTACTTGTTCACGCTACCCGTAAACGGGTCTACAAATTCTTTCAACTCTATTTGGTCTGCTATTTTATCTTACATGGGCAAACTCATTGTATCTAACATAACAGGTGCAGACATTAAGAGGCTGATTAGCACGCTAACCGACAAGGGATATTCATTCTCAACAGTCAAGCAAACATACAATCTGCTCAATGAATACTTCGATTATCTTATGCGTGAAGAGTTCATAAAAAAGAATCCAATGAACGCTGTACCAACGATAAAAAAGTCAAATTATCTTGCAAAGCAAAACAAAGAAGTGCTTCCCGTATGCGAAACGATAACCATATTTACCGATGAAGAAATTGAAAAATTCAAAGCGGAAGCATACAAGAAGTACCCCTCAGGCAAGCCGAAACACAATCAAGCGGCAGCATATATTCTTATGCTGAACACGGGACTGAGAACTGCTGAAGCGTTAGGTTTAATCAACAGCGACATAGACCTTGAAAAGAAAGTGATGCACATTCAAAGAGGTGTTAAAGAAGCGCAAAAGCGTGACGGTACAGAGCGAAAAAGCGGACGGGAAATTGTTGTAGGAAAGTTAAAAACCGCATCAAGCAAGCGTATCGTACCCTTAAACGAAACGGCTATTCAAGCGATTATTGAGTTACGCAACGAGAGATATTTTGGTGAGGATGCACCATTGATACCCGATGCAGACGGCAACTTTACAAGACCGTTGAATTTAAGAAAACGGTTTTATTCCATACTCGATGCGGCAGGAATCGAGAAAAAAGGCTTACACAGTCTGCGCCACACTTTCGCAACGAAGCTTGTAACAGGTGTGCGAGATGAGGACGGAACGGTAAAAGCATTAACACCGAGGCAAGTGGCAGACTTACTTGGACACACAACTTCGGAGATAACCGAAATGTATTATGTTAAACGAAACACGGATATGCTGATGGGCGTTACAAACGGATTTGAATTGTGATTGATGCTTTTTTGATGATGTACTAAACGGATTGGGTGGATTGTGTGGCACAAAGTGAACAAAAAACGGTGTGAAAATGAAAAATCGGCGTACGGAAAAGACCGTGCGCCGTAGTTTTATCTATATGGAAAAAGCAAGTAAAATCGCCGTAAAACAACGTAAACAAATGAAAAAAGCACCGAAAATTCGGTGCTTTCTTTGGCAGGGGCAGAAGGACTTGAACCCTCGGCACGCGGTTTTGGAGACCGCTGCTCTACCAACTGAGCTATACCCCTAGATTTGGTGGGCCATCAGGGACTCGAACCCCGGACCGACCGGTTATGAGCCGGGAGCTCTGACCAACTGAGCTAATGGCCCAAATCGTTGCTTTGATATAATACCACCGATGAGCAATTAAGTCAATACTTAATTAAAAAAATAATCAAAAAAATAAAATCGGGCAACTGTTTTATTTTAAATTAAAACAACCACCCGATAATTTTCAGCAAAATTAAATTATTTAATAAAGATTATTGATGCAGCAATAAGATATTGTGCCGCATAATAAAGAAAATGATTAACAAAAAGATGGATAGGTTTATCCCAATTTCTGCCGAAATAAGTGAAATTGAGAACAGCATCGGAAAGAACAAACGAAACTGCGCCGACAGCCATTATAATCATTGATCTTTCATGAGTTACAAACGCAGCCAAAATTGAAGTGATTGCAGTTAATGAAAGGAAAACAGTGTATGCAAAAACAACTTTTCTGTATTTTCCGTAATGCACCTTCATAATATTTGCAGAGAAAACAGTTGCGCACGCAACAGCAATTGCAATAAGAAGGCAAATAAGCACCCACCACCATTTAAACTTAACATGGAAGATGATTGCAGCATTATAGAAAATGTGGCCAATCAGGAAAAACAAAAAGCCTGCTCTGAGATATTCATTTGCATCTTGATGATAAATGCATTTTAAATCAAGCGCAATATCGCCGCAAAGACCCAAAGCACCGCCCATCATTAAAAATGCGCCGTAAACAGGGTATTCCGGATTTTGAATAAACGCAAAAACCATTGTGAGCAAATAACAAAGGCTGGATGCTGTTTTAAAAAACAAATTTTGAATATTTGCACCCTTTGCTCTGAAAAACAAAAATATAGTTGAAACAATAAGCCCCGCCGCCAAGGAAACATAATAATACGGCATGGTATAACACCCTCCTGAAAAAAATTTTTTCTTATTAAATTGTAAACAGCCGCAGAATTATAACTTTGAAACAAAGATTACTGCGGCAACAACAAATTCACAATTAAACAAGATATAAAAATATGTTTTGTATATCGTTAAGATACCATATTTATATTAAAAAGTCAATCACAATATAAAGGCAATGTTAGTTACTACTTTGCTACCCTGCCCCGTGCCTCTAAAAACAAAAGGCAGAGCATATGCTCTGCCTTTTTACTGATTAGCCGTT
>UQDL01000001.1 GCA_900539775.1 uncultured Anaerotruncus sp. | reverse complement strand
CCCCACTGCTGCCTCCCGTAGGAGTCTGGGCCGTGTCTCAGTCCCAATGTGGCCGATCAACCTCTCAGTCCGGCTATGGATCGTCGACTTGGTAGGCCGTTACCCCACCAACTATCTAATCCAACGCGAGCCCATCCTTCGGCACCTCAGTTTTGGTATCTCGATCATGCGGTCAAGACACTTTATGCGGTATTACCGTCCGTTTCCAGACGCTATCCCCCTCCGAAGGGCAGGTTGCTCACGCGTTACTCACCCGTCCGCCACTCAGTCATATCATTATTCATTCCGAAGAAATCATAAATCAAGCTTCGTTCGACTTGCATGTGTTAAGCACGCCGCCAGCGTTCGTCCTGAGCCAGGATCAAACTCTTAAAACTATTGTATTAAATCAGCTCTCGCTGTTCTAATCGTTTTTGAGCTCTTTCGCTCTTCGAACACTAACGTTCAAAATTACTGTTTTGAGTATTTACTCTTTTAGAATTTTGGGTTCCTTATCTTTCGTCGTTGTTTAATTTTCAAGGTCCTTACACCCTTCGAAAACTCTTCGTTTTCTCTTGCTTGGCGGCTTTCTTTCGTGCCCCCTCGCCTGAGTGCTTGATGATAATACCACAAGCAACAGCGAAAGTCAACACTTTTTTTAAAGTTTTTTCAAAAAAGCCTGTCCTTTTTAACACTCCGCCGAGTGTTTCATATATGTAGTGGTGTGCAGTAATATACATTATATCCGCACAATATCTTGCGTTCAGCGCTTTGATACACTATATATAGATTTAGCTCATATGATTTCCGGGTAAAACACGATATATATCATAATATAAATGCCTTAAATCTTCATAATAAAAATTTAAATCAAATACCGAAAATCCTTTATCGTCATAAGAAAAAATTTTTGGATTTTCTTCAAAACCGTATTTTTTTGTGTTGTAATACGCAACGGAAAAGCCGGAAATTAAAATCGCCGCAGCAAGCAAAAGAGATAAAAACACGGGGTGCTTTTTCATTTTAACATTCTCTGCCTTTCTTTTTAAACTTCCAAAAAGCATCCCGGATTTGATCATCGGCAATAATCGGATTTTATCAAATCGGCAAGTGCGGCGGCAAAAAGTCTGCCGGAATAGCAAGCCTCATCAAGTGTGTTTGCATCTGTGCCTATTTCAAGCAAAAATGAATTTTTTGTGAGATCCATATTATATTTGCGCTCCGAAAACAAAATCGGCCGCATGATGCCCGGATAATCGGAATTCATTTTATTTGTTACGGCGCAGGAAAAGCGCAGATTATATTCCCAATCCGGAAAATTCTTAACTCTGCCGTATTCGCAGCCGGAGATAATCATCATCTTGGCTGCCTTTTTTCCGTTTATTTCCTGAGTGGGCTTAACCTTGGTTAGGTTTTTATATGTAATACTGTCTCTGTGCACATCTATGGTTATTTCCAAGGAGGGATATTTTTCCAAATATTCAGACACGGTTTTGCGAGAAGAATCATAGGCTTCATTATATGACTCATCATGGATTTCCCTGTCGTGCACAACGCCGATGCCGTTTGCCTCAAGCACTGAGCAAATGTCATCACCCACACGGATCATATTTCTTGAAATATCCTTCGTTTTCAGCACTGCAGATTCCGTGTAATAGCCTGCATCGAGAAGAGTGTAGCTTTCCGTGGAATGACTGTGATAGATCAGCACGGTGGGGGCGGACGGATCGGCGATTTTTAAATCTGCACCGTCCCGTAAAAGCCGCTCTATATCGAGGCTATAAAAATCTTCGGGTATTTTGCTTTGCACCTGAACATTTTCATGCGTTACAACCGTTCCGCCACCCATGTAACTTTCCTCGCTTGTTTTTCCCTTGACCGTTTGCGAACCTATCGCATCTTCCTCTTGCCGCATAAGCTCTGCCACATCCTGCGGAGTTTGAGTTAAATCTGCATCGCCTGAGCTGTCCTTCGAGCCGGTGCTGTTCATAACGGGCGCAGGCTCTTCCCGAGAGGCATTATTATTATTGCCCGATTGCGGCAAAAAAACAGAATAAAATTTTGATGATGCGGAATTTGCCTTTTCATAAAACCCCGAAAGCGACGCTATTCCGCATGCAACGGATTCGGCGGTGCCCTTATATAAAGGCATAGTGTTTATGATTATGCCGACGCCGAAAAACAGGATAACAATATTTGAAATAAAAATGGTGATTTCTTTTTTCATGATTTCCCCTTGGGGACAGGGTGGATTATACGAACCGATTTTGCGGTTTTTTCACAGCACATCACCTTGCCCTGCCTAAAAGATTTAAATGCATTCTGCAAGCAGAGAGAGGCTTTTTAAGCATTGCGGATTGCATTGCACCTCTCATATATAATTGTTTTTAATATATATTATATTTACTTATATATAATTTAATTATAGTTTACATACAGCACCATATTACAACGCCCGGAAATTTTGCGGTTTTTATTTATCCGCTTATGCAGGCTTTTAACTAACGGGCATTTAAAAAAGCAACCGGAACGCTTGCTTAATAACATATAAAGTTAATTTTGAACTGCTTACCCATCACCTAATATATATGAAAAAAGAATCACGGCAATTACAGAAATTCAGCAAAGCAAAGCATAAATATCACGCTCATCAAGCTGCGTTTGCAGGCAAACATTTATGCTCATGCCGATCAGCTTTGCGCCCCTGCGGATTATTGCATCAATTTCACGGGGAGTTACAAACATTTTATCCTGCTCTCTGCCGGAAAGCAAAGATGCACCGATAACGGTTGGTATACCTACGGAAATGACAGGCACACCGAGGGTTGCGCATGACAGTTCAAACCGGTGATTACCCACACCGGAACCGGGAACTATGCCGGCGCCGGAAAATTGCAGCGTTGTGCCGAGGCGAGATGCCGATGAGGCAGCGAGCGCATCAACGGCAATGATGCAGGACGGCTTGATAATTTGCGCAACACCCTTTATGATTTCTGCGCTTTCGATTCCCGTTTCACCAAGAACGCCGGTGCCTATATAGGAAACGCTTTTTAAACCCTCAAGCCCTATCTCCTTTTTTTGGCTTGAATTCAAATGGCGTGTTGCAAGCACATATTCACCCGTTTTGGGGCCGAGGGCATCCGCCGTTATTGAAAGATTTCCAAGCCCTGCCACAAGCACATTATCGCATTGCGCAGGCAAAAGCGATTGCAGCACGGAGGCTGTTTTTTTGAGTCTGCCGTCAAAAATATCACCGTCGTTTTCAAAAGACGGCACATGAACGGTTACATATTCTCCGGGCGGCTTGCCAAGCTCACGGGAGCCGTTTTCATTAAGCACACTTACATGGGTTATATCGCCTCGGCGGCGCACCCGAACACCGTCTATTTTTGTTTTTTCAATGCTTTCAAATGATTCAATAGCCAAATCCGTGCGGCTTTGCATATAAAAATCGCCCCAAAATCAAATATTTTTAATAAAAGTATGCCCAAAAACAAAAAAATACTTGCATTTTGGCTAAACTTATGCTACTATACATTAGCATTTAAATAGTTTAAGACATATTTATAAAATTCCGGTATAAAGGAGTGAAATCAATGCCGCAGATCAAATCAGCTAAAAAAAGAGTTAAAGTTGCTGCTAAAAAGGCTGCTGCCAACAAGGCTGAAAACACCGCTCTTAAAACAGCTATAAAGAAAGCGAATGTTGCTATTGAAACAAACGCTGATAACAAAGAAGCTGTTGTTAAAGACGCTGTTAAAAGAATTGACAAGGCTGCTGCCAAAAACATCCTGCACAAGAATACCGCTGCAAGAAAGAAGAGCAGTCTCGCTTCAAAGCTTAACAAAGCATAAGAAACAAAGCAAAAGCTCCCGTTCGGTTGAACGGGAGTTATTTTTTTGTCTTTTTATTTCAGCCTGCACAGCAGGCCTTTTTTTATTATCCGAGCGCAAGTCGATAAACCGTGTTTATAACACCGGCAAGCAGCATAACAAGCACGGGATTCAGCTTTGTTTTGCGAAGCAGCAGCAGGCAAACCGCAAAAGCAGCCACAAGCACCCATTCGGTGGAGGCAAGCGAAAATCCGCCGCACCAAAAAGCGGCAACCGCAATTGAAACGCCGGCAGCGGCAATCATTGAGGTTACGGCAGGCCGAAGTGTGCCGAGCACGGTTTGAAACGCATTCATGCTGCGATATTTAAAATATATTTTTGCAAGCACGGTAACAATTATGCAAGACGGCAATATGCAGCCGGCAGTGGCACACACAGCGCCGAGAGCACCTGCCGTTTTTATGCCCACAAAGGTGGCAGAATTAACGGCAATCGGGCCGGGAGTCATTTGCGAAAGAGTGATTAAATCCGTGAATTCCTGCATGGAGAGCCACGAATTTTGCACAACCACCTGATCACGGATAAACGGCATTGCCGCATAACCGCCGCCGAAGCTGAAAAGCCCGATTTGCAAAAAGCTTAGGAAGAGCTTAAGATAGATCATTCTTCTTGTGCCTCCTTTGCCACAGTGCTTTGCAAATGCCGATTGCAATGCAAGCAAGCACAATATAAACGGCATTAACATTAAAAAAGCATGATGCCGCAAATGCACCGGCCATAATTATAATTGAAGACGGGCTTTTTTCCTTGAATACATCAACAGCCATATCATAAGAAACGCTTGCGATTACGGCAGCAACGCCGGCTTGCATTCCCTGAAGCATGGCGGCAACCACACGATTGTCTTTAAACGCATTATAAGCGGCAGAAACGGCTGCAATAATTATAAACGGCGGCAAAATTGTGGCAAGCACGGCAACAGCCGCACCGAGCACACCGCAAATTTTATAGCCCGTGATTATTGCGCCGTTTACGGCAATTGCACCGGGAGATGCCTGAGCGATTGCAATTAAATCAAGCATTTCTTTTTCATCTATCCACTTATACTCATCAACATATTTCTTTTTAAAAAAGGTTACTATAACATATCCGCCGCCGAATGTTACCGCGCTTATCAAAAATGCGGAAAGAAACAGCTTTGGCAGCTTTTTCAGATTTGCTTTCATATTCACCGCCTACTTTTTTTATAATTATAATATCGAAAAGTAAATTAGTAAAGGCAGATATTAAAATCCGTGTGATTTTATAAATTGCTTTTTTACGAAGATGATTTTCAGAAAAAAGGGCTTGCCAAAGCAAGCCCTGAATTTATGTATTATACCGTTTGCAAATTATTCCGCAATATTTTTGCAGGCAACAAAATCAATGCCCGTGCCGAAAAGATCCTTGATAACAACATCGCCGACCTTAACAGGAGCAGCAAGCACAACATCATTTAAAAGCTGCATGGCATCAAACATTTTTCCCTTGGGGATTGCGCCGTTTGTTTTAACGGGGCAGCGAGGATGCTCTGCGCTGTTTGTTCTTACTGTTGAGGTTACAACCCTTTTTGGATTTTTAAGCTCATTTCTGCCGTATTCGGCACCACGGGGGCAGGAATTTCCCGTTACGGCATAATCATTTTCTTCATCAACCTTTAAATGGCAGCCCTTTGGGCAGGTGATACAAATTAACTCTGTCATAATTATTCCTCCTCCTGAGCAAATACCGTGGCAGTGCCGGAGGTGATTTTATCAAGCAAAACCTTGGGCAGCTTGATTTTTTCCATTTCGCCGGGTGCCATATGCTCTCTCTTGAACTTTGCGATTTGATTTTCGCCGTCTGCCACAACAATGGCAGATTTTTTAAATATGCGGCGAACACGGAAGAATATTTCTGCGCCGTCTGCATCTTTTCTGATTTTCTGAGGCACGGTGTAGCCAACACCGTCGCCGTTAACAAGCTCTATGCAATTTTCGCCGTCTTTCTCGCCGGAAAGCACATATTCTGCGGCTGCCTTACCTGCTCTTTGGCTTTCAGCCGTTACAAAGTCTACCAGGTCGTGAACGTGCACAACATTGCCGCAGGCAAAAATACCACTGCAGGAGGTTTCCATATTTTCATAAACAACGGCGCCGTTTGTGCGGGGATCCATTTTAATATCTGCCGTCCTTGTGAGCTCATTTTCGGGAATAAGGCCAACGGAAAGCAAAACGGTGTCGCAATCAAAATGAATTTCCGTGCCGGGAACAGGCTTTCTGTCTGCTCCAACCTCGGCAACAACAACCTCTTCAACTCTGTTTTTGCCCTTAATATCAACAATTGTGTGCGAAAGATAAAGCGGAATATCAAAATCGTTGAGGCACTGAACAATATTTCGCTGCAAGCCGCCAGAATAAGGCATAAGCTCAACGCACGCAAGCACCTTTGCGCCTTCAAGTGTCATACGCCTTGCCATGATAAGGCCAATGTCGCCGGAGCCGAGGATAACAACTCTTTTACCAACCATATGGCCTTCAATATTAACATATCTTTGAGCCGCACCTGCGGTAAGGATACCTGCCGGGCGAGTGCCGGGAATGGAGATTGCGCCCCTTGTGCGCTCACGGCAGCCCATTGCAAGAACAATGGATTTGGCAGAAAGCACAAGATAGCCTTTTTGAGAATTAACGCAATGAACTTCCTTGCCCTGTGTTATTTCAAGCACCATAGTATCGGTCATAACCTCAACTGCGGTGTCGCTGAGCATTTCAATGAATTTGCCTGCATATTCTGGGCCTGTGAGCTCCTCTTTAAAATAATGCAAGCCAAAGCCGTTGTGAATGCACTGATTAAGAATTCCGCCGAGTTCCTTATCTCTTTCAATGATAAGAATATTTTTAAGCCCGTTTTCATAAGCGGAAAGCGCAGCAGCAAGTCCTGCCGGGCCGCCGCCGATAACTATAAGATCATACATTATTTTGCACCTCCGCATTTTGTTTCGCCCGTAAGGATATAGCTGCCGGTGTCATCCTGCAAAACATCCTCAAAAGGCTCGTTTTTATACTTAGCCACAATTTCAAGCACCTTGGGGCCGCAGAAGCCGCCTTGGCACCTGCCCATTCCCGTGCCGGCACGGCGCTTAATGCCATCAAGAGAAACAGGCGGAATCGGTGATTTAAGTGCAGCTATAATCTCGCCCTCCGTGATTGTTTCGCAGCGGCAAATAACTCTGCCGTAAGCGGGGTCTTTCTTAATAAGCTCGTTCTTTTCTTCATCCGAAAGGTACTTAAATCTGATGTGATGCCTTTCATCAACAAAGCTTTCTTTTTCTTCAAGCTCAAGGCCGCTTTCACGAAGCATTTTTTCAGTTTCCTCTGCAATTGCAGGAGCTGCCGAAAGGCCGGGCGATTTAATGCCCGCAAGATCGATAAAATTATCCTGTGCAAAGCGGATGATGAAATCATCAATATTGGTTACCGCTCTGATACCGGTAAAGTTTCTGATATTTTCTCTGAAAGAGATAGACGGAACTGATTTAACAGCCTTTTCACGAACAAAATCAAGGCAAGCGGTTTTGGTGGAGGTGTCGTCTCTGTCTCTCGGGTTCGCATTGGGACCTACTATAAGATTTCCGTGAACCGTTGGCGAAACAAGAACGCCCTTACCGTCCTTATTCGGGCACTGGAATATAACGTGCCTTGCTCTTGAGCCCTCGCACTTATCAAGCAAATAATATTCACCTGCAGACGGCTCAACCTCAAAATCGGCAGGAGCAACCATATTGTGGATTTTATCGCAATTTACACCTGCTGCATTGATAACATACTTGGCTTCGATTTCCTCGCCTGATGCTGATTTGATTTTCCAGCAATCGCTGCTTTTTTGAATATCGCAAACATCAAAATTAAGCTTAACCTCTGTGCCGTTTTGCACAGCAACCTCTGCCATTGCAAGGCCGTATTCCCAAGGATTAACTATTGCGGCGCTCGGCGCATACAAAGCACAAACCGCCTTATCAGAAAGCTGCGGCTCATTTGCCGAAAGCGTTTCCTTATTCCAAATTTCAAGGCCTTTAACTCCGTTTGCACAGCCTCTTTCATAAAGCTGCTCAACAGTTTTTGCCTCCTCTTCCGAAAAAGCAACAACAAGCGAACCGATTCGCTCATAAGGCACATCAAGCTTTTTGCAAATGCCCTCTGCCATTTCGGAACCACGCACATTTAAGCGGGCCATTTTTGTTTCGGGATGCGGATCATACCCCGCATGGATAATGGCGCTGTTTGCCTTTGTTGTGCCGCAGCACACATCGTTCTTCTTTTCAAGAACGGCTATTTTGAGCTTATACTTACTGAGCGTATAAGCACAGGCAGCGCCGATTATGCCTCCCCCTACAACAGCAATGTCATACATAAATTTTTCCTCCCTGTTAATTATCAATAATCCTTTGCAGATAAAACTGCCGATTCTTTTTCCTTAACATCGGTGTAAACCTTAGGATACCAACCGATAGAATATCTGTAAGGATTTGATTGATTTTTTATATCATACCACGCTTGCGGAAACTGAATTTTATCATTCGGCTTTGCGTTTACCTGAGCCTTGCCGTTGAGCACGCCGACGGCAACAAATTTGAAATCCGGATAAACGCTTGAGCAGCCCACAAGCATAATAAGCCTGTCTTTACCGTACTTAAGCTGATAATCGGTGTTATACAAAAAGCGATGTGCAAGCTGATCTGCAAACTGAGAAAACGATGTGCCCGTCATTTTATCAACGGTGCTGTAAGGAAACACATAGCCGCCATCATCCTTTGCATCCGAATTAACATAAAATGCACCGATTATATTATATTTAAAATCGTCATATAAGGTTGAATAAACCACGCTTTGATCTGCCTTTATATAGGCATCTGAATCCGAAAACGCTTTTTCCAAATTAGCCGTTCCCGGCAAATAGATTGTTGTTACCCAATCAGGGGTTTCGGCATTGGGGGTGCATTTTTTATCAAGCTGAGCATTACCTATGCTTTTTGAGCTTAAAACCCAACCCGAATATTCACACCCGCCGATTGACAGTTTGCCAACCGTTGTGCTCTGCTGCGCATATTGCTCGCAAAAACCCTTTCTTATTCCGGACGGAAACTCCACATTGGGATATTCCTTTTTATATTGGCGCAAATAAGCGGTTTTTGCCGTGCCCGCCACGGTTGCGGCAATTGCAATTGCAAGCAGCACCGCAATGCAGGACAACAAAATAACCTTTGTTCTTTTGCCGATTGATTTAAAGCGCTGCGAAAGCTTCCCAAGGGAAACCTTGGCAGGCGCCTTAAAACCATTGCCCGTTTTTTTGCCAAGCTTTTTTTCTGCAGCGGCAATTTTTTTGCCGGCCTTGCCGCTTTGCTTTGAAATGGTGCTTTTTGAGGAAGCACCGCCGGTTGCCATTTGCCTTTTGCTGCGCTGCGGCGGCTCTATCTCGCCGAAGCTTTCACGGTGAGCATCTTTTTGCCTGCCGAAATCACGCAAAAGTTCATCTATATCGGAAATGTTATCATTTTTGTTATTTTTATCGCTCATAACAACAACGCCGCAAATTATTTAATAAACAACCTGCGTGCGCCGACCTCCGCTCTTTTAATCATATCTTCAAGCCCTGTGATTTTGGACTCTGCATCTTCAACATCCTGCGGTTTCGGGCGTGTGCGGGGATGCTTTGGAGTAAACACCGTGCAACAATCCTCATACGGCTGAATAGAAGTGTCAAATGTGTCTATTTTTCTGGAAATTGCAACAATTTCATCCTTATCCATTCCTATGCAAGGGCGAAACACCGGCAAATCGGAAACGGCATCCGTGCAGCCGAGCGCATGAATCGTTTGGCTTGCAACCTGGCCGAGGCTTTCACCCGTTATAAGGGCAAGGCAATTTTGTTGCTTTGCAATATCGCAACTTATTTTCATCATTATGCGGCGCATAACAAGAGTGAAATATTCCTCAGGGCAGCAATCCCTGATTGCCTCTTGGATTTCCGTGAAAGGCACCACAAAGGTGGTGATTGTGCCGCTGTAAGCCGCAACCTTGCGCAAAAGATCAAGCACTTTCATTTCCGCAAGTTCGCTTGTATAAGGCGGAGACGCAAAGTGAATTGCCACAAGCTGAATGCCCCTTTTTGCCATCATATAGGCCGCAACGGGCGAATCAATGCCGCCGCTGATAAGAACGGCGCCCCTGCCGCTTGTGCCCGTTGGCATACCGCCGGCGCCCTTAATGTTGTTTCCGCGCACAAACGCATGATTATCACGCACCTCAACGGTTACAACAACATCCGGATTATGCACATCAACCTTTAAGTTTCCATAGGTTTTAAGCAATGCACCGCCAAGCTCTCTGCAAATCTCCGGCGATTTAAGAGGAAATTTCTTATCGCTTCTTTTAGCCTCCACCTTAAAAGTGTTTGCAAGCGACAATTCATCTTCTAAATATTCCCTTGCCGTTTTTATAATGCTTTGCATATTTTTTTCGCAAACGGCGGCTCTTGAAAGCGCTGCAATGCCGAAAACCTTTTCAAGCCTTTCTGCGGCATCATCCAAATCCGTTTCATCATTCGGTGCCTCAACCATAACCGTGGACTGGCTTTTGGTGAATTTAAATTCGCCCAAATCCTCCAGATGGCGGCGCATATTTTTAATAAGAACATCCTCAAATGAGCTTCTGTTAAGTCCCTTGAGCACCAATTCTCCGTTTTTAACAAGTATGATTTCTTTCATATTTACCTCGGGTGTTTATTTACCAAATCTTTAACGGCTGCATAAAGCTGATCGCAATCCGCCGCCGTGCTTTCCCTTGAAAAGCTGATGCGAATGCTTTTATCCGCAATTTCATCGGGCAGGTGCATTGCCGCAAGCACATGGCTTTTTTTGCCTTTTGCGCAAGCAGAGCCGTTGCTGACATAAACGCCGTATTCTGCCGAAAGCTCTTGCACAACGGTTTGGCTGCGCATAAAGCTTGGGATATAAACATTTAAAATATACGGCGAAGCGTTTTCGCCGCTGTTAAACTTAATGCCCGGAATTTGAAGCAAAAGCTTTTTTGCATATTCATTAAGGCGTGCGATTTTCTCGCTTTGCTTTTTCATATCGGGCAGCGCATCAACCGCTGCGCCGAAGCCCGCAATAAGCGGCGCCGCTTCTGTGCCCGGGCGTATTTTCTTTTCCTGCTCGCCGCCGAAGGTGCGTGGCAAAATGCGAACGCCCTTTTTGATATAAAGTGCGCCGCAGCCCTTTGGGCCGTGAATCTTATGCGCCGTTACGGACACCATATCGGCGCCCAGCTTTTTTGGCACAACCGGCACCTTGCCGAATGCCTGCACGCAATCTATATGCACAAGCGCAGGCGCATTTTTCATTTGCACGATTTTCCTTATTTTTTCAACGGGCATAATCGAGCCGACTTCATTATTTATGTACATAACGGAAACAAGAATGGTTTTATCATTAACCGCATTTGCGATTTCCGATGCACTGATGCAGCCGAATTCATCCGGCTGAAGCCTTATTACCTCGAAGCCCTCTTTTTCAAGCTCATCCGCCGCTTGAAGCACGCTTTCATGCTCTATAGCGGAAATAACTATTCTGTTTCCCTTTCGCCTGCCTGCCGCCGCCGCACCGAAAAGCGCAAGGTTATTTGCCTCTGTTGCGCCGCTTGTAAAAAAGATTTCTTCCTTTTCGCAGGAAAGCGCATTTGCAAGCGACTGCCTTGCGGCGATTATTTCTTTTGCGGCCTCAATTCCGGGCCCGTGCAAACTTGACGGATTTGCATAATGCACGGTTAGCATTCGGTTGATTGCCTCAACCGCCTGCGGGCACGGCTTTGTGGTGGCGCTGTTATCAAGATATGCTGCCATTTTTTATCATTTCCCTGATTTTCATTATTCCGATTTGCGTTTTGGCATCCTTAAATTCACCGC
Organism: uncultured Anaerotruncus sp.; assembly: GCA_900539775.1. GTDB lineage: Bacteria > Bacillota > Clostridia > Oscillospirales > Acutalibacteraceae > Eubacterium_R. The sequence goes on along the minus strand of UQDL01000001.1, from coordinate 385,133 downwards.
TCATGCAGCGTTCAAATGCCTCTTCAAGCGGAATTTTATAAACATCCAAATTTTCATCTTCATCAAGATGCTGCTCGCCGAATTCCAAATCGGCAGCATAATAAAGGCGAATAATTTCGCCGCAATAGCCGGGAGTGGGATATAATTCGCCGATGTATTTAAACACCTTTGCGCTGCAGCCGCATTCCTCGCCGAACTCACGCACGGCAGCTTCATAAGGATCCTCGCCCTTTTCAAGCTTGCCTGCCGGAATTTCATAAATTGTTTCCTTATAAGGCGCTCTGAATTGGCGCACCAAAAGCACCTCTTTATTTTCTGTTAAACCTATTATGGCAACGCCGCCGTTATGCGCCACGATTTCACGCTTTGCAAGAGTGCCGTCCACAAGCTTAACGGTATCTTCGTGCACGGTGATAATTCTGCCGCTGAAAATTCCGTTTGATTCCTCTGTTTGCTCAAAATATCCAAGCGCAATTGATTCCACATCTGCAATCTTTTCCGCAATAAAATCTGCGCCCGCCTCAATAAATTCAAACTTTGAGCCATAGCCCCAAAGCACGCCGACGGAAAGCATTCCGTTTGCCTTAGCGCCCTCTATATCATATCTTTTATCCCCAACCATCATTGTTTCTTCGGGAGGGGAATTAAGCTCTGCCATGCAGCGTGCTATTATATTTGCCTTTGATTCGCAATCAACGGTGAAGCTGACTCCGCAAACACTGTCAAAATACTTAATTAAGCCGTCTCTTTCAAGCAGAGTTTCAATATATTTTTTCGGCTTAGACGATGCTATGCCTATTTTTAAGCCATCTTGCTTAAGAGCCTGTAAAAGCTGCTCAATGCCGTCATAAGGCTCGCTTTCATAAACACCTATGTTGGTGTAGCGCTCCCTGTATTTTTTAACAAGCTCCTCCGCCGTTTGCGGATCTGCGCCGTATCTTTCCTGAAATGTAACAAGAAGCGGAGGGCCTATAAAGAAATTCAGCTCGTTTTCATCCTCCGGCACTGCAAAGCCGAGCGATTCAAGCGCATAAGCGGCGCTTTTTCTTATTCCCTCGCCCGTTTGGCAAACCGTGCCGTCAAAATCAAATATAACCGCTTTATAATTCATAATCAAATCTCCCGAGCTGCGTTTATTCGCCGTAAACCCTGCTTAAAAACTTTTCGCTTTGCACAACAAAGCGCTCTATTACGCCTTTGCCGATAACATCGCCTTTTTCATTTTCCGCATAAACGGAAAAAGTGATTTTTCTGCCCTGTGCCTGCGTGATTTCCGCAAACGCCGTTATAAGCTCGCCAACCGCACTTGCCTTATCATGAGAAACGGAAATGCTTGTGCCGACGGTGGTTTCCCCAAAATCAAGAAAACCCTGCACGGCATTGCAGGTTGCTTTTTCCATAAGGGCAATCATAAACGGCGTGCCGAGAACTCTGAGAGAGCCGCTGCCTGCCGCAACTGCTGTGTTATCATCCGTTACCTCAAGCGAAACGGTTGATTTTGTGTTTAGTTCGATTTCTTTCATAAATACACTCCATAAGAAATAATTTATATATTAAGAGCTTTTATAAATATATAGGCATTATAACACATTTTATTTACGAATACAACAATGTGATTATGGCAATATTGCGATTTATATGTTACAATGTTGCAAATAAGTAAAAATTTCAACGGGTTTTCGGAGGCTGCGGAATGAAAAACGGTGTTCGCAGAATTTATTTTCTTGATGAGCTTAGGGGCTTTGCAATTATCTGCATGGTGTTTCACCATATGTTTTATGACATAGGCTTTATTTTAAAACTTGATTGGGGCTACAGAATTTTTGATTTTTTGTGCCGCTTTCAGCCGCTTTTTTGGGGCATTTTCATAATAACAAGCGGCATATGCTCGCATCTTTCACGCAACACAATCAAGCGCGGTTTCACGGTGCTTGCCTGCGGCATAGCGATTTCAATAGTAACGGCGGTTATTATGCCCGCCGTCGGCATTGAAGGAGCCGAGATATATTTCGGCATTCTTTCTTGCCTTGGATGCTGCATGATAATAGGCGGTTTGCTGCAACGCCCGATGAAAAAATGCCCGGCCGGAATAGGAATGCTTGTGTGCATTTTGCTTTTTGCTTTAACTTATTCCGTCAGCTCACGCAGCCTGCTTTTCGGTGCAATAAAACTGCCTGACTCGCTTTATAACACGAATTGGCTTTTTCCGCTTGGCTTTTTTGGAAATGATTTCTTTTCTGCCGATTATTTTCCGCTGTTGCCGTGGCTTTTTATGTTTTTAACCGGCGCATTCATCGGCAGATATGCAGAGGCCGGAGCCTTTCCGGAAACGCTTTACAAAAGCCGATGCCGCCTGCTGCAAAAGGCAGGAAAAAACAGCCTTTGGATTTACCTGCTGCACCAGCCGGTGCTTTACGCAATCATGTATATAATCAGCTTCATCATGCTGCTTTCGATTTAAAATTACAGTGCCGCCGAAAGCTTTTCATGCTTTTGAAAACGGCAAAAATCAAAAAACAACACAACTGCACAAAACAACAGCAATGTACCGCACACGCCGAAGCAAGATCGGAATGTGCGGTACTTTTTTTAATTTTTCAAGCCGCATTTTACATTAACGCAAAACATTAAATTTCATAAAATAAACAAGAGAGGCGCTTAACGGGATGTTGGCCTTGGTGGGCAACGCCCTTTAGAACAGCCAAGGCTTTATCACCCGATAATATAAACGGGAAAGCCCCGAAAATGAAGAAAGGCAGTGTATAACACACTGCCTTTCCCCTCTCTGTCTATAACAAACTATAGGAGGACAAGATACTTGATGCGGTTGCGGCTCCGCATACAAGGTGAACTAAGTATACTCCAGATTGCACAATTTGTCAAGCCGCAAAATAAAAATTTTTACACAACATTGACAATAAATAATCATCCTTACGAAGCTTTCTCTCCTGCCGCTTACAAAAAATATTATTTATAGGGTAGATAAACGGACTGTGGCAAAAATTTGCGCCTTGTAAAAAGTCGAAAAAACACATTTTCATTGACATAGAACAAATGTTCGTCTATCATAAAAACAGTAAAAGCCGAGCCGCCCCGCTTTTTACGGCTTTAAACAAAAAACAGGAGGTAAAAAAATATGATTTCGATTAACGAGCTTGCAGATGAATACGAAAATCAATATAAGCTGCTGTGCACAAAAATAGAAGGCTTGCGGCCGCTGCTTTGCATTTACAAGGGCGAAGACCTTTATTTGCTGCGCAGGAAAATAAAAACATATTATGATATGGCAAGCCAATGCAAAATAATCGCCGTGATGCTTGCCGATTACTATAAGGAGGACGAGGATGAATCCGGACTTAATTGAAAGATATTATAAAAGCCCCGGCAACGACTTTGAGGAAGAGATGAACAGTAGCCGGGCAGGCAGAATGGCGCTTTGCAGCGTGCTTACAAGCATAGTTAAAAACGAACTTACGGCGCAGCAGCAAAAATGCCTTAAAATGAAATACGGCGACCGCCTTACGCAAAAGGAAATTGCGCAGCGGCTGCATCTTTCACAGCCGACGGTGAGCCGCCACATCGAAAGCGCAAAGAAAACGGTTAACAACCGCCTTGCATACTGCCTTAAAACCGCAAACAAGGTTAATTCCGCTTGGAACGCATACATAAACTGAGCAGTGCCCGCCCGTGCGCCGCAAAACAGCAGGCAATGCGCCGAATTTCGGCATACTTTTCATAAATTTGGTTAATATTACCAAATAGAGGGCTTGTTTTTTTATTTATAAACCCGTTGAAATGTTAATATTTATATAGTAAACTAAAATTAACAAACCAAAAAGGATTGATATTATGGATAATATAGTTACAATAAGCTCCGACAGAGATGAGGATGTTTTCATTCGCATTAACATGGGGCATTTCATAACTGCAAATGCGCATATAAACTGCTATGTCGGCACATCGGACATTAAGCACAACCATAAAATTTCCGTTGATGCCGCAATGCTTTTGGCTCAATATTATGTGCAGCACGATATTCATGTGGACACTGTTTTGTGCCTTTATGAAACGCAGGCGCTCGGCGCATATTTGGCTCACGAGCTTGCAAGGCCAACCATGCTTGCGCCCAATCCCGATTTGGATATTTTTGTTTTGGGGCCAGAATATGACGCAACAGGCAATATCATCTTCAGGGATAATCTTATGCGAATGATTCAGGGCAAAAAAGTGCTTGTGCTGATTTCCTGCATCACCAGCGGCAAAACTGTTGAACGGGCAATTGAAAGCATAGGCTATTACGGCGGCGAGGCTGTTGGCGTTTCTGCGATTTTCAGCGCAACAAAAGAGATTTGCGGCCTTGAGGTAAACACTATTTTCACCGAAGAGGATGTGCCGGGATATTCCGTTTATAACAGCCACGATTGCCCGCTTTGCAAGCAGGGCGTTCCCGTTAAGGCAATTGCAAACGGCTATGGATACTCTAAAATATAATATATACATTATATATGCGATTGTGTTAAAAAGTTTAAACAAGGGCGGTGCATCCGATTGCGCCGCCTTTTATATTTTTCGGCATTAAAATATTTTCTGCATTTTTGCAACATTTCGTGCATACTGCTTTTTTCTGCCGGGATATTTTCGGCAACGGCATATATTTTATTCGCACGGTTTCGCTTGCGCTTTTTATCCAAAAAAACGGCAGGCACGGGAAGCGACCGCAAAAGCCCACAACGCTTCTTTTTGTAAAATGCCCGGCATAAAAATCAATGCGCTGCGCCGATAAAAATAAATGCACCGCACCTGTTTAATCACGCTTGAGGGGTTGACAAGAAAAAATCCTGTGATATAATTATTTTATAATTTAATATTACCCAAAAAAGACTGTGAAGCAGAAAAAGATCATTATTAGTCGTTTCAGAGAGTCGGCGGCAGGTGAAAGCCGATACGAAAATTATGATGCATAGCTCTCTGCGGAGTTGCCGCTTTGAATTTCAAATAGGGGCGGACGCTTAACCGCGTTATCGGTTGAGGCATTAAATGATGCTAAAGGGCAAATGCTGTTTGCCGAAGTAGGGTGGTACCGTGTAGTTATTTCTACGCCCCTATATCAAATGGGGCGTATTTTTTATGCCCTTTTACAAAGAAAGGAGTTTTGAAAATGCTTGAAGGATACAAAAAATACATTCCGTTTAAGCCGATTAACCTGCCGGACAGAACTTGGCCGGACAAACTAATTACCAAGGCGCCGATTTGGTGCTCCGTTGATATGAGAGACGGTAATCAATCACTTGTGGACCCAATGAACTTGCAGGAAAAATTAGAGCTTTTCCAAACGCTTGTAAACATAGGTGTTAAAGAGATTGAGGTTGGATTTCCGTCTGCCTCTGAAACGGAATATGAAATTTTGCGAACTCTTATTGAGGGAAATTATATTCCGGACGATGTTACGATTCAGGTGCTTGTGCAGGCAAGAGAGCACCTTATCAAAAAAACATTTGAGGCTATTAAAGGCGCAAAAAATGTTATAGTTCATTTTTACAATTCCACCTCCACGCTTCAGCGCAAGGTTGTTTTTAAAACAGACATGGAAGGCGTTATAGAGATTGCCGTTAATGGCGCAAAGCTTATTAAGCAACTTACGGACGAGGAATTAAAGCGCAATCCCGATATGAATATCAGATATGAATATTCGCCCGAAAGCTTTACCGGCACCGAGATTGACAATTCCGTTTGGATTTGCGAAGAGGTTATGAAGGTTATGCAGCCCACGCCCGAAAACCCGATTATTCTTAACCTGCCTTCAACGGTTGAATGCTCAACTCCGAACGGATATGCAGACCAAATTGAATATTTTTGCCGCCACATCAAAAACCGTGATTGCGCAATAATTTCGCTGCATCCCCACAACGACAGAGGCGAAGGCGTTGCCGCAACAGAGCTTGCGCTTATGGCAGGAGCAGACAGAGTTGAGGGCACGCTTTTCGGCAACGGAGAGCGCACCGGCAATGTTGACATGGTTACATTGGCGCTTAATATGTGGACTCAGGGAGTTGACCCCGAGCTTGATTTCCACGATATAAACAAGATTAAAGACATTTACGAGCGCACCACCAAAATGAAGGTGCCGCCTCGCTGGCCATATGCAGGCGAGCTTGTGTTTACTGCTTTTTCAGGTTCTCACCAAGACGCCATAAACAAAGGCAAAATGTATATGGAGCAAAGCAATTCCGATTATTGGGAAATTCCGTATTTGCCGATTGACCCTGCCGATGTTGGCAGAGAATACGAGCCTATTGTGCGCATAAATTCGCAAAGCGGCAAGGGCGGAATGGCATTTATTCTTGCAAACGATTACGGAATTAAAATGCCAAAGGCAATGCAGGGCGAATTCAGCGCAATCGTGCAAAAAGCCTGCGATGATTGCGGCAAGGAGCTGCAGCCCGATGAAATTTTTGATTTGTTCCAAAAGGAATACAGAAATGTTTGCGGCCCTTACAAACTGCTTAATTACAAAATCACGGAGGAAAAGAGCGAAAGCGAGGAGCTTACAAGCGTTCATTTCACCGGCGAGCTTAAATACAAAGACAACGAACCCGTTAAAACGGATGGCTACGGCTCAGGCCCAATCGGCGCATTTTGCGATGCCATGAACAAAGCAGGGCTTGCACGCTATGAATTTGTGGATTACAGCGAGCACGCAATTTCTGTTGGTTCCGATTCAAAAGCCATTTCCTATATTCACATTAAAAATCCGCAAGGCAAAGACATTTTCGGCATAGGCGTTTCGCACAACATCGGCTACGCTTCTATGAAGGGCATTATTTGCGCAATCAACCGGGATCAAAAAGACACAATGCGAGACGACACAATGCCCGGCATATTTGATGAATGCTGAGGTTTTGATAAAAAAACACGCAAAACTTTTCAAACAATCTCTTTCGGCGGATTGCCGAACACAGAAAGGCAAAATATGAAAAATTACAAAATCACTGTGTTAAAGGGCGATGGTATCGGCCCTGAAATAGTTGACGAATGCATCAAGGTGCTTGATGCGGCAGGCAAAAAATTCGGTTTTGAATTTGATTACAATTATCAGCTGCTCGGCGGCTGCGCAATTGATGCAACGGGCGTGCCCTACCCTAAAGAAACGGCAGAGGCTTGCAAGGCTTCCGATGCTGTTTTGCTTGGTGCGGTGGGCGGACCGAAATGGGACAATCAACCCGGCAACAACAGGCCGGAAAAGGGCCTTCTTTCAATAAGGGAGGATTTGGGATTATTTGCAAATCTGCGCCCGGCAAAAATTTTTGCGCCACTTAAATCCGCATCTCCGCTTAAAGAGGAAATCATAGGCAACGGGCTTGACATTCTTATCGTTCGTGAGCTTACGGGCGGAATTTATTTCGGCGACAGAGGCACTTACGAGGAAAACGGCGTTATCGGCGCATACGACACCGAAAGATACACCTATCCTGAAATTAAAAGAATAGTTAAAGCCGGCTTTGAATATGCTATGAAGAGAAGCAAAAGGCTTACCTGCGTTGACAAGGCAAATGTGCTTGATTCTTCAAGGCTTTGGAGAAAGGTGATGGAGGAAACCGCCGAGGATTATCCCGAAGTTGAGGTTTCTTATATGTATGTTGACAACTGCGCAATGCAGCTTGTGCGCAATCCCGCTCAGTTTGACACAATCGTTACCTCCAACATTTTCGGAGACATTCTTTCGGATGAGGCATCAATGATTTCCGGCTCAATCGGAATGCTTGCATCGGCATCTCTTGCAGAGGGCACCTTTGGGCTTTACGAGCCGATTCACGGCTCTGCACCGGACATTGCCGGCGAGGGCAAAGCAAATCCGCTTGCAACAATTCTTTCCGGCGCAATGATGCTGCGCTACACCTTTGGCGAAGCGGCGGCGGCAGATGCAATTGAAAAAGCGGTTGACGCTGCACTTACAAAGGCACGCACACCGGATATTTTCGAAAACGGCTTTGAGGCTGTTACAACAGCTCAGATGGGCGACCTTGTTGTGAGTCTGCTTTAAATCGCCGCAAAGGAAAACGGTTTGCTTTGATGCACACATTATTTTAAAACACTTCCCCTTTTGCTTTTTGCGAAAGGGGATTTTTATTGCAAAAGAGCGCCGCTGCGCCGTTTATTGCCCGGCAAAGAGCGTGCTTTTGAAAAATCAAAGCAAAATTTTGCCGCAAAAAAGGCAATTATAACTCTGCTCTTGACACGGCGGCATAACTCTGCTATAATACATAAGCTGCTCAATGGGCGGCAATCCTTGCTCGAAGCGGGGCTTCGGGCCAAAAGTCCAAAAGGAGGTGCTTAAAAATGGCATTGAAAAAGTATGAACTCGTATTGGTTCTTTCTCTCTCTAAAGGCGAGGAAGCAGTTGAGGCTCTTAAGGCTAAATTCACTGACATGATCAGCAAGCACGGCACTCTCGGCGAAGTTGAGGAATGGGGCAAGCGCAAGCTCGCATACCCGATCAACTACGAAACAGAGGGTTTCTATGTTGTTGCTCAGTTTGAAAGCGAAGAGAGCTTCCCGGCAGAGCTTGACCGTGTAATTAACATTACAGACGGCGTGCTTCGTTCACTTATCGTTACAAAAGGCGAATAATCGGAGGCACAGCTATGGTTAATTCTGTTGTAATTATGGGCAGGCTTACCTTTGATCCCGAATTGCGCACAACACCATCCGGTGTTTCCGTGGTTCGCTTTCAGGTTGCGTGCGACAGGAATTATCAAAAATCCGGCGAAGAAAGAAAAGCCGATTTTATTGATGTTACAGCCTGGCGCCAAACTGCCGAATTCATTTCCCGCTATTTCCGCAAAGGCTCTATGATTGCAGTTGAAGGTTCTATTCAAACAGACAGTTATACAGACAATAACGGAAATAAGAGAAAATCTGTTACCGTTGTGGCAAACAATGTTTCTTTCTGCGGCTCAAAAGCGGAAAACGGCTCTAACTCAAATCCTGTTTACAGCCAACCGGCACCGAGCTATGCCTCGGCAAGCAACAGCGATTTTGAAGAGATTGTTGACGACGATGACGATTTACCATTTTAATTTAAGGAGGAACCGACATGGCATATAATAAGGGCGGCGCAAGAAAAGGCCGCAGAAAAGTTTGCCAGTTTTGCGTGGACAAATGCGAATGCATTGATTATAAAGATATTGCAAAGCTTAACAGATACACATCTGAAAGAGCTAAAATTCTTCCCCGCCGAGTAACGGGTACCTGCGCAAAGCATCAGAGAGAGCTTACGACCGCAATTAAGCGTGCTCGCCAGATTGCTCTTATGCCTTACAGTGCAGACTAATCTGATTTAATCAAAAAATTAAAGGAGTCCTATGGACTCCTTTTTTATTTTGCCTTGCTTGATTTTTGCCGCATTTGCTTTAACCGCAAAACCTTTTGCGGCGCAGCTGCCGGCGTTATTATTCCGTTTTTCCCATAACCGTCAGCGGATCAACATATTCGCCGTCTAACTTTGTTTCAAAATGAAGATGGGTTTCAAGGCTTGCTTCAAACGGCACGGAGCCGAGGCTGCCTATTTCATTGCCTGCCTTAACAACGTTGCCCTTAGAAACGCTTACGGAATCAAGCCCGCAATATTTTGCAACAAGCTTGCCGCCGTGGTCTATTTCCACAACCATGCCCAGCATTGCATCGTTATAAACATCAAGCACAACGCCGTCGTTTATCGCAACAACCTTTTCACCTGCGCCGCCCTTAAAATCAACTGCGGTGTGGCTGCGATAATCGCCCATCGTTTCATTTTTCTTCAGTTCAAGCGAATAGCCCTGCACAACGGTTTCGCCCAGCGGATAGCGATAAATGCCTTTATAAGGCGTATTGTTTTCCGACTGAAGCATTGATGTGCTTTCCGGCTCTGTTTGCGGCGCCTCTGTTTGCGGCGCTGCTGTTGTTTCCTGCGCCGTTGTATCCTGCACGGTTACGGAGCGCTGCACCTGCGTTGTTTCACGCACTGTTGTGGCTTCGTTTACATCCTTTGCCGGCTTTGTGGAAACATAAACTATAACGCCGAGGGCAATAACCGAAATGCATATAACAGAAAAAAGCGCTTTCAGATTTTTGCCCGCCTTTTTTGAATTTGATTCTGACGACATAAAAAACACCTCAAAAGCATTATGCCCGAGGTGTTTTTATTTATGCAAATTTTTAATTTTCGCTGCTTTTTTCAAAGCGAAGCCGAGCCTGCTGCATAAGTTCCAAAGCCGTGCGCACCGTTTCAAGCGATGATTCTGTGCCAAGTTTAACGGCGATATATGCTTTTTTGGAAGCGGAAAGCAGCACCCTGCCCTTCATAATCTTATTAAGCTCAACTGCATAGCGCACATCCGGCTCGTTCATATACAGCAACACGGAGCCGTTTCGCTGAGCAATTTCATAAACGCCGAGGGAGGCTGCCGAATTTCGCAGCAAAGCTATTTCTATAAGCCCGTTTATGGATTCCGGCGGAGTTCCGAATCGATCGCAAAGCTCATCACGCACATCGTTTGCATCTGCGCCCGTGCGAATTGCCGCAATTCGCTTATACATTGAGAGCCTTTGCGGAGTTGATTCAATATAATCATCCGGAATGTGTGCTTCAATCGGCAAATCCATAAGGCATTCCGCCTGCTCCTCGCCCTCTTTTATTTCACCTTTTTCCTCTGCAACCGCATCGCCGAGCAATTTTAAATACATATCATAGCCCACGGATTCCATATGGCCGTGCTGGCGATTTCCGAGGATTGAGCCGGCGCCCCTTATTTCCAAATCACGCATTGCAATTTTAAAGCCGCTGCCGAATTCCGTATATTCCCTGATGGCTTCAAGCCTTTTTTGCGCAATATCACTGAGCTCTCTGCCACGATTAAAGGTTAAATAGGCATAGGCACGGCGGGCACTTCTGCCGACTCTGCCCCTGATTTGGTGCAGCTGAGCAAGCCCCATACGGTCTGCATTTTCAATGATAAGAGTGTTTACATTTGAAACATCAACACCCGTTTCTATAATCGTGGTGCACACCAAAATATCTATTTCTCCGTTTAGCAGAGCGCCCCAAACATCGGAAAGCTGCTCTTGAGTCATTTGGCCGTGAGCGATGCCCACATTGGCATCCGGAATTGCTTTTTTGATTTTTGCCGCAGTTAGGTCTATCGTTTCAATATTATTGTGCAGATAATAGCATTGGCCGCCCCTTGCAAGCTCTTTTTCCATTGCTTCCGCAAGCATTCCGAAATCATATTCCGTTACATATGTTTGCACGGGATAGCGGTCTCCCGGTGCCTCTTCAATAACGCTCATATCCCTGATTCCGCTGAGAGCCATATTAAGCGTGCGCGGAATAGGAGTTGCAGAAAGCGTAAGCACATCCACACGGGGGAATTTTTGCTTCAGCTTTTCTTTTTGCGCAACGCCGAAACGCTGCTCCTCATCAATAATAAGCAAGCCCAAATCATGAAATTTAATATCCTTGCCGATAATGCGGTGCGTGCCTATAAGAAAATCAACACTGCCGTCTTCAAGCCCTTTTATAACTTCCTTTTGCTTTGCGGCAGACACAAATCTTGAAAGCATTTCTATTTTAACGGGGAATGCCTCCATTCTTGATTTTGCCGTGTTGAAATGCTGCATTGCAAGCACCGTTGTGGGCACAAGCAAAGCGCATTGCTTGCCCTCTGTTATGCACTTAAATGCGGCTCGCAGTGCAACCTCCGTTTTGCCGAAGCCAACATCGCCGCACAAAAGGCGCTCCATGGGCACGGAACGCTCCATATCACGCTTAATTTCCTCTGAGCAACGAAGCTGATCATCTGTTTCGTCATATGCAAATCTAAGCTCAAAATCACGCTGAAAATCCGTGTCTTCCGAAAAAGCATAGCCTTTTGTGCTCATTCGCTTTGCATAAAGAGCAATCAGTTCCTTTGCCATATCTTTAACCGATGAGCGCACCTTTGCCTTGGCTTTTTTCCATTCGTTGCCGCCGAGGCGGTTTATTTTAACCCTGCTGTTTTCGCCCGGGCCGATATATTTTGAAACAAGATCAAGCTGAGTTACAGGCACATAAAGCACATCACCCTTTGCATAGGAAATCTTGATATAATCTTTTTTTACTTTATTTAATTCAAGCGCATGGATTCCATCAAAAACGCCGATGCCGTGAACATTGTGAACTATATAATCGCCAACCGAGAGCTCATCAAGCGAATGAATGGCATTTTTTGAATTAACCTTGTGCTTTTTGCTTTTTTGCATATGCGCTTTCATATGCGTGATGAGCGCAAACTTAACCGCCGGCAGCACAAAGCCCGCTGTTATTGTGCTTGTTGTTACGGTTACGGCGCCCTTTTGAAATTCCTGCGGATAGCCGTTTGAAAACACGGCATTTATATCGTCGTCGTTCAAATCATAGGCAAGCGCCTTTGCGCTTCTTGCCGTTCCCGCCATAACGCAAACGGTGTATCCGTTTTTAAGCAATGGCACTATATCCTCTTTCAAATCTTCTGTTTTTCCGCTCCAAGCATTAAAGCTTTGAACGGCAAAGCTTGAAAGATGCGCAACGGGAGTATCAAACGAGCCGCGTGGCAGCGAATCAAGATAAACCGCACCGTGCGAGGAGTAAATTTGCTTTAATTCTTCAAACGAAAGCTGATATTTATCAAGCCCACGGCAAAGAGTTCCGTCTTCAAGATACCATTTAATCTGCTCCAGCATAAGCCTTTCTGAGTTTTGGCTGCGCTCCTTAACCTTTGCGCTTTCGCAAACAAAAAGCAAGCCGGAAAGATAATCAAATATTCCGCTGCTTTCATATGCAAGCGGCATATATTTATCACAGCACGGCAGCGAAACACCGGCTTCAAGGCTGTCTATATCAGCATAAATTCCCTCTCTTGCCTTAATTGCCTTTCCTTTGAGTGATTCGGCAAGAGCACGAAGCTTTTTTATGAATTTTTCGTTTGATTCAAACAGCACCTCCGTGGCCGGAATAAGCTCTATTTCCGAAAGACTGCCCGTTCTGCGCTGAGTTGAAATATCAAAAGACGAAATTGAATCCACAATATCGCCCCAAAGCTCAATACGCACCGGCTCTGATGCACCCGGCGGAAAAATATCTATAATTCCGCCTCTTACGGCAAATTGCGAGGTGCCGTCCACCTGCTCATAGCGGCTGTAGCCTGCAAAAACAAGGCGTGAAACAAGCGAATCCAAATCAAGCTGCTTGCCCGTTTTTATAACAACGGTGCGCTTTTTCAGCTCCTGCGGAGGCATTGTGAGCTGCGTTGCGGCGTTAACAGAGCACACAACGGCAGTATATTCCCCGTTTATCATTTTTGAAAGCACACCGAGGCGGATATGCTCAAAATCCCTGCTGACGCCTGCCACATGTTGAAAAGTAAATTCACGGGCGGGATAAAAAAGCACACCGGCCTGCACTGCCCCGAGATTTTCACTCATTCGCACGGCTGATGCCTCATCCGGCATAATTATTACGGCTTTTTCGCCTTTTTCCTGAATAAGAGAATGAATCATATGCGCCTTTACGGCATCGGAAACACCCGTTGCCCCGACAGCCGCACCACTGATGTTGATGCTGCCGGCGAGGCTTTTAAATTCATCGCTCTTTTCAAACACTTTTGAAAAGCAAGACATAGTTTTTTCCTTTAAATATTTTCAAGTTTATGATTTAAAATGCAGTTTAAACCGCCTTTAAAATAATATTTCTCTGCAAGCTCCGAAGCGGCGTTTGCCGAGCCTTTAATCAATTATAAAGATTCATTGCACGGTCAAATTTATCCTGCACGATAAGCGATATTGCGCCATTGGCATTTTCAAGAGCCTCTTTAAGCTGCGGCTCAAGCTCCTTGGGAAATCTGCCGAGCACCCAATCCGCCAAATCCGTGTAAGCATCCGGCTTTTTGCCCACGCCTATTTTAACACGGGGAAATTCATCGCTGCCAAGATGGGCGATTATGCTTTTAAGGCCGTTATGCCCGCCTGCCGAGCCTTTGCGCCTTATTCTGATTTTGCCCACATCAAGCGAAATATCATCCGAAAGCACTATTATATTTTGCGGCGGAATTTTATAAAATCTTGCCGCTTCTGCCACAGCCTCGCCGGAATTATTCATAAATGTTTGCGGCTTCATCAAAAGGCATTTTTTGCCCTCTATAACCGCATCACCGGTTAAGGCATGATATTTTAAGCGCTTTATTTCCTTATTTTGCTTCATTGCAAGCATATCAATTGCAAGAAAGCCGGCATTATGCCTTGTCATTTCATACTTGGCACCGGGGTTGCCGAGCCCTACTATCATATATTCATATGCGCCGCCTTTATTTCCGAAAAGCATGGTGCACCTCCGTTTCTGTTTGGCCGCCGTGATTTGCCGCACACGGCTTAAAAGGGCGTATCGCCGTGATACGCCCTTAAAATTTTCTATTCAATTACTGCTCTGTTTTTGTGAACTCTGAGAAATCACGCTCTTCATCGGTTTTCTCAAAGTTATACATATTTTCATCCTTAACATGCTTTGCGATATATTCATCACGGTCAAACAGTTCATCTGCCTTAACCTTCCAAAGCTTTGCGTGCTCAATGGTTTTATCAAACAGCTCATTTGCGGATTCCGGATGCTCCATCTCTGTTGAATAAGCGCCGGAAACAGCCACCATTTTGCTGATTGCGCCCGGATTATCAAGCACGGGGCACGGCCTGAGCATATTGTTGTTAAAAGGCTGATTCTTTTTATATTCCATAAAGAGCGGGCTTTGAAGAGCCTCAAGCACGGAATGCTCTTTTATGTTTACATTTGAATAATGGACAAACGCACAAGGCTCGCAATCACCGTTTGAATTGATGTGGAAATAATGCCTGCCGCCTGCGATACAGCCCTGAACATATTCACCGTCGTTCCAAAAATCAAGAGCAAAAATGGATTTTGTTTTGCGCCATTCATGCATTTTCTTATACATTGTGGCACGCTGATCGGCAGAAACCATAAGATCCGTTACGGCGCCGTTGCCCGTTGGCATATATGTGAAGAACCAAGCAAACTTAACACCCTGTTCAATAAGCCAATCCATATATTCATCCGAAGAAAGCAAATCGGTGTTTTTGCTTGTGTAGCAAAGGGAAGCGCCGAAAGGAATACCTCTGTCTTTAAGCCTTTTCATTGCTGCGGTGCACTTTTTAAATGTGCCCTGGCCGCGGCGGAAATCGTTTTCCTCTTCATAGCCTTCAATTGAGAAAGCCGGGAAGAAGTTGCCGACATCGCCGATTTCGTCTGCAAAGCTGTCATCAATCAAAGTGCCGTTTGTGAAGCTCATGAAAATGCAATCCGGATTTTCACGGCAAATGCGCATAAGATCCTTTCTGCGCATTGTGGGCTCGCCGCCTGTGTAAAGATACATATAAGTGCCAAGCTCTTTGCCCTGATTGATAATTCTTGTTAAATCATCATAAGAAAGCTGGCTTGAATGGCCGTATTCCGCAGCCCAGCAGCCTATGCATTTAAGATTGCAGGCAGCCGTGGGATCCATAAGAATTGCCCAAGGCACATTGCAGCCGTATTTTTCAATGCTTTCCATTCTTTTGGAATAGCTGTTGATTGCCACATTCATCATTGGCGGAATCATTTTTTCAAGAGTGTGCTCATTAGTGTCGCACACAAGGGATTTGGCAAATTTCATCCAGTTGTTTTCAGGATCGTCAAGCACCTTGTGAAGACCCTCATAAGTGGTTCTGTTTACCTTTTTAACATCCGCCGCTTCCAACAATGAAAGAATTTTGGGTGCGTTTTTATCAAAATCCTTGCGAGCGTATTTAACTGCTTTTTTTACCGCAAAAGACATAGCGGCTTCTTTGAAAGAACTCATTGTTTTAATCCTCTTCTAATATTGGTAGATTATAATATACAATTTTCCGACATTTATTTCGTGAGTACAATTATACTCCGAACGCAAAAAAAGTCAAGATTTTAAAGAAACGCTTAATTTTTTGTTGCGATATTCGGCTTGTTTATGCCGTTTTTTCGATTTGCGGCAGAGAAAAGCCACATTTGATTTTCGGCACTGACTGAAAATAATTCAAAATCTGATTTGGAATTTCAGGCGATAGAGCTTATCCGATTTATTCATATAAAGCTCATTGCAGGTTGCTCCCCAACTGTCGTATCCGCCGACACCCTGCTGGCGGGCAATAACACGCACAACGGTTTTATCGCTTTGCGGCAATTCTTTTTTGTGCCAAGCGTTTTCAAGCTGCATCGGCAAATAGCGGCTTGCGTTAAATTCCATAACGGGCTCTGCAATGAATGTGATTGCCTTTTTGTTGCCCACAAGCGTTGCATAGCGCACACCCGTGCGGTTTCCGCACTCCTGCGGCTTTAAATAATCGGTATACATATTTGAAACACTGTCTGTGTAAAGCCCGATTTTTGCAGCGCATTTTCTGTCTATATAATTTTCAAACGGGCCGGCACCGAGATAAGTTACGTTTTCAAAATCGCCCGGCAGCTCAAACAGCATTGAAACCTCCGGAATTTCCGGAAGCCCCTCGCCCGCCTTAAACTGCATATCAACCTCTATGCCGTTTGAAGTGATTGTGTAAACCATAACGGCTCTTGATTCGGGCTGAGTGCAGATAACGGCGCCGCAGGTTACAATAACCTTTTTGCCGTTTTCAAGAATTTTATAACCCTCTATTGAGAATTTTGTGTTGTTGTAAATTCCGGGAGCATTGCCGGCATCACGCCAGCAGCCGAGCCTTGAGCCGGCCCTGCTTCCCCTGTCGTTATCCGTAAGCGCGCGCCAGAAATTGAGGCGAACGGGTGCGGCAAGCAGTTCCTCACCGCCAACCTTAACGGAATAAAGCTGATTGCGCTCTCGCCTTTCAAAGCGAATATTTATATCCTCCGTGAAAATACGAAGCGAGCCATATGTATCTGCAACCACAAGCTCCTCGCCGGGCTCCAATTCATCATATGTGTTTTCAAATTCGTTTATAACAAACTGTTCCTCGGCAACAATATGCCCCGCCTTGCTCCAAGAATTATCCTCTTTGGTGCGAAGAGCAAGATTAAGATAGCATTCCGTGTTTGTTATTCTGTTTAATTCCAAATCAACAACCGCTTTGGTGCCCGGCTTGATTCTTAGATCAACCGTGCCCTCACGCAGCACGCCCTTATCCGAGCACTGGCACCAATAAAGCTCATATTCGCTTAAATCGGAGAAAAGGAATTTATTTTTAATTTCAACAACGCCTTTTTCGGCATCTATTGCTTTAAAATCAACATTTTGATAAAGCTTTTTAATTTCATAAAGCTTGGGGGTTGGTTTGCGGTCTGCAAAAAGAAGCCCGTTTCCGCAAAAATGGCCGTCGTTAGGCTCATCGCCGAAATCGCCGCCGTAAGCAAGATATTCCGTGCCGTTTTCATCGGAGGTCATAATTGCCTGATCAACCCAATCCCAAACAAAGCCGCCCTGCAAGCACGGGTATTTATCCCAAAGATAAGTATATTCCTGAGTTGAGCCGCATGAATTGCCCATAGCATGGGTGAATTCGCAAAGCAAATACGGCCTGCCGTCTCTTTGCGTTACGGCATATTCTTCGCAATCCCAAGGCTTTGCATACATATGCGACTGCACATCGGAAAGCGTTTTTTCGTTTGGATCGCCGGCACATTCAAAATGAACAAAGCGAGACGGATCTTGCTCTTTAATCCATTTATACATTTTTTTCGGAATTTCGCCGCCGAGGCTTTCATTGCCAAGGCTCCAGCACACAACGCAGGTGCAATTTTTATCTCTGTTATAAAGCGCTTTTATGCGATCCATGCAAGCCCTTTCCCATTCGGGGCGTGAGCCGGGAATTTGAGGGCAGCCGAGAATGCGAGAGCGATTTGTGCCGTGGCTTTCCATATTGTTTTCATCAATAACATAAATGCCGTATTCATCGCAAAGCTCAAGCCAGCGCACGCAATTAGGATAATGAGAGGTGCGCACGGCATTGATGTTGTTTTGCTTCATAAGCATAATGTCTTTAAGCATTGTTTCCTCGGTCATAACCCTGCCGAGGCGGCAATCGAATTCGTGGCGGTTTGTGCCCTTAAAGACGATTCTTTCGCCGTTTAATCTGATAATGCCGTCTTTAATTTCAACCTTTCTGAAGCCGAATTTCGTGCTTAAATATTCGGTTGGAATTCCGTTGTTTTTAAGAGTGATTACAAGCGTGTAAAGATTTGGGGATTCTGCGCTCCAAAGTTTTGCGCCCGTTACGATTGCTTTAAGAGAGGTAACATTATCCTCATTTGCATAACGGCTGTCTATTGCAACGGTTTCGCCGTTTTCATCAAGAATGCTTAAATCAATCGAAAGCCCTTCATAAGCGCCGTTTGTTTTGACAACGGCATCAAAATAGCCGTCTGCCAAGGTTTCGCTCGGCACGGCATTGATTGTGTAATCCCTGATATATTCACGCTCTGTTGTGTAGATATAAACATCCCTGAAAATTCCCGCCATGCGCCACATATCCTGGCATTCGAGCCAGCTGCCGGTGCACCAGCGATAAACCTCAACGCCGATAACATTTGAGCCCTCAACAAGATAGCGGGAAATATCAAATTCGCTGCGGTTAAAGGTTGATTCGGAATAGCCAACCTTTTCGCCGTTTACATAGAGATAGAAAGCAGATTCAACACCTTCAAAGCAAATAACAACTCTTTTTGAAAGCACGGAACTGTTGATATGGATTTTCTTAAGATAGCAGCCTACGGGATTATATTTTGTGGGTGCATTCGGAGGGCAAATATCCTCATGCCCCTCCCAAGGATAGCGCACATTGCAATACTGATTTTGATCATAGCCCTGCATAGTCCAGGAACCGGGCACGATAATACTGTCCCAATTATGGGCATCATAATGCGGCTGAGCAAAATCGGTTGGCCTGTAAGCATAATTTTTATAGAGCTTAAATTTCCATTTTCCGTTTAAAAGACGGCAGCAGGATGATTCAAGGCGGTTGCATTTCTTTGCCTCCTCAAAATCGGAATAAGGCATAAGATCGGCGTGCGGCGGCAGCTTATTAACCCCCGTTATTTCCGGATCGGATTGCCATTCCATATAACCGTCTATAAAATTTCTTTCCATAATCACATCTCCGTTTCGGCAGGCGCCGATTTTTGGCAAGGCATCATCTGCGGTGATAAATGCCTTCGTGGAAGCCCTCTTGCCTGATGCAAACGCCAAAGGATTGCAGCAGAATTATAAAATCAAGCTTCAGGCTCCAATTATCGCAATAAAGCTTATCATATTTCATTTTTTTCATAAGTGAAATACTGTCTCTTCCCTTAATTTGCGCAAGGCCGGTAAGCCCGGGGCGAAAACGATAAACTCCGTATTCAAGGCGCATTCTGTGCGCTCTGATTTCGCTTGAGATAAGCGGGCGTGGGCCCACAAAGCTCATATCGCCCTTTAAGATATTCCAAAGCTGCGGCAGCTCATCAAGGCTTGTTTTGCGCAAAAATTTGCCGAATTTCGTTATATACTGTTCGGGATTTTCAAGCTCGCCCGTTGCGCAGTTTGGAGTGTTGTTTTTCATTGTTTGAAATTTATATATTTTGAAAGGCTTGCCCTTGCGGCCCCTTCTTTCGTGGCTGAAGAAAACGCTTGTGTCCGGCGTAAAGAAATTTATTACACAGATAACAAGAAACAGCGGTGAAAGAATAACGAGCGCCGAAAACGACGCAACAATATCAAAAAGGCGCTTGAATTTGATGGGCGCAAACCATTTTTTTAAAAACGCTTTCATAACAACGGCTTTTCGCAAAGCGAAACTTGCCTTTTGTGATACCCCCTTTTGCAGGAATTTTGTTTTCTTCTTTGAAATTTTGTTTGCAAGGCACATTGCGCAAAGCGTGATTTTAACAAAAACACACGTTTTACCGGAGCTTGCTTTTTTGCTTTTTAACGAGCATAATCGGCAAAAAACGGCGCAATATCCCACATATGCACATAATTTTTCCCAATTATACCATATGTGTAAACGATATGCAATTTATATCTTAAGATTTTAATACTTTTGATACTTTTGCGGCGCCGGGCAAAAATTTCGCATTTTGCACCCTTTGCCAAGCCGCATTTCAGCCTCGGATTTCTGCAAACGGCGCTTTCGGGAATTAAGAAGAAGCAAAAAGCGAATCTTTTATTAACATTTCCGCCCGAGTGTTGAAAATTCGGCAGCAGTTATATATAATACTAAATGCCGATTAAAAAGAGCTAAAAACAAAATTAAGAAATATGAATTTATTCGGCGGAAAGGCGGCAGATAATTGTGAAAAAAGCAATTGCGGCAATACTTTGCATAATATTTTTGGGAGCCACCCTTTGCTCCTGCTCGGCAACAAGCGCAAAGCTTACCGAGGAAAACATAAGAAAAACAACAGACACGGCCTTTGCGGCGCTTATTGATTTTGACACGGAAAAGCTTCAAAAATATGTTGATTCCTCAACTCTTTCCGTAATCATGTCTTATGCGGAATCGCACACTCAATTTTCCGATTTGGGGAAGGCGATTTTTGAGAATTTAACCTATGAAATAAAGGCGATTGACACGGAGGCAAAAACCGTTACCGTTTCCGTTAAAAACAAGGATTTATACGAGCCCGCATCGGCTTACACAAAGGAGCTTTTAAGCAAATACAGCACCGTGCAGCTGCTTGGAAACCTGAGCAAGGACAGCTGGCTTGACACCAATTTGAAAAAGCTGACGGATAAAATTTCCGCCGCCGATATGCAAAGCGGCGAGCAAACGATAACGCTTTCCGTTTCGCAGGGCAAGGGCTGCCTTGTGCTTGGATTTGACGAAGATGCGGAAAACGCCGTTTCCGGCGGTGCTCTTAAAGCAATTAAATCCGTTATTTCCGAATAAATGTAAAAAAAGCGTGACTTTGCACCGCTTTTATGATAAAATAATTATTTACAAGTTTGAAAAATAACTATAACTCAACAGAGGTGTAATAATGGCAAGTAAATTTTTAACTGCTATCTTCGGCGACTATTCCGCAAAGGAAGTTAAGCGAGTAAAGAAAACCGCAGACAAGGTTATGGCGCTTGAAGATAAATATGGCAAAATGAGCGACAAAGAGCTTGTTTCCCAAACTCAGATTTTGAAAGACAGGCTTGCAGCAGGCGAAACGCTTGATGATATTTTGCCGGATGCTTTCGCAGTTTGCCGAGAGGGCGCATGGAGAGTGCTTGGAATGAAGCACTTTTATGTGCAGGTAATCGGCGGCATCATTCTGCACCAGGGCAGAATTGCGGAAATGAAAACAGGTGAAGGTAAAACCCTTGTGGCAACCCTGCCTGCATATCTTAATGCGCTTGAGGGCAAGGGCGTTCACATAGTTACCGTTAACGATTACCTTGCAAAGCGTGACTGCGAATGGATGGGCAAGCTTTACCGTTTTCTCGGCTTGAGCGCCGGCCTTATCATTCACGAAAAAACAAATTCACAGCGCCAAGAGGCATACAACTGCGATATTACCTACGGCACAAACAACGAAATGGGCTTTGATTACCTTAGAGACAATATGGTGCTCTATAAAGAGCAAAAGGTACAAAGAGGCCATAATTTTGCTATTGTGGACGAGGTTGACTCAATCCTTATCGATGAGGCAAGAACTCCGCTTATCATCAGCGGCAGAGGCGATCAATCAACAGACCTTTACCGCAGAGCAAACGATTTTGCAATCACCCTTAAAATGGATAAGGTTGCCCAAATGGACGAAAAGCAGGACACTGAAGACACATATGACGGCGATTATGTTGTTGATGAAAAAGCCCGCACGGCAACGCTTACTCAAAGAGGTGTTAAAAAGGCGGAGGAATATTTCGGCGTTAAAAACCTGATGGATATGGAAAACACCACCTTGCTTCACCATATCAACCAAGCAATCAAAGCACTCGGCGTTATGCGCAGAGATATTGATTATGTTGTTAAAGACGGCCAGGTGCTTATTGTTGACGAATTCACGGGCCGTATAATGCTTGGCAGGCGGTATAATGACGGCCTGCACCAAGCCATTGAGGCAAAAGAGGGAGTTAAGGTTGAGCACGAAAGCAAAACGCTTGCAACCATCACCTTCCAAAACTATTTCCGCCTTTACTCAAAGCTTTCGGGTATGACGGGTACCGCATCCACCGAATCACAGGAATTCAGCGAGATTTACAAGCTTGATGTTGTTGAAATTCCAACAAACAAACCGCTTGCCCGCAAGGATTTACCCGATGTTATTTTCCAAACGGAAAAAGCCAAATACAAGCACATAATTGAGCAAATCAAGGAAACGCACGAAAACAACCAGCCGATTCTTGTTGGCACAATCAGCATTGAAAAGAGCGAAATTCTTTCCAAAATGCTTAAAAAGGAAAGAATTCCCCACAATGTGCTCAACGCAAAAAACCACGAGCGTGAGGCTGAAATCATTGCGCAGGCAGGCAAGCTCGGTGCCGTTACAATTGCCACCAACATGGCAGGACGCGGAACCGACATTATGCTTGGCGGTAACGCAGAATTTCTTGCAACAGCAGAGATGAAAAAGCTGCAATACCCAGAAGAGCTTATTGCAGAGGCAAAGGGCTTTGCGGAAACGGATGATGAAGAAATTCTTGAAGCAAGAGCCAAATTCCAAGAGCTTGAAAAGAAATACAAAGAGCAAATCAAGGACGAAGCAGACAAGGTTCGTGAAGCGGGCGGCTTGTTCATTTTGGGCACCGAGCGCCACGATTCACGCCGAATAGACAATCAGCTCAGAGGCCGTGCCGGCCGACAGGGCGACCCGGGCAAATCGCAATTTTTCCTTTCAACGGAAGATGACCTTATGCGCCTTTTCGGCGGCGACAGAATGAAAGCCGTTTTGGCAAGGCTTAATGTTGATGAGGATATGCCGATTGAAAGCAGAATGATTTCCAACACCGTTGAATCCTCACAAAAGAAGGTTGAGGGCAGAAACTTTGCCATCAGAAAGCAAACCCTGCAATATGACGATGTTATGAACCGCCAGCGTGAGCTTATTTATAAGCAGCGTGACATGGTGCTTGACGGAATGGACCTTTCCGACAAAATCATTGATATGCTTGATTCAAGCATTGACGCCAATGTGCCTGTTTATTGCGCTAAAGACGCAAATAAGGCAGATTGGAATCTCAGCGGCCTTAAAGAGAAATACAGAGGCTGGCTTCTTAACGATGAAGAAATTGCAAAGCTTGACGATATGAGCTTTGATGAAATTGTTGAGCTGCTTAAAGAAACCGGCAGAAAGAAGCTTAACGAAAGAAGAGAGCTTTTCGGAGAAGAAATCTACAAGGATCTTTCAAGAAAAATCCTGCTGCACAATGTTGACTCCCTTTGGATGGATCACATTGATGCCATGGAGGATCTTAAAGAGGGCATCCATCTTCGTTCATATGCTCAGCAAGATCCCGTTGTTGCATTCAGAATGGAATCCTATGATATGTTTGACGAGATGACTGCCGCTATTCGCGAAAACACCGTTCAGATGATGTTCACAACGGTTGTAAGACGCAGAGAAGATGTTGAGCGCAAGGCAGTTGCAAAGGTTACTGCCACCTCCGGCAGCGACGATTCGGTTAAGCAGGAGCCCGTAAGAAAAGGCAAAAAAATCGGCCCCAACGATCCGTGCCCGTGCGGCAGCGGCAAAAAATACAAAAAATGCTGCGGATCACCCGAAAAGCTTGCTCAGCAAAATAAATAATTTTTAAACTGCAAAAGCACCGCAGGCAACAGCGCCTGCGGTGCTTTTTTACGGTTTTTTGCCGAAAAACAGGGTGCAAAAAATATGCATTAAATATTTATTGTATAATTTTGCATTATATGGTATTATAAGTGTGTATAACTTTCAGCAAATATCATGGAGGAAAAAACAATGAAAAACACAGAGAAATCACTTGAAGCGCTTGTTGCGCTTTGCAAGGGCAGGGGCTTTGTTTATCCCGGCTCTGAAATATACGGCGGCCTTGCAAACACTTGGGATTACGGCCCGCTCGGCGTTGAGCTTAAAACAAACATCAAAGCTGCCTGGCGCAAGAAATTCATTCAGGAAAACAAATACAATGTAGGCCTTGACGCCGCAATTCTTATGAACCCGCAAACATGGGTTGCATCAGGCCATCTCGGCGGATTTTCAGATCCGCTTATGGACTGCTGTGAATGCAAAACACGCCACAGAGCAGACGATCTTATCGAAAGCTTTGACGGCACAAATGTTGCCGGCTGGAGCAACGAGGAAATGAGCGCATATATCAAAGAGCACAACATTCCCTGCCCCAACTGCGGCGCACATAATTTTACGGACATTCGCCAGTTCAACCTTATGTTTAAAACATTTCAGGGCGTTACAGAAGATTCAAAAGACGAGATTTACCTTCGCCCCGAAACGGCACAGGGCATTTTCGTAAACTTCGCAAATGTGCAAAGAACAACAAGAAAGAAAATTCCGTTTGGCGTTGCGCAGGTTGGCAAATCCTTCAGAAACGAGATTACACCGGGCAAATTTATTTTCCGTGTGCGTGAATTTGAGCAAATGGAGCTTGAATTCTTCTGCAAGCCGGGCACAGACCTTGAATGGTTTGATTACTGGCGCAGCTTCTGCCGTGATTGGCTCTATTCTCTTAACATGAAGCCCGAAAACCTTCGCCTTCGTGACCATTCACCCGAGGAGCTTTGCTTCTATTCAAAAGCCACAACAGACTTTGAATATCTTTTCCCGTTTGGCTGGGGCGAGCTTTGGGGCGTTGCAGACAGAACGGATTATGACCTTTCGCAGCATATTAAAACAAGCGGCAAAAACCTTGAATATTTTGACCAAACAACGGGCGAAAAATATGTGCCCTATGTTATTGAGCCGTCTTTGGGCGTTGAAAGACTTTTCCTTGCGCTTCTTACCGAGGCATACGATGAAGAAGTTATCGACCCGGAGAAAAACGACACCAGAATCGTGCTTCATTTCCACCCGGCTCTTGCTCCGTTTAAAGCAGCGGTGCTTCCGCTTTCCAAAAAGCTCAGCGAGCAGGCAGGCGAGGTTTACGACAACCTTTCAAAGAAATTTAATATTGATTTTGATGATGCCGGCTCAATCGGCAAGCGCTATCGCAGACAGGATGAAATAGGAACTCCGTTTTGCATAACATATGACTTTGATTCCGCAGAGGACGGTTGCGTAACAGTTCGTGACCGTGACACTATGGAACAAGTTAGAATCCCGATTACCGAGCTTGAGGACTTCATCGCGAAAAAAATCGAATTTTAAAAAACTGAATTTTCACGGCGCACAGCACCGCCCGCCTCTGTGCGCCTAATATAAAAGGGCGGAAAGGCTTGTGATTTTATGAATCTTGACAGAGGCTTGATTAAACAGCAGGCAAGAGCGCTTATCAAAGATAAGGTTATGAAGCTGTTTATTACATCATTTGTGGTTTCGATTGCCATCATGGCAATTGGCGGATTATCTTTTTCGATTACATCCACCTCCTCAAACGATATATTCAACGGAAGCGATTATTCTTTTTCCGACAACGGCAATTCAAGCGACAAAAATTATTTTAAAGATTTTGACGGCAGCGGCAATTCCGCAAGCGATTTTGAAAATTTCGGCACGGCGGCAAATTCCGCACCCGAAAAAACGCTTATTTCCGCGCCGCAAAAAACCGCATCAAGCACATGGAGCGTGGTTTCCTATCCGCTTGCGATCGCTCGGATTTTGTTATTACCGCTTTTGGTTTCACTGAGTTGGTATTATGTTAAATTTGTAAACGGCAAGGAGTACGAGCTTGGCGAGGGAATAAAAGTTACATACAAAGAAGCATTTGACAATTACGGCAAAAAGCTGGGTGCGGCATTTTTGCAAGGCCTGCTTATTGATCTGCTCTCGGTGCTGTTTATAATTCCGGGAATCATATTCTATTACAGTTCATATTTTACATATCAGCTGATTTGTGAATACCCCGAGCTTTCGCCAATGCAGGCAATCAAGCTAAGCAAAAAAATAGTAAAAGGCCACCGCAGCGAGCTTTTCGCGCTTGATTTAAGCTTTATTCCGTGGTACTTACTTTGCATTGCGGTTTTCCCGCTTATCTATGTTATTCCTTATGTAAGCACAACACGGGCGCTTTATTATGAAAACTTTAAAAACCGTGCAATTCAGTTTGGAGTTGTTACGGAGGACGATTTCCTTTCCGATGCTCAAAGAGCAGCAAAATATGCGGCTCAGAGCGGCCCGTTTTACGGCACGCAATATCAGCCGCAGGCTGCACAGTATCAGCCGGGGCAGCCGTACCAATCCCCAAATCAACAGGGCGTAAATTACGGATATACACAGCCTCCGCAGGATTTCGGCACGCCGCAGCAGCCGCAAAGCGGAACATACACGGCGCCTCAGCCGCAGCAAGGGCAGGTTAATCAGCAGACCGCACCGGGCTATTATGCACCGCAGGCACCCGTTTCGCCGGCGCCGCAGGCATATGCCGCATATGCGCCGACGTATTACACTCCGCAGCAAATGATGCAGCAACCTCAGCCGGCTTATTTTACACCGAATATCCCGCAGCCGCAGGATCCCGAAAAGCCGAAGGACATTTATGCGCCGCTTACTAACGACACGGTAAATCCGCCCGATATGCCGGAGGAGCCGAAGCAGCAAGCACCGCAAATCACGATTACGGAGCCTGAAGAGCCGCAAACGCCGCTTTTCAGCGAAATGGAAGAGCCGTTGGAGCCGACGGAGGCATTTATTGAGCCAACCGAACCCACGGAGCCAACCGAGCCGAAGGATATTTCCTCACAAACGGCACAGACGGCGGACATTCCGGAAGATGCAATGCCGTTTATGCAGTCAGGCGTTTTCGGCACAGGCACATTTAACACGGCAGGCGCCGAAGCTGCCGCCGACGCAAAGCCGGATGCAGACGCTGCAAGCACCGACGCAAAACAGGATGCAGAAAATGCAACCACCGATGCAAAAAATGATTTTGCACCGCAGCCAAGCAACAGCGAAGAAGACTCGGCGCAATAACGGCCGGCTTTTAACAAGGCAAACACATAAATTGAATGCTTTAAACAGCAGTTCGATTTTTGCCTGCCACACACATAGAATTAAGCGACGCAGTTTAACGCTGCGCCGCTTTTTTTAATCCCAAAACGACAAAGTTACTCACAAACACAGACGAAACAAGTGCCGATTTGCCGCCGAAAACATAATTTAATATTCGCACTTGTATATTTATTTATATTTTAGTATAATAGAACCATGTTTAATATTTTACACGGTGGTGAAAAAATGCTCGGAAAATATGTCCGAATCAAGATAACAGATCCCATCGGATCCATTCGTGCCGGCACTCGGTTTGTGTTTCCGCTCAACTACGGCTCGGTTTACAATGCAGATGAGATTTATTCATTTGTTTTGGGAATAGACCATCCCGTTCGTAATTTTGACGGAAGAGTGATTGCAACTCTTAACCCGAAGGCCGGCGGAAAGCAAATTCTTATAACAGCTCCCAAGAGCACAAGATTTATAGTGAACGACATCAAAAAGCACATAGATGTTGAAAAAGATTTTCCCAATTACAAGCTTGAGTGTTTGTACGAAAGCAGCTGCGGCGCTGTGGTGTACAGAGACATCAAGGGCGAAGTGCGCTATTTGCTGATAAAAAACAAACGCTCTGCGCATTGGGGATTTCCCAAAGGGCACATTGAACCCGGAGAAACCAAAAAGCAAACCGCAATCAGAGAGGTGCTTGAGGAAACCGGAATCCATGTGCGCATAATTGACGGCTTTGAAAGCATTTCAAAATACAAAATTCAAAACAAAATCGAAAAGCAGGTTTCCATTTTTGTCGGCACCACAACAGACAGTTCAACCTCCATTCAGCCGGAGGAAATTGAGGACTATATTTGGCTTACCTACGACAGAGCTTTAAGCATTCTTAAATTTGAAAACGACAAAAGCATTATCACGGCGGCACACGAATTCTTAAACAGCCACAACTATATTTAGCCGCCCGAAAGGACTGCGCTGCGAATGACGAAAGAGCAGGAATATCTTATATCGCTTCTTGCCGCATACATAAGCGGCGAAAAAATAATATTACAGGCAGACACGGATTTCAGGCAGCTTTTTGCAACGGCAAAAATTCATAATCTTGCGTGCCCTGTTTTTTGCGCAATTTCCGGCGCCGAAAACGCAAATGAGATAAATGAAAATCTTTTTGCGGAATATCAGGGAGCGTTTCTTGATTCTGTTTACATAAATAATATGCAAATGCAGATTTTCGGCGAAATAAAGGCTTTGCTTGCAAAAAACGGCATTAAGTTTGTGCCGTTTAAAGGCGCCGTGCTGCGAGAGCTTTATCCCGACCCCGAAGCAAGAACAATGGGCGACATTGATTTGCTTGTTGAAAAGGGCACGGAAAAAAAGGTTAAGGCGCTGCTTTGCGCAAACGGCTTTGAAAACACGGTTTGCGGCAGCGGAGAATGGGTTTATACAAAAGGCGGTGTGATTGCAGAGATACACACATCGCTTATAAACGGCAAAATCGGCAACAGCACGGCAGATGAATTTTTTGAAAATGCAATTCAAAAGGCGGAATTCAACGGCTGTGAGGGCAGGCTTTTGCCGCAATATCATTTTGAATATATCCTTGCGCATTTGGCTCACCATTTCGGCAACTGCGGAGCAGGCATAAAAATGGTGCTTGATTTGGCAGTTATGCTTAATGCGGGCGGAATAGATCTTGCAGCCGCATCGGCGGATTTTGAGGAAATGGGGCTTGGCAAATTTTCTCAAATCATTCTTGCGATTTGCAAAAAGTGGTTTGGTTGCGGCGCAGAATGCGAATACAATATTCGGCAAACGGAGGACTTCATTGCATCGCACGGAGCCTTCGGCAATGTTGGCAGAAACAAGGCCGTGGTGGTGGAGCGCACAAAGCTTGCCAAAGGCTCGGCAAAGGGCACTTTTTCGGCAAAGCTTGCGTTGCTTTTTCCGAGCTATGAAGAAATGTGCTCTCTTTCATACATTCGTTTTTTAAAAGGCAGGCGTTATTTAACACCGCTTGCTTGGGCAATTCGCTTTTTCAGAAATCTTTTTTGCAGGCGAAGCGAGATGATGAAGCTTGCAAAGGAAGTTGGCAGCAGCGAAAACACGGCTGCCGCAAAGGCGGAGCTTGAATACTACAGGGAAATCGGCTTGCTTTAAGCAGATTAAGCCCTTTAACATATAAAATACGCCGCAGATGCGGCAGGAGGTAAATTTTATGGGATTTTTAATAGCACTTTTAATTATTTTAATTGCGGCGATAATTGCCTTTGTTGTTTGGTTCATTGTTTATCGTTTAGGCGGCAAATGCCCTATTTGCGCACTTGAAAAGATTACAAAGCCAACAAAAATAACAATGGATGTTGAAAATGAAGAGCCTTATTCGGCAGAGACTTCACCGACTCCCCCAATGGGCTGGAGCAGCTGGAACACCTTCCGCCAAAATATAAGCGAGGATTTGATTTTAGACACGGCGGCAGCCATGAAAAAAACGGGCTTGCTTGATGCGGGCTATCGCTATATTAACCTTGACGACTGCTGGCAAAGCTCTATGAGAGATGAAAACGGCAGACTTCAGGGCGATTTGGAAAAATTCCCATCCGGCATTAAGAGCCTGATTTACAAAATAAACCAAATGGGAATGAAAGTTGGACTTTATTCCTCAAACGGCACACTCACCTGCGAGGATTTGCCGGCAAGCCTTGGCAGAGAAACGCTTGACGCACAAACGATTGCGGAATGGGGCTGCGAATTTTTCAAATACGATTTCTGCCACCACAAAATAATCAGCGGTGCGGCACCGGTTGTTGAAGCTCTTGAAATCAGCGAGCCGGGCAAAAAGGCAGAGCTTACCCTTTATCCCGAAAATGCCGAGTTTACCGGAAGAGCAAGAGTTTTGCAGGTTAAAAAGCTGCCTACAGGCAAAGGAATAGGCCTTTTAAACCACGGCGCAGGCACGGCAATCTTTCGCCCCGTTATCAACACGGCCGGCGCTTATGTTTTAACCCTGCTTATCCACAAGCAGTTCACAAGAAACGAAGAGTATTTGCAGGTGGTTGTTAACGGCACCGTGCACGAGGTGTTTTTCCCAAGCACAAACGCATCAAGCCCAACGGGCAGAGCGCAGCTTATAATCCGCCTGCGTGCCGGCGAAAACGAAATTGTGCTCAGAAACCCTGTTAAAACAAGAGCAGACAGCTCTTATATCCAATACAAAAGAATGGGCAGCGCCCTTAAAGCCGCCACAAAAAAGGTGGCATTTGAAACGGGGCTTAAAGAAAAGCCCATCACCTTTTCAATTTGCGAATGGGGTCTTGCATATCCCTGGAACTGGGGCTTTGCGGCAGGCAATATGTGGCGCACAACACCGGATATTATGCCGAAATGGTACAGCATTCATATGATTTATCTTCGCAATATCAAGCTTTATGCTCATTCGGCACACGGCGCCTGGAACGACCCCGATATGCTTGAGGTTGGCAACGGCAAGCTTACAGACGAGGAAAACAGAACCCACTTCAGCCTTTGGTGCATGATGGCGGCGCCGCTTGTGCTTGGCAATGATTTGAGGCTGCTTTTGGGCACCGACGGCGAGCCAAACCCGGAAAATCCGATTTTAAAAACCGTTACGAACAAGAGCCTTATTCTTATTGACCAAGACCCGCTCGGCAAGGCAGCCAAGAAGCTGAAAACCATTCACGGAATAGATATTCTTGCAAGGCCGCTTGCAAACGGCGACATTGCACTTTGCCTTTACAATAAAACATCTCAGGTTAAAGGTGTTTCCATAGACATTTCCGAAACCGTGGCAGACGAATATCTTAACTTCAGCCCGGCAGGCTCTTACCAAGTGCACGAGCTTTGGAGTGACGAACGCTTCAACACCAAAATGATTTCCGCATCACTTCAAAAGCACGGATGCAGAATTTACAGAATCAGCAAGCAGTAAGGCTTGCCCGAAAAGGGACTAAAAATGCTTACTAAGTTAAACAAAAATGATTTTGAGGGTATTTTTGAGCTTATAGAAAAAAGCTTTCCCACAGATGAATACAGAGTTAAAAGCGGCCAAAGAGCGCTTTTTTCCGTGCCCGAATATGAGGTTTGGGGAATAAGAGACGCAGAAAACGAATTAAAAACCGCTGCTTTCATAAGCCTTTGGAGGTTTGAAGATTTCACATACGGCGAGCACTTTGCCGTTTGCAGAAACAAAAGAGGAAACGGCCTTGGTGCAAAAATGCTGGCAGAGCTTTTGGAAAACGAGCAAAACAGATTTTGCCTTGAGGTTGAACCGCCGGAAACGGAAATCGCAAAGCGCCGAATAGGCTTTTACGAGCGAAACGGCTTTACGCTTAATCATTTTCCGTATATGCAGCCGCCTCTCGGCGAAGACAGAGAGCCGCTGCCGCTTATGATAATGACAACGGGCGGAGCAATCGAAAAGGATGAATTTGAAAAAATCCGCCACACTCTTTACAAAAAGGTGTATCGCTCCATTTCCGAATAAATGCAAATCAAAATTTAATCATGCAATGCACGGTGCAACGGGCAAAACTCAAAAAGCTTAAACCAAGTTTTTTACTGAGTGCATCCCGATGCGCCGTGTTTTATTTTGCCGAATTTTCAGCATCTTTATTTTCTGCAAAAAGCTTGGCTCTCGGCAGCTCAAAAGCCGAAAAAGCGCAAAAAAAGCACACCCCAAAAGCCGCAATGCGGCAAGCGGGTGTGCCTATATTCACATTAAAAAAATCAAAGCTCTGCTATAACCTCAACCTCGCAAAGCACATTTTTCGGAAGAGCTTTAACCGCAACGCAGCTTCTTGCCGGCTTTGCGGTGAAATATTTGCCGTAAACCTCATTAAAAGCGGCAAAATCATTTATATCCGCAAGGAAGCAAACCGTTTTAACCGCCTTATCAAGGCTTGTGCCTGCCGCTTCGCAAACTGCCTTCAGATTTTTGCAAACCTGCTCTGTTTGCTCCTCTATTGTTTGCGCCTCCACATTTCCTGTGGCAGGATTTATTGCAATTTGGCCGCTTGTGAAAAGCAAGCCGTTTGCCTTAACCGCCTGGCTGTAAGGGCCGATTGCGCCCGGGGCATTATTTGTTGAAACATATTCCATAATTCAAATTCCTTTCTTGGCTTTATTTATTCGGCTTTTAATCGCAAACCTCAAAGCCTGCATCTTTAAGAGCCTGTTTAATTGCAACTATGTGAGCATAATCTCTTGTTTCCACGGTAATCTTCAAATAGCAATCCGTGATGTTCATATCAAGATCTGTGCTGTCGTAATTTATGCTTGTTACATTTGCGCCGGTTTCCGCAATAATCTTTGAAACGCCGGAAAGCTGGCCCGGCTTATCTGAAAGAGCAATTGTGATGTGGGCTGTTCTGCCGCTCATCTTAAGGCCCCTTTCGATAACTCTTGAAAGAATGGTAACATCAATATTGCCGCCCGAAACAAGGCAGCAAACATTTTTGCCGTCTATATCCGGAATTTTACCGGCAAGAACCGCCGCAACGGGAACTGCGCCGGCACCCTCTGCAATAAGCTTTTGTTGCTCAAGCAAAGTAAGAATTGCAAGTGCGATTTCATCATCGGAAACCGTTACAATGCCGTCCACATATTTATTAACCAATTCAAAGGTAAGATCGCCCGGAGTTTTAACGGCAATGCCGTCTGCAATAGTTTGCACTTTTTCAAGTGTTTCTATTTTACCGTCGTTTACCGATTGCTGCATAGACGGAGCACCCTGCGCCTGAACGCCGTAAACAAGGCATTTGGGATTGATTTGCTTTATTGCAAAGGCAACGCCCGCAATGAGGCCGCCGCCGCCGATCGGCACAACAACAACATCTGCATTCGGAAGCTGCTCCATAATTTCAAGGCCGATTGTGCCCTGGCCTGCAATAACATCGGGGTCGTTAAAAGGATGAATAAAGCTGTAGCCCTTTTCATCTCTGAGCTCAAGCGCCTTGTTATAAGCATCATCAAACACGCCCTCAACCATGCAAACCTCTGCACCGAAGCGTTTCGTTGCCTCAACTTTGGAAATAGGGGCGCCTGCCGGCAGGCAGATAAGGCTTTTTATTCCGCTTTTTGTGGCGGCAAGCGCAACGCCCTGCGCATGATTTCCTGCCGAAGCGGCAATAACACCGTGTGATTTTTCCTCATCCGTAAGCTGGCTGATTTTAAAATATGAGCCTCTTATCTTAAACGAACCGGTAACCTGCAAATTTTCTGTTTTTAAATAAACTTTGGTGCCCTTGCGAAGATTGGGAGCATAAATCATATCGGTTTCTCTGATAACTTCTTTAAGCACACGGGAAGCCGTATAAACTCTGTCAAGCGTAATCATATATAAAACACAGCCTTTTCTTTTCAATAATATATTAAAACATTTTAATACCAAAAATTTAATTTGTCAATCATAAAACAAGGCAGAAACGGCTTTGCCAAGCCGTTTTTACAAATTTTTCTTTGAATTTGTGCATTGCCTTTGCGCCGCACAAAGGATATTGTTAAAGGAAAAAGCTTTCGAGGATTGAGGTATACTCCATAAAGAATCAGTCAGCGCAGCTGACTGATGAGGGGCTATATTTAAACTGCACTATTATATACAAGAGCGTTGCTGAAACTCCCCTTCATCCGTCTGCTCGTTCCTCGCATTCACCCCTCCGAGGACGAAGGCGTTTTATTTTATACAATAGCGCCATTCAGGCTGAATAGAGGGGTCCCCGAAATGCTTTAGCATTTTGGGGAAATGAGAAACAATCGCAGTGCTTTTTGTGATTTGCAAAGCAAATTGCATCGGCACGGAGTTTGTTTCGACGCGGGAGAAGGCTTAATTTTTTTAGTCTGCTACACATTAACACAAAAAAGGAACGGCTGAGCCGTTCCTTTTTTATTTCAAGCTGTATTTTTCCCGCTTAATCCAATTCAACCGTATAATTCAACTTATCCGAGCCGAAGGAGGCAAACTCACTGATTTCGATTTCCACATCTGTGGAATCATCGCGCAGGGCATACACCTTTGAAACCTCGTTACTTGAGTCGGGCTTAACCTTGGCTTCAAGCCCCATATCATCCAAATCGTCTTCGGTAAAGGTGCTTTCAAGCTCCACTCCGTTTTGATAAGCTTCGTCCTGAAGCGCCAAATCAAAGCTTTCGGCATCCGATGAATTATTCGTAAAGGAATAGGTGATTTTTACGGCGTTTTCACCGTTCCAATCTTTGCACTTTTCGGCGGATTTAACCGTGCATATATAATTGCCTATTTGACCCTGCGATTTTTCTTGTTCCTCCGCCGAAACAGAACTTGACACAGAGGAAGAAGCGGCATTTTCCGCTTCGGAGGAAGACGCCGCACTGCCGCCCGCAAAAATTCCGATGTGCACAAACACGATAACGGCACTGACTACGATTCTTGCCGCCAAATTAAATTTTTTATATCCCCACATAAGGCAAACGCCGATAAGCGGGAAGAATATAAGCATAAAAACGACCGTGCCCGTTTTTGACCAAAAGCTTTGCTTTTTCTTCGGCGGTGCCTGCTGCACGGGCGGCCGAGGCACATAACCGCCTTGCCCGAAATTCGGCGTCTGCCGATAATAAGACCCGCCGTTCGGCTGCGCGGGAGGTGTTTTCAGACTGCTTTGAGGCTGAGCAAATTCCTTGCCGCAATAGGTGCATTTTCCGTTTTCAACCGGTGCGCCGCAAGAATCACATTTCATTATTTATCGCTCCTTTATAAATCGAGTAATTTTTTCTTTATTTCCGTAAATTCCACTTCGCTGATGACACCTTCATCAAGCAGCTTTTTATATTCGCGCAGTTTTTCAACTTTATTTTCTTCCTTTACAGAGGCTTGGCCGACGGTATCCGCCATTTGCCTGCCGAATGCAAAGCTTGCGCCCAAAGCCGCCAAACCGCCGTCCTTATTAGATGCCTCGCGCATGGCGCGCGCCGTTTGATATTGCACAAAGCGATCCATATTTTTAGAGGCGATTCCCACGCCGGATTGCTCGTCTATCAGCTTTTCCACTTCCTGCGGCAAAGAAATATTTTCTATTGCCAAATCGTTGAAGCGAAAGCCCAGATTTGCCGCCTTTTGATTTGCATAATCCAAAACGGTTTTTGAAAACTCACGATAAGAAGTTGCCAAATCCAGCACGGGCAATTTGCTTTGGGCAATTGCGGCGGAAACGGATTCGGAAACGAAGCTGTTTAAAAAAGACAAAATATCATAGGTCATATTCAGCTTTCGCGCGCCGAACACCTGAGTCATAAAGCGATTAACATCCGTTATTTGAAAAGCATGGGTGCCGAACGCCGTTACGCGCACAACATTAAAATCGGGATCGCGCATAAGGATTGGATTTTTCGTGCCCCATCGGTTATTTATAAACTGAGTGGTATTAACAAAATACACATCCGATTTAATAGGCGAATTGAATTTATAAGGCAGTGCCGCCAAGCTTGAAAGAACAGGCAGATTACCCGTATTCAGCTTATATGAACCGGGCGCAAAGATATCCGCAATGCGGCCCTGAAAAACAAAAACGGCGCACTGCCCGTTGCGAACGATAAGCTTTGCACCCTGCTTAATTTCATCGCCTCGGCGTTCAAACTTGCTCACAAGCATTTTATTGCTTTCATCAACATATTCGATAACATCTATAAACTGACTGCCCCAAAAGCCTTCCGACATAATCATTCCTCCAGACGAACGCGATTTTGATTGCTTTAATCCTGCGGCAAGCAAAATCATGCGTGCCGTGCATAATTTCGGCCGCTTAAATTTCAACATTGTCTTATGACAGGACAATAATAATCCAAAGTCATTTTACAATATAAATTGTCTTGTGTCAAGACAATTTATCAAAGAACAGGAGAACAACAATGGCACGCATAATAGACGGCGACAAAACAAATTGCACCGGCGCACAAATAAAAAAGCACAGAAAATTGCAAAAAATGAGCCAACAGCGGCTTTCAAATTTGCTGGAACTGCAAGGCGTTTATGTTTGCAGAGGTTCCGTTTCCAGAATCGAGGATCAATCACGAACAGTTACGGATATTGAGCTTCGCGCCATTGCCAAGGTGCTGAAGGTGGAAATCGGCGAACTGTTTGCCGAGGAATAAGAAAAAGCAATCGCCGCAAGCGCAAATTAAAAGCGCCGTGCATTATTAAACATTGATTACGCACATCGTTTATATTGACTTTAGGCGAATTATGATTTAAAATTACAATATAATAAAGAAAGCCCGAATGGAGGATTTCACCTTGAAAATGATAAAAAAAACAATCTGCACACTGCTTTGCGTTTTGCTTATAGGCTCGCTTTTTGCAGGATGCAGCAATTCAGGCAAAAACGAAGAGGCAGACGAAATTACATCAAGCACTATGCTTGTGGCATACACGGCAGAGCAGGCTCCGTTTCTTTATAAGGACGAAAACGGCGAGCTTACCGGCTTTGATGTTGAGCTTTTCAAAAACGCCTTTGATTCCTTTAAGGGCGACTACAAAAATTATGAATTCGTGCAGGTGCCACAGGATCACAAGCTTGGCGAGGATGCCGCTTACACGGATGAAAACGGAAAAACATACACCGCAATGATTTTCATAGGCGCAATGCAAAAGAACACAGGCACCGCAAACGAGGATTACAATTGGAGCGCAAACATTATTGAAAACCGCATAATTACGGCGGTTTCGGCAGACAGCCAAATTGCCTCTTACAAAGACCTTGAAGGCGCAAAGGCAGCCGTTGTTTCAGACACGGCAAGCACTGCGCTCAACAACAATTCATCTTTGAAAAATTCACTTGCCCTTGCAGAGAGTTACGCATCTGCACAGGATGCTTTTGAAGCGCTAAAAAACGGCAGCGTAAATGCGGTTATAATTGATGATTTCAGCCTTTATGCATATCCCGATTATGCAGAGTTTAAAATCATTCCCGGCGAGCTGGACAGGATTGAATACGGCTTTGCCTTTGCAAAAAACAACGATTATTCGGCAGGCTTTAACGAAGCGGTTTACGAAATGAAATCCCCCGATTACGGCGATGGCGACACACTCACCCCGCTTGCGGAAAAGTATTTCGGCAACAGCGAAACCTGCGTTTTTAATTTTAAACCGGAGCAAAAATAAGCCGAAAATTAAAATTTAACAAAACTAAAGCCGCTCAGGGCCTTTTGAATCTCTGAGCGGCTTTTTCTTTATTTTTCAACAATCGGCGGAGAAAATTTTTCTATTGCGCCGCGCAACTTAGGATGGCGGATAACAAAATGAATTGCCGGTGATTTTTCCTTTGAAACCATTGCCCAATGCCCCAAATTCATAATTATTTGCAAATTGCAAAAAGCATTTTCTTCGGTTTGAAGCAGGGAATAATTAGGATGCGCCGCCGCACCGTTAAAAGAATCTGCCGATACGCAAGTGTCGGCAGATTTATTTTTGCCCCGATTTTCAATATGCTTTCACCGGCAGGCAATATATGCTTGAACGGCGGGCGCAATAGTGATAAAATATCTTTATCAATCATTTTGGAGTTGATTATATGCAATGGGAATTCAATTTGCCCGTTAAAATAGTTTTCGGCAGCGGAAAGCGCAACGAAATCGGCAAATACATTGATGAAATCGGCGGCACAAGGGGCGTGCTTGTTTGCTCTGCAAGTGTTGCAAAGCAAGGCGTTTCCGATGAATTTGTTAAAAACTCCGGCGGCAGAATAAAAGAAATTTTCACGGATATTCGCCCAAATCCAACAACTGATAATGTTGATGCCTGCACGGCGCTTATGCGCAGCTGCAATGCAGATTTTGCCGTGGCGCTGGGCGGAGGCTCACCGATGGATTGCTGCAAGGCTGCCGCCGCAACGGTTAACGGCAACGGCAAAATTGCCGAATATCACACGGGTGGCAGGCGAATTGATGCTGCCGAGGCAATTCCGATGCTTGCATTTCCCACCACAAGCGGAACGGCAAGCGAGGTTACAAACATTTCTGTGCTTACGGACACGGCAAAGGGGCTTAAAGCACCCATGAACGACCCGGCAATGTATCCCAAAATTGCAATAATAGACCCGGAGCTTACTCTTTCGGTGCCCCCTGCCGTTACGGCATCAACAGGGCTTGATGTGCTGAGCCATGCAATAGAAAGCTACTGGAGCACCTTGAATCAGCCGCTTTGCTCTGCGTGCTCCGTTTATGCGGCAAAGCTTGTTTTTAAATATCTTGAAAAGGCTTTCAACGAGCCGAGCAATAAGGAAGCAAGAGAAAAAATGGCACAGGCAAGCATAACGGCGGGAGTTGCTTTTTCACACCCGCGCACAACGGGCAGCCATGCCTGCTCTTTTCCGCTTACAAATATTTACGGAATGCCGCACGGCGAGGCTTGCGCCTTCACGCTTGATTACTTTATCAAATTCAATGCGAAAAATGCAGATGCAAACGGCAGAATAGCCGCACTTGCGCACGAATGCGGATTTGAGAGCCCGGAGGAAATGGCAAACGAAATTTCCGCAATGAAAAAGAGAATGGGAATGCGAAGCCGACTGAGCGAAATAGGCTGCACAAGCTATGAACAAATCGCCGAGCTTACGGAAAAAAGCATGAGCATGCTTATGGAGCGCAACCCCATTCCGCTTTCAAAGCAAAATATCCTTGAAATGTTTTGCGCTTTAAGATAATATATAGATATTAAATCACATAAAGCGGCGGATTGCCGAAAGGAGATATATATGGTTTACGGAATAGTTCTTGCCGGCGGAATAGGCTCTCGTATGGGCGGCGACAAGCCCAAGCAATATTTAACGCTAAAAGGCAAGCCGGTTATAATATACACAATTGAAAAATTCTTCACCTACCCGGATTTTGAAAAGGTTATAGTGCTTTGCCCTTCGCAATGGGTGGAGCACACCAAGGATCTTATCAGAAAGCACATTGCACCCGCACAAAACAAGGTTTGCGTTATTGAGGGCGGCACCACAAGAAACGAAACCATTATGAATGCGGTTGATTACATTGAGCAAAATTTCGGCCTGGATGAAAACACAATCATAGTTACCCACGATTCCGTGCGCCCGTTTGTTACGCACAGAATCATTGAGGAAAACATTGCCGCCTGCCGTGAATATGACGCATGCGACACAGTGATTAAAGCAACAGACACAATTGTTGAATCAAAAAACGAAAAAACAATAAGCGCAATTCCAAACAGAAGCCACATGTATCAAGGGCAAACTCCGCAATCCTTTAAGGCAGCAAAGCTGAAACAGCTTTACGGCGAACTTTCAGCCGAGGAAAAAGACATTTTAACGGACGCCGCAAAAATCTTTGTGCTAAAGGGCGAAAAGGTGGCGCTTGTTGAGGGCGAAACATTTAATATTAAAATCACATACCCGTATGATTTGCGGGTTGCCCGTTCCCTGCTGGAGGATGAAGAATGATAAACACCGTTTACCGCCTTGCCGAGCCGAGGCGCTTTGAAATTGCTTTTGAAGACATTGAGCTGTTTGGGCAAAATGCAATAGTTCGCCCCACTCACCTTTCAATTTGCAATGCCGATATGCGCTATTACCTTGGCACAAGAGACCCAAAGGTTTTGGCGCAAAAGCTGCCGATGGCTCTTATTCACGAGGGCATAGGCAAGGTTGTTTTTGACCCCACCGGCACCTTTAAAAGCGGCGACAGAGTTGTTATGGTGCCTAATGCGCCATGCGAAAAAGATGATTATATCGCCGAAAATTATTTAAAAACATCTAAATTCTGCGGCTCTTCAATGGATGGATTTTTGCAGGAATATGTTGAAATTTCACCAAAAAGGCTTGTGCCGCTGCCGCAAGGAATAAATTTGAATGTGGCTGCGTTTACGGAAATTGTTTCCGTTTCCGTGCACGCCATAACCCGCTTTAACGGGATTGCACACGGCCGCCGTGAGCGCATCGGCGTTTGGGGCGACGGTAATTTGGGCTATATAACCGCTCTTTTTCTCAAAAAGACTTTTCCGCAATCGCAAATTTTCGTTTTCGGAAAAACATACGGCAAGCTTGCGGATTTCACTTTTGCCGATGCAACCTATGCGGTAAATGCAATTCCGGGCGGATTAACCGTTGACCATGCTTTTGAATGCGTTGGCGGAAACGGCAGCCCCGTGGCAATAGAGCAAATTATTGATTTTATCAAGCCGGAGGGCACAATCTCGCTGCTTGGGGTTTCCGAATATCCCGTGCAGATAAACACACGCATGGTTCTTGAAAAAGGGCTTCGCCTTTTCGGCTCGTCACGCAGCGGTGTTTCGGATTTTGAAAAAACCGTTAAAATGTATGAAACGCACCCGGAAATCATTGATTATCTGGGCAACCTCATAAGCTCCGTAAACACGGTGCGCACCGTGGCAGACATAAAGGCCGCATTTGAAAAAGACACAAAAAAAGCATTCGGCAAAACCATTATGAAATGGGAAGAAT
Source organism: uncultured Anaerotruncus sp. (assembly GCA_900539775.1). Taxonomy (GTDB): domain Bacteria; phylum Bacillota; class Clostridia; order Oscillospirales; family Acutalibacteraceae; genus Eubacterium_R. The sequence continues at coordinate 344,534 of UQDL01000001.1, read as the reverse complement.
AAAATAAAAACACAACACAAAAAGGAGCAGTCACAAACTGCTCCTTTTGCTGTTTAAGAAATGCAGCGCCGCAGAAAAAGCGGCGGCTCTCCGCCGGAGAGCGCATTATTTTTTTCCGTCAAACCCGGGATTAAAGGCATAAAAATTTTTGCTGTTCATTTTATCGGTCAGCAGGCGCAATGCCTCGCCGAAGCGCTGATAATGCACAATTTCACGCTCTCTTAAAAATTTAATGGGCTGCACAACATCGGGATCATCCACCAGGCGCAAAATATTATCATAAGTGATTCTTGCCTTTTGCTCTGCTGCAAGATTTTCATTTAAATCCGCAATAGGATCGCCTGTTGATTGAATTGAGGCCGCATTCCAAGGAAAGCCGCTTGCCGCCGCAGGATAAACCCCTGCCGTGTGATCCACGAAATATGCCGCAAAGCCGGGATTTTCCTCTATTTGCTTTTCCGTTAAATTCTTTGTGAGCTGATGCACTATTGTGCCAATCATTTCAAGGTGGCCAAGTTCCTCTGTGCCTATATCGGTGAGCAAGCCTTTAAGCTCCGGAAGCGGCATTGAATATCTTTGAGAAAGATACCTGAGCGATGCTCCAAGTTCTCCGTTAGGGCCGCCGTATTGAGAAATTATCATGCTTGCGGCCTGAGGATCGCAGTGCTTTATATTTATGGGATATTGCAATTTTTTAACATAATTAAACATAGCTTTTCTCCTTTCATTATTCAATTCATTTTATGCAAAGAAGAAAATATTGCCACGGCGAAAAAAAGCAACCGCCGATGTGCAATTCACAAAGAATAGCCCACACCTTCGGTTGCCGTTGATTTTTATATTTAATTTATGCAAAATTGCCGATTCGGCGAAAACGGCAAAACAGGCTTGTTTAAATTTTTTCGTAAACCGCTGCCGTTTTTCATAATGCGATTATCAGTTTGTTTTGATGCTTTCAAGGAAGCGCACAAACTGCGCTCTGCCCTTTTCGTTTCGCTCAAACACGCCGCACTGCTCAAGAATGGCGGCAAACACCTTGCCAACCTCCTGCCTGAGGATATCTGTGCAATTATCTGCATTAAGCTCATAGCGGGCGGCAATATCAAGTGCCCATTCCTTGTGCTTTGCAATCCTTTCGTCTGCCGCAATATCGCTGCCCGAAAGCAAAGCCTTTTCCAGAAGCTCAAGTTCTGTTTTAAGGCGTGCCGGCAAAACGGCAAGCCCCATAACCTCTATCAAGCCGATATTTTCACGCTTGATGTGGTGATATTCCGGGTGCGGATGATAATATCCATCCGGAAATTCGGGAGTTGTGATATTATTTCTGAGCACAAGATCAATTTCGTATTTTCCGTTTGCAAATCTGGCAATCGGCGTGATTGCATTGTGCGGAGTGCCCTCTGTTTCGGCATAAATAAATGCTTCCTCATCCGTGTAGCATTTCCAAGCGGCAAGAACCTTATCCGCAAGCTCGCAAATGCGTGCCGTGTCTTCCCCTCTGAGGCGAAGCACAGACATGGGCCAATGCAAAATACCTGCTTCAATATCATCATAGCCCTTAAATTCAAAGGGGAATTCAATTTCAGCTTTTGTCATTGCAAATGTGTAGCAACCACCCTGAAAATGCTCGTGTGTTAAGATTGAGCCGCCCACTATCGGCAAATCCGCATTAGAGCCGATAAAATAATGCGGAAATCTTTTAACAAAATCAAAAAGCTTTTCAAATGCAGCCTTATTTATTGTCATCGGAGTGTGCTTGCCGTTGAAAGCAATGCAGTGCTCATTATAATAGCCATATGGAGAATATTGCAAAAACCAAGGCTCGCCGCCCATTGTTATGGGAATAATGCGGTGATTTTGCCTTGCCGGGTGATTAACTCTGCCTGCATAGCCCTCATTTTCACGGCAAAGCTGGCATTTTGGATATGAGCTTTGCTTCATTTTAAGAGCTGCGGCAATTGCACGGGGGTCTTTTTCCGGCTTTGAAAGATTGATTGTCATATCAATATCGCCGTATGGAGTTGGCGTTATCCATTTAACATCCTTGGCAAGCCTGTCTGCACGGATATAATTTGTTTTTTTGCTGAAATCATAATAAAAATCCGTGGCGGCCTTGGGGCTTTCGGCATAAAGCGATTCAAATTTATCTATAACCCAAGACGGGCGCGGAGTGAGCAAGCCCATAATTTTTGTATCAAACAAATCACGATAAACAATTGAATCCTCGCAAATTCCGTTTTTGCACGCATAATCAAGAATTGAATCCAAAATTTCCGCAAGCTGCGGCTTGCCGCAAACCTCGCAGGGCTCATATGAATCAAGCTGCAAAGCCTCAAGCAGGCTGTTTACGGAATAAACCCTGTCTGCATCTTCAATAAGGCCGGTGCGAACGGCATAATCGGAAAGCGCTGTTATAGCTTCATAAATATTCATAAAACAATCTCCTGTGCACGGCCGAGAGTTTTTGCGCCGGCCGATTTGCATACATTATTTATATAACATCTTTTCGGCTTATTATTGTAGCACACTTTAATGCCCGTGGCAAGGCAATTTATTAAGCATAAAAGCATGAACGGCGAAAGCCGTTGCGGCAATCAGATTAAGGATAACATTTCCGATTTGAAACGGTATTTCGGCAACAATGTTTTCCGAAAGAGCGAAACCGAAAAAAATTATTGATTTTGTGCTTTAAATCAAAAAAACAAGTTGAACATTTGTTAAATCTCTGTTAAAATTAGGTAAAATATTCATAAAGGCAATAATAAATTTTGCCTTAGGCTTTCCGCACAGGTCGTTTGTGCGGCAATGAAAGGAGACTTTTTCATGTCTGACGAAAAAGGACAGCAAAAAAAGTATATGAAGTTCTCTGAGATAATCACCTTTGGTATCGGCTTATTCGGCGTGGCTCTTCTTACGGGCTGGATGCCGGACTACACCGCCACCTTCTTTGCGGACTTCGCATTCAAAGGAAAAGGCTTTGACAGCACTGTTATGAGCAATGCAATTTCAGCTGTTTTCCTTGTGGCAGGCTTCGTGGGAGCGATCTGCGAGCTTGTTATCGGCTATTTGGTAGACAGAACAAGAACTAAATTCGGCAAGGTTAAGCCTTGGGTTGGCTTTGGCGCAGTGCCGCTTGCAATTGTGGCTCTTTTGGTTTTTGTGGCGCCAAACACAAATTCGCAGCATCTTGCAATTGTGTGGATGTTTGTTGTTTACAGCCTTTATACGGCGGTTTCATGCGCTGTTGAAAGCCCGTCAAACTGCTTTGGCTCTCTTTGCTCACCGAATCCGGGCGAGCGCTCAACGGCAATTTCCATTGCATCTTTCCTGCGCTCCGTTGGCCAATCCGGCGGCATGGTTGTTATTTTGGTTGTGGGCCTGATAATGAAATCCGTTATGGGCAAGCAGCAGTTTAAAAACGCCGAGGGCCAGGGTGTGGACCTTATAATCTCCACCGCAATTTGTGCGCTTGGTTTAATTCTTTTTGTTATGATTTTCTTTGTAAACAACAAAGAGCGTGTGCCTTTCACACAAGAAAAGGTAAGCATTAAGGATTCAATCAAGGTTGTTTTCGGCAACAAAAACCTGCTTATGGTTTCGCTTACAAAGCTTTGCGGCTTCGGCAGAGGCGTTTACGGCACCGTTTCGCTTTACATTGCGATTTACCTGCTTGGTTCAAAGGATTTAAAGCTTGCGCTTTTGCTTCCCATGGGCATAGGCACTGCAGTGGGCACATTGCTTGTTAACTTTGTTCTCAAGAAATTTTCAACAAAGAAAACCTTTATTTTATTCTGTGTTTACGGCGCATCGTCGCTTGCAATTCTTTACATTGTTTCCCGCTCCGTTGGCTTCAACAGCACTCTTATCGTGCCGTTCCTTATCATCAACTTCTTCTGCGGAATTCAGCACGGAAACACAAACACAACGCCAAACATTATGATTGCCGATTGTGTTGACGAAATCGAATACAAAACCGGCAAAAGGCAAGACGGTATTGCTTACGCCGGATACGGCCTTTTCTCAAAGGTTGCATCCGCTTTCACAAAGGGACTCGGCCCGTGGCTGCTTTACAATTGGTCTAAATACCAAATCTCGCAAGACCCGAATGTGGCTTACCTTTCCGCCGCTCAGCAGGGCGACACAACACTTAACCGCCTGCTTATGATTTACACAATCATTCCGGCAATCTTTGTTTTGCTGCAGGCCGTGCCGATTTTATTCTATGACAATGTCGGCAAGAAAAAAGAAATGATAACAGAAGCCCTTAAAGAGCGCAGAGCGGCTGCTGCGGCAGAGGCTGCCGGCGATGATTCTTTGGCTCAGGCTGAAGCGGAATAAGGAGGGCTTTAAACATGGCAAAAAAAGAAAAAACTTTCAATTACAAGCTTTATGCTCTTGTGGCCTTTTTGCTTGTGGCCGCAATTCTTGCATGCACAACCGTTTTTGCGGTTAAGCAAAAATACATTGCGTTTGACAGTGAAAAGCTTGCCGTAAGCTATGCCGACACAATCATTCAAAAGGGTGACGGTTATAATGCTTACACCTACACACTTTCCGCCAAGGGCGACAAATACGGCGATTTTATTCGCGAAAATTATATGTATCCCATCATCTATCCCGGCTACAGCAAGGATATGGACAGTAAAGAGTTTAAGGAGCTTAAAAAAAGCGGCCTTGACACCGATTCCCACAAATCGGAAACCACTCTGAACGACGACGGCACTCTTTCCGGTGTTCTTGCAGAACATATGTATCCGTATTACATTGAGCTTATAAAAACCTATGGTTGGGATGATTACGATGCAATTTACACAAATTATTTCAACAAGCTTGTTGAGGAGCGCAAAGCAATCTTCAACGATGATTATATGAGCGATGAGGTTATGTTTACCGCATTTGAATCAAATGTGGCAACCTTCGGCAACGCCGTTACCGGCACCAAATTAACCTTGGGCGCAGACAACAAAACCGTTATCCAAGAGGAGTCCACAGGACTTTATCAAACGGAATTCGGCAAGGATTACAAAATCACAACCAAAGCAACGGGCGAAAAAGACATTGAGGATTTGGATGCTTACAAGGCTGCAATGGATTCGGCAAAGCTTGAAACATATAATGTTTCCGCAAGCGATATTTCGGCAGCAAAAACGGTTTCCGTTGAGGCAACGCTTGAGGACGGCACCGTTGTGGCTGCAATAGATGTAAATCTTGTTAAAATTGGCCACACTTGGTATGTTGACAACAACAGCACAAACACCGCTCCGGCATACGAATATATGGCGGGCATAACGGCTTAAATAAAAATCAAAGGCACACCGGGCGCATTCAGCTGCAAACAACCGGCGTGCCTTTTACTTTGCCCGCTGCCTTTTCGGCGCCGCACAAACAAGCATTTTGAGCAATTATAGGCGCAGCACAAGGCCGCCGCAGCTGAAAAAGCATAAATTAAAAGTGAGCATTTGGTACGAATAAGTGAGAATAAACGAGCTTAAAGGAGCAAGTGCCGATTTTTTTAAATTAGCTGTTGACTTATTTTGTCGCCTGTGCTATTATTATGCAGCAAGTTGAAAAACAATAATTTGATTTGGAGGAAAGTATAATGTCAACATTTATGCCAAAGGCTGACGAAATCGAGCGCAAATGGTATGTTATTGATGCAGCAGGCAAGCCGCTCGGCAGAGTTGCAGCAGAAGCAGCTACTCTTCTCAGAGGCAAGCACAAAGCCATCTTCACACCCAGCGTTGACTGCGGCGATTTTGTTATAATCATCAACACAGACCAAGCTGTTCTTACAGGCAATAAGCTCACAAAGAAGCTTTATCAGCATCACACAGGTTACATCGGCAACCTTAAAGAGGTTAAATACGGCACTCTTATGAAAGAAAAGAGCGATTTTGCAATGGAACTTGCAGTTAAGGGCATGATCCCCGCAACAACTCAGGGCAGAAAGCAGCTCACAAGATGCCGCATCTATAAAAACGCAGACCATAAGCACGAGGCTCAGCAGCCCACCGCTTGGGAATTCTAAGGGAGGTTAAGAGATTATGTACGAATCAAATCCATATTTCTACGGCACAGGCAGAAGAAAAGAATCCGTAGCAAGAGTTCGTGTTTATGCCGGCACCGGTAAAGTTACGATCAACGACAGAGATATAGACGATTATTTCGGCCTTGACACTCTTAAGCTCATCGTTAACCAACCTCTTGTTCTTACAAACACAAAAGAGAAGTTTGACATTGTTTGCCGTGTAAACGGCGGCGGCGTATCCGGCCAGGCAGGTGCAATCCGCCACGGTATCGCAAGAGCACTTCTTCAATATGATGCATCTCTTCGCCCGATCCTCAAGAAGGCAGGCCTCCTCACTCGTGACCCGAGAATGAAGGAAAGAAAGAAGTACGGTCTCAAGGCAGCTCGCCGTGCACCGCAGTTCTCAAAGAGATAATCAGCTTATCTTTTCAACAGCGTTTCTGTTTCGGAAACGCTGTTTTTTATCGCCTGCACGCAAAAAAGCAAAAAAACATTTAATCGGCAAATGTGTGCCGCTGCTTTGGGCATACTTTTCGTATAACACAAACAAAATCAAATCTCAAAAAAACACAAAGGAGATCAGGCTTATGTGCACTGCAGCAACATATAAAACAAAAGGCTTTTATTTTGGCAGAACGCTGGATTACGAATTTTCATACGGCGAGGAAATAACCGTTACGCCCCGCAATTTTCCGTTTGAATTTCGCCACACGGGCATATGCCAAAGCCATTATGCCATAATAGGAATGGCTCATGTGGCAGAAAATTACCCGCTTTATTATGATGCAATGAACGAAAAAGGGCTTTGCATGGCAGGGCTTAATTTCGTTGGCAACGCAAAATATGCAAATCCGAAAGCAGGTGCCGAAAATGTGGCGCAATTTGAGTTTATTCCGTGGGTTTTAAGCAGCTGTGCCACCGTTTGCGAGGCACGCAAAAAGCTTGAGCGCATAAATCTTGTGGGCACGCCGTTCAGCGCTGCCATGCCTGCCGCAAGCCTGCACTGGATAATTGCAGACAAAAGCGAAGCGATAGTGGCGGAATCAACGGCAACGGGGCTTCATATTTACGACAATCCTGCCGGTGTGCTAACAAACAATCCGCCGTTTGAAATGCAAATGCAAAATTTAAGCAACTACATTTCCCTTTCACCGAGACAACCCGAAAACACCTTTGCACCCGATGTGCCTCTTGCGGCATACAGCAGAGGAATGGGTGCGCTTGGGCTTCCCGGCGATCTTTCGTCTCAATCACGCTTTGTTCGTGCGGCATTCACCAGGGCACATTCCGTTTCCGAATGCGGCGAGCGGGAAAGCGTTAATCAATTTTTCCACATTTTAGGCAGCGTGGATCAGCAAAGGGGCTGCTGCGAGGTTGAAAAGGGAAAATATGAAATCACGATTTACACATCCTGCTGCAGCGCAGACACGGGAATTTATTATTACACAGCCTATGAAAACAGCCAAATAACGGCGGTTAACATGAACAGGGTTGATTTAAATTCCGCCGAGCTTATCAGATACCCGATAATTTTAAAAGGCGAAATCAATTACCAAAACTGACAATGCGCCGTAAAGCAGAGCGCAACAATTAAGCCGAGATATGCAACGCCGCCTTTTTGCGGCAAAAAATGCATATCCCGGCTGTTTTTATAACACTTTTTATTGAAAACACAAACATATTTTGATAAACTGTATAAGTAAACAAACTATACGAGGTGTAAATATGAAAATTGCGGATATTTTAAAAAACAACCGTGTTACGGTTTCATTTGAGGTTTTTCCGCCGAAAGAATGGAGCAAAATAGAAAACACAAAGGCAGTTATTGCCGAAATGGCAAAAAGCAAGCCCGCCTTTATGAGCGTTACCTACGGTGCGGCAGGCACACGCACGGGCTTCACAACCGAAATTGCACAGGCAATTAAAGAAAACGGAATCACTCCGCTTTCGCACCTCACCTGCCTAACCTCAACAAAAGATAAGATTGATGATGTTTTAAATGAATGGAATGCGGCAGGAATTGAAAATATTCTTGCGCTAAGAGGAGACATTCCGGACGGCTTTGAATTTCCGAGCAACCAACATTTTCACCATGCAAGCGAGCTTGTGAGCGAAATCAAAAGCAACGGTGATTTTTGCGTGGGCGCCGCATGCTATCCTGAAATTCACCCCGAAAGCGCAAACAGAGTTGAAGATATAAACCACCTTAAAGAAAAGGTTGACTGCGGAGTTGATTTTTTAACAACGCAAATGTTTTTTGACAATGATGTTTTTCTGCGTTTTAAGGAAAACTGCCTTATAAAAGGCATAAATGTGCCCATCATTGCAGGCATTATGCCCATAACAAACGCAAACCAAATTAAACGCAGCGTTGAGCTTTCCGGCTGCGCATTTCCGAAAAAATTCCAAAAAATCGTGGAGCGCTTCGGCGACAATCCTGCAGCAATGAAGCAGGCAGGCATTGTTTATGCCACGGAGCAGATAATTGATTTGATGGCAAACGGCCAAAACAACATTCATATTTACACAATGAACAAGCCCGATGTGGCAGGTGCGATTTCAGCCGGGCTTTCGGAGATAATTTATGGATAAAAAAGAGATTTTGCGCTACCTGCTTACCCGAAGCACCGTGCAAGACGAAGCTTTAAATTCGCTGATAGACGAAATCATTGCCGAGGCGCAGCGAAGCTGCACGCCGAAAAGCATTTACAGAGTTTTTGACTGCTCTGTTTCCGAAGACACGCTAACCGTTTGCGAAAAGGAATTTAAAAGCCGCCGCCTGGCGCAAAACCTTGCAGGCTGCAAGCGTGTGGCGATTATGGCGGCAACGCTGGGAACACCGGGCGATATGCTTTTGAGGCTTCATTCAAGCGAGGGCGCAAAGCTTGTTACCACGCAGGCGGTGCTTGCGGCATATATTGAAGAGGTTTGCGACGGCTTACAGGCCGAAATAGAGCGTGAAAACAATGTTAAAACAAGGCAAAGATATTCGCCGGGATATTTTGATTTGGATATATCGGAGCAGAAAAAAATATTTGAGCTTGTTGATATAACAAAGCGATGTGGAATAACGCTTACAGACAGCTTTCAAATGATACCAACAAAATCCGTTACGGCATTTGCAGGCATAGAATAACACAGCCACCAAGCTAAAGAGGACATTATGAACATTAAATTTTTTGACGGCAGCATGGGAACAATGCTGCAAAGCGCAGGCTTAAAGGCAGGCGAGCTGCCGGAGCTGCTTAACATAAGCAGCCCTGAAACCGTGCTTGCCGTGCACAAAGGATATGCAGAAGCGGGCAGCGAATACATCACAACAAACACATTCGGCGCAAACAGCCTTAAATTTGATAATTATGCAGAGCTTATAAAAGCCGGGGTGCGCCTTGCAAAAAGCACGGGCAAAAAGGTGCTGCTTGACATTGGGCCTACGGGCAAGCTCTTAAAGCCGATGGGCGACCTTGATTTTGACGATGCAATTGAAATTTTTGCGCAAATGATCAGAGCCGGCAAGGACGGCGCCGATGCAGTGCTTATTGAAACAATGAGCGACACTTATGAAATCAAAGCGGCGGTGCTTGCAGCAAAGGAAAATTGCGATTTGCCGATTTATGTTACAATGATTTTTGATGAAAAAGGCCGCCTTCTGACGGGTGCAGACATCAAAACAGCCGTTACGATGCTGGAGGGGCTTGGCATTGACGCAATAGGCTTTAACTGCGGACTCGGTCCAAAGCAAATGCTGCCGTTTGTTGAAGAAATACGCCGCCACACCGAGCTGCCGATAATTTTGCAGCCGAATGCCGGGCTGCCCGAAAGCGTAAACGGGCAAACCGTGTTTAATGTTACGCCCAAGGAATTTGCAGACGATATGGAAAAAGCGGCGCACATAGGGGTTTCATTCCTCGGCGGCTGCTGCGGCACAACTCCGGAGCATATCAGGCAAATGATTGAGCGCTGCAGGGAAATTCCGGCAAGCGTGCCTGAAAAAAAGAGTTTTTCAAGAGTTTCTTCCTACAGCGAAACGGTGGATTTGGGAGTAAAGCCCATTGTTATAGGCGAGCGAATCAACCCTACAGGCAAAAAATTATTTAAAGAAGCGCTGCGCCGAAACGATATAGACTATATTATCAAAGAGGGCATAACGCAAAGAGATGCGGGCGCACAGGTGCTTGATGTTAATGTGGGCTTGCCGGAAATAGATGAAAAAGCAATGATGGAGCAGGCGGTTTCAAGCCTGCAAAGCGTGCTTTCCACCCCATTGCAGATAGACACAACAAACATTGCCGCACTTGAGCGTGCGCTCAGGATTTACAACGGCAAGCCGATGCTCAATTCCGTAAACGGCAAAGAAAAAAATATGAAAGAGGTTTTTCCGCTTGCCAAAAAATACGGCAGCGTGGTGGTTTGCCTTTGCCTTGACGAAAACGGAATTCCTGAAACGGCACAGGGCAGAATTGACATTGCCGAAAAAATCATAAAAACGGCGGCGGAATACGGAATAGACAAAAAAGATTTAATAGTTGATGCATTAACAATGACCATAAGCACGGATAAAATGAACGGCGCCGAAACGCTTAAAGCCGTTAAATACATTCGTGAGGTGCTTGGCGTTAACACCGTTTTGGGTGTTTCAAACATTTCCTTCGGCTTGCCGAAAAGAGACGCAATTAACACGGCTTTCTTTACCCTTGCCTTGCAAAGCGGACTTTCCGCCGGAATTATAAACCCCAAATCGCAATCAATGATGAATGCATATTATTCATTCAATGCGCTTGCTGGGCTTGATGATAATTGCAGCGAATACATTGAAAGCGTTACGGTTTCGGAAGCGCCTAAGGCAGAATCTCTTTTAACACTGCACACGGCAATAGTTAAAGGAATGAAAGAAGAGGCTGCCGCCTGCGCCGCAAAGCTACTTGAAAGCAACGATTCATTAACCGTTATTAACGAGCACATAATTCCGGCACTTGACGAGGTTGGCGCCGGCTTTGAGGCAAATAAAATCTTTTTGCCGCAGCTGCTTATGAGCGCAGACAGTGCAAAAGCCGCCTTTGATGTTATAAAAGAAAAGCTGATTTTAAGCGGAGCAAGCGAAAAAAGCGGCAACAAAATCGTGATTGCAACTGTTCACGGTGATATACACGATATAGGCAAAAACATTGTTAAAGTGCTGCTTTCAAATTACGGCTTTGATGTTATAGACCTTGGCAAGGATGTGCCGGAGGAGGATGTTCTTAACTGCGTTATCGAAAACAATGTTAAGCTTGTGGGGCTTTCTGCGCTGATGACAACAACCGTGCCGGCAATGGAAAAAACAATTCAGCTGCTGCACAAGCACACAGATGCAAAAATCTTTGTGGGCGGAGCGGTGCTCACAAAATCATATGCTAAAATGATAAATGCAGATTGGTATGCAAAAGACGCTATGGAAAGCGTGCGCATAGCAAAAGCGTTTTTCGGAAACGAAAATTAAACAACGCACGGCGGCAATGCTTTTGCCGAAGTGCAGAAAAAAGCTACCTGCACTCAGCCGAGTGCAGGCAGCTTTTTATTAACTGATTATTTTTGAGCCGTTTGCTTGATTAAAACTTAAGCATATGTGCCGCTTTTCTTTGCGATTTTGCGGCAATTTTCGGCTTTGCATTTAATTATCGTTTATATTGGTTACATAATACCATTCAACAACATCGCCGTCTTTAAGATAATAACCAACCGCCGCTTTGTGAGGAGCAACGCCGTTTACACGATACATCCAGCCGGAGCCGCCGCCGCATTGCTTTTCCGCAAGGCCGCCTATTCCCTGAATGTAATATTTATCCTTATAAGTCAGCTCTATACCGTGGCTTTTGCACTCTGCCTCAAGCACATCAAAAACAGTGATTCCGTTTTTGCCTGTGTATTCCTCAGGGCGTATGAAATATCCGCTTTGCGGTGCATTTTCGCTGCCGTAAGCAACAGCGTTTTTGCAGGAAATTGAAAAAGAAACGGTGATTTCTTTTTTTTGCGGCTCTTCTGCTTGCTCTTTATTATTGTTTTTTTGCGCAGCACCGGCCGAATCCCCTGATTTTTTTGTTGTTTTCGTTTCAGAACGAGCCGTTGTTGAGGATGTTTTTGATTTTGCGCTCTGATTTTTGCCGCTTTGTGAGCTTTGGGCTTTTGATTTGCTTTCGGCATCATCAAATGAGCCGCCGGCAACATCAGCGGCTTCAGAAGAACTTTCGGACGAAGACGAAAGCGAAACGCTTGTTTTATTTTCGATTTTGGCAGCCTTGCTGCTTTTTGCCGCCTGAATGCCAAACACCAAACCGCATATGACAAGCACGACGCAAAGCACGGCAATTACCGCATTTTTTGCATTTATATCTTTTTTCATAAAATTATAATAACACGCTTTATTTGATTTGACAATATTTTTATGGCAGAGTATAATCTTATCATGCCGAAAGGAAAAGCCAAATTTCCTTGCGGGGAATGCGGTGAAAAGCCGCAGCAGCTCACTCTACTGTAAGCAAAACGAAATTCAGCACCACTGCCCAAAGGCGGGAAGGTGAAAAGTAGGCTTGCCGCAAAGCGGCGTGTTGCGAGTCAGGATATCCGCCGGAGGCATAAATTTTAATAACGGTGAGGTTATGATTATGAAAAAATTTTTGGCAGCGCTTTTATCCGTAATGATCGTTATGTGTGCATCCGTAACGGCATTCGGCGCAACTAAATCAGATGTAAACAAGGTTGTAAACACCTCCGTTGCTTATGCTTTTGACGGCAAATACAGCCAAGGCGGCTACACAATTGCAAACGCAAAGAATTTTTACATTCTTGCAAAAAGCGGCGCCGATGTCAGCGCATACAAGGATGCATTTTTTGCATCTGCAAAAGATGCGGCTGCGGCAGGCACGCTTACAGATGTGGGAACACTTGGCGAAATCATCACAATTGCAGACAAGCTTGGCATGAATCCCGAAAATATTGACGGCGTAAACTATGTTGAAATGCTTAAAAATGCGGATCCCGCAAACTACGGCGCCAGCCCATACAACTATCTTTTTGCGGCAGAGGCAGCAAGCGCACACGGACTTACCGATGCGGCAGATGCTTTTTGCGGCAAGATGATCGGCTTTTACACAATCGGCACCGGCACTGATTTTTGGGGCGGTTACGGCACATCGGCAGACGATCTTGCAATGTTCCTTATTACCCTTAAATACGGCAGCGGAGATTATTCGCAATACACAGACGATGCTTTTGCTTTGCTTGAAAACACATACAGTGCAGATGGCTATGTTAACTACACACCGAGCGCAGATTCAACGGCGCTTGCACTTGCGGCTTATTCGGCATACGGCAACAAAACAAAGGCAGATTCCGTTTATGATTTGCTTATAAACAAATTCTATGATTCCGAAACAGGCGGTTTCAAGGCAGATTACGATCCTTATTATGCAACCGCAGATGCTGTTTTTGCACTTGCATATTATCTTCCGATTGCAGATGCAGATCCGGAACCGCAGCAACCGCAAGAAACCACAACCAAAGCGGAAACCACAACCACACAAGCAACACAGGCAAAGAAAGACACAGGCAAAAAATCGCCGGCAACAGGCAGCACGGGAATTGCGGCAGCATCTCTTACGGCAGCGGGCGCAGCAGCTTTTGTTATTCTTTTTGCAAGAAAAAAGCATGAGGCTTGATTTTTTAAACATTTAATTTAACGCTTGCAGATTTTTAATCACAAAGCGCACAAAAGCAGCAGAGAAGGGGCAATTCCCGAAACTGCTGCTTTTTTTCTGCCAAAAAGCAATTAAAAAGGCGGAATTTCGACGCATTTTCAGATTTCAATTCTGAATTTCACCGAAAATTCAAAAAAAGTGTTGACAATCACGTATGTTATGAATATAATGAACATATGAACAGGTGTTCATACATAATACTAAAACCGAGGTGAACAATATGCTTGATGAAGAAATGGTTTACGACCTTGCGGATTTATTCAAAATTTTTTCGGATTCAACAAGGCTCAAAATACTCTGTTCGCTGTTTGAGGGCGATTTAAACGTTACCGAAATAACGGCGGCCACGGGCGTTTCGCAAACTGCCGTTTCGCACCAACTGCGAATACTGAAACAAAATCATCTTGTGAAATACACAAGATCCGGCAAGCAGGTTGTTTATTCCCTTTCCGACGATCATGTTAAAAACATTATTGATTGCGGAATTGAGCACATAGAAGAATAGGAGGAATTTTCAATGAGCGAGATGCACAAGCATAATCACGAAGAATGCAACTGCGGCCATGAGCATCACCATGAGCACGGCCACGACCATTGCTGCGACGACGGCTGCGGCTGCGGACACGACCATGAGCACGGCGGCGAGGTAAACAAAAAGGAATTTTGGACAAAGATAATCATTTCCGGCGTGTTTTTTATTGCAGGTTACATTATCAACGAGGCATTTACACAGCCCGCTTCGCTGAAATATGCCGCAATGGCATGCTTTGCGGTTTCTTATCTTGTTGTTGGCTTTGAAATAATAAGAGAAGCCGTTGAGGGAATTATGCACAAGAATTTCTTTAACGAAAACTTCCTTATGGCAATTGCCTCCGTGGGTGCATTTGCAATTGGCGAATATGCCGAAGGCTGCGCAGTTGTGTTGCTATACACAATAGGAGAGTTTTTGCAGGATTTGGCGGTTGGAAAGAGCCGCAAATCCATTACGGATATGATTAAATCGGCGCCGCAAAAGGTTCATATAGAAAAAGGCGGCAAGCTTGTTGATGTTGACCCGGAGGACGTGCAGCCCGGAGATATATTTACGGTTAATCCCGGCGAAAAAATAGAGCTTGACGGCGTTGTTGAAAGCGGCAGCGCCGAGGTGGACACCTCTGCCCTTACGGGCGAGAGCATACCGGCTTCCGTTTCTGCCGGAGACACTGTTTATTCCGGATCCGTTAACGCAGACGGAATGCTTAAAATAAAAGCAACAAAAGCATACAGCGATTCAACCGTTTCCCGAATTCTTGATATGATTCAGGATGCAGACAGCAAAAAGAGCCACGCCGAAAAATTCATAACACGCTTTGCAAAATATTACACACCGGCGGTTTGCCTTGTTGCACTGCTTATAATTTTGGTGCCGCCAATTTTCTTTGGCGGTGAATGGAAGGAATGGGCATACAGAGGCCTTTCCGCACTTGTTGTTTCCTGCCCGTGCGCAATTGTTATTTCAATTCCGCTCAGCTTTTTCAGCGGCCTCGGCGCAAGCTCAAAGCAGGGCATTCTTATTAAGGGCAGCAATTATCTTGAGCTGCTTTCCAAATTTGATGTGGCTGTTTTTGATAAAACGGGCACAATCACAAGCGGCAAATTTGAATATGTAAACTGCGAATGCGTGCATTGCCATTGCACGGATAAGAAAAACCACCGTGAGCTGCTTGGCCTGATTGCGGCATGCGAAAAATATTCCACCCACCCGATTGCAAAATCCGTTTGCCTGGCATTTGGGCAATATGCAGATCATCTTCAGGTTTCAGATGCCAAAAACTATGCAGGCATGGGTGTTTCCGCTGTTGTGAACGGCGTTAAATACTATGCCGGCAACGAAAAGCTGATGAAGCAGGTTGGAGTTGATTTTAAAGAAACAAATCTTATAGGCACGGCAATTTATCTTTGCAGCGAAAAAGAATTTTTGGGCAACATTGTTTTTGCGGATGTTATTAAAACAGACAGTAAAGAGGCAATCGCAAGGCTTGGCAAAATGGGCGTTAAAAAAACCGTTATGCTAACCGGCGATAAAGAGCCAATAGCCGCAGATATGGCAAAAAAAGCAGGAATAGACGAATATTACGCAAAGCTTTTGCCGCAGGAAAAGGTTGAAAAGGTTAAAGCGCTTCAAAATTCCGGCAACGACATTGTGCTTTACACGGGCGACGGTATTAACGACGCACCCGTGCTTGCCCAATCCGATGTTGGCGTTGCAATGGGCGGCATAGGCTCGGATGTTGCAATTGAGGCTGCCGATGTTGTTATTATGAGCGACAGCTTATCAAAGCTGCCGGTAGGCAGAAAAATCGCAAAGAAAACAATGAATATCGTGCACGAAAACATCATCTTCAGCATTGCGGTTAAGGTGCTTATCATCATCGGCTGTGCCATAGGCATCTTTAATGAAAACGCAATGTGGCTTGCCGTTTTCGGCGATGTGGGCGTTTGCCTTATTGCGGTTGCGAACTCGCTGCGTGCAATGTATGTTTCAAAAAAAGACAGAAAAAATAACACACATTAAATTAAAGCAGCGGCAACGGCAAAATTCATAAAGCTTAAACGCATTTTTCTTAACGGAATGTGCCTTTGATTTTTGTGTTGACAAATCAAAAGTGCCGGAATATAATATAAACACAAAATATTTTCAGGGCGGGGTGTAATTCCCCACCGGCAGTAAAGTCTGCGAACCGCTTTTTGTGCAGCGGCCGAATCGGTGAAATTCCGATACCGACGGTTAAAGTCCGGATGAGAGGAAATGTTTTTTTATATTGCTGCGTGGATTTTTCATTGCGGCTCAGCGAAAACATTAACGCCCTAAATGCATTTGCATTTAGGGCTTCTCTTTTGCCCAAAAAGGAGAGATTGAAATGAATGCACAAAACAAAAAAAATCAAAAAAAGGCTTTTTCAAAGCCGCAAAGCCTCAAAATAACAACCACTGCGCTTTTGTGCGCAATAGCGGTTGTGCTGCAATATGCCGAGGTGCCGCTGCCTTTTATGCCATCCTTCATTAAGCTGGATTTTTCTGATTTGCCGGAGCTTATAGGCGCATTTGTTTGCGGCCCGCTTGCCGGAGTTTTAATTGCCTTTATCAAGAACCTTTTTCACCTTATAGCAAGCGGAAGCGGAGCGGTTGGCGAGCTTTCAAACTTTTTGCTTGGTGCCGTTTTTGTGTTTACGGCAGGAATGATTTATAAAAAAATGCCAAACTTTAAGGGCGCACTTATCGGCGGAATAGCAGGCGCTGTTGTGATGGGCATAGTTTCGCTGCCATGCAACAATTTCATAATCTATCCCCTTTATTATTCCGTTATCGGCTTCCCGAAAGAGGCTATTCTTGAAATGTATCGCCTTATCAGGCCGAGCACGGCTTCAATTCCTGAAGCGCTTTTGGTTTTCAATGTGCCTTTCACAATTGTTAAGGGGCTTATTTCCGTTGCCGTTACCGCCGCTGTTTACAAACCGCTTGAAAAGCTTACAAACCGCATGCGCTGAGCAAAAACTGCAAAAAGAGCCATATTTTAAACAAAAATTTTGCAGAATTAACTTTTATTTTATAAATTGCGGGGCAAAATGTTTTCTTATTCCGTTGATATTCAAAAGCAAATGCTGTATAATATCAAGCGTAGGGGTGTTTTAGCGCACCTCAATAAACATATAGGAGATTTTAAATATGCCACTTGTAACAACAAAAGAAATGTTTAAGAAAGCATATGAAGGCGGCTACGCTATCGGTGCTTTCAACGTAAACAATATGGAGATCGTTCAGGGCATTACCCGTGCTGCAAAGAAGCTTAACGCACCCGTTATTCTTCAATGCTCTGCAGGTGCTCGCAAATATGCATCTCACGGCTATCTTGTAGCAATGGTTAAAGCTGCGGCAGAGGAAACAGGCCTTCCTATTGCTCTTCACCTTGACCACGGCCCGAACTTTGAAACCTGCAAGGACTGCATTGACGGCGGCTTCACCTCCGTTATGATTGACGGTTCTTCTCTTCCCTTTGAGGAAAATATTGCGGTTACAAAAAAGGTTGTTGAATATGCTCACGCTCACGGCGTTGTAGTTGAGGGCGAACTCGGCACACTTGCCGGCGTTGAGGATGATGTTCAGGTTAATGCAGACGATGCTTTTTACACCAGCCCCGAAGAAGCTTATGAATTTGTTAAGGCAACGGGTGTTGATTCACTTGCAATTGCAATCGGCACATCACACGGCGCATACAAATTTAAGCCCGGCCAAAATCCTGAGCTTCGCTTTGATATTCTTAACGAAGTAAGCGAAAAGCTTCCCGGCTTCCCGATTGTTCTTCACGGTGCATCTTCCGTAAACCAAGATCACATTAAGATTATTAACGAATTCGGCGGCCAGATGCCCGATGCAATCGGCATTCCGGAGGATATGCTTCGCAAGGCTTCTTCTCTTGCAGTTTGCAAAATCAATGTTGATTCAGACATCAGAATTGCAATGACTGCAGCTCTCAGAAAGCACCTTTCGGAGAATCCGACTCAGTTTGACCCCCGCCAATACCTTACTCCTGCAAGAGACCTTATTCAAGAGGTTGTTGAGCATAAGATTAAGGATGTTTTCGGCTCTGATAATAAGGCTTAATCGCTTAAATTGCAAAAAATTAAACCGTTCCTTTCGGAACGGTTTTTTTGTTTTTATATTTTTATTTGCCTGCCGGCTTTGCTTTTGATTATGCACACAAAAGCAAAAAATCGCCGCCGATCGGCTTACATAAATGCGGAAACATTTTCCGCAAAATCGGAAACCTTGTTTACCGCTTTTTGCATTGCCCTTTTTGTTTTTTTGCTGTTGCTGCCCATTGTTGCAGTTGCGCCTGCAATCACACTTCCTACCGCCATTGCAACGCCGAGCCCTTTAATCATATTTTCCGTTTTTCTTTTCATCTTTTTCTCCTTAAATTTTTAATTGCACACCGCACGCTAATATTGTTTGCAAATCTAAAAATAATAAAAAGGCTAAAATTTGCTATTCTTTAAAAATTTTATTTTGCCGCATTAAAAGCGCTTTTAATAAACAGCATCGGCGCTGTTATTTTGTTGATCAAATAATAAACAATGCAAAAAAAAGTGCAAAGAAAAAATCAAAATAAAGAATAAAACAAAAACATAAAAAAAGGAACGGCTGAAGCACATTCGTTTTTGCAGAGTGTGCCACACCGTTCCTTTAATTTTTATTTTTTATTTGCCCTCATAGCGGGGATATGTAAGCTTAAAATTTGTTAATTTGAGGCGCTGATTTCTGTTTTTATCAATATATTGATCAAAAATAAAACCAAAGGCATTGCCCTTAAAGAAAATATCCTTCAAAGGTGCAAGCACAAAAAGCCTGTTTTCAATTTCCGGATGAGGCACAACAAGATTTTTTGTTTTCAAAACCTTATCCTCTGCGTAAAGCATATCTATATCAATAATGCGCGGGGCGTTTTTAACCGTTCTTTCCCTGCCGAGAGCACATTCTATTCCCATGCAAATTCCAAGCATTTCATGCGGAGTGAATTCGCTTGCAATTAAAATTGCGGAATTTAAATAATTTCCCTGCTCAATTTCACAGCCGACCGGCTCTGATTCATAAACATTTGCGCACTGCATAATGCGTGTTTTCGGCAGGCGTGCAATTGCAGAAACCGCATTTTGCAAATTTTCTTCTCTTTTTCCCAAATTTGAGCCAAGCCCAAGTGCATAAAAATAATGTTTTCCCATAAATAATCTTTTAAACCTTTCCAACTACATTTATAAGACAAGAATTCGCCTTATTGTAGCCGATAAGGCGCAAAATAATTTAAATTTTAAAATCATTTTATTGCTTTGAAACTGCGTTTTTTAACGCTTGGCAGCCGTTTGCGGCTTAATCCCTGCTGCGAACGATATTTACCGCCATATAATCAAAATCGGCGTTTACGGGTGCTTGAGGCTTTTTAAGAGTGATTTCAACCTTAAACACTGCCGGATATTCCGCCAAAACGGCATCTGCGGTTACCTGCGCACATTTTTCAAGCAAATCATATTTTTCCGCACAAAAAACACGGCGCACCGTTTTAACAACCTTTGCATAAGAAACAGTGTCTTCCACATTATCGCTGTGGCATGCCTTATTCATATTTACATGCAAAATTATATCAAAAATAAAATTTTGACCCTGCTCTTTTTCTTCCGGATTAACACCGTGATAAGCAAAAAATTTAAGTCCTTTAATTATGATTTTATCCATTAAACATCACCAAATATAAATTTTCTGTTAAAATATAGCTATTTCAATGCAATTTTTAAGCTATCCGCCATATATATGCCCTGCTTTTCATTTTCAACATCATGCAGGCGGATGATATTTACGCCGCCGAATATTGCCGCCGTGTCTGCCGCAATATTGCCGTAAGTGCGTTTTTTCGGCTCCGGCTGTATGCTGCTTTCGCCGATAACTCTTTTTCTGCTTGTGCCGAGAAGCAGGGGGTAGCCTGCAAGCTTATATTTTTTTACATTTGCAATAAGGCTGCGATCCTCATCTCTTGTTTTTCCGAAGCCTATGCCCATATCAAAGCAAAGCTGCGATTTTTCAACGCCCAAATCAAGCGCTTCTTTTTCGCTGCGCTTAAAGAAATCCCTTACCTCTTTAACATCGCCGTGCTTTGAATGCATTATTATCCAGCCGCAGCCCGTTTGAATAACGGCCCTTGCCATTTCCTTTGAAACATAGCCCGAAACATCATTTATGATATTTGCGCCCAGCTTTGCCGCCCTGAGAGCAACAGAGGGGAAAAAGGTGTCTATCGAAACTGGAATGGTTATTTTTCCCTCTATACCCTGCAAAACAGGCTCAAGCCTTTCCCATTCCTCATCATCGGAAATAGGAGTGTAGCCCGGGCGTGTTGACTGAGCGCCGAAATCAATTATATCTGCCCCGTTATTTTGTGCTTTAACGGCATTTTCAATTGCATCGGCAGGGTTAAAACTGTCTCCCCCGTCTGAAAAAGAATCCGGAGTAACATTTATGATTGCCATAATAAGGGTTTTTTTTCCGTATTCTATATTTTTATCTGCGCATTTCCAAATCATATTTTTTTCCTTTGCTTTATTATGAAATTCGGTTATTTATTAAGCAGTGCCAAAGCCTCTTCACGGGTGCGTGCATCAGATTTCATAATGCCCCTGAGAGCCGAGGTTTGAGTTTTGCTGCCGGAAGCCTTTGCCCCTCTTATAGACATGCACATATGCTCTGCCTCCATAATAACGGCAACGCCCTTTGCGCTCATTTCAGTGTAAAGAAAATCTGCAATATCATGAGTTAATCTTTCCTGCACCTGCGGCTTTTTTGCAAAATTATCAACAATTCTTGCAAGCTTTGAAAGCCCTATTATTTTGTTTTCGCCGGGAATATAGGCAATATGAGCTTTTCCAACAAACGGCAGCAAATGATGCTCGCACATTGATGCAAAAGGAATATCACGCACAATAACCATTTCATCATTTGATTTTTCATCAAAAAATTTAAGATGGCGGCGTGGATCCTGCGTTAAGCCGCAAAACATTTCCTCATACATATCCGCAACTCTGCGGGGGGTTTCAACAAGCCCCGGCCTGTTTGGGTCTTCACCAACGGCCTCAAGAATTTCATAAACCGCTTTTTCAATTTTTTTCTTATCCATAAAACGCCTTTCACAGAAAAATTATTTTGCAAAATATCCCAATATATCGCTTATTGATGCGGAAGTTAAATCATCGCCGTCATACTGAGCAACGGCGCTGTAAACGCTTACTCCCGTTGTGTTTGCGGAAAGCACCTTTAAGTTATCCAAATTATCGGTGAAATCCTTAACCGTTATATTGGTTTTGGAAAGGCTTATCATTTTACTGAAAAGGCTTTCCCTGTTTTCAAAATTTGTTTCATTCATATGCTGCGAAACCGCTGCCAATATTAAATCGTTTGCGGCAGTGAAATTTTTTTCCTTGCCTATATAATATCGCAGCAGCTTTTCCGCATTATCGCCGGCAAGCTTTTGATTACCTGCTTTAACCTTTATATTAAAGCCGTATCTGTCTGTATCCTTATATTTAACATCTTCAAGCACGGTATAATTTATCGTGCCCATATAATCAAACATTTTTTTATAATCCTCGAAGCTTTCATCAATATAATAATCTATATCAATGCCGATAAGCTTATTAACGGCGTTTACAACGCCTGCCGCACCGGAGGATTTATATATTTCGGAAAGCTTGCCCGATTCTGTGTTTGTGCTTGCACTGAGGGCACATGATTTATAAGACACAGTATCCATATCGGCTTGGAAAATTGTGCAAAACAGCATTTCATTTGTGTTTTTATTACTTAAAACAAATAAAAAATTTGTTTTTCCCGAAACAGCCGGCAGCTGATCCGCAACATCGGCCTGCTCTGTTTTCATATTATCGGGTGCAAAAAATTCCTTTGCCGAAAAATTATATTTTATTCCGAACACAAGCAAAAAAACGGCTGTAAAAAATATTATAAAAGCCAAAACAGACCAAAGTATTTTTTGCTCTAAATCGGATTTAAACTTAGTTGAGGGCACATAAATATCGCCCCTGTTTTTAAAAATTCTCACTTTAAATTCCTTGTTTCATAATGATTTGGCAATATATTTTAATTATAAATCATTATACATTATAACTTTTTATAAAACAAGAACAAGAGTGATATTAAACTAAAATTTAAACCTTATTTTTTATTGCTTTATTGCTTTGTTTATATATTATATATTATATATAGATATATATAAATATATAAGTATATATTTATTAAAAACTATTGTATTATAACAAAAATGATGATATAATTATTTAAATATTTATTTCAACAATAAAGCAGGCAAAATGTTTAAAAAATCAACTCAAAAGGAATATTTATTATGGCAATGACTACTTATGACGATATTTGGCTTGCTGTTTTAGATTATTGCAAAACCCAAATATCAAAAACCGGCTTTTCGCTTTGGATTGAGCCTCTTAAACTGACTGATTTTAACGACAATACCGTTACTTTGATGCTTACATCCCCAATGCAGGAAAAAATAACTAAGCAGCAATACGGCTCTCTTTTAAATCAAGCCTTTGAAGAAGTGCTCGGCTTTAAAGTTAATGTTGAATACAAACTTTGCTCCGAGCAAGAAACAGAAGAGCAAAAAGAAGAAAAAGAAGCAATAAAAGAGGAAAACAGCGAAAATTATCCCTTTACATTTGACACTTTTATTGAAGGCCCGTCAAACCGCTTTGCTTACAGAGCAGCAATAGCCGTTTCTGAGGATCCGGGCGGGCAATTTAAGCAAAATCATTCTTATAACAACTATAACCCGCTTTTTATTTACGGAAAACCCGGTCTTGGCAAAACACACATTCTTAATGCAATATGCTATCAAATTCGCAAGAATTTTCCTGAAATGAAAATTCTTTATGTGCGTGCAGAGGATTTTGCAAACGAATTTGTTAATGCATTGCAGCACAAAACAACAGATGCATTTCACAACAAATTCAGAAACGCAGATGTGCTTTTGATAGATGATATTCAATTTATAGCCGGCAAGGAAGCCACGGAAGAGGAATTTTTCCACACTTTTAACACACTTGTTGAAAGCGGAAAGCAAATTGTGCTTACTTCGGACAGGCCTCCTAAAGAAATTCAAAGCCTTACGGAAAGGCTTTGCGGCAGATTTGAAAGCGGACTTTTGGCAGACATTCAGCCGCCGGAATTTGAAACACGCTGCGCAATTATAAAAAACAAAGCACAGCTGCTTAATTTTAAAATTCCAAATGATGTGGTTGATTTTATTGCAGAAAAGATAAAATCAAACATAAGGCAGCTTGAGGGCACCACAAAAAAACTTTATGCAATGTGCGAGCTCAGCGGGCACAAGCCTTCAACGGCAATTGCCCAAAAGGTTATTAAAGATGTTATAGATAATGAAGTGCCTCCTACCTCCGTTACCATAAACAGAATTATAGAAGAGGTTTCAAGAACGGAAGGCGTTTCTGAGGAAGATATTAAATCAGCCAAGCAAAAAGCAAATATAACGCATGCAAGAAAAATGTGCATGTTCATAATCAGAGAGGCAACAACGCTTACCTTTGAAATGATAGGCAAGGAATTCGGCAAAAACTATTCAACCGTTATTTACAGCATTAACGATATGGAAAAAGAAATTCAAACGGATTCCAAAATGCAGCGCAAAATAAATGATATTATAAACAACATTAAAACAGAATAATTCAACATTTTATTATTCTTTCAACAAAAAAACTTCAACAGCGACTGTTTAAATCAAAAATTTTTAACAAAACAAACAAATCCTTTAAAAATTTTCAACACTGAAAAATCAGCGATTTTTTAAGCAGCCGCCCCAAAAATTAAAACTTTAAACAATTTAAACACTCTATATTACTACTACTAAAAGTCAGTTAGTGTAATTGAAGCGGAGGAAAAATTTATGAAATTTACCTGCAATACCAAAAATCTTAACAACGCCTGCAATAATGTTATGAGGGCAGTTAGCACCAAGGTTACTATTCCCACAATTGAAGGCATACTTGTTGAGTGCGGATCAGACACTTTAAGCCTTACGGGATATGACTTTGAATTTGGAATAAACACAATTATGCAGGCAACCGTTTCAGAACCGGGTGCGCTTGTTATAAATGCAAAGGTTCTTTGCGACATTATAAGAAAAGCCGCATCGGAATCAATAACCTTTGAAACAAGCGGCACATCCGTTTCAATTACGGCGGGGGCAGCTCAATATAACATTATGGGAATCAGCGCAGACGAATATCCCGAATTGCCGAGTGTTTCCGGCGGAATTCCCGTTTTCATAAACCAAGGCGTGCTTCAAAAAATGGTTATGCAAACTCTTTTTGCCGTTGCGGAAGACGAAAATCAAAAAATGGTGCACACCGGTTTAAAATTTGAACTTTCAAAAAATCAGCTTCGCCTTGTTGGTGTAGACGGATTTCGCCTTGCAATAAGAACGGAAACAATTAAATATGACGGTGAAGAATTAACCTTTATAGTGCCTAAAAAAACAATAAGAGAGCTTATTAAAATCATAGGCAGCGAAACAGATAAAGATATTCAAATCAGCGTTGGTAAAAGGCATATTATATTTGATGTTGATAATTACAGCATTATAAGCAGATTGCTTGAAGGCGATTTTCTTGATTACAATGCGGCAATTCCAAAAACATCGGGCACAACGGTGCTTATTAACACAAACGATGCAATTTCCTGCATTGAAAGAACAATTCCCGTTATTGAAAACAGCGCAAAAAACCCCATCAGATGCCTTTTTGATAATGACGAAATGAGAGTTTCAACCGTTTCCTCCCTTGGCAGAGTTGTGGATTACACACACGCAAACATCAGCGGCAACAGAGTTGAAATAGGCTTTAATTCAAAATATTTGCTTGATGCTTTTAATGCGGCAGACACGGATCAGGTTAAAATTGAACTCAGCGGCCCTGTTAGCCCGGTTAAAGTTTTACCGGTTAATGATGAAAGTTTTCTTTTCCTTGTTTTGCCGATGAGATTAAAAGGCAGCGATAATGATTGATTAACATAAAAAATAAAGAGTAAAAAAGAATTAAAAAATATGAAATTAAAGGTTAAAATTGCCGAAAGGCACAGTGAAATCATAAAAATAAACACACCTTTTATTAAGCTGGACAGTTTATTAAAATTTGCCGGAGCTGCCGAAACGGGAGCAATAGCAAAGCAATTTGTGCAGGAAGGCAGAGTTAAAGTAAACGGCGAGACTTGCCTTTCAAGAGGTAAAAAAATAAAGGCCGGCGATAAGGTTTCGTTTTTAAATATTGATTATCTTGTAGAAAATGAAGATTAAAAGCATAGAGGCGGAAAATTTTCGCAATTTAAAAGATATAAAACTTGATTTTGACGATGTAAACATAATTTACGGCGAAAATGCTCAAGGAAAAACTAATTTGCTTGAGGCTATATATCTTTTTACGGGCTCCAAATCCTTCAGGGGCGCAAAAGACAGCGAATTGATTTCCTTTGGAAGCAAATTTGCAAGGCTCGGAATTGATTTTGAAAGCGACAAAAGAGAACAAAGCGCAAAGATATTTATAGATGATAAAAGGCATGCAACTGTTAACGGTGTAAATAAAAAATCGCCGACGGAGCTCGGTGATGTAATCAAAGCGGTAATATTCTCTCCCGTTCACCTTTCAATGATTAAGGACGGGCCTGCCGAAAGGCGAAAATTTACAGACAATGCTCTGTGCCAAATAAAATCAAATTACATAACTGTTATTAAAAATTACAACAGAAGCCTGAAACAGCGAAATGCCGTTTTAAAGGACATAAATACCTGCTCGGATTTAAGGGATATGCTTTATATTTGGGATGCGGCACTTGCAAAAGACGGCGCAAAAATAATTTATCAGCGCCAAAAATACACAGAGGCGATTTTGCCTTATGCAAAAGAAATTTATGCGGGGCTTTCGGGCGGAAAAGAAGAATTTGACATTTGCTTAAAAGGTGAATTTGATTATAAAGATTTGTCGCTTGAGGAAATTGAGCAAAGGCTTAAAAAAATTC
The DNA here is from genome assembly GCA_900539775.1 of uncultured Anaerotruncus sp. Classification (GTDB taxonomy): domain Bacteria; phylum Bacillota; class Clostridia; order Oscillospirales; family Acutalibacteraceae; genus Eubacterium_R. The sequence goes on along the minus strand of UQDL01000001.1, from coordinate 318,134 downwards.
TTAATGAAAAACAAAACGAAGATATAATTCAGCGAATAACAAAAACAGGGCCGCACAGAGACGATTTGCAAATTCTTATAAACGGCAATTCGGCACGGCTTTACGGTAGCCAAGGGCAGCAAAGAAGCTGCGTGCTTGCGCTTAAGCTTGCGGAGGCAAGCCTTTTAAAAGAAAAAACGCAAAAAAATCCCGTTGCGCTGCTTGATGATGTTATGAGCGAGCTTGACGAAAAACGCCAAGATTATATTTTAAACCACATTAAGGATTGGCAGGTTTTTATAACCTGCTGCGATGCGCAAACCGTGCTAAGATTAAAAAAAGGAAAAACCATAAGAATGCACGGCGGCCGGGCGGAGGAAAACTGATGTATATAAATATCGGCGAGGAATATGTGCTTAAAGAAAAAGACATTATTGCCGTTTTTGATATGGACAAAGCAACAGTTGGCAAAATAACAAGAGATTATTTAAATGCGGCGCAAAAAAGCGGCAAAATAATCTATGCGGGTTATGATTTGCCTAAAAGTTTTATCGTTACGAAAGACAAGGTTTACATAAGCCCGCTCAACACGGCAACGGTTTTAAAAAGAGCGCAAAGATAAATGATTTAATAAAAAAAGGCAAAAACAATAAAAAAGTTGGTTTGCTTAAAAGCAAAAAAATAAATTTCGCAAGGCTGCGGCGAATTTAGTTCAGATTAAAAAGGCAGCCGGAAAGGCAATGTGAATTATCTATGAGCGAAGAAAACAAAACAGTGCTTGAAGAAGAGGATATGAACACGGTTGTTACGGAAGAATATTCCGCAAAAGACATTCAGGTGCTGGAGGGCTTGGAGGCAGTTCGTAAAAGGCCGGGTATGTATATCGGCTCAACAGGACCGAGAGGACTTCACCATCTTGTTTATGAAATTGTTGATAACTCTATTGACGAGGCTTTGGCAGGTGTGTGCACACATATTGAATGCCAAATTTTGCCGGATAATGTTATTGCGGTGCGTGATAACGGCAGAGGTATTCCCACAGGCATAAACGAAAAAACAGGCTTACCGGCGGTTACGGTTGTTTTAACGGTGCTGCATGCCGGCGGTAAATTCGGCGGCAGCGGCTACAAGGTTTCGGGCGGTTTGCACGGTGTAGGCTCATCTGTTGTTAACGCTCTTTCCGAATGGCTTGAGGTTGAGGTAACTCAAAACGGCCATGTATATTCGCAAAGATTTGAAAGAGGCGTGCCGGTTAACGATTTGCACATAATAGGCGATTCTGACGGCCACGGTACATATATTAAATTTAAGCCGGACGGTGAAATATTTACCGAAACACTTGTTTATGATTATGATGTGCTTGCAAGAAGGCTTCGTGAGCAGGCGTTCCTTAACGCAGGGCTTTCGATTACACTTTCCGATTTACGAGAAAGTGACCCCGAATTGCAGCAGAGCGAGGAATTTAAATATGAGGGCGGTATTCGCTCTTTTGTTGAATACATAAACACAAGCAGAGGCTTAACTCCCATTCAAAACGATGTTATTCACCTTTCTGCCACCAAGGAAGACAGAAGTGCAGAGGTTGCCATTTGCTACACGGATTCATACAACGAGATTTTACTTTCGTTTGCAAATAATATCAACACGATTGACGGCGGCACGCACGAAACCGGCTTTAAAACGGCACTTACAAGAGTGTTTAATGATTACGGCAAAAAATTCAATATTTTAAAAGACAGTGATAAAAAGCTTTCAGGCGACGATGTAAGAGAGGGCTTAACGGCAATTATCAGCGTTAAGCTTACTGAGGCTCAGTTTGAGGGGCAAACAAAGGGCAAGCTCGGCAACACAGATATAACAGGGCTTGTTTCATCAATGGTTTATGAAAAATTGATGACTTATTTTGAAGAAAACCCCCAAACGGCAAAAGCAATTTTAAACAAAGCGCTTGATGCATCCCGTGCAAGAGAAGCCGCAAGAAAAGCAAGAGACAGCGCAAGAAACAAATCCGGACTTGAAAACACAAAGCTGCCGGGCAAACTTGCAGACTGCTCTTCAAACGACCCTTCACTTTGCGAAATTTACATTGTTGAGGGTGATTCGGCAGGCGGCTCCGCAAAAGATGGCAGAGACAGAGTGCACCAGGCAATTCTTCCATTGTGGGGAAAAATGCTTAATGTTGAAAAAGCAAGGCTTGACAAGGTTTACGGCAATGAAAAGCTTATGCCCGTTGTAACTGCTTTGGGCACGGGTATCGGCGATGATTTTGACATAACAAAGCTGCGTTACCACAAAATAGTTATTATGGCGGATGCCGATGTTGACGGCGCTCATATAAGAACGCTGTTGCTTACATTTTTCTTCAGATATATGAAGCCGCTTGTTGAGGGCGGATACATTTATCTTGCACAGCCCCCTCTTTTCAAGGTTTCAAAGGGCAAAAAGAGCGTTTATGCTTTCAGCGATGAGGAAAGAGACCGTGAAATTGCAGAAATGGGCGGCCAATGCGATGTGCAGCGATACAAAGGTCTTGGCGAAATGGATCCCGAACAGCTTTGGGAAACAACCATGGATCCGGAATTCCGCACAATGCTCAGAGTTACGGTTGAGGATGCACAGCAGGCAGACGAAACATTCAGCATCCTTATGGGCGATAATGTTGAGCCTCGCCGTGAATTTATAGAGAAAAACGCAAAATATGTTAAAAACTTGGATATTTAAGCTTTGATTTTATTTGCCGCAAACGCAAATTGCAAGGCAAAATAATTCAACTGATTATTCCGCACAGGAGAGATAATAAATGGCTGATGAAATAGTTCGCTATGACAATCAAAAAATTATTGATGTTGAAATAAACAAAGAGGTGCGCAATGCATTTCTTGATTATTCAATGAGCGTTATTGTGCAGCGTGCTTTGCCCGATGTTAAAGACGGATTAAAGCCGGTTCACAGGCGCATACTTTACACAATGTTTGAAAACAATCTTTATCCCGAAAAGGCATACAGAAAGTGCGCCGACACAGTCGGCTCCGTGCTCGGCCGATATCATCCGCACGGTGATGCTTCTGTTTATGATGCAATGGTTAGGCTTGCACAAACCTTTTCAATGCGCTATGTTCTTGTTGACGGCCACGGCAACTTCGGCACAATAGACGGCGACCCTGCCGCAGCATACAGATACACGGAATCAAGAATGAGCAAAATCAGCATGAGAATGCTGCAGGATATAGATAAAGACACGGTTGATTTTGTTTCAAACTATGACGACCGTTTAAAAGAGCCTTCCGTTTTGCCAACAAGATTTCCCAATCTGCTTGTAAACGGCTCATCCGGTATTGCAGTTGGTATGGCAACAAACATTCCGCCGCACAATATGAAAGAAGTTGTTGACGGCGTAAGCTACATTATAGACCACCCCGATTGCGATTCGCTTGATTTAATGCAATGCATTAAAGGCCCTGATTTTCCGACTGCCGGAATAATAATGGGCACAAAAGGCATTAAAGATGCTTACACCACGGGCAGAGGCAAAATTTATCTTCGTGCCCGTGCCGAGATAGTTGAAGAAAAAAACGACCATTTTAAAATTATCGTTACAGAGCTTCCTTATCAGGTGCGCAAGGCTGCTCTTATTGCAAGCATTGCCGATTTGGTAAAAGAAAAGCGCCTTGAAGGCATTTCCGGAATCAAAGATTTTTCAAACAGAAAAGGAATGCATATTGAAATAACCGTTAAAAGAGATGCAAACGCACAGGTTGTTTTGAATAATCTTTACAAAATGACTCAAATGCAGGTTACATTCGGCGTTATTATGCTTGCTCTTGTTGACGGTGTGCCTAAGGTTTTAAACCTTAAGCAAATGCTTCAGAATTATGTTCAATTCAGAGAAGAAGTTATAACACGCCGCACAAAATATGATTTAAAAAAGGCACAGGCAAGAGCTCATATTTTGGAAGGCTTGCGCAAGGCTATAGATATTGTGGATGAAATTATTGCCACAATCAGAGCCTGCAAGGGCGGCAAAAGCGAAGCAAAGCTTGCAATTATTGAAAAATTTGGCTTTGATGATGCGCAGGCAACCGCAATTGTTAATTTCCAGCTTGGCCAGCTTGCGGGGCTTGAAATTGAAAAAATCACAAACGAATTGGCAGAGCTTGAAGAAAAAATTGCCGATTATGAGGATATTCTTGCAAACGAGAGCAGAGTATTTGATATTATAAAAACAGAATCAAAAGAAATTGTTGATAAATTCGGCGATGACCGCAGAACTGAAATCAGCCCTGTTATCGGCTCTGTTGACGATGAAGACCTTATCCCTGTTGAGGAATCTATTCTTACCCTCACAAACATGGGATATATGAAGCGCATGACGGTTGACACCTATAAAGCTCAAAACAGAGGCGGAAGAGGCATAATGGGCATGAGCCGCCGTGAAGAGGATGTTGCAAAAACGATGTTCAGCTGCTCCTCGCACGATGTTGTGTTCCTTTTCACAAACACCGGCAAGGTTTTTCGCAAAAAGGCATACGAAATTCCGGCTTCCTCAAGAACCGGCAAGGGCATGAATGTTGTGAACCTGCTGCCGCTTGAAAAGGGCGAAACCGTTTCGGCAATGGTTAAAATTCCTGAGGATGAAAGCCGCAGATACCTTTGCATGGTTACCAAAAAAGGCGTTATCAAGCGCACGGATATTGATGAATACAAGCACATCAGGCAAAGCGGAATTATTGCCGTTAATCTTGATGAGGACGATGAACTTGCATATGTTGAGATTACGGACGGCAACAGAAACCTTGTTGTTGCCACACACAACGGAATGTGCATTTGCTTTAAGGAATCCGATGCACGCCTTATAGGCAGAACCGCAAGAGGCGTTAGGGCAATCACACTTGCAGAGGGCGATTATGTTGTTGGTTTTGCCGCAGAGATAGAAGGCTTTAAGCTGCTTACCGTTTCGGAAACGGGCTTTGGCAGAAAGAGCGATTTTTCGGATTACCGTGTTCAAAGCAGAGGCGGCAAGGGGCTTATCAACTACCGCTGTGCTCAATTCGGCAAGGTTGCCATGATTGCGCCTGTTTCGGATGATAATGATGTTATTATGATAACGAGCGACGGCATTGTTATTCGCACGCACGCCGATCAAATTTCCACATTCCTGAGACCGAGCAAGGGTGTTAAGGTTATGAAGGTGAATGAAGGCGAAAAAATAGCAACAATTTCAATTGTTGACAGATTTGATGAAGACGCCGAGGACGCAGAGGCTTTGGATTCCGAGCAGGAAGAAAATGCCGCAGAAGCAACCGAGGAATAATTGAGCCGAAAGCGATAAAAATATCGGCTTAAAACAATAAAAAACGGAGATTGAGGCGTGCGCCTTGGTCTCCGTTATTTTTATAATTAAAGCAAAAATACAAAATATTCAGAAAAAAATATTATTTTTTAAAAATCCATGCAAATGCTTACAATTCTTAATAATATGTTAAATGAGCAATATTTCTTGAAATGAAAGATAAAATGTTATATAATATTTCCGTGTTATCTTAAGGCAAATGGCTTTTTTTGCGGAAAAAGCGCAAAATTTGCCTTTATTCGGCAGCAATTTTGCCGAAAAAAACAAAGAGGAGTGACCGAAATTGCCGAACCCTTCTTATGACGTTGATGAAATACTTAAGGAAGTAAGAAAACGCAGAATAGAAAACGAAGAACGAGTTAAAGCAAGCAACGGCGCAGCGGCCGAGCCACAGGCGGAAAAAGCGGAAGAAACCGTTGCCGCAGTTATAACGGAAAAGGCTGAAACAGCCGCTGATGATTCAACATTAAGCCTTGATGCCGAAGAAAAGGCAGAGGCTATTGTTGCGCAATCGGAAGCAGAAGAAAAAACAGAAATTTACGAAGCGGTTGCCGAAACAGAAGAGCAGCCGGCAACGGACAGCGCAGCAGAGCTTGCAGATGCCTTTGATGCAGAGAAAAAAGCACAAGCCGGCAGCGAAAACACGGAAAGCGCCGAAGATGCACCGATAAGCCGAGCCGCAGCAAGCGTGCCGCCTATTGATTCCGTATTAGATGAAGCGCTCACTCCGGAAGACGGCGCCGATGTGCCCGGAGAAATAGATATTTTGCAGTTTGCGCCGGACAATCAGGAAAAACGCAGAAAAAAAGGCAAAAAGAAAAAGAGCAAAAAAGCAAAAATAATAATCAGTATAATCATGGCGCTTGTTATTTTGATTGCGGGCACTTGCGCAGGCATATATATATATGTAAACCGTGCGCTTGACGAAGCAACGGACAACGGCGGCGAAAAAACCGAAACCATTAACGAATGGACGGGAATGAGCGTGCTGCAAGAGCAGTTTGACCCGATATACGAAAACGGCAGAGCAGATATTTCAACATATAAAAATATGGTGAAAACCTGGTATTATAACGGAAAACCGGCTTCATCCACACATGTTTTGAATGTGTTGCTTATCGGCGAAGACACAAGAGAAGACGATATTGCCGAGGACGGCACCCGTGCCGATTCCGCTATTATTGCAAGCATAAACACAGACACAAATAAAATAACGCTTACCTCTATTTTGCGAGATGCATATTGCTATTACGAGGTTAAAGAGGGCGATCCCTCAACGGGCAAATACGGCAAAATAAACGAATCAATGTCCGTTGGAGGAATAGATTGCTATATCAGATGCATTGAAAACACATATAAACTGAATATTGATAACTATGTTATCGTAAACTTTAACAGCTTTGAAAAAATTATTGATAAGCTTGGCGGAGTTACGGTTGAACTTACCAAGGCGGAAATAAATGAAGTTAACAACCACCAAAAGAGATACGGCCATGTTACGATTGACGCACAGCCGGGTCTTGTGCAATTAGACGGCGCACAGGCGCTTGCTTATTGCCGAATCAGAAAGATAGATTCTGATAATGCCAGAGCAGACAGGCAAAAAACAGTGTTGTTGCAGGTGTTTGAAAAAATGAAGGGCGCATCAAGCGTTAAGGCGCTTGAGGTTGCAAACAGCCTGCTTCCCTATGTTAAAACAGGATTTTCAAAAACCGAGGTTGTTGATATTTCCTCTTATGCATTAAAGCACGGCTGGCTTAATTTCCAAACTGCAACGCAAACCGTGCCGGAAAATTCAACAGATGAAAACGGCAACGTTATCACAACCTGCAAGGGCGGCACCTTCAGCGGAGTTTGGCTTTGGAAGGTTGATTTTCCGCTCAGCGCACAGATTATGCAAAAAGAAATTTACGGAAAAACAAACATTGTGCTGGCAGAAAAAAGGCCAAACTTTTCAGAAATTTCATTCAGCCTATAATATTTAAAAAGGAGCAGATATAAAATGCCATTGATCACTACCCCGGAGGGATTTGCCATTAGGCTTGGCATTGCCGTGGTTTTAGGTATCATAATGGGTTCCGAGCGCCAGCTCACAAAGCACAAAACGGGAATATTAACCAATGTTATCGTTTGCGTGGGCGCTTTTGCATTTACATCTTTTTCATTTCTTGCACCGTCAAGAGAAAACACTTCCGATTTCACCCGTGTTGCTGCCCAAATCGTTTCGGGCATCGGTTTTTTGGGTGCCGGTGTTATCATCAGCGACGGCACAAAGATTAAGGGCATAAACACGGCGGCATCTATTTGGGCTTCTGCCGCAGTGGGTATTCTTTGCTGCCTTGATAATCCTTTGTTTGCGATTATGGTGGCACTCACAATTGTTGTTTCCCACCTTGTTATTCACCCCATCACGGATTGGATAACCAAAAAGCAGGAATATGATAAGCAAAAATCAAGCAAGCAGGAAACGTTTTACAGAATTTCAATTGTTTGCTCAGAAGAAAATGCAGACGAAATTAAGAAAAACATCATTGAATATCTGCGAGAACTTGATAACATTTTGCTGCGAAACCTGCAAATGTCGGATATGGACGGCGGCAATGTAAAAATCAGAGCAGAGCTTTCAACCAAAACAAAAAATAATGAGCTTGTTGAGCACATCATAACCCATGTGGGCAAGCACGAGGATATTATTTCAACCGGCTGGAAGCACATAACCGAATAAAACGCAAAATTTAAGGGCGGATATTAAATATCCGCCCTTTTTTTATGCCGAAAATTAAAATATTATGATTGCGGTGCTTCCTTTGCGGAAACGGGTGCGGTGTCTGCCACTTCAAGCTTGTTTGCACGCATCCAAAGCGACGGAGTTATGCGAAGCTTAAAGCCGTAGCCGGGATCCATTTGCCAATGTGCCATAGGTGCCTCAGGCAAGCCGTAGCACGAAAGAATGGTCATCAACACGCCTGCGTGGCAAACGATTGCGGCGGTTTCGGTTTGCGTTTTTATAAGCCCATCCACAATTTTTTCAAAGGCAGAGCAAACACGGTGAATAAATTCCGCATTGCTTTCACCGAAGGGAGGGCGTGAGTTCATATCGCCCTGCATCCAGGCTTTAAAATCGTCGTTATCTTTTAATTCCTCCGCCGTAAGCCCTTCAAACTCACCGAAATCATATTCGATAAGCTCATTTATTACAAGCGGATTATTTTTCGGAAACATTATATTTGCAGAATCAACGCTGCGCTTCAACGGCGAGGTAAACACCGCACTCACCTGCGGATAATGGCAGTGCGCTTTGATATTTCTGAGCTGCAAAACACTATCACTAGTTAGCGGAAGATCCGTATGCCCAATATACTGTGCGTTTAGATTTCCTTTTGTTATTCCGTGGCGATAAAGATAAACGGTGAAAGTTTTCATTTTTAACACTCCAAAACAAAGCCCGAAAAATGCCGCAAAAACGGATATACGGGCGAATAATTACAAAATGTTTACATTTTAAATTTACTCTTTACAAACGGCAATACAAGCAGTATAATTACTGACGGTATAACGAGGGATGTTAAAGGGTAAAAAACAGCCGCATTCTCGGCGGCGAAAGGATTTTTTTAATGAACGATAAAAAAGCTACAAACGAAAAAAAATCAAAATTTGCAATGATTCTTTCGCAGCTTAGAAAAGAAAGAGGCAGCAGCCAAAAAAAGGCGGCGGCGGATTTGGGAATAAGCCAAGCGCTGCTTAGCCACTATGAAAAAGGAATTCGTGAATGCGGGCTTGATTTCGTTATAAAATGCAGCGAATATTACGGCGTTACAACCGATTACCTGCTTGGCGTTTCAAAAAGCAGATACGGGATTGATGAGGATTATTTCGACAAGCTTTCCGGCGACGATTCCGACGGTGTTTCAATTAACACACTTTCGCAGAGCACAAAAATTTTGATAGACCTTGCCACCTCATCCGCAACGGATAAAACGATTGCAAATTATTTGCATGCATATTATATGCTTTGCATTTACAGAGGCGCGCTTACCATGGCGAAGGCCGGCCTGCTTTCAAGCGATATGTTCAGGCTTGATTACAATTTGGGCCACGAGCTTGCAAGTGCGGCGATTGCCGTGCTTGATTCACGCTTTGCCTTTATTGAGGATAAAACACGCTTTGATACAGACGGCACTTCAATGGATGAAAATGCCCTTGCAAAAATGATAAGCGAGGCAGAGGAATACATAATGAATGCGTTTATTGCGGAATAATTTTTTCGATAAACACATTAAGCCGAAGTTGCAAGCGGATTGCCGGCAGCGCAACCGAGCGACTGATTTTTGCAGCCGAAAAATATTATATGATAATCAGAGGGGCGGTTTTTCCGCCCTTTTTTTGCGCCGTTAAGCCCGTGCCCGGCGCATTACGAAAAAGCGTTTCAATATTCCATTTCAATTTGCATTTTTTTGGATTTAAGATATTTTAAGATGATGGCTGTTGATTTTTCCGCCGCCAGCTGCTTAAATGTTGGATAATCCATTGCGGCAGAAGCGTCTCCCCCATCGCTTACCGAGCGAAGCACGGCAAAAGGAATTTTGTTTGCGGCGGCAACCTGGCCGATTGCGCCGCCCTCCATTTCGCCGCAGATTGCGCCGAATTCGGCGGCAATTTCTGATTTTAATTTTGCGGATGCAATAAAAGTGTCTCCGCTGGCAACGGTGCCGCGGTGAATTTTTTCGCCGGAATTGATTGCAATGCGTGCAAGCGATTCGGAAACGGCGGCATCTGTTTTTATTTTAATTGTGTTAAGCCCGTTGATATATCCCTTTGGCTCGCCGAGCGCCGTTATATCAATATCATATTGGCACACATCTGAGGCAACAACAATGTTTTTGATTGCAACATCAGGCGAAAGCGAGCAGCCCACTCCGATATTTATAATTTCATCCGCATCAAAGCGATCTGCCATAATTTGAGCGCAAAGGGCGGCATTTATTTTGCCGGGGCCGCATTGTGCGGCGCAAACAGTGCTGCCGTTTATTTCGCCGCACACAAAATCAATGCCTGCGATTTTTGTGCAAACGGAATTTTCGATTTTGCTTTTAACGCTGTTTATTTCCACATCCATGGCGCCGATAATGCAAATCATAATTAAAACCTCACGCAATAACAATTTTTGGCGGCGGCAATCTTGTTGTGCAAGCAACGCACGCCCACAAAATATAGTGTTATTATAATATATAATTTTAATAAAAACAAGATTTATTATTTTTTAGTTGACAAGCTCGGTTATTTTAATATATAATATTGTTCGCTAATGTAGATAAACCGAGGAGTATATATTATTGCCTGCGGCGTTATCTTGGTGATTGCCTGCACTATACCGTGCAGAGAACATAAGGATTAAGACAAGTTTAGTCTGTGAAAGGTAGTGAATTTTAATGAAAAGAACATTTCAGCCGAAGAAGAGACATGCAAAGATGGAACACGGTTTCAGAAAGAGAATGTCAACAAGAAACGGAAGAAAGGTATTGGCTCGTCGCCGTTCAAAGGGCAGAAAGAAGCTTTCATACTGATTTCTTCAATATTGCGGGTAAATTAAAAGCCCGCGCAAAAGGAATGGTTTCGTGAAAAGCACAGCTCTTAAAGAAAACAAGGATTTTCGCCGCCTTTATTACAGAGGCAAAAGCAGCGCTTCCAAAAACCTGGTAACATATGTTATGAAATGCAAGCGGCCGGGAGTGCGTGTTGGAATAACAACAGGCAAAAAAATCGGCAAGGCTTACCGCCGCAACCGTGCAAGGCGTGTTATAAGGGCTGCATTTTCGCAGCTTGAGGGCAGATTTTGCGCAAATTGCGACATTGTTTTCGTTGCCAGAACAAGCACATGCGAGGTTAAAATGCAGCAGGTGCTTGCGGATATGGAAAAGCAGCTAATTCAGCTTGGTGTGATTGAATGAAAAATTTAATTAAAAGGGCAATGATTTTTCTTATCAGAACTTATCAAACAACCCTGAGCCCAAGATTTTCGGGCGGAGCCTGCCGCTACACCCCAACCTGCTCGCAATATGCGATAGAGGCAATAGAGGTGCACGGCATTTTTAAAGGCAGTTTGCTTGCCGCAAGGCGAATTTTACGATGCAATCCGTTTTTTAAAGGCGGATACGACCCCGTTCCTCCAAAAAAAAAGCAATAAGCTTTTATCATTATTATAATGAGGAAACCAAATGTTTAATTTATTACTTCAACCTGCGCTTAAAGCCGGCTCGATGATGGGTGAAGGAAACGGTATTTTTAAACCGCTTTATTGGGTTTTCGGTAAATTCATGGAGCTTTTGCTTTCCATGATGAACAATGAATATTTCATTGCAATTATAGTTTTTACTGTTTTAACAAGGCTTGTGCTGCTGCCGCTTAACATTCGCCAGCAAAAAAGCACCGCAAAAAACACAAGATTGCAGCCGAAAATTCAAAAAATTCAAAAAAAATATCCCGATCCCAAAGACAGAATGAAGGTTAACCAGGAAACACAGGATCTTTATGCCAGAGAGGGCCACAACCCCATGTCTATGGGCTGCGGGCCGATGGTTTTCCAAATGATTTTCCTTATGGGTATCGTTGGTGTTATCTATTACCCGCTTTCTTATATTTTGGGAATCAATTTCACAGATGCCTCTGTTAAGCAGGCCATCGGCGAATATTTGAAAAACACACTTGATTATTCGGGCAACTATTTGCAGCTTGGTATTCTTGAAAACTGGGCGGCAAACAGAGATGCGTTTATTTCTCAATGGCCTGAATTGTTTACAGCAGACAAAGCCGCTGCGATAGACAGCTTCCGTGAAGGCATGTATATCGGCAATATGGATATGACGGTGCTTCCCTCTTGGAAAAGCAGCGTTGTTTTAATTCCGATTTTATCGCTTTTAACATCACTTGGCTCTTCGGTTGTTTCAATGCTTATTCAAAAGAAAAACAACCCTGCCGCCGCTCAGCAAATGGGCAGCATGATGATGATGATGCTTATGATGCCTCTTTTCTCGTTCTTTATTGCGTTTAAGCTGCCGGCAGCTGTTGGCTTTTATTGGACTGTATCTAATGTTGTTGCAATTTTGCAGCAGCTGTTTCTTGCTAAATTTTTCCCGCCGAAAAAGAGCCAAGCCAGAGATATGATTGAAAACACAATTCAGCGCAGGGCAAGGGAACAAAGCATTAAAAGAACAAAGGCTCAATAAGCCTTTACACCAAAATAATCGGAGGATTATATGAAATACGAGTATATCGGGCACGGCAAAACCCGTGAAGATGCTGCGGCAGATGCCGTTAGAGGACTCACCGCCGCCCTTGCAAAGGACGGACTCGGAACGCCTGTTTCGGCAGATATTCACGAGGAAGTTATTGCCCTCCCGAAAAAGAAAATATTAGGCCTCTTCGGCGGCAGCGATGCAGAGGTTAAGGTTACTTACGAAATTGTCGTTAAGAAAGACCGCAAACCCCAGCAGAAAAAAGCAAAGCCACAGCCGAAGAAGGAATACAAAGCCGAAAAGGCAGAGCGCCCCGCAAGGCAGGAACGCCCTGCAAAGGCAGAGCGCCCCGCAAAGGCAGAGGCTGCCGAACCCGCAGAGCCGATTGAAGTGCCCGGCGAGGTTGTTTCTCAGGCAGAGGCTTATCTTAAAACAATTATAGACGGCTTTAAGGTTGAGGATGCCAAGATTACCGGCGAGGTAAATGACGGTGTGCTTGAGCTTACCGTTGATTGCGATGATTACGGCATTATCATCGGCAGAAGAGGCGACACTCTTGATTCGCTTCAATATCTTACAAGCCTTTATGTTAAAAAGCTTTGCGGCAGATATATCAGAGTTGTTATCAATGTTGGTGATTACCGTGAAAAAAGAGTTGAAACACTCAGGCATCTTGCACGCAAAGAGGCAGATTATGTGGCAAGAAGCGGCAGAAGATACACTTTTGAGCCGATGAACCCATATGAAAGAAGAATTATTCACACAACCGTTCAGGAAATCGAGGGTGTTGAATCAATTTCCGTTGGCTACGGCCAAGACAGAAAAGTTATGCTTCAGCCCGAGGGCGGAGTTCGCTATCGCTCAGACAGAGGCGGCAGAAGGTCTTATTCGGATAACGGCAGATCTGATGCAAAAAAAGCTGCTCCCCTTCCCAAGGATTTTACCAAATTCGGCAAAATTGAAGTGAATAGCAACAACGGCGAAGAGTAATTCGCTTGCGGAGAGAGGTCGGAGTTTTCCGGCCTTTTTGCTCTTTTAGGGGCAATTGCCGCAAAGAGCGATTGCCTGCTTTTGCAGAAAAATTATGCACGGGCTGCTTTTGCGCCATTGTGCATTTTGAAAAAGCAAAGAAAAGATTTACAAAATTGCCAAAGCGTTAAAATTGCGCCTTTGGATTTAAAAAAAATTGATTTAGCTAAAAAAATATAGTATGATAGGAGAGTGGCGCTGTGGCAAAGACGATTGCTGCCGTGGCAACGGGAAATTCCGCCGGCGGAATAGGCGTTATAAGGATAAGCGGCGATTCGGCAATTGAAATTGCGGATAAAATTTTTGAGCCTGCAGACGGCTCTGCCCTTTGCGATTTGGCCGGATACCGTGCCAAATTCGGCAATGTTATCTGCGGCGGCGAGGCTGCGGACGATGCGGTTGCGCTTGTTTTCAGGGCGCCGAAAAGCTACACGGGCGAAAACACAGTTGAAATCTCCGTTCACGGCGGATTATATATAGTTCAAAAAACACTTGAAGCGGCTTTTGAAGCAGGCGCCGTGCCTGCCGAGCCGGGAGAGTTTACAAAGCGTGCGTTTTTAAACGGAAAAATGGATTTAACGCAGGCGGAAAGTGTGGCGCAGCTGATTTCCTCAAACGGCGAAACGGCTGCAAAGGCAAGCTATAATTTATTACAAGGCTCGCTGAGCAGGCAGATTGATGCCGTGCTTGGCAATTTGGAAGATACCGGTGCGCTTATGGCGGCATGGGTGGATTATCCGGACGAGGAAATTCCGGAGCTTGGTGAAAGCGAGCTGGAGCAATCACTGAAAGCGGCGAAAGCAAGCCTTGAAAAGCTGCTTGCAGGATACGAAAACGGGCAAATTATAACTCAGGGAGTAGATACTGCAATAGTAGGCAAGCCGAATGCGGGCAAATCCACGCTGATGAATTTGCTTGCAGGCAGAGAGAAAAGCATTGTTACCGACATTGCAGGCACAACAAGAGACATTGTTGAGGAAAGCGTGCGGCTCGGCAACATAACTTTAAGATTGAGCGACACGGCAGGGATTCGTGAAAGCGATGACACGGTGGAGGCGATAGGCATTCGCCGAGCACTTGAAAAAATCGATTCCGCAGAGCTTGTTATTGCCGTGTTTGACAACAGTATGCCGCTTGATGAAAACGACTTAAAGCTTATTGAAAGATGCAAGGGCAAAAAGGCGGTTGCGGCAGTTAACAAAATAGATTTAAATTCCGGCAGGCTCGGCAGCGTTGAAGAGGCGTTTGCCAAAACCGTTTACATAAGTGCAAAGGGCGATGAATATCTTAACGAAATTGCAAAAGCGGTTGAGGATGTGCTTGGCGTTTCCGATTTTGATGCAGCGGCGCCGATGCTTGCCAACCGCAGGCAAAAGCAGTGCTGCAAAAATGCGCTGCAAAGCGTGAACGAAGCGCTTGATGCCTTGCAGGCGGGAATGACATATGATGCAATCAACGTTTTAATTGATTGTGCAGTTGATGAGCTTTTGGAGCTTACGGGCAAAAAAGCCACCACGGAAGTGGTAAACAATATTTTCAGCAAATTTTGCGTGGGAAAATAAATTATGGAATATTTTTCAGACAGTTATGATGTGGCGGTTATCGGCGCAGGACACGCCGGCATAGAAGCAGGGCTTGCGGCAGCAAGGCTTGGCTGCAAAACCGCAGTTTTTACAATAAATCTTGATTGGATAGGCAACATGCCATGCAACCCCTCAATAGGCGGCACTTCAAAAGGCCACCTTGTTTGCGAAATAGATGCTCTTGGGGGCGAAATGGGCAAAGCGGCAGACAAATATTCGCTGCAAAGCCGCATGCTGAATTTGGGCAAGGGGCCGGCAGTTCATTCTCTGCGTGCGCAAATAGACAGGCGTGAGTATTCCAAGGGAATGAAGCATGTGCTTGAATTGCAGGAAAATTTAGATGTGCGCCAGGCGGAAATTATTGATTTGCGCCGTTGTGAAAACGGAAATTGGCAGCTTAAAACAAAGCTTGAAGCACTTTTTACGGCAAAAGCCGTTATTCTTGCAACGGGCACATTTTTGGGCGGCAAGGTTTATATAGGTGATGTTTCGTATTCAAGCGGACCGGACGGTATGTTTCCCGCAAACGAACTGTCAAAAGCGCTTTATGCGCTGAACATTCCGCTGCGCAGATTTAAAACGGGCACTCCAAGCAGAGTAAACAGGCGCAGCATTGATTTTACTAAAACAACTCAGCAGCAGGGCGATGCGGAAACGGTGCCCTTCAGCTTTGAAACAAAGCAGCCGCCGCAAAACAAGGTTTGCTGCTATTGCACATATACAAATGAAGAAACCAAAAGGGTTATTCTTGAAAATCTTGACCGATCGCCGATGTACAGCGGCAAAATAGAGGGCAAGGGCCCACGCTACTGCCCAAGCTTTGAGGACAAAATAGTTCGCTTCGCAGACAAGGAACGCCACCAGCTTTTCATTGAGCCGTGCGGCCTTGAAACTGAGGAAATGTATCTTCAGGGGCTTTCCTCCTCACTGCCGGAGGATGTGCAGCTGCAATTTATCCACACGATTCCGGGGCTTGAAAATGCAGTTGTTATGCGCACGGCATACGCCATTGAATATGATTGTGTTGACCCAACCGCATTAAAAGCAACTCTTGAGTTTAACGATTTGCCGGGGCTTTACGGCGCAGGGCAGTTCAACGGATCCAGCGGATATGAGGAAGCTGCCGCTCAGGGACTTGTTGCAGGCATCAATGCCGCGCTTAAAATCAAGGGGCGTGAGCCGATGATTTTAGACAGAGGCGGCTCATATATAGGAACTTTGATTGATGATCTTGTTACGAAAGGTTGCTCGGACCCATACAGAATGATGACGAGCCGCAGCGAATACAGGCTTGTGCTCAGGCAGGATAATGCAAACATTCGACTTACCCCCACAGGGCATGAAATAGGCTTGATAAGCGACGACAGATATGCCGCATTTCTTGAAAAGCTTGATATGATAAAAGCAGAAAAAGAAAGAGTGCGTGAAACATCCGTTGCAATAACGGATGAGCTTCAAAAAATTCTTGAGGCAAAGGGCACGGCACCGCTTAAAAAGGGTTGCAAGCTGATTGAGCTTTTACGCAGGCCGCAGATAACATATGATGATTTAAAAACGATAGACACCACACGCCCGCAGTTGCCGAAAAGAGTTTTCGAGCAGGTTGAAATTTCTGTTAAATACGAGGGCTATATTGCAAGGCAGGAACGCCAGATTAAAGAGATGCGCCGCATAGAGGCCAAAAAGATTCCCGAAAATCTTGATTATTCAAAGCTTAAAGGGCTGAGGCTTGAGGCGATTGAAAAGCTTTCAAAAATCAGACCGCAAAATTTGGGCCAGGCAGGCAGAATCAGCGGAGTTAACCCCGCCGATGTGGCTGCATTAAACATAATATTGGATTCAATGGCGTAATTCTTGCGCCTATTTGTTAAGACAAACCCTGAAAGGCGTGTTAATATGATCAACAAGGAAATGCTTAAAGCATATTCCGCAAATTACGGTGTTTCGCTCAGCGAAATGGAGCTGGAAAGATTTGATTATCTTTGCCAAAGGCTGCTGCGCTGGAATGAGCATGTGAACTTAACGGCAATAACGGATCCCGATGAAATTGTTATTAAGCATTTTGTGGATTCGCTTACGCTTATGCCGTATACTGATTTGCCGCACGGCGCAAATGTTATTGATGTTGGCTGCGGCGCAGGATTTCCGGGGCTGCCGATTATAATTCACCGCCCGGATTTAAACATAACCTTTCTTGATTCGGTGGGCAAAAAGCTTTCGTTTATCAGCGAGGCACTCAGCAACAGCGGCCTTTTGGGCGAAACGGTGCATGCAAGAGCCGAGGAGCTTGCCCATCAAAAAACACACAGAGAAAAATTTGACCTTGCAGTCAGCCGTGCCGTTGCATCGCTTAACATTCTTGCGGAATATTGTTTGCCGTTCGTTAAGCCCGGCGGATATTTCATTGCAATGAAGGGTGCGCAGGATGAGGTTGAGCTTGGCTCAAACGCCATAAAGCAGCTTGGGGGCGAAATCGAGCAGGTTGTTTCGCTGAAACTTCCGAATAATGATGAAAGAAATTTGATTATCGTAAAAAAGATTTCGCAAACTTCGTCAAAATACCCCAGGAAATCAAAAAAAATAAGCACAAAGCCGTTGTAACATTATTTATAATGTTGAATTTAGTTGAATGTTTGTGATAAAAAATACTTCCATTTTGCCTTGATTTATGGTATATTTACCAATGGAAAGGGAATGATGAGCCCGCCGAGGAGATACATAAGGAGTGTGCCCTAATGGCGGAGGAAGTTCAAAGAATAGCAACGGAAAAGCTGCTGCCCAATCCGTATCAGCCACGCAAGCAATTTAAAAGCGAAGAGCTTTTAAGCCTTGCGGAATCCATTAAAGAAAACGGCATCTTGCAGCCTTTGCTTGCAAGGCAAATCAACAACAGCGATTATTATGAAATTATCGCAGGCGAGCGCAGATTGCGTGCGGCAATTTTGGCAAATCTTGCCACGGTGCCCTGCCTTATAGTTGATTGCGATTACGAGGAATCAGCCGTTTATTCCATTCTTGAGAATATTCAGCGCTCAGATTTAAGCTTTTTTGAAGAAGCGCAGGCAATCAGCCAAATGCAAAATCATTTCGGATTAACGCAGGAGGAGGTTGCAAAGCGGCTTGGGAAAAGCCAAAGCGCCCTTTCAAATAAATTGCGGCTTCTTAAGCTGCCCGCCGATGTGCGATATTTCATAGAAAAAGAGGGCTTAACGGAGCGCCACGCAAGAGCATTGCTTAGGCTGCAAACCGAAAAGCAGATATGGACCGCACTTAACATAATTAAAGAACGCGGCCTGAATGTGCAGCAAACAGAGGCTTATATTGACTCTGTTTCATGCAAGCAAGTTAAACCAAGAAAAAAAGTTGTTACGATATTCAAAGATGTGCGAATATTTGTTAACACTGTAAATAAAGCAATAAACACGATGAAGGAAGCCGGAATTGCGGCCGAATCAAACAAAACGGAAACGGACGATTATATTGAATTTCTTGTTCGTATTCCGAAATCTTCGCAGCAGCAAAAGAAAGCGGCGGCGAAGACTGAAACAGCTTAAAACGGCTTATGCCGTTTTAACATATTCTCCTCTTTTCATCACGTGGAACAGCCTGCCTTAACCGGTGGGCTGTTCTGCGTA
Organism: uncultured Anaerotruncus sp.; assembly: GCA_900539775.1. Taxonomy (GTDB): domain Bacteria; phylum Bacillota; class Clostridia; order Oscillospirales; family Acutalibacteraceae; genus Eubacterium_R. The sequence continues at coordinate 299,326 of UQDL01000001.1, read as the reverse complement.
TGAGGGGTGTGCCGTTGCGTGCTTTTTTTTGTGCAACAAAATGTATTCATCGCCGCCGGTAAAATTAAAATATTATATAATGTATGCCGTTTTGCCCTTTCGGAACGGTTTGCAATAAGTTTTCAACAGTGCCTTGACGGGAAGAATTATTATTCTTCTTGACGAGGCACTTTTTGTTGTGTGTGATAAAAGTTAAATCACAATATATTGATTTTCATACAAACATTATATAAAAAGTGCCGCCGTGATTAAATATTGTTGAAAACTCTGTTCAAAATGTTGAAAACTCATATAAACAATGTCACCGTGGGGTGTAAAATCATTTATAAGCGTACTCTGAATGGTATACTTCGAGCAAAAAATCGGCAGAATAAATTTACTGCATTTGCAGCTGTTGTTTGATTGCGGTTCCAATTATCCGACATTGTAATAAACGCCCTTCCCTATTCTTTATATAACAACTCAACTCTGAATTGCACGGTGTACTTTTTAATTGCATAGATTAGTTTGCGTTGATATATTCGCAAAATTGATTTGCAGTTTTTTGCGTATTTGCTTTCGCAGAGATATAAGATATATAAATATTATCATACACAGTGTTTTTCAGTGCCTTTTTATGATTTTGTATGTATAAGCTTTATTGATTTGTTTGCAGGCGTGTTTTGCACAGTATTTGTTTTAAGGCGCAAATATAACAGCCACGGTAATCGTGAGTAGCTGCTCGTAATGCCGGCATAGCATTTTCATATACATATTATATATACATATCCGCTTTTTTATAGACGCAATTACTTGTTTGGTTTTGCTTTGTTTCATATGAAACGTTTAGTATATGTTTCTTATATTTTGTGTTTCATGTGAAACAATACTTTGCAATTCTAAAATTATGATCAGAGATGTAATATGCGCCAAAACGAAAGGTTATTATATGTTTCATGTGAAACATTGAATTAGGAACAGTTAAAAATAACACTTATTGTTTCATATGAAACAATTGGGGCAGCGATTTTTTAATACAAAAGGCAAATCGTAAAAACTGGAACTGTATTCTTGTATGTTGAGAATATAGCAGAAAATAATCGGGTTGTTATCTAAATTCGGCTAAGCGTTATTTAGAACAGACGGCAACATTAAAATTCTTTTAAACGGCGTAATATTGCTTGATTTATGCCGTATTCTATATATTGTGTCTGATCCTTTTTCAGGCACAATTTTTGAAAAAAAGTCCGGGTGTTTCATGTGAAACATATTGTATGTGCGGCATTCGTGTAGTATAATTAGGTTACTGTAAAACGCATAGGTATGCGATTTATAAGGCATTAACACAAAACGCAGGAGGCTAATATGGGAAAGACTATATCTATATTTAATCAAAAAGGCGGAGTAGGAAAAACAACCACCTGCGTTAATCTTGCAGCCGCACTCGGCGCAAAAGGAAAAACCGTTTTGCTTGTTGATGTTGACCCTCAGGGCAACAGCACAAGCGGCGTCGGCGTTGATAAAGCGGAAATCGAGTATTCAACATACGATATTTTAATCAACAAGGTGCCGGCAAGAGGCATTATGATTGAAACGCAGTTTAAAAATCTGTTTTTATTGCCTGCTAATATGAATTTGGCAGGTGCAGAGCTTGAACTTGCAGATCAGGAAGACAGATTTTATGCTCTGAAAAAAGCAATTTCTCCTCTTGCGCTCGATTTTGATTATATAATTATTGATTGTCCGCCGAGCTTGGGGCTTTTGAGTCTTAATGCGCTTGCCGCTTCAGACACTTTAATTGTTCCGCTTCAGTGCGAATATTATGCACTTGAGGGTTTGAGCCAGCTTCTCAGCACGGTTCGCACGGTAAAACAGCTTTATAATGAGCATTTGGAGCTTGAAGGTGTAATTTATACTATGTATGACAGCCGCTTGAAGCTTAATCAGCAGGTTATAGACGAAGTAAATAAGTATTTTCCGAATAAGGCATATAAAACAATGATTCCCCGTTCCGTTAAGCTTGCAGAAGCGCCAAGCTTCGGAGAACCGATTATATACTATGAAAAGTATTGCAAAGCATCTTTCGCCTATAAAAAGCTTGCAGATGAGATTATAAAAAGTAACAGGTGACATATGGGATTCTTTAAAAAGCCGGAAGTGGTGATTCTTAAAGACGATTCATCTGCTGATGAAATGTTAGTTCAATTGAAACAAATGTGTTCTGAAGCCCGAGGTGAATTAAAAAAAGAGCTGGAAAATCAAATTTTTATTCTTGAACGTGGTCTGAAAGGTGAAGAAGAAATCCTTTTTCAACTTAAATATGCAGGAATGGACATGTTTGTGCTGCACGATGTTTATTTTGAAGTCGGTGATTTGTCAGCACAAATAGATTTTTTAATTATTACACCAAAACTGAATTTTATAATAGAGTGTAAAAATCTTTATGGGGATATAACTATAGACAATAAGGGGAATTTTGTTCGCAGCTATCAAGTAAGAGGTCGTAAGGTGCGAGAGGGAATTGAATCCCCTGTTACTCAAAACCAGCGTCACTTGCAGGTAATGAAAGAGTTGATCATGAGCGGCAAAAGCAAAATGATGCAGTATATCATTGATAAAAACTTTGATTCGTGGAATAAATCGCTTATTGTGTTGGCAAACAATAAAACAGTTTTAAATGATCGATATGCACCGCGTGATATAAAAAATCGTGTTATCAGAGCAGATGCGTTGGTTGATACAATTAAGAAAATACATTCCGAAAGCACCGAGATTGCGCAAAGTATTAAGGAAACAAGAGAGAGGGCAGAAGATTATTTTAATCATTCCGTGCCCGTTAAAACTGATTTTCTTGAAAAATACAAAATTATGCTCGAAGAACAAAATAAGAATTTAGCTGCAGTCAAAGAACTCGGTTTGTGTGAAACAACAGTTCAGAAAGAATTCAAGGGAAGATGCAACGAAAATTCATCTTGTTCAGAAACCAATAAGCTATTCGGTGATGAATCGGTTGAAATCGATTCGACCGAAACAAAAAATAATCAAGGCGGGCGGATTTGCCCTCGTTGCAATGCAAAGCTTGTTCGCCGAAATTCAAAATACGGCGCTTTTTGGGGCTGCTCAAATTTTCCCAAATGCAGATACACCAAAAGCGTGAAAGAAGATGAATAGGAGGAAAACATATGGCAAAAAAGCCATCCGGGCTCGGCAAGGGCTTGGGAGCACTTATGCTTGAAAACGCCACAGATGAAATGGTTGGCTCAAGCACACTGCCGCTTAATGAGATAATTCCGAATAAGGATCAGCCCAGAAAAACCTTTGATGAGGGCGCACTTGCAGAGCTTTCCGAAAGCATCAGGCAGCACGGAGTTTTGCAGCCGCTGCTTGTTAGGCCGCTGCCTGCAGGCGGATACCAGCTTGTTGCAGGCGAGCGACGCTGGCGTGCAAGCCGCATGGCAGGCATTAAGGATGTTCCTGTTGTTATCAAAGAACTTACAGACACAGAAACAATGGAAATCGCCATAATCGAAAATCTTCAAAGAGAGGATTTAAATCCCATTGAAGAGGCAGAGGGCCTGCAGGCGCTTATTGACAAATGCGGCTTTACTCAAGAGGAGGTTGCGGCAAGTGTTGGAAAATCACGCCCTGCAATCGCAAACAGTTTAAGGCTTTTAAAATTGCCTCCCGAAGTTCGTGATATGACCAAAAACGGCGAAATTTCGGCAGGCCACGCCCGTGCGCTGCTTGCTTTTGATAATGAAGCAATGATTTATGAAGTTGCAAACAACATTGTTTCAAATAAACTTACCGTAAGAGATGTTGAAAGGCTTGCAAAAATCAAAGAGCCGTCTGCTCCGGCGCAAAAGCGAAGCAAAAGAAGAGACAGCTTTTATGATGAGGTTGAAATTTCCCTCACGGAAGCACTCGGCCGCAAGGTTAAGGTTTATACCGGCAGAGGAAAGGGCACTCTTGAAATAGAGTTTTATTCGCAAGAGGAATTAAAGGATTTAGCAAATAAGATAGGAGAATAATTATGCTTGATATTAAATTCGTTAGGGAAAATCCCGATGCAGTTAAAGAAAATATAAGAAAAAAGTTTCAGGATGATAAGCTTCCGCTTGTTGACGAGGTTATTATGCTTGACGGCGAAAGAAGAGATGTTCAGGGCCGTGCAGACGAGCTTCGTGCAAACAGAAACAAGCTTTCAAAAGAAATCGGCAATCTTATGGCTCAGGGCAAAAAAGAAGAGGGCATGGCGCTTCGTGAGCAGGTAAAGGCTCAGGCAGACGAGCTTGACAAGCTTTCCAAAAAGGAAACAGAGCTTACCGAAAAGGTTACTAAAATCATGATGATTATTCCTAATATGATTGATGAGAGCGTGCCGATCGGTAAGGACGACAGTGAAAATGTTGAGCGTGAAAAATTCGGCGAGCCGGTTGTGCCGGATTTTGAAATTCCTTACCACACACAGATTATGGAAAGCTTCAACGGCATTGATCTTGACGCCGCAGGCAAGGTTGCCGGCAACGGATTTTATTATCTTATGGGCGATATTGCAAGGCTTCATTCGGCGGTGCTTGCATATGCCCGTGATTTTATGATAAACAGAGGCTTCACCTATTGCATTCCGCCTTATATGATTCGCTCCGCTGTTGTTAACGGCGTTATGAGCTTTGCGGAAATGGATGCAATGATGTATAAAATCGAGGGTGAAGATCTTTATCTTATAGGCACCTCGGAGCATTCTATGATAGGCAAGTTTATAGACACTATCACCCCCGAAAGCGAGCTTCCCAAAACGCTCACCTCTTATTCACCCTGCTTCCGTAAGGAAAAGGGCGCACACGGAATTGAGGAAAGAGGCGTTTACAGAATTCATCAGTTTGAAAAGCAGGAAATGATCGTTGTTTGCAAGCCGGAGGAATCAAAAATGTGGTTTGATAAGCTTTGGCAAAACACGGTTGATCTTTTCAGAAGCCTTGATGTGCCCGTTCGCACACTTGAATGCTGCTCCGGCGATTTGGCGGATCTTAAGGTTAAATCCGTTGATGTTGAGGCTTGGTCTCCCCGCCAGAAAAAGTATTTCGAGGTTGGCTCCTGCTCAAATCTTTCGGATGCTCAGGCACGCCGCCTGAAAATTCGTATTAAGGGTGAAAACGGCACCTATCTTGCCCACACTCTCAACAACACGGTTGTAGCTCCGCCGAGAATGCTTATCGCTTTCCTTGAAAATAATTTGAATGAGGATGGCTCCGTAAGCATTCCCAAGGCACTTCAGCCTTATATGGGCGGCACGGAAAAGCTTATTCCCTCCGTTAAATAATTTTATACAAATCAAAAACGCAAATCATAAGCGCCACCGATGCTTTCGGAGGCGCTTTTTGCAATAAAGCGGCAGAATTTATGCGCCGCCAAAGCGAGAAACCCGGTTGAGCATTTTAGAGGCGTTACACGCCCTTTTGATTTTTTTGATTGCACGATTTTGCAAAAATGGGCGCAATACTTGTATAAATTCGGTGTTTGTGTTATTATCAAATCATAAAATCAAACGAAAAAACGGTGAAAATTATGGATATATCCGCAGAATTCAAAAAAAGATTTAACACCGCCGAAACTCCGCTTTCGGTTTATTGCCCTTATCGAATTGCTCCCGTTGGCGCTCATTCCGATTATCAGCACGGGCTGATTTCCGGCTTTGCAATCAACGAGGGTGTGCAACTTGATTTTTTACCTACCGATGACGGCTCCGTAAAACTTTACAGCCTTAATTTTGAGGGTGCGGCGGAATTTTCCGCCTTTGAGCTTGCACAAAGGGCTTACACCTGGGGCGATTTCGCAAAAGCTGCATTTGTTTCGGTTAAACGCAAGCACAGGGTTGAAAAAGGCATGATGGGCATAATTTACGGCAGTTTGCCCGTTGGCGGCTTATCCTCCTCGGCGGCCGTGCTGATTTCGTATATATGTGCAATTTGCAAGGCAAACGATATTAAAATCAACCGTGCGGAGCTTATTGATTTGGCACTTTATGCAGAGCACGATTATCTTGAAATGAATGTGGGCAAAATGGACCAAAGTTGCGAGGTTTATTCAAAAAAAGACCATCTGCTTTATTTAGACACGCTTGATGATTCATATAAGCTTATTCCAACAAGCAAAAATATGCCGCCTTATGAATTTGCCGTTATTTTTTCCGGCAAGGAGAGAAAGCTTGCAAACACGGCGTTTAATTCAAGAGTGGATGAGGCCAAAGCGGCGTCCTTTGCTCTTCGTGCGTTTGCCGGCATCCCTTACGGCAGCTTTAAGGATTCTTATATGAGAGATGTGCCGAGAGAAGTTTTTGATGAATATAAAGATAAAATTCCTCCGGCTTGGCGCAGGCGTGCAGAGCATTTTTACGGCGAATATGCAAGAGTTCAGCGTGGCGCAAAGGCTTGGGAAAGCGGCAATATTGCGGAATTCGGCAAAATAATGTTTGAATCCGGCTATTCCTCGATTTATAATTGGGAAACAGGCTCGGCAGAACTGAAAACGCTTTATGAAATTATGCTTAAATGCAACGGCGTTTACGGCGGCAGATTCAGCGGCGCAGGCTTTAACGGCTCGTCCGTTGCCCTTGTTGACCCTGCCAAAAAAGAGCAGATTACGGAATTTTTAAAAGAAGAATATCTTAAAGTATATCCTCAGTATAAAAATGATTTTGCCGTAAGATTTGTTAAAACGGCAGACGGTGTTAATATATAAACAAAATATCCAAACGGTGCGGTTGCTTGTTGCAGCCGCATTTTTTTTGCGGCAAAGCCGGGGTTTCGCGATTCTTGCCTCGGCAGTGTATCCTAAGCTGTTGATTTCTTAAACATAAACTTAATATTTATTATATTTTTCCGTCATTGACAGTGCATATATTATAATATATAATAAAAGAATAATGGAGTTACCATATGCTTTTGTAAAACAGGGTAAATTTTATGAATGATGTGAAGGTTTCCGTAATTATGCCCGTGTATAATTCGGAAAAATATCTTGAAAAATGCATATCAAGCGTTTTAAACCAAAGCCTGAGGGAAATTGAGCTTATTTGCGTTGATGACGGCTCAACCGATTCCTCGCCGAAGATTTTGCGGGAATTTGCAAAAAGCGATTCCCGTGTTAAGCTGCTGCATCAGCAAAATCTTTATGCGGGCGTTGCCCGCAACAACGGCATGAAGGCTGCTTGCGGCAAGTATTTTGCTTTTTGGGACAGTGATGATTTTTTTGAGCCCGACGCACTTGAAAAAATGTTTTCCCTTTGCGAAAAATCAAATGCCGATATTTGCGTTTGCGGGGCTTATTCCGTGGACGGTGCAACGGGCAGGCGCATGGTTGATGAAACGTTTTTGAAAAAACGCTTTCTGCCCAGGGAAAAAGAATTTTCGGCAAAAAGCCATCCGGATTATATTTTCAATTTTGCTTCAAATGTGCCGTGGCAGCGTCTTTACAGGGCAGATTTCATAAGAAAATGCGGCGTTGAATTTCAACCGCTTCGCCATGCGAACGACACTTATTTTGTGCTGGTGGCAACTTATTGTGCGGAAAAAATCGTTTGCTGCCCAAAGCCGCTTATAAATTATCGCACAAACAATTCGCAAAGCGTAACGGGCAAGGCATCCAAAGATCCGCTTTGCACTTATGAGGCATATAAGGCGGCGTATAACAGGCTGCTTGAGCTTGGGCTCGGCGGCAAGGCGCTGCAAAGCTTTCATTCAAAGCTGCTTTCGGGGCTGATTCGTGCCGTGATGCTGCAAACAAGCGGCGAAGCCATGCAGCTGGTTTATGACAAAATCAAAAACGAAGGGCTTGAATATTTCGGCATTGCGGATAAAAACAACAGCGATTATTTTTATTTCAAGCCTGATTTTGAGGATTTAGAGGCAATTAAGGCAGGCTCGCTTCCCGAATTTCTGATGTTTAAATACAGAAAAGAAAAAGAGGGCAGGCTTTATTATAAAAGCAGGGCGGAGCGCAGCTTGAAAATTCGCCTTGCAAGAAAAATAGCAGGCTTGCTGCCTGCAAACAGCAGCCTTTATGATAAGGGCAAAAAGCTGCTCCGTTTCAAGTAAAAATCGGCCGCCCGGTTTCAGTGTGCAATCGGAATTTTCCGCTTTGCAAGGTGTTGCCGGCAGCGTGCCGCAGTTAATAAAAATAAATTCTTGTTGCATTGCATTAAGGAGAGTTATATGGATAAAAAATACGATTATCTTATAGTCGGCAGCGGCCTTTTCGGCGCAATTTTTGCTTATGAGGCAAAGAAAAGAGGCAAGGAATGCCTTGTTATCGAAAGGCGAGATCATATTGCCGGAAACATTTATTGCGAAAATGTGCACGGCATCAATGTGCATAAATACGGCGCACATATTTTCCACACAAGCAACAGAGCCGTGTGGGATTATATAAATCAATTTGCCGAATTCAACAATTATATCAATTCACCCGTTGCCGTTTATAAGGACGAGCTTTATAACCTGCCGTTTAATATGAACACGTTTTCAAAAATGTGGGGTATCAAAACTCCGGCAGAGGCTCAGGCAATAATCGAAAAACAAAAGGCGGAATATAACATCACAGAGCCGAAAAATCTTGAGGAGCAGGCGCTTTCTCTTATCGGCAAGGATGTTTATGAAAAGCTGATTAAGGGCTACACCGAAAAGCAATGGGGCAGAAGCTGCACGGAGCTGCCGGCTTTCATTATCAAAAGGCTGCCCGTTCGCTACACTTATGATAATAATTATTTCAACGATCGCTGGCAGGGCATTCCCATCGGCGGCTACACGGAAATAATCAAAAAAATGCTTGCCGGCATTTATGTGCTTACCTCCACCTCGTTTGAGGATTATAAGGCAGCGCACGATATTTCCGATATGCGAATTGTTTACACAGGCAATATTGATGAATATTTCGGCTATAAATACGGCGCCTTGCAGTATCGCACCGTTCGTTTTGAAACGGAATATATGCCGGATACGGATAATTATCAGGGCAACGCCGTTGTGAATTATACCGAAAGAGAAGTTCCTTACACTCGTGTTATAGAGCACAGGCATTTTGAAAAGTGCGATGCAAAGGGCACGGTTGTTTCAAAAGAATTTTCATCGGAATGGAGCGTGGGCATAGAGCCTTATTATCCCATAAACAACGATGAAAACAACGCTCTTTATAAAAAATACGAGCAGCTTGCCTTGCAGGAAAAAAATGTTATTTTCGGCGGCAGGCTCGGCAAATATAAATATTATGATATGGATAAGGTTATTGAGGCTGCGCTTCAAGCCGTTTCCGAAGAGTTTTAACGGAAGGATGTTAATTTAAATATGGCAAAGGTTTCAATAATCGTGCCCACTTTTAATGTGGAGCCTTATTTGAAGGAGTGCATGGAAAGCATCACTCATCAAACGCTTGAAGATATAGAAATTATCTGCATTAACGACGGGTCTACGGACGGCTCGCTTGCAATCCTTAAAAGCTATGCCGAAAAGGATTCGCGCATTAAGCTTGTTGATAAGGAAAACGGCGGCTACGGAATCGGTATGAACATCGGCTTCGGCTTGGCAACCGGCGAATATATCGGCATTGTTGAGCCTGATGATTTTGTGCCGGTAAATATGTTTGGCGATCTTTATGATATTGCCTCCAAAAACGATCTTGATTGGGTTAAGGCAGATTTTTATCGCTTTCAGCGTGCCTCAAACGGCGATATGTTTTGCGAATATAATCATTTAGACAGAAAAAATCAGTATTACAACAAAGTGTTTAATCCAAGCCAAACTCCGGAGGCAATTCGCTTTATTATGAACACTTGGAGCGGCATTTATAAAAAGTCGTTTCTTGATGAATTCAATATCCGCCACAATGAAACTCCGGGCGCATCTTTTCAGGATAACGGATTTTGGTTTCAAACTTTTGCCTTTGCTCAAAGGGGCATGATAATTGATAAGCCCTATTACATGAACCGCAGAGACAATCCTAACAGCTCTGTTAAAAATATGCAAAAAATCTATTGCATAAATGTTGAATATGATCACATTCGTGATATTCTTATTCAATATCCCGAAACATGGAACACCTTTAAATCTTATTACACTCTTAAAAGATTTCACAACAGCGTTGCCACTCTTCGCCGAATTGCAAATGAATTTAAGCATGATTATGTTATTCGCTTTTCAAAGGAAATGAAGCGTGCAAGAGAGCTTGGCGAAATGGATGAAGAGCTTTTCACCCCGGCAGAGCGTGATAATTTGCATATGCTTATAAATCAGCCGGAAATGTATTATAAAATAAAGGCGCTGCCAATGAATAACGGCAGCACCAATTTCAACAACAATATCAAAGAGGTTAAGGCAGAGCTTGATAAGATTAAGCGCAGCAAATCTTATCGCATAGGCAGGGCTATTATGTATATTCCCGTTCGCTTTAAAAGGCTTGCCAAAAAGATTTACAGAAAAATAAATCAAAAGAGAAGGGGTTATAAAAAGAATGGCTGATATTAAGGTTTCTGTTATAATTCCCGTTTATAATGTTGAAAAATATTTGCGCCAAAATCTTGAAAGCGTGCAAAAGCAAACTTTAAAGGATATTGAAATTATTTGCGTGGATGACGGCTCAACGGATTCCTCCTGCAAAATTGCAGAGGAATTTGCGGCAGCAGATTCAAGATTTGTTGTTATTAAGCAGCAAAACGGCGGCGCCGGTGCGGCAAGAAACAACGGCTTGCGCCATGCAAAGGGAAAATATCTTTCTTTTCTTGATTCGGATGATTTCTTTGAGCCGGATATGCTTGAAAAAGCATATGAAAAGGCAGAGGAAACAAAGGCTGATTTTGTTGTTTTCGGCTCGGATCAGTATTTTGAAGATTCAAATCAGTTTAAGCCCGTTTCTTGGGTTGTTCGCTATCAGGAACTTCCGCCCTATCAGCCCTTTGGCAGAAGGTCAATGACGGATAATATATTCAAGGTTTTCGTTGGCTGGGCTTGGGATAAGCTTTATAACCGTGAATGGGTGCTTTCCCGTGATTTGTGGTTTCAGGAGCAGCGCACAAGCAATGATATGCTTTTTGTTTTCTCCGCAGTTGCAGAGGCAGGCCGCATTGCTTATGTTGAAAAGGGCAAGCCGCTTGCTCATCAGCGCCGCAACAATAAATCGTCGCTTTCCAACACAAGGGAAAAATCTTGGGATTGCTTTTATAATGCCCTTTGCGCACTTAAAGCAAGGTTGCAAAAGGACGGCATTTTTGAAGAAGTTGAAAAAGACTACATAAATTATGCGCTTCATTTCAGCCTTTGGAATTTGCGCACAATTGCAGAGCCCACTTACACAAAGCTTTTTGCAAAGCTGCGTGATGAATGGTGGCAGCAGCTTGGCGTTGCAGGCAAATCATCCGATTATTTTTATAATAAAAAAGAATATGATGAATATGCTAAGTTGTTTTTAAAATAAATCTCTTTCGCACGAATTCGGGCACACATGAAGATGCCGGTGCGGCTTTGCGGAGGCGCCTGTGAATTCCTGCAAAATATCTGCAAATATAAATCAAAAGGAGTATAAATTGGAAACGAATAATGCAAAACGGCGCAAATTTAAGCTCAACACTTTTCAAACCATTATTTTGGGCTTTGCCGGTGTTATTTTGCTCGGCAGCTTTTTGCTGAGCCTTCCTTTCGCCACAAACAGCGGCGATCCCGTTCCTTATATAGATGCTCTGTTCACCTCCACCACCTCGGTGTGCGTAACCGGGCTGATAACAAGAGACACGGGCACATATTGGTCGCTCTTTGGGCAAATTATTATACTGATTTTAATTCAAATAGGCGGCATGGGGGTTATGACGGTAACTATTATGCTTGGTTTGATTTCACGCCGCCGTTTCAGCATAATGCAAAAATATACCATGCAGGATGCAATTTCTGCGCCTGTGTTCGGCGATACCATTAAGCTTACAAAGTATATTATTTGCGTAACCGCGTGCACAGAGGCGGCAGGGGCGCTTTGCCTGCTGCCGGTGTTTAAGCAGCATTATGGCTGGCTGAAGGCAATTTGGTATTCCGTGTTTCATGCCATTTCCGCATTTTGCAATGCCGGCATTGATTTAAACGGAGTGGAGCAGCCTTATTGCTCGCTCACTCATTATTATAATAACCCCGTTGTTAATTTTGTGATAATGTTTCTTATCGTTTTCGGCGGTATCGGCTTCATCACCTGGGATGATATGCGCCGAAACGGTTTTAAATTTAAAAAATACCGTTTGCAAAGCAAAATAGCTCTTTTAATGACGGCAATTTTGATTATTTTGCCCGCTCTTTATTTCTATATTTATGAATTTCATCGTGTTCGCTGGGATTGGATGAGCGAGGGCGGCAGAATTATGGCCTCTTTGTTTCAGGCGGTAACGCCCAGAACGGCCGGCTTCAACACAATTGATTTAAATATGATGAGCGATGTAAGCAAAATGATTATAATTGTGCTTATGCTTATCGGCGCATCACCCGGCTCAACGGCAGGCGGTATGAAAACAACCACGGTGGCCGTGCTTATAAGCTCTGCCTTTTCCGTGTTTAAAAAAAGAGAGGATCCAGAGGCGTTTCACCGCCGCCTTTCGGCAGATGTGGTTCGCAGCGCATCCGCCGTGCTTTCAATGTATGTTGCATTGTTTATGCTTGGCAGCATTATTATTTGCCAACTTGAGGATGTGCCTATTATGCCCGCAATGTTTGAAACAGCATCGGCAATCGGCACGGTTGGCCTTTCGCTCGGCATAACTCCGGAGCTTTGCACGGTTTCAAAGGTTGTTTTGATAAGCTTAATGTATTTCGGCAGAGTCGGCGGCCTAACCTTGATTTTTGCCGCAGCGTCCGGAATTCAAAAAAAGCGTTCAAAGTATCCGCTTGAAAAGGTTGCGGTTGGCTAAGCGGTTAAAAGAAACCCAAATGTGCAGAAATCAGAGCAGCACGGCGGCTTTTGGCTTTTGCCGCATAAGCCGTTGCAGGCAATCGGTAATCGCTTGTTTGCCGCGCACGGAATGCCTTGCTTTTCGGTGCCGGCGGCAGCATTTTTGCATTGATTATATTTTTTAAAGAGGATAAAACAATGAAATCTATTTTATTGGTAGGCGCAGGCCAATTCGGCATGCATCTTGCAAGAAAGCTTTATGATCTCGGCCATGAAATTATGGCGGTGGATACCAAAGAGGAGCGTGTGGATTCGGTTTTGCCCTATGCCGCAAGCGCTCAAATAGGCGATGCATCTTCTTATGATTTTCTTGAAACGCTCGGCGTTTCGGATTTTGATGTGTGCTTCGTAACAATCGGCGATGATTTTCAGGATTCGCTGGAAACAACCTCTCTTTTAAAGGAACTCGGTGCAAAAATGGTTGTTGCAAGAGCTTCAAATGATGTTCATGCAAAGTTTTTGCTGAGAAACGGAGCAGATCAAATTGTTTATCCCGAAAAGCAAACGGCGGATTGGGCAGCGGTTAAATGCAGCACGGAGCATGTGCTTGATTATATGGAGCTTGGCGGCGATTTTGCCGTTTATGAGGTTGAAGTGCCGTATTCTTGGATCGGCAAAACCATAGGTGATCTTGATGTGCGCCGCAAGCATAATATAAACATACTCGGCAAAAAGGAAAACGGCAGGCTCGATATAACCATTTCGCCGGCAACAATGTTTCATTCGGGCGAAACAATTCTTGTGCTAACCACAAAAAAGGATTTTTGCAAAACATTTAAAAGCTGATTTTTCTTTAGCGTGAATTATAAAAGCGGATTTTGCAATGCACAAAATCCGCCTGAAAATTCGCCTTGCTCGGCAAAGCGAAAATAATGTGTAAAAAAAGACCTTGCAGATTTTACTCTGCAAGGTCTGATTTTATTTATTCGGTTTCAGCACCAAAGCAAGCTTACGCTTTCTTAGCCTTGATAGCAGCCTGTGCAGCAGCAAGGCGTGCAATCGGAACACGGAAAGGTGAGCAAGAAACATAGTCGAGGCCAATCTCGTTGCAGAATTCAACAGAGCTGGGATCGCCGCCGTGCTCGCCGCAGATGCCGCAGTGAAGAGAAGGTCTTGTTGCCTTGCCCTTTTCAACAGCCATCTTCATAAGCTGGCCAACGCCTTCTGTGTCAAGCTTAGCAAACGGATCGTTCTCGAAAATCTTTGCATCATAGTAAGCATCAAGGAACTTACCTGCATCGTCACGGCTGAAGCCGTAAGTCATTTGGGTAAGATCGTTTGTGCCGAAGCAGAAGAATTCAGCCTGCTCTGCAATCTTGTCTGCAGTAAGAGCAGCACGAGGAATTTCGATCATTGTGCCAACTTCATATTTCATATCGATGCCTGCAGCTGCAATTTCAGCATCAGCTGTTGCAACAACAACATCCTTAACATATTTGAGTTCCTTAACATCGCAAGAAAGCGGAATCATGATTTCGGGAGCTACTGTCCAATCCGGATGAGCCTTTTGAACATTGATTGCTGCACGGATAACAGCCTTTGTTTGCATCTTTGCAATTTCAGGATATGTAACTGCAAGACGAAGACCACGGTGACCCATCATCGGGTTGAACTCGTGAAGAGAAGCGATGATAGCCTTAATGTCTTCAACAGATTTGCCCTGAGCTGCAGCAAGCTTTTCAATATCTTCCTCTTCTGTGGGAACAAACTCATGAAGCGGAGGATCAAGGAAACGGATTGTTACGGGGCAGCCTTCAAGTGCCTCATAAAGCTTTTCAAAGTCGCCCTGCTGATAAGGAAGAATCTTATCAAGAGCAGCTTCTCTTTCTTCAACTGTGTCTGCGCAGATCATTTCACGGAAAGCAGCAATTCTGCTCTCTTCAAAGAACATATGCTCTGTGCGGCAAAGGCCGATACCCTCTGCGCCAAGCTCACGAGCTTTTTTAGCGTCTGCAGGGGTGTCTGCATTTGTGCGAACCTTAAGAGTTCTGAATTCATCGGCCCAGCCCATGATTCTGCCGAATGTGCCGGCAATGGAAGCATCAACTGTGGGGATAATACCCTCGTAAATGTTACCTGTTGAGCCGTCGATAGAAATTTCGTCACCCTCGTGGAATTCCTTGCCTGCAAGAGTGAATTTCTTGTTTTCTTCGTCCATGTTGATATCGCCGCAGCCGGAAACGCAGCAAGTGCCCATTCCGCGAGCAACAACGGCAGCGTGTGAAGTCATACCGCCGCGAACTGTAAGGATACCCTGAGCAGCCTTCATGCCGGTGATGTCTTCGGGAGATGTTTCAAGACGAACAAGAACAACCTTTTCACCGCGAGCTGCCCATTCAACAGCGTCATCAGCAGTGAAAACGATTTTGCCGCAAGCAGCGCCGGGAGATGCACCGAGGCCCTTGCCCATAGGTGTGGCAGCCTTAAGTGCTTTAGCGTCAAACTGCGGGTGAAGAAGTGTGTCAAGGTTACGAGGATCAATCATTTCAACTGCCTCTTCGGGAGTTCTCATGCCCTCGTCAACAAGATCGCAGGCAATCTGAAGAGCTGCCTGAGCAGTTCTCTTACCGTTACGGGTTTGAAGCATGTAAAGCTTGCCGTGCTCAACGGTAAATTCCATATCCTGCATATCTCTGTAGTGATCTTCAAGAGTTTTGCAAACCTGAGTAAATTCAGCAAATGCTTCGGGGAACTTCTGCTCCATCTCAGCTATTTTCATAGGAGTACGAACGCCTGCAACAACGTCCTCGCCCTGTGCGTTTGTAAGGAATTCACCAAAGAGTCCCTTTGCGCCGGTAGCGGGGTCACGGGTGAATGCAACGCCTGTGCCGCAATCATCGCCCATGTTGCCGAATGCCATGCTCTGTACGTTTACTGCAGTACCCCATGAATACGGGATATCATTATCACGGCGATAAACGTTTGCACGGGGGTTGTCCCAAGAACGGAAAACGGCTTTGATAGCGCCCATAAGCTGCTCTTTGGGATCTGTTGGGAAATCCTCGCCGATTTTTTCTTTGTATTCAGCCTTAAACTGAGAAGCAAGCTCTTTAAGATCTTCTGCTGTAAGCTCAACGTCCTGTTTAACGCCCTTCTTTTCCTTCATTGCGTCAATAAGCTGCTCAAAGTATTTCTTGCCAACTTCCATAACAACGTCGGAATACATCTGAATGAATCTTCTGTAGCAGTCCCAAGCCCATCTGGGGTTGTTGGATTTTTCTGCAATAACGTTAACAACGTCTTCGTTAAGGCCAAGGTTAAGGATTGTGTCCATCATGCCGGGCATTGAAGCACGAGCACCGGAACGAACGGAAACGAGAAGCGGATTTTCCTTGTCGCCGAATTTTTTGCCTGTGATTTCTTCCATCTTAACGATGTATTCATTGATTTCTGCCATGATTTCATCATTGATCTCACGGCCGTCCTCATAATACTGAGTGCAGGCTTCTGTTGTGATGGTGAAGCCCTGAGGAACGGGAAGACCGATATTTGTCATCTCAGCAAGGTTAGCGCCCTTACCGCCGAGAAGCTCTCTCATGTTGGCATTGCCTTCAGAGAAGAGATAGCAATATTTCTTTGCCATTGGGGATTACCTCCTAATAATAATTTGCAAATTATTTATACTTATTATAGTATAACGCAATGGAATTATAACATATATAAATTCAAAATACAAATATTTTTTGCAAAATTAACGAATGGGTTAAGTTTGTATTGAAAAAAAACAAAATTTGTTGCATAATGAATGTAAGTAACAGTTTATTTTATGGAATTTTTATGAAATAAAGAGAGGTTTTTATAATGAAATGTGCAATTATATTGGCAGGCGGAAAAGGCACAAGAATGAAATCGGAATTGCCAAAGGTTATGTGCGAAGTGCTTTTTGAGCCCATGCTTAAATATGTTATTGATGCGGTTAAAGAGGCCGGCTGCAAGGATATTTGCGTTGTAACGGGCTATCGCCACGAAATTGTGGAGGATTATTTGCCGGGCGAAATCAAAACCGCTTATCAAAATCCTCAGCTTGGCACCGGCCATGCCGTTATGACGGCAAGAGCTTTTGTTGAGGAGCATAAGGATGATGATATTCTTATTTTAAACGGAGACGGCCCCTTGATGGATGAGCCAACAATAAATGCCGCTTATGATTATCACAAAAGCAACGGCAATTCAATTACTCTTGTTTCCGCAATTGCAGACGACACAGAGGGTATCGGCCATATTAAAAGAGATGAAAACGGCAAGCTTCTTTGCATTGTTGAGCATAAGGATGCAAATGAGGAAGAAAAGAAAATCCGTGAATCAAATGCAGGCACATATTGGTTTTACGGCGCCGATTTGCTTTATGCACTGGACAGAATTACAAACGAAAATGCACAAAATGAATATTATTTAACAGACAGCCTTGCAATCCTTTTGGCGGCGGGCAAAAATGCCGGTGCATATGTTTGCGAGGATAAAGAGGCAATTCTCGGTGCTAACGACAGATTGCAGCTTAACGGCTTAAACAATATTATGCGCCGCAACATAAACAATCGCCATATGATAAATGGCGTTGATATTCCCTGCACGGACGGCGTTATGATAGGCAAAGAGGTTGAAATCGGCTGCAACACACAGATTTTGCCAAACACAATTATTTTGGGCAACACAAAAATCGGCAGTGATTGCGTTATCGGCCCAAACACATATATCAAAAACGGCACGGTGGGCAATAATGTTGTGCTCAACAATGTTCAGCTGCTTGACAGTGAGGTTGAGGACGGCACCGATTGCGGACCGTTTGTTAAAATCCGTGCAGGCAGCAAGGTTGGCAAGGGTGTTCATATCGGCAATTTTGTGGAGGTTAAAAACTCTGTTGTGGGCGACGGCACCAAGAGCGCACACCTCACATATATCGGTGATTCCGATGTTGGCAAAAATGTTAATTTCGGCTGCGGAACAGTAACCGTTAATTATGACGGCAAAAATAAACACCGCTGCAAAATCGGCAATCATGCATTCATCGGCTGCAATTCAAATCTTGTGGCTCCCGTTGAAATCGGCGATTATGCTTTCACCGCCGCAGGCAGCACCATAACGGATGAGGTGCCCGAAAACGCACTTTCAATTGCCCGTGTAAGGCAGGTTAATAAAGAAGATTGGGTTTTGAAGAAAAAGCCCTATAAAGATATGAAATAATTTTTCGGCGGCTTTCAGCCGGTTGTGATTGCTTTGGCACATTCCGCAGGGTGCATTCCCTCGGAATGTGCTTTTTTTGCGCCGCTGAAACATTTTTGCCGCAAATGCGGCGGCGTTTTAGAATTCTTAAATTTTTATTGCCTTCTGCCGCAGGCTTGATAAAGCGGCGGAATTTTTATATAATATAATCAAGTAAGTTTTTTCTGTAACGTTCGTTTTTTATGAGAGGGTAAATGAATTATGTACAGTGTGCTTGTTGTGGATGATGAAATACGCCAAAGAGAAGCGGTTATAAAAAGTGTTGATTGGGAAAAGGCGGGCTTCAATGTTGTGGGCGATGCCGAAAACGGCATTGAGGCGATAGAGCAGCTTGAAAAGCTGGAGCCGGATTTGATTTTAACGGATATCAAAATGCCGCTTATGACGGGGCTTGAGCTTGCCGCAAGGGCAAGGGAAATTCGCCCTGCCACAAAGTTTGTTATTCTGAGCGGCTATGATGATTTTGAATATGCGCAGGAGGCATTTAAGTATAACGTTATTCGCTATCTCTTAAAGCCTATTTCCGCAAGCGAACTTACTTCTGAGCTTGAAAAAATAAAATCAGAAATGGATAAAGAGCTTGAAATGCTTAAAACCGGCGGCTCAAACGAGGAAACGGAGCTCAGGCTTAAAAAGGCGGAATTTTTGTTGCCGCTTCTTTTGGGAACGGGAGAGGATGTTTATTCCTCAAGCCAGCTCACCGAAAGAATGGAGCAGCTTGGGCTTGTAAAAAACGGCTCGGATTGCTACAGCGTTGTTGTTTCAAAATTCAAAAATGCCTCCGGCGAAAGCTGCACGGATGAGCACCATGTTGATTTTGTAACCGGAATTGTTAGCAAATATGCGCTTTGCGAAAGCTTTTTCGTAAACGGCAGAATAATTACTCTTGTAACAAGCAATGCAGAGGAAATGGCTTCAAAGCTTCGCATTCCCGTTATAGAAATTGTGCAAAGCACAAAAAAGGTGTTTAATCAAAAATGCACAATCGGCATCAGCGAAACCGTTTCCAGCCCATCGTTTTTGGCAATTGCCTGCTCACAGGCAATCACGGCAAGGCGCTACACCTCGGACGGTGCCGGCGATATCAGATTTATTAACGACCAAGAGCGTGAAAACACAACAGAGCTTGAAAAGGTTGAAAAATCCGTGAATAAGCTTGAGCAGCTTTTAAAGGTTGGCAGCAAGGATGAAATCAGCTCTTTTCTCGAGGATATGTTTTCGGGCAAAAGCAGAAGCAGCGTTGATTATTTAATTATTCAAATTCTTGCAACGGCGCACAGGTGCGTAAGCGTTTTGCCGGATAGCGATGCGCTTTCGGAGCTTTTCGGCTCAAACAATTTCTTTACCTCCCGCCTTTCGTTTGATTTTAACGAGCAATATAAAAATGAGCTTATCTCGCTTTGCCTTGATGCAAGAGACATTATATCCCGTGCTCAAAGAAACGAAAGCAAGGCAATTTGCGACAGGGCAATGCAGCTTATAAACGATGAATATATGAACGAGGATCTTTCTCTTACCGATGCAAGCGAAAAGCTCGGTGTAAGCCCCAATTATCTGAGCGCACTTATAAAGAAAACAAAATCGCAGAATTTTGTGGCACTTGTAACGGAAAGAAGAATGAAAGCGGCAAGTGATTTGCTGCTTTGCACCTCTATGAAGATTTTTGAAGTTTCTCAAAAGTGCGGCTACAGCGATCAGCATTATTTCAGCTATTGCTTTAAAAAATATTTTGGAATGTCGCCGAATAAATACAGGGAAAAGCATTTAGGAGCAGGCAATGTTTAAAAAAAGCAAAACAAAGCTTTCCGTGCTGATTATAGCAATCGTTGTTTTCGGCATTATCTTTTCAACGCTGGCAGCAACGCTGCTTTTCGGGTTGTTTTATGAAAAATCCATGTCCGAATCGGCAATGGTTTCAAGCAAGCAATCGGTTTCTCAGGCAAACGAAACCGTTTCAAACTATGTTTCGTCAATAAAAAACAAGCTTGATAATTTGTGCGCAGAGGCCGATAATTGTGCAGACACGGATTCGCTGCAAAACGCAATATCAACAGCCGCCCGCTTGGAGGATGATATTTACTGCGTTATGATTTATGACACGCAGGGAAATCTGCTTCTAAACGGAAACGGCGCAACCGGCAGCGTGAAAAACGGCACAACCAATCTGTCGTTTGACAAATCCGTTTATTCAAATTTAAAAGACGGCTATGCAATAACTCAGCCTCATGTAAACACGCTTTATGAAAATCAATATCCTTGGGTTGTAACCATTGCAAAAAAAGAATATTCAAATCTTTTCAGCAGCCAGGTTTTTGTTGCAATTGATTTTAAGTTTTCGGCAATTGCAAAATATATTGATAAAGTAAGCATAGGCCAAAGGGGTTATTGCTATATCGTAAATTCAACCGGCGATATAATTTATCATCCTCAGCAGCAGATGATTTTTTCCGGGCTGAAAACGGAAAACACTTCGGAAATTGCCAATATCGCAAACGGAATTTATAAGAAAAAAGATAATATTTACACAGTTTCCTCGCTTGATTCCTGCAATTGGAAAATAGTTGGGGTAAGCTTTAACAACGAAATTGCTCAGGCGGTGCAAAATCAAATAATAATAGGCTCCGTGTTTGCGTTGCTTTTTTCGGCGGCAATATCCGTTTTGATTTATATTTTGCTTTCAAGAACGGTAACACGCCCGGTAAGGCGCCTGGTGGAATCCATGCAGAATTTTGAAAAGCAGGCCGAAACCTTTAAATATAAGGCCGATATGAGCAACGTAGTGGAATTTCAAACTCTTTCCGCTTCGTTTGAGCATATGGTGCGAATGATTCAGTCGCTTATGGAAAAGGTGCACAATGAGGAAATCGTGCTCAGAAAAACAGAGCTTAAAGCGCTTCAGGCGCAAATAAATCCGCACTTCCTTTATAACACGCTTGATTCCATTCAGTGGATGTGTGAGCAGGACAACAGTAAGGATGCCGTTAAAATGGTGGGTGCGCTTGCAAAGCTGTTCAGAATAAGCATCAGCCACGGCAACGAATTTATAACTATAAAGGATGAACTTAAACACGCCGAAAGCTATCTTATCATCCAAAGCTATCGCTATAAAAATCAATTTACTTATTCTTTTGATGTTGATGAAAGCTTGCTTGGCTATATGTGCAACAAAATCACCATTCAGCCATTTATAGAAAATGCCATTTATCACGGGCTGGACAGAATGGTGGATGAGGGTGAAATCAAAATCGGTGTTTGCCGCAGCGGCAATGATATTGATATAATTGTTAAGGACAACGGCCTCGGAATGACGGAAGAGCAGTGCAAAAAAATCCTTGAAAAGGGCAGAAGCGATTCCAAGGGCATAGGCGTTAAGAATGTTGACGACAGATTAAAAATCTATTTCGGCAATGAATACGGAATCACAATCGAAAGCGAGCTTGATGTGGGCACAACGGTAACTATTAAAATTCCTAAGATAGAGAAGGGGCAGGAAAATGAATATTAAAAAAGCAATTGCGGTTTTAACACTTGTGCTCTTTCTTGCTTCCTGCTTTTTCGGTTGCGCCAAAATCAGCGGCCAAAGTTCAAAAAATTCCCGTGTGGCAATCATAATAAAGGGCAGCGATTCGGATTTTTGGAACGATGTTAAAAGCGGCGCCTTCTCTGCCGCAACGGAATATAATATTGATATAACATTTGAGGGCCCCGATAATGAGGAGGATTATGAAAGCCAAAACAAAATGATTGAAAACGCCGTTTCAAAAAAAGTGGGCGCAATTATTTTGTCTGCAATAGATTATGAAAAGAATGCCCCGGCCGTTCAAAAGGCGGTAAACAGCGGCATTAAGGTTATCACGGTAGACAGTGATGTTGATGTTTCCGGCAAGGAGCTTTTTATCGGCACAAATAATTTTTCCGCAGGCGAAAAAGCGGCAGAGCAGGCAATTAAGCTTTGCAAAAATCGTGATTCTATAAATATAGGTATAGTAAATTACGGCGCAAACACGGAAAACGGCAAGCAGCGCATTCAGGGATTTACGGATTATGTAGCAAATGCGGAAAATGCCCAAATCGTTGGCACCGTTAATATTGAATCAAACACGGAAAGCGCAATTGCGGGCGCAAAGCAGCTGCTTGGCGAAAACGAAAGCATTGATGTGCTTGTGGGGTTTAATGAATGGTCTACCCTCGGTGTGGGCTATGCCATAAAAGAGCTTGGGCTTAAAGACAGTGTTTGCGGAATCGGGTTTGACAGTAATGTAAATTGCGTTAGCATGCTTGAAACGGGCGAGCTTGATTCCCTTATTGTGCAAAATCCGTTTTCAATGGGTTATCTTTCCGTTTCAAAAGCGGCAGAGATTTTAGATGGCAAAAAATCGGATTCGGTTATTGAAACAGACACTTATGCCGTAACCCGTGAAAATATGTTTTCGCAGGATGTTCAAAAAATACTTTTCAGCTTTAATGACGGTGAAGAGTGAATAAAGGTTAAACAATATATAAGGCACAAATGCGCCGGGCGATATGCACTCGTAAAGGTATCTTTTTTTGGATGCATAAATCAAAAACGGCGTGTTTGTGCCTTTTTTTGAATAAAAACGGCGCAAAATAAACATAATATATTAACAACAGCGTAAAATTTTATACACTTTTGATAATTTTTTGCATTTCCTTTCTTCTTCTTCAAAGATATAATGAAGATGCTTAATGACTTAACAATAAATTTTAAGGAGGCAGTCTTTATGAAAAAGATGAAAAAGTTATTGGCATTATTATTGGCAGTTGTTATGGTTGTTGGCTTTGCCGCTTGTTCGTCAAATAAAGAAGGCGACGACAAAAAAGCCTCAACAAAGGGTGAAATTTCCGTATTTTATTACACCTTCAGTGACGCATATATTTCAACAGTGCGCTCATCAATGGATAAAATATTAAAAGACGGTGGCTACAACTACAACGACTATGATGCAAACGGTAACCAAACCACACAAACAGAGCAGGTTCAAACGGCGCTTGCAAAAGGCTCATCAATGCTTATCGTTAACGTTGTTGATACCGGTTCAAACGACGCTGCTCAAAACATCATCAATCTTGCAAAGGCAAAGAATGTTCCCGTAATCTTCTTTAACCGTTCTGTTGATCAGTCTGTTATCGAAAGCTATGATAAGTGCGTTTTCGTTGGCACAGACTATGAGCAGGCAGGCCATATGCAGGGCCAGATGATCGGTGAATACCTTGTAAACAATTACGCTAAGGTTGATCTTAACGGCGACGGCAAAATCAGCTATGTAATGTTTAAGGGCCAGGAAGGCAACATGGAAGCAATTGCACGCACACAGTATGGTGTTGAAGATGCTAATGCAGTTCTTGAAAAGGCAGGCAGGCCGGCTCTTGAATTCTATGATTCCGCAAACAAGAATCTCTATCTTGTAGACCAGGACGGCCTTTGGTCTTCTGCAGCTGCAACAAACTATATGAGCACCGCACTTGCTCAGTATACCGAAGCAAATAAAAATATGATAGAGCTTGTTATCGCAAACAACGATGAAATGGCTCTCGGCGCAATTTCGGCTCTTCAAACAGCAGGCTATAACAAGGAAGGCGCAACAGTTATCCCAGTATTCGGTGTTGATGCAACAGATGCTGCAAAATCCGCTATTAAGTCCGGCTCAATGATCGGCACAATCAAGCAGGATGCACAGGGCATGGCAACTGCAATCACAACAATTATGGCAAACTATCTTAACGGTGCAAACGCACTTGAAGGCATAGACACAGCCAATGTTGTTGGCACATGGAGAGTTAATATTCCTTATTCTGCTTACACCGCAGATTCCGAATAATTAAAGCTTAATAATTTAAAACATCAAAATTAAACTATCGGAAAATAAACAGCAAACAATAAATAATCTATTATTCATACGGTTGAGGTGGTTTCACCTCAACCGTACTATTCAAAGCAGACAGGAGGATACATATGCAAGAAAACGTTAAAAAATCCGATGCTGCGACTGACAAAGATGTATTGTTAAAAATGGTTGATATCGAAAAAACCTTCCCCGGCGTTAAAGCGCTTGATCACGCTCAGCTCACGGTTAAAAGAGGCACCGTGCACGCGCTTATGGGCGAAAACGGCGCAGGCAAATCAACGCTTATGAAGTGCCTTTTCGGTGTTTACAGCAAAGATAACGGCCACATTTATGTTGAGGGCGAAGAGGTTGATTACAAAAACTCTAAGGAAGCTCTTGAAAACGGCGTGGCAATGGTTCATCAGGAGCTAAACCAAGCCCTTAAACGCAATGTTATGGATAATATGTGGCTTGGCAGATTTCCAAAGGTTTCAAAATATTTGCCGTTCACCAGCGAAAAGAAAATGTATGATGCAACGATGGAAATATTTAAAGACCTTGAAATTAACGTTGATCCGAAAACAGTTATGAGCACCATGTCGGTTTCGCAAAGGCAAATGGTTGAAATTGCAAAGGCAGTTTCTTATAATTCAAAAATAATTGTTTTCGATGAGCCAACCTCATCTTTAACAGAGGAGGAGGTTGAGCACCTTTTCCGCATTATCAATATGCTCAGAGACAGAGGCTGCGGAATTATTTATATCTCTCACAAAATGGAAGAGATTTTGCGCATAAGCGATGATGTTACGATTATGCGAGACGGCAAATGGATTGCCACAAAGCCGGCAAAAGAGCTTACGATGGATGAAATCATCAAGCTTATGGTTGGCAGAGAGCTAACCAATCGCTATCCGGAAAAAGACAATGTTATCGGCGATGTGCTTTTGAAGGTGCAAAATTTGAGCGGGGAATACACAAACCTGAGCGATGTTTCTTTTGAAGCCTGCAAGGGTGAAATAATCGGTGTGGCCGGGCTTGACGGCTCCGGAAGAACCGAATTGCTTGAGCAAATCTTCGGCATCACAACCAAAAAAAGCGGAAAAATTTTCTTAAACGGAAAAGAAGTTAAAAACAAAAATCCGCACGAATCAATTAAAAACGGCTTTGCTCTGCTAACGGAGGAAAGGCGTGCAACAGGTATTTTCGGAATTCTTAACATAAGAGAAAATACCACCATTTCAAGCTTAAAAAAATATCAGTCGGGTCCATTCTTAAATGAAAAGAAAATGAAGAAAACGACTGAGGAATATATAAAATCGTTAAGAGTTAAAACTCCAACTCAGGAAACAAAAATCAGCTCGCTTTCAGGCGGTAATCAGCAAAAGGTTATCCTTGCAAGGTGGCTTCTTACGGATCCCACCGTGCTTCTTCTTGATGAGCCCACAAGAGGCATAGACGTTGGCGCTAAGTACGAGATTTATCAGCTTATTCTTGATCTTGCAAAAAAAGGCAAAACGGTCATTATGGTTTCTTCCGAAATGGCAGAGCTTTTGGGCGTGTGCGATAAAATTCTTGTTATGTCCGGCGGCAGGCTCTCCGGCGAGGTAGATGCCAAAACCACAAATCAGGAAGAGATTATGACTCTTGCGGCGAAATATGTATAAGGGGGATTTCATTATGGCTGACACAAGTGTAAAAAAAGCAAAGCGTTCACGAGTTTCACTTTGGATTGAAAAATTCAAAGCTGCAGACCGTGATGATAAAAAAAGATTGATAACAGACCTGTTGTTTAATAATGCAATGTATATTATAATTGCAATAGCGGTTATTTTTATTGCAGTTAAGGTTCCGGCGTTTTTAAGCGTTTCTTCAATAGTTAATATTGTTTCGCTAACCGCCGCAAAGCTGCCTATTGCATTGGGCATTGCAGGCTGTATCGTGTTAACGGGCACCGATATTTCGGCAGGCCGCTGCGTTGGTCTCACCGCCTGCGTTGCTGCGTCCTTGCTGCAAATGACGGGCTATGCAAATAAGATGTTTCCGAATTTAAAAACAATGCCTCTTATAGTGGTTTTCCTTGCCGTAATCGCAATCGGTGCGGTAGTCGGCGTTGTAAACGGTTTCTTTGTTGCTAAATTTAAGCTTCATCCGTTTATCGTAACTCTTTCCACTCAGCTTATCGTTTTCGGAACGGTTCTTATGTATCTTATGATCGGCGGCAATAACGGACAAACTCTTTCCGGCCTTGACGCTTCTTACACAAACTTTATCACAGGCACGCTGTTTACAATCGGCGGCGTTGCAATTCCTAAATATGTGCTTTATTCCGCTATTTTAACCGCAATTATGTGGGTTATTTGGAATAAAACAAAGTTCGGCAAAAATATGTTTGCAGTCGGCTCAAACGAAGAGGCTGCAAGAGTATCCGGCGTAAATGTGTTTATGACCATCCTTATGGTTTTCGTTCTTGCAGGCGTTATGTATGGCATCACGGGCTTTATTGAGGGTGCCCGCATTGCTTCTTGCTCTGCAAACACAGGCCTTAACTATGAATGCGATGCCATCGCAGCTTGCGTAATCGGCGGCGTTTCGTTTGTAGGCGGCACAGGTAAAATCAGCGGCATCGTAATCGGCGTTTTGCTTTTGCAAATCATTTTTGCAGGCCTTAACTTCCTTTCGGTTTCCGCAAATATGCTTTACATCATCAAGGGTGTTATCATTCTTGTTGCCTGCGCAATTGATATGCGTAAGTATCTTGCCCGCAGATAATAAATTAAACTTCAACAAAACATAAGAAAGGCAGTGAAAATATGAACGAAGGCGGCAGCATGGGCTCTCTTAACACAGAGCGTAAGCCGGGAGGGCTTTATCGAAATTTAAAAATGTCGGTAAAAACGGCAAATAAGCTCATATTGATCGGCATCATCGTTCTTGTTGCCTGCTTGATATTTGCGGTAACTCATGCAGGCTTCACTGTAACTTTTAACACTAACGGCGGGTCTGAAATTGAAAATCAAAAGGTTATGTACGGCCAGCTTGTTGATGTTGAAGAAAATCCCGTGAAGGAGGGGTACACCTTCACGGGATGGTATCTGGATAAAGATTGCACAAGGCAGTTTGATGTTGAAAAAGACACGGTAAGCGACAGTGTAACTCTTTATTCCGGCTGGGAAAAGAAATAGCGGGGGCTCTTAATGTATATAGCAAGCGAAAAAAGATATGATAATATGGTTTATAACAGATGCGGCAACAGCGGCTTAAAGTTGCCTGCCGTGTCGCTGGGTTTTTGGCACAATTTCGGCGATAATTGCAATTTTGCAAATATGAAGCAGCTTTGCTTCACCGCTTTTGATAACGGCATCACTCATTTTGATCTTGCCAATAATTACGGCCCGTTGCCGGGAAGTGCGGAAAAAAACTTTGGCAAAATCCTTAATCAGGAAATGAAGCATTATCGTGATGAATTGATAATCAGCACCAAAGCCGGCTATGAAATGTGGCCCGGCCCTTACGGTTGCAGAAACGGCAGCAGAAAATATTTGCTTGCAAGCCTTGATCAAAGCCTGCAGCGAATGCAGCTTGATTATGTGGATATTTTTTATCATCATTGCCTTGATCCCGAAACTCCGCTTGAGGAAACAATGGGCGCTCTTGCCACGGCAGTTCAAAGCGGTAAGGCGCTTTATGCCGGAATTTCAAATTATGACGGCGAAACCCTTGAAAAAGCCTGCAAAATATTAACGGATTTGAAATGCCCGTTTATTATAAATCAAAACAGATATTCTGTTTTTGACAGAACTATTGAAAATAACGGCTTAAAGGAAACTGCCGCAAGGCTCAATAAGGGCATAATTGCTTTCAGCCCTCTTGCCCAAGGCTTGCTGACGAACAGATATTTAAACGGAATCCCGGCAGACAGCAGAATTGCCACAGACGGAAGATATTTAAAGGAATCTGCAATCACTCCCGAAAAGCTTGAAAAAATCAAAGCTCTTTCAAAAATTGCAGAGCGCAGAGGGCAAACCCTTGCGGAAATGGCCCTTGCGTGGGTGCTGAAGGACGGCGTTGTTACCTCTGTTTTGATAGGCGCTTCAAAGCCGTCTCAAATTCTTGATAACATAAAGGCAATTCAAAACACTTCGTTTTCTGCAGAAGAGCTTGAGGAGATAGATGAGCTGAGCATTTAATGATTTTTGCAAAGCTCAAAGTTTTAAAACGGCTTATACGGGCCGCCGCATAAGGCACAATCGGAAATTCCCCGTTTCGTGCTCTGTGCGGCGGCTTTCTTGCCTTTTGTGCGCCGCTGCCGCTTTGCTTTAAGCAGAGGCCCCGTTTTGGCCGTGTGATTTTCGGTTAAAAAAACAAAAGAAAAAAGGAAGCACTTAAGTGCTTCCTTTTTTTTGGAGCGGATTACGAGACTCGAACTCGCTACCTCCACCTTGGCAAGGTGGCGCTCTACCGGATGAGCTAAATCCGCAGGTGTTCTTAAACCGTAAGGAAATTATACATAATATTACCTCTTTTGTCAACACCGAAATTAAAAAATTATGCATTTATTTCTATTTACATTGCGCCGCCTTTTTGCTAA
This sequence comes from uncultured Anaerotruncus sp., assembly GCA_900539775.1. Taxonomy (GTDB): domain Bacteria; phylum Bacillota; class Clostridia; order Oscillospirales; family Acutalibacteraceae; genus Eubacterium_R. The sequence continues at coordinate 270,721 of UQDL01000001.1, read as the reverse complement.
AATTAAAATGTGTTAATATGTATATAAATAAATTAAAGATGCAGGCGATATTATGAATTATCAAATTTTACCAATCGGCGGCGTTTGGGGCGGCGGAATGTTTTCCGTTCCCCATGCAATTGCCGATAAATATTTAAAACTTGCAAGTGAATATCAATTAAAGGCACTGCTTTATCTGCTTGCAAACGGCGGTGTTGCTTCATCTGCCGAAATTGCCAAAAAGCTTGGCATCACAAGGGCGGATGCGGAAAATATTATGGATTTTTGGGTTGCAGAGGGCGTTTTGGCGCAGGGCACGGGTGATTTAAGTGCAAGCGCCGCAGAGCAAGCCGCCATGGCTCAGCCTGCCGCAAGCGCAGTTTCGGAGCCGGTTAAAAATCAAGCCGCAGAATCGTCGGCGGCAGAAAAAAACCGAAAAAAAAAGGCGGCTTTTGAAGTTTCGGCTCCTAATTTAACTCCGGCAGAGGTGCAAAAAATCGCTTCTGAAGATTCGGAAATAGCAAGCCTTCTTAATGAAGCGCAGGTTGCATTCGGCCACACTCTCAGTTTTTCGGAAACGGAAATGACGGTTAATCTTGTTTCGTTTTACGGTATGCCGCCGGAGGTTGTTCTTATGCTTATTGCATATTGCAAAAACGCAAAGGAATCCGGCAGGCGAATAAGTCCGTCTTATTTTTATGCAATTGCAAAAAACTGGCTTGAGCAGGGGATAAACACCGTGGCAGAAGCGGAAAAGCGCCTTTGCGAGGCTGAAAATGCAGGCGGTTTCTGGCAAAAGCTGAAGCAGGCGGGCGAGTTTGAGCGCAAATCGCCAACGGAAAAGCAGCTTGAAATGATTATGACTTGGCGCAAAGATCACAGTGATGAATTGATTTTGCATGCCGCATCGGAAATGCGAGAGGCAATAGACAAGCCGAGCCTCAACTACATAAACACAATGCTTTCACGCTGGAAAAACGCAGGTATTTCAACAGTGCAGCAGGCTAAGGCAGACAGCGAAAATTATAAAAAGCAAAAAGAGGGGCGTGCTTCAAAGCAAGATGCCGGCAAAATAAGCCGCAAGCCCACTTATGATTTGGAAAAAATCAAGAAAAACGCACTAAACAACACCGAAATAAAGGCTAAATATTGAGATTAACGGAGAAAAACAATGGCTTACAGCAAAAAAGTGTATCAAAAAGCGATAAATATTTTGCAGCACAGGCGTGATAATGCCCTTATGGAGCAGCAGGAGCGCACAAATGCGGCAATTGAAAAAATACCGCAGCTTGCGGATATTCAAATGAAGCTTTCAAGAATAGGCTATAACATTTCAACCTTGCTTTTCAGGGATGAAAATCCCCGTGAAAAGGTGGCGCAGCTTAAAGAAGAATCCTTAAAGCTGCAAAACGAAAAACGCAGACTGCTTAAAGAAAACGGATTTGACGAAGATGCTCTTGCCATTAAATACACCTGCTCTGTGTGCAACGATTCGGGCTTTGTGAATGAAAGAATGTGCAATTGCCACAGAGAACTGCTCAAGGAAATAGAGCGTGATAATTTGCGCCGCTTTGCTCCCGTTGATGATTGCACGTTTAACAGCTTTAACACGGAATATTATCCTGCACAGGCCATGGAAAACGGCGTTTCGCCCCGTGAAAAGGCGCAAAAAATTCTTGAATCCTGCCGCATATATGCGCAGGGCTTCAATTCGCACGCCGCAAGCATTTTGTTTATGGGCGGCACGGGGCTTGGCAAAACGCACCTCAGCCTTGCCATTGCAAATGTGGTTATAAACAAGGGCTATTCCGTTGTTTACGGCACGGCGCAAAATATTCTTTCTGATTTGCAAAACGAAAGCTTCGGCAGATATGAAAATCTTGATTATACAGAGCGTGAAGTGCTTGCCGCCGATTTGCTTATTATTGACGATTTGGGCACGGAATTTAAAAATCAGTTTTCCGTTGCCTGCCTTTATAACATTATCAACACACGCATATTAAAGAAAAAACCAACCATTATAAGCACAAATTTCAGCTATGATGATTTGGAAAGAGATTATAATCAAAGAATCACAAGCCGCATTGCCGGCGTTTATATCACTCTTGTGCTTGAGGGCAATGATATAAGATATATTGATTGATTTTGCCGTGCCGCAAATTTTTCTGCTTGCGGCAATATCTCAGCCGGGCGGCATATAATTAAACAGCGGCAAAAGCGCATTGCGGCGCAGAATATGCCGAAAATTGTTAAAACGGGTGCCGCACCGCAATGAAAGCGAAAGGAGGAGCGCAGCTGAAAAAATATAATTATTTTGATGATGACGCAGAATATCTTGATAAGCGCCGAGCAAGAAAAGATGCGCAAATCCTTGCAAAGCAAAAAGTTATTTCGGCGCTGCAGGGCGCAGCCGATTCGGCGGTTGAGGCTTTGAAAAAGCTTTCAAAAGGCAAGGTTAAAATTAAAAGGATTTCGGTTTCCAAAATCGGCAAAGCATTCACCACAATGGGATTTCGTGCCTCCGTAGGCATACTTTTGGCGGCAACCGTTGTGCTGACAAGCGTGTTTTTCTTTTCGGATTTAAAGGGCAGTTCAAATGCGCAAAGAAAATTCAGCCAAGATGCCGGTGATGTTTGCTCTAAGCTGATTTCGGCTTACGGTGTTTGCAAATCAATGCCGCTTGAGGAGGAAAATCAATACCAGCTTACCGGGCTTGCCTTCGTGCGCCAAATGGATTTTGATGCAAACGGCGAATCGGAGCTGATTGCCGCTTATTTGGACGGCGGTGAGTATAAAACAGAAATTTGGGGCTATTCCGGCGGCGATTTTATTAAGCTTTATGAAGGCAAGGCAAACACTTTTTCAAATGTAAACGGCAGCCGATTAACGATTTACAGCCACGGCGGCAAGTATTATATCGGCGAAATTGCGGATGATGAGGAAACGATGCAGCTTTCCACTCTCGGCTTCGGAAAGTTTAAGAGCAGCCGTGAGTGTAAATATGATGCGACAAACGATATTTATGCCGTTAAGGGCAAAATAGATGCGGAAAATTTTGAAACCGTTGCGCTTTCTTACATAACGGCAAAAAGGGCAGAGGTGCTTTCGGATCAGGTTTCAAAAAGCCTGGCAGAGCTTGATACTTCACAGGCGGTGCGCCGCCAAAGCGTTAAAAGCGATGCGGAATTGATGAAAGAGGCTTATTATTCCGTTGCGGAAGGGCTTAATCAAAAATACGGCAAGGCGTCTTATGAATCAGACAGTAATATTTGTTATGCCGGCGGGCTTTGCACCGTGCGCCTTATAGATTTTAATAACGACGGCACGGATGAATTGCTCACGGTTTTCAGATACAACAAAAAAGTGGCAACCGAAAATAAAAACGGCGAGCATGTTTTAAATGAAGAGCCGGATTATCGCTTGGAAATTTATTCGTGGAACGGCAGCACCGCCGTGCGAGCCTTCAGCAGCGACGGTGTTTCAACCATGCAGGAAAAAAGCGATGAATCACGCTTTTATATTTTGCAAAAGGATGATGAAAAAACATATATTTGCCGCAACAGCTATTCTTACGGCAAATCAAGCTCCCGTGTTTGGAACGGCACAAGCCGTATAAGCGCACAGAGCGATAATAACATATTCGAGCCGATTTTCACGGCAAATGTTGAATGCGATTACGGCTATATGAGCTATATGATAAACGGCGAAAAAACTTATCGCCGTGATTTTGAAAAAAACGGCTGCAAGGTGCCTTATTTCTGTAACGAAAGCACGGAATATGATGAGGAAGAATTTGAAATTCGCTATTTGCAGGGCGATTCTTCAAAGGGTGCTCAAATCCGTGAATCAATCAGCGAAACGCAAAAAACAATTCGCTCTCTGAATTCCGCTTATCAGCCTTGATAATGCAAAATTTTAAATGCAGTGCGGCAGGCTTCCGCTTGAGTGAATGCCGAGGCGATATTTTAATAAAGCAGCATATAAAAAGCAGGCAAGGGTGTGCCCCAAGCCTGCTTTTTTGCTATTCGCTTATAGTGTTGTCATAAATCCTGATGTTTCTGTGAACATCCTTAACGGGAGTGCCGATGCAAATCGGCTCCAATTTAACAGGATCTTTTTTTGAAAATGTGTTGTTGTGTATATCCAAATTCCTGCACGGGCCGCTTTCATACCAATCCTTGCAGTCACAGGAAATGTATATATCGGGCATCAAAACGTCCTTAAAGGTGTTGTTGCAAATTTCCGATTTTCTGTCTGTTGTGCAAAGTATGCCCCTGGTTGGAATTGCATTAAAGGTGCAGCCCTTAATCGTAAGCTCCGGATTATATGTTATGTTTTCAAACACAAACATTTCCGCTTTAAGCGGCGGTAGAGCCTCTTTGAATTTAATTTTTACCGTTTTTTCATTTATATTGTCTTCTGCGGATTCAACGGTGTAAACTCCGTTAAGCTCCGATAAATCCATTCGTTTATAAATCTTAACCTTGTCGCCGGGGAAAAACGCCCTGTAGCCGCCCTGCTGGTGATGCACAAATTCAAGCAACGCCGTGTTTGAATCGCAAACCTTTTTAAGCCTTAAAAATGCGCCGTGCACATTTATTGCATCATCATGCGGGTGCTCAAAAAATGAATCCGTAATGCGTGCATATCCCTTGCAGCCGCAAATGTGAATTAAATCAGCAAAGGAAGAAACGGTGCGCCCCTCGGCAGGCGTAAAGGTAATGTTTTTAAAATCGAGATTTTCGCACATTTGCGAAAGCCATCCAAAGCCGTGCATGTAATTAACCGTTATGCCCTCGCAGCAAACATTTTGGCATTCGCCGAAAAACAAGCCGCAGTTATCCCTCAGCTTGTTGCGCGAAAGTGTAACAATATCACCGATTTCAAAATGCGGGGAAAACAAATAGCGGCATTCAATTGTGTTGTCGTCTGTTTTCTTAACCTTAACGGCTGTTTTCGTGGGCGAAAGCATGGTTCTGAAAACGTTGTTGCCCCTGTGAATAACATTGCAGCAGGTGCCTACATTTGATGTGTAGCTGTAATACCACTTTCCCGTGAACGGGCTTTTTTCAAAAAAGGTAAGCTTGTTTCTTTTAACCTGAAATTCGGTGTGGGGCGGAACCTTGTATATTATCTTGTTGCGTGTGCGCTCCAAAACCTTCATCTCAAAATTTGTGGGAGCATAGTATCTAATCGTAAAATTGCGAAGCTTCACATTTTTGCAGCCGCGCATTGCAAAAGCGCACATATCGCCGTGAATAACGAATGTTGCTCCTGCGCCGTCTATGCAAATATCTTCCTTGTTTTCAATCAAAATCGCAAAATATTTGTCCGGCGCTTTAAAGGAATCCGTGTTCGTCATATGGCAAACCTTATGAACGCTGTAGTCTTTATAAAAATGATATTCTCCTTTGGAAAACAAAAGCGTATCTCCGCTTTGCATTTTCTTTATTGCCTCTGCAACGCCCAAAGATGCGTTTGAGCCTGTGCAAAAGTCTTCTGCTTTAATAATCATCTAATCACCCGCAAGCATTATATCAAACTCTCGGGAATATTTCAACTGCCGCCGGAACAAGTCTTTTGCGGCACAATTATTCATCAAAAACCGTAGATATGATTTTGGCCGAGCCTTCGGGCGAATAATCAAATCGTTTCATATGCTGTTGCAAAAAGTAATATTTTAGCTCCTGTGCCGGCTCCGCCTCTTCAAATGCTTCCACAATCACAAGCTTTATTTTCATTTTTTCCGGCAGCACGGATTTTATGTAAACCGCCACACGCTGCCCCTCAAAAAGAAAATCGCAAGGCTCGGCAAGGCCTGCCAAATTCGGCGCAAGCTCAACGAAAACACCGTATGTTTCTATGCTGCGAACGGTGCCCGTAACGGTTTCACCCGGCTGAAACAGTGCGGCGTTTTCCTCCCATGTGCCAAGCAGCTCCTTCAGCGAAAAGGTAAGCTTGCCAGGCTCCCTTTTTCGCAGCACTGTGCGAATGCATTCTCCCTCGTAAAGCCGTTCGCTTGGGTGGTTTATGCGTGAAACGGAAAGCATATCAATCGGAATCAGGGCATTTATTCCGGCGCCTATGTCTATGAATGCGCCGAATTTTTCAAGGTGCGTAACCCGTGCATCAATCACATCGCCCTCGCAAAGATTGTCAATAAAGCTCCTCTTGCAGCCAAGCTGCACCGCCTTGCGTGAAAGTATTGCACTCACATTTCCGGCTTCGTCTCGCTGAAAGCCAAGCACAATAAAGCAAACAGGTTTATTTACCTTTGAAATCAGGGCAATATCTCTTGTGGAGCCGTCGTCTATCCCGATTGCGCCCTCCTCTCTCGGAATAACTCCTCTGATAATCCCCAAATCAACATGAAGGTTATGTTCGCTGTCGCACAAAAGCACTCTTGATTCAATAATGCTTCCGTTCATCATGGCGGTTTTAACTTCCTCTAATGTGCCAAAGGTGCGCAGCAAATCGGCATTTTGCCCTTCGGGATAGAATTTCATAGATTTCACTCTCTTTACTTTTTTGATTATCTCTGTTAATTCTATGCAAAAGCGCCAATGATTATGTTGTAAATATATTGATGATGTGCTAAAATACTGTTTAATAATAAGTAATTTTAATAAGGTGATATTTTGGAATTGCAGCTTCACGATATTGTTGTTATGAAAAAGCCGCACCCATGCGGCTCGTGCGATTTTGAGGTGTTGCGCCTCGGAGTGGATTATAAGCTTAAATGCCTCGGCTGCGGCAGAGAATTAATGCTGCCAAGGGTTAAGGCGCAAAAAAACATAAAAAAGATTAAGGAAAAAGAAAATGAATGAATGCAGCCGGCCTATTGGCTTTCTTGATTCAGGCATCGGCGGAATAACCGTTTTGAACAAGGCATTAAAGCTTATGCCAAATGAGAATTATATTTTCTTCAGTGATTCGGAAAATAATCCTTACGGCGATAAAAGCGATGCAGAAATAAAAGCGCTTTGCAGGCGAACCGTTGATTATTTTGTAAACGAGCGCCGCTGTAAGGCCGTTGTGCTTGCGTGCAACACGGCATCCGCAAAAGCGGCAAAATATTTAAGAGCGCAGTTTCCCTCTGTGCCGATTGTGGCAATCGAACCTGCATATAAGGTGGTGCATGATTCCTCGCCGGGAGGCGGCACTTTAATTATGGCAACAAAGGGCACGGTTAAAAGCGAAAAATTCCGCCGCCTTTATTATTCATATTATGACCACCGCACTTATCTTCATGCCTGCAACGGCCTTGCGGATTTGATAGAGGGCGCAAGCAGCGGTGAAATAAAAAATTACTTAAATAAAAATTTGGCGCCGTATAAGGGCAAGGTGCAAAATGTTGTGCTCGGCTGCACGCATTATCCCCTTATAAAAAAAGAAATTTCAGAGGTGCTCGGCGATGTCAGATTTTTTGACGGGGCAGACGGCGTAAGCCGCCGCCTTTATGATCTGCTCGGCAGGGCGGGAATGCTCGGCAACGGCAGCGGAAATGTTGAATTTATAGATTCGTCAAGCTCTGCCGCAAAAAGAGCAGAAAAGGAAAAAAGATTTTATGAGCTGCTCGGCAATGTAAACGGAGAAATATAATGCCGCAAATTCGGCGGTAAACGGAGAGAATTAAATGCTTGATAAACTTAATGAGGTTGAAAAACGATTTGAAGAAATAAACACTCTTTTGTGCGATCCGGATATTGTTTCCGATCAGGAGCAATACACAAAGCTTATGAAAGAGATGAAACATCTTACGCCGGTTGTGGAAAAATTCAGAGAATATAAAAAGGCTCAGGCGGAATTTGATGAATGCCGTGCAATGCTTGATGAGGGCGTGGCAGATCCGGATTTTGCCGAAATGGTGAAAGAGGAGTTTGAGCAAAGCAAGGCAAGCACGGAGCGCATAACAGAGGAACTCAAGGTGCTGCTGCTTCCGAGAGACCCGAATGACGATAAGAATGTTATCATTGAAATTCGCGGCGGCGCAGGCGGCGAGGAAAGCGCCCTTTTTGCAGGCGTGCTTTTCAGAATGTATTCAATGTATGCCGAATCAAAGGGCTTTAAAACGGAAATTATGGGCGCAAGCGAAACGGGGCTCGGCGGCTACAAGGAAATCAGCTTTTCCGTTGAGGGCGACGGCGCTTACAGCCGCTTTAAATTTGAAAGCGGCGTTCACAGGGTGCAGCGTGTGCCGGAAACCGAAAGCCAGGGCAGAATTCACACCTCAACCGTAACGGTGGCAGTTCTTCCCGAAGCGGAAGAGGTTGATTTTGAACTAAATGAAAAGGATTTGCAGATAGATACTTTTCGCTCAAGCGGTGCAGGCGGCCAGCACATAAACAAAACCTCGTCTGCAATTCGTATAACGCATATCCCAACGGGCACCGTTGTTGAATGCCAGGATGAGCGCAGCCAGCATAAAAACAAGGAAAAAGCGCTCAAGGTGCTTCGTTCAAGATTATATGATGCCGAAAAGGCAAAGCATGATGCCGAAATTGCCGGCGAGCGCAAGGCTCAGGTAGGCACGGGCGACAGGTCTGAAAGAATTCGCACATATAATTATCCGCAGGGGCGCGTTTCAGACCACAGAATAGGGCTCACGCTTTATAAATTGGAGCAAATATTAAACGGCGATTTGGATGAGCTTATCGATGCACTTATAACCGCAGACACGGCAGAAAAAATGAAAGCAGGAGCAGAGGAGCTTTGATGCGCACTGCTTGCGCAGATATGAAAATCCGAGTGTGCCGCAGGCGGAAACTTTTCGGCGCATTGCAATTTGCCGGCTTTTTGCATTTTCGCCCGAATTGCGATTGTTTGTGCAAATTGCTTTGAAGCAAAATAAAAACCAAGCGCCCGTTCACGGCGGCTCCGTTTGGGCAAGAGATGATTAAAATGAACACCAAATTTTTAAAACCAACAGAAGAAAATATAGCCTCGGCGGGCAAAATAATAGCAGGCGGCGGGCTTGTGGCTTTTCCCACGGAAACGGTGTACGGCCTCGGAGCAGATGCTTTGAATGAAGCCGCAGTTGCAAATATTTATAAAGCAAAAGGGCGCCCAAGCGATAATCCGCTGATAGTGCATGTGGCAAAAAAAGAAGATATTGCGCCGCTCGTAAGCGAAATTCCGCCAAAGGCACAAATGCTTATTGATGCGTTTTTCCCCGGTCCCATAACCGTTATAATGCCAAAAAGCGAAAGAATAGGAAAAACGGTTTCCGGCGGTCTCGGCACGGTCGGCATAAGAATGCCGCAAAATCCGATTGCGCGCGCATTGATTGAGGCGGCAGGCACGCCCATTGCGGCGCCAAGCGCAAACACAAGCGGCTTGCCAAGCCCAACAGAGGCTAAATATGTGCTTGAGGATATGAACGGCAAAATAGATGCCGTTATTGACGGCGGCAGTTGCCGCTTCGGTATTGAATCAACCGTTATCACGCTTGCGGGGGATCATCCCGTTATTTTGCGCCCGGGCGCAATAACAAAAGAAATGATAGAAGAAGTTATCGGCCCGGTTGAAATCGCAAGCGCCGTGCTTGAGGGAATGAAAGACGGTGAGGTTGCGGCTTCGCCCGGAATGAAATATAAGCACTATGCGCCAAAGGCAAAAATAATTATCGTTAATGCCGATAAGGAAAAATATGAAAGCTATGTTAATTCGCAAAGCGGCGCATTTGCGCTTTGTTTTGAGGGCGACAACATAACCGTGCCAAAGGTGACCTTCGGCAGGGAGGGCGATGATTTAAGCCAGTCCCATGCGCTTTTTGATTCGCTTCGCAGGCTTGATGAGCTTGGTGCAAAAAAGGTTTATGCACGCAATCCAAAGCTCAGCGGAGTGGGGCTTGCCGTTTATAATCGCCTTATAAGAGCCGCAGCTTTCTGCGTGCTTGATTTGGAAAAGCCGTTTCTTGTCGGCCTTACGGGGCAAACGGGTGCAGGCAAAAGCTATGTTGCCGCAGCTTTTAAAAAATCAGGCTTCAATGTTGTTGATGCCGATGCAGCGGCAAGAAAAGTTGTTGAAAAAAACTCTCCGCTTTTGCCAAAGCTGGCAGAGGTTTTTGGGCAGGATATAATTAAGGGCGGCGAGCTGCAAAGGCAGCTGCTTGCAGACAGGGCTTTTAAGGATAAAGAAAGCACGGAAAAGCTTAATTCAATTATGCTGCCGCAGATTTTAAAGCTTTGCATTGCGCAGGCGGAATTTCCTTGTGTTTTTGATGCGCCGCAGCTTTTTGAAAGCGGGGCAAACGAGCTTTGCACACGCATTGTTTCCGTGTGTGCGCCTGATGATTTGCGCCTGAAGCGCATTTCACAAAGAGACGGAATAACTCCTCGGCAGGCTCAGGCACGAATGGCGGCACAGCACAGCGCGGAATTTTTCCGTGAAAATTCGGATTTTACCGTTATAAATGACGGCAGAGATATATATTCCCAAATAACTAAATTTAAGGAGGGCTCATTATGAGTGAAAAAAGTGCTAAAGAGCTGAAAAAGCTTCTTTTTAACGACAAGAAAAACGGGTTTGATTTTTTAAGCGATGAAGAGCTTGAAACGTGCAACACTTTTGCTGAGGGTTACAAGGATTTCCTTTTCAATTGCAAAACGGAAAGGGAAGTTGCGGCTTGGGCAAAAGAGGCGGCAGAGGCTTCCGGCTTCAGAAAGTTTGATGAATTCGGCAAGCCGCTCAGCGCAGGCGAAAAGGTTTATGTTGCAAACAGAGGCAAGGCAATTATTCTTTGCGTTAAGGGCAAAAGGCCTATTAACGAAGGCGTGCGCATTGCAGCGGCACATATTGATTCTCCGCGTGTTGATTTAAAGCAATGCCCGGTTTATGAGGATGGCTCAATGGCTTTCTTTAAAACCCATTATTACGGCGGTATCAAAAAATATCAGTGGACCGCTATTCCGCTTTCGCTTCACGGCAGAATTTGCAAGAATGACGGCACTTGCGTTGATATTCGCATCGGTGAGGAGCCGGGCGAGCCGAAGTTTTGCATCACGGATATTTTGCCCCATCTTGCGTTGGAGCAATACACAAGAAAGCCAAACGAGCTTGTAAAGGGCGAGGAAATGAATATTCTTATCGGCTCACGCCCGTTTAAGGATGATGAAGAAAGCGAAAGAATCAAGCTTAATATTCTTAATTTGCTTTATGAAAAATACGGCATTGTTGAGCGTGATTTCCTTTCGGCAGAGCTTGAGCTTGTGCCGGCATTCACTGTTGATGATATCGGATTTGACAGAAGCCTTATAGGCGGCTACGGCCATGACGACAGAGTTTGCGCTTATCCTGCTTTTGAAGCGATTGCAGAAACGGATGAAGCTCCCGAATACACGGCAATAACCGTGCTTACGGATAAGGAAGAAATCGGCAGCGAAGGCAACACGGGCCTTAAATCAGGCTATCTTACCTATTTCATAGATGATTTGGCTCGCTTGGAAGGTTTTGAGGGCAGAGATGTGCTTCGCCACAGCAAATGCCTTTCCGCAGATGTTAATGCGGCATTTGATCCAACATGGGCGTTTGCTTATGAAAAAAACAATGCAAGCTTCGTAAACAACGGCGTTTGCGTAACTAAGTTTACCGGCGCAAGAGGCAAGAGCGAAACAAGCGATGCATCCGCAGAATATTGCAGCTGGGTTAAGGCTTTGTTTGAAAATAACGGCGTTTTGTGGCAAAGCGGAGAGCTTGGCAAGGTAGACGGCGGCGGCGGCGGAACCGTTGCAATGTATATCGCAAATCTTGATGTAGACACAATTGATGTCGGCGTGCCCGTTCTTTCAATGCACGCTCCGTATGAGGTTGTAAGCAAAATAGATCTTTATATGGCATATAAGGCATTTAAAACATTCTTCACCAAATAATATTGCCGTTTTTTCGGCACAAGGGCGTTGCAGTAACTCTGCAGCGCCTTTTTTTGCGCAAAATTCACCGCCTGAAAAGTGGGCCTTTCTTTGCCGAATGCATCTGAAAACGAAAACGGCATAAAAAAACGGCACAGCTTTTGGCCGTGCCGATAAAAAATACTGTGTTTTAAAAGCGGCGTTTTCGTAGTTAGCCGCCTGCCGTTTAAAGGGTGCAAAGCTGAATTTGCTTATGCCTTTTTTTTGGCGGAAATCAGTGCATAAATTGCAATCAGCACCGCAACGCACGCCGCAAGATAAATATACATTGTGCTTTGCGGCACGGATTTATCAAAGAAATAAATGTTGCAGTCAACGCTGTCCTTAATTGCGTCAATTGCCTGATTCGGGAAAGAAAGGTTTTCCATTTCTCTGAAAACTCCCGCAAGTGTGTGGTTTCGCAGCAGGCTTGTGGCATATGTGCCGGGCAAAAACGAAAGCACTTTTTGCAGTCCGCTGCCGAATTGTGAAATCGGCATATAAGCGCCGCAAATGAAGCCGTAGCCGGAGCTTACTATTGTGCCGACGGCGGAAATTTGCCCCTGTGTTTTTAAAAAGCAGTTTATAATGCTTGAAAGCGCTGTGCCGAACAGCACAAGCAAAACAATATCAAGCGCCGCAAGCGCAATGTCTTTTCCGCTTAAATACCAGCCGATTTTGCTAAGGTACACAAGGCAAATCACGCTTGCAAGCAGGCAAACAATAATTGTTGAAATCAGCGTGGAAATATAGTAGCTTATTGCAAGAGTTGATTTTTTAACGGGCGAAACCGCCAAATCAAGCCGGGCACCGCTTACCTTGTCTTGCACGGAAATCATATTGCAGCAAAAGGCAACCGTAACGCAGCTGACCGCCAAAAGCGAGCTTACAAGCTGCCCTCCCACAGCGGCGTTTATCAACTTTTCTGAAATCGAAATTCCTTGCGGAATCCCCGCAATAAAGCTGTTTTTATAAACCTTTGCCAAAAATGTAACATAAAGAACAAGTAAAATAAGCGGCGTTATCAGCGATGTAAAGAAAACACCCTTGTCCTTAAAGAAAAGCTTACAATTTCTTGCGGTTAAATTATAAAGTGCCGTCATTTTCATTGCCTCCGGTCAGTTTTTTTCCTGTAACATTAAGAAAAACATCATCCATATCGCCTTTTTTTATTTCATAATCGGTGAAAAGCTGCGGGTGGTTAATAATCAGCTCCGTTGCCTGCGCCGTGGATTCAACAAAAAGCCGCACTCCTCCCGAAACTGGCTCGTGCTTTAAACCGAGCTCTTTAATGTCTTCGGCGCTTTTGTTATAAATTGTGATGAAATCACCGGTGTATTTGTTTTTTAATTCAAGCGGAGTTCCCTTTGCAGAGATTTTGCCGGAATCAAGAATAACCACATAATCGGCATCCGCCGCTTCCTCCATATAATGAGTTGTTAAAAAAACCGTCATCCCCTCGTTCTTTTGCAGCTCGGAAACGGTTTGCCAAATAAGGCGGCGGGTTTGGGGGTCAAGCCCTGTTGTGGGCTCATCAAGAATTAAAATTTGCGGCTTGTGAAAAAGCGCTCGGGCAATGTCTATTCTTCGCCTTTGGCCGCCCGAAAGCTTGCCTACCGGGCGTGAAAGCAAATCCTTAAAATCCAAAATTTGCGAAAGCTCATCAAGCCTTGCTTTAAATTCGCTGCCGCTTATTCCGTAAAGTGCGGCACGGCATTTAAGATTTTCTTTAACCGAAAGTGCACGGTCAAGCACGGAATTTTGAAACACAACTCCTATTTGTGCCGCCGTTTCTCCCATTCCGCAGTCAATATCTCTGCCGCAAATCAAAACGCTGCCGCTGTCTTTTTTTAGTTGCCCGGAAATTATTGAAATCGTGGTTGATTTTCCTGCCCCGTTCACTCCCAAAAAGGCAAAAAGCTGCCCTTTTCTTACGGAAAAAGAAAGGTTGTTAACCGCCTTGATATCTCCGAAAGCTTTATTTAAGCCCTTTATTTCAATAATGTTTTCCATTTCCTGCTCCTTTACCTTTTCAAATGTGCCTTGCCTGCAAAAACAGGGCGATGTTTCCCTAAGATAAACGTATCACAGAGTTTAAAATTTGTCAATAAAAAAGCAAAGGCGTTTGTAAGGAACGCACTTTGCAAAAATGATTGCTCAATAAATCAGGCAAACGGCAAAGCTCGGCAAGCTTAAACCAAATTTTTTTTGCAAAATGTGCCCCATCAAAGCCCTTGCTTTTGGGATTTTATTAAATTATGTTGTGCCTTTAATTACAGCCTCACTTCCAGACGATAAATCGGCATTCCCATATCGGAAAATCGCTTTTCGTATTCCGTAACTATGTTTCCCTCAAAATCGCTTGCGTGCAAATCAAGGCTTATGTTTGAAAGTTTGAAACCGCTTTGAGAAAAGCTTTCAAGAGAAAATTCGAAAAAGTGCATATTATCTGTTTTTTGGCAAATCGGCGCATCGGGTGCAAGCAGCTGCTTGTAAATTTTAAGAAAATTCGGGTGTGTTAAGCGGTGCTTTGCATATTTCTTTTTGGGAAACGGGCAGCTGAAGTTAAGATAAAGCGCAGAAACGCTGCCTGCAGGAATGTAGCAAGGCAAATATTCTGCATTGCATTTCATAAATTTAATGTTTTTCAGCTCTGCCTGCCGTGCCGCTTCGCACGCAGCCACTATAACATTGCCCACCTTTTCAACCGCAATGATATTTAAATCCGGGTTGCGCTTTGCAAATTCGCAGGCAAAGCCGCCCTTGCCGCAGCCTATTTCAAGCACAAGCGGATTGCCGTTTCCGAAAAGCTCTTTTAAGTTCAGCACGGAATCGGCCGGTGCGGCGTTTTCAAAATTCAAATCTTCGTTTTCACAATCAATTAAAATCTCAGAGCAGTCGCCAAGGCGCGTTTCAAGATTTTTCTTTCTTCTCATTCTCATAAAAGCAATTTCCGTTCAATAATTTAATCAGCCGCCGTATTCAATCATTTTGTCTATGCATTTTTTTGCGGCAAGGCGCATATCTTCGCTCATTTCAATTTCTTCGCCCGCTTTGCCCAGGCAGCATTTGTAAACCTGCGGCAGTGTGGTAAGCTTCATGTTCATGCACACAAGATTTTTTGAAACCGGGTAAAAGCTTTTTTCAGGGCAGTCATATTGCAAATGCTCCACTATGCTGTTTTCCGTGCCTATTATAAATTCCTCGGCGTTGCTTTCCTTGGCAAAATTCATTATTCCGCTTGTGGATCCTATATAATCGGCGTGCTTTGTAACTTCCTTGCGGCATTCGGGGTGCACCAGAAAAAGTGCGTTCGGGTGTGCGGCCTTCGCCTCAAGCACATCCTGCTCGGAAACAAGCATGTGCCTTGGGCAACCGCCCTGAAGCAGCACAAGATTTTTGCTTGGGCATTGCTCTGCAACATAGGTTCCCAAATTGATGTCCGGAATAAAAATAATGTCTTTTTCCGGCATTGCCTCAACAATTTTAACGGCAGAGGATGATGTAACGCAAACATCGCAAACCGTTTTAAGCTCCGATGTTGTGTTAACATATGCCACAACGGCATATCCGGGGTGCTCTTTTTTCAGCTCAAGAACCGCATCTTTTGTGAATTGCTCTGCCATCGGGCAGCCTGCCTGCGAATCGGCAAGAACAACCTTCTTTTCGGGCGAAAGGATTTTAACCGTTTCAGCCATAAAGCGAACTCCGCACATAATCACAGTTTTTTGCGGCACGGTTTGAGCCTTAACGGAAAGCGCATATGAATCGCCCGTGAAATCCGCAATTTCGCAAATCTCTCTTGCCTCATAAGAATGTGCCAAAATGCAAATGTCTTTCTCTTTTTTTATTTTTAAAATTTCGTCTTGAAGCTCACGAATATTCATAAAAATCTCTCTTTCACGGCAGAGCCGCCTTTTCATTATTTTATCATATATAAATTTACAATATATGCACCCAAAATGCAATATAAATTTTTTGCAGCCTTTGCATTTTTACATCGCCGCACGGCTGATAGCCTGCAACTGCGTGCATTGCTTTACTCTCTTTAAACCTGCAAAAGCGGCTCGGAAATTTTCGAGCCGCTTTGCTTTATGGGGAAATTTGAAATTATTTGAAAAGATCTGTTGAAAGGTATCTGTCGCCCGTGTCGGGAAGCAGCACAACAATGTTTTTGCCCTTAAATTCATCTCTCTTGGCAAGCTGCTCTGCGGCCCAAACAGCTGCACCGCTTGAAATGCCAACAAGGATACCTTCTGTTTTTGCTATTTTGTTGCCGGTTTCAAAGGCAGCTTCGTTCGGAACGGGGATAACTTCGTCGTAAACGCTTATGTTAAGAGTGTCCGGCACAAAGCCTGCACCGATTCCCTGAATTTTGTGTGCGCCGCCGTGACCCTCGCTTAAAACAGGCGATGTTTGCGGCTCAACTGCAAAAATTTTAACATTTGGATTTTTATCTTTAAGATATTTGCCAACTCCGGAAAGGGTGCCGCCGGTGCCGACGCCTGCAATGAAAGCATCAACTTTTCCTTCGGTGTCTGCCCAAATTTCCGGGCCGGTGGTTTCATAGTGAGCCTTGGGGTTTGCGGGGTTAACGAATTGGCCCAAGATAACAGAGCCGGGAGTTTGCTCCTTTAGCTCGTTTGCTTTTTCAATTGCGCCCTTCATTCCCTTTGCGCCTTCGGTAAGCACAACCTCTGCACCGTATGCTTTAACAAGATTGCGCCTTTCAACGCTCATGGTTTCCGGCATTGTAAGGATAACTTTATAACCCTTTGCGGTGCCCACGCTTGCAAGGCCTATGCCGGTGTTGCCCGAAGTGGGCTCAATTATTGTGGCGCCCGGTTTAAGCTCGCCCTTTGCCTCTGCATCGGAAATCATTGCATAGGCAATTCTGTCTTTAACAGAGCCTGCCGGGTTGAAATATTCAAGCTTTGCAAAAATATTTGCAGCCACGCCCTCAGATTTTGAAAAATTGTTTAATTTAAGAATCGGTGTTTTTCCGATAAGTTCCGTAACATTATTGTATATAGCCATGATATTAGCTCCTTTCTGTGCAGCCGTGTTATTTCTTAATGGCATTGAATCCGTTTTCAAGGTCTGCGATGATATCGTCTATATGCTCTGTGCCGATGGAAAGCCTGATGGTGGAATCATTGATGTGTTGCTTTTTGAATTCCTCCTCCGAAAGCTGCGAATGTGTGGTGGTTTTCGGGTGAATAACAAGCGATTTAACATCTGCCACATTTGCAAGCAGAGAAAAGATTTCAAGATTATCAATGAATTTCTTTGCCTCGGCCTCGCCGCCGTCTATATCAAAAGTGAATATGGAGCCTGCGCCGTTCGGGAAATATTTATCATAAAGAGGTTTGTATTTGGGATTAAGAGAGGGATGATTGATTTTTTTAACAAGGGGATTTTTTGAAAGGTAATCAAGCACCTTTTTGGTGTTTTCAACATGCCTTTCAACACGAAGCGAAAGTGTTTC
Source organism: uncultured Anaerotruncus sp. (assembly GCA_900539775.1). Lineage (GTDB taxonomy): Bacteria > Bacillota > Clostridia > Oscillospirales > Acutalibacteraceae > Eubacterium_R. The sequence goes on along the minus strand of UQDL01000001.1, from coordinate 253,366 downwards.
AAGCCCTTGCAAAAGCAGGAATGCGTTAAATGGGGAAATTGCCGCACCCGTGTCTCGCAGCAGGATGGCACGAATGTATGTTACAAATGCTGCCTTTCCTGCCGCTGCATCAAAGCTTATTCCGTGATAGCTTGCATTCGGCTCTGTGAACTGCGGGAATTTGCCGCTTGCCTTCCAATCGAAGTTGCCGCTGTCCACAATAACGCCGCCGAGTGTAGTACCGTGTCCTCCTATAAACTTTGTTGCCGAATGAACAACTATGTCAACTCCGTGGTCAAATGCACGAAGAAGATACGGTGTTGTAAAAGTTGCATCTGCCACAAGCGGAATATTGTGCCTGTGTGCTATTTCTGCAAGTGCGTCTATATCAACAAGGTTTGAATTGGGGTTTCCGAGTGTTTCAAAAAAGATGAGCTTTGTGTTTTCCTGAATTGCGTTTTCAAAGTTTTGAAGATCATCAGGATCAACAAAGGTTGTTTTAACGCCGTGCTCCGGGAAGGTGTGCTCAAGGTAATTGTAAGTGCCGCCGTAAATTGTTTCGGCTGCCACAATGTGGTCGCCTGCTTTTGCAAGTGCTTGGAATGTGTATGCCAGGGCAGCTGCGCCGGAAGCTGTTGCAAGGGCGCCGACTCCGCCTTCAAGAGCAGCCATTCTTTCTTCAAAAACGCCCTGCGTTGAATTTGTGAGTCTGCCGTAAATATTGCCGGCATCGGTTAAATTGAATCTTGCCTGCGCATGATCCGAATTTTTAAAAACATAAGATGTGGTTTGGTAAATCGGCACAGCTCTTGAGTCTGTTGCCGGGTCCGGGCTTTCCTGCCCTGCGTGAAGCTGAATTGTTTCAAAATGATAATTTTTGTTTGCCATGATGTTTCTCCTTAAAATTTAAAATAGAATTGATTGATGATAAATTTTTTTACTTGCAACATCGTGGCATTCGTGAATAAGAGGAATAGATTATCTCTTTTGTTTTAGCCGCATTTTTCATTGGGATAAATCACACTCCTTATCGTGATTTTCAATTACTACTATTCCCACGGCATTGGTAGGAATTAGCTATGAATAAATAATATCATGCAGTAATGAGTTTGTCAACAGTTTTTTTATGATTTATTTGCGTTTTTTGTTAAATCACAAAATTGTTTGTGCTGCACTCTTCATCTGCCGCCAAATCCGCAATTGTAATATTATCCACAACATCGCTCACGGCCTTATTTATTTTCTCCCAAACCTTAACGGTTGTGCAGCAGCCGTATCTTTCGCAAAGGTTGCGTTCATCCTGTGTGCAGGTGGTAATTGCAAGGCTGCCTTCTGTTAGGCGCAAAATCATGCCAACGGTGTATTCCTCAGGCTTTTTGGTAAGGCGATAGCCGCCGTTTGCGCCCCTTTCGCTTTTAACATAGCCTGCCTTGTTAAGGATTGAAATAATTTGCTCCAGGTATTTTGTGCTTATTCCCTGGCGCTCGGCAATTGCTTTTATGGAAATGTTTTCGCCGGTGTTGTTCATTGCCAAATCAATCATCGTGCGAAGGGCGTAACGCCCTTTGGTTGATATTTTCATTTTGCTCCGCCTTTCGTTTTAATATCTTATCCCTAATATACTATAAAAATAGTAGGATTTCAAGAGGGCTTATTTTTATTTTTTAAGCCACGCAAATAAAAAAGCTTGGGGCAGCCCCGAAATGTTGATTTTCAGGGTGCTCCAAGCAAAAGCTGTTAAATTGCCTGTGTCGGTTTTTACCGCCGTGTTTATTCCAAATTGCCCGTAAGCAGCATAATTGCGGAAAGTGCGGCAACGGGCGCCGTTTGTGTGCGCAAAATTCTTTTGCCGAGCGTGGCGCAAATTCCGCCGGCTTCTTCTATTTGGCAAACTTCCTCTTGCTCAAATCCGCCCTCCGGGCCGATGAAAACGGCAACGCTTTGCGTTTGCGGATTTATTATTGATGAAATCGGCTTGCCGCCGCCCTCGTAAAACACAATTTTGCATTCCGCATTGCACGCCGCAACCGCCTCTTTAAGGCTTGCCATTTTGTTTATTTGCGGCACAATGCCGCGGCCGCTTTGCTGCGCCGCTTCAAGCGCTATTTTTGAATATCTGATTCTTTTTTTCTCTGCCTGTTTTTCCTGCGGTCTGCTTACGCTGCGTTTTGTAAGCACGGGTGTAATGTCGTGAATTCCAAGCTCAACGCATTTTTGAATAATATCTTCCATTTTATCGCCCTTAGGCACGCCCTGATAAAGAGAAACCTTAACACTCGGTTCGCTCTCGCTTGCTTTTTTGTAGCAAACCGAAAGAACAACGCCGTCTTTGCCTGCTTCTTCTATCATGCATCCGTAGTCCTCGCCCGTTCCGCTGCAAACGGTTATCATATCTCCCGCTTTCATTCGCAGGCTTTTGGCAAGATGGCGGCTTTGCTCCTCGCCAAGGTAAATTTTGTCTCCACCGTCATATTCCTCAATAAAAAGCTTTTGCATAATTCCTCCGATTTGCGCTTGTGCTATATATTATATACATTATATATGGAGCGCCAAATTATTTCAAATTATTTCTTGCCCAGTGAAAAAGATATTGCTGTGCAATTCCCTCATAGCCGCTGAAGCATTCGGGCAGCCCGTTTGGATAATATTGCATCGCACGCTTCATCCAAACATCAATCGGAAAGCAACGCACAAATTGAAATCCGAAAAGAAGAGCGCAGTTTGCCACCTTTTCGCCAACTCCGTAAATGGAAAGCAAAGTTTTTTTTGCACTTTCCAAATCCATTGCTTTAATTTTTGCAAGGTCAATCACACCGGCTGCAACATCGTCTGCAAGGCGCTTAACATATTTTGCACGATAACCCAGCCCAAGCGCTTCCAAGTCCTCAACCGTGCAGGAAGAAAGCGTTTGTGCATCCGGAAAAGAATTCCAGCCCGGGCAAATGGGTTTGCCGTATGTATCGCAAATGCGTTTTATTATTCCTTTAATTCTTTTAATGTTGTTTTGCTGGCTGATAACAAATGAAACAAGAGCTTCCCAAGGGTCTTGATTTAAAATTCGTATTCCGTAATATTCGTCTATCGTTTCGCAAAGTAAATCGTCTTGCTTCAGCTGCTCGCAAATAGCGGCATAATCCCTGTCTAAATCAAAATAGCCGCGCCAAACGCTTTCAAAATCGTTAAGTGTTGTGTTTTTAAGCACAAAGCTACCGTTTTCCTCTTTTATATTTAAATATTTGCCGAATGCGGCGCCGCTCCAAGAGCCGTCATCCTCAAGCTGCCAGCGAAACGCCTCGCCGCAATCAAGGGTCAGCGGCAGGCTGAGGCATCGAACATCGGTTAAAATCACGCTGTTATTTTCACTGCGAATATTCATTTCTGTATAATTCCTCCGCTTTTTAATAAGAAAATTATAACACATTATCGCCTCTGCGAAAATATAAAAAATAGCAAAATAGCTAAAAAAATCTGTAACTATTTGTAACTTTACAAAATGTTGAAAACTCTGTGTAATTTATTGAAAATCGGGGCTCTTTTTCCTTATTTTAACTTTTCAACAGTGATTTTTGGCTGTTTCAAGGCGTTTTCTGCAAGGTTTTTAACATTTTAAACATAGTTTTCAACATTTTTCAGTGTTGAAAAAGCATATACAAGTTGTTATAAATAACCTTGTCAAGAATTATTTTATTGCGTTTTTAACCAAAAATCAATTATCAAAATTCTGTATATTTTTTTAAAATCCGCCAACACTGTTTGTATAAATTCTTGCATAAAAATCGAAAGGGAAATCAGAATGATAAAGGGCGTAAACAAACAGGTGCTTGAGGTTACAAACACCGAAAATCCTTATTTTGAAAGAATTGTTTTTTTCGTTAAGCCCGAATATCAAAGCGGCCATGCGGAAAAACTTAAAAAAGAGGCGCAGCTTTATGCCGCAAGGGCAAAAAAACCGCCAAGGGCAAGAAGAACTCGCAGGGAAATCAGGTATTTCATCGGTCAGGGGCTTTTATGCACGGGTGCAGGCGTGGCAATAATGTATTTGCTTGGCAGATTCGGCTGATGTTAAAAAGTCGGGCTCCGGTGCGTGCAAAATATTTAAATCAAAAAGGAAGGCAGAGGCAAAATGACTGTTTATAAGGCGTTTCGCAATTTCTATGTTTTTTTAATATCGCTTTCGGTGCTGCTCGGTGCGATGGCAGGCGGCTTTACGGCGTATAAAATATGCTACCGCGAGCCGGATGCCGTTTATGCCGTGTCTAAATACGGATCAAACGGCACAGAGGTTAAGGAATTGCAAAAAAAATTAAAAGAGCTTGGCTATTACGCCGGCAGCACAGACGGAATATTCGGCACGGAAACTCAAAACGCCGTTAAGAAATTTCAAAAAAGCGTGGGGCTTACCGCAGACGGCATCGCAGGTGCAAAAACGCTGCTCTATTTAGGGCTCGGCGGCAGCGAAAGCAGCGGCACGGCGGGATATTCCGCATCCGATATTGAGTTGCTTGCCAAGGTTATTTCGGCAGAGGCCAGGGGAGAAAGCTATGAAGGCCAGGTTGCGGTAGGCGCCGTTATTCTTAACAGAGTGGCGCACCCCTCGTTTCCGGACAGTATCAGCGGTGTTGTGTATCAATCGGGTGCGTTTTCCTGCGTTAACGACAGTAATTGGTATCAGCCTGTTTCGGAAGCTTCAAAAAAGGCCGCAATAGATGCAATAAACGGTTGGGATCCGAGCGGCGGCGCCGTTTATTATTTTAATCCCGCAAAAACAAACGATTCCTTTATGCATTCACGCCCCGTTATAACTATTATCGGAAGCCACAAGTTTTGCAAATGAAAAAAGCGAAGCATTCCTAAAAAGGGTTTGCTTCGCTTGTTTTTTGATTAAAAAGATACTTGTGCCGGATTTTTCGCCTTGTATCAATTCTTTTTTTGAATTGTGCCCTGCGGTGTAAGCGCCGGATTTATGCCGCTTAAATCTCTATGCCAAGCTCGTTGATCTTGTCTCTGAGCGCAAGCCAATCGCCGAATGCAGCCTCTTTGTTGTTTGGGTTGCGCAAAATGGCGGCAGGGTGGTAGGTGCCCATCATCAGCACTCCGTTTTTCTCTATGAATGTGCCGTGCTGCTGTGTAACCTTGAAATCAGGCGAAATAAGGCGCTGTGCGGATATTCTGCCCACGCAAACAATGATTTTCGGCCTGATTATTTTGAATTGTGCTCTCAGCCAATCTATGCAAAGCGTTTGCTCCTCAGGCCTGGGATCTCTGTTTTTCGGCGGTCTGCATTTAACCATGTTTGCAATATAAACATTTTTATCTCTTGAAAGGTCAACGGCTTCAAGAAACTTATCAAGCAGCTTGCCGCTTCTGCCAACAAAGGGCTTGCCCTGCAAATCCTCGTTTTCTCCCGGACCTTCTCCGATAAGCATTATGTCTGCATCTTTTTTGCCTTGGCCGAAAACAACATTTGTTCTGTCTTCACAAAGGCCGCATTTGCGGCAATTTTTACATTCGATTTCAAGCTCGTCAAGAGTCAATTTCATCACCGTTTTCTAAAAAATATAAGCGGCTCTATGCCGATTGCCGTGCAAAGCGCAACGCCAAATGTGATTTTTGCGAATTTCACGGTTCTTATTTGCTTAGTATAACACAGGCTTTGCCGCCAAACAAGTTTTTTGCCCAATTTGCTATTGAAAAACGGCACAAAGAGGTATAGAATATAGGCAAAGAAAATTTATGGAGGCAATCTAATGAAAAACGATGAAGTTTTGGTAGAAATTTCAGCACGCCATGTGCATGTTACTCAAGAAGATCTTGAAACACTTTTCGGCAAGGGATATGAGCTTACGGTTAAAAAAATGCTTTCTCAGCCCGGCCAATTCGCATCAAATGAAAAAGTTAAGGTTATCGGAACAAAGGGCGAATTCCCCGCAGTTTCGATTTTAGGCCCCGTTCGCCCCGCAACTCAGATTGAGGTTTCGCTTACGGATGCACGCTCAATCGGCGTTTCGGCTCCCGTTAGGGAAAGCGGCGATGTTGCAGGCTCAGGCGCTTGCAAGCTTGTTGGCCCGTGCGGCGAGGTAGAGGTTAAAGAGGGCGTAATTGCAGCAATGCGCCACATTCATGCAACTCCTGAAGATGCCGAAAGAATGGGCCTTAAAAACGGAGAAATTGTTTCTGTTGAAATTCCAACGGCAAACAGCAGAAGCCTTACCTTTGGCGATGTTGTTGTTCGTGTTTCTGAAAAATATGCTCTTGCAATGCATATAGATACGGATGAGGCAAATGCCGCAGGCATGGCTCCGAACACAATCGGCAGAATTATTAAATAATTTTAATGCAAATATATTTGGATAATTAAAATCAGGCACATCATTGAAAAATGATGTGCCTTTTTTCTTGCCTTGGGTTGCCGCTGCCGCCGCTTTTTAATTTTTTTTGGGGGGCTCCATTGCTTGCGGCAAGCTATGTAAAATCGGGCAGTTTTGCAATGCCGCTTCCTTTAAGCGGATTTTAGCGAAAGCTTCAGCTTATCCGCAATCATTGCAATAAATTCGGAATTTGTGGGCTTGCCTCGCTGGTCTTTAATTGTGTAGCCGAAATATGATGCAAGCACATCAACATCGCCTCTGTCCCAAGCAACCTCTATTGCGTGGCGGATTGCTCGCTCAACTCTTGATGCGGTTGTGCTGTAAATTTTTGCAACGGTGGGGTAAAGCAGCTTTGTAACGGAGCCCAGCATCTCCGAATCGTTTATGCAAAGTTTTATTGCCGTGCGCAGGTATTGATAGCCCTTTATGTGCGCCGGCACGCCGATTTGGCGCATAATATCGGATATAACAACATCAATATCCGTGCCCTCGTGCGGAATGCGCTCGCTTTTCCAAACGGAAAGCCGCTTAATGCGCTTTGCAACGGATGCGGCGGAAACCGGCTTAATGAAATAATAGTCTGCGCCCGCTTGCATTATTTCCTCCTCAAGCTCGGCGCTGTTTGCGGATGAAAGTACAATCACAATCGGCTTTTCCTTTTCGCTTTGCGAAATCGCCTCAAGCACATCTGCGCCGTCTGCTCCGGGCATAAAAAGGTTTAGCAGCACCGCATTGTAGCCCTTTAATTTCATCTGCTGCATAATTTTTTCTCCGTCCTTTTCACACAGCTCGGCAGCAAAGCCACAAGCCTCAAGCTCTGCCTTGCATTGCTTGCCGAATTCTCCGTTCTCTCCAATCAGCACATTGAATGTTTGCTTCATTTGTGAATCTCCTTATCAATTAGTAATCGTATTCTAACATTAAACACCATAAAATGCAATAGAAATTCACATATTTTTTAAATATAACAAAAAATTCTTCACAAAATCGAATTTAAACCGAAATTCGATATTTTTCGCATGGGGTTCTTGAAGCCTGTTTTGGTTGCTCTTCATGCAGAAAACCGAAAAAGCGGAAGAATTGCAAAAATAAATGCCGCTGCTTAAGGCACAAACGGCATTTTTTAATTAACGGGCATTTTTTGGAAACAGTAAATATAAAAGCCTTTGGTGTTTTCTTTGCCAAAAAGGCGCAGTGCGGCATCGTGGGCGATGCAAATCGGTTTAAAACGGGGGATTTTTTTGAAAAGCGGTGTGCTGCTTGAAATGAAAAATATCACAAAAAGCTTTTACGGCGTTTGCGCATTGAGCAATGCCTCGCTGCGTGTGAAATCCGGCACGGTGCATGCTCTTGTCGGTGAAAGCGGTGCCGGAAAATCAACTCTTGTGAAGTGCCTTTTGGGAATTTGCAAAAAAGATTCCGGCAGTATAATCCTAAGCGGCAAAGAGGTTTGCTTTAAAAACACAAGGCAGGCGGGGGAAAACGGTGTTGCAATGGTGCGGCAAAAGCCGGATCAGGCGCTCAACATAAGCGTTGCGGAAAATATTTGGATGGGGAGATATCCTTCAAAATTCAAACTGTTGCCAATCGCAAGTAAAGCCGAGGCAGAGCGAAAAACGCAGGAAATATTTGCAAGCCTCGGAATTGCGGATATAAGCCCAAATCAAAAAATGGGCAGTTTGGATATTTCAAAACGGCGGCTGGTTGAAATCGCAAGGGCAATTTCCTTTGATGCAAAAATCATTGTGTTTGATGAGCCGGCTTCGTCGCCTGCACAGGCAGAACGCCTTTTTAAAATAATAAATGAGCTTAAGCGCCGTGGTTGCGGCATTATTTATATCTCCGGCAAAACGGAAGAAATTTTAAGAATTTCAGATGAAATAACCGTTATGAGAGACGGAAAAACAGTTGCAACTCGGAAGGCAAAAGAAATGTCCGTGTCTGAGATAATCAGGATTGCGGCGGGCAGGGAGCCTGAAAATCGCTATCCTCCTAGGCTGAATGAGCCGGGTCACGAAATGATGAGCGTTCAAAATCTTTCGGGCTGCAACGGCAGGCTGTGCAATGTTTCATTTAACGCAAGGCAGGGCGAAATCATCGGGGTTGCGGGATTCGGCGGTTCGGGTAAAACGGAACTTTTGGAAACTGTTTTCGGCGCACGCCCGGCATCGGGCGGAAATATTTATTTGTGCGGCAGCAGAGCAGGCAATAAAAATCCGGCGCAAGCAATTAAAAACGGTTTTGCCCTGCTCACGGAGCAACGCCGTGCAAACGGAATATTCGGGGATTTGGGGATTACCGAAAATGCAACGGCGGCAAGCCTGAATCGGCTTGGATCCGGCCCGTTTGTGAGCAAGCGCAAAGCACGGCAAGCCGCAGATGAAATAATTAAAAAGCTGAATGTTAAGGGGGCAGGGCACAATATGCCGGTTTCGCTTCTTTCGGGCGGAAATCAGCAAAAGGTGATTTTTGGCAGATGGCTGCTTAATGACCCTATTGTTTTATTGCTTGATGAGCCCACGAGGGGAACGGATTCAAGCACAAAATATGAAATATATAAAATTATTTCACGCCTGGCTCAAAGCGGTAAAATTATAATTATGGCGTCCTCCGAATTGCCGGAGCTTTTGGGAATTTGCAACAGAATTCTTATTATGAGCGGCGGCAGGCTTGCCGGCGTGGTTGATGCCGCCACGGCAACGCAGGAGGAAATTTTGAAAACTGCTGCAAAATATGTTTAAAAAATTGCCGCTTTGCGGCAGGGATGGTTGATAAAAAATGAAAAGCCTTGGCTTCAAAAAAATAAGTGTCGGCATTGCGCAGCTTCGCCGAATGAGCTGTGAGGAAAGGCAGAGCGCACTTTACACGCTGCTGCTGAATAATGCCTTGTATATAGTTATGGCGGCAACTGCCGTTTTCATCGCCGTGCGTGTGCCTGCTTTTCTTTCGCTTCAATCCGTAATAAATATAATATCGCTCGCTGCCGCCAAGCTGCCGCTTGCCCTCGGCTTGGGCGGCTGCATGGTGCTTTCCGGCATTGATGTTTCTGCCGGCAGGGCTGCCGGGCTGGGCGCATGTGTTTCTGCCGCTCTTTTGCAGGCATCGCATTATGAAAATAAGCTTTTTCCGTGGCTTGAAACGGCGCCTGTTTGGGTTGCACTGCTTGCGGCGGTTTCCGCCGGTGCGGCAGTAGGATTTATAAACGGATTCTTTGTTGCAAAAATCAAACTTAATTCTTTTGCGGCAACTTTTGCCGCTCGGCTTGTTTTATTCGGTGCTGCGCAGATGTTTTTGATGCTCGGCAACAACAACGGCCAACCCCTTTCGGGGCTTGATTCTTCTTACACGGAATTTGTTTGCGGCAGGCTTTTTGAAATCGGCGGCGTTGCCGTGCCCAAATATGTGCTTTATTCCGCTGTTTTAGCCGCAATCATATGGATTGTTTGGAATAAAACAAAGTTCGGCAAGCGAATGTTTGCGGTGGGCTCAAATGAGAAAGCCGCAAGAATTTGCGGAATAAATGTGTTTGCCACGGCGGTCGGCGTGTTTGTGCTTTCCGGCGCAATGTACGGAATAACAGGCTTTATTGAGGGCGCACGCATCGGCTCTTGCTCCGCAAATACCGGGTTGAGCTGTGAAAGCGATGCTTTTGCGGCCTGTGTTATCGGCGGAATGTCATTTGTCGGCGGCACGGGCACGGTGGGCGGAATTGTGGCCGGAATGCTTATGTTGCAGTTGCTTTTTGCAAGCTTGAATTTTCTTTCTGTTTCGGCAAATATGCTTTATGTGATTAAGGGTGCAATTATTTTGGCGGCGTGTGTGATTGATATGAGAAAACATATAAACAAAAGGCAGTGTGCGGTTTGCACAAAAAAAGAGCCTTCCGATTGGGAATAATTCCCAAAGAAAGGCTCAAATCCGGATTTTTTTTGCTTTTTTGCTTTGTTTGCGGTGTGCTCCGGTTATTGATTTGCCTGTGCGGCTTCAAGTGCGGCAATATATTCGCCGTATTTATCTGCGGCATCCTTGTTGTTGAAAACAATCTTTTCGCCGTCAACACTCCATTGATTTTTTGTTTCTGTTAAATAATCAAGCACGGCAGAAATGGCGGAAATTGTTTTTTTCGGTGATTGAAGCGATTCGATATATGCGTTTTCACTTGTGCCGGAGGTTATTGAAACGGCATCGTTAAACAGGCTTTCGTATTTTTTTGAAAGGCCTGTTTCGGCAAAATACTGCTTTGCCTTTTCTTCTGCGGTAAGCTCGTTATATTGAGAAATGCAGCTGTCTACCGTTTCGGAAAGCTGTGCCAATTCGGCACGGGATTTTTCAAATTCGGGGCCGTCCGCTTTAAGATTTTCCGGCATCAGCATTTGGTCGTAGCTTGAATTTTGAAGTGCGTCTTCGGATTGAAATTGAATTTCGTAAATTGCCTTGTAATAGCTTTTAACGGCGTTTTCAAGCTTTGCGTATTTGCCCTTGCAAACTCTGCTGTCTATGATTGTGTTAAACGCATCTCTGTCTATTTCGGAAATATATTCCGTGTCAACCGTTTCGGCAAGCTCGTTAACCTGGTCTATATATGCGTTTTGGCGCTCTAAATCGGTTATTCTGATTCCGAAAAATGCCGCTGCCGCAATCACAAGCACAAGCACTGCGCAGCCTATGATAATACCTGTTTTCTTTTTCATGCTTTAAGTCCTTTTAATTTGATTCGTGGCCGGCGCTGCCGCCGAATAATTCAGTTTGATTTTGCAGCCGCCTGTGTGGCAAAAAGCCGGTGCTGATAACACCGGCTTGTTTTTTTAACTTGCAAAAAGTGCAAAAATACCTGCGGAAAGTCCGCTGCCTGCCATAAGCACGGCAAGTATAATTGCTGTGATTTTAACCCATCTTCTGTTGTTCATATTAAGGCTTCCTTTTCCTTGGCTTATGCCATAAATTTGCTTGCGTCTGCAATCAATTCGTTTGCAAGGGCGTTTGCGGCATCCTCGCTGCCTGCAATCGCCGTGATGTAAGCCTTGATTTTCGGCTCTGTGCCGCTTGGGCGAACTATAACTCCGTTGCCTGCCGCCGTTTTGTATGCAAGGACATTTGATTTTGGCAAATCTATCTTGCTTTCCGTGCCGTTTTCAAGATTTTTTGCAATGCTCGTTTTGTAATCGCCGATGTAAACAACGGGCGATCCGGCAAATTCGGCAGGCGGATTTTGGCGCAAATCATCCATAATTGAAGCCATTTTCTTCATGCCGGCTTCGCCGTCAAATTCATAGCTTTTAACAACATTGCTGTAAAATCCGAATTCCTTGTATATATCTTCCATAACATCGAGCAAGGATTTGCCCTGCAGCTTATAATAGGCAGCCATTTCGCAAATGAGCATTGAGCCAACAACGGCATCCTTGTCTCTTGCATGAGTGCCGGCAAGATAGCCGTATGATTCTTCAAAGCCCATAATGAAATCGGAGGCTCTGCCCTCTGCTTCAAGCTTGGTGATAAGCTCGCCGATATATTTAAAGCCGGTGAGCAGATTTTTAAAGGTGCAATTATATTTTTTTGCTATTTCCTGCGCCAAATCGGTGGAAACAAAAGATTTAACCGCAACTGCGTTTTTCGGCAATGTGCCGTTTGCCTTGCGCTGGGAAAGCAGGTAGTTAAGCAGCATTGCGCCAACCTCGTTGCCGCTCATCAATGTGTAGTCGCCGTTTTTGTTTGGCACTGCAATGCCAACTCTGTCGCAATCCGGGTCCGTTGCCAAAAGAATGTCCGGCTTGATTTCGTTTGCGGCTTTAAGCGCAAGCTCAAATGCCTGCCTGATTTCGGGGTTTGGGTAAGGGCAGGTTGGGAAATTACCGTCCGGCAGCTCCTGCTCGGGCACGATATAGATGTTTTCAACGCCGATGCGCTTTAAAATTTGCCTAACGGGTTTGTTGCCCGTGCCGTTAAGCGGAGTATAAATAACGCTTAAATCTGCCTTTTTGCAAATTTGCGGATAAACGCATTGCTTTTGAACTTCGTCAAGAAAATCCTCAATAACATCTTGATCCATATATTCAATTAAGCCCTTTGAAACGGCTTCGTCAAAATCCATGGATTTAATGCCGGTGAAGTAATCAACCTTTTGAATGTATTCATATGTTTCGGCGGCTTCTTCATCAGTCATCTGATAGCCGTTGTAATCATAGCATTTGTAGCCGTTATATTTTGCCGGATTGTGTGAAGCGGTAAGAATTATGCCGCCGGAGGTGTGAAATTTTCTGATTGCATATGAAAGGCACGGCGTTGGCTCAAGCTCTTTGTAAATGTAAACCTTAATGCCGTTTGCTGCCAAGGTTTTTGCCGCTTCAATTGAAAAATAATCGCTTTTGATTCTTGAATCATATCCGATTGCGCAGCTTGGGTTTTCAAAATGTTTGTTTAAGAAATCGGCAAGCCCTTGGGTGGCACGGCAAACGGTGTAAATATTCATTCTGTTTGTGCCTGCGCCGATAACTCCTCTTAAGCCGGCGGTGCCGAATTCAAGGTCTTTATAAAATCTGTCCGATATTTCGGCGTCATTTCCCGAAACCGATTCAAGCTCGGCTTTTAAATCGGGATCCGCCGTTGCGTTTTGCAGCCAGTTTTCATATTCTTTTTTTATATTCATAAAAACACCTTCCTGTTTCTTTGTTTCTTAATATTTATCTCAAAAATATCCATCATCATTTTAAACTTATTAAAAACCGTTGTCAACAAAATCCTCACAATCATTATAATATGTTTATTATTTGCATTAAATTTAAACTGTTGCCAATAAGGCGGTGATTTAGTATAATAAAATCAGAGCGGCGTCACAGCCGCAAAGGGTGTTTAAGTCAGTTTAAGCAGGTGAATTTATGTTTGCAAAAATAAAAAGTCTCGGAATTTTCGGAATGGATGCTTTTTCCGTTGTTGTGGAGGCCGATATAAGCAGAGGTCTGCCCAGATTTGATATTGTTGGCTTGCCGGACACGGCTGTTAAGGAAAGCCGTGAAAGAGTGCGTGCGGCAATAAAAAATTGCCGTTTTGAATTTCCGGTTTCACGCATAACGGTTAATATTGCCCCGGCAGACATAAAAAAAGAAGGCCCGCTTTATGATTTGCCCGTTTTTATTGCCCTGCTTAAATCAACGGGGCAAATTTGCGGCGAAACGGCAGACTGCGCATTTATCGGTGAGCTTTCTCTTGACGGTGAAATTCGCCCGTGCACGGGTGTTTTGCCAATGCTTTTAAAAGCAAGAGAGGAAAAAATCAGCTCGGTTTTCATTCCTTATGCAAATAAAACAGAGGCAGGCGTGGTGGATGGAATTGATGTTTTCCCTGCCAAAACGGTGTTTGATGTTATACGCCATTTAAGCGGTGAGTCGCCGATAGCACCTTGCTTCACTCCGGTTCAAAATTTGGAAACAGAGGATGAATTGCTTGATTTTGCGGATGTTAAAGGGCAGGAGGATGCAAAAAGAGCGCTTGAAATAGCGGCGGCAGGCGGGCACAATTGCATAATGGTTGGGCCTCCCGGCACGGGAAAATCAATGCTTGCAAAAAGGCTTCCCTCAATTTTGCCGCAAATGAGCTTTGAAGAAGAGCTTGAAACAACAAAAATATATTCAATAGCAGGCGAGCTGCCGGCAGGAGTGCAGCTTATAACAAGGCGGCCGTTTCGCAGCCCTCACCACACGGTTTCGGCGCAGGGGCTTACGGGCGGAGGCCAAACGCCTCGCCCGGGTGAAATCAGCCTTGCCCACAACGGCGTGCTGTTTATGGATGAATTTCCGGAATTTGATCGCCGTGCAAAGGAGGCGCTTCGCCAGCCGCTTGAGGACGGTAAAGTTACAATTGTTCGCAGCGCAGGCACGGTGTCTTATCCGTCTGCCATAACGGTTGTGGCTGCAATGAATCCGTGCCCGTGCGGCTATTTCGGGCATCCAACCCGTGAGTGCACCTGCACGCCTGCTGCAAAAAAACGCTATCGTGATAAAATCAGCGGCCCTATTTTAGACAGAATCGATATTCATATCGAGCTTGCGCCGGTTGATTATGATAAGCTTGCTTCGGCGGAAAAAAGTGAAAGCTCGGCAGAAATCAGAAAGCGTGTTAATGCGGCTCGTGAAATTCAACGCCGCAGATTTGAGGGCACGGGAATAAGCTGTAATGCGCAAATGACTCCGAGTATGACTCGCAAGTTTTGCGTGCTTACCAAGGATGCTGCCGAATTGCTTAAAATGAGCTTTGAAAAGCTTGGGCTTTCGGCAAGGGCTTATGATAAACTGCTGCGTATTTCACGCACCATTGCCGATCTTGAGGGCAGCGAAAGTATAGAGTTTGCCCATGTGGCTCAGGCCGTTCAGTATCGCAGCTTAGACAGAAAATATTGGCAGCTTTAATGCGTGCCGATTAATTTATGTAATGCCTTGCATTTTGCCGTGCAGCACACGGCGGCTTGCAGGCAGGGGAGTGTTTTTAATGAATGATGTTATTAAAAAAACAATGGAAAATCTGAAAAAGAATAATATGGCGGCATATTATGTTGAAACGAAAGAGGAGGTTGTGCCTCTTGTTAAGCAGCTTGTGCCGCAGGGCAGCAGCGTTTCAAACGGCGGCAGCGAAAGCCTTATTCAAAGCGGTGTTTTTGATTTGCTTGAAAGCGGATATTATGATTTTGCAGACCGCAGAGGCCTTGAGGGCGATGCAATTCGTGAATGCTACATAAAAGCTTTTGGATGTGATGCGTTTTTCTGCTCTTCAAATGCTGTAACGGAAAACGGCGAGCTTTATAATGTGGACGGTAATTCAAACCGTGTTGCTTGCATAGTGTATGGCCCCAAAAAGGTTATTATGGTTGTTGGCATAAACAAAATCGTGCCTGATATTGCCGCTGCCGTTGAAAGGGTTAAGAAAATTTCGGCTCCGCTTAACACAAAAAGGCTTCACTGCAAAACTCCGTGCGAGTCAACGGGTGAATGTATCAGCCTTGCAACGGGCGGCGCAGAGCTTTGCTCGGGCTGCAAAAGCCCGCAGCGCATTTGCTGCAATTATGTTGTTTCGGCGCAGCAAAGGCATAAGAACAGAATAAATGTTATCCTTGTGGGCGAGAAGCATGGCTATTAAATACAATGCACTTTTTGCCTTGCCGGCCTAAAGTGCCTTTAAAAGTGAATAAAACGGAAAATAAAAACCGATTTGTGCGTTGCTTTTTTGCGCCGAATCGGTTTTTTATTCCCCCGCACACCTTTTTTGTGAGATAAATTTATTTTTTGTTGTTAATATATATAAATAAATATTGATTATTTCGAATTTTTTTGTTAATATAAAATTGCTATATTTTGTTAAAGTTATTTTTCAAATTAAATCAGAAAGCGGTGTTGTTTTTGGAAAATCAAGATCTTCTTGCTCAGGAGGAAGCCGAGCTTGATAAGCTTGCATACACTAAAAAGCGCTATCTTTCCCCAAAGGAAATAGCTGCCTATGTGCTTGTAAACTTCGGGCAGAAAAATCTTACCCAATTCGTAAGCGCGTATAAAGAATTCTTTATGATTCAGTTTTTAAAGCTGAACACAACCGCTTATGCTTACATAAATCTTGTTGCCTCTATTTATGATGCGGCAGACGATACTATTTCAGGCCTTATTATAGACCGCACACGAACCCGTTGGGGCAGAATTCGCCCGTTTTTCATTTTGCCGCTTCCGCTTTGGTTTATAGGCGGCGCAATGATGTTTACCGCACCGAGTCTTTCAACCGGCGGCAAATCCGCTTGGGCAATGATCGCAACGCTTGTTTACGGCCTCGGAATGAGTTATTTCGGTGCATGGAATCTTATGATTTATAACATCACTCCAAACACAAACGAGCGTAACAATCTTATCACCACAAGTAAATTCTTTGAGCTTTTCGGCACATGGCTGCCGTCGCTCGTGCCCGTGCTTGTGCAGTTTTTGCCTAAACTAAATCCGGCAATCAATATGCGCAGCGTTTACACGGGATTTGCATATTTCATGCTTATTTTCGCTTCTTTCTTTTCAATTTGGGGCTTTTTCAATATGCGTGAGCGTGTTCCGCTTCAGTCCAGAGAGGAAATGAACGAAACTTCCGTTTTGGAATCAATTAAGCAAATTTTCACAAACAGACCGCTTTTTGCAATAATTTTCGCCGATTTCTTCAACAACTTTAAGGCAGTCGGCGGATCATCGGAACAATATTTTTGGCTCAATAATACGGGCTCCATTGCAAATGCAACCGTTTGTGGCCTTTTCACTGGAATTCCAAACTATTTAATGGTGCCGCTTGCCGCAAAAATGGTTAAAAAGCTCGGCGCACGCACAACCGCTATTGTCGCAGGTGTGTTCGGCGGCGTGGCCTACACGCTTTTGCTTATAATCGGCTATCATCCCTTCGGCCAAACCTTCAGCGATCATTATGTGCTCAATCTTATTTGGGTTATTTTCGGTCTCACGATTTGCGGCCTGCCGAATAAGATTATTCAGGTTGTGGGCCCGATTCTTTGCGCCGAAACCTTTGATTATATGGAATGGAAGCACGGCCTCAGAAACGAAGCTCTTGTAACAACCGTTCAGGGCTATTTCACAAAGCTTTCCACTTCAATCACGGGCTGGCTTTCAGGCATGGTGCTCACTTGGATAAATTATGTGCCCCTCACGGACTCGCTCGGCAATGCTCTGCCGCAAACGGATCCTAAGATGTTAAACGGAATTTGGGCTGTTTTTTGCATCCTTCCGGCAATTGCAAGAGGGCTTTACGGCCTTTCGTTCTTCCTTTATCCGATTCACGGCAATCTTCGCAATCAAATGATTGCAGAGCTTGCGGATATTCGTGCAGACCGCCTTGCAGAGCAGGAAGCTGCACGCAAAGAAAAGCTTGGCGGCGAGGAATAATCACTTAGCCCGATATGCCTAAAAGGTGCGGTGCGGCGGCTTTTCGCTTTTTGCCAAGGTGCGCTTTTGCATGGATGCGGAGTTAAAAGTAAATCAAAGCAATATAAAAGCACCGATTCTTTAAGGATTGTTCCTTTTAAGAATCGGTGCTTTTTATTGCCGCCTTTTATTAGGCACTTTATTTAAGAAAGCCTTTAACTATTTGCTCTTCTGCCTCTTTTTGCGAAAGACCCAGTGTCATCAGCTTTGTGATTTGTTCGCCTGCAATTTTGCCTATTGCCGCTTCATGAATAAGTGATGCATTCACATCGTTTGCCGTGATTTCCGGCACCGCTTTAACACAGGCGTTTTCCATAATAATGGCATCGCACTCCGAATGGCCGGCGCATTCGTTGTTTCCGTTTATAACGGAAACGAATTTTTGCTTGGAATCACCCTTTGCAACGGAGCGGCTGCTTATGTCGGCGCTGCAGTTTTTGCCGTTCATATCAACCGTGAATTCGGTTTCGGCATATTGTGAGCCGCTTGTCATAATCTTTTCTTTAATAACAAGGCGTGCGTCATCTTTTAAATCCGCTTTTGTAACTCTTTTTGTGGAATCAACGCCCTCAATTTGCACCGTTTCCATTTCAAGATAGCTGCCTTTTTCAAGGTGCACCACCGTAACGGGGTTAAGCACTCTTTGGCCGGAGCCGTTGCCCTCGCCGTAATGATTTTCAACATAGCGCACCTTTGCGTTTTTGCCTATATGGAAGGTGTGAATGCCGTCGTGTTGCGAAAGATGCTCGCCGTCGTTATGAATTCCGCATCCCGCAACTATGTTTACATCGCAATCATTGCCTATATAAAAATCATTGTAAACCAAATCTTTGAAATCGGATTTGCTCACAACAACGGGAATGTGCACATCCTCGCCTTTTGTGCCGGGTTTAACATATATTTCAATTCCGGTGCCGTTTGGCTTTGGCACAATTTCTATGTTTTCCGTGCTGTGGCGCTCTATGCCTTGCCCGTTTAATCTTATGTTATATGCGCCCTTTGGTGCTTCCGTAATATCGGCAATTGTTTTTAAAATGCTTTTAAGGGCAGGGCTTGTGCTAAGCTCACTCATTGCTTTGCCTCCTTGCCTTATAGAATTTGCAGGTGTTTGAATCGGAAAGCAGCTCTGGCAAAATTTCATCCTTGCCGCCCTCTGCCGTGATTTCTCCGCCGGAAACCACCACTATTTTATCTGCAATTTCAAGAATTCTTTCCTGGTGCGAAATAATCATAACTGCGCCGTGCTGCGAATCTCTGATTTTTTCAAAAACGGAAATCAGATTGTTAAAACTCCAAAGGTCAATTCCCGCCTCAGGTTCGTCAAAAACAGATAAATCCGCGCCCCTTGCCATCAGCATTGCAATTTCAATTCTTTTAAGCTCTCCGCCTGAAAGGCTTGCGTTTATTTCTCTGTTTATATAATCTGCGGCGCAAAGCCCAACCTGTGAAAGATATCCGCATAATTCGGCTTTGTTAACGCTTTTGTGAACTGCAATTTGAAGCAAATCACGCACGGTAAGCCCTTTAAAGCGCACCGGCTGCTGAAAAGCAAAGCCGATTCCCAGATTTGCCCTTTCGTTAATATCTAAATTTGTAATATCTTGCCCGTTATATATTATTTTGCCGGCCGTTGGGTGCTCAATCCCCATAATGATTTTTGCCAAAGTGGATTTGCCGCCGCCGTTCGGCCCGGTTATAACAACGAAGCTGTTTTTATCAACGCTTAAATTGATGTTGTTTAATATTTCCTTTGTGCCGCCCTGCGCTTCATCGCTTACGGAAAAGCAAATGTTTTTAAGCTCCAGCATCGTGTTCCCTCCTGCCTTTATATAATCTGTGCAACGCTGCCCGTTTTATGCGGCGGCGTTGATTTAAATTGATGCCGCCCCTGATTTGCGGTGCGGCCGAAAAGCGTTAAAAAAGAAACGGATTTTCTGCCTTAAATTTGCACTTTTGAAAAAGCTCAAAAAGCGCAGAATTTATTAAAAAAACGTTGTTTTATGAATATAACGCCAAACGCTTTCTATATTATATCAAACGGCTTGCCCAATTTCAAGATTTTTGTATGGCACCTCTCCGCCGGCAAACAAAGATTGCAGTTGCGGCGCTTTTAATGTATAATATATATTGAATTTGAGCTCATTCGGTTGAAACGGGCGCACGGCATGCCGCAAAACGCCGGCATGCAGGGCATCATAATCAAAGCGGAGGAAATGGCAGTGTATAATAATCTCAGTGATTGGGACAGAATGATTTCGGGCAAGCTTTATAATTCAGAAAGCAAGGATATTTTTAAGCAGCATGCACTTGGGCTTGTAAGGTGCAACAGATTTAATAAAATTGCCGTGTGGAGGTTTAAAACAAAGCAGCGTGCTCTTGAAAGGCTGATTCCGTCTGCAAAGGGCAAGGATTTTTGCGTGTTTGCTCCGTTTTATTGCGAATACGGCGTTAATATTCATGTTGGCAAAGGCTGCTTTGCAAATTATAACTGCACCTTTCTTGATGTTGCGCCGATCACTTTCGGAAACGGTGTTTGGATAGGTGCAAATGTAACTCTTGCAACGCCTAATCATCCTTTCATTGCAGAGGAACGATTGCCTGCCGATTATCCGGACGGTAAACATGATCTTGAATATGCCTTGCCGATAACAATTAAGGATAATTGCTGGATATGCTCAAGCGCCACGATTTGCGGCGGAGTAACCATCGGCGAAAACAGCATTGTTGCAGCAGGTGCGGTTGTAAACAGAGACATTCCGCCAAACAGCATTGCGGCAGGTGTGCCGGCAAGGGTTATTCGTGAAATTGATGAGGACGACAGAATGAATGTGTGGGAAACATATGTTAAAAACGATTTTCCCGTTTCTGCAAGAAAAAGTAAAAAGTAAAAAATTAAAAGCGGCTTGCCTAAACTAAGGACAAGCCGCTTTTTGCCGTTGTTTGATTTATTGAGCAATTATTTCTTATGAGTGAGCCACTGTTTTATGGGGCTCACTTTTGTTTTTATGTGTTGATTATTTGCTGCGCTTTTTCTTTTTGCCCGCAGCAGTTAAGCCGAGCGCCGCACCGCTGCCGGTAAACATCAGCGCCGCCAATAAGGCAAGGTTGCCTGTGTGGCCGGTTTGCGGAGATTTGGAATTGCCCTTAAGCCTTGCCGTTACGGTGTCGGCTTGTTTGATTTTCTTTGTTCCTGCCGCATCGCTGTAATAATTGCCGCAGCCGTTGCAGTGCCAATATTCTATATTGCCCTCGGCACTCTCGGTTGCCGCTTTTGCTTCCGTGTGCCTAAGGTCGGTGTGGTTGCTTGCGTTAAACTCGCCGTAAGCCTTGCCGCAGAGCTCGCAAATTGCTTTTTCGGTGCATGTTGCATTTCCGCCGGTGCAGTCTTTGGTTTCAAAACCGTTGCAGCCGTCCACCGTGCATTTGCGTGTGTGCGTGCCGTTGCCGTTTGAAACCCATTCACCATAGGTATGCCCGTCGTTGACCGTTACGGTCATCTCGGCGGTGTTGCCGGCCTTATCGGTGACAACAATTTGCTGTTCGCCGTCTGCCGGATCAAGGCTGAAGCTGTTGTTTTCGTCAAGCTCAACTGCCGTGCCGTTTACGGTAACGGTATTCACATACTTTTCGTCAATGGAGACCGTTTGCGCTGCACAATAGAGCTTGCCGTCCTCTATGCCGCCGATTACGGGCTGAATGTTATCAAGTGTTATGCGGTCTGAACGAAGATATGTTATGTTAAGGCTCTCATCAACAAGCATTGCATAAATAATATGTTCTCCGTTGGGATCTATGCAAAACGGCTCATCATATGCTTGGTACACAAGGGAGCCAAGCTCCGCCTCGGAGAGATCCTGATCTGTTACCAAATAAGAGATAAACACGGTTGAACTGTTGTCGGTGGCGTTTATCGTTACCTCCTGCGTATTCTTAAAGAATAAGCCGAAAGTGAGCTTGTTTAAAAAGCTTTGCCATTTATTTGTGCCTATGATAATTTCGCCCGTGGGCTTTTCGATGTCTTTCCACCGTGCCTTAAGCGTTATATTCTCGGCAGGCATGGTTTCGGGAAATTCCCTGTCCCAGCCGATAAAGGTGTACCCCTCTCTTGTCGGGTCGGCAGGTGCGGTAATTGCCGTACCGTAGTCCTGTGTAATGGGTGCGATTTCGCTGCCGCCTGCGGTATCAAAGGTTATTGTGTAGGTATTCGCTGTCCATTTTGCATACAATGTTATGTTATCGGTGACTTTATCACTTGCATAATTCCACGCCGTGCCGTCGACCTTGTTCCAGCCGCCGAAGGTGTAGCCCGGTGTGGTGGTAGGAGCGTCCGGACGCGTCGCGAGAGTGCCGGAGGGCAAGATCTGTCTGGCATATATTGTTTCGCCGTTCATATAAGTCACGGTGAGACCGATAATCGGGTCGTCGTAATAATTGGTTATACTGCCGTAGAAAATGCCCCAGTCAACACGTGCGGAGTTATGATAAATCCAAAAATTGTCTCTGAAAACGGTGACACCGGCAATACCGTTGAGACCGGTTACATACGAATTCTTTCCGACTTCAACCACACCGTATATCTCGCCGCCGTTGGCATTCATAGTGGCATTTTCATTAAGCACAACACTATATTTAGCACAGTCTTTGATTACACCGCCGGTCATAGTGAATGTACCGCTGTCAAGGTACACGCCGCCGAAGTATGGCGTGCCGCCGGGGATCGAAAGGTCCCATGATGAGCAGCCCATGATGCTGCCGTCGTTCATGGTGAATGAACCGTTTTCGGAGATGTGCACACCGCCGCCGGTATTTGCTATACAACCGACAATATTGCCGCCGTCCATGGTGAATCTGGCGTCGCCTTCCAGGTACACACCGCCACCGCATGCAACAAAGTATGATGAACCGTTCACATAACAAGGCGTGCCCGTACCGCCGGTGATGACGCCGCCCATGACAATCTCTTTGCCGTTTTGCTCATCCGGTGCCCACAGAATATTGTCGCTGTTGAACCTATGCTCCGCGTCGGGTCTGCTGTCGATGACGGTCAGGTCGCCGCCGCTTACAATTTTAAACACACTACCATTGGCAGTCGTGTCAGCATACCGCAGCACATAGCCGTTGAGATCGAGGGTGACCTTGCGGAGGATGGTCAGGGAGCTGCTGATGTCGATATCCTTCGTCAGCCGGATGACATCCGCCGTATCGTCCGCCAGAGCGGCTCTCAGTTCTGTCTCACTCGTTACGGGGATATACAGGCTTCCCGTGAGGGTGATATTCTCCGTCACAGCCGTATTGTAGTCCCACTTCGTGCCGTCGGAGGTGAACCAGCCGTCGAATTCATAGCCCGTCTTGGTGGGTTCGATGGGTCGGGTGGCGAGACTGCCGCTCCGCAGAACCTGAACGGCGTAGTCTTCACCGCTGACCTTGTAGGTCACGGTGACAAGACCGTCGGCAAAGCAACTGACACCGCCGTAGCTATCGTTGGTGATCTTGCCATAGACGGTCGCACGGCTGCCATCCAAGTCGATTTTGCCGCCATCCAACGTTATATTCGCGTGAATGTTGGCGTTTTCACCGATGGCCATTGTGCTGCGGTTCATAAAAATGTACTTCTCATCCACGACATCCTCTGAAATGATCGTGCCACCGATGGTTTGCCGTTCATCACCGGCGAGGACTATGCCGCTGCCAATATTGCGTTGACCGTTTTCGACGGCTTTGCAGTTTTTGATTGTGGCATCCTTCCCCATGATAAACAGGCCATCGTTTCGGACGCCGCCACCACCGGTTCTACCGTTGGCCACGCAGTTGTCGATCACGCCGCCGTTCATGATGAATTGGCCGTATTCCCCTACTCCGCCGCCGTCTGTTTCCACACCGCCGCCGCTTTCCGCGACGCAGCCGATGATGGCGCCGCTATTCATGGTGAATATGCCGTTTGCATCACCGCATTGAACCACCACACCGCCGCCTGCGCCGTCGGCCTTACAGCCCACGATACTGCCGCCGTTCATGGTGAACGCGCCGCCGGGTTCAATCAGCACACCGCCGCCGTAAGTAGAATAGTACATTTTTGTACCTGTGCCGCCGTAGATGACGCCGCCGAGGACGGTCTCTGTGCCGCTGATTTCATCCAGCTTCCATAGGCCGTTGTCGGAGACGAACCTGTGCTCCGCTGTGGGGTCGCTGTCCTTCAGCGTAAGGTGGCCGCCGCTTTTGATGTTTATAACGCTGCCGCTGCCGGTTATTTCAAGCATATAGCCGTAAACATCCAGCGTGACAGCGCGGTCAACGGTCAGGGTGGTGCTGATTGCAATGTCATTCTTCAGTGTGATGATGTCTGTGCTGCTGTCAGACAGCGCATCAACAAGCTCCTGTTCCGTTTCAACTTTCTTGTTAGTTTCGCTTTCGGCAAATACGCTTGTAGGCACAAGGCAAAGCATCATACAAAGAACGAGCAGGATGCTGAGTATTCGTTTCTTCATTTGCATTACCTCCGTTTTCGTGTACGTCGGCTCAGTCAAGAGCAATAATGGTTATGTTGTACTGACTGTCGGTAAAATTGGTATTCTGGAAGAGCATATTTGTATATTGAAATGTCAAAGCAATATCCTCTTCGGCACTGTATATAGTGTTATACGACATACCAAGTCTTGCACTTTGACCGTCATCTATCATACTCACATAGGTTCGCGTCTCAAGCATCATTTCAGAACTGTTATATCCGTCAATGAGTGATGCACCGCACAACTTATAATTACCGTTAGCGCTGATCATAACCGTTCCGCTGAACACCATACTGTATGTGTGACCTTTTGAAAGGGTGATTGTTTTGCTTGATGAGTTATAGGAGATCAAATCTCCGCTTTCTTTTTTTACATTGAACGGAAGCGGTGTTCCCCAACTGTATACTCTGCCGTTTGCTGCAAAATATCCGGCGCATGATCCGTCCTTGCCGTCTGCACCTTTCAATGCGGATAAATCATACAGATTCAGCCAAATGGTCTCGCCTTCGTATCGCCATTGCAGCTGATTGCCATTTACCCGAAATTCGGGAGTTCTACCGTCTTCGCCGTTTATGCCGTTTTGTCCGGAGGGACCTAAAATATCTGCAAGAGCCACAAGGTTTTGCCACTCGCTGCCCTTGTAACGCCATTGAATATACAAATCGGTCTTTTGGATTTCAATTTCCTTACCATTTGTACCGTTAATTCCGTTTATACCGTCTTTTCCGTCGGTACCTGCCGCCTTGATGCCGGTGTCGATTTCTCCGATCCACCAGTTGCCGTTTTCGCCGATAAAAGGTGTTTTACCGTCTTTGCCGTCAGAGCCGTTTTGTCCGTTTGTTCCGTCCTTACCGTCGGCTCCGTCTTTACCGTTTATACCGTCGGCTCCGTCCTTGCCGTCAAGACCTTTCAAAACCGAAAGGTCGTAAAGGTTCAGCCATATTTCATCGTCGACATAACGCCATTGCAGGATATTTTCGCTTACGCGAAATTCCGGAGTTTTTCCGTTTGCACCGTCCGTTCCGTTCTGTCCGGCGGGGCCCTCTATATCGGCTATCGCAACAAGATTTTGCCACTCGTCGCCCTCGTAACGCCACTGTATGTAGGATTCGGCTCGCTGCACCTCTATGTTTTTGGCGTTAATGCCGTCAATACCGTTCTTTCCGTCAATGCCGTTAATGCCGTCTTTACCGTCGACACCGTTCTTTCCGTCTGTTCCGTCCTTGCCGTTTTCTCCGGCAGCACCTCGCAGCTCGGTAAGCGCCACAAGGTCGCGCCATTCTTCTTCAGCGGGGTATCTCCATTGGATCGCCGTGCCGTTGTTCCGCACCTCCGGCAGTGCAGCGGCGTCGGTTTTTTCCGCTTTGCCGCATCCTGCGACAAAAACGATGAAAAGCACCAAAAGCATACCTGTGAGCAGTTTTTTTCCTGTTTTCATCTTCTTTCCTCCGTTTTGCCATCGTTTGAAAGCTTAAAATCATATTTCATTTCCAACATGGCAAACAGTTTGTGCATAACCTTGGCGGAAATCGCCTGAATATCAATTGAGCCTATAAAAGCAAGCACCTTTTCCTGATCTTCTTCCGGCACAAGATAAACTCGCATCGCTGCAGTTAAAAATCGGCTGAGCTTGCGCTCAAGGGGAAAATGAATGTCGCATTTTCTGGCCATATAGTTACGCATTAAACCTGCCGTGCCTATTTCCATTTCATAAAAATCGCTGTCACTGTAATTGGGAAAGTTTGTGCCGAAAATCTGCCTCAGCTCTGCCGTGGTGTGCAGATATATATATTCTGCCGTGTCCGGAATTGTGTATGCTTCAATATAAATCTCTCGCAAATTTTCGTTTAGCTCGGTAAGAGTAAGCTGTATTGCAGTTTCAACCGCATAGGCAAAAACCGGCGGCAAATTTCTGTTTGCAATGCTTCTTGCCACATCGAATTGCCCTCCAAACATGGTTTGGGTTAATTCAAGCAAAATTTTGTCCTTAGTGGGAAACAAATTAAGATAGCTTCCTCTTGCAACCTCTGCCTCTTCAATAATTCGGCTTACAGTGGTGTTTTTATATCCCTCCTCCAAAAACAATTTGACGCATGCGGTCAGAATTTTTTTCTTTGTTTCGCTGCTGCTTCTACGCAATTATATCACCTGTTAATAAATGTATTAGTATATATACCAATAATATCATGTTTGAAATCAAAAAGCAAGTGCCAAGCTTAGTTTTGGGCTGCAAAGCGTGATTGCTTTGAAAGCGGCAACGCGCAGGCCGAAATCAGAATAGCAAAAAGAAAAAGCCGAAAAGCGCTGTATCAAGGCTTTTCGGCTTTTTGGCGTCCCGGAGAGGAGTCAAACCTCCGACCTACCGCTTAGGAGGGGTTTATTATATCCATTTAACTAAGGCGGCATTTTAGTGCATAGTGCATAGTTGCCTTTAAAATAAAAAAGCAGCATCAAATTTTGATACTGCTTTTTGGCGTCCCGGAAGGCAGATATTATTTTACCGAAACATTCAACTTACGCAAATCCGTAGAAACAAGCTTGATTTCAGGCTCAAATTTTACATTACCCTTATTATTTACAACAACATCAACATTTTCGTTATCGCAATTTACATCAAACTCTAATTTTACGCAGTTGTTTTTTAAGTATTCAAAGGACTCGCCGTCATCATTAAAATAACGGGCTGTAAATTTGCCGTTTTTAACAGGATAAACGGTAAAAACGACTTTCTCTGCGGATTTGTATGAGCACTCGCCCTCATCAACGGGAAAAACAGAGCCGGAACGAATAAAATAAGGCACAGGCTTATCTGACGGCAAATCGACCTTTACCGTGCTTCCGCCGCAATAAAGCTTTTCTGTTTCATTCAGATACCAATCGTCGCCCTTTGGCAGGTAAACATCTGCCTGAGTTACACCCTCGTCAAGCACGCAGGCTGCCAAAACATCTCTGCCAAGCATAAACGCATCGGTATTTACATCAATATTTTCATCATTGTAATAAATATAAGGCGGAGCTTGCACGGGGACATCATTTTCCACGCTGTTATAAGCACAATTATATAAATAAGGTATCAGGCTTTTGCGTTGTTTTAAAATCGCCTTTGCGCCGCACAAGCCGCTTTCGTAGCTCCACGGCATAGTAGCAGAGCCGTCGCCGTTCCAAGAATGAATTGTAAAGCGTGGCTCAAAAACGCCGTGCTGCATCCATCTTAAAAGCAATTCTTCGGAAGGCATTTCGCCTGAAAAGCCTCCCAAATCGTGACCGTAAAAATAAAAGCCTGAAAGGGACATTGTCATTCCCACATAATGGCAAAAACGCAAATCGTGAAACGAAGTAAAATTATCGCCGGACCAGGTTTGCGCCAAGCGTCTTACACCGCTGTTTCCGCTTCTCGTAGATAAAAACGGACGCTTATTGGGATATTTTTTCATTTGCGCCTTGTACGAAGATAATACCATTAAATAAGTTAATATCGGACGAATTCTGCACGCAGAAGCTTTTTCGCCAAAGCCTGCGGCAACAGCGTCGGTTGCCTTAATATCAAACTCGTTATTATCATTCCATGTGGCATCAATTCCGAAATCAAGTAGCTTTTCGGTTACCTGACTGCCCCAAAAATCGAAGGCGTCGGAATTTGTAAAGTCCAAATAACTGCCCACGCCGTCCCAAAACTGTGTTACATAGGGTGTTGAGTCTGCATTTTTAACAAAAAATCCTTTTTCCGCCAACTCATCATACATTGGATGCGAGGTCAAAAAAGCAGGCTTAATATTCGGAATTAAATGTATTCCTGCATTATTGTAATCGGCAACGAATTTTTCAGGATCGGGGAACTTATCGTAATTCCAATTAAAAACGCAACGCAAATTCCCTATTGAAGTATATCCCGATGAAAGATAAAATCCGCCGCAGCTCAAATCAAGGTCTTTAATTTTATCCAAAAAGCCCTGCATCTGATTTTGTGCGTCAGGCGCATCGGTATATGCCATTGTGCTGCCGCAATAATCGAAGCTCCACTTAGGCGGAAAAGCCTGCTTGCCGCACAAGCGAGCATATTGCTGTAAAACAGAAAGCTTGCTTCCGAAAAAAACATAATAAACCAAGCAATCGTCATCCGTCTTAAAATACTTGAAATGGCAGTAATAATTATTGATTTCCCTGCCCAAATCAACAAAAGAGGTGTCTGTTGTATCGTAATAAATACCGTAAGCACCAACAGAATTTTCGCAAATATAAAACGGAACATGCTTGTACAGAGGATCTGTTTTTTCTGCGTCAAAGCCCATACTGTCCGCCGTTTCAACACGGTAAACCTGACCCGCTTTATTTATCAGGCCGCTTTTGTCGCCAAGTCCGAAAATATGCTCGTCATCTTCTCTGGTAATATAATGATAAGACACATTGCCGAATTCGCCTTCAAAATTATAGGCAAGCGGCGCTCTGTCTCCGAACAAAAGCTTTGACTCTTTACTGTAAGACAAAATAAAATTGTGTAAATCAAGGTCAACGGTAACGCCGCAATCAAGAACAAATTTCTCTTTATTTTCAAATTTTTCAACAACAGGCGCAACACAGTCAAATCCGTCCACGGATAATCTGTTTCTGCCGAGAGAGGATAGGTTATTATTCGGATTTACGGTAAAGGTCGGCAGCATTTCGGCGTTATCGTTAAAAACAGCCACACGCAAAGCACTGCCACTTATGAAATCAATGTTGATATTAACGTTATCGCACTTATATTCACGGTGCGTTTCGTTTTCGTTTGTAAGCTTAAAAATATGATTAAATCTCATTATATTGATGCTCCGCCAATAAATGTATTTTTCAAAATCTGTGGGGTATTCCAATGTGCCGGCCTTGTGTTTTCACAAAAAGTCATAACCTTAGCCGTGCCGGGCTTCCACGCCGGTATTTCATTGCAATTGGGATTTCCGTTTTTTGCAAAAGCAATAAAAGATTTTGCAAGCTGATTTGAAATTTCATAATCAACAGCCTCAAAAGGCCGCCAATTTTTATCAAGAGTTGAAAAAGCATAAAGCAAATCGCTTGAATGCCAAGCACCCTTTTCATCGCCCGGCAAGCTGCGTGCAAAATAATAAATATAGCAATCGCTGTTTTTATCACAGGAAACCCATTTTTTATCGATAGCCTGCAAAACGGCAGGCACCATATCATTTTTTGTAACACCTATAATTTTGGGCATTTGAGGAATTGTCCTTTTGTTAAAATTTGACTGTGTGATTATTTCTCCGTCGCAAACCGGCAGGGTGTAAAGCATACTTTTAAGCTTATCCTCCTTGCATGCCTTATCCCAAGCACGATAAAGCACCTCTTTATCCGCTTTTTTTAACTCGGCTATACTTTTAACTCCTGCATTTTCAACAATCTTATCCCAAAAAGCTCTTGTTTTTTCAGGGGTCAGGGGTTTTGCGAGGAAACGCTGTAAACCGCCGCCGCTCATCATTATCGCTCCGGAAAACCAACCTTTGCAAAGCGGATTTGAAAGATGAATGTCAACGCTCATAGCCCCTGCGCTTTGACCTGAAAGCACAATATTATTCGGGTTTCCGCCGAAAGCTTCAATATTTTCCCTAACCCATTTAATTGCGGCATATTGGTCAAAAAGTCCGAAATTACCGCAAACTCCGTTTTCATCGGTTAAATCAGGGTGTGAGCAAAAGCCGAAGGCATTAAGCCTGTAATTCATCGCAACGAAAATCACGCCGTTTTTTGCAAAATTTTCGCCGTTGATATGTGCCTCGTTTGAGCTTCCGCCTGTAAAGCTGCCGCCGTGAATAAAAATTAAAACAGGACAGTTTTTAGCCTCTTTAGGCATATATATATTCAAAAATTGGCAATCCTCGCTGTATGTAAACGCCAAACCGTCTCTGAATTCATAATGATAAAAAGGGTTAACCGTTGCATCATCATCAAACCCACGGTGCTGATATGAGCACTCCTTAAAACAAGTTGCATCAAAAACACCCTGCCACTTTTCAATCACCTGAGGATATTCCCAACGCTTGGCATTTGCGTACTTTATGCCCCTGAATTCAAAGCAGTTTTCGCCGTCTATGCCTTGAATTTTTCCGCATTTTGTTTGCAATTCGACTGTTTTCATAAAATTATGCCCCTAAGTATATCAATCGTTTTTATTGCCGTAAAGCTGCTTGTGCAAATTCTCGATTTCCGATTTGCCCAGCTTGTAGCAAAAAGTCGTCAAAATAAACATAAGCAAAAGAATAACCGACGGAACTATTGTTGCCGCATCAAACATTTTCGTTAAAACCTGCTGCGATTGTACGGCTTGCGTGCCTTTGTAGCCGATAGCCCCAAGCACTGCCGGAACGCCTGCACCTGCGGCTGTTTGACCTAATTTGCGAACAAAAGAATAAATACTGTAGGTTGTGCCCTCTTCACGCCTGCCCGATAAAAGCTCCTGATAATCCGTAACGTCCATAACAAGCGCCCAAACCTCAAGCACAAGGAAGGTTTGACCTGCACCCGAAAGGAACACGAGTCCGAGGAAAACATAAGGATTGTGAGCAAACGGGGTAAAACGCAAAAGGAACATCAATGCGCTGATAACAAAGGCAAAGCCCAAGCCTGCGCCGCAAATTTCCTTTTTGCCGAATTTTCTGATAAGCTTACCCATAAACGGTAAAAACAACGCCATAGGCAAATATGTGCATATGGTAACAATGCTGTAAAGACCCGGCTTCTCAAAGTAATTTTTGAAAAGATAATTATAAAACGTTTGTGTGTACATTTGAAAACAGATAAGAAACATAGATATAAAGCAAAGCACAACAAACGGCTTGTTTTTAGCAAGAACTTTGACGGTTTTCAGCAAATTATAATCGCTTGTTTTTTGAGTCGGCGGAAGCTGAATTCGCTCTTTTGTCAATCTAAAGTGGATAATAAAAAGAACGATCGTTAAAATCGAAATTGCACCTACGCACAATGAAAGCTTGTTCCCGTCCAGCACCTTTGACGAACTGCCGTCGGCATTGATTACAGTCGTGAAAACAACAAGCGGCATAAGAATTTGCGCCGGCAAGCCGCCGATTCCCGCACCGACAGAGCGCCACATTGAAAGAGATGAGCGTTCAACCTCGTCATCCGTAATGGCACTTGCCAATGAGCCGTAAGGGATATTGACGCCGGTATACATCATTCCGTAGAAAATATATGTTATATAAGCATAGATTAAGTATTGGCCGTTTGACAATCCGGGGATTTTACAAAACATCAAAAAAGCACCCACGGCAAGCGGAAAAGAAGCCCCTAAAATATAGGGTCTGAATCTGCCGTGCTTTGTCGGCTTTCTTGAGTCTATAAATGAACCCCACATAGGGTCATTTACAGCGTCCCAAATTCTGGCAACAAGCATTAAGATTGTTATGCTTGCGGCTGAAATGCCCAAAATATCGGTATAAAACATTGTTAAATACGAAGAAACAAGACTAAACGAGAGTATTCCGCCCATATCGCCCAAAGCATAACCAAGCTTATCCTTAAATTTAATTCCGTGCGTTTCCATAAATAATCCCCTAACAAATTGTTAAAATTAGACAATAATATTATACATCGCTCGTTTTTATTGTCAATAATTACAAATAAATTTGTTGACCGATTATGAAATTTGTGATTTTCCGTTTTTGCTGTTTCTTCGTAAAAATGAAAAAACGCCGGAAGCCCTTGATTTTACCGGGCTTTCCGACGGAGTTTTTGGCGTCCCAGAGAGGAGTCGAACCTCCGACCTACCGCTTAGGAGGCGGTCGCTCTATCCAACTGAGCTACTGAGACATATTCTGTTTTTGTTTCCGTCATATTATAGCCCAAAGAAATATTCTTGTCAACAAAAATCATAAAAGGCAGCGGGGCGTCTGAATTATCTTGCAGATTTAAACGGCACCGTTTTAGGGCGCTTTGCGCAACAGTTGCAAAGTGTGCGCTGCTTAAAAACGAGCGGCGGGGCAGGGGGGGAGCGGTGTGTGGCAACCGTTGCATATTTTGTCTGCATATATAATGTTATATATATTATATTTAATAATATTATTATATCTATTATATATGCAATAAATCCCAAAAGGACAGGCTTAGAATGTTACAAAAACTGTTCCTATATATAGTATGGAATTTTTAAAAGTCTAAAAAAACACACAACATATTGTTGAAATGGCGGTTGAAAAATCAAAAGGTTACAATTTCGTAAAAATCTTCTAAGGCATTTCTGGAAATTTGAACAAAAAAACGCTTTCACGCGTTAAATCACGAAAAAGAAAATACACAAGATATTGTTTTACAAACCAGTTACAAATTGTAACTTTTTTGTTTCCTTGTGCAATGTGCACAAAAAACTTATTTTTTTCGCCTTGACACCTTGTGCGAAAATAACTATAATGCCAAGTGCTTGAGAAATACTAAAGGCAGAGCCGTGCGAAAGCTTGTGCTTCAATCGGTTCTGAAGGCAGAATAAATGCTTCTGCCGGCAGGCTTAAACGGCGGTTTTGTGCCGTGCAGGCTTGCTGAATTTCGGCACAGCCAATATTATGGCTCAAGTGCATAACAAAGGAGATTAAGATGATTAACGAATCACATGCGGCCTCCGTAAAGCATATTTCAAGATTTATGGCGGCAGCGGTAATCGCATTTTTGCTTATCATTTGCGTGTTTGCCACAAGCGCATTCGCAGGCATGGCAAGCGAATATAATGTTGTTATTGATGATAACGGCAAGCAATATACGGTTACAACAAACGAAACGGAACCAACCGAAATCCTTAATGAGGCAAATATAGCTCTTGGTTCTAATGATAGGCTTGATATTGCAGGCTTTGAGGCAGGCAACGGCGGCACTATCGTTATAGACAGATTAAATACCGTTAACATTAAGTTTAACGAATCCATCAAGGCATATGATGTTTATGCCGACACGGTGGGCGAGGCTTTTGCAGAGCTGAAAATAAATGTTTCGGGCTGCAAGATCAATTATGATGTTAATGATGCTGTTGAAAACGGCATGGTAATCACAGTGGAGGCTCCGCTTGCGGTTGCTGTGATTGCAGATGGCAACACTTATAATTTAAACACGGCAGGCGGAACGGTTGCAGATGTAATTTCTCTTGCAGGCATCACACTCGGCGATGCCGATTATTGCGAACCGTCTGTTGACACGCCTGTTGAAAACGGCATGGAGATCACTGTTTACAGAACTGTTGTAAAAACAGAAACAGTAAGCGAAGATATTAAGTATTCAACCCAAACAAAGGAAGACGCCTCTATGACCGTGGGCGAAACAAAGGTTGAAACCGCCGGTGAAAACGGCGAAAAAAAGGTAACCTATCAGGTAACCTATGTAAACGGCGAAGAAACCTCAAGAGTGCAGCTCACTTCCGTAACGGTTAAGGAGCCTGTAACAGAGGTTAAATATGTTGGTACTGCTGCCGCAGGCTTTGAGCCAAACGGCGTGCAGTCTAAAAACGGCTTTTCCGTTGGCCAAACAATCAGCGGTAAATACACTCATTATTGCCCGTGCGCAAAATGCTGCGGCAAAAGCACAGGCAACACAGCATCCGGAAAAAAGGTTTATGTTGGCATGCCGGAGCCGTATTATGTTGCCTGCAACTGGCTTCCGCTCGGCTCTGTTATTGATGTAGACGGCCAAACCTACACGGTTGTGGACAGAGGCGGCAGCGGCCTTTCAAAAACAGGCAGAATAGATATTTACACACCGGGCGGCCACGCAGCTGCACTCAGCGCCGGCACAGGCAGGTGCACAATCACAGTTTTGCGCCTCGGTTGGTAATTTAATTTAATGTTTTCAAGCTTAAAGCGGCACAGGATGGAAAATCCATTCTGTGCCGCTTTTGTTTTGCTCGCAAAGCGAAATGTGCCGCAGGATGGTGCCTTGCGGTGCATTCTGCTTTGGCATTATATTATTTTGCTGTTGCTTTGTGCAGTCTGCCGCTTGGCAGGCTGTGCGATTTAAGCAAACTTATTTAATCCAGCCTTTTTTAAACATCAAATGCGCCGCAAGCAGCGAAACGATAACTCCAACGGGAATAAGCACTCCAACAGCCAAATCACCCTTAAACAGAAGCATAAGGCATATAACGGCAATCGGCACAATGCTGATTTTAAAGTGCTTTGCCATATAAGACATTCCGAGAGCACCGAAAAGCGCCGGCACCACCTGCCTGAATGCAGGCGCAAGCACGGAATCCGGCGCAGTTATGCGTGGCAAAAACGGAGCAAAGGCAATAACGCCTATTGCAATAATAAAGGTTGTAACTATTGATGATGCCGCAACTGCAATTGTGGAAAGAATTTCGCCTTCATCGCTGTTTGGGTTAACTCCTGCACTGTCCATTGCGGAAAGGGCGCAGGGCAGTTTTAAATTGTTTATATTGCCTGTAACAAAGGCAATATATGTTGCACCGGAGCCAAGCATCGGCGAATAGGTGCAAACCTCTATAACCGCCGTTGGATAAAACAGCAGCGCAATCGGTGCAAGGCCTTTAAGCACAACGGATGCCTGAGGAAATGCATTAAGCTTTAATGAAATTGCCACGGGAATCATTAAAAACGCAAACAGCGCCGTTATTATCCAAAAGCGGCCGATTATGTGGGTGCGTTCATTATAACTGTTCATATCAGCCCCTCCATTCAAGCAATGCAAGGTTGCCCGGTAAAACAAGGCTTAAAACCGTTACCACGGCAAGCGAAATAAACATGCTCAGCGGCATTGCCAGCGGCTCAAGCCAAGTTATGTTTTTCTTCTTTTGCAGCTTCATAAAGCCAATCATGCACAGCATGGAAACGACAAGCGCAGTAACACTCATAACTCCTGCACCGTCTCCAAGCTGATCCGGCTCGCCGCTGCCGAGCACGGCTCTGCCGATGAATGCGCTGATCAAACCGATAAATGCAGCGGCGCTCATTGTGTTTGCCCATGCAGCATTTTTGCTTGCAACTCCGCCAACCTTTTTTTGAATGAATTTAAGCATAAACGGAATTAACACCAGTGGCATAACGGAGCCGAGAGTCATAACCCATGCAATGGTTGAAAACTGCATCGGGTCCGTAACCTCTTGTGAGAGGCCGCCGATTTGCCCAAGGGCATTTAAAGCGCTTTCTGCGGCAGGCACTTCATATGTTATTGCGCCTATAACCGTAAGCCTTATCCACGGCAGCACAAGGCCGAGTGCACCGGAAAGTGTTATAATCGTTGCCAAAATAGAAATTGACGGGGCAATCGAAAACAGCGAGCTTGAAACGATTGTGTTTTTCATGGTTTTTTCGGATATGCCTATTTTTTTGCCTTGTTTATAAGCACGCACAAGAAAAAATACGGATTGTGCCAAAACAAAAGCAACTACGGCGCCGCCGAGTGTATACATAAATGTGCTTTCTTTAAAATCCATTTAATCACCATAGCCTTTCAGGCAACAAATATTTTATTAAAAATCACCTTAAATCCTGTGTTGCCCTAACAGGTGTAAACGGTGTTTTCTGCCTATGCCTTCGGAAAACAGCAAGGGCAATATAATTCGAGCAGCGAAAGTTTTTGCGTTATTTTTCCTCGGCTGTCATTGCTCTTATATAGCGCTTGAAAAAGCTTATTCCTTCGCCAAGCTGCTCAATCGGGCATCTTTCGTTTGTTGAATGTGTGGTAAGCAAAAGCTCTGTGGGCACGGTAAACGGCGCAAAGCGATAAATGTTTTCGCAAATCGGCTCATAGTGGTAAGCGTCAGTGCCGCCCATAACAAGAAACGGGGTTACTATTGCCGTTGGGTTTGTTGCCTCAACGATTTCTTTTATTGTTTTGAATGATTTGGTATCCGTGGGTGAAATAAGAGAAGGCTCTTTGCCCTTTAACAGCTCTATTTCAATATTGTTGTTTTTAATTGCTTTTCTTATGTGCTCCTCGGTGGAAGCAATTGTTTCGCCCGGCATAATGCGGCAGTTAACCGTTACGCTTGCGCTTTGCGGCAGCACATTTGCGGCAGGGCTGCCGCTGCTCATTGTAACGCCCATTGTGGTGTGCACCATTGATGCTGCCGGCGGAATTTGCAGCATTGCTATTTTAACAAGCGGCTGCAAAAGCTTGTAATTGCACATAACAAATCTGCCCGGATATGTGCAGTGCCTGCCAACCTCCATAAACATTTTATTTAAGTAATCGGGAATTTCACCCTTAAATTGATTTTTTTCAAGGCGAACAACGGCTTTGGATATTTCGCCTATTGCTGTGTGCTTCGGCGGCTGCGATGAATGGCCGCCTTTTGCTTTGATTGAAAGCCTGAAATCGGCATATCCTTTTTCGGCAACGCCTATTCCCGCTAATTTGCCGTTTAAAATGCCTTTTACTTCAGCAGGCAACATTGCTCCGCCTTCATCTATAATGCTGTCTAATTCAATTCCACGGGCTCTCAGCGTTTCCATAAGGTCGTTTGCGCCGGAAGTGGCAGATGCAACTATTTCCTCGTTGTGGCCAAAGCAAAGATAAACGGTGCGTGCGGGCACAAATCCCTCTTCAAGCAAGGTTTCAATGCTTTCCATAAGGCAGATAAGATGATTTTTCATGTCAAGTGCGCCTCTGCCCCAAACAAAGGTGCCGTCAATATATCCTTCAAACGGCGGATGCTCCCAATCCTGCTCTGTGCCCTCTGAAATCGGCACAACATCCATGTGCGATAAAAATGCAATCGGCTTCAGGCTTTCATCCGTTCCCTGCCATTTATAAAGCAGGCTTGCCGTGCTCACATTTTCACGGCTCAGTGTTTTTGCTATCAGCGGAAAAGCTTCTGCCAAGAAAGCGTGAAATTTTTCAAATTCGTTCCAGTCCACCTTGCTGTAGTCATCGCTTGAAACGGTTTTGATTTGAATTGCCTGCGAAAGATGCTTGGCGGCTCTTTCAACATCAACATTCTCCGGCGGCAGCTGAGCTGCGCTTTTTTTCTCTGCCTTAAAAGCGGCTGCCTTAACAGCCGTTGCCGCAAGGCCTGCACCTATTGCGGCGGGAATTGCCAATAATGCTTTTTTCATAGTAATCACCATAGCCTTTCAGGCAACAAACAGTTTGTTAAAAATCACCTGATTGCCTGCGTTGCCCGAACAGGCGTAACGATGATTTCAGCCATTCAAAAATTATGCCTCAGGCAAATTTTGAAGGCAATATAATGTAAATAGTTTGATTTTTCACACTGTTACCTCCAAACCGATTTGGCTTTGTGCGGCGATATTCGGCACCGCTCTGCGCACAGCAAATAAAATCGGCATAATAGAAAATATTGTGCGTACAATAGCATTATACACCCGTGCAGTCAATGTTGTAAAGAAAAAATATATTTTGTGCAGCTTCGGTTTTGCAGCGCACGGCAAAATCAAACACACAATCTGCAAAAAAGAAAAGGCTGCAAATCACTTTGCAGCCCGTGCGTTATTCAAATGCTTCTTTGTTTTTCATAACGAAGTTTCTGATATAAATATCATAACCCGAGGCGATACCGCCGATGAGTCCGCCCAAAATAATATTAACAACAAGGAAAATGATATTTGTTGTGCCTTGCTTTTCATAATACTCATATATTCCGGCAGGCATATCGGCAAGGGTTTTGCTGTGTTTGATGCGCTGAATTCCCGTGTAAATATTCCAGCAACCCACAAGAACAGGGGCGTAATAGGTAAATATGCCGCCGATAATTTGCAGCGCGGCTATAACAAACCAAATGATTGCCGCTGTTTTTTCGTATTCGGCAAGCTTTTTATATGCCTCTTCTTTGCTCAAAACCGCACCAGCTTGGGGCTGTGCGATTTTTTTGATTGCAACGCCGCAATGCGTGCAAACGGCGGCGTTTTCGTTCACCGGCTCTCCGCAGTTTGCGCAAAATTTATTGCCGCACCCGGCATTTACGCCGCAATTCAAGCAGATTGCCTGATTATCATTCATCGGCTTACCACAATTTTTACAATACATAATTTTCTCCTTTTATCAAAAAATAATATGCATATGCATACCCAATATATTGAATATATATCATTATACTCAATATATTGAGTATTGTCAAGCTGTTGAGTATGATAAAATTACAACGGTGATAATATGATAAGTTATAAGCCGTTTTACGAAACGCTGTTTAAAAAGAATATAACGGAATATTATTTAATATATAAGCAGGGCTTTTCGGCAAACACATTTTACAGAATGAAAAAGGGCGAGGCAATAAGCACAAAAACCTTGGATGCGCTTTGCTATGCGCTTGATTGCGAAGTCGGCGATATTATAAAGTTTGTTAAAGAATAATCCGCAGCACGGGAAACATTTTCGGAGCTGCGGATTTTTCATATATAATCAAAATATTATGTTTGCATGCTTTGAGATTATTGCCTGAAGCTATTGCCGAATAAGGCAGAATAACTTTTGGCAAAGAGCATTGCAGGCAAAGAAAAAGAGCACCTCCGAAGAGGTGCTCTTAATTTTTTAAGCTTTTGCTTTATTCAATTTGAATTAAGCAAGAGTTTGAAGAAGTCCGCAAAGATCGGAGATAACTTTATCCGTGTCGCCGGAAAGCATTCCGAGAACCTGATCAATTACCTGAGATACGGAGCTGCTTGCGCCGCCGATGAGGCCGCCGATGAGGTTGCTGATGGTGCTGTAGTTATCCTTATAGTTTACTGTGTTGATAAGGTAACGAAGGAATGCAATAAGAACTTCGCTTGGATCAGCCTTAACATAAATTCTCTTGCCTGTGGTGGAAGCCTGAGAAGCTTCGTCAACGATGAATTCACCGTGGGAAGCAAGCTGAAGCCAATCAATAGGCATAAGCTCTATGCCAAGCGGAGAACCGCCGATCTTGATTAAGCCAAGAATCTTATTAAGAAGGCCAACGATGTTTTCAGAGCCGATGAGCGGCTTGAGTGAAGCAGAAAGATCATAAATATTAAACTTATAATCGCTGCCTACAAGGCCATAGCCCGAAAGAAGCTTCTGAATATTGAGGCCGGCAGCCACAAGAATGTCGTTAACATTTGCAATTGGCTTAACCGCATCAAGAAGAGCTCTGATCGGAGTTGTAAGGTTTTCGATAACCTGAAGCAATCCGTCATTTGCGAAGAAGAGTGAAAGGTTCGGAAGCATGCTCATAAGAGTTTGAACAGGAGCATTGAGGATATCCTCAACCTTGTCAAGAAGCGGGTTAAGAATGTCAAGAAGAATAGCATCGTATTCCTTGCTCATATCCTGTCTGTACTGATACTGAGTCTTAATGTTGTAAAGACCGAATGCCTCCATGATCGGAACGATTGTGGAAGTATATCCGTCCGAACCCGGAAGATAGATAAGATTGAAGAGGCCAAGTGAGCCGTCGTTAAGAAGCACATCAAGCACGCCGTAAATCGGGCGAAGTGCTGCGCAAAGAGCATGCAAGAAGCTGTCTCTGTCTGTTACGCCCCAAGAAAGCTTATCAGCCTTAACATTTGCCCAAGAGCCTGCGCTCTTAATTGTTTTGGCTGCTGCTTCAAAGCTTTGGCCGTATGTCTTATCAGTAAGAAGTGAAGCAACATTGTCTGTTGAGAAATCAATGCCTGTTTGTGCAAGAAGATCGGTAAGGCTCATATTGCCAACCTTAACCTTTTCAACTGCGCCGTAAAGGCCTGTTGCCAAAGAGCTGATGATGTTGTCTTTGTAAACATTAGCTGTTACAAGGCTTGAAAGTCCGCCGGGAACAAGGCCGCCAACAAGGCCGTCAAGCATCGGGCCGATAACGGTTAAGAAATCAACATCAACCGTTGAAGGATATTCAAACGGATATTCCTTGTATTTGAAGTTTGAATAATCAAAGAATGTGTCTGTTGGCTGAGCAAGAAGGAAGTAGAAAATTGCAAGAACAATATCGTCTCTGTTAGCTGTTGCAATTGTTGCAAATACGCTGTCAAGGATGCCGCCTATTGTTGCATTTTTCTTGATTGCATCAATGCCGCCAAGAAGCTTGTTGATAGCAGAAGCGTTGTTGATAAGCACATTTTCGATGTAGCGAAGCAATGTAACAAGCACCTGGCCTTGGTTGGCTGTGATTTGTTTTGTTGTGCCTGCTGCGCCGTAAACTGTGTTAAGATCGCCAAGGCTTGCAAGGAATGCAAAATCAATCTTGCTGATCTTGATGTTGAGATTGTTGCTCTTAAGAACAGCATTGATAATGTCTGCAAGGTAATCCTGAATGTTGCAGTTTGCAAGGTTGCCGATTCTTAAATCAAGGCCGCTGAGGTTTGCACCGATGAGGCCGCCGATAAGATCGGGAAGTGACTTGCCTGCAATTGCAGAAATGATTGTGTCTACGCTTACACCGTTCTTTTCAAGCACCTTAACGATGTCTGTAACGGGTGAAAGCAAGTTATCAAGGAATTGGCCGAGGCCGTTATTGTCGATAAAGTAAGCAAGGTTCGGAAGAACAGCCGTAAGAGTGTCAAACGGTTTGTCTGCAACTTTGTTTACGAAACCGATGATTGGATTAAGAATGTTGATAAGGAGGTTATCCTTAGCCTTCTTATAATCGTTGAGATACTGAGCAGGAGTCTTAATGTTATCGCACATAAGAGCTTCAAGAAGGGGAACGATTGCGCTTTCGTAGCCGTTGCCGCCCTTGATGCCAAGCTCTTTAAGCTGAGCGATTATGTCATTAAGATTAACCTTAATGGTGTTTGTTTGTGCATCTGTTGCAGCGGTGTTATATGTCTCAACATTAAGAATGTTGTTGTTGAGAGAAATTTTAATTCTAACGTCGCCGGAATAAGTTGTTGTGTTGATTTCAAGCTTATCAAGAACAGACTGAAGAAGCTCGCCGATGTTAACATCGCCGCCTGCAAGAAGAGCTGCAACAATGTCGTTTACAGGTCTGCAAAGAGCTGCAAGTGCATTAACGAAGCCCTGCTGTGCAGAAGAAGAGCCGTCTGTGAAGCCCCAGTTAACTGATTTAACATCGCTCCACTTAGCGCAGCCCTTAAGTGTGTTGGCTGCAGATGTGTAAGTTGCGCCGTAGCTTGCATCTGTAAGATATTCTGCAAGGTCGGCAGGGGAGATAAGATCAACGCTCTTTTCGATTGCGCCGTAAACGCCTGTTGCAATGCTTGTGATAAGAGCATTTGTGAAGAGATTGTCGTTGATGATATCATTGAGTCCGTTTGCATCAAGAACGCCGAAGCTCTTGAGAAGCGGGAAGAGGTTTTTAACAAGATCGTCAAGGCTGCTTACTGCGTTGTTGGCATCTGTTGCTGTGATTCCCTTGGGATAAGAGAATGTGTTGCTTGCCTGAGCAGCGTAGTTAGTGAAGGTCCAAACGATTTCCTTAGGATTCTGTGTTGATGCGATAACCTCTTTGATGATTGTGAGAAGCTTGCTCGGAGAGAGCTTAGAAATCATATCAACAAGTCCGGGATACTTGCCGTTGAGCAATGAACTGAGAAGTGAGCTGTTTGTGATAACGCTTACGCCTACAGTGTAAACAAGAAGCAGAAGCTCTGCATTTGATGTGTTGCCAACGAGAGCAAGCAATGAGTTAAGATCAATGTCAATTGCATCCTTGCCTACAGCGGTAAGAATAGCATTGATTGTGTTAACAAAGTAATTGTCTTCTTTAAGAATGTTGGTGTTAACAAAATCATTAACAAGTGTTGCATAGCCGGAAACTGTTTCGCCGAGTGACGGTGAAAGCGTTGAAACTATTGAAGCAGCACCGTTGATTTCGTTTGTAATCGGAGCAACCGCTGCCTTAACCGTTACGCCGAACTTATCGTCTGTAAAGTTAATAGCAAGGCCTCTGATTAAGCCGAGAAGTGAAGAAGCGGGAGCCTCAAGCACTTTGTTTAAAATCTTGGAAACAACATCAATAACTGCGAATGTTGCATCTTTACCGTTTGCATTGGCTGAAAGAGTTCTTGTGTAAGAAACTTCAAGATTGCCGCAAACATCCGAAAGAATCGGGCTTAATACATCGTTGTAGTAGCCTGTTGCACAAAGAACTGTGCCTAATACTGCCGGAATAACACCGAGTGAGTCAATAAGATCTTTAAAGAAGGTGTTCTTATCGCCTGCAACAAGGTTTTTGTAGCCAAGGTCTTTTGCATAACCGGTTGCCGAAAGATCGGTCCAGCTCTGCTCTTTCATGATCTTGCTGTTGATTGAATCAGAGCGAACAGCAATGGCGCTTGGGGAAATAATGCCCTTGATTGCGCTGTTTACAAGCTTATTGGTGTCGCCCTTAACATTGAGCTGGCTGTCAATAATTGTTTCGGCAAGAACATAGGTTTGTGTAACAAGGTTTGAAAGGTTTTCTTTGCAGTAAACCTTCTTGGCATCAACCGAACCGTTGCCTGTTGCAACATTTCCTTCATTGATTGTTTTAACATACTGCATAACAAGATCAAGGATATCGTTTGCAGTGTCAACACCAAAGTGATTAACAAGGAATGTTACTGCGGCGGAAAGGATACCGTCTGCCTTATCTGCGGTGAAACCGTCAATATATGTGTTAGAAAGGAGAGTTGAAAGAAGTTCGTCAACTGCATCTAATAATTCGTCCGCAGCTTTAACATTTTCGCTGTCGGAAACAATGTTTGAATATTCTTTTGTAATTTTGTTGATATCAATTGAATCAAGAACATCATTTGCCGCTGCCTGAGCAACAAAGTCGTTTCCGAGTGATGCAAGTGAAACCGTATTTCCGTCTGTTGTGCCCTTATTTGCGTTAACAACGCTCATAATGAATGTTACAAGCGGCTCAACATTGCAAAGAAGGAAGTAAGCGGAAAGTGTGCTGATGCCAACATAGCCGTTTGGCTGAGGCTCAAATGTGAATGAATCCTTGTGCTCTCTGTTCATAAGGAAGAAGCCGTTGAGCGCATCGGTAAGAATACTTGTTTCGCCGAAGAGGTCAAGAGCCTGAAGAAGAGAAGCAACAACAGGAAGTTTGGTTGTGATTGTGTTGTTTGTTGAAACAACATCGTTTAAGAAATCGGTAAGTGCGTTAAACCAGTTGTTAACGAACATATCAACAAATGTTTTAAGCACTTCAGATGCAGGTGAATTGTTTTTGCAAAGATCTTTGAATTCTTTTGCGGAAACATTGTATTTGCAACCGTTTGCATCTGTTTTAAATTCGCCGAAGCTCCAATCGCTCGGAACATCGAATTGAGCAAGGAATGATTCGCCAATGTTGCTGATGATGCTTGGAAGAGCAACAAGCACATTGTTTAATCCTCTGAATACTATTTGCTTTGTGCCGTCTTGGCCAACAATATATTTGCCAACATCGTTGCCGTGCTCTGCAACATAATTGTCAACATTTTCAACGGCAAGGTTCATAACGGAAGCAAGAAGCTCTTTAAGCATGTCATCCTTGCCGTTTGTAAGGTCTGAAGCGGAAGCGGCCGCAAGAGCCTTATCAACGGCATAAATGTTAAGAATAACGGGAACATGGTTAAGCTCTTTACCGTCATTATCATACTTAGTGCCGAAAGCGCCTGTTGAAGGTGTGTTGTAAATATATTTGTCCGGGTTTGTTGTGTCTACATTATAATAGGTATAGGTGTAGCTGTTATCGCCGTTGAGCCAGTGGAGCAATGTGGGAAGAACTTCATTAAGGTTCCAGCCGATTTTGCCGATGCCCACGGTGCTGCCTGTTGACTGAGTAAGATTTTTCTCGTTAAGCAGGTTTGCAACAAT
Organism: uncultured Anaerotruncus sp.; assembly: GCA_900539775.1. Taxonomy (GTDB): domain Bacteria; phylum Bacillota; class Clostridia; order Oscillospirales; family Acutalibacteraceae; genus Eubacterium_R. The sequence continues at coordinate 209,839 of UQDL01000001.1, read as the reverse complement.
GCCGTTGATCTGGCCGTAATACATATCTGCTTCGTCGGGACCGTCTTGGTTAAAGAGAAGCGGAACAAGTACATCGTCAAGAACAACAACGATTACGGGAACAAGTTCAAATATGGTCTTAACCGGGTCTTCTGCAAGCTTCTTGTAAATGTCTGTAACTTTTTCAAGAAGTGTATCCAATGTAAGCGAATCGGTAAGGTTTGCAATAATGTCCTTTGCGATTGCATATATGTTGATGTTAACGCCGGGGATGCCTTTTCTTACATAATCAACATAGCCGTTGATGTTGTTGTTAACGATTTCGATTGCAAGTTTGTCTGACGGCTTAACGTCATCCCATTTATATGCTGCCGAAATAGTGGGAACAACGGCTTTTGAAAGTGTAAATTCAGAATAGCCTCTGATGATGTTGGCTGCGTGAGTTCCTGCAACCTTCATGGCATCGCTGATGGTTTCCTCTGCACCGTCCCATCCTGCAATTTCTGCAAGCGGAACACTTGAGAATACTTCGTTTAAGAAATAGAATTTAAGGAAGTTTGAGAATCTGCCGTCTGCCGTAACAGCGGGAACAGAACCAACACCGTTTATAAATTCTTCTTCTGTAATCTTTGCAGCCTGCTCTTTAAGGAAATCTGTTTCCTTTGTTTCTGCGGGCTTTACTATACCTTTTGCGGCAACCAAATCTGCCACTCTGTTTTTAATGGCTGTGAAATCCTCTGCGGTGAATTCGCTTTGGAACATCCACTTTGTTGCTTCGTCTTCCGAAGGTACTGAGCCGAAAACATCAAAAATGTTATCAGACCAAACAAAGCTGGTTTCATAAAGCGCATAGTAGAATGAATCCGTTGCAGCGTCTGCAGGGAATACACCGCCGGTTAAACCTGCAAATACATCATATGTAAGGTCTTCTTGCTTACATACATCATAGAAATATTCGCCCGGCTGAACAGTAAAGGTGGTGATACCGCCGTCGCTTACTGTTATTGCTTCGCCGCTGAGATTTGTTAAAACAGCAGTGAGAGTGGCGTTTTTGCTTCTGATAGGCTGATTGTAATACCAGAATGCAGCCTCGCCGAGTGACGGGTTTTCGCTGATAGGAGCATTAACTGCTTTACAAAGTGAAACAACCTTGTTGATGAATGCGGCAACATTTGCATCACTTGAAGCATTGATTTCGCTAAGCTTTTTGCCGCTGAAGCCGTTGCCCTGTGCAACAACATCCTTTGCGTTTGCAAGCGAAGCGGGAATCTTTGTGATTGATCCGCTGAGTCCTGCGTTAAGAGCCTCTGCAAGCTTGCCGGCATCATCTGCCGTGTAGCAGGAAGCACTTAAAAGATAAGGTGCAAAGTAATCAACCTTATTGTTAACTGCAAATTCGTTTTCTTCAAACTGACTGCCGCCGATTACCTGAGTTCTTACATACTCTTCAACCGTTGCGAAATCTGAGTCAACAGATAATTTTGCAACTGTGAAGGCTTCATCGAAAGCTTTAAGCAAATCAATAAGAACAGCCTTGGTATCTTTGCAGTAGTTCTTTAAATCTTTATCATCTGCTTTTTCATTATCCATGCAGAATTGATAAAGGTTCCAGATGCTCATCGGTGCTGCCGCATCATTAAGGTAAGCATATTGAACATATGCAAACTTTACGGCATCAAGCTGATCTGATTCTGCAACATCGTCTCCGATAATGCCGGCATCAAGAAGAATGTCCTTGATAACCTCATCGGTAACAGAGCTGCTGCCCATGAGCTTGATGAGCGCCGGAGAAAGTTGTGCCAAAAGCTCGTAAATCGGCTTATCTGAAGCACAAACTTCATCTACGTTAACACCGAGACCGGTAAGCTTATCGCCGAGAAGCTTAATGATTTCGGGAGCGTAGGTGTTGATAAGGTTGTTAAGCGATTCGTATGTAATATCAACCGCTTTACCCTCATCGGTAACATAGGTGAAAACATCATCGTTCTTATCGGCCGCGAAAGCACTCATGCCGACTGAACAAGTTGTTATCACCATTACCACAGCCAAGAGAAGGCTGAGTAATCGTTTGCTCGTTTTCATAATCATCTCTCCTTTTTTATGATTTGGGAACATAAAACATGCCCTCTGTAAGCGCACAGGCAACTGCTCGGGGAAAATTTGTTAATGAATTTGTGAATAAATCATTAACAAACATGCCCGCAGGGCGCAAAATACCCACGCGCACGAACAATACAATATATTTATACCAAATATAAAAGAGGAAGTCAACACCTTTTTTTTGAAATCTTTAACAAACTGTGAACAAAAATGAACGCTCATATGTAAATCATCCCCTAAAAAGAAACAAAAAATGGTTTGTCTTTCGTTACGCCTGCATAAAAAAAGCCGAAAAAGCGGACTGCTTCAGGTCAAGCAAACAGCCTTTTTTGAATTGTTGAATTTTGAAAAAAATTGCAAAAAAATATACAATATGTTGTTGTGTAAAGGGCTTCACATTTACGAAAACTACCCTCTGTAAAGGGTTACGAAGTTGTTACAAAGTAAATTTTCTGTAAGAAATGTATGAACAAATTGTAAATTTTTCGGTGTTTATTTTGCACAAATTGCCGTTTACAATTTCGTCAAAAACGCCGAAAAAGCCGTTTCGCCTTTGTTAATATTGACTTTTGTTTTGCCTTGTGTTTTAATATTTAATGAATGGAGTAGTATTCGCTTTTGTAAATATCTGTTCGCATTGAGGCGTTGCAACGCACGCTTCCGCTCTGTGTGGATTGCCCATGGGTCAGAGAGTCGGTGTGTGAACATTTTATGAATGAAACTTCATTGCGTTTAAAAATTTTCACGGAGGTAAAAATTGTGAAAACAAAATTTGGCAAGAAATTGCTTGCTTTGTTTCTTGCAGCAGTAATGGCGCTCACCGCATTTTCAGGCGCATTTTCTGCTTTCGCAGCCTCTTCCGACCCCAAATATCACGATGAAGCGCTTAAAGCCAATGCTTTGGCTTGGGTTGAGCTTAATGACGAGCAAACCTGTGCAGCTCTTCTTGATTATTTGGACGACATCCTCTATGATCTTAAAATGCCGGTTTCATTAAGCGGCAACTACGTTGTAGTTTCCGTTAATTTGAACGGTACTCTTGACAGTGTCAGCGGTCTTCTTGATATAGTTGATCAGCTGAAGCCAACTGTTGATCAGGCAAACGGCTTGGGTAAGGATCTTAAAAACATTACTCTCAGCCCTCTTGCAGGATTGTCTTACACTAAGGTAGACGGCGGCTATCCGGCTTGCGGCAAGGACTACAGAGCTAATAACTCTGCAAAGAGCATTGTTAAAGCCATTTTGAATGTTCTTTATAACAATGTTTCTAACTGGGACGGCGGCCACGCTGTTATTAACCAGGTTCTCAGAGGTACTTTAAGCCTGCCTCTTAACCTTAACCTTTACAGCATCCTTAACAATGCTGCAAAGCTTGGTATGAAAGACGGCTATGAGAAAAACCTTGTATACAATATTATTGTAAAACTCCTCACCGAGTCTACCACATGGTACACAAGTGATGAAGCCACTAAGATGTATAACAACGAAGCAGGCTATGATCTTGATACCATGCTTTTCAGATCTTTGCAGGATGAGCTCCTCAAGAAGATCAATGTTAATGTAACTTATGCAGACGGCACAAGCTCTCAATCCCGCTTTGCTGCCGGCCAAAAAGACCCCGGCCTTTGCTACACACCGGACGGAAATGTTTATCTCTTCCAGTATGATTCAAACGGCGACGGTGCAGATGATGCAAATCTTACATTAACTCCGGGCACATCGCTCTTCAAGTTCTCTTATGATGCTTTGGGCATTGCTTGGAAAACCGTTCTTCAGCCTACTCTCAGGCTTTTGAACAACGCCATAGCCGATTATGACTGGGATTACGTTCAGTGGTTCCTCGGCCAGGGCAAAACTTGGGATTATTCAAATCCCGCAAACAACTATTCCGAAGCAAATGTTAAGGCATGGGCTCAGGAATATAAGCTTGATCTTGATCAGGTTAAGGCAAATCTCACCTTTGACAGAAGCGCTGTAGCAGACGCTCATAACAATTGGAGAGATATTGATTCTACTCAGCTCTTCAACAAGCTGCGCAGAAGCCCGCTCATGGTTTATTACTTCAAGAGCGAAACCGGTCCTCTTAATACAAACCTTAAGTGCACCGGCACCTCAAACCTTGATAGCTTCATGGCAAATGATTACGGCAATTATGATAACATTCTTGCCGGCCTCAATGATTTCCTTATCGCAGCTGTTAAGGATTTCTTACCTGATTATTCAGGCGCATCTTCACTTCAGAAGATCAACACAAATGACGCTAAAACAATTGGTAAAACTCTTGTTTCCAATGCACTCAAGGTTATCCAGTATGTTGGCGATGCAACCGATAAGAACATCCTTTCTTCTTTCTATCAAAAGAACGGTGAATCTGCTGCTCTTTCAGAGTCTAATCTCGAAGGTGCAATGATTCCGCTTCTTATTGCTTGCCTCCAAAACAATATTAAGGATCTTAAACCGATCCACCTTGATAAGTGGGATAAATGTGACGACGCTGAAGGCGTTGCAGGAATTATCCTTCAAGAGCATCTTGCATATATTCTTCCTCAGAACGACTATTCTCAGTTCGTTACTGTTGGCTCAGACGGTTATTATGATGTAACCATGGAAAGCATTTATGCAATGTGCCGTGATGCAGTCGGCTATGTTATGATGCAATATGTTCCGATTACCGATAAAAAGGGCAGCGCATGGAGCATCTATAATGTTAAGGGCGTTGAAACATACGAACAGCAGGTTGCAGCAGGCACAGATATCTTCAGCATCCTTAATTCCGTAATTGCATACTATGCAAACGATAAGGGTGTTGCTTCTCTCCTTGGTTGTTCGGATAATTCGGGTAACAGCTTAATTACCCTTGATAACACCCTTTGGAAGAATATTGATATCATCGCAAACAAGCTTCTTCCCGTTATCGGCGAACTTCAGTTCGGCAGCGCAGCAAAGCGCGGCCAGTGCGATTCTTATGCACTTATTATGGACGATGTTGTAACAGGCGCCCTTAATATTGCAAGCACTCACGAAGTAGACGGCGAGCAGCTCGGCGGTGTAACAAACTTCGTTTACAGACTTGCAACAATCATTAACGCTCCTTCAATTGCAACTAAGGGCGTAGACCTTACGGTTTATGATGTTCTTAAAGAGCTCTTGAACGGCCTCCTTAATGCACGCAGCAAGAATCAGCCGCTGTATGGCAAAAACATTATCCCGGATGCAACCGGCGAAAATGCTAATAAGCCGTTCCACACCCTTGTTCAGAGCAGCGTTATTGCAGGTACTTCAAGCGACGCTTCTAACTTCGGCGTTCTTTCAAGCGCTATTGTAAACCTTGTTCAGTTTGCAGGCGTATTTACCACCTATCCGGACACTGTTTGGAAGGGTGCAATGTTCGCAGTTCAGGCAGTTGCAAACTTTGTTAACGGCTTCCTTCCTCAGCTTCAAAGCTATAAGGTAGGCAACCTTGATTCCAAGCTTGCAACAAATGCAACAACCGGCTACACAGCAGGCAGCGAACTTCAAAACACTATCAACCTTGAAAACCTTGGTAAAGGTATCAACCGTTTCACAATTTTGACAGACGGTTCTACCGAGCGCCTCGGCCGTTCTTGGATCAAGATCAAGAGCGTTCAGGCTGATAAGGGCACATGGACCTTCACAGGCGACACTTCCGCCACCCTCGATCCTGAGGCAAGAGGTTCCATCGGCGTTAAGGGTTCACTTTCGGCAAGCGATCTTGGATCTGCAAACGCAACCGCAGTAACATTCACTGTTACATATCAAATCGTTAATGAATCCGGTCAGGCTTATTCTTCCGAATATGCAAAAGATTTCAGCAGAACAATGAACTACTATGTATCTGCAGAGAAGGATCTTTATTCTCAAACATATAATTCTTCAACAACCGGCTTCGTTGATAATATTACCGCTGCTAATAAGAAAGGCGCAACATCCACCTCAACTAACTTTATCAACGGTAACTCCAGAAAGGGCGACTTTATTGTTGTTCCCAACAATATCGCTGTTTCAACCGCAGCACCTGAAGCTGCTGTAAATTCAACTGCTTACATGGTTAAGAACGCAGGCACAAACATGAGATTTGAAGCTTACATCACTGTAGGCGGTCAAGAATATGTTGCCGTAGCCTGCAACCCTGCAACAGGTGATCTTGTAAACACAGATTGGTATGATTACTATCAATATGAGTACACCGTTCAAAAGCTTGAAGACGGCACTGAAATTAAGAATATCGTTTATGATGAAAACGGTAATCCTAAGGGCGCTTGGGTAACAGCTGCAGATAAGCTTCTCAGCAGAGCTGACGCTGTAAACCTTGTTGCAACCGATAACACAGTTCCCGAATGCAGGCAGCACGTTGTTTGCTCTTATGATGCAATCACAACTTCCGGTGTAAACGGATTCACTCCTGCAACAATCCTTGCAGACAGAAATAACGACGGTTCTTATAACTGCGTTTATGTTTCAACAAACGGCTCGGGCGATTACAGCTCGGCTATCAATAAGGGCAACAAGGCAAGCGCTTCTGCTTCCACAGGTTGCCAGGGCCTTGTTTTCTCATTCAACCCGGGTTCAATGCCTGCAACCGGCAAGATGAACTTCATCGAATGGGATAAGCAAAACAGTGTTAAGCAGGGCCGCAGCGATGTTAAATTCCGTGTTGTAACAAATAAGGGATTCGACCTCGTAACAAATCTTATCGTCAGCGATCTTTCCGATGTATCAACTTCAGAAGCTCTTTACAACACCGGTGCTGCATTCTTGAATGACTATTCATCAGCTGATGTTAAGCCTTCACAGCACTATGATTACTACAGAGAAGCAGTTATGCAGGCTCTTGCAACAACTGCAACCGTTTTTACCGCTGATAACGCAGGCAAGCTCGGCTCTCAGAAAGCAAACTTTGCAAAAACTTCAAACACAACTAACGTTGTGGGCGAATTGGCTTATGCTCCTGCAACAGCAGATGTTATGAGCGCTGCAAACTTTGCAGGCCTTAAGGCTTCTGCAATCGTTAAGGATGGCGTATACTATCTTACTCATTACACCGATGCAAACGGTGAAGAAGTATATGCTAACCCGATTTACGGCAACACCAAGATCACTGATTCTGATGTTTCCGCAACTACTGAAACCGTTTCCGTAATGGTTAACGGTTCTGCAACAGACCTTCCTGTTAGCACTGTTAAATCAACAGGCGTAAAGGTTGTTAAGGTTGAAGGTGCATGGCATTTGGTTAATGATGCCGCTTATGAAACCGAGTGGAAGGATGCAGGATCCGGCACAGCTCCTTATTTTGAAGCTCCGTATCTTACAACAACCACAACTCAGCTTAAGAACAGCGCCGGCAATCTTCTTTACAATGCTGTTGAATACACACACAATGATGCCAACAACAAGGCTGTTACCGCTTCCGATGAATGGGTTGTTATGTATGCAAATACAGAAAACAAAATCGTTCCCGGTGCAACCACAAGAGGCACTGTTGCTGCTGTAAACGATAAGGTAACTTATGCAAGAGAAATTCTTGATGCAGGCCTTAACGTTGGTGCTGCTCAGGACGTTTATAACGACGTTTATGTTCTTAGAAACGGCCTTGAAAGTGTAAACTTTGATGTTGTTAAGTATGAGCAGATGGCTACTGCAGGCCGTGATGCCGAATCACTTATCAATATTGATCTTTACAGAAATTATACTTACACTGATCAGTCCGGTGAAACTGTTAATGCATTCGGCACAGTTGATTCCAAGAAGGATGATGCTCTTGCTGCTTACAATGCACAGAACGGCACTCACCTCACTTACAGAGATCTTGTTGCAACTGTTGATTTCGCTAAATCAGTTGTTACATCAACCGCTTCAAACTTCGCCCTTATAGAAGCTCGTCGTAACTTCAACGACTACATGCTTAAGGTTCTTGAGCGCGGTTATGTTCCGAATCAGCTTGAAAAAGAAATTCGCTGCGCTGCTGCAGGTAAAAACAGCACAGGTGATGCTTCACTCAGCATTTCTGATATCGATGTTGATTCCACAAACTACACTTATTCTGTTGGTTCAAACACTTACACTGCTGCTTCCAACCCGGATGGCGTAACCTATTCGGATGCAAGCTGGCAGGCATTCATCACTGCTCTTGATGATGCAGTTGATGTTGTTAACTTCCAGTCCGGCCTTTATAAGCACGGTTCACTTGCTCCTTATGTTCCGGAAGATAAGGAAGGCTACACTCTCAGCATTTCAAATCTTTTCTCAATCAGACAAAAGCTTATGCTTGCTGAAAACGGCCTCACAGAAGCTTCCGCTGAACCTCCGGTTGTTGAAACCGGCCACAGCGTATCTGCTTATATCGGCGCAATGTCCGCACCCACAGATGCTGCAGGTAAGTATGCAGTAACAGGCGCTGTTGTTTCAATCGAAGCAAACGGCAAAACCATTACCGCAACCACCGATGATGCAGGTAAGTTCACTCTTACCAATGTTCCGGATGGCACTTACACAGCAACCGTAACCTATAAGTATGGCTTTGACAGAACCTTCACCATCACCGTAAAAGGTGCTGATGTTAATTCTGCAACCATGGTAGGCATCGTTGCTTGCAACTGGGATGGTAACACAATCGTAAACGCAAACGATAAATCAACCTACTTGGCTGCTGCCGGCACAAGAGAAGGCGCTGAAGGCTATGATGTTGGCGTTGACCTTGACAGAAACGGCACCATCAACACCAAGGATAAGGCAATTTATCTTGCATTTGCAGGTCTTAAAACAACCGACATCACATATGCAGATGTTACTGTTAAATAATCAGGTTTAACTGACTTCTGAATATATTAAGGCATTCGGCAGGGAAACCTGCCGAATGTCTGCTTGCAATTCGCGCTAAGCGAAAATTTTAATAACGGAGAATTATTAAATGCAGCTCGAAAAATTCAAAAGGATAATATCGGTTGCATTGGCATCCGTTCTTACCTGCGCTTTATTCATATCATGCATTTCTGCCGGAGCGGCAGAGGAATACACTTCCTCAATAGGCACTCAAAAGCCGGTTATAACGGCTGAATACAGAGATGCTTCCGGCAATGTGGCAGATGGCAATGCGCTTTCTGCCGGCACATATGAAATGGTGCTGCGTGTTGATGATCTTGCTTCAATTTCTCAAATGCAGTTCACCGCTTCTTATGATGCAAATGTGTTGTCTTTTTCAAATGGAATTTTGCCGCTTGCAACAGACAGCAGCCTGAATTTAAATGCGGTTCATCTTGAATCGGCAAACGGCTCGTTTGTGTTTGCTTATAATTCGGGCAATTATGATTCTTGTTCGGTTTTGCCGGATAATGGCGCAGAATTGGTTAAGATTAGTCTCACGGTGTTGGGCAGCGCAGTGGATACCGCAATTGATATAAATTCTGCCTTAACCTTAGATACTAATCCAAACCGCACTTTTATAGAAGTAGATTACAGGGATGCAACCGTTTCAGGTTTGTCCCGTGTCTATAAATGCTATGCTTTAAGCACGGCAGATGATTTCACGGGAGAGGTCTTTCCAATGGAATGTGATCTTTCTCCCGAAATATCAAATGGCTATTCGGTATCTGCATACATCGGCGCATTAGTTTCGCCGAATGAAAAATATGGTTCTTATCCCGTAACAGGCGCACAGGTTTCAATTGAAGTCGGCGGCGAAACCTTGTTTGCGGAAACGGATGAAACAGGGAAATTCACTTTTCTTAATGTTCCCTCCGGGTCTTACACGGCAACGGTTTCCTATAAGTACGGCTTCACTCGCACGTTCACCGTTAAGGTGGAAAATGCCAATGTTGAATCCGCAATCTTGGTTGGCATTGTTGCTTGTAATTGGGATGGAAACACTATGATCAATGCAAAGGATAAATCAAAATATTTAAGCACTCTTGGCTTAAGGGCTTCTGATGCAGGATATGATGTTGGCGTTGATATAGACAGAAACGGAACCATAAACGCAAAGGATAAGCAGATATATCTTGCTTTTGTGGGATATAGCTCTGATCTCATTACTTACGCAGACACTGTTATTAGCTAATGGAGGTAATTCAATGAAAAGCTTGAAAAAAGCTTTGGCTGTTTTGCTTTCTGTATTGATGGTTGCTTTCAGCTTCCCTCTCACCTCGTTCGCACTTCCGAACCCGAATAATACAGACGGCAGATACAGTTACGATGATGACGTAATAGTTCACACATATGTTGTGGATTATGACGGCACCGATTCTTGGGGCTACAACTCAAATAACTACTTTGATAATCATGATGGTGCGGGTGAAGTTCCGACTTATGATTTGAAACATTTGAAAAAGTCAGACCTTGCTTCCGCAGACGGCACATTTGCACTTGTTGTTACAGTTGAAAATGTTGACACTGCAGACTGCCTTTCAATGATTTGGAGCTATCCGAAAGGTCTTGCAGACAATGATGTTGTACCTGCAAACTATTCAGGCAAAAGAGATAAGCTTACAACAGGCGAAGCTGCCGGTAAGTCTTGCGTTCTTGCAACATGGGCAGATTCAAACACTGATATTGATGCTTCTGATACAAGCGGTATCAATATTTGCGCAATGAAGCAAACTCTTGCTGTTATTCTTAACAAGACTCCTCATGAGCCCTGGCCTAATTCTTATCAGCAAGATTCGGAAAATCCCGATTCAGTTTTCAAGGGTCAAATGCTTGCAGTATTCGGCCTTCAAATGAAGACAGATGAAGTTGATTTAACTCAGGCACTTGCTCTTAAACAAAATTCAGGTGATACATTTATTAACACAACTCCCGGCTCTGATGATAAGGACCTTGTTGTTTATAACTCACTTAATGATATGGTTACAGGTCCCTCTCCAAGAACTCAGTTCATTATGCCCGAGTGGGGTCTTCAGCCTGAAGAAACTTCAACAGATGTAACTTATACTTACAACTATGTTGGCGGCAAGAGCACAACTGTTACTGTTCCTGCCGGTCAAACACCAACAGCTCCGGAGAACACACCGGCAGTCGGACCAACATCTGACAAAGCAGGTAAACACACCACCAAGACTTATTCTTGGCCGGATTTCGTTGAAGGCACAACAACCTATGATGAAATCGAAACAGTAAACACCGTTTCTTGCGCGGATACAATGGTAGAAACCGAAGCTGCAGTTCCCGCAACTCACACAACACCTGGTAAAACAGCTGTTCAAAAGTGCTCTGTTTGCGGCTACACCACAGGCGGCGAGGTAATTCCTGCAGATCCAAGTGCTCATGTTTGGACTGTAACAAGCGAAACCGATTCAACCTGCACAGTTAAGGGCGAAATTCACTACAGCTGTGTTTGCGGTGAAACAAAGACAGATTATAAGGATCTTGATCCTAACAACCATACAAATATCGTAACAGACGATGCTGTTGCTGCAACTTGCGTTGCAACCGGTTTAACAGCAGGTTCTCACTGCGCAGATTGTAATGTTGTAATCGTTGCTCAGCAGCAAACTCCTATTGATAAGACCAACCATGTTGGCGAAATCAAAACAGGCGTTAATGCTAAGGAAGCAACTCGCGGCGAAGACGGCTACACAGGCGATTCTGTATGCGCAGCTTGCGGCGATGTTGTTGCAAAGGGTCAGGTTATCCCTGCAACAGGCGTTATGATCACTGTTAATGCTTCCGATAAGGGCACAACAACTCTTAACGGCGAGGCTACAACGGGCGCAGCTCAGAAGGTTGCTTATGAGAAGGAATACACCCTCACCGCAACTCCTGCTGCAAACGCTAAGTTTGTTGGTTGGGAAGTAAACGGCAAGCTCGTTTCTAACCAGGCAACTTACACAACTGCTGCTTTCGCAGATGTAACTTACACACCTGTATTCGCAGCAGATGAGGCTAAGGCATTCAACGTAACATTCGTTGACCAGTTCAACAATGTTATTGCTAAGATGAGCAATACTGAAGTTGCTGCTCTTGATGCAATGCCCACACCTTATGAATATAAGGGCTTCACCTTCAAGGGCTGGAGCATGGATCTTGATGCAGTTAAGGCTCTCCAGGGTGCTGCAACAGTAGTTGCTTCTTACTCTAAGGATGAGGCTGCTTCTTACACTGTAACAGCTCCGGAAGGCTGCACAATTGCTGTTGCCGGCCAGGATATGGGCACAACGGCAACTGTTTCTCATGATGCTAAGGTAACTGTTAAGGCAGCTAACGAAGGCACATGGAAGATTAACGGCAAGGATGCCGCTTACGGCAGCGAATACACATTCTTCGTAACAGCTGATGTTAATGTTGAATTTGTTGAAGGCGCTGTAACAGCTCAGCCTGTTGTAACTGCAGTTGCAGCTGAAAAGCTTGCTGCAAACAAGGCAAGATTCCTTGCAACACGTTCAGTTCCCGAGGATTACAATCTTCTTGAATCCGGTTTCGTATTCGGTAAGGATGTTGCAGATTCTGCAACTCTCGTTCTTGAAAATGTAGGCAACGGTGCTTACCTCTACAAGAACAGCAACACCGCAGCAGACGGCCAGTTCGCTCTTACTCTTAAGACAACAGCTGCATCTGTTACGGCTCGTGCTTACATCATCGTTGAAAAAGCCGGTGTAACACAGGTTATTTACGCAGAACCTCAAACTGCTGCTCTCGGCGCTTAATTAGTTTAAGCAATGTTTACGGCAGGGTTCAGGCTCTGCCGAATCCATAAATTAAACGGAGGTCTTTCACAATGAAAGAAGTTTACACAAAGCCCGTTGTAGAAGTTGAACAGTTCCTCTCTGTTGATGTTATCACAACATCCACAGAAGAAGGCTACATTGAATTCTAATTAGCTTCTGCAACATATTTTCCGATATCCCGCAACGATATCCTCGGAATATATAAATTAAATCGAAAGATTTGGGAGGGCGCTTCGGCGCCCTCTTTTTTTGTGCCCTTTTTCAGAAAACCATTTGCTAAAAAGCTTTTTGTTGCCCAAATCTGCCGCTGCCGCGCTAAAGAAAAGCTCTGATTTGGGCGCACTGCATAATAAGTAATTGATTTTGCTTTGCGGATTTGCCCGGTGCAATATTAAAAAATCCGGTTGATGCGCAAATGCTAAGGGCTTTTGTTAATGCGCATCGAACAAATCAGCTTGCTTAAACTGCTTTGCTCTCAAAAATCAAAAAAGATAAATGATAAAGCATAATTTGCAAGCAGGCTTACCGTATGCACGGCAAATCAACACGCAATTTGCTGCCTGTCTTATTTTGAGTGCTTATTTTTTATAAAGTGTGCGCCAAGGGGGGCGCATTTCATAAAGAAAAATGTTGTTTCCGCCTTCCATTCGTTGCCCGTTTGTTCCGCTTCGGCGGCAAAAAATTGCGTGTTTTGAAAAGCAATTGCATAAAATCAAAACCGCTTCTTCAGCCACCGAATTTTGCTGTGTGCCGCTTGACCTTGCAGTGCGTTTATGATAAAATAAAAAAGCGGCAAATGCCGCCTTGCTCCTGCACGGCTGCGCAGGGCTTGCATTATTTATTTCGCAGCCGGAAAGGTTAATGCGCCTAATGGCAAATAATAAAAAAGCGGTAAAAACCGCTTCTGTTGATAAGCAAATCATAAAACAGTCTTTTAAAGATATGGTAAAAAGAAATAAAGGCGGCGTCATTGCTGTTGCCGTGATTTTTGTTGTAATAATTGCCCTTATAGTGGTTGCTTCCTGTATGTCTACAGACAGTAATCAGTATAAGCTCTTCAATATGTTTGTGCCGTCTAAGCTTACGGATGAAGTAACGGGAATCACTTTCTATGCAGAAAAAAACCCCGATTTTGTTTATGATGCCGAAACAAGCAATGTGCTTAATTCAATGAAATATTATTATTATCCGAACGGCGATACTTCTCACGAAAAAATATATATTTCAAACGGCACTTTTTATTCTGAAGATAAAGGCACCGTTCATGTTGATTTGGGCTTTACCTTTGCTGCTTTGCAAAAAGTTAATAAAATCAAAACCGGCCTTGAAATAGGCGCAGGTGTTCTGGCAGCAGTTGTTGTGGCTGTTCTTGTTTGGCTCTATTATCTTTCTTTCAAAAGGCAAGAGCAGGAAGAAAAAGAAAAAATCAGAAAGCGCTATAATAGAAAGCCAAAAGAGATTAAAGGCAAATCAAATAAATAATAAAATATTAAGCAAAGGAGTCGCTGTGCAAAGCGGCGCACTCCGTAAAGAATAATTGCTCAATAAATCTAAATAAACGGCAAAATCTGCGTTAAAATTGCAGCGAAGTCGGTTGGCTGCCATGTAATTTATGCCGTGCCTTTATGGCCTTTTTGATTTTTGAGTGCAAAGCAATTTAAGCGAAATGATTTTGTTCGCAGTGCATTAACATAAATCTGCCAATACGCAAGTGTTGGCAGATTTTTTTAATTGTGCAACGGCAAAACTCGAAAAGCTTAAACCTCGTTCTTTTGCGGAGTGCGCCCCAAGCGCCTCCTTTTATTTTTTTTGCGGGAATTTATTAAGCTGTTTTTTCGGCAAGCCGTTCACGGCACGGTTTAAAATATTTGCACCGCACGAATGCAAATTATATTTAAAAACGGCGCACTTGGCAGTTGCAGATAAATATGTGTGCTTTTGCCTGAAATATGCCTTTTGGCTCACCAATCAAAAGTTTTTGAAATGCGCCTAAATCATGTTTTCGGCATAGAAATAAAAAAGCAGCCGGCGAAAACCGCCGACCGCTTAAAAATTTCAGTTGATTTTACTTTCTGTTTTATTAAACAAGCTTTCTGCCCATCAAAACGCCGTGAACGGAAGCCATCATCAAGCCTCTTGTCCATCCGCTTGAATCGCCAAGGCAATGCAATCCCTGAATGTTTGTGTTGAAATCCGTATCCATCTTAACTCTGTTTGAATAAAACTTCAGCTCAGGGCTGTAAAGCAGGGTTTCGTCTCCCGCAAAGCCGGGCACAACATGGTCCATTGCGTGAATAAAGTTGATGATGTTGGTCATTGCACGATAAGGCATTGCCGCCGTGATGTCTCCTGCAACCGCATCGGGAAGAGTGGGGCGCAGGTTGCTTTGCGAAAGCTCCTTTTGCCAAGTGCGTTTGCCCTCAAGAATATCACCGAAGCGCTGCACAAGAATATGGCCGTCGCCAAGCATATTGGTAAGCTCGCCAACCTTTTGCGCATATGCAATCGGCTGATTAAACGGCACCGAAAAATTGTGAGAGCATAAAATTGCCAGGTTTGTGTTTTGGCTTTTAAGCTCTTTATATGAATGGCCGTTAACAACGGCAAGGTCGTTATCATAATTTTCCTGCGCCACAAAGCCGCCGGGATTTTGGCAGAATGTGCGCACCTTGTTTTTAAACGGCTTCGGATAGCCAACAAGCTTTGATTCATAAAGCACATCGTTGATTTTTTCAATAATTTCGTTGCGCACTTCAACACGAACACCTATGTCTACCGTGCCGGGCTGATGGGCGATACCGTGGTCTGCGCAAAGCTTTTCAAGCCAATCCGCGCCTCTTCTGCCTGTGGCAACAACGGTGTCTGCCGCATAAATTTCCTCGCCGTTTTCAAGGCGAACACCAAGGCATTTTTCGTCTTTCAAAATCAAATCGCTGCATTGGCTGTCAAACAAAATATCAACACCCTGCGCAATCAAATATTTTTCAATGTCAAAATAAAGGTCGTGTGCCTTTTCCGTGCCTAAATGGCGGATCGGGCAGTCAACCAATTTAAGACCTGCCTGAATTGCACGCTTGCGGATCTCCTTAACCTCTTCTGTGTTGCCGATTCCCTCAATATGAGTGTCTGCACCGAATTCAAGGTAAATCTTATCCGTGTAATCAATAGTTTCCTGAGCCAAGTCCTCGCCAATAAGCTCTGGCAAATTGCCGCCCACCTCATAGGAAAGTGAAAGTTTACCGTCCGAAAACGCACCTGCTCCGGAAAATCCTGTTGTGATGTGGCAATAGGGCTTGCAATTCATGCATTTGCCGGTAATTGCCTTGGGGCATTTTCTTTTTTCAACGGATTTGCCTTTTTCAATTATTATAATGCTTTTTTTGCTGCCTTTTTTTATCATTTCGATTGCGGTAAAAATACCGGCAGGGCCTGCGCCCACTATTGCAACATCATATTTTTTCATAATTTCACCATTTAAAAAATATTTAAGCATAAAATTAGCTGCCTTTGCATTCCGTTGAACTGAGGAATACCTGGCAGCTTTGCTTACGGCTATATAATATCATATCTTATTTTACTTGTCAAACCCCAAAAGGTGTGATATTATTGTATGCGAAAAAGTTTGGCGTTTTTTTGCGCAGAAACGGGGGAAACGAATATGAAAGAATATAATGTGCTGCAATACGGCGCCGCCGGAGACGGCAAAACAAATGATGCCTTTGCAATTCAGCACGCAATTGATGATTGCGCAAAAAGCGGCGGAGGCACGGTTGTGCTGCAAAGCGGCTTTGTGTTTTACAGTGATTCGGTGCGCCTTAAAAGCAATGTTGATTTGCACATTCAAAAGGGTGCGGTGCTTAAAGCCACTTCTAATATAGATGGCTATATTCGCCCCAATAAGCTGATAAATGACCCAAAAACGGCACTTATCGGCAACCCTGTAACCGGCAAGCCGAGCTTTGTTTTTATCTATGGCTTTGAGGCGGATAATTGCACAATCAGCGGCGAAGGCACTATTGATGCAAACGGCCACGCCTTTGTGCAGCGTAAAGACAGATATTATGTTACGGGTGAATTCTATCCCCGCCCAACGGTTATTTATATTGAAAAAAGCAATCATATCACTTTTAAGGATTTTGTGGTTAAGGATGCCCCGTTTTGGACTCTTCATCCGGCAGGCTGTGATGATGTGCTTATAGACAGAATCAGAATTTTAAATGATCTTGATGTTGCAAACAGCGACGGTATAGACCCCGATCATTGCTCAAATGTGCGCATTTTGGGGTGCCATGTAACCTGCGCAGATGATTGCATTTGCCTTAAAACCTCAAAAGGAAACAGTGAATACGGCCCAACAGAAAATGTTATTATAGATGGCTGCACGCTTGTGTCCACCTCCGCTGCAATAAAAATCGGCACGGAGGGAGTCGGCGATTTCAAAAACATCATTGTTTCAAATTGCACCATCAGCCGTTCAAACAGAGGCCTTTCCATTCAAATCAGAGACGGCGGCAATGTTGAAAATGTTTCCTATTCAAACATTGTTATCGAAACACGCCGCTTTTGCCCGGATTGGTGGGGAACGGCAGAGCCGATAACGATAACAAGCTTCAACAGAGATGAAAACACAAAAAGCGGCAAGGTTAAAAACATTCGCTTTTTCAATATCACGGCAAAGGGCGAAAACGGTGTTTTAATTCACGGCAGCCCGGAAAATCCGATAGAGGATGTAACATTTGAAAACTGCCGAATTTGCTTAACCAAAACAAGCAAATGGCCCTGCGGTGCTTATGATTTGCGCCCGTGCCTTGATTGGGGCGTTGAAAAATATGAAAACTCGGCGTTTTTTATAAGAAATGCCAAGGATATAACCGTTATGAAAACAAAAACCACTTGGGGTGCTCTTTGCGATGAATATGCAAGCGCAATTGATGCCAAGGATGTTGAAAATCTGGAGCTTATCAGATTTGAAGGCAGTGCGGCAAGGGCTCAGGCAGAAGATATAAGGCTTGAAAATGTGCGCCTTGTTAAGTGATTTTGCGTTTATTGCGATAATATAAATTATTTTAAGATTTCTTGATTTATCCTAATTTATATATTATTATATAATATATAGTGTTCTGAATATGAAAGTGCGGTTTAAATGAAAATACTTATTGCGGGGTTGGGGCTTATAGGCGCAAGCTTGGCCAAAACCATTAAGAAAAACACAAATCATTATGTAATGGGCTGGAACAGAACGCAATCCGTTTCCGAAAAGGCGCTTGAGGACGGCGCCGTTGATGAAATCGGCGATCTTTCCGAGCTTATCCCAAAGGCAGATATCACCTTTGTAAATTTCTATCCGGATGCGATTGTTCCTTTTATAGAAGAGCATAAATCGCTTTTTAAGCCGGGCAGTATTGTAACAGACAGTTGCGGAATTAAAACAAAAATATGCCGTACTCTTGAAAAAGAAGAATTCAACTTCAGCTTTATCGGCGCTCATCCCATGGCGGGCAGAGAGGTTTCAGGCTATGAAAACAGCCTTGCCACCTTGTTTGACAATGCATCGTTTATCTGCACCCCCACAAATGCGCCTAAGTCAAAAACAGATACTTTAACGGAGCTGGCCCGTGAAATGGGCTTTGCCCGCACGGTTGTAACAACGCCGGAGCACCATGATGAAATGATTGCGTTTACTTCGCAAATTGCGCATGTGCTTGCCTGCTCTTATGTGCTCAGCCCGCTTGCACCGATGCACACGGGCTTTTCGGCAGGCTCTTATCGTGATGTTTCTCGTGTTGCAAGAATAAACGGCGAAATGTGGAGTGAACTCTTCATTGCCAATAAAGAACCGCTTATTCGTGAAATAGACGATCTTGTTCAAAATCTTGAAAAATTCAGAGCGGCCATTGATAAAGAGGATTCGGCAGAGCTTGAATCGCTTATGGCAAGCGCAAATAAAATTAAAGAGGAGATCGGCTGATGCGAAAAATCAAGGTAAATGTCGGCACGGGTTATGATATCCTCATTGAAAGAGGGCTGCTGCAAAAATGTGCGGAATATGTTAAAGCCGCAGTTCCGCAGGCCGCAACGCTTGCTTTGGTAAGCGATGATAATGTGGCTCCGCTTTATATGGATTGCGTTGCAAATCAGCTTAAATCGCTCGGCTTTAAGGTTGTAACATATGTTTTTAAGGCGGGTGAAAGCTCAAAAAACACGGCACAGCTTATAAAAATCGTTGAATTTTTGGCGGAAAACGAGCTGAAAAGGAAGGATGCGGTTGTTGCTCTCGGCGGCGGTGTTTGCGGTGATATGGCAGGCTTTGCCGCAGCCGTATATTTAAGGGGCATAAAGTATATTCAAATTCCAACCACGCTTTTGTCGCAGGTGGATTCCTCGGTTGGCGGAAAAACCGCCGTTGATTTGCCGCAGGGCAAAAATCTGTGCGGCGCATTTCATCAGCCGGCATTGGTTATCATAGATCCCGATGTGCTCTCCACTTTGCCGCCGCATTATTTCAGCGACGGTATGGGCGAGGTTATAAAGTACGGCTGCATAAAATCGGCGTCTCTTTTTGATGCCGTTCAAAATCGTGATGCTCACGAATATATTGAAGATGTTATTTATGAATGTGTGGATATTAAAAGAGGCGTTGTGGAGCGAGACGAAAAAGAAGCCGGTGAAAGGGCGCTTTTGAATTTCGGCCACACGGCAGGCCATGCAATAGAAAAACTACATAATTTTACGGGCGTTTCTCATGGCGAGGCGGTAGGCATCGGCATGGTTATGATTTCAAAAGCAGGCGAGTCTGCCGGAATCACAGAGCCCGGCACGGCAGACAAAATTGCCTCGGTGCTGAAAAAATACAATCTTAAAACAGATGATGAAAACAGCCTTTCGGATATTATTTCCGCAATGGCATTTGATAAAAAGAGCACAGATGCCGGTATAAACTTTATTGTGCTTTCAAAAATCGGCAGCAGCTTCATCAAGCCTGTTGCCACGGCAGATATAAAGAAGCTTTTCGGTGTTGAATCTTAATTTTTGTGTGAATCGGGCTTTTATTGTGCCGGTGTTTAAGATTAAATTTGTTTTGTTGGGGCGGATGTTATGAAAACCGTGTTGTTAAAAAATTCAAAGCCAAACGGCACGGTAGTTGTGCCGCCAAGTAAATCTGCGGCTCACAGAGCGCTGTTTTGCTCATTTTTGGCAGGCGGCGGCAATGTGTCGCCGATTATAGATTCAAAGGATATGAAAGCCACCGTCGGCGTGCTTAATGCGCTGAAGGGCGGCGCTCAAGTTCTTGATTGCATTGAAAGCGGCTCCACGCTTCGCTTTGCGGTTCCGGTTGCGGCTGCACTCGGAAAAAGCGTTCGTTTTGTCGGCAGCGGTTTGCTGCCCCAAAGGCCGCTCGGCGAATATATTCGCCTTTTGCCGTTGCACGGTGTTTCGGTTAAAAGCGGCGGCGGATTGCCTCTTGAAATAAGCGGAAGGCTTCAAAGCGGCATTTATGAAATTAGGGGCGATATCAGCTCTCAGTATATCACAGGGCTGTTGCTTGCGTTGCCCGTGCTTAACGGGGATTCGGAAATCCGAATAACCACAGAGCTGCAATCGCAATCATATGTTGATATGACCTTGCGTGTGCTTGCACTTTACGGCATAGAGGTGCGTAAAACGGATTGCGGCTATTTTGTGCCGGGTAATCAGAAATATGAAAAAAAGAATTTAACGGTTGAGGGCGATTGGAGCCAGGCGGCATTTTTTATGAGCGCAGCGGCAATCGGCGGTGATGTAACCTTGCAGGGGCTTGATTATTCCTCGGCTCAGGGCGATAAGGCCGTTGTTGATGTTATGCGGCAGTTCGGCGCCGATGTTTTCGTCGGCGAAAACAGCGTTCGCTGCAAAAAAAATCGTCTTTGCGGCATTGATATAGATTGCTCCGATATTCCGGATATGGTGCCTGCAATTGCAGTTACCGCTGCATTTGCGCAGGGCAAAACCGTTATTCACGGAGCAGAAAGACTTCGGTTTAAGGAGTCAAACAGATTGGCGGCGGTTGTTTCCAATTTGCGGCTTATGGGCGTTGACGCTCTGGAAACGGCAGACGGTATGATAATTACTCCCTCGGGCAATGTGCACGGCGCAAGCCTTATGGGGTACAATGATCACCGAATTGTTATGGCTTTTTCGGTTGCTGCAATGTTTGCGGCGGCAGACACGGCAATTTCCGATGCCGAAAGCATAAATAAGTCATACCCGTCATTTTTTGATGATTACAACAGCGTGGGAGGAAAAGCATTTGTCTTCGATAACAGGTGAAAAAATCAAGCTTTCCGTGTTTGGCGAAAGCCACGGTTCGGCAATCGGCTGCGTTGTTGACGGGCTCCCTGCCGGAATTAAGCTTGATATGCAGGAAATAGAGCGTGAAATGGCTCGCAGAGCTCCGGGTAAAGATAAAACCTCAACTTCACGCAAAGAGGCGGATTTGCCTCGTATTTTAAGCGGCGTTTTAAACGGCACCACCACGGGTGCTCCGCTTGCAATGATAATTGAAAATACAAATACACGCAGCGGCGATTATGAAAATGTGCATCTTGTGCCACGTCCGGGCCACAGCGATTATCCCGCTTTTGTGAAATACGGCGGCTTCAATGATGTCAGAGGCGGCGGGCATTTCAGCGGCAGGCTCACGGCGCCGATAGTTTTTGCTGGTGCAATCGCAAAGCAAATTTTAAGAAAACATGAAATTTGCATCGGCTCTCATATTTTGCAAATCGGCAATGTTCATGATGATGCCATTGACCGTGTTAATATCTCCCCTAAAACGCTTGAGGGCCTAACTTATGACTTTTTCCCCGTTCTCAGAAAAGAAGCAGAGCAGGAAATGCGTGATTTTATTGAAACTGCTCGCCTTTCGGGCGATTCCGCCGGCGGTGTTATAGAATGTGCCGTAACGGGGATTCCCGTTGGCTTGGGGTCCAATATTTTTTCAACCGTTGAAAGCAAGCTCTCGGCAGCGCTTTTTGCAATTCCCGCCGTTAAGGGAGTTCAGTTCGGAGCAGGTTTCGGCTTTGCCGAAATGCTCGGCAGTGAGGCAAATGATCCTTATGAAATCAAAAACGGCAGCGTTGCTTTTAAGTCAAACAACAACGGCGGAGTGCTCGGCGGCATGAGCAGCGGCGCACCGCTTGTGTTTTCAATTGCCGTTAAACCCACACCCTCCATTTCTAAGGAGCAGGACAGTGTTGATTTGGCAACAATGCAAAATGAAAAGCTTGTAATTAAAGGCAGGCATGATCCCTGCATTGTGCCGCGTGCCGTTCCGGTGGCAGAAGCAACTGCGGCGCTTGTGGTTTTGGATTTGATTATGCAGGATGGTATAAAAGGATAATTGCTTTAATGGATTTACTTGATTTAAGAAAACAGATTGATGAAATTGATGAGCAGCTTATTCCGCTGCTTTTGCAAAGAATGGAAATTTCAAAAAAGGTGGCCGAATACAAGGTTAAAAGAGGGCTGCCTGTTTTGAATGAGCAGCGTGAGCGTGAAATTCTTGATGATGTGCAGAAAAAATGCGGCGAGCAGGGCGACACGGTTGCAACTGTTTTTGCAGCCACCATGGATGCTTCCCGTGCATTGCAGCACAAAATCATCGGCGGCGGCAAAGAGCTGAGAGAACTTATTGAAGCATCGGAATGTGAAAGCTTCCTTGCCCCAAACACAATTGTGGCGTGTGCCGGCGAAAACGGCAGCTATGCGGATAAAACCGCACTTTCGCTTTTTAAAAATCCTCAAATTAAGCATTACAGGTTGTTTGAAGATGTGTTTGAGGCGGTTAATAAGGGCGAGGCTCCGTTTGGCGTTATTCCGGTTGAAAACTCAACAGCAGGCTCCGTTCATGAGGCTTATGATTTGATTTTGAAATACAGATTTTATGTTGTAGGCTCCTATTCGCTTGAGGTTAATCATTGCCTTTGCGCAAAGCAAGGGGTTGAATATCAAAATATAAATGATGTTTACAGCCATCCGCAGGCGCTTTCGCAGTGTTCTGATTTTCTTAAAAACTTTGATTTTACGGGGATTAACTACACAAACACCGCAGCAGCGGCAAAGTTTGTTGCAGAAAGCCCCAGAAATGATATAGGTGTGCTTTGCTCTGAAGAGGCCGCAAAAAAATACGGCCTTAAAGTGCTTAAAGCCTCTGTGCAAAATGTAAGCAACAATAAAACAAGATTTATCGTTATCTCAAAAAAGCTGATAATTGAAAATAATGCAGATAAAATTTCTTTGATTTTTTCATTGCCGCACACCACGGGCTCACTTTATCGTGTGCTTGGCAGGTTTTCAATGGCAGGGCTCAATTTAACAAAAATTGAATCACGCCCAATCGGAAACGGCGATTTCAGCTATTATTTTTACATTGATATTATGGGCAATATTAAGGATGAAAAAACGCTTGATTTAATTTGTGCGCTTTCCTCCGAACTGCCCGATTTTACATTTCTCGGAAACTATCACGAGTATTGATTTTTTGAATCGGAGTGATGTGTGTGCGTAAAAGTAAGCGCCGCCAAACAAATTTAATATCTCTGATAATCGTGCTTGTAACGGTTGCCTGCATTGTGGCGCTTATTATTGCAATGGTGCATCAGGCAAGCCTTGAAATGCGATTTGATGCAATAATAAATTTTCTTAAAAAAATTGAAAAAGCGGTTGCGGGGCTAAACACGCACATGGAAATTTTGGCGTGCATTTTTGCTCTTTGGCTTGCAAAAACGCAGCTTCCTTTGCCGGTAAGCGTTCTTTCCATTATAGCCGGCATGGTGTTTCCGCTTTCCACCGCATTGATTATAAATCTTTTATGCAGCCTGATGTTTTTTGCTATAAAATATCAAGAGGGCAAATTCATCGGCGGCGGTTGGGCCATGATGATTTTGAATATTCATCAGGCTCGCTTTATAAAAAACTGGGTGCTCTTTAAGGGCAGCGGCAATCCCTATATTCTTGCCGTTTCCCGCCTTGTGCCCACTGTGCCTTTGGGCATGGTGTCAAAGCTTTACGGCTCTATGCATTATGATTTTATCTATTATATAATGCTTAGCCTTTTGGGCTTTTTTCCCCGCATTTTTGTTTACACGAAAATCGGCGCCGAAATATATAATCCTTTTTCAAAAATGTTTATAGCGCTTGCAATTTTAATTGTGGCGTTCACGGGAATTTCAAGCCTTATTTTCAATATTTTTTATGGCATTAAATCCCGCCAAATGAATCAAACTCTTTTGATTTATTCTCAAAAACAAAAGTATAAAATCGTGCTTTGATTTCAGCTTTGTGCAGTTAATTTTCAATTTGATTTGCACAGCCGAATCGGCCGTTTATTAAATATTAAGGAGTAAAAATTATTATGAAACCACAAGAACTTATTCTTGCCATTTCTGAAGGAAAAATGGATTCGCAGTTAAAGGCGGTTTATGTAACCGATTCAGAGGTTGAGCAGCAAAGAACCAGATATATTGATTTGGTTAATGAATTTGTAAGGGTGTTTGATGATGAAAGAGATGTTATCATCACCTCGGCTCCCGGCAGAACAGAAGTTTGCGGCAACCACACAGATCATAACAACGGCAAAGTGCTTGCCGCCTCAATAAATCTTGATGCAATTGCGGTTTGCGCAAAAAATGAAGACGGCATCGTGCGTGTTAAATCAAAAGGCCATTCAATGAATGTTGTGGACACAAGCGAGCTTTTGCCGAATGAAAAGGAATTCGGCCGCTCAACAGCCATGGTTCGCGGCGTTGTTGCAAAAATCGCAGGCATGGGCTATCAAATCGGCGGCTTTGATGCCGTAACAACATCCGATGTTATGGGCGGAAGCGGCCTTTCGTCATCGGCAGCATTTGAAGTTTTGCTCGGCACCACCGTTTCTTATCTCTATAATAACGGCACTATAGGCGCAGTTGATATCGCAAAAACAGCGCAGTATGCAGAAAATGTTTTCTTCGGCAAGCCTTGCGGATTGCTTGATCAAATGGCATCCTCCGTCGGCACATTCGTAACTATTGATTTTGAATCAACAGAAAATCCCGTAATTAAAAAAGTTGATTTTGATTTTTCAAAAAGCGGCCATTCGCTTTGCATTCTTGACACGGGTGGCAACCACAGCGATTTAACAGATGATTATGCCGCAGTAAGAGCCGAAATGGAAAGCGTTGCTCAGGCAATGGGCAAAACCGTGCTTCGTGAAATTAAATTTGAAGATTTCAAAAAGGCTGTTCCGGAACTTACTTCTAAAGTGAATGATCGTGCTTTGCTTCGTGCATTCCATTTTTATAACGAAAATCGCCGTGTCGAAAATGCGGTTTCCGCATTGGAAAATAATGATTTTGAATCGTTTAAGTCCACAATCACGGAAAGCGGCAGATCTTCATTTATGTATAACCAAAATGTTTACACCCCTAAAAATCCAACAGAGCAAAAGCTTTCGCTTGCGCTTTGCGTAACAGAAGATATTTTGGCAGGCAGGGGCGCATTCCGTGTTCACGGCGGCGGCTTTGCAGGCACAATTCAGGCATTTGTTCCCAATGATATTCTTGCCGAATATAAAGAAAAAACAGAGCAGATTTTCGGCAAGGGCAACTGCCATGTCCTTATTATTCGCCCCGTAGGCGGCACCCGTGTAATTTGATAAAGCTTTAAATTTCTTTGATTGTGGGGAAAGAATTATGAAATATGTTTTTATCGAAAATCCGATTGCAGGAAAAAAAGGCAAGCAGCTTCTTTTCAGGCAGGTTCAATCTGCTTTCAGAATGCTTGATGATGAAATGATTATTGAGGAAACACGCTATAAAGGCCATGCCAAGGAAATTGCGGCAGAATATGCCGCAAAATACGGCAAGGATTGCGTTATTGTTTCGTGCGGCGGAGACGGCACTATTCATGAAATAGCAAACGGACTTGCTCACACGGAAACCCCCATAATGATTTTGCCTTTCGGCACGGGAAATGATTTTGCCAAAAAGATTTACGGCAGCAAAAAGCTGGATGCGCTTAATGTTGTTAAGGCTTTCGGGCTTCACAGCGGCAAAATCAAATATAATGTTCAGCCTGTTGATTTAATTGATTATAACGGCGAAAAATGCGTTAATGTTATGAGCTTCGGTCTTGATACAATGGTAGAAACCATGGGCCGTAAAATCGCCGCCAAGGCAAAATTCCTTGGCCATCAGGCTTATAATATTGCCGTTTTGCCGGCACTTATGCACCTGCATTATCAAATAAATTTTGAAATAGATGTTGCCGATAAAGACGGAGATACTTATAAATGGTCTCTTACCCCTGCGGATTACACTCTTTTTGCAATTTGCAATGCAAGCTATTACGGCGGCGGATTTTGCCCTGCTCCGAATTCGCTTATTGATGACGGCTTGCTTGATTTTTGCCTTGTTGAAAATGTTAATTTGGCTCAGGCTTTGCCGCTTGTTCCTAAATACAGCGCAGGCACAGCCAATGAAAACACATCAGAATTTTTGCACAACGGCCATGTAGTGTCGGGCAGAATTTGGTCTGTAGACGGTGAGCCGCTTCTTGGTAATTGTGACGGTGAAAATTTTAATTATCCCGAGGTTAATTTCAAGGTGGAAAAGCACGCACTTAAAATTTGCGTTCCCCAAATATAATAAATGTTTGTTGCCCCGCAAACCTGCGGGGCTTTTTTTGCGCCTGCTTTCGGCAAACTTTTATTCATGCGCTTTTGCACGTTTTTTCTGCCGCCGAGCGGTGAAATTTTAGAATTTAAGCCCTCTTGTGTAACAAAAGATTGCTTTTGTAAAGCAAATGCGATTTTGTTAACGCCGCCGCTTTTAATTTGATTGACAGTGCCGCCTCCAAAGTCTATAATGATACTATGGGGTAAAAATTTATATTTTTTGCAAAAAATTCCGAATTCGGATTTCGGAATTATTTGTAAGCGCGTGCTACTCGGCGTGCATTGGGGGTATTTTATGGCTAAGGTTAAATCCGCCCTGCCGGCGGAAAACACTTACACAAAAAAAGAAGCCGGGATGTTTTTAACCGGTATGTTCGGCCAAAATATGATATATAATATCGTGGCAACGGGGCTTTATTATTATTTTCAAAATGTTATTTGCCTGCCCGCCGTTGCGCTTGGCTGGATTTTTGCGCTTGCCCGCGTGTGGGATGCGGTAAACGATCCCATGATGGGCTCAATAGTTGATAAAACAAAATCAAAATGGGGCAAGTGCCGCCCCTATCTGCTGTTTGCTCCGCCCGCGGTGTGCCTTATCACATGCGTGGCCTTTTTAAACGGCAATTATGCCGCCGCAAAAGAAAGCGGAAATTCCGCTGCCATGGTTTTAATTGTGGCGTGGGCGGCAATCGCTTATGTGCTGTGGGGCATGAGCTACACGGTGGGCGATATTCCGCTTTGGGGCATTATCAGCCGAATGAGCGAAAATGAAAAAGACAGGGCTAATTTGATTTCCCTTGCCAGAATAGTTGCCTCCGTGGGTGCGGCGTCCGTTATCGTTTCGATAGTTGCGCTTTCACAGGCGGCAAACGGCGCTTTCGGGCTTGACCGAAATGCTCAAAAGGGCTTTATCGTTGTGGGCATGGCGATGACGGTGGTTGCTTCGCTTCTGTTTGAATTGGCGGGAATAGGCACAAGGGAACGCGTGCCGAATTCCGGCGAAACAAAAACTATGAAAGAGAGCTTTGCTCTTATGTGGCGCTGCAAGCCCTTCAGAAGAATTCTTATCAGCGGTTTGCTTCGCTCGCCCATTCAGCTTATGATGACGGTGGTTATGACCCTGTTTTCATATTATTATTGCGAGGGCGATCTCACCACCGCTTTCACGGATGTGCACCGCCTTGTGATTGTTATAATAGTAGGCGGCGGGTTCTTTGTCGGCCAGTTTGCCGCCACGATAATTTGCCCCGCACTTATGAAAAAACTTGATATTAAAACAATGTATAATTTAACCGGCCTTGCAGGCTTGCCCACCGCTTTGGTGTTTGCAACATTTCTTGTTGCTCCCACGGAACTTGCCAAAATCGGCTGGGTGGCGATAGACGGCGTGCTTTTGCTTTGCTCGGGCGCGGGCATCGGCGCGGTTAATGTTTGCCAATCCGTTATGATTTCCGATTGCATAGATTACGAGGAATATACAAACGGATACAGACCGGACGGTATTTTCTTCAGCGGCCAAAGCTTTATCACAAAGTTTTCGGCAGGCATTGCTTCCATCATTTCGGCTTATGTTTTTGCCGCCGTCGGTTACACGGATGTTAATATAGACGCCATGAATAAAGCTCTTGCAAACGGCGCAAGTTTTGCAAAGGATTACGGCGAATATTCGTGGGCAATGTGGTTTCTTATTACCGTTCCGCCCGCAATCGGAATGGTGCTTGCGATTTTGCCCACCCTTAAATACGAAATCACAAAGGAACAGCATCAAAAAATGCTTTCGGAGCTTATCGAGCGCCATAAAAAAGAGAAAAACACCTGATTTTATATGCATTATATTATCGAAGCCGCCGGCATGCGTGTCGGCGGCTTTTTTGTGCGCTGCGTTTTTTGCATATTTTTCTGTTGACAAGGCACGGAGTTTATGTTATATATAAATTGAAAACTGTATTATTTAGTATAGTGCAGTGTAGGTTTATGTAAAAAGGAGGGATGGCTTTGTTTTCGATAGATGTTTCGGGGCGTGTGCCTATTTATGTGCAAATAGAAAAATCAATAATCAAATATATAAATCTCGGCATTTATGAAGAAAACAGCCCTTTGCCCTCTGTTCGTTCTCTTGCAATGGAGCTCGGCATAAATCCAAACACCGTTTCAAAAGCTTATAAGGAGCTTGAGCAGCAAGGTGTTATTTACACTGTTGCCGGCAAGGGCGTATTCGTAAGCAAAACAAACCTTGAAAGTGTGCACGAAAAATTCGGCGATCAAATCAGAACGGTTGTTTCTGATGCCAAGATGGCGGGTATGAAAAAAGAAAGTGTTATTGATATTGTAAATAAGGTTTGGAGGGAAAGCGATGATTGAAATTAAAAATCTAACAAAGCGCTTTGGCAATTTTGCTGCGCTTGATTCAATTTCTTTTTCTGTTGAATCGGGTTCTATTTTTGGGCTTGTGGGTTCAAACGGAGCCGGTAAAAGCACACTTTTGCGAATTCTTTCCGGGGTGCTTAAAGCAGATGAAGGCTCTGCCTGCCTTTTCGGTGAGGATATTTTTGAAAATGTTTCCGCCAAGGAAAAAATCGCTTTCATTTCCGATTTCCCTTATTTCTATCCCGGAGCAACGCTTAATTCCTCTGCATTTTATTACAAAAACAGCTTTTCGCTTTGGGATTCAGCCGAATATGAAAGGCTCAAAAAGCTTTTTAAGCTTAATGCAGAGCAAAAAATATCCACAATGAGTAAAGGCATGCAAAGGCAGGCGGCTATTATATTGGCGCTTTCGCACAAGCCGCAGCTGGTGCTTTTTGATGAAATTTTTGACGGGCTTGATCCCGTTGTGCGAGAGCTTGTTAAAAAAATTCTTATTGAATATGTTTCCTGCACGGGGGCCACAATTGTTATTTCCACCCATAATTTAAGAGAGCTTGAGGGCTTTTGCGATCATATCGGAATGCTGCATAAGGGCGGCTTGCTTCTTGAAAAGGATATAGATTCCGGCAGCATCGGTGTGTTCAGGGTGCAGTTTGCAATGGATGATGATTCATATGCTGCTCTTAAACCGAAGCTTAATTTGGTTAAAGAACGCAGAGTGGGAAAAATGGCAGAGCTGACCGTTAAGGGCAATGAAAACGAAATTCTTGCACTAATAAATAATTCAAACCCGCTGTTTTGCGAAATTCTTCCGCTCACCCTTGAGGAGCTGTTTATCAGTGAGATGGAAGAAGCCGGTTATGATATAAATAATCTTTTTGCATAAAAAAAGCCTGCCCGAAAATCGGGCAGGGCAAAAGCTTGGCAATCAAGCGTTTGTATCGGCGGTTTGCTGTTTTATTTCAGGCTTTTTTGTTTTCCATATTTTTGAATAAATTGCGCCTGTGCAGCGATCAAAAATCTCGGCAAGCAGCACGGTGATAACAAGTGATGCAAGCAAAAATGCATATTTGTGTCTTTGCGCAACTCCAAGATGAGTAAGCAAAATCATCGGCAGGCGCTGAAGCATATAAACGCTGAAAACGTGGTTTCCAAGCCATTCAAGAACGGGATTTCCGATTTTAACCTTAAGAGTCATCATCACAATTCCAAGTGTGAAAAGCACAGCCCAAGCTGTGTAAATAAAAAGTCTGAAATCTGTTCTCATGCGAATGTTGTATGCTTCAAGATAGCCTAGAGCAACAATGGCAAAAACAGCAAAATAAATCAAATCGTTTTTCATTAAAACCTTTTCGATTATGTTTTTGAAGAAGGAATACCACATTCCGAAAGTATACAGAATAAGAGTGTCGTACCAAAAAGCATGGCCGGCTTTGCCCTTTGCAATTGCAAAAATAAGCAAAACGGAAAGCGCGGTTGCAAGGCATAAACCCAAAAACTGAGTTGGCTTGTTGTTTTTCTTCTTTATAACAAGGAAAGATAAGTAAGTAACTATGTAAAGCGCAAGCATAACAAAAATATACCAGTTTGTGTTGCCAACCGATTCCCAGCCTATAAGGGAAAGTAAAATATGCTTTGCGCCGAATGTTTGGCCGATAGCGGCATTCAAAATAATAAACAGCACCACGCAAATATCCATGTTAAGCAAAAGCTGCGGAAAGCGCTTTTTGGGAATTGTGCCTATGTATGCTCCGCCTCTGTGCTTTATCTGCTCCATTATTCCGAAGCCGGAATAAAAGAAAAACATGGAAACAACCATTTGGTCTAAATACCGCTGAATTTTAACATACGGCAAATCAAATGTGCCCGTGGCATCAATATATGTCATGGCGTGGCCAAGAAAAATCAAAAAAACAAATATTCCTTTTATGGCAACGGTGCCGTCCTTGCTGATGTAATCTTTGTTAAATTCATCGTGCTTTGAAAAAGCCGCACCGCAGGATGTTAAAAGAAACAGTGCCGCAATGAAAAAAATCATAAAAATTCTCCTTTATATGCGCTATAACAGAATTTTAGCACATATTTGCGTTGAATTCAATATGCTTGCAGATGCTCAAAAGCAAAACTCCGCTTTTAAGCGGTTGGCTTAATCGTTGCGGCAAAGATCAAATATATATAAATAAAACTGAAAATAAAATCCGATTTCATTCAATTTTGCGCCGGGCTTTGTAACTGCTTCGGCAGTGCGGTTTTTCATTTGCAATGCGCCGCAGTAATTGAAAATTTAAAACGGCAGGTTCGTTAAATGTTTTGCCGAAAACAGAGGAGGCAGGTTATGAATCCTAAAAACAATTTATTAAAAGAAAGCAAAAAAAGCAAGCTTAATAAAGTGCTGCAAATGAATTTCAGGCGTTATTTGCCCGGATTTTTGGTTGCGCTCGGCGGCTGCCTTATCGTTTCCGTTGCCGCAGCTTTTATTGAATACGGCTTTGCGCTTTCGGATGTTAAAATCCAAACATCGTTTGTAAGATACGGTGTAACGGATGCATTTCAAACTTGTTTCACGGTAGTTTTTTTCTTGGTGTTGCTTTATGATGTAATAGCACCGGCTCATTATTTCAGCGAGATATACAGTAAAAGAGCATGCGATTCTTATTTTGCCGCTCCGATTAAAAGAGCAGACAGATTTAATGCCGCATTCATTATGGGCGCTGTTGTTAATATAGCGGCCCCCTTGCTTCCGGCAGCAACCTTCTTTGCGTTTAAGTTTGGCGGTGTGCCGGATAAATTCGAATTTTCAATAGATACAGAGCTTGTGAATCGTTACACTGTTTTTGCTGTTGCCGCATTGCTTTCGGTTTGGGCGGTGTTTATGCTTTGCGCAGTAATTGCAGGCAGGCTTGTGCAATATCTTGTGCTTTGCGGAATTTCGTCTTCATTTGTGCTTATTTCGGCTCTCGGCGTTGCTTCAAGGCTTAATCTTGTTTGGGGAATAAAAGCGGATCTAAATGCCGTTGCCTCCATAACCCCGATCGGTGCGCTCTTTAGCGGAATAAATACGGTGGAAACAACCTACAGAGCATTAAAAATATGCATTCCCGTTTCAATTGTAACTGTTGTTTTGTTTTATGTTGCGGGCTTGCTTGCATTTAAAAGGCGCTCATCTGAAGTTGCGGAAAGCACTTTGTCCGGCAAAATCGTGCCTTATGCTTTCCTTGCTCTTTTTGCCTTTGGCGGATTTGTGTTTTTCCAAGCTTCGCAAAGCTTTCTTAAAACAGCTGCCGTCGGAATTGCCGCAGCCGTTATAAACGGGCTCATATTCTGTGCCGTTTTCTATAAAAAAGCATATACAAAGCAGGGCGCAATAAGCGTTGCCGCAACAGTTGCCGTTGGGCTTGTGTTGCTTGCATTTTCTTATTTTCCTCCGGAAAAATCCTTTGTGTCTTATGTTCCTGAGGCGGACAGTGTTAAAAGCGCCGTGCTTGAAGTGAAAAATTATTCACACGACGATGCCGTGCCGCTTGTGCAATATATAGGCAATGTGCTTTATATGGGCTATTCAAACGAAGATAATTCTTACACAATCACAGAACCTGAAAATATTGAAAAGCTTGTTGCGCTTCACGAAAAAACCGTTTCCGATGAAGCACGAAAAAAAACCGCCGCTTATTACAGAAGCCTTGAAAACGAAGATGTTGATTATGTTGATTATGTTGATTATGATGTTTTAAACAGCGATGACGGCATAATCGGCTTTGCCGTAAAATACACCCTCAAAAACGGCAAAACCGTAACAAGAAGATATGAGGTTTCCGGCCTTGCCGTTATTGATGAATATGTTGCCGCCGTTCAAAACAAAGAGGTGCTTAATCAAACATCTCTTAATGAAGAAAACTTCAAAAATATTTATTTCTCTTATTTCTCACATTATCAAAACGATGAGCTTGGTTTCTATGAAGAAACCGAAACGGAAACAAGCGATGCATCATCCGCTTATCATGATTCCTATAACAATCAGTTAACCGCAGAGCAGGCGGAAAAGCTGCGT
The DNA here is from genome assembly GCA_900539775.1 of uncultured Anaerotruncus sp. Classification (GTDB taxonomy): domain Bacteria; phylum Bacillota; class Clostridia; order Oscillospirales; family Acutalibacteraceae; genus Eubacterium_R. The sequence goes on along the minus strand of UQDL01000001.1, from coordinate 176,973 downwards.
GAATTGCTGATTGAAGACAGGCTCAATGAAACAAAATATGAATTTGTTGAAACGCAGGGCGAGCTGTTTTCAATAACTCCGCCTTATTACAGGCAAGTGATTCCGGCTGTTGAGGGCGTGCTTTGCAATTATAAATTCTCTCCGGAGCTTTCGGAGGAAAAACGAAGCGAGCTTATGGCGGTTGAAGAGGAAAAACGAAGCAGCATTATCAGAAGCTATGAAGCAGGCGAGCAAGGCTGCATGGATGAAAGCGGCTGCTATCTGTTTGAAAGCAAAAGCTATGAGATTTTGCCTTATGATTCAAACAGCTGCGAATATTTGAAAACGCTTGGTTTGAAGTTAAAATAACGGCACGGAAAATCAGGTGTGCTCAAAAAAAACAAAGACGGGAGTGTATCCGAAAGGGCACTCCCGTTAATTTTTTGCAAAATTATTTATTTAATGTTGTAAGAATAAAGGCAAAAAATAAACGCACTGCGGCATGAATCGCAGTGCGTAAAACCAATCAAACTATCTTAAAAGAGAAAATGCCACATCAATTGCTCCGCCGAGCAGGCGTGATGTTTTTCTCATTCCCAAAGTTTCAGTTATCCACAAAATAATAAGAGCCACAAAGATTGCTATGAGCAGGGTTTCCTTTTTCATAATTATCCTCCTTTTAACGGCTTTTTGAATTGATGTTTATTTATCGCTAATAATATTATAAGCGATTTTTTAAATAAATCAATAGGCGATGTATAATATTTTCGGTTGTGAGTGATAACTTTTTGTCAATATATATAAAAATAGCGATTTACGGTTGAAAATCTAAAGCGTCTGATTTATAATACTACTAATTTGGATTTTCGGAGGAAAAATTGATGCACGGTGCAGAATTATTGAATATTGCGGCCCCCGTTGCGGCTAAAATAGATTGGGCGCAAACGGCAACGGTTGTTGTTTCGGGCATAGTTATTGTTATGCTCGTTTTGGTTGTTCTTATATTTATTTTTAAAGGTTTCGGCGCTGTAATGTCTAAAACAGGCAAATCGCCGAAGAAGAAAAAGAATGCGGAAAAAGTTTCTTCCGCTCCGGCTAAAAAGCCTGCCGAGCCGGCAAGCAAACCAGCGGCTCCCGTTGCGGCAGCACCCTCTTGCGGCATTGATCCTGCTGTTGTGGCGGCAATTTCGGCAGCTGTTTCCGCTTATGAAGGCGGAGCTTCGTTTACCATAAGAGCCATCAGAGTTAAAAAGCCCGCAGGCAGAAATCCGTGGGCAGCGGCTGCGGCTGCTGAAAATGCAAGGCCGTTTTAACAAGTTCGCTTTCTAAATCGGCTGTTGTGTTAATAACTCTAAGCGGAAAATGAAATGCAAAAGCTGCTTTTTATTGTTACCGCTTGCTTAATCGGAGGACTTTTATTGTGGAAATTTTACAAGGCGTTTGGGGCGCTATAACCGATATTGTTTCAAACAGCGGTTACGCCTATTTCTTTACCGCAGACGGCGGTTTCAAAAATTTAATAATGATATTGGTGGCCTTTTGCTTCCTGTATCTCGGAATTAAAAAAGGCTTTGAGCCTTTGCTTATGGTGCCTATTGCATTCGGTATGTTGCTGGCAAATATTCCCGGCGCAAACCTTGCGGTGCAATATCATGATTTGCAGGGCTTTATAGATTTAATGGCAGGCAGAATGGTGAATGAAACCACGGGTGCGGTGTGCACGCCGGGGCTTATGGATTTCCTTTATTTCGGCGTTAAAGCGGGAGTTTATCCTCCGCTTATTTTCCTTGGCATCGGCGCCATGACGGATTTTGCTCCGCTTATCGCAAATCCCTCAAGCTTTATTCTCGGTGCTGCTGCTCAGCTTGGCATTTTCTTCACTTATGTGGGTGCAATTCTTTTCGGCTTCACGCCTCAGCAGGCAGGCTCAATCGGCATCATCGGCGGTGCAGACGGCCCAACGGCTATTTTCGTAACTTCAAAATTGGCTCCGGAATTGCTTGGCACCATCGCCGTGGCGGCATATTCCTATATGGCACTTGTGCCCGTTATTCAGCCGCCCATTATGCGTGCTCTCACCACTAAAAAAGAGCGCAGCATTGTTATGGGCAATTTGCGCTCCGTTTCAAAGCTTGAAAAAATCCTGTTTCCGATCATGGTAACTGTTATCGTTTCTCTTCTTCTTCCGGATGCTGCCACTCTTGTGGGCATGCTCATGCTCGGCAACCTGCTTAAAGAAAGCGGCAGAACGGAAAGAATCGCAAAAGCTGCTCAAAATGAGCTTATGAATATCGTAACGATTATGCTCGGCCTTTCCGTTGGCGCCACCACAAGTGCACAAAGCTTCCTTAATTTGAATTCTCTTTTCATTGTTGTACTCGGCCTTATTGCATTCTCTGTAGGCACGGCAGGCGGTGTGCTTTTCGGCAAGATTATGTGCGTGTTAACAAAGGGCAAGGTAAATCCGCTTATCGGATCGGCAGGCGTTTCGGCAGTTCCTATGGCGGCTCGTGTAAGCCAAAAAGTGGGCCAAAAAGAAAATCCGTCAAACTTCCTGCTCATGCATGCAATGGGCCCGAATGTTTCGGGTGTTATCGGCTCGGCGGTTGCGGCAGGCGTTTTGCTTACTCTGCTTAAATAATTATTTAACATTCAAAAAGGGTGTGATAAACACACCCTTTTTTTCGGCTTATGATAAAGAAAAACTGATTTAATTTTATGCCGCATTCTTTTGGATTTGGCGGTAAGTTGTTAAGAAAGAGAGGAAAATATGGCTTTAAATGCAATGCAGCAAGAGGCTGTTAATCAAACCGAGGGCCCGCTTTTAATTCTTGCGGGTGCAGGCTCCGGAAAAACCACCGTGCTTGTAAACAGGGTGCAGCATATTATCGGCAGCGGCCTTGCGGCACCGTGGCAGGTGCTTGCAATCACATTCACAAATAAAGCGGCAGGTGAAATTCGTGAAAGGCTTACAAATGCAATCGGCCCGGAGGCTAATGATATTTGGGCTTACACCTTCCATTCATGCTGCGCAAGGATTTTAAGAAGATTTGCAGACAGGCTCGGCTACACTTCTCACTTTACTATTTATGACACGGATGATCAAAAAAGAGTGATGAAGCATTGCCAAAAGGCACTTGAAATATCAGATAAAATTTTGCATCACAAATCAATTCTTTCCGAAATCAGCTCTGCAAAAGACAGCCTTGTTGATTATGAGGAATATAAAAAGCTGGCTCAAAATGATTTCAGAAAGGCTCGCATTGCCGATTGCTATGAGCTTTATCAAAAAGAGCTTTTAAAATCCGATGCAATGGATTTTGATGATATTATTTTCAACACCGTGCGCCTGCTTGAAGGCAATCCGGATGTGCTGGAACTTTATCAAAAGCAGTTTAAATATGTTATGGTGGATGAGTATCAAGATACTTCTCATGCCCAATACATACTCGTTTCCCTGCTTGCGGGCGGATATAACAACATCTGCGTTGTGGGCGACGATGATCAAAGCATTTATCGCTTTAGGGGCGCCACAATAGAAAACATTCTTTCGTTTGAAAATCAATATAAGAACGCCCGTGTTATCAGGCTTGAGCAGAATTATCGCTCAACTCAAAATATTCTTGATGCTGCAAATGCCGTTATCGCAAACAATAAAAACCGCAAGGGCAAAAACCTGTGGACTCAGGCAGGCAGCGGCGAAAAAATTATTTTCAACACTCTTGAGGACGAGGCGGCCGAAGCAAACTTTATAGCGCAGGAAATTCTTAAAAATGTTAAAAACGGCAAAAAAATGAGCGATCACGCTGTGCTTTACAGAATGAACGCTCAATCGCGTAATATTGAAATCACCTTTGCAAAAAGCGGAATACCGCACAAGGTTATCGGCGGCAACAGATTCTTTGATCGCAAGGAAATCAAGGATGTTATATCATATTTTGCCGTTATAAATAATCCGGCGGATAATGTGCGCCTGCAAAGAATAATAAATGTGCCCAAAAGAGGAATCGGTGACACAATGTTTGCAAATGTTATGGAAATTGCAACAGGCCTCGGAATATCTGCTTTTGAGGTTTGCGAGCGTGCCGATGAATTTCAAAAAACGCTGCGCAGCGCCCAAAAATTGCAGGGCTTTGCCGCAATGATAAGGCATTTTCAGGATTGCCTTGATGATGATATGCCGCTTTCGGATCTTTTGCAAGAGGTGCTTGATAAAACAAATTATTTTGATTATCTTGATGAAGATCCCGAATCCGCAGAGGACAGAAAAAACAACATAAACGAGCTTTCCTCAATGTTTATAAAATATCAGGAAGAGGATGCTGATTTTGAACTTTCCGATTTTCTTGAGGATGTTGCGCTTGTTGCCGATATAGATTCTTATAACGAAGATGATGATGCCGTTGTGCTTATGACTCTTCATTCGGCAAAAGGGCTTGAATTTCCGATTGTGTTTATTCCCGGCATGGAAGAAAGTGTGTTCCCCGGAAGCCAATCCGTTTATAGCGAGGAGGATTTGGAGGAGGAACGCCGCCTCGCATATGTTGGAATCACAAGAGCAAGGGAAAAGCTTTATCTTCTTAATGCACGCCGCAGAATGCTTTACGGCACCACAAATCGCAATCAGGCATCTCGCTTTTTGCGTGAAATTCCCGTAAGCGTAACGGATGATATAACGGTGCAAAGCTATGTGCCTCATTCAAAATTCGGCTCGTTCGCTCAGCCGGCGCACAGCACTTCATCTTCGGCAGCGCATAAATTCGGCCAGGTCGGCGGTGCTGCTTCATCATCTCAGCGCTTTGCGGCAGGCGATACCGTTCGCCATAAGGCATTCGGCACAGGCATGGTTATATCCGCAAGAGAGCTTGGAAACGACACCTTGCTTGAGGTTGCTTTTGATAAGGAAGGAGTCGGCACCAAAAAGCTTATGGCAAATTACGCAAAGCTTGAAAAGCTGTAATTGATAATTAAAAAAGCGGCGGTTGCTGCTTTTGCTTTAGTAAAAAATAAATATAAAAACGCTGTTTTAAAACTTCATTAAAATAAAAAAATCTGCCAATACTTTTTTGTATTGGCAGTTTTTATTTGTTTGCTGTTTTGCGGCACTGCTTTTGCGTGCCTTTTTTCGCCGGTGTGATTGTTGATTTTTAAAATCTGCTCAGCAGCAGGGAGCAGGTTGCCTGTTAATCATCCTTTGTCTGCTTCCGTTGCGCAGCAGCAGGCGGGCGCATCATCTTTTTCGGGAGGGAAAAATTCATCAACAGGGAATTCAATTCCTTGGAATGTATCGCATGGGTTTTGCGTGTTGCATTCGCATTCTCTTTCCGGAATGCAATAATCATATGCCGGAATAAGAATCTGCACATCTCTTTCCATTTGCACTATGCTGAAAAGCCCAAGGGTAACAAGCACCGCTTTTGCCGCACCTGCACTTGGCACGGTGTCTTGCGTGCCTTGCAAAACGGATTGCGGAAACGATGTGCAAAGCGGAATGCAGCAATCGCACAAATTAACGGTATTGCACGCAAGTATAACGGGGTCAACAGCCTGAATTTTGCATGCCGGGTTTGTGTATTGCGGTGCTTCCGGGCAATCGGTGGCTTCCGAAACCGGATTTGAAACAAAAACCTTCACCTTTCCGTCAGAGCCGTAAAGTATGCATTTTTTCGTGAATTGGGCATATCCAACGGCAACCTCCGGGGTTGTGCACGGCGCCGAATAAGTATCAAATTCAAGGCGAAAATAAAAGGTGATGTCAACGGAATAATAGCCTCTGTTAAATGGCACCTCCTCCAAATCAACGGAAACGGATGCAACCTCGCATTCTCGGCATTTAACTGTAACAGCTTCGTCAATAAGCCTTTGGCTGCGAGAGAAAAATGTAACCCTTAAATCCTCAAGGCAGTCTTTGGAAACGCAGCTGTCATAGATTCGCTTTGTGTCTATGCAAACGGCTTCGTTAATTCGCTTGTCGCCTGAGTCAATAATGTTGTTTGCCATAAAAAAACTCCTTTGCAGAATAATTGAAGCGAGCTTCATATCATTCTATGCACAGGCTTTTTTGTTGACAACGTTTTTTAATCAGCCTTCAAATTTTGCCAAAATAAAATCCCCCTTTTGCTTTTTTCGCATTAGGGGGATTTTTGCTTATTTGTTGTTTTGGTCAAAAACAGGATACATTCTGCGATAGGTTGAATTTATCTTTCTGAAATAATCGGCGTCTGCGCTGTCTATCGTTTCCCTTGTGGTGCGAAAGCGCCAATTTTTGTTTGGCACTCCGGGAACATTCATTCTTGCATCGGCGCCAAAGCCGCACATATCCTGAAATGCTATGATTGCCACATTTGAAGAGCTGCGCCAAACACATTCTATTATTTTGCGGCAAGATGGGCTTTGAAAGCCGCCATCGCCCCAATTTTCGCCTTCAAAGCCGGCGTAATCAAGTGCAAATCTGCGCTCTTGCTCGCTTGCCTCCCAAAGCCAACCAAGCAGGGTATTGTTGTCGTGCGTGCCAACATAATTTATGCTGTTTTGCGTTGCGTTGTGCGGCATATGGCTTGAATCCGAATTCGGGTCAAAGCCGAATTGCACCACCTTCATTCCGGGAAATCCCGTGTCTTTCAGCAGCTGCGTAACATCCTCGCCGAAAACTCCCAAATCCTCTGCAATAACGGGCGCATCGGGGAATTTTTCAAACACTTTTTCAAATAAATCCATGCCCGGGCCTTTTACCCATTCGCCTGTTTTGGCGGTTTTGGAATCGGCAGGCACTTCCCAATAGCTTGCGAATGCTCTAAAATGGTCTATGCGCACAATGTCGTATGTTTTAAGGGCAGCACCAAGGCGTGAAAGCCACCATTTGTATCCGTCCTTTTTCATGGCATCCCAATTGTAAATCGGGTTTCCCCAAAGCTGGCCGTTTTCGCTGAAATAATCGGGCGGCACACCTGCCACTTTTTCGGCGGTAAGCGTTTTTTCGTCTATCTTGAAAAGCGGCAAATCGGCCCAAACATCAACACTGTCCATAGCCACATAAAACGGCATGTCTCCTATAACGGCAATGCCCTTTTCGTTGGCATATTTCTTTATCTTAAACCATTGCTTAAAGAAAATATATTGCACAAATTTCCAAAATGCGGCGCTTTCTTCGTAAGTAAAAATATCTTTAATGCAGCTAAAATATCTTGCTTGCTTTTCGCCCCATTTCCACCATGGTGCGCCGCCGTTTTGCTCTTTAACCGCCATGAAAACGGCATAGTCGGTAAGCCACGGATTTTCAAGCTCAAATTGTTTTATGCTCTTTGCGGTTTCATCGTCAATGTTTAAAAATGCTTTTTTCAGCAGCTTGTATCTTTGCTCTGCGGCAAATTCGTAATCTGCCGTGTATGGCGATCCCGTGTAAATATTGCTCGCGGCATCGGCTTGCGAAACAAGCCCGTCTTCAACAAGCCCTTTTGGGTTTATAAAAAGGTAATTGCCGGCAAAAGCACTTGGCGAGCAATATGGGCTGTTTGCACCGTCAAGCGGGTTAAATGGCAGCACCTGCCAATATGAAAATCCCATTTCGCTTATTTTATCTATAAAATGCAGGGCGTTTTCATCAAACACGCCAACGCCGTAATCACCCGGAATGGAGCTGATGTGAAAAAGCACTCCTGCGCCTCTTTTTTTTAACATGATTTCCGCCTTTCGTTCGGCAAATGCCGATTAAAGTTTTTGCAATCAATAATTTTATCAAATATGAGCAAAAAGTGCAACCTGTAAATCAGCTTTTCAAGCTTGTATGTTTCTTTGCCCGCTCGGCAATGCGCACTCAAAATAAAAGCTGCCCAAATCGATTTTGTATATAAACGAATCGGCGGTAAGCTTTCTAAAGCTTTCAATTAAGGAATGGCATAACATAGTAAAAGCGGCACACACAAGGTCCTGCCCTTTTGGGGCGGTGCCTGCGTGGCCGCTTGCCTTAATTCTGTTCTTTTCGATTGTTACAGTTATCATATAGTTTCCTTTTGGGCATAAGAAAAACACCGTGCTTTGCGCATGGTGCTTCTTTAGCCATTGATATTTTGTTTTACAGTCTGCCGATTATTCCGCCGATGGTGATTTTAAACGCCTCGCCGAGTGTAGTTTTGTGCCTTGCCTTAATGCTTTCGTAAAGATATTTCAGTATCTTGTATTCAATCACTTCGATATCATCTTTTGACATAGGCTATTTCTCGTCTTTGTATTTTTCTTTTATTCCCATAAATCTGTCGTACCATTCCTTTCTTAACACTCTCATTTCGGGTGTGTTACATTCGCCTATTATCATGTGAGGATTTGCCTCTTTCCATTTTTTGATAATTTCCTTTTCACGCTCCACCATTTCTTTATCGAGTTTTTTATATTCTAACTGCTTATTTTTATTCACTTTCTCAACCTCCTGTAATACTTGATGCCGCATTTTCTACATGCTTCCTCTATTATCAGGTGAAGCCTTTGTTCTTCGTATTCTTCTTCCGTATAGCCACGCTCAAACATAATATTAGAAACATCTAGTTCTGCCTTAATGCTTTCGTAAAGATATTTCAGTATTTTGTATTCAATCACTTCGATATCGTTTTTTGACATGGGTTATTCCTCGTAAAAAAACACTGTGCTTTATTTTATTCCTGCATCTTAGATTTGAGCAATTTGTAAAATGAATCATTAACTCTTTTCTCGACATTTATCATAAAAAGATTGTTATTCAGAAACTCAAGCCCGGCATTCGTTATTGTTACTTTTCCTGCTTCAAGAAAGTTACGTTCATTTTTGTCTGTAACAACTTTAATTCCGCTCACATAATTGTTTTCTATATAGAATTCGATTATCTCATTCCAATATTCTTTAGGAATTTCAAAAAAATCGCATTTCCAAGAAAAAGCTTTAAGTGTTGCGGTGCAACCCTGTTCCTTGCATTCACTCAAATATCTTAAAATTTTATATTCTGCAAGTTCAACTTCTTTATATTTTTCAGATATTTCGCCATATCTCATAGCTTCTTCTTTTCGTAAAGTTTTCATTTCAGGAGCGTTACACTCACCTCTCATCATTTCAGGCAATTTGGCACGCCATTTCTTTATAATTTCTTTGCTTAATTCAGCATACTTTTTCCCGGCAGCCAACAATTCCTCTCTTTCACTTGGTATCAACTTTTATTCCTCCTGCAATATTTCATTCCGCATTTTCTATATGCTTCCTCTATTATTAAGTGAAGCTTTTGTTCTTCGTATTCTTCTTCCGCATAACCACGCTCAAACATAATATTAGAAACAGCTGGTTCTGCTTTAATGCTTTCATACAGATATTTCAGTATCTTGTATTCAATCACTTCGATATCATCTTTTAACATAGGCTATTCCTCTTTGTTAAACAAGCCTTCTTTGGCATGCCTTTTTTTAAAATCACTCACCATCTTTTTTTCTTCTTCAGTGATTTCTTCATGCCCTATCACTATGCATTGAGGTATATCAGTCCACCGTCTGTCACTGTATGGCTTTTTTTCGCTCATTTATTCCATCTCCGTTAAAATTATATTATAAACGCCTTTTTCTTTGAACTTTTCTATCACAAAAAATTGACTGTTTCTCGAGTACAAAATTTCTTTTTCTTCATCATCAGTTAATTCATTTGCAGCAAATGCAGCAGTTTTATTTCGAGCAAAATTTGAAGTGATTCTTTTTGCGGATTTTTCTGTTTTTCTTGCTACGCTGCTTTTCGATCTTTCGTCGCCGTGCTTCTTAACATATTCATCCTGCCACTTATCCCAATCGGCAACGGCAACGCCGTAATGGCAGCGGCACCAAGGATGCATCGGCGGGAAGTTTCGCCCCGGAACACGCTGCGAAAACTTGAATTTCTTGCCGTTCAGCGCCTTGCACACGGGGCAGGCGTATGCTCTGTTGCAACACCTCCGGGCGGTTGAGTTTATATATGCTTTCCCTTATAGGCATTAAATCTGCATATTCGGGATATTTTTTCTAAAACCCATCCATTCTTTGGATTAACAACATTATATCACTGTCCGGCAATTTTTTAAAGAAATTCGCATATTTGATAGCGTTATCTTTGAAAATTGCTTACAATCTGTCGGCACCGCTTTTTAGTCCGGCACGGATTATTTGCCGCCGCAAAAATAAAGGCAAAAAGCTTCGGCTGCATATTATATATTATTATTTTAAATTATTTAATAAATAGCAGTTGAATATGCACTCGGTGTTTGCTATAATTAAAAATATTATGGAATAGTATGAGTAACTGTAATTTTCAGATGAAAAAAGCAGAAAAGGAGGGGGATTTAATGGAAAAAACAGGCAGAAAAACGGCTGTTGTAAGCGAGTATGAGCTTATGCGCCAGCGTGAGTTTTGCTCAAAGGTTAATTCCGTTATTTCAAAAAGATACAGCGCCCCGCCGCTTGCTTGCGTAGTAACTTACGGCTGCCAGCAAAATGTGGCAGACAGCGAACATATTAAAGGCATGCTTGCCGAAATGGGCTATGGCTTTACGGAAGAACGCACAAAGGCACAGCTTATTATTTTTAACACATGTGCCGTGCGAGAGCACGCAGAAGACAGGGTTTTCGGAAATGTGGGCATGCTTAAATCGTATAAGCTTGAAAATCCGGGCGTTATAATCGCTTGCTGCGGATGCATGATGCAGCAAAAGCACATTGCGGATAAAATTAAAAAAAGCTATCCTTTTGTGGATCTTGTGTTCGGCACGCATGTTGTTTATAAGCTGCCGCAGCTTTTGTTTGAGGCGCTAACTCGCAAAAAAAGAGTTTTTGAACTTCCGGATACGGACGGTGCCATCGCAGAGGGCGTTCCCGTGCTGAGGGATAACGACAAAAAAGCATGGATTCCCATAATGTACGGCTGCAATAATTTTTGCACTTATTGCATTGTGCCGTATGTCAGAGGCCGTGAACGCAGCCGAGAGGCGGCTGATGTTGTTAAAGAGGCAAAAGAGCTTGTGGAAGCCGGCTATAAAGAAATAACGCTGCTTGGGCAAAATGTTAATTCATACGGCAAAGATCTTGAACCCCGTGTTAGCTTTGCACAGCTGCTGAAGATGATAAATGATATAGACGGCGATTTCAGAATAAGGTTTATGACAAGCCATCCGAAGGATTGCACCAAAGAGCTTTTGCAAACAATGGCATCGTGCGATAAGGTGGCAAAGCATTTGCATTTGCCGTTTCAAAGCGGAAACAATCGTGTGCTGCGGGCAATGAACAGAAGCTACACAAGAGAAAAATATTTAGAACTTATTGATTATGCAAAGCAGCTTATGGGCGATGAGCTTTCTATAACCTCGGATATTATAGTGGGCTTCCCCGGCGAAACATATGATGAGTTTTGCGACACTCTTTCCCTTGTGGAGCAGGTTAAATTCACATCATTGTTCACATTCATTTATTCGCCGCGCAAGGGCACTCCCGCCGCAGAGCTTGATGATCCCGTTCCGGCAGCGGAAAAAGGTAAGTGGCTTAGGGAGCTGCTTGATTTGCAGGAAAAAATATCTGCGGAAAACATGAAAAAATATGCCGGTAAAACCTTTAAGTGCTTTGCTTACGGCAAGGGAAAAACAGGTGATAATTACATTGCCGCCAGAACAGACGGTAATTTGATTATAGAATTTGAGGGAAGCGAAGATATGATCGGCTCTTTCCTTAAGCTGACGGTTACAGAGCCAATGACCTATGTGCTCAAGGGCCGCTTGGCAGAATAAAAAAGAAAGGAAATCACAATTATGGGTTTAGAAGAAACTCTCCGCCAGCTCGGCAAGGAAATTCAAAGCGATCCTCGCTTTGCAGCTCTTAAAGCCGCAGCGGCAAAAAACGATGCAGATGAAAGCCTTCAAAATCAAATGCAGGAAATGCAGCTTTTATCGCTTAAATATCAGCAGGAGGCAGGCAAGGGCGAAGAGGCAGACAATGCCAAGATAGAAGAATTGCAAAAGCAATATTCCGCTCTTTATGAGGAAATCATGAAAAACGAGAATATGGAGGCATATTCCGCTGCCGCTTCTCAAATGGAAGAAATGGCTCAGTATATCAGCAAAATGATCGGCCTTTTCTTTGACGGCCAAGATCCCGAAACCTGCGAGATTCCCGATGAATCCTGCACACACAATTGCTCAACCTGCGGCGGTTGCCACTGATTGCAATTAAAACGGCAAGAGCCGGGCAGACGGCCTATTACGGCGTGCAACGGCTTTAGCTTAATTTTATAAAAATCACGGGCATTGCCCGTAAAACAGAGGAGGAAAAATATGGCAGCAAAAAAGAACGGCGGATTATCTCCCATGATGGAGCAGTATTTTGATATCAAAAGCCGATATCCCGGCATGCTGCTGTTTTTCCGCCTCGGTGATTTTTACGAGATGTTTTTTGACGATGCCAAAACAGCTGCTGATGAGCTTGATTTGGTGCTCACCGGCAAGGAATGCGGCATGGACGAGCGTGCGCCGATGTGCGGCGTGCCTTTTCACTCTGCCGATTCCTATATCGCAAAGCTTGTTAACAGGGGCTATAAGGTTGCGATTTGCGAGCAACTTGAGGATCCAAAGCTTGTTAAAGGGCTTGTTAAAAGAGATGTTGTAAGAATCATAACCCCCGGCACGGTTATAGAGGGCAATATGCTTGATGATTCCATCAATAATTATCTTTGTTGCATTTGCCGAGACGAAAAGGAAACCGGGCTGTGCTTTGCCGATGTGTCCACAGCAGAATTTCATTTAACGGCGGTTAAGGGCGCAGACAGTGAAAATAAAATAATAGATCAGCTTGCGGCATATATGCCAAAAGAGGTGCTTGTTAATTCGGCAGCGCTTGATTATGCCCGTGCCGCAGATTTTCTTAAGGCAAGAAACGGCGCCAAGGCGCAGTTGCTTGAAGACGAAAAATTTGATTATAACGCTGCCACGGAGCTTATTCTTGAAACTCTTAAAAAGGATGAAATTTCAAGCCTTTCCCTTGGAAGCAGCAAGCCGGTTGTGCGTGCACTCGGTGCGGTTATCGGCTATCTTAAAGAGGTTCAAAAGAAAGACGAAATCGAAACACCGGCAGATATAGATTATTTTGAAAGCGATCAGTATTTAAAGCTTGATATGAATGCTCGCCGCAATTTGGAGCTCACAAAATCCATGATGACGGGAGATAAAAGGCATTCGCTGCTTTGGGTGCTTGATAAAACAAAAACTCCTATGGGCCGCAGAATGATAAGGAATTGGCTTGAAAGACCTCTTATGTCTGCCGCACAAATAATCAAAAGGCAGAATGCCGTCGGCGAGCTTGCGGATAATCCGGAGCTTCGTGATAAGCTCAGAAACGCATTCTCCGGCATCAGCGATATGGAAAGGCTGATGACTCGGATTGCTTATTCAACCGCAAATGCAAAAGAGCTTAAATCGCTGCAGCAAACGGTGCAAAAGCTGCCGCAGATAAAATCGCTTTTAAGCGGATGCCAAAGCGCCTTGCTGAAAGATATAAATTCGGGCATTGATCCCCTTGCGGATATTGAGGAGCTTGTGGATCGGGCCGTTTCGGATGAGCCTCCGCTTACGGTGCGTGAGGGCGGAATGATCAAAGCGGGATTTAATTCTGAGGTTGATGAGCTTCGCTCCGTTATGCAGGACGGCGCAGGCGTTGTTGCCGCAATAGAAGCCCGCCAAAGAGAAGAAACAGGTATTCCAAAACTTAAGGTTGGCTATAACAGAGTTTTCGGTTATTACATAGAGGTTACCAATTCGTTTAAAGATATGGTGCCCGAAACATACATAAGAAAGCAAACCCTCACCAATTGCGAAAGATATATCACCCAGGAATTAAAAGAGCTTGAGGGCAAAATAGTGGGTGCAAAAGATCGCTTGGTTGCACTTGAATATCAGGTTTTCTGCAAAGTAAGGGAAACCATATCTCAAGAAACGGGCAGAATTCAAAAAACGGCAAAATCTCTTGCCGTGCTGGACACTTTGGCAAGCCTTGCCGAGGTTGCCGTAACAAATAATTACTGCTGCCCGCAAATTTCAACAGGCGGCGTGATTGATATTAAAGACGGCCGCCATCCCGTTGTGGAGGCTATTATGAACGGTGCTCCGTTTGTGCCTAACGATACCGTGCTGGACACCGCCGATAACCGCTGCATGATTATAACCGGCCCCAATATGGCGGGTAAATCAACTTATATGCGCCAAATCGCCATTATAGTGCTTATGGCTCAAATCGGCTCTTTTGTGCCTGCCCGCTCTGCGGATATAGGCATTGTTGATGCCATATTCACAAGAGTCGGTGCTGCCGATGATTTGGCAACGGGCCGCTCCACTTTTATGGTTGAAATGAGCGAAGTGGCGGATATTCTTAAAAATGCCACTAAAAACAGCTTGATAATTCTTGATGAAATCGGCAGGGGCACTTCAACGTTTGACGGTATGAGCATCGCCAGAGCCGTGCTTGAATTTGTTTGCAAAAAGAAAACACTTGGCGCAAAGGCACTTTTTGCCACTCATTATCACGAACTCACCGCTATGGAAGGCTTGTCGGAGGGTGTTAAAAACTATTCAATTGCCGTAAAAAAGCGAGGCGACGATATAACCTTCTTGCGCAGAATAGTGCGCGGCGGCGCAGATGAAAGCTTTGGCATTGAGGTTGCCAAGCTTGCAGGCGTGCCGGATTCCGTTGTGCGCAGAGCCAAAGTAATTTTAAAAGAGCTTGAGCAAAACAAAACAGCCATCGAATTTAAGGCGGAGGAGTCCGTAACGGAAGATGAAGAGGATATTCAGTATAACTTTACCGCAAACGGTAAAAATGAAATCCTTGAAATTTTAAAGGCCACGGATGTAAACACACTAACGCCTATTGAAGCAATGCAAACACTTTATGATTTAAAGAAAAAAGCAGAGGAGCTTTAACGCCCCTTTGATTTAGAGAGGTGAGAAATAAATGTCTGTAATAAATATTCTGCCGAAAGAGGTTTACAGCCTTATAGCCGCAGGTGAAGTGGTTGAAAGGCCCATGAGCGTTGTTAAGGAAATGATTGAAAATTCAATTGATGCCGGCGCAAAGCACATAACGCTTGAAATTAAAAACGGCGGCACAACTTATATCCGAATAACGGATGACGGCTGCGGAATTTCAAAGGATGATGTGCGCAAGGTGTTTATTTCTCATGCAACATCAAAAATCGCAAAAAGCGATGATCTTAATTCAATAGGCACTCTCGGCTTCAGGGGCGAGGCCATGGCTTCCGTTGCTGCGGTTGCAAAGGTGGAAATGCTCACCAAAACGCAAGCTGAGGAAATCGGCACGCGTTATGAAATTTGCGGCGGCGAGGAAGTTGATTTTTCGCCGGCAGGATGCCCGGCGGGCACAACAATAATTGTGCGTGATATTTTCTTTAACGTGCCTGCAAGAATGAAGTTTCTTAAAAAAGATGTAACAGAGGGAAATGCCGTTCAGGGCGTGGCAGACAGAATTGCTCTTTCACATCCGGAAATATCATTTCGCTTTATCAGAGACGGTAAGCAGGTTTTGCTTACTTCCGGAAACGGCGATTTAAAGAGCACGGTTTATTCGGTGTTTGGCTCCGATTTGTCCGATACTTTGATTCCCGTTGATTATTTCCTCAATTCAATGCGAATAACAGGCTTTGTTTCAAGGCCGCATCAATCAAGAAAAAGCCGTGCAATGCAGTTTTTCTTTATAAACGGCAGGCTTGTTAAAAGCGCAACCGCAATGGCCGCACTTGAGCAGGCTTATAAAAATTCAATAATGGTTGGCAGGTATCCCGCCTGTGTTTTGAATATAGAAATGGATGCAGCCCTTGTGGATGTTAATGTGCATCCTGCAAAAACAGAAGTTCGTTTTGTAAATGAGCGCCCTGTTTTTGATTTGGTTTATTACGGCGTTAAAACCGCCGTTGAGGCCGATAACAGCGTTAAAGAAGCTGCTTTTCATTCGGATGGAAGCGGCAAAAATTATAAAAATCTTGAAAAAAGCTCTGCTAAAACAGATTTCGGAGTTAAGCCCGTGCAGCCGGCTCAATTGAAATTCGGCAAGGTTCGTTCGTCTGATTGGAGTTTGGCAGATTCTTCGGAATATACGGCGCATCGCAGAAAAGAAAGCTACGGTAATCCGTCAGATTATAAAATATCTTCGGATTCTGTTTTTTCGGCGGCCGAAACACTGCATGATGACGAAAGCAAAACCGTTGTTGCAATTGATTTTTCGGATTCTAAAGAATCAAGCTCAGATGTTGTTTACGGCGGCGGCACGGATTCCAAAACAAACACCTCTTTGATTGCAAACGGCGGCATTGATTTTGCTGCAAGAAACGAATCCCGTGCGGAAAGTGCATCGGAGCCCTCCGGCGGCGATGAAGTTTCAATTGTTGAGCAGGGCGAGGCAATGCCCGAATTCAAAGTGGTGGGCGAAGCGTTTAGCACATATATAATCGTTGAAACAGAAAACAGTCTTTATTATATAGATAAGCATGCAGCGCACGAAAGAATGAATTTTGAGCGCTTCAAGGCAGATGCAAGGAAAAGCGGAATTGCATCTCAAATGCTGCTTGTGCCCGTTGCCGTTTCATTGGCACCCGATGAATATGATTGCATAATCTCAAATCTGAATTTGCTTTCAAAATGCGGATTTGCGGTTGAGGATTTCGGCAGCAATACGGTAATTGTGCGTGAAACCCCATCGTTGCTTGACGGTGATGATGCCAAGGATTTAATTCTTGAAATAGCACAAAAACTGCTTGAGCATAAAACGGATATTGAGCCTGACAGAATGGATTGGATTTTTCATTCCGCATCGTGCAGGAGCGCCGTTAAGGGCGGGGATTACACATCGCCGCAGGAAAGGGAGCTGTTTGTTAAAAAATTGTTCTCAATGCCGGGCATAAAATATTGCCCCCACGGCAGGCCGGTTATGATTAAGGTTTCAAAATATGAAATAGAAAAGCAATTTGGCAGAATTCAGTGATATGGATAAAACTAAGCTTATAGTTGTTGCAGGCCCAACGGCAAGCGGCAAAACAAATCTTGCCGTGCAAATCGCAAAGGCGGTGGGCGGCTCGGTTATCTGCGCCGATTCAATGCAGGTTTATAAGGGCATGGGAATAGCAACGGCAGCGCCAACAAAGCAGGAAATGCAAGGTGTGCCGCATATGCTCAATGAGTTTTTGGATCGCTCTGTTTCCTTTTCGGTTTCGGATTTTTGCAGTGCGGCAAGAAAAGCCGTTTCGCAAATAACGGCATCCGGTTCCGTTCCTGTTATTGCAGGCGGCACGGGGCTTTTTATAGACAGCTTTGTTGATAATGTTTCTTTTTCCTCAGCCGCTCCGGATGAGGAGCTTAGGGCAAAGCTTATGCAGCTTGATGAGGATGAATTGTTTGCAAGGCTGCTGCAAACGGATCCGGCAGAGGCACGGAAAATTCATAAAAACAATAAAAAGCGTGTTGTTCGCGCGCTTGAAATATATTACTCAACAGGCAAAACAAAAACCGAGCTGGATTTGCTTTCAAGGCGGCAGTCGCCATATGATGTGCTTTATCTTGTTATCGGATTTAAAAACCGGGATTTGCTTTATTCCCGCATAAATGCCAGGGTGGATCAAATGGCTGCGTCGGGGCTTGAAGAAGAGGCAAGAATCAATCTTGCGTCGGGCGGCAAAACGGCTGCACAGGCCATCGGCCATAAAGAGCTTGCACCGTATTTTGCAGGCGAAATTTCATTTGATGCCGCTTTGGAAAAAATAAAGCAGGAAACACGCCGCTATGCAAAGCGGCAAATCACATGGTTTAAAAGGCGTGAAAACGCCGTGTGGCTTTATGCGGATGAGCTGGGTTATGATAAGCTTGCCGAAAAAGCCGTTGATTTAAGCAGGGATTTTTTAAATGGAAAGCAATGAAAAGGAAAAAAGCGTTAAAAGAAAAAAAACGCCTAAATTAAATAAAGAATGGCTTGCAATGGGCTTTGTGGTGTTTTTAATCGTTGCTTATCTTGCCGTGCAGCTTTACGGCTTGTTTAATGTGCGCCTGAAAACGCAAACCGCCGTTGTGTCCACCGTGTATGAAACGGTGCAGGCAAAGGCTCTTGCCGTAAGAGATGAAAGGCTTGTTTCCGCAGATGAAAACGCCGTAACCTCCGTTTCAATCGATGATTGCGATAAGATTAACAAGGGCGGCGAAATCGCAAAGGTTTTTTCAAGCTCCGAAAGCGCTCAGGAATATTCAAATTATAAAAGTCTTGAGCAGCAGCTTAAATATTATGATGATATGGAAAATCAAGCCGTTGGGCAAGCGGCGGATGTTGAATCGCTTGGCAAGGATGTTATCAATGATATAAACGGCCTTGTGCGTGCAAATGCGGCAGGTAATTTTAAAAGCTCTGCCGATTATTGCTCCGAGCTTAACGATAAATTCACCAGAACTCAAATTTTGGTGGGCAACAGTATAGATTTTTCTTCCGTAATGAAGGAAATCGAAGAAAAAATAAATGCAATAGATGAAAATGCCTGTAAGCCGGTAGGCTATGTGAAAGCAGAGGAATCGGGGATTTTTTCAAACTACACGGATGGGCTTGAAACCGCATTTGATTATTCCTCCGTTTCTTCCGGGCTTGATGTTGAAACTTTGCAGCAATGGATCGATCAATCGGAAAATGTGCAGTCAACAAATTCGCTCGGCAAGCTTATCACAAGTTTTGAATGGTATCTTTGTGCCGTTGTGGATACACAGCAGATAAAAGGCTTGGAAAACGGCGAGAATATAGATGTTTCCGTAGATGGCACGGATCATGTTTACACATGCAAAATATTAAGCGGCGCCGAAAATCAGCTCGGTGTTGAAAAAACGGCACTTGTGCTTGAATGCAGCGAAATGAACAGCGATATAGCCTCTTTAAGAACGGTGGATATAGAATTGCGCGTCAATAAATATGAGGGAATAAAAATGCCCGCAAGCGCAGTTCATATGAATAACGGCGAAAAGGGCGTTTATGCGCTTGTGGCATCCGTTGTGGAATGGCGCAAGGCGGAAGTGCTTTATACTCAGGGCGATTATGTTGTGCTTGCTTATGATGAAAAAGATGAAGACGGTATTCGCCTTTATGATCAAATAATAACCCGCGGAAAGGAGCTTCGTGATGGGAAAGTATATAATTGATGAAGAAAGGCATAAAGCCGTTGAGGAAAATTATAAGCGAATTCTTGAATCCGTTAAGGAATGCGCAGTTAAAGCCGGCAGGGCAGAGGATGCCGTTCGCCTTATGTGCGTTACCAAAACGGTGGAACCGCCTTATATAAACAAGGCTCTTGAGCTTGGCGCAGATTTGATAGGCGAAAACAGAGTTCAGGAATATTTGGGCAAAAAGGACGAACTTAATCTCGGTGGTGTTGAGCGCCATTTGATAGGCCATCTGCAAACCAATAAGGTGCGCCAAATAATCGGCGAGGTTGATATGATAGAATCCGTTTCCTCGTTTAAGCTTGCAAAGGAAATATCCAGAGTTTCCGCAGCAAAGGGCTTGGTAACAAATTGCCTTGCGGAAGTTAATATAGGAATGGAAGAAAGCAAAAGCGGTTTAATTCCCGCAGAGCTTGAAGAAACGCTTTGCATGATTTCGGAATTACCCAATATTAAGATAAAGGGCCTTATGGCAATTCCGCCCGTTTGCGAAAGCGAAGCGGAGGCACGCAAATATTTTGCCGCACTTCGTCAATCTTTCATTGACATTAAAGGCAAAAAAATAGATAATATAGATATGGAAATTCTCTCAATGGGCATGAGCGGCGATTATAAGGCCGCAATTGCAGAGGGTTCCGATATAGTAAGAGTAGGCTCCGCAATATTCGGCGCCAGAAAATATTATTGAGCAGGGAGGAAAAGTAATGGGTTTTTTAGATAAATTCACCGAGATGCTTCGTGATAACGACGAAGATGAATTTGATGATTTTTATGATGAAAATCCGGGTTATTCCATGCCGGCACCGCCAAAAAGGGAAAAGCACAGAAGCACAAGAGTGCCAAAGGAAGAAAAACCCGAAAAAATTCACCGCACCCGTGCGGAATCGGACAAGGTTGTTAATATTCACACAACGGCGCAGCTTCAGGTTGTGCTGGTTAAGCCCGAAAGGTTTGAAGAGGCTGCTTCAATCGGCGATAATCTTAATGAAAAGCGCACGGTTGTGCTCAATCTTGAATCCACAAACAGGGATATTGCCCGCCGCCTGCTTGATTTTTTAAGCGGCGTTGCATATGCGAATAACGGCCAAATTAAAAGAGTGGCAAACAGCACTTATATCATCACCCCTTATAACGTTGATGTTATGGGCGATCTTATAGATGAGCTTGAAAACAACGGCATGATAATGTATTGATTGCCAAATCATTAAGGAGGAGAGGTATCTTATGATTACGCCTGCGCAGATCAGGGAAAAGGTGCTTTCAAAGGCACAATACGGCTATGATATTGATGAAACAAATGCTTTTATCAGAGAAATAGAAGAATCATTCACAGCCATTTATGATGAAAATAAAGAGCTTTACAGAAAAATGGAGATCCTTGCAAAAAAAATAGAGGAATACAGAGAAGAAGAGGATTCCATTAAAGACACCTTGCTCACAGCTCAAAAAGCTGCGTCCGAGGTTAAGAAAAACGCTCAGGAAAAGGCAGATGATTTGCTTGCCGAAAGCGCACGCACAATTCAAATAACCGTAACCGATGCAAAAGAAAAAGCGGAAAAAATAGTTTCCGATGCTCGTGAATATGCTGCAAGGCTCACCAAAGAAAAGGCAGATGCAGCCGGAGAAATTCTTTCAGAGGCAAGGGAAAAGGCAGATAAAGAAATGGCAGATGCCAAGGCTGATTCCTCAGCACTTTTGCAAGAGGCAAAAAGCATTTCACAGCAGCTTATCTCAAAAGCCAAAGAGGAAAAAGAGCATTACGGCAATTTGAAAGACTCTCTTAAAGCAGAGGCTGAATCTTTTAAGGATCAGCTTGTTTCGCTTTATGAGGCTCAGCTTGAAAGGCTTGCTGATATGGAGGCCTGCCCCGAAGCTTCCGTCGATGAAGAGCTTGAAAGCGTAATCAAGCAAACAGCTCAGGATATAGATGAAGTTTCCGCAAAGATTGATGATATGCAGCAATCATTTGAGCAAGCCGAAGCTCCGGCAGAAAGCGAAGATGCGCCTGAAGAAGATTTGGCGGAGCCGCAAAATGCTGCCGAGGATGAAGCAGATGCCGATGCGGAAAAAGCCGAAACGGCAGATGATACCGATAATACCGAATCAAATGATGCGGTAAGCGGCGCAGAAGAAGCTCAGCCTGCGGAAGAAAGTGCAGATGAAATTGTTGATATAAACACAACCGAGCCTGAAAAGATTGCTCCGGCAGAGGTTGAGTATGAACTTGAGGAAACAGAGCCGGAAAGCATTGCGGCCAAAGAGGCTCAGCCGGAAGAAAATGACGAGCCGGCAGATGTACATAGCGCAGTGGCTGCATTCTCTCAGGATAATTCCGCTTCCGATGAAAAAGAAGAACATCTTCCGTTTGAAGATTTCTTCCATGTTAAACCCGAAGGTCAGTTCAGAACAAATGAAAAAATAAGCCTTATCCCGCCTGATGAGGATGAGGAAGAAGAAGGTTCAAAATTTAAGGGCTTCTTCAAAAAGAAAAAGAAATAATCTAATAAAGGTTGATGATAACAATGGACTATAAAGATACACTGAATATGATGAAAACAGAATTTCCCATGCGTGCTTCGCTTCCGCAGCGTGAGCCGGAAATTCTTAAAACCTGGTATGAAAATAAGCAGTATGAAAAGCTTATGGAGCTTAATGACGGCAAGCCGCTTTTCGTTTTGCACGACGGCCCTCCATATGCAAACGGCGATATTCATATCGGCCATGCGCTCAATAAAACCTTAAAGGATTTTATTGTAAGATATAAGAATATGACGGGCTTTAAATCCCCTTATGTTCCCGGCTGGGACACTCACGGTCTTCCCACGGAGCTTAAAGCCAGAAAAGAAGCCCACATTTCGGCAGAAACGAATATTTCTGATTTGGAACTTCGTAAAATCTGCCGTGAAACAGCGCTCGGCTTCGTTGATATTCAGCGTGAAAGCTTTAAACGCCTCGGCGTAATCGGCGAATGGGATAATCCCTATATCACCCTCACAAAGGATTTTGAAGAGGAGCAAATTAAGGTTTTTGCCGCAATGGCAACAAAGGGCTATATCTATAAGGGCTTAAAGCCCGTTTATTGGTGCCCGGATTGCAACACCGCTCTTGCAGAGGCAGAAATCGAATATGCAGAGGATCCTTGCCATTCAATTTATGTTAAGTTTAATGTGTGCGATGATCTCGGCAAGCTTTCGGCAATGGGTGCGGATATTAAAAACACCTATTTCGTTATTTGGACAACCACAACGTGGACCTTGCCCGCAAACGTTGCAATTTGCGTGGGCCCAAGCTTTGAATATTCTCTTGTTAAATACGGCAGCGAATATTATATTATGGCAACAGATCTTGTGGCTTCTGCCATGGAGGCAAAGGGCGTTGCCGAATCCGATTATGAAATCGTAGGCACAATTATGGGCAGCGAGCTTGAATATATGAAGTGCCGCCATCCGTTTATAGACAGAACTTCTCTTGTTATCGTCGGCGATCATGTAACGCTTGATTCGGGCACCGGCTGTGTTCACACTGCTCCCGGCCACGGTGTTGAAGACTTTGTTGTTTGCAAAAACTATCCCGAAATTCCTATCGTTGTGCCCGTTGATGCAAAGGGCAGGCTCACAGAAGAAGCAGGCGAATTTGCCGGCCTCACAACGGAAGAGGCTAATAAGCCGATTGCAGAGCATCTTGAAAAAACAGGAAATCTTTTCGCCCTTCAAAAAATCATCCACCAATATCCGCATTGCTGGCGTTGCCACAAGCCCGTTATCTTCAGAGCCACTTCTCAATGGTTTTGCTCTGTTGATGATTTCAAGGAGGATGCTGTTAAGGCTTCCGAAAGCGTTAAATGGTTCCCTGAATGGGGTAAAGACAGGCTTCAGTCAATGGTTAGAGAGCGTGCAGATTGGTGCATTTCCCGCCAAAGAAAATGGGGCGTTCCCATTCCCGTGCTTTATTGTAAGCATTGCGGCAAGGAAATTATTGATAATGATGTTATGATGAAGGTTTCCGAAATCTTCGGCAAAGAAGGCTCTGATGCTTGGTATGCGCACGATGCCGAATATTTCCTTCCTGAGGGCTTTAAGTGCCCTCATTGCGGCAAAGCAGAAGGCTTTGATAAGGAATCCGATATTATGGATGTTTGGTTTGATTCGGGTTCAACTCATCAGGCCGTTCTCGCAAAAAGGCCCTATCTCGGCAGACCTGCCGATGTTTATCTTGAGGGTGCAGACCAATACAGAGGTTGGTTCCAATCCTCGCTTCTTACCTCTGTTGCTCAGGGGCTCGGCGCTCCGTTTAAGCAAATCATCACTCATGGATGGACTGTTGACGGCGAAGGCAAAAAAATGTCTAAATCCCTTGGAAACGGCATTGCTCCGCAGGATATCATTCAAAAATACGGTGCAGATATTCTTCGCCTTTGGGTTGCTTCTTCTGATTATCATGCAGATATCAGAATCAGCCCCGAAATCCTGAAGCAGCTTTCGGATAATTACAGAAAAATCAGAAACACGGCTCGTTTCTGCCTCGGTAACCTTTATGATTTTGATCCGAATAAGGATCAGGTTGCAAATGAAAGCCTTGAAGAGCTTGATAAGTATGCTCTTATGAAGCTGGATGAACTTATCACAACAGTAAGAAACAGCTTTGAAATTTATGAGTATCACACTGCGGCGCATGCAATTCACAATTTCTGCGTTGTTGATATGAGTAACTTCTATTTTGATGTGCTTAAAGACAGACTTTACACCTCTGTAAGCACATCAAACACACGCCGTGCGGCCCAAACCGTTCTCTATAAAATCCTTGATGCGCTCACTCTTATGCTTACTCCGATTCTTGCTTTCACGGCAGATGAAATTTGGCGCTTCATGCCGCATGATTCTTCAAAAAATGCGGAATCACCGCTCTTTAACGAAATTCCTAATTCCGATTTCATTGAAACCGATAAAGCATTTATGGATAAGTGGGAAAGAGTTCATGCAGTTCGTGTTGATGTTCAAAAGGCTCTTGAGCTTGCAAGAAACGAAAAAATCATCGGCAAATCGCTTGAGGCTAAGATTACCCTCGGTGCAGACGGAGAACTTTATGATTTCTTAAAGGCAAATGAAGCTGCATTGCCCGAAATTTTCATCACTTCTGCTGTTGAAGTTGTTTCGGATAAGCAGGATTTTTCAGGCGATGTTGAAGGACTCACAGTTTCCGTTGCCAAGGCAGACGGTGAAAAGTGCGAGCGCTGCTGGAAATTCTCCTCCACAGTCGGAAAAGATGCAAATCATCCGCATCTTTGCGCTCATTGTGCCGAAGTTCTTGCACAAATGCAATAATAATTAAATCTTTTATCAAGGCGGGCAAGAGATCTGCCCGCCTTGTGCTTTGTTTTTTTACGGGAGTGATATTTTGCATAAAAAAAAGCATATTTGGTGTGCAATAATGATTTTTCTTATTGTCGCTTTTGATCAAATAACAAAATATTTTGCCGTAAAGGAATTAAAGGGCGGCGAGCCGGTTAATTTTATTAAGGGTGTTGTTCGCTTTAAGTATGCCGAAAACACAGGCATGGCATTTTCACTGTTTAACGGAGCCCGTTGGGTGTTTGTTGCGGTCACTGTTGTGGCTTGCTCGGCGGCGCTTTGGTATATTTTTTCAAATCGCTGCAAATCGCTTTGGCTTTATTGGAGCATTGCAGTTATTGTGGCGGGCGGTATCGGTAATTTAATAGACCGTGCTTTGTATGGCTTTGTTGTTGATTTCATAGAGCCGGTTTTTGTGGATTTCGCCGTTTTCAATATTGCCGATTGTGCCGTAACGCTCGGCGCGGTTTCTCTTGTTATTTATCTTCTTTTGGATTTGTTTAAAAAGGAGGATAAGGCTGTTGAGTGATGCTTATATTTTTAATGTGCTGCCGGAAAATGCAGGCGAAAGGCTTGATAAATTTGTAAGCGACAGCGCAGAAGGGCTTTCACGCTCGGCCGCTGCAAAAATTATAGATGAAGGCGGCGTAAAGGTTAATTCCTTAACACAAAGCAAAAATTATAAACTCAAGCAGGGTGATATGGTGGCACTGGTTATTCCGCAGCCCGTTGAGCTTGATACACGGCCGGAAAATATTCCCCTTGATATTGTGTTTGAAGATTCGGATGTGCTTGTTGTAAATAAGCCTAAGGGCATGGTTGTGCACCCCGCCCCCGGAAATTACAGCGGCACGCTTGTTAATGCGCTGCTTTATCATTGCGGCAGCTCACTCAGCGGCATAAACGGAGTGCTTCGCCCGGGAATAGTGCACAGAATTGATAAAGACACATCAGGCCTTTTAATTGTTGCCAAAAACGATTTTGCCCATGCAGGCCTTGCAGAGCAAATAAAGGAGCATTCTTTTGAACGGGCTTATGAGTGCGTGGCTCACGGAAATGTAAAGGAAGATACCTTTACAATATCGCAACCGATCGGCAGAAATCCCAAAGACAGAAAAAAGATGGCAGTCACTTTTAAAAACTCTAAGCCTGCCGTAACTCATGTTGGTGTGATTCGCCGTTACGGCAATTTCACTCATTTGCGCTGCACTCTTGAAACGGGGCGCACTCATCAAATCAGAGTGCATCTTTCATATATAGGCCACCCAATCGCCGGTGATGAGGTTTACGGCCCCAAAAAGCCCGTTAAGGGGCTCGGCGGCCAATGCCTTCATGCAAAGCATATCGGTTTTGTGCATCCACGCTCCGGAAAATGGCTTGAATTTGAAAGTGATTTACCGGAATATTTTACATCATTTTTAAGCAAACTTGAAAACGGGCAGATTTAATTCTGCTAAAATAAATCTCATCTTTGCAATGCTGTTGCAAAGCAAATAGTCCATTTGGCTTGCTAAGGAGAAAAGTATGGCTCAAACATTTGAAAATTGGCTTGTTGTTTCGGATATAGACGGCACATTGAAAAGTAAATTCAGAACTTTGCCAAAAAGAAATTATGATGCTATAAAGGAATTTACGGATGAAGGCGGCAATTTCACTCTGGCTTCGGGCAGAATGGTTTCAAGCCTTAAAAGAAATTACGACAGGGTGCCTGCTAATCAGCCTGCCGTAATTGTAAACGGCGCCGGAGTTTATGATTATAAGCGGAAAAAAATGCTTTGGCGCAGCACCATCGGCCCAAAAGGCAGGGAATTTGTTAAAGAAATATCGGAGCTTTTTAATACGCATGGCCACAGTGTTGATGTTGGCATATTTTTTGATGATTTTGTTTATATAGTAAAAAAAGGCTTGCTTTCCAGAGGGCAAATGTTTTTTGATAAATCTCATTATGAGGTAACAAGCATTGATGATGTGCCGGAAGAGGGCTGGATGAAGGTTATTTTTTGGTCTAATCCTCTAACTATAAACGAACTCGAAAAATACATAAGCCGCCATGAAAATCCGGATGCAAATTTTATGATGTCTTCAATTTGGAGCCTTGAAATGCTGCAAAAAGGCACTCATAAGGGCATGGGAGTTATGTGGCTTGCAGATAAGCTCGGCGTTGAAAAAAGCCATGTTGCCGCAATCGGCGATTATTATAATGATTGGGATATGCTTAAAACGGTTGGCCTTCCGGCGTGTGCCGGTCAGGCGCCAAAGCCCATTCACAAAATTTGCAAATTTGAGGCATGCCATTGCAATCACGGTTGCGTTGGCGATTTGCTTGAATATATAATGAGCGGCAAGGCAGAAGAAGATATCGCTGCAAATGCCGCAAAAGGGATTGATTTAAAATGATTATCGGCGCACATTTAAGTGCTTCAAAGGGCTATGTGCATATGCTTGATGAAGCCGTCTCAATCGGCGCAAACACATTTCAGTTTTTCACACGCAATCCGCGCGGCGGCAAGGCAAAGGAACTTGATT
Organism: uncultured Anaerotruncus sp.; assembly: GCA_900539775.1. Taxonomy (GTDB): domain Bacteria; phylum Bacillota; class Clostridia; order Oscillospirales; family Acutalibacteraceae; genus Eubacterium_R. The sequence continues at coordinate 149,910 of UQDL01000001.1, read as the reverse complement.
TGAATGATGTTGCGCTTTTTAATGAAAAAAGCAGGCAATGCAATGTGAATATAATTTTGGCCCATGCGCCGTATACTTTGAATTGTTGCTCTGCTAAGCCTGATATAAGGCGGTTTGCGGCAGAAACATTTGCCGATGATTTAAAAAGAATGGAAGCAACTCCCGGAATGCTTTATAATTTTCACCCCGGCTCCCATGTGGGGCAGGGCGAAGAGGAGGGTATCCGCCTTGTTGCAGAGGCGCTGAATTCCGTGCTTTTTGAGAATATGACAACTACTGTGCTGCTTGAAACAATGGCAGGAAAAGGCACTGAAATCGGCAAAAACTTTGAGCAGCTGCAAAGCATAATAGAGCGTGTTGAACTTGCGGATAAAATCGGTGTTTGCCTTGATACCTGCCATGTTTTTGATGCAGGCTATGATATTGTTAATGATTTGGATGGCGTACTTGAAAGCTTTGATAAAGTTATCGGATTAAAACGCTTGCGTGCTCTTCATTTGAACGACAGCAAAAACCCATTCGCCTCGCATAAGGACAGGCATGAAAAAATAGGTGAGGGCACCATCGGCAAGGCAGCTTTTGAAAAAATAGTAAATAATAAATATCTGCGTGATTTGCCGATGTATCTTGAAACGCCCAATGAGCTGTCCGGCTACAAGGCCGAAATTGCGCTTTTGCGTTCACTTCAAAAATAATTTTCCGTAATGCGCATCTTTAGCGGCGTTTTCGTGCTGTGCGGGATGTTAAATGGCTTTTTGCGGCCGATTTTGCGTGCGGCTGTTGCCGTGCGCATTTTTATTATGAATTGTTTGGTGGTATTCGTTTGCATTTGTTTTTTGTTTTGCTTGGTTGTGCGCTGCTGATTTGGTATCTTGCTCCGCTTGCGGCTGCAATATTCAATGTCGGCAATGCCGCCGGCTCTGCGTTTTCGGCATATTTAATATTATTCGGCGCATTCTTTAATTCATTGCCGTGTTGGCTTCAAATTTTCGGTTGTTGCATTGCAATTGCGGTGTTTGCAGCCGCCGTGCCCGTTTCAATAAAAATGGCAAAGTATTCAAATTATAAAACAAATTGCGGCGCTGAAACGGTTATTGTGCTCGGCTGCCGTGTTAAAGGCACCAAGCCAAGCCTTTATCTCTATAAGCGCTGTATGGCAGCAGCTGCTTATCTGAAGGAAAATCCGGATGCGGTTGCCATTTTATCAGGCGGTCAGGGAAAAGATGAGGATATAAGTGAGGCTCGGTGCATGCAAACCGTTTTGGCGGCAGAGGGCATAGATAAATCACGCCTTATAGCAGAGGATAAATCAAAAAACACAAGAGAAAATATTTTCTTTTCAAAGCAGATTATAGAAAGTTTGGGGCTTTCAAGGTCTGTGCTTATCGTAACAAATGAGTTCCACGAATATCGTGCAAAAATGCTGTGTGATGAAGCAAATCTTGAATTTCATTCCAAATGCAGCTATTCAGCAAAATACACTTTTTTAACCTTTTATACAAGAGAGCTTATGGGCGTTTACAGAGATTATTTTTTAAAGCTTAAAAGGAAGTTGAATAGCAATGAACAAAAATAAATGGCTTGATTGGGCGGTAGAACTCCAAAGCCTTGCGCAAGCCGGGCTTAAATACACAAATGATGTTTTTGACCGGGAACGCTTTGAACGAATTCGTGAAATATCGGCCGAGATAGTGGCTCATCAAAGCGAGATTCCGATTGAAAAAGTGCGTGATATTTTTTGCTGCGAGCAGGGCTATCAAACCCCGAAGCTTGATTCCCGTGCATCCATAATCAAGGATAATAAAATTCTTCTTGTGCATGAGAAAAACGGCACTTGGTCGCTTCCCGGCGGCTGGGTTGATGTTGATATATCGGTTGGTGAAAATGTTGTTAAAGAGGTGCGTGAGGAGGCAGGCTTAATTGCCGTGCCGGAAAAGGTTGTTGCCGTGCAGGATAGAGAAAAGCACAATCGCCCCGTTTATGCAAACAAAATCTGCAAGGTGTTTGTGCAATGCTGTGTCATCGGCGGAGAATTTAAAGAAAATCCCGAAACCACGGGCTTTGATTATTTCGGCATTGATGAATTGCCGCCGCTTGCAACGGAAAAAATCAATAAAGAGCAAATTCAAATGTGCTTTGATGCATATAACGATGATAATTGGAAAACTCTGCTGGATTGATTTATAACCGTGTTTTTGTCGGCAAAGCAAAGCGTGGCTTGCTGTATATTCGGCAAACAAAAAAACAGGCAAGAAAAAAGAGGAGTCATTGACTCCTCTTTTCTATTGCTCAAATAAAAGTATTCGGCTGTTTTAGCGGTTTATTGCCTTTAAAAAATTTTTGCGGCGTTCTGTATAAGCTCGTTAAGGGTATGCTCGCCGCATTTTTTTATGATTTCCTTTGCTCCCGGCTCGTATTCCGGCGGCCGTGAGCTCATGTTGTGGCAATCGCTTCCTATAAGTGTGATTCTGCCGCTTTCAAGATATTTGAAAAGCCTTTTCTTGATGTGGCGTGATTCGTTTGCAAATGAGTTTATGTTTACCTGCGCCACGCAGCCCAGGGAAAGCAGGTAATCAAGCTTATCCGGCTTATCAATAAGCGATTTGTATCTTTCTATGTGCGCCAAAATCGGCGTTATTCCGTGATCGCAAATCAAATCAATCAGTCTGTTGCAGGCACGCTCCGAAAACTCCTCCGCAAAGGGATGCTCAATCAGTGCATAATCCGTGCCCTCAATTTTGATTTTGCTTAAATCCTCGTTTGAAAAAAGATATTTGCTTATATAAACCTCGGCACCGAGCTTTATTTCCGGGCTTTCGGGAGGCAATGCGGCTTTCAGCTTTGCGGCAGCCGCATTACGCTTTTGCAGAAAATCATCAAGCGAAATGGAATCGCTGTAATAATGCGGGGTGCAAACAATTTTTTTTGCGCCCTGTGCGGCAAGCTTTGCAATCATTTTAAGGCTTGTTTCCACATCGCATGCCCCGTCGTCAATTCCGGGCAAAATATGGCAATGTGTTTCCGTTAATCCGTTTAAAACCGTGGCTGTCATCTCCTTGATTTAAGCTGCAATGGCGGCTTAATATGTGTAGTCGCCGTAGCCGTATTTTGAATATCCGTATTTTGAATTGTATTTTGAGCCGTATGCGCCGCTTTCGTTTTTCTCATAGTTCACAACAAATCCAAGAATTTTTGCATCTATGAATTTAAGCGAATTAAGCGCTTTTTGCAGCTCCGGATGCGTTGAAGAATATGAACGCACCACAAGCACAACTCCGTCCGATTCTCTGATAACGGGTAATGCGTCGGAAACAACATTGATCGGCGGTGTGTCTATAATAATATAATCGTATTTTTTTGAAACCTCTTCAAGAAAATCCGCCATCGGTTCGCTGCCCAGAACTTCTGCCGGGTTTGGCGGAATAGAGCCTGATGTTATAACGGATAAATTGGGGTATTCCGTTGGGTGAATTATTCCGAAAAGATCTGCCTGCTGAGCCATGCGGCTGTTTACCGAAGCACTAAGGTAATTTGTGAGCCCCGGTGCGCTGGGGATTGAAAAATAATGGTGGATTTTCGGCTTTCTTAAATCGCCGTCTATAAGGAGCACACGCTGATCCGCCTGCGCTATTGAAACCGCCAAATTAACGGTTGTGGTTGTTTTGCCCTCGTTTGGAGCAGAGGAGGAAACAACTATCGTTTTGCATCCTTTTTTTATAACGGAAAGCATAATATTTGTTCTTATGGTTTTATATGCTTCGTCAACTCTGAACTTCAAGCCCGGATCCATTATTGAGTTTTTCAGCAGAAAGCGAGATGAGTTTTCGCTTGATTTGTTATTTTTTGCCATTTCGCCCTGCCTCCTTCTTGGATTTGTTTAAACAAAATTCGGGAATGGCGCCCAAAACCGGAATGTCGTATGTACCTTCAAGATCCGCACTGCCTTTAATTCTGACATCAAGTAAATCCTTAAGCACGGCATAAAGCCCTGCAAGGAAAATGCCGGCGGCTGCACCGATCAGGCACTTTTTGGGATAATCCATGCTTTCTGCTGCCGTTGCTCTTATCGGCGGATCTTCAACGGATGCAAGCACAAGCCCCTTGTTAGTGTTTTTCATTCTCTCCGGCACACATTTTTCAAGGCATTGCGTTATGTGATAGCTTAAATCGGCATCATTTGTGGTTGTTGTAAATTCAAACATAGCCGTGTTATCTATGCTTTCAACCTTTGTGGAATTTTTGATGGTTGCGGCAGGGTAATTCGTGCCGTATGTTTTGTTTAATTCGTTTGCCACATCCTGGTAAAATTCATTGGTTGAAAAGATTTCAATATATGTGTCAAGCATTTTCATGGCATAGTTCATTTTGCTTGTTTGGCTTGCCTGTTGCGCGTTGGCGGCTTCATGGGCAGAGCCGGATTGAGCTGTTGCCGTGCTTTCCGCAAGTTCTTGATCCGAGTCGTTAACATAAGCCAAAAATTCAATCGTTGAGGTGTATGTAAGCTTTGTGAATTTTGCGGTTGCAATTCCTGCCAAAACGGCACCTATTATCGCAAAAATGATTATCAGCTTCCATTTTTTTACAAGTGCGGAAAAAACCTTTTGCACATTTGCGTCTATGTTCAAAAAAACCCTTCCTTTCATAAAGGCATTTGTTGTTATCTAAAGATAACAGCTTTGTATAACACTTATATAATATACATTTTAGTTTATCTTAAAAGAATTGCTTTGTCAATAACGGCAACGCCCTTTTTTTTCTATTGACAAATTAAAAAAAATAAATAATAATATATTAAAAATAATAATATCGGCAATTGAAATATTGCTTTTTGAAACAGAGGTAGTGCCTTATGATGCTTGAAAAAATGCCCGTTTGGGGACCGTATTCCAAAAAATATATGGGAATTTCCCGTGTGGTGGATTCAGCGCCGCAATCGGGTGCAAGATTTGATTTTTCCGTGCACCCAACCGTGTGGAATTCATCAGTGCCCGTGCCGAATGTAACCTTCCCCAGCAATTATCATCTGTGGCATTGCAACGGCGATTATTCGTTTTATTCATATCGCTACGAGCTTATGTGGAAGGATATGATTTATTGCGATGTTTCCTTTTCAAAAATCAGCGGCAAGGCTTATCTTATGCGCTGCGAATTTTTTAATAACACCGATTTAAAGCAAAATTGCATTTTGAATGCTTATTCGGCAATGGAATTTCCAAAGCCGCTTTATTGCGATGTAACTCTGCCGAAAAAATGCATTTTTAAAAGCGCAAACGATTATGTTAAATACAGTTATGCTAATCCGCGCCCGTGGGATACCGAAAATCCGGACGGTATGCATAAGGGGCAGTTTTCGGATTATCGCTTCACAGGCGGATTCGGCCTTGGCGACAGATGTGAAAATTACCATGTGCCGGCGCTCGGTTTAAAGCCGTTTGGCTGCGAAAAGGGCGATTTTGTTTCGTATGATTTTGATATATCGGAATTTGATAATCCCATTCTTACCGTAAGATATAAATCCGTAACGGAAGATGATGCCGAATTTTTGCTTTCCGGCGAAAAAATCACATTTTTCCGAAGCAGCGATCTTGCTCTTGCATCTTTTCCCATTACTTCCGGCAATCTTGAATTTGTAAGCCTCGGCAAGGGCGGTGTTGAATTTGATTTTGTTGCCGTAACCGAAGCCGGTGAAGAAAATTCTATTAAAACGGAAATTAAAAAGCACGGTTTTACTCCCGAAATAAAATCAGAGCAATGCGGCAACGGAAAAAGAATTTCACTCACCTATCCCGAAACGGGAGACACATATTATGTGCTCACTCACAACGAGCGCACAAGGGAGCGCACCCTTGATTCCGGCTGCCTTGAAGACGCTTTGCCAAACAGACTCTCAAACGGCGACCATACTTATGATGAATTAAGGCGCACTTTCTCGGAAAGCTTTTCCGAAAAGAAAAGCGATGAGGGCTTTTTCCACAATGCTCTTATCCAATCTATTTTTATTGATCCCCATTCAACGCATATAGAGTATATGGTTGTTTCGGAGGAGGCGTTTGAGCCGCTTTCCGGCAGCGAATATGAGGCAATCTACAAAAAGGCAAGCTTAACCGATGATGCAGGTTATAACGAAGAAGGCAAAAAATATACTCTTTCAACAGAAATTCTTAAATCAACATTGCTCACAAATGTTGTTTATCCCGTATATAAACACGGTGAAAATGTTATTCATTTCACACCCGGCAAAAGATGGGATAGTTTCTATACTTGGGATAGCGGCGTAATCGGCACGGGAGTTTTGGAATTCAGCCCCGAAAAAGCAAAATATATTCTTGAAACATATCTTTCCGATGATGATAATTCGGATTTTGCCTTTTTGCTTCACGGCAGCCTTGTGCCAACTCAGTTTGTGCAGTATCTTGAAATGCTTAAGCGTGAAAATGATAAGGAAAAGCTTTTGGCGCTCTATGATAAAATGATGCGTTATTATCGCTTTCTTGCAGGCGAAAACGGCTCCACTACGGCAAAATTCAAAAACGGATTGCTCACCACTTACGATTATTGGTATTCTTGCTCGGGAATGGATGATTATCCGGCGCAGGTTTATATGATTGATAAGCAGATGATGAACAGAATTTGCCCTTGCATTTCAACATCGCATATCATTCGTGCGGCAAAGATTATGCGTATGGCGGCAACTGCTCTTGGCAAAGAACAGGATGTGCAGCGCCTTACGAAGGATATCGAGCAATCCACGGCGGCTCTTAACGCCCTCGCTTGGGATGAAAAAGCGGGTTATTATTCTTACACGGTTTATGATGAAAACAACAAGCTTTGCGCTTATTTAAGAAATGAGCAGGGCGAAAATATGAATAAGGGTATGGACGGCGTTTATCCGATAGTGGCAGGCGCCGCTCCGGCAGACAGGGTTGAAAGGCTTCTTGCCCACATTAAAAATCCAAAAGAAATGTGGAGCAAAAGCGGCATTTCCGCCGTTGATATGAGTGCTTCTTATTATTTTAACGACGGTTATTGGAACGGCAATGTTTGGATGGCTCATCAGTGGTTTTTGTGGAAAACGATGTTTGATCTCGGTGAGGCGGATTTTGCATTTGAAATTGCAAAGCGAGCTCTTGATATGTGGAAGGCGGAAACGGATTTCTCTTATTGCACATATGAATGCTTCGGCATTGAAACTCAGCGAGGCGGCTGGTTCCATAATTTCGGCGGCCTTTCGGCGCCCATATGCGTTTGGGCCAATGCTTATTATAAGCCGGGCACGGTAACAAGCGGCCTTGATATTTGGGTGGATAAGGAAATCACAACGGCATCAGATGCAGATATTGAGTTTAAGTATTTCGGCAACAGCGATAAATATACTTTGCTTGTGTGTCTTGACGATAAAAATAAATATTTCGCCGAGTTAAACGGCAAATCCGTGCCGATAAACGAAAGATCGGCGGGAATAATCGAAATCACATTAAGCGGCGATGTTAAGGGCGGCAGGCTCTGCATTGCGGCTCTGAAATAATCGCTTTTGGAAAGGCAGCGTGAAAATTTATGGCAGGCAAAATTTGGGGCAGCAATAATGAGCCGCTTAAAATTCAGTTTATAACGGACACTCATTATTATTCAAGAAAAGGCGGCGATCACGGCGCCGCATACGATAAGGCGGAATCAAAAAGCCAAAAGGTTATTAAGGATACGGATCTTGTAATCAAAAAAGGCTTCGATATGCTTTGCGAGGATAATTCCACGGATATTGTTGTTCTTTCGGGCGACACCACTAAAGACGGCGAAATAGAATCCCACAAAGAAATGATAGAACTTTTGCGTGATTTAAAAAAGCGCGGCAAAAGAGTTTATGTAATCACATCCACCCACGATTTTAAAGAGGACGGCAAGGCAGAAGGATATAACGGCGATGAAACCGTAACAGTTCCCGCTGTTGAAAATATTCATGATTTGTGGGATATGTATTATGAATTCGGCCCGAATGAGGCGATTGCGTCTTATGAGCCTTCGCTTTGCTATGTTGTGCAGCTTGCACCGGGCTACAGGCTTTTTGCGCTGAATGATGATAAAAACGGAAATCCGGATGCTCCCGGCTCCGGCTACAGCGAAGAATGTAAAAAATGGATTTTGGAGCAACTTGAGGATGCACGCAAAAATGATCAATTTGTTATTGCAATGACTCATCACCCAATGATTGCGCCAAGCCCGTTTTATGCAATAATCGGCAAAGGCGATATGCAGCGAGGCTGTGAGGAAACAAGAGAGATTTTTGCGGATAACGGAATTTCTTGCATGCTTTCCGGCCACACTCATATTCACGATATTTCTTACACCGTTTCAAAAAAAGGCAATGTTTTTTATGATGTTTCATGCGGCTCTTTAATAGGCTGCCCTCCGGTTATGCGCACGGTAACGCTTGATCCCCGTGCCGCCGAAATCAGGGTGGATACTCAGGTAATCAAAGAAGTGCCCGGGCTTGACACCGGCGGAAAGCCGTTTGATGAATATATGAAGGGCTTTTTCTTCGGTATGATAGGCGAGGTTATTTGGGCAATGGGCAATGATATAAATCGCCTTGCAGAGCTCACTCCCGCTTTTTCAATACCGGGTGAAAAGGTTAAAAAGCTTGCGTGGCTCATTAAACCCATAGGAAAATGGCTCAATAAGCTCACCATTAAAAAAGTTTGGCGGCTTTGCAAAAAAGAAAGCGGCCTTAAAAAAAGCGATATTGCGGATATCGCAAATAATAAGGTTGTGGATTTCATTCTTGAATTGGTGCAAAATCTTTATTGCGGCGATTCGCCTTACGGTCCGGAAACAAGAGAGTATAAAATAACCTGCGGCTTCCTTAATGTTATAGACAGCTTTTTAAACACTATAGGCTTTAAGCTCGGCAAAGTTCTCAAGGGCGCCACAACGGCAAGGGCGCTTGTGGAGCCGTTGCTTTGGAATAACGGCATTTGCGATGAAAAAGCAACCCTTAAGCTTTATCCGCTTAATGAGGGAGAAGCACAATCGGCAGAGCCTAAGGATTTTTATAAACGTTTTGAAGATCCCGTTAAAAAGAGCAAAAAAGGTCCGCTCGTTTTGCTCATATTGATTTTGTGCGTTATTTTGTTGCTTGCAATTGTTGCAGGCGTAATTGCGCTTGTTGTTTGGGCAATTATTGCAATTGTGCATGCCGTTTCCGGCAATGCAGCACTTGGCCTTTTGTGCTGATTGCACAAAAAATATGCAAAACACGGCTGTGTGGCAGCTTAAAACTATGTTAAATATTTTAATATATTGTTAAAATATTCTTGCATATTAAGAATGTATTTGATATACTTTAATAGATAATTATTTTGAGGCGGCAGTGTTCGGATTTATTGCCGCTTCGCAATTTGCATTAAAGGAGCAAATCTTATGGCAGAAAAAGAAAAGAAAAAATTCAGCCTCGGCGGCATTGATGATAAGGCCGAGGGTAAGGGCTCGTTTTTCAAAACACTGTGGCAAATCGTAAAATTCCTTGTTGTTTCAGGCCTTGTAACGATTATCCAGCTTGCGCTTGCAGCATTGCTTCCGCTTGTTTGTGATCAAATTCAAACATTGCTTCCGGAATTTTTAAGAGGTATTTTCACCCCCACAATGTTCACAACAGGCTCTGCAGAGGCTCATAAATACGTTATTGACGGCGTAGTAACATGGGGCTATGTGCTTCCGTTCTTGCTTTCAAATCTTATTGCAAACATCTATGGTTTCTATCAGAATAAGAAAACCACATTCAAATCTGATGCACCGTGGTATAATTTCGCAGCTTATATTGTGCTTCTTCTTGCGCTTATCCTGTTCTCAACTTGGATGCAGGGCGCAATCGTAGGTGCTCTCTTAAAGGTAGAGCCCACAAATTGGTTCCTTAATATCGTAACAAACGAATCCGTTGCCCGCCTTATTGCTTCAATGGCAGCAGGCTTTGTGCAAATGGTTGTTCTGTTCCCAATGGAAAAATTTGTTCTCCTCAAGGAAAAGAAAAAAGACGGCGAAGATGCAGCTCCCGCCGAAGCAGCAGTGGCAGAATAATTTATATCGGCTTTTCAAACCGCTCTTGCCGGTCGGCAGGAGCGGCTTTTTTTGCCTTGCCGCTTGCTTTTGGGCTTTGCAAAAAGAGGACGGTGCAAAAATCTGCTTTTTGCAATTATGAAAAGTATGTTTTGCTTTTGCAAAATGCCGGTTAAATCTTTTCTTTCGTGTTGACTTTTTTGCGGCACTGTGTGATAATATGCCCGTCAAACAAATAATATCGCCTTTTGGCGGTTTTTCAGCCGTGTTTTGCACCCGATTCTTAAAAAGATGCAGAATACGGTCAATCTTTTATTAAGAGGCTGTAAAATGAAAAACAAAAGTCTTGCTGTTTTTGCAAAATATACATCTCTGAATATAGTTGGTATGATAGGAATGTCTGTTTATATTTTGGCAGACACCTTTTTTATTGCAAACGGCGTTGGCCCAAACGGGCTTACGGCGCTTAATCTTGCCCTGCCTGCTTTTAATCTTGTAAACGGCACAGGGCTTATGCTTGCTATGGGCGGTGCAACCAAATATAATGTTTGCAAAAGCCGCGGCGATGCTTGCGGCATGGATGCCGCATTCACAAACACGGCTTATGCGGCGGCACTTTTTTCTTTGATTTATATGCTTTGCGGTGCGCTTTTTTCAACGCAAATTGCGTCTGCACTTGGGGCAAACAGCGAGGTACTTGAAAGCACGGCAATTTATTTAAAGGTTATTATGCTGTTTTCACCGGGTTTTATATTTAATAACATTGCTATCGCTTTTGTCAGAAACGACGGCGCACCCGGCCTTTCCACTGCCGCCATGACGGTAGGCAGCCTTTCAAATATAGTGATGGATTATATTTTTGTTTATCCTCTTGCACTCGGAATTTTCGGCGCCGTGCTTGCAACGGGATTTTCTCCGTGCATCAGCATGCTTATTTTATCCGCTCACAAATTTAAGCATAAAAACGGTTTCCATTTTCGCAAAATTGCTCCAAGCCTCAAAATCATAGGCAATATCTCGGCACTCGGTATTCCGTCGCTTGTAACGGAGCTTTCCGTGGGTGTGGTTATTCTTGTGTTTAATATGATCATTCTGCGCCTTGCAGGCAACATCGGTGTTGCCGCTTACGGTGTTGTTTCCAATATGTCGCTTGTTGTTTCGTCTGTTTACACCGGTGTGGCGCAGGGAATGCAGCCGCTTTCAAGCCGTGCTCACGGCGAAGGAAACTTTAAAGCTGCCTGCAAATTCTTTAAATATGCTTGCGTAACGGCGGTGCTCGGCTCGGCTGTTATGTATCCTTTGCTTGCAATTTTTGCAAATCCGATAACATCTGTTTTTAACAGCGATAATAATGCCACCCTTCAGCAAATTGCGGTTCAGGGCTTGCGGCTTTATTATACGGCGGCTCCGTTTTTGGGATTTAATGTGGTGCTTACGGTGTTTTTAACCTCTGTTGAAAATCCGCGCCCGGCGCATGTGCTTTCTGTTTTAAGGGGTGTTGCGGTTATTGTGCCTATTGCCTTTGCACTGTCCGCCGCTTTCGGAATGGCAGGTGTTTGGTGCTCTTTCCCCGTTTCCGAATTTATCTGCTCTGTTTTTGGCGTAATCGTGTTCGTTGCATTTTATAAAAAACAGCGGCAAAAGCAAAATCTTAAAAACTGAAAAATATCGGCTGATTCGGCACAGAGCTTGCTCTGTGCCTTTTTTTGCGCAAAAAAGCAAAATATATATTTTTGCAAATGATTTATGCTTAAAAATAATAATGTTTCTCTTTAAAAAGTGCCGTTTCACGGATGTGGCAAATAATTTGGGCAAACTATTATTACAATTCCTATTGACAAAGTAGGAAATAATGATTATTATTTAGTTGTGCAAAAAAAGCATTGCTCAGTTGATTGCCGCTTGCCTTGCCGCAAGCTGCAAAGAGCAGAAAGGATGGCTGAAGAATGGCTGAAAATTTACTTAATGTTCAAAATTTGCGGGTTTCCGTTGGCGATAAGGAAATCCTTCACGGTATAGATTTAAAGGTTAATAAGGGCGAAACTCATGTGCTTATGGGGCCTAACGGAGCGGGAAAATCAACTCTTGGCTTTGCGCTTATGGGCAATCCGCTTTATAAAATCACAAGCGGCAGCATTTTGTTCGGCGGCAAGGAAATAAATTCGCAGCCTGCCGATGAGCGTGCAAAGCAGGGCATTTTTCTTTCTTTTCAAAATCCGCTTGAAGTGCCGGGAATAACCCTGAAGGGCTTTATACGCAGCACCTTGCAGCAAAGAGGCGGCAAAAGAGTGCCGCTTTGGGAATTTAACAAGCAGTTTGAATCCGCTGCCGGGCTGCTGCAAATGGATCCGTCTTACGGCAACAGAGATTTAAATGTCGGCTTTTCGGGCGGCGAAAAGAAAAAAGCGGAAATTTTGCAAATGCTGATGCTTCATCCCGCTCTTGCAATATTGGATGAAACAGATTCGGGCCTTGATGTTGATGCGGTGCGCACCGTTTCGCAAGGCGTTAGGGAATATCAAAAAAGCAAAAACGGCGGCTTGATTATTATAACTCACAGCACCAGAATTTTAGAGTCTCTCAAGGTGGATTACACTCATGTGCTTGTAGGCGGAAAAATAGTTAAAACAGGCGATGGCTCGCTTGTTGAGGAAATAAACAAAAACGGCTTTGAAGCTTTTGAAAGCGCTGCCGATTAAAGCTGCAATGCGCTTTCAAAGGAGGGATAAATTTGGCAAAGAAAGTTAACGTTTCGGATATAGACCGAAGCGTTTATGATATAAAAGACGAAGAAAAAGATTCATACAGAATAAATGAGGGCTTAACCCCGGAAATAGTGCAAAAAATATCGCAGGAAAAAAATGATCCCCAGTGGATGCAGCTTTTCAGGCTTCAGGCACTTCAAATATATAATGAAATGCAGATTCCGGATTGGGGCCCTTCAATAGACGGGCTGGATATGAATCATATTGTAACCTATGTTAGGCCAAACACCAAAATGAGCGCCAAATGGTCTGATGTGCCTCAGGATATAAAAAACACATTTGAGCGCCTTGGTATTCCGCAGGCAGAGCGAAAATCGCTTGCCGGTGTCGGCGCACAATATGATTCGGAGCTTGTTTATCACAATGTGCGCAGCGAGGTTGCAGAGCAGGGTGTTGTTTATACGGATATGGAAAGCGCTCTCAAAGGTCCTTATGCAGAAATGGTGCGCAAGCATTTTATGAAGCTTGTAACTCCGCATGATCATAAATTTGCGGCGCTCCACGGTGCGGTATGGAGCGGCGGCTCTTTTGTTTATGTTCCGCCCGGTGTTTCGGTCACAATTCCTTTGCAATCGTATTTTAGGCTTAATGCGCCCGGTGCGGGCCAGTTTGAGCACACTTTGATTATTGTGGATGAGGGTGCATATCTTCATTTTATTGAGGGCTGCTCGGCGCCTAAGTATAACATTGCAAACTTGCATGCCGGATGTGTTGAATTATTCGTTGGCAAAAATGCCAAGCTGCGGTATTCAACAATTGAAAATTGGTCTAAAAATATGTATAACCTAAACACAAAGCGTGCTCTTGTGGAAGAGGGCGGCACAATCGAGTGGGTTTCCGGCTCGTTCGGCTCTCATGTTTCATATCTTTATCCAATGAGCATTTTAAAGGGCAAAGGGGCAAAAATGGAATTCACCGGCATCACCTTTGCCGGCAAGGGTCAAAATTTAGACACGGGTGCAAAAGTTGTTCACTGCGCACCCGAAACTTCATCGTATATGAATACACGCTCAATTTCAAAGGATGGCGGTATAAGCACATTTCGCAGCAGCGTTGTTGTAAATAAAGAGGCGGAAAACAGTAAATCGTCTGTTTCGTGCCAATCGCTTATGCTTGATGATGTTTCAAGGTCGGATACAGTTCCTGCAATGGATATTCGCACAAAAAATGCCGATGTGGGCCATGAGGCCAAAATCGGCAGAATAAGTGATGAGGCTGTGTTTTATCTTATGTCTCGCGGAATAAGCGAGGAAGATGCAAGGGCAATGATAGTAAGCGGCTTTGCGGATGATGTTTCAAAGGAATTGCCGCTTGAATATGCGGTTGAAATGAATAATCTTATTCGCCTTGAAATGAAAGGCAGCATAGGTTAAGGGGGGCTTGGCAATGAATGATAAAAATATAATCGGCGTAAATCCTTTGCCGGCGCCAACGTGGAATTGGCTGCATATGAATAATTCGCAGGCGGAATTTCCGGCAGAATTTGAGCCTGCCGCCGTTTCAATTTCAGGTGCAGCATTCGAAAACGATGATTGCGCAGAATGGAATAATTATCCTTCAGGTATGGGAAGCGGGTTTTCAAAGGCTTTGTCTGCTCAAAATTGCGGCATTGTGTCTGCTTTCGCAGCCGAAAACGAAAGTGCGCAGGCAAGGCTCAGCTTTGATTTAAAGGGTGGAAATGCTTGCCGCAGAGTCGCAATCAAAGCCAAGGCAGGCGCTGATTTGGTTGTTTTTATGAATTATGTGTCAGCTTCGGATTGTGCCGCCGACTTGGCTGTGCAAACCGAGGTCTCCGCAGAAAAGGGCGCAAAGGTAAAACTTGTTCAGCTTCAGCTGCTCGGAAAAGCATGCACTGTTTTTAATGATATCGCAGCCAAGTGTGAAGACGGTGCAGAGTTATCTGTTGTTCAGCTTTTTTTGGGAGCGGAAAAAACTTATTCCGGCTGTGAAGTGCGTCTTGCGGGCAAAGAAAGCAGTTTTACGGCCGATGTGGGTTATTTCGGCAAGGAAAATCAGCGTTTTGATATGAATTACAATGCCGTTCACACGGGAAAAAGCACTCGCAGCATAATGAATGTAAGCGGCGTACTTGCTGATTCCTCGGAAAAGCTTTTTAGGGGCACAATTGATTTCAAAAACGGCTCCGCCGGCTCAAAGGGCGATGAAAAAGAAGATGTGCTTCTTCTTGGCGATGATGTTGTGAATAAAACAATACCGCTTATTTTGTGTGCCGAAGAGGATGTGCAGGGCAACCACGGTGCAAGTATAGGCAGGCTTGATGAGGCATTGCTGTTTTACCTTGCTTCAAGGGGAATAGATGCAACGCAGGCAGAAAAGCTTATGGCAAAAGCAAGGCTTGATGCACTTTGCGCAAAAACAGGTGATGACGAAGCACAAAAATTACTTGAAGAATATTTGGAGGCGGCAGAATGATTGAAGAACAGGTTTTGAAATACAGAGAGGATTTTCCTATATTTTCTCAAAACAATGTAGCCTATCTTGATAATGCCGCCACAGCCCAAAGGCCCGTGCAGGTTTTGGAGGCTGTTAATGATTTTTATGAAACAAAAAACGCAAATCCTTTGAGAGGCCTTTATAAGCTTGGCGTAAACGCCACCGAGGCTTATGAAAGCGCTCGTGAAACGGTGCGTAAATTTCTTAATGCCCCGTCTGCCGCAAATATCGTTTTCACACGAAATGCCACGGAAAGCATAAACCTTGTTGCTTACAGCTATGGGCTTAATTTTATTAAGCCGGGCACGGAAATCGTTGTTTCAATAGCAGAGCATCACAGCAATATGCTGCCCTGGCAAATGGTGGCAAGGCAAACGGGCGCAACGCTCAAATATCTTGAATGTGATGAGCAGGGAGGGTATTCCGATTCTGCTCTCGAAGCCGCAATAACGGATAAAACGGCGCTTGTTGCAATGGCGCAAATATCAAATGTGTTCGGCAGGGAAAATCCCATAAAAAAAATAGCGGCACTTGCTCATAAGCACGGTGCTGTTATGCTTGTGGATGCAGCCCAAAGCGCACCCCACATAAAAATAGATGTTGCAGACTTGAATGTTGATTTTCTGGCGTTTTCGGGGCATAAGCTTATGGCTCCTATGGGAATAGGTGTGCTTTACGGCAAAACGGAGCTGCTTGAAAAAATGCCTCCGTTTTTGTCCGGCGGTGAAATGATTGAATATGTAACAACAGAGGGCGCCACTTATGCCGAGCTGCCGCATAAATTTGAAGCCGGCACGGTTAATGCGGGCGGTGCCTGCGGCCTTGCTGCGGCGATTGATTATATTGAAGCAGTAGGCTTTGATAATATATCGCAATGGGAAAATCACCTTTCGGAAATTGCAATTTCGGGGCTTAAAAAGATCGGCGATGTTAATATTATAGGCTCTGAAAATTCTTCGCAGCATTGCGGCATAATAACATTTACGGTAAACGGAGTTCATCCTCACGATATAAGCGCAATTCTTGATGCAGACGGAATTGCAATTCGTGCAGGGCATCATTGCGCTCAGCCGCTTATGAAATATCTCGGCACGCCGTCCACGGCAAGAGCAAGCTTTTTCTTTTATAACACAGAGGAGGAAGTGCGCCGCTTCGTGAAATCCGTTTCGGAATTGAGGAGGAAAATGGGCTATGGAGAATAGAAGCTTTTATAATGAAATTTTAACCGAGCATAATCTGAACCCTTATCACAAGCACGATTTGCCCGATGCAAATTTGGTGCTTGAGGGTGTTAATCCAAGCTGCGGAGATGATATCTTTTTAAAGCTTAGGGTTGAAAACGGTGTTATAGAGGACGGTGCTTTCGTTGGAGACGGTTGCGCAATTTCACAGGCGTCGGCAGATATTATGCTTGATCTTGTTATCGGCAGAAAAAAAGAGGATGCTCTGCATCTTGCAAATCTTTTTCTTAAAATGATTAAAAGCGGCGTAACAGAAAGCGAATTGCAGCAGTTGGAAGAAGCGGGTGCTTTGCAGGATGTTTCGCATATGCCCGCCCGTGTTAAATGTGCCGTGCTCGGTTGGCATACCATGGAGGAAATGCTCGGCAATTCCGAAAAATAAAGCAAATACAATTTCTTTTGCTTTGTGCAAACAAAAAGCTCTCCGTCGGTCACGCTTCGCAAAGAAATAACGGCTTAAGTTTTATGAGCCGGATTAAGTATTAAAAAAATCTGCCGATACGCAAGTATTGGCAGATTTTTGTTAATGCCCTCTTTAATATCGAGGACGTTTTTTATTTTGCGCCGGTTTGTTTCGGCACCGCAGTTTAATCGTTTGCTTTGTTTTTGCTTTTTGTCGGCGCTGTGTTTTCCTGGTTGCGGAAAACAACAAATTTGTCGTAAAGAAATTCCGTTATCATGTTGCAGGCCATTGTGCAGCCGAGCACAATGTAGTTGATTGCCGTAATATCCGCAAATCTTGCCGTGAAATAATTGCCCAAAATTGTTGAAATCGGCGTGAAAACAAGATAAAAGGCAAAAACCTTAAGCATTGCAATCGGAATGTTTGCCGCAGATTTAAAAGTGAATTTTCTGTTGAATGTGAAATTCCACAAAACAGATAAAATAAGTGCAATCAAATACATCGGGCCGTATTCGTTTTGCATTATTTTTGCAAATGCATCATTTGTTTTCATCAGGTTTTCAAAAAACGGCAGCTTTATAATAACCTCGCTCATAAGGGTGAAGCTTGCTATTTGAATTATGCCGGCAGATGCCGAAAACAGCGCAAATTTCACAAATTGCCAAATGTTTTTTGATTTTTTCTTTTCTTCGCCCATAATATGAGCCTCCTTATGCCGCAAATTATATATTTATTTTATCACACAAAAATGCAGTGTTCAATAAAAATCATATAAGCGGCACAAAAAAGTAAAATCGGGCGAAAACAAATAAAAAAGAGATACTCAAAAGAGTATCTCTTTCATGGCTCCCCAAGTTGGACTCGAACCAACGACCCTGCGGTTAACAGCCGCATGCTCTACCGACTGAGCTATTGAGGAATGTTTACTTCAATCTCAAGTGCTCCAATATAATAACAAATTATATCGGCGTTGTCAATATCTTTTTTCAAATTTATTTTCAATTCTTTTAAAAATACGGTCTTTTAATTTTGCGGCCTTTGTGGTAATATCAAATTATGGAAGAAAAGCATATAATTCATCCGTTTGCGCCCGTATATGATTCACAAAGCAGAGTGCTGATTTTGGGCACAATGCCGTCGCCCAAATCGCGGGAAAACGATTTTTATTACGGCAATGTGCAAAATCGCTTTTGGCGTGTGCTTTCAATCGTGCTCGGCTCTGAAATCCCTGCCGATAACGAGGGCAAAACCCGCTTTTTGCTCAATCACAAAATTGCTCTTTGGGATGTGCTTTGCGAATGCGATATCTGTGGCGCGGCGGATTCAAGCATAAAAAATGCGGTGCCCGCGGATTTGAATGTGGTTTTGCGCTCGGCACCCGTTAAAGGAATATTCGCAACGGGTAAGGCAGCCTATAAATTTTATTGCAAATATCAGCTGCCCAAAACGGGAATTGAAGCCGTTTGCCTGCCATCCACAAGCCCGGCTAATGCAAGAATGGGCATTGAAGAGCTTGTGCGCGAATATTCCGCAATAAAAAAATATTTGCAGTAATTTATGATTTTTTAAGGGGGAATCATTTTTATGCAGCATGAAATCACAAGGCCGCAAAGGCTGCTCGATGATACGGGGAATATCGCCGAGCCGGGCTTTGCGAAAAAGCTTTATTGGCAGTATTCAAGGGCAGATATCAAGGCACCCGCCATGCGAATAAAGGAATGGGATTATTACTATATAGGCACTCAGAATTACGGCATTTGCCTTACTGTTTCGGACGCGGCTTATGTAAGCTGCGTTTCGGCTTCGATTTTGCGTTACGGTAAAAAGCCAAAGCAAATGAACGATTCCGAAATCGGCGCTCTTCCTATGGGCAAGCTTCATATGCCGCTTTCCTCAAAAATCGGCGATGTGCATGCCAAGGTGGGCACGGCGGAAATGACCTTTGAAAACGACGGTAAAACAAGGCACATTTATGGCACATACGCAAATTATTGCAACACGAAAAAGCCGCTTAAATTCGATATTGTGCTTTCGGATATTCCGCCCGAAAGCATGGTTATCGCCACGCCTTTTGATAAGGATAAGCATTTTTATTATAATCAAAAAATAAATTGCATGCGTGCCGAGGGTTGGTTTTCGTTTGACGGAAAAAGATATGTTTTCAATTCGGAAAATGAAGCTCTTGCAACCCTTGATTGGGGCAGGGGAGTTTGGACATATGATAACACTTGGTATTGGGGCTCCGGCCAAATGATTTTGGAAAACGGCATTAGGTTTGGTTTTAATATCGGATATGGCTTCGGAAACACAAGCGCCGCAAGCGAGAATATGCTGTTTTATAACGGCACTTCGCATAAGCTGGCGGATGTTTCCTTCAATATCCCCAAAAACGGCGAGGAATATCTTTATATGCAGCCGTGGACTTTCACTTCGTCCGACGGGCGCTTTGAAATGACCTTTGAGCCGATTATAGACCGTCAGGCTCCTCTTGATATTAAGTTTATGTGTATGCTGCCTCACCAGGTATTCGGCAAAATGAGCGGCACGGCAATCCTTGATGACGGCACAAAAATCGAAATTAAAGATAAGCTTGTGTTTGCGGAGCGTGTGCATAATAAATGGTAATTCTGTTTTGCACGCCTTGTATATATCAAAGCGCAATATTAAAGAATTAAACAGTAAAAACAAAAGCGGATGCTCCTTTTAAAAGAGCATCCGCTTTTTGTAAGCATTTTTTGCATTGCCTGCAATATTTAATTATATATTTTTACATATTATAAAGGCGGCGGGCATTTTCATTTGTAATGTTTAAAAGCTCTTGCGCGGAAACATTAAGCTCCGGTGCAAGCCGTTCGGCTATATAAGCTATATAAGAGCTGTCGTTTCGCCTGCCCCTGTAAGGCTCGGGTGCCAAATACGGGCAATCCGTTTCAAGCACAAGCCGCTCAATCGGAATTGCCTTTGCAACCTCAATGCTTTTGCGTGCATTTTTAAATGTTGCCACTCCGTTTAGGCCTATATACATCCCAAGGCGAATAATCTCTTGCGCCATTTCTTTTGAGCCTGAAAAGCAATGCACAACGCCTTTTGGCTTTGTTTGCTTTAATATGTCAAGCGTGTCGCCGTGAGCTTCTCTGTCGTGCACTATAACGGGCATATCAAGCTCGTTTGCAAGCAGGCATTGGTGCATGAAAAATTCGCACTGTGTTTCTTTTGAAGAACTCATCCAATGGTAATCAAGCCCTATTTCGCCGATTGCAACGCATTTTTCGTGCGCCGCATATTCCTTGATTTTTTCAATCTGCGAAAGCTGTGCGCCTTCCAAGTTTTCGGGGTGAAAGCCGGCGGCAAAATATATATAATCATATTTTTCGGCGATTTGCCTGTTTTTTTCGCAGGTTTCCAAATCGCAGCCGCATGAAACGGCAAGCTCAACTCCCTTTTTGGGCAGATTGCTCAGCAGCTCATCTCTGTCTGCATCAAACTGCGCATCATCGTAATGGCTGTGGGAATCAAAAATATTTTGCAGCATAAATCAGTGCAGCCTCATTCCGGGCTCCATGCCGTCTGCAAAAAGCACTTTTATTCCGCCGTCTGCCGCATCGCCCGCAAGCAACATTCCGTTGCTGATTTCGCCGCAAAGCTTTGCGGGCTTCAGGTTTGCAACTATTATAACGGTTTTGCCGATAAGGTCTTCGGGCTTATAGTATTCTGAAATTCCGGAAACTATCTGCCTGGGTTTATCCGAGCCGTCGTCTGCCTGAATTTTGAGCAGCTTTTTTGATTTTTTAACAGGTTCGCATTCAAGAATTTTTGCGGTGATCAGCTCAACCTTGGCAAAATCTTCAATTCCGATTTGTGCAATGCCCTCCGGCGCCGCTTTCTTGCCGGATGCTTTTGCCTCCGCCTCCTTCATTTGCTTTGAAATCAGCTCGTTAAGCTCATCTATCTCTTTTTCAACATCAATTCTCGGGAATAATGCCGGGCCCTTTTTAACAGTAACATCTGCAGGAAGAACTCCGTATTTGCCAGCGTTTTCATATGTTATAAGGCTCTTTGATGCGCCTATTTGCTCCCAAACATTTGGCATTGTGGTGGGCATAAAGCAGGAAAGCAGTGTTGTGCTGAGCCTGATTGCCTCAAGCAAATTATAAAGCACCGTTGCCAGGCGTGCTTTTTTGCTCTCGTCCTTGCCGAGAACCCAAGGTGTTGTTTCGTCTATATATTTATTTGCTCTTGAAATAACCTTAAATATTTCTGCAAGCGCATTGTTGAGCTGTGTTAAATCAAGATATTCGTCTGTTTTGCCGCGCAGTGCAAGCATTGCGTTGATAAGCTCGTTGTCTATCTCCTCGGGCTCTCTGTCTTTCGGCAGGGTGCCTCCGAAATATTTCTCAACCATTGCCACCGTTCTTGAAACAAGGTTGCCAAGGTCATTGGCAAGGTCGGAATTTATTCTGTTTATCATGATTTCGTTGGAAAAAGAACTGTCTGCTCCAAGTGCCATCTCTCGCAGAATGTGGTATCTGATGGCATCGCAGCCGTATCTTTCGCCAAGCACAAACGGATCAACAACATTGCCTATGGATTTGCTCATTTTTTGGCCGTTAAAGGTTATCCAGCCGTGAACCGCAAGGTGCTTTGGAAGCGGAAGCTCAAGAGCCATAAGCATTGCCGGCCAAATGATGGCGTGAAAGCGCATAATGTCTTTTGCAACCATGTGCACATCTGCGGGCCAGAATTTATCAAAATCGTCATATTTGCCGTTTTTATATCCAAGTGCCGTGATATAGTTTGAAAGTGCGTCTATCCAAACATAAACAATGTGCTTTGTGTCAAACGAAACGGGAATGCCCCAAGTGAATGATGTTCTTGAAACACAAAGATCTTCAAGGCCGGGCTTTATAAAGTTGTTAACAAGCTCGTTTGCCCTTGTTTTCGGCTGCAAATAATCTGTTTCGGTAAGCAATTTTTCAATGCGCTCTGCAAAAGGCGACATTTTGAAGAAATATGCCTCCTCAGCAGCCTCGGTAACTTCTCTGCCGCATTCGGGGCATTTGCCGTCTATAAGCTGGCTTTCCGTCCAAAAGCTTTCGCAAGGTGTGCAGTATTTTCCTTTGTATTCGCCCTTATAGATATAGCCCTTGTCGTAAAGCTCTTTGAATATTTTTTGCACGGCTTCAACATGGTAATCGTCTGTTGTGCGGATATATCTGTCGTAGCTGATGTTCATATATTGCCAAAGGCTTTTGAATTTTTCAACAACCTTGTCAACATATTGCTTTGGTGTAACGCCCTCTTCGGCTGCCTTTTGCTCTATTTTAAGGCCGTGTTCATCCGTTCCCGTAAGAAACATAACCTCTTTGCCCTGCAATCTTCTGTATCTTGCGATTGAATCGCAGGCAACTGTTGTGTAGCAGTGGCCGATATGCGGATTGCCGGAGGGATAGTATATAGGTGTGGTTATATAAAATTTCTCTTTTTCAGCCATTTTGTTCCTCTCCTTATGTTTGTTTATTTGATTTAAAAAGCTTAAATAAGCGATGCTGCACCCTTGTCCAGCATAAGGGTAACATCTGTGTGGAATTGAAGCACCGATGCCGGGCACATGGGGGTAACATTGCCGTTAATAACCTGCTTAATGGCTTTTGCCTTGTGCTCTCCAAGTGCTATAATAAGGATTTTCTTTGCCTGCATGATGGAACCTATGCCCATCGTAACTGCTTGGGTCGGCACTTCTTCGATCGATTTGAAAAAGCGGCTGTTGTCCTTAACCGTGCTCTCTTTAAGAGTAACCACATGGCTCCATCTTTGAAAGCAGTCGGCAGGCTCGTTAAATGCAATGTGGCCGTTTGAGCCTATTCCCAAAAGCTGAATGTCTATTCCGCCGGCTTTTTTGATTTTTTCTTCGTAATTCTTGCATTCTTCTTCAAGATCTGCAGCATTTCCGTTAAGAAAATTTATGTTATCTTCGGGAATGTTGATTTTGTTGAAAAGATTATCGTGCATAAATCTGTGGTAAGAATTAACATCGTTAACATCTAAATTAACATATTCATCAAGGTTAAATGTGGTAACCTTTGAAAAATCAACAACGCCTTTTTTGTAAAGCTCTGCCATTTGGCCATATGGCTTCAGCGGGGTGGATCCTGTTGCAAGCCCTAAAACCGAATTCGGCTTTTGAAGCACTTGGCCGCACATATAGTTGCCGGCAGCAATGCCTATTTGCTCTTCGTTGTCATAAACAAGTACATTCATATTCTTTCTCCTCAAATGCAATTATAACATATAAATAATATATAGTGTAGTTTAATTAAACATTATATTCCAATTGGCTGCGCCTGTCAATCAAAAGCCGAAAACATATGCCGTGCCGATTTTGCCTTGGGCCGATTAAAGGCAGTTTTTCTAATGCTTCCGTATTAGCCGTCGGCTCTTTAAGATTTTGCAGGATTATGCATCCGAATTGCCTCTGCTTTTTTCGCTTTTCTTTGTTTTTGCTTTTGCCGCCGCAATTGCTGCAAGCAACACAAAAATTGCTCCCAAGGCGGCTCCGCAGGTGTCGATTCCCCAATCAAGCAGTCGGCAGGCTCTGCCCGGCACAAATATTTGGTGAATTTCATCCGTTGCGGCATATATTGAAGAGCATATAATTGCCGTTGGCGTTTTTGATTTTCCCGTTTGCACTTTCAGCGCAATTGCAAAGAGAAGCCCAAGTCCTGCAAACTCTGTGAAGTGAGCAAACTTTCTGATGATGAAATCGGAAAAGCCGCCGATGCCGAAAATTTTTGTTATCAGCATTGTAAAAAAGCCGCTTTGCTGCTCCGATTCATCCGCCGTGCGTGATGAAAAATAAAAAATTGCCGCCATGCAAGCCGCTGTAAGCACCCAGCAAATTATCTTTGCCGCCGTGCCTCTTTTGTTATGATCTTGTTGCATTTATAAAGGAAACCCTCCCCGAGCCGGGATGAAACTGAACTCCGCTTACTCCTTTTGCCTGCGCATAATAATTGGATTCGTAAAAAACGGGGATAAAGCAATAAGTGTCATAAAGCGCAACCTCGCATTTTTCACAGGCGGAAACAAGAGAAGCAGAATCGGCTGCGTTTGCCTCTTCAAGTGCTTTTTCAAAATCGTTTCTGTAAAAATCCGTGATTTTAAGGCTGTCTATATCGCTCAAAAATGTTATCGGGCTTGCGGAATTTGAAACAAGCGGGTAAAGAACAATGTCGTAATCTCCGCTTGCCGCCTTTGTTTTAACTTCGCTTTCTTTTGCCGTTTCAAGCTTCAGCGCAAGCTCTGTGTCGTGGCTGCCAACCTTTGAAACGGTGCCGATTCCGGATTGAACGCCCTGAATCAGTTCCTTTGCGGCGTCTTTCATTGTTTCGGGTGCCAAAACAGTAACCGCCACATTGTATGTTCCGGAATCCTTCAGCGCTTTCTTCCAAAGCTCTATTGCTTCTTCTTTATCTTTTGCGTCAATCGTTGCAGAGCATTGTTCCGTGTATGATTTTCCGCCTGCCGTGCAAGAAGGCGGCACATAGCCCTTCGGGCTGCTCAAGTAGTCATATTCTTTATAATCAATATCGGAAAGGGAAAGGGCAAATGCCTTGCGAGCATCTTTTTTTGCAAAAACGCCCTTTGATGTGTTTATGATAAGGCTCCAGGTTGTGTTGCTGTACGGCACAAGTGTTATTCCGCTTTTTTTGCCCGCTTTATCACTCTCATATCCCCTTAAATAAGCGGCGTCATAATATCCGCTGACAAGCTTGTCGGCAACGCTTTCGTCGGAGCCCACGATTTTTAATGTTAAATCGGATGCCTTTGCCGGTGACGGACCCGCATAAGCTGTGTTTGCTCTCATAATATATGATGCCTCAAGCACGCTTGTAAGCACAAATTGGCCGTTAAACATTGTGTATTTCAGGTCAAGCCCGTATCTGCCGTTTGTTGAATTAAAGAAATCTTTGTTGCAGGGCATTGCCACTGCCGTGGAAAGAGTTTGCAAAAAATCGTTGTTAGGTGCAGTCAGGTTAATTTGCAGCGTGTATTTGTCTGCCGCATATGCGCCAAGCTCGCTCTCGTCTTTGTATCCGGAGTGAATTTCATTTGCGTTTTCAATGCCGGCAATGGTGGAAAACAGCGGGCTTTGCGTTAAATCATCCGCAGCTCTTTGCAAGCCGAAAACAAAATCCTCCGCCGTTATTTCCGGATTGTAGTCTTCTCCCATGGCTTTTTTTACAGACGGAAAAATATACCACCTCAGCCCTTGCTTCAGCTTAAAAGTGTAGCTTAATCCGTCATCGCTCACCTGCCAGCTTTCGGCACAGCCGGGTGTTATATTGCCTTCGTCATCGCAACGCACAAGCCCTTCAAAGCAGTTTTCGACAATCAAAAATTCATCCTGCGTTGCCGCCACCTGCGGGTCATAGCTGTTTACATTTCCCGAAAACGGGTATATAAGGTCTATTTTTTCTTTGCTTTTTGAGCAGCCTGTAAAAATGCAGGCCGTCAGCGAAATGCAAATTAAAAGGGAAATCAGTTTTTTCATAATTCATCACCACATTTTTCAGTTATAATATTATAACAGATTGCGGCGTGTATGAAAAGATAAAATTGCTAATAAAACTGCTATTTATTTTAATACTCAGATTGACAAGAAAATGCGCAAATGCGCAAAGCGTAAATCGTGCTTTTCCGCAATATTAAAAATCAATGCTTGCATCTGTTGCGTTTGCCGCCGTATTAAAGCCCGAAAAAGTCCTTTTTTGCCTCAAAATTAAAAACACACGGAGCAGTGTAACAAAAACTTTTCAAAAATCGGCCTGTTTTTTCAAATATTTAAAAAATTTTTATTGACTTATTAAATACATAAGCTTATTATAATAGCACGCTAAAAATGGAAAGTGTGCCCTTTTTGCAAAGGCACCTGCCGAAAGCAGGCGCAAAAATCGGCAAGATATCAGCTGCTGTGCGAAATTTCGCCGTTGCGGCAGAAAGTGCATTTTTGATTTTTACAGTAATCTACAAAGAAACGGAGTGATTACCTTTATGGTAAATGTGAAGGACGTTCAGCTCGGCACCACAACAAGGAAAAGCTTTGCTAAAATCAATGAGGTTATGCCAATGCCTAATCTTATTGAGGTGCAGAAGAAATCCTATCAGTGGTTTCTTGATGAGGGCTTGCAGGAGGTTTTCCGCGATATCGGCCCCATCACCGACTACACGGGCAATCTTGTGCTTGATTTCATCGATTATTCAATGGATGATGCCCCTAAGTACACTATCGCACAGTGCAAATCAAGAGACGTAACTTATGCAAAACCCCTCAAAGTAAGGGCTCGCCTTCAAAACAAGGAAACAGGCGAAGTTAAAGAAAATATAATTTATATGGGCGATTTTCCGCTTATGACGGATGCAGGCACATTCGTTATTAACGGTGCGGAAAGATGCATTGTTTCTCAGCTCGTTCGTTCACCCGGTGTTTATTATCATATGGATCATGATAAAACCGGTAAAGAGCTTTTCACAAACACGGTTATCCCAAACAGAGGCGCTTGGCTTGAATATGAAACAGACGCAAATGATCTTTTCTATGTAAGAATTGATAAAAACAGAAAAATCTTTATAACCACATTCCTTCGCGCTCTCGGCCTCGGTTCGGATGATGAAATCCGTGAATTCTTCGGAAACGATGAAAGAATTGAAGCCACAATAGAGAAAGACACCACTAAAAACACGGAAGAGGCGCTTCTTGAGGTTTATAAAAAGCTGCGTCCGGGCGAGCCTCCCACTCTTGAAACGGCACAGGCTCACCTTGACGGCTTGTTCTTTGATGCTCACAGATACGATCTTTCCAGAGTCGGCAGATATAAATATAATAAAAAGCTTGCTCTTTCAGACAGACTTGCAGGCAAAACTCTTACCCAGCCCATCATTTCTCCTCAGGGTGAATTCCTTGCAGATGCAGGTGAAGTTATCAGCGAGGAAAAGGCGCTTGAAATCGAAAATGCAGGCGTTATGAATGCATTTGTTGATGCAGAGGGCAAAGAGGTTAAAATCGTTTCAAACGGCATGGTTGATATTGCTAAATATATCTCCTTTGATTGCAAGCCGCTTGGCATAAACGAAAAGGTATCTTACAGAGTGCTTTCCGAAATTCTTGAAAAATGCGGCGATGATGAGGAAGCTCTTAAAGAAGAAATTCAAATCAGATGCGATGATCTTATCCCCAAGCACATCATCATCGATGATATTTTCGCAACGGTTTCTTATCTCATAAATCTTGCTTGCGGCGTTGGCGTAACCGATGATATAGACCATCTCGGAAACCGCCGTATCCGTGCGGTGGGCGAGCTGCTTCAAAATCAAATCAGAATCGGCTTTTCCAGAATGGAAAGAGTTATCCGTGAAAGAATGACTCTTCAGGTGCAGGATGATGAGGAATCAATCACTCCGCAGGCTCTCATCAATATCCGCCCCGTTGTTGCGGCTATCAAAGAATTCTTCGGCTCTTCTCCGCTTTCGCAATTTATGGATCAAAACAATCCGCTTGCAGAGCTTACTCATAAGAGAAGACTTTCAGCCCTCGGCCCCGGCGGTCTTTCAAGAGATCGTGCCGGCTTTGAGGTTCGTGATGTTCACTACACACACTATGGCAGAATGTGCCCCATCGAAACTCCCGAAGGCCCCAACATCGGCCTTATCTCTTATCTTGCTTGCTACAGCCGATTAAATGAATACGGCTTCATTGAGGCTCCTTATCGTAAAGTTGATAAGGAAACGGGTTGCGTAACATCAGAGGTTGTTTATATGACTGCCGATGTTGAGGATAATTACACCGTTGCTCAGGCAAACGAGCCCCTCGATGAAAACGGCAGATTCCTCAATAAGCGTGTAACCTGCCGCCATAAGGATGAATTCCTTACCTGCGAGCCGGAAAAAGTAGATTATATGGATGTTTCGCCTAAGATGGTTGTTTCCGTTGCAACGGCGATGATTCCTTTCCTTGAAAACGACGACGCAAACCGTGCTCTTATGGGCGCAAACATGCAGCGCCAGGCAGTTCCGCTTCTTAAAACAGAAGCTCCAGTTGTAGGCACCGGCATGGAATATAAAGCAGCTTACGACTCAGGTGTTGTTGTTGTTGCAAAGCGTGGAGGCACCGTAACGGCAGTTGATGCCGAATCAATCGAAATCACTGTTAAAACAGGCGATGTAGACAGATATGATCTTGTTAAGTTCAGCGGCTCAAACCAGGGCACCTGCATCAATCAGCGCCCAATTGTTTCTCTTCATCAAAAGGTAGAGGACGGACAGGTTATTGCAGACGGCCCGGCAACCTGCAACGGCGAGGTTTCGCTCGGTAAAAATGCTCTTATCGGCTTTATGACCTGGGAAGGTTATAACTATGAGGATGCTGTTCTTATAAATGAAAAGATGGTTCGTGATGATGTTTACACTTCCATCCATATTGAAGAGCATGATGTTGAATCAAGAGATACTAAGCTCGGCCCGGAGGAAATCACAAGAGATATTCCGAATGTGGGCGAGGATGCTTTAAAAGATCTTGATGAAGACGGTATCATTCGTGTGGGCGCAGAGGTTCACAGCGGTGATATTCTTGTCGGCAAAGTAACTCCAAAGGGCGAAACAGAGCTTACCGCAGAGGAAAGATTGCTTCGTGCAATTTTCGGCGAAAAGGCAAGAGAGGTAAGAGACACCTCCATGCGTGTTCCTCACGGCGAATACGGCATCGTTGTTGATGTTAAGGTGTTCACCCGTGCAAATTGCGATGAACTCAGCCCCGGCGTAAATAAAGTTGTTCGTGTTTATATAGCACAAAAGAGAAAAATTCAGGTCGGCGATAAGATGGCAGGCCGCCATGGTAACAAGGGTGTTGTTTCCCGTGTTCTTCCGCAAGAGGATATGCCTTTCCTTCCGGACGGTCGTCCGCTCGATATCGTTCTTAACCCCCTCGGCGTACCTTCCCGTATGAATATCGGTCAGGTGCTTGAGGTGCATCTCGGCTATGCCGCAATGGCACTCGGCTGGAAAATGTGCACACCCGTATTTGACGGTGCACACGAAGATGATATTCGCGAATGTCTTAAACTTGCAGGCCTTTCGGAAGACGGTAAAACCGTTCTTACAGACGGCAGAACGGGTGAAAAGTTTGATAACCCGATCACCGTCGGCTATATGTATTATCTTAAATTGCATCATCTTGTTGATGATAAAATCCATGCTCGTTCCACCGGTCCTTACAGCATGGTAACGCAGCAGCCTCTCGGCGGTAAAGCTCAGTTCGGCGGCCAGCGTTTCGGTGAAATGGAAGTTTGGGCACTTGAGGCTTACGGCGCAGCTTACACGCTGCAGGAAATCATCACCGTTAAATCGGATGATGTAACAGGCCGTGTTAAAACTTACGAAGCAATTGTTAAGGGCGAAAATATTCCGCCTGCCGGCACTCCGGAATCCTTTAAGGTTCTTTATAAAGAGCTTCAGGCTCTCGGCCTTGATACCCGCCTTTATGATAAGGACGGCAATGAGGTTGAACTTAAGCAGGATATTGATGACGGCACGGAAATTCAGCCGATAGACAGCAATGCCTTTACAGAAGTAAACGACTTTGATTCAAACAGCGAGGGCTACACCCTTGAAGATGCTGATGAAAAAGCCGAGGAAGCAGGCCAGGATTCCGAATTTGACGATATGTTCACGGATTCGGATATTGATGAAGATGAAGAATAATTTTCAGGCCGATTAACCTGCATTACATTATATATAAAGGAGTGCTTCCACATGGAAAAAAACAGTGAATTCAATTCAATAAAAATCGGTCTTGCCTCTCCGGAACAGATCCGTGCTTGGTCTTACGGCGAGGTAACAAAGCCCGAAACCATAAATTACAGAACTCTTAAGCCGGAAAAAGACGGCCTTTATTGCGAAAAGATTTTCGGCCCCACGAAGGACTGGGAATGCCATTGCGGTAAATACAAAAGAGTTCGCTACAAAGGCAAAGTCTGCGAGCGCTGCGGTGTTGAAATCACACGCTCAAAGGTTCGCCGTGAGCGTATGGGCCACATAGAGCTTGCTGCTCCCGTCTCTCATATTTGGTATTTCAAGGGAATTCCGAGCCGCCTCGGTCTTGTGCTTGATATAAGCCCTCGCTATCTTGAAAAAGTGCTTTATTTTGCACTTTATATTGTAACCGATCCCGGCGATACCCCTCTTGAAAAAATGCAAATTCTTAATGAAAAAGAATATGCCGAAATGAGAGAGAGATATGAGGATGATTTCCAGGCAGGCATGGGCGCAGAGGCTGTTAAAAAGCTGCTTCAGGATATTGATGTTGAGCAGCTTCGTGCAGAACTTACCGCAGAGCTTGAAACCGCAACAGGCCAAAAAAGAGTGCGTATTCTTAAAAGGCTTGATGTTGTTGATGCTTTCTATAAGAGCGGCAATAAGCTTGAATGGATGATTATGGATGTTATTCCCGTAATTCCTCCCGATATTCGCCCGATGGTTCAGCTTGACGGCGGCAGATTTGCCACATCCGATCTTAATGATCTTTACAGAAGAGTTATAAACAGAAATAACCGTCTTAAAAGGCTCCTTGAGCTTGGCGCACCCGATATTATTGTAAGAAACGAAAAGAGAATGCTTCAAGAGGCTGTTGATGCCCTTATCGATAACGGCAGAAGAGGCCGCCCGGTAACAGGCCCAAGCAATCGCCCGCTTAAGTCTCTTTCCGATATGCTTAAAGGTAAGCAGGGTCGTTTCCGTCAAAACCTTCTCGGTAAGCGTGTAGACTATTCCGGCCGTTCCGTTATCGTTGTAGGCCCTGAGCTTAAAATGCATCAGTGCGGCCTCCCCAAGGAAATGGCTATAGAGCTGTTTAAGCCCTTCGTTATGAAGCGTCTTGTTGCCACAGGCGCAGCTTCAAATATTAAATCCGCAAGAAAAAAGGTTGAAAGAGCGCAGGATCCCGCAGTATGGGATGCTCTTGAGGTTGTTATTAAGGATCATCCGGTTATGCTTAACCGTGCTCCCACACTTCACCGCCTTGGTATTCAGGCATTTGAGCCGGTTCTTGTTGAGGGCAGAGCCATTAAGCTTCATCCTCTTGCTTGTACTGCATTTAACGCCGACTTCGACGGCGACCAAATGGCCGTTCACGTTCCGCTTTCGGCAGAAGCTCAGGCAGAGGCACGCCTCCTTATGCTTGCCGCAAACAATCTTCTTAAGCCTTCAGACGGTAAACCCGTTACCGTTCCCACTCAGGATATGGTTATCGGCTCTTACTATCTTACAATGATAAAAGAGGGCGAGCCCGGCCAGCCGAAGTTCTTTAAGGATGAAAACAGAACAGAGGAAATTGATTTCCAAGATGTAAGAAAGCTTGTTGCAGGCAGATTTGATGATTCTCAAATCCTTACGGATGAAAAGGATTCAGAGCTTGAAGCAGATTTCTCAATCTATAAAGCATATAATATTTACAGAGATAAGGACGAGGCTATGATGGCATATCAAGAGGGCTCTCTCGGTATGCATTCTCCCGTTAAAATCCGTTTCTCAAAAGAAGAAAACGGCAGCACTCGCAGCGCTGTTGTTATAACCACAATCGGCAGAGTAATCTTTAATAACCCGATTCCGCAGGATTTGGGCTTTGTTGATCGCTCTGTTGCGGAAAATGAATTTAAGCTTGAAATCAGCTTTGTTGTTAAGAAAAAGCAGCTTGGCCAAATTGTTGATAAGCTTATTGCAACTCACGGTGTTTCCGTTGCTTCCGTTGCTCTTGATCATATCAAGGCACAGGGCTATAAGTATTCCACCGTTTCAGGCACCACTGTTGCCGTTTGCGATGCGCTTATTCCGGATGCCAAAAAGACTTTCCTTGATGAAGCAGAAAAGCAGGTTGATGAGATCACAATGAATTACAACTATGGTCTTATCACAAATGAAGAGCGTTCTTCCGCCGTTATTAAGGCTTGGGAGGATTGCACAAATAAGGTTACAAATGAGCTCACTTCAAACTTTGACGGAACTCATAACCCCATCCACATGATGGTAGATTCCGGTGCCCGCGGCAGTACTGCTCAGCTTCGTCAGCTTGCAGGCATGCGCGGCCTTATCGCAAATACAGCCGGTAAAACAATTGAAATTCCCATTAAGGCAAACTATCGTGAAGGCCTTAACATTTTGGAATACTTCATTTCTTCTCGTGGTGCTCGTAAAGGTCTTACGGATACGGCACTTCGTACGGCAGACTCGGGTTACCTTACCCGCCGCCTTGTAGATGTTTCTCAGGATGTTATCATCCGTGATGACGATTGCAAGTGCAAAGAGGGCATAGTTGTAAAAGCAATTATGGATGGTAACCGTGAACTTGAATCTCTTAAGGAACGCCTTATCGGCCGCTTCCCGCTTGAGGCAATTTGCGATCCCGCAACCGGCGAGGTTATTGCTTCTCCGGATGTTATGATGACTAAGGAAATAGCCGATAAAATTGTTGATGCAGGAATCACTGAGGTTAAAATTCGCTCTCTTATCACCTGTAAATCGCATCACGGTGTTTGCCGCAAGTGCTATGGTTCAAACCTTGCATTTAATGAGCCTGTTCAGGTTGGTGAGGCTGTCGGCATCATCGCCGCTCAGTCAATCGGTGAGCCGGGCACTCAGCTTACAATGAGAACCTTCCACACCGGCGGTATCGCAGGCGGTGAGGATATTACTCAGGGTCTTCCCCGTGTTGAGGAATTGTTTGAGGCTCGTAAGCCTAAGCAATATGCAATTCTTTCGGAAATTGACGGCGTAGTAAGATTTGAAGAGGTTAAAAAGGCAAACCATATTGTTGTTACAAACAGCGACACTATGGAAGAGCGCAAATACCTTGTTCCTTACGGCTTCAGAATTCGTGAAGAAATCACGGAAGGCGCACATGTTAAAAAGGGTCAAGAGCTTACTTACGGCTCTAAGAATCCGCATGATGTTCTTGCAATTCTCGGTGAAGAAGCTGTTTATAATTATCTTATTCAAGAAGTTCAGTTCGCTTACCGTACTCAGGGTGTTGATGTAAACGATAAGCATATTGAGGTTATTGTTCGCCAGATGCTTAAGAAGTGCACCGTTGATGATTCGGGCGACACAGATCTTGTTTCCGGCACAATGGTTGATGTTTCTGCCGTTGATGAAGCTAATGAGGCAATTGATGCCCGCATCGCAGCAGGTGAGGCAGATCTTAAAAAGGCAACCTATATCCCGATTCTTATGGGTATCACAAAAGCTTCGCTTGCAACGGATTCATTCCTTTCGGCTGCATCATTCCAGGAAACAACAAGAGTTCTTACCGATGCTGCAATCAAAGGCAAGGTTGATCCTCTTATCGGCCTCAAGGAAAATGTTATCATCGGTAAGCTTGTTCCCGCCGGCACAGGCATGGATGTTTTCCGCGATGTTGATGTTATGCCAAGCTATCTTACTTCTGAGGGCTTTGAGGAAACATTAAACCTTGAACAATTACAAAAATTGTTGACAAATAGTATGTCAGAGTGATATAATTGATAACTGTGTGAGCACGGCTGATGCCGCTTTGCACAAATAAATTCGGTTAATTTGTCACAGTTGCACAAAATATTGAGGCAGGCCTTCGGCCCGCCTCAATATGTGCGTATATACGGCGGCTTCATAAACAATGAAACCGCAGTGTATGCGCATATTATTGCGTGTAAATTTTGCAGAAAGGAGATATAAACTATTGCCTACCTTTAACCAATTAGTAAGAACAGGCAGAAAGTCTGTTGAGAAAAAGGCAAAAGCACCTGCACTTTTAAAGAGCCTCAATACCAAGAAGAACGTTATGAACGATAACTGCTCTCCTCAAAAGCGTGGTGTGTGCACCGCTGTTAAAACAGCAACCCCGAAGAAGCCGAACTCTGCTCTTCGTAAAATCGCCCGTGTTCGTTTAACAAACGGCATGGAGGTTTCCGCATACATCCCCGGCGTTGGTCACAACCTTCAGGAGCACTCCGTAGTAATGGTTCGCGGCGGCCGTGTTAAGGATCTTCCCGGTGTGCGTTACCACATCATTCGCGGCACTCTTGATACTCAGGGCGTTAACGGCAGAATGCAAAGCCGCTCTAAGTACGGCGCTAAGAAGCCGAAGGCTGCGAAGAAATAAGCAGCTCATTTAGGATAAAACAATAGTTTATACCTTATATTATATATATGCGGTATAGCCTACTTGTTGACTCCACGGAAAAACCGAGTACCTATGAACTCATTAAATTTATGAAGGAGGGAAGCGAAGATGCCAAGAAGAGGCCAAATCGCTAAGCGTGATGTTTTGCCGGATCCGCTTTATAATTCAAAGCTGGTAACCCGTCTTATCAACAACATCATGTATGATGGAAAAAAAGGTGTCGCACAGAAAATCGTTTACGGTGCATTTGACATCATTAAAGAAAAAACAGGCAACGATCCGTTAGAAACTTTTGAAGCTGCTATGGAAAATGTTATGCCCGTTCTTGAGGTAAAGGCTCGCCGTGTCGGCGGTGCAACTTACCAGGTTCCGCTTGAAGTTCGCCCCGAAAGGCGCCAAACTTTGGGCTTGCGCTGGATAACAGCATATTCACGCCAGCGTTCCGAAAGAACAATGAAGGAACGCCTTGCTGCAGAAATCATGGATGCCGTTAATAAAACCGGCGGTGCAGTTAAGAAGTGTGATGATACACATAAAATGGCAGAAGCAAACAAAGCATTTGCTCATTTCAGGTATTGATCCCAGTATTAGGATTAGGAGGATATTATGCCAAGAAAAGTGTCGCTTGAAAAGACAAGAAATATTGGTATTATGGCGCATATTGATGCCGGTAAAACAACAACTACCGAGCGTATCCTTTATTACACGGGTATAAACCATAAAATCGGTGAAACCCATGACGGCGCCGCTACTATGGACTGGATGGCACAAGAGCAGGAAAGAGGTATCACAATCACCTCTGCTGCAACAACTTGCTTCTGGAAAAAACATAGAATCAATATTATAGACACACCGGGCCACGTTGACTTCACTGTTGAAGTTCAGCGTTCCCTTCGTGTTCTTGACGGCTCTGTAACCGTTCTTTGTGCAAAAGGCGGTGTTGAGCCTCAGTCTGAAACCGTTTGGCGCCAGGCTGATGAATATAATGTACCCCGTATGATCTATGTAAATAAAATGGATATTATGGGTGCAGACTTTTACAATGTTCTTACCATGGTAAAAGAAAGATTTAAATGCAATGCAGTTCCGATTCAGCTTCCTATCGGCTCTGAGGATACCTTCAAAGGTATTGTAGACCTTATTAACATGGATGCCGAAATTTATTACGACGATCTTGGAAATGATATTCGCCGTGAAGAAATTCCGGAGGATATGAAGGATCTTGCTCAGGAATATCGTGAAAAGCTTGTTGAAGCTGTTGCAGAGCAGGATGAAGCCCTCATGGATAAATATTTTGAGGGTGAGGAGCTTACCATTGATGAAATCAAAAAGGTAATCAGAAAGGCAACTTGCGAATGCAAGATGGTTCCGATAACATGCGGCACATCTTACAGAAACAAGGGCGTTCAGCCGCTTCTTGATGCTATCGTTGATTTCATGCCTGCTCCCACAGATGTTGAATCAATTAAGGGTGTAAACCCCGATACAGATGAAGAAGAATATCGTCATTCTTCAGATTCAGAGCCGTTCTCGGCTCTTGCATTCAAGATTGCCACAGACCCGTTTGTAGGTAAAATTTGCTACTTCCGTGTTTATTCCGGCACACTCAATGCAGGCTCTCAGGTTTACAACTCAGTAAAGGGCAACAAAGAAAGAATCGGCCGTATTCTTCAAATGCACGCAAACCACAGAGAAGATATCGAAACAGTTTATGCAGGTGATATCGCTGCCGCAGTAGGTCTTAAAAACACCACCACCGGCGACACTCTTTGCGATGAAAACAATCCGATCATTCTTGAATCAATGAATTTCCCGGATCCCGTTATCCGTGTTGCTATTGAGCCTAAAACAAAGGCCGGCCAGGAAAAAATGGGTATCGCTCTTGCAAAGCTTGCAGAAGAAGATCCCACTTTTAAGGCTTACACAGATGAGGAAACAGGCCAAACAATTATCGCCGGAATGGGCGAGCTTCACCTTGAAATTATCGTAGATCGTATGCTTCGTGAATTTAAGGTAGAGGCTAATGTAGGCGCACCTCAGGTTGCTTATAAAGAAACAATCACCACAGATTCCATGTCAGACACTAAGTATAAGCGTCAGTCAGGCGGTTCGGGTCAATACGGTCATGTTAAAATCCGTATGTCGCCAAACCTTGATGAAGACGGAATCGGCAAGGGCTATGAATTTGTTAACTCCGTTGTCGGCGGTGCTATTCCCAAGGAATACATCCCCGCTGTTGATGCAGGTATTCAGGGCGCTATGAAGAGCGGTGTTCTTGCAGGCTATCCTATGGTTGATATCAGAGTAGAGCTTTATGATGGTTCTTATCACGAAGTAGACTCCTCTGAAATGGCATTTAAGATTGCCGGCTCCATGGCATTCAAGGATGCTGCCAAGAAGGCTAAGCCCGTTATCCTTGAGCCTATGATGAAGGTAACTGTTATCGTTCCCGAAGAATACATGGGCGATGTTATCGGCGATCTTAACTCTCGCCGCGGCCTCATCAGAGGTATGGAAGACAGAACCGGTGCTAAGCAAATCAACGCTCGTGTTCCGCTTTCCGAAATGTTTGGTTATGTTAATGATCTTCGCTCTAAAACTCAGGGCCGTGGTCAATACACCATGGAACCGGATGGTTATGAGCCTGTTCCGAAGTCAATCGCAGAAGATATTATTTCTTCCCGTGCTAAAAAAGACTGATTAACGCATTATTAACAATAAAATCATTAAAAAGCCTTGATATTTATTCAATGCTTTGATAAAATAATTATAACAATTTATTCAACTTAAATTTTTAGGAGGAAATCCCAATGGCTAAAGAAAAATTTAACCGTTCCAAGCCGCATGTTAACATCGGTACGATCGGTCACGTAGACCACGGTAAGACCACTCTTACAGCTGCTATCACAAAGTATCTTGCAAACGAAGGCCATGCTAAGTTTGAAGATTATGCTGATATCGATAAGGCTCCCGAAGAGAGAGAACGTGGTATCACAATCAATACTGCACACGTTGAGTATGAAACAGAAACTCGTCACTATGCACACGTTGACTGCCCAGGACATGCTGACTACATTAAGAACATGATCACCGGTGCTGCTCAGATGGATGGTGCTATCCTTGTTATCGCTGCAACAGACGGTCCTATGGCTCAAACCAAAGAGCACCTTCTTCTTGCTCGTCAGGTTGGCGTTCCTTACATCGTTGTATTCATGAATAAGGTAGACCAAGTAGACGATGAAGAACTTCTTGACCTTGTTGAAATGGAAATTCGTGATACTCTTAACGAGTATGAATTCCCGGGCGACGACACCCCGATCATCAGAGGTTCTGCTCTTCTTGCTCTTCAGGCTCCTTCAAATGACGATCCTGCTTGCGATTGTATCAGAGAGCTTCTTGAAGCTGTAGACACTTATATCCCCACTCCTGAGCGTGACGAAAACCTTCCTTTCCTTATGCCTGTTGAGGATGTTATGACCATCACCGGTCGTGGCACCGTTGCAACCGGTAAGGTTGAGCGTGGTATCCTTAAGCTCAATGAGGAAGTTGAAATCGTTGGTATTAAGCCCGAAATCAAGAAAACTGTTTGCACAGGTCTTGAAATGTTCCGTAAGTCTCTTGACTTCACAGAAGCAGGCGACAACGTAGGTGCACTTCTCCGTGGTATTCAGAGAACAGAGATCCAGCGTGGTCAGGTTCTTGCAAAGCCCGGTTCAATTCATCCGCACACAAAGTTCAAGGGCCAGGTTTACGTTCTTACTAAGGACGAAGGCGGCCGTCATACTCCTTTCTTCAACAACTATCGTCCTCAGTTCTATTTCAGAACAACAGACGTAACAGGCGTTATCACTCTTCCGGAAGGCACTGAAATGTGCATGCCCGGCGATAACATCGTTATGGATGTTGAACTTATCACTCCTATCGCTATCGAAAAGGGACTTCGTTTCGCTATTCGTGAAGGCGGCAGAACAGTAGGTTCAGGCGTTGTTACAGAAATCGAAGAGTAATTTATAATAATTATTCGCAGGCAGGGTTTTCCCTGCCTGTTTTTTCTTGTAGGAGGGTTTAGGGTGTGTTATAATAACCTAACAGCCTCATGAACAAAGAGCGAAATTAAAGATTTTGTTTGTATCGAAGAACATTTAATTTTTATTTTGCCTTTCAGTTTGTTAAAGCATTAAAACACGGTATCATAAATTTGCTGTTTGTTTTAACAAATATAAATGATTCTCGGTTTTGCCGTGAATTATAATCATTAAATCATCTTTCAAAACACCATCGGAGCAGTTATGGCAGAAAATCAAGTCGAAAAAATAAAGGGCACTGTTGAAGAAATAACCTATTATAATGAAGATAACGGCTACTGCATTTTCAAAGTTTTAAGCGAAAACGAAGAAGTAACAGTAGTTGGCAATTCACTGCCTCTTGCCGCCGGTGTGCAGATAGAGGCGGTCGGCAAATGGACTGTTCATCATATTTACGGCATTCAGTTTTTGGCGGAAGAAATAACAATGACGATGCCTGAAAATACAGCCGGAATGCTTGATTATCTTTCAAGCGGAATTATAAGGGGAATAGGCCCCGGGCTTGCTCAAAAAATTGTTGAGGAATTCGGAACAAACACATTTGATGTTTTGCAAAATGATTTAAACCGCCTTGCATCCGTGAAAGGAATAAGCAGAACTAAAGCCCGTGAATTTCAAAGGGCGTTTATTGAAAAATTCGGCTCCCGAGAAACTCTTACGGCGCTTATAAATAACGGCCTTACTCATAAAGAGGCACTAAATGCTTATAAAATTTTTAAAGAAGAAGCTGCCGAAGTGTTTTGCGATAATCCGTTTTCTTTTGTTTCCTGCGGAATTATCAGCTTTGAACGCTGCGAGGATTTGGCGGATGAAAACGGTATTTCCGTGCAAAGCTCCGTGCGTGCAGAGGCGCTTGTAACTCATATTGTTGAATTTAATATAAAAAACGGTCACACCTGCTTGCCGAGATCAAGCGTAGTTAAAACTGCAATTTCATATCTTGATTGCAGCGAGGACGATGCGGAAATTGCAATAGATACTGCCATTGATGATCATAAGCTTGTGAATGATGAAATAGACGGCAAAGAATTTTTGTTTATCCCCGCCGCATATGAAGCAGAGCACGATATTGCGGATCGCATAAAGATTATGGTTAATTATCCACCGTCTCAGGTTGAAATATTTCAAAGCGAGGTTTATGCGTTTGAAAGCGCAAACGGAATTTGTTTTGATGAAAAGCAACGCACTGCAATCGAAACTGCAGTCAACAAGGGGCTGCTTATATTAACCGGCGGTCCCGGCACCGGTAAAACAACAACCGTTAAGGGCATGATAGCTCTTATGAAAAATCACGGGCTTAATGTGGCGCTTGCGGCACCAACCGGCAGAGCAGCAAAAAGAATGAGTGAATTAACGGGTTGCGAGGCAAAAACCCTGCACCGCTTGCTTGAGGCCGAATACAGGGAAAACAAATCCACCTTTGATTTTGCAAGAAACAGAAAAAATCCTCTTGAAGCCGATGCGGTTATTATAGACGAGCTTTCTATGGTTGATGTGTTTTTGTTTTCTGCTTTGCTTGATGCATTGCCGCTTCATTCAAGGCTCATTTTGGTTGGCGATAAAGATCAGCTGCCGCCCGTCGGCGCCGGCAATGTGCTGGCGGATTTGCGAAAAAGCGGTCTGATTCCCGTTGTTGAGCTTGATAAAATCTTTCGTCAGGCTATGAAAAGCAGAATAGTTACCAATGCGCATCTTGTTGTTAAGGGCGAAATGCCGGTAATTGATGATAATTCGCCCGAATCGGATTTCTTCTTGGTTCGTGAAAATTCTCAATATTCAGCTTCTTCCAAGATAGCAGATCTTGTAACTCGTCGTATTCCGTCGGCATACGGCTTTGATCCTGTTAAGGATATTCAAGTGCTTTGCCCTTCCCGAATGGGCGAACTCGGTTCTCAAAACATAAATCACCTGTTGCAAAAAAAACTCAATCCTCCGCAAAAGGGAAAAAATGAAATCACCGTTAAAGGTTACACCTTGCGTGAGGGTGATAAGGTTATGCAAATCAAAAACAACTATGATGTTCCGTGGTTTAAAAGCAGCGAAAACGGAATGGGTGTTTTCAACGGCGATGTAGGGGTGCTTACTCGTATAGACAAAACAAGCAATATAATAAATGTTGTGTTTGAAGATAAAGAGGCTATGTATTCTGCTGCAAATGTGCAGGAGCTTGAGCTTGCATATGCCATAACCGTGCATAAAAGCCAAGGCTCCGAATTTGATGCCGTTGTTATGCCTGTGCTTTCAACACCGCCAAAGCTTGCTTACAGAAATTTGTTTTACACTGCGCTTACAAGAGCAAAAAAGCTGCTTGTGCTTTGCGGAAATAAGGAAACTGTTGCCGACATGGTTAAAAACGACAAAAAAAGCAGGCGCTACAGCGCACTTCTGCACTTTTTAACAGTTGACAACGGCAACCGTTTACAGTAACATTTAATTATAGATTTTTTTAAGGAATGACGATATGTTTGGTTATGATCTCGGTATTGATTTCGGCACAAGCTCATTGGTAATCTCCGTGCCGGGCAAGGGCGTTGTTGTTAATGAACCGTCCTATGTGGCATATGATACGGAAAGTGAAAAAATGCTCTACGCCGGCAGAAGGGCTTATTATCTTGAGGGGCGTGAGCCAAGCGGCGTTTCCGTTATTCAGCCCATAATCGGCGGCGCTATCACAAATTATTCAATTGCCGTTCAAATGGTTAGCTTTTTTATAAATAAAATCATAAAGAAAAGCATTTTCAAGCCAAGGGTTGTTGCAGCCGTGTCTGCGCTTGCAACAGATGTTGAAAGGCGCACCATTATTTCTGTTATGATTTCTGCCGGTGCAAGATCTGTTTGCCTTGTTGAAGAACCGCTTTGCGCTGCATTCGGTGCCGGTGTTGATCCTTTGCAGCCAACGGGTGCTTTTGTTATTGACATCGGCGGCGGCACAACGGATATGGCGGTAATCAGCCAAGGCAGCATCAGCCAGGTAGACACAATTCGCATCGCCGGCAACCGCTTTGATGATGAAATAGCTAAGTATATGAGGGATAAATACGGCGTTTTAATCGGCAAAAGAATGGCAGAGGAAATAAAAAACCGCATTGCCGGCGCAGTTGAGCGTGAAGAGGATGTAAGCATGCAGGCAAAGGGCAGGGATATGCTTTCGGGTATGCCGTGTGCCGTTGAAATTACGGGCAATGAAATTTATGAATGCCTGAAGCCGCTTTTTAAGGAACTTACCGATGCGGCACACATTATTTTTGAGCGCACAACTCCGCAAATAGTTGCAGATATAACAAGCAGCGGCATTATAATCACTGGCGGATGCTCGGAGCTTTACGGAATTGATAAGCTTTTTTCAAAAGCTCTTGGGCTTGATGCTTCAATTGCGCCGCGTGCAGAGCTTTGCGTTTCAAAGGGAGCAATGATAGCCCTTAATAAAATGCATATTCTTGATCAATACGGTTATCGTTTTCAAACAAAGCAGGATGTCAGAATAAGATGATTCAGATTTATTACGGCTTCGGCAAAGGAAAAACAACAGCCGCACTCGGCCAGGCACTCAGAGCCTGCGGTGCCGGCAAAACAGCTTGCGTTTATGCATTTTTAAAAGATAATTCCTCAAGCGAAAGATTTGCAAATTGCAGCATAGATTTTTATGAAAATCCGCAGCATCTGCCGTTTCTTTTTAAAATGAGCGATTCCGAAAAGGCAGCTTATGCGAATTTTGCAAAAAAGATGCTTGCAGATGCGCTTTCTTCATCTTATGATGTTATTGTGCTTGATGAATTTTTAGATGTGATTTCGCTTTTTGAGCCTGATTTTGTGAATTCGCTTTCGTTTTCACCGGAAAAAGAATATGTAATAACGGGCCATGCGGAATATGCGCCGCTTTTTGAAAAGGCGGATTATATAACAGAATTTAAAAATGTGCGCCATCCTTATGAAAAAGGCAT
Source organism: uncultured Anaerotruncus sp. (assembly GCA_900539775.1). Taxonomy (GTDB): domain Bacteria; phylum Bacillota; class Clostridia; order Oscillospirales; family Acutalibacteraceae; genus Eubacterium_R. The sequence continues at coordinate 107,771 of UQDL01000001.1, read as the reverse complement.
TGCCGCAAGGCGAGGCATAGAATTTTAGCGCACCTAACCTGAAAATGCCGCAGTTCATATGCGGCTCAAGGCTGCCGATTGTTGCAGCTTAAATAGCTTAATACTATAACGGAGGAACGATATGGATAGATTTGCAAAATTTCATCCCGCTGCCTGCTTCCTCTTTTTTCTTTTTGTTTTTGTGCTAACTCCGGTTTTTATAAACCCTGTGTTCGGCGCAATATCTTTTGCGGCGGCGTTTTTCTATGAATTAAAGGCGTGCGGAAAAACTGCGGCACTCGGTACTGTTAAATTTGCATTGCCGCTTTCTGTGCTTGTTGCCGTGTTTAATATGCTGTTTTGCCGTTATGGCAAAACAACGCTCTTTTCCGTTTTCGGAATTAAAATGAATTTAGAGCCGCTGGTTTACGGCGTTTGCACGGGCTTGATGCTGGGTGCGCTTATTATGTGGTTTGCATCATATAATGAGGTTGTAACAAGTGAAAAAATCGCAGCGCTCTTCGGCGGCTTTGCTCCGTCGCTTGTGCTCACCTTTTCAATGGCAATGCGGTTTGTGCCGCTTATGGTTAAAACGGCCAATCAGATTAAAGAGGCTCAGCAAGGGCTCGGAAATGAAATAAAAGGTGTAAAAAACGGTGTTGCGCGTTTTTCTGCTCTTGTTTCAATGAGCCTGGAGCGAAGTATGGAAATATCGGATTCAATGCGTGCCCGCGGCTTTGGCAAAGGCAAGCACAGGGGCTTTTCACGCTATGAATTCAGAGCCGGCGATGCTGTGCTGATGTGCTGCTTTACGGCTGCTTTTGTGTTTGAAATTATTATGCGCTGTGCAGGTGCATTTGAATTTTTGTATCAAAGCCGAATAGAAATAAAAAGCGCAAATCCTGTTGTTGCGGCAGTGTTCGCCGCCGTGTGTTTTTTGCCGCTTGCAGTTGATGTTTGGGAGGATGCCAAATGGCTGATATTGAAATCAAAAATTTAAGCTTTTCTTATCCGCTTGCCTCAAGTGCGGCACTTTCGGATGTTTCTTTTTCTGTTGATTCAGGCAGGCTTTGTCTCATTTGCGGCAGCAGCGGTTCCGGAAAATCAACATTGCTTCGCTTGTTGAAAAAGGAAATTGCCCCTCACGGCAAAAAAACAGGCAATGTTTCGGTTGGCGGTAAAATCGGCTTTGTCGGCCAAGATGCGGAGAATAATATAATTACGGACACTGTTTACGGCGAGCTTGCGTTTGGGCTTCAAAACACTTCGCTTTCTCGCAGCGAAACAGCACTTAAAATAGCAGAAACGGCAAGTTATTTTAATCTTAATAAATATATAAATGATAAAACGGCAGAGCTTTCCGGCGGCACAAAGCAAATGCTTGCGCTTGCCTGTGCAATGACCGCCTCGCCCGATGTGCTGCTGCTTGATGAACCGTGTTCTCAGCTTGATCCCGTGGCGGCTCGCAATTTTTATTCCGCCGTTTTGCGTCTTAAATCTGAAAGGGGAATAACAATTCTTGTTGCCGATCACAGGCCCGATCTTTTGGCGCCTTGCGATTCTGTTCTTTATTTAAAGCATGGCTCGGCGGCGTTTTTCGGCAGCCCGGAAGGGCTTGCGGAATATTTGCCTGCAAATAATGACCCTATGCGGCAAATGCTGCCTTCGTATACCCAAATTCTTGAAAACCATCCGCTCGATTATGCATCGGCAAAGCGGCAGCTGTGTAATGTGGCTGCAAAAAAAGCAGAATCGAATTACGATTATCCTGTTGCGTTAAAAACGCACGGGTTAGCATTTGCGTATAAAAAAGGTGGCGAGGACGTGCTTTTTTGCCTGGATTATACTGCAAAAAAAGGCTGTATAAATGCCATAGTGGGTGCAAACGGAAGCGGCAAAACAACCCTTCTTAAATGCCTTTGTAAAATTTTAAAGCCATATGGCGGCAGAATTAAAACAGATGGCAAAGCAGCTTATATGCCGCAAAATGTGCAGGCACTTTTTTTGTGCGATACAGTTCGTGAGGAAATTTCGGATGATGCACTTGTGCGCGAATTTGGCTTGGAAAAGCTGCTTGATGCAAATCCGTTTGATTTATCCGGCGGTGAGGCACAGCGCCTTGCCGTTGCAAAAATTGTGCAAACGGGTGCGGATATTTTGCTTCTTGATGAGCCTACAAAAAGCGTGGACGCTGCTTTCAAGGCTGAGCTCGCCCTAATTTTAAGGAAGCTTTGCCTTGGCGGAAAAACGGTTGTGCTTGTTACTCATGATATTGAATTTGCAGGCAGATATGCAGATTTTGCTTCGTTTTTGTTTGATGGTAAAATAGCCGCTTCTGCCCCTCGCAGGCAGTTCTTTGCAGCCCTTGATATTTATACAACCTCACTTTCTGCCATGACCGGCGGACGAATTGTCAGCGTTGATGATGCGGAGGTGAGCCCGTGAGAAAAGGCGCAAATTTACTTTATTTCCTGTTTACCGCAGCAGCCTTGGCTTTTATTATTTTATGGCAGCTTTATTTCAAGGCAGGCACTTCTTTTTATCTTGTTTGCGTAATTGTGATTGTGCTTTCGCTTTTGCCGTTTTTTATCAGCTATGAAAAATCAAAGCCCTCCGCCCGTGAAATTTCACTTGTGGCGGTGCTTTCGGCACTTGCCGTTGCTTCAAGAGCCGTGTTTTATTTTGTTCCTCAGTTTAAGCCTATAGCTGCCGTGGTTATTGCCTCCGCCGTTTGCCTCGGCCCGCAAAGGGGCTATATAATCGGCTCGCTTTCTGCATTTGTTTCAAACTTTATTTTTTCCCAAGGGGTTTGGACTCCTTTTCAAATGGTTGCACTGGGGCTTGTGGGTTTTGTTGCCGGTATAGTGTTTAAGCACTTTAAGCCAAATAGGTGGCTGCTTGCAGTTATCGGCTTTTTCCTGGCTTTTGCGCTTTATGGCCTTATTGTTGATGCAAGTTCTGTTTTAACCATGCTCACGGATTATACCATCTCGGGTGTGCTTGCCGTTTATGCGGCAGGCGCTCCGTTTTCAGCCGCTTTTGGGGGCGCCACGGCACTTTTCCTTTTTATTTTCGGAGAGCCGTTTATAAAAAAAATAAACCGTGTTATCGTGAAATACGGAATTTTGGAGGAATCCGGCAATGATCGGGAAAAAGAATAAAAATAAGGATTCAAATAAGTCTCGTCCGCAGCTTTCTCAGCATGAAAAAGCTGCTCGCAGTGCATTTGTGTGCGGCATAGTTGATATTGCTCTTGCCGGTGCTCTTCCGCCGCTTGCCGTTGCCGCAATAATTGCCTCTTGCGTATTAAAATCCAAACCGCTCGGCCGTGATTATGAATTTATGCGCAAAAGGGCGCTTACTGCGGGAATAATTGCTCTTATATTGTTTGGCATTGATATCGGCATTTACTATTTTATTAAGGCAAAAATTTTATGAAAATATAAATTTAAGAGCAGTTGGCGCATAAAGGCAGTGTTTGCCTAAAGGCGCAAAAAAAGCCCTGCCGGGAATAACCGTGCAGGGCTGCTTTGTTATTAAATTATAACCACTTTGTTTTGGCAAGATGCAGAGCCTTATGTGCCGATTTTTTATTGTGGCAATGCATATGGCTCGTGTGTTTTTATCAGTCCGGATAACCGTTTGGGTTTTGCTTTTGCCAACGCCAGCTGTCTTCGCACATTTCTTCAATGTCTCTTTCAGCCTTCCAGCCAAGTTCTTTGTAAGCCTTGCTTGGGTCTGAATAGCAGGTGGCAATGTCTCCGGCACGTCTTGCAACGATTTTGTATTTAATGTTTACACCGGAAGCCTTTTCAAATGCCTTAACAACATCAAGCACACTGTATCCTTTGCCTGTGCCGAGGTTGTAAATGAAAAGTCCGGTTTCGCCGCCAACCTTTTCAACAGCCTTAACATGGCCGAGCGCAAGGTCAACAACATGAATGTAATCACGCACGCCTGTGCCGTCTGGAGTGTCATAATCATCGCCGTAAACACTTAAATGATCTCTCTTGCCGATTGCAACCTGGGTGATATACGGCATAAGGTTGTTTGGAATGCCGTTTGGATCCTCACCCATGGTGCCGCTTTTGTGCGCTCCGATCGGATTGAAGTAGCGAAGCAGGCAGATAGACCAACTGTTGTCTGAAACATATAAATCCTGCAAAATGCATTCAATCATATATTTTGTTCTGCCATATGGGTTTGTAACGCCGCCAACGGGCATATCTTCGGTAAGCGGAGAAATATTGTTCATTCCGTAAACGGTTGCCGATGATGAGAAAACGATTTTTTTGCAGCCGTTCTTTCTCATAACATCAAGCAGCACAAGTGTGCCCGTAACATTATTGTCAAAATATTCAAGAGGCTTTTGAACGCTTTCGCCAACAGCCTTTAATCCGGCAAAATGAATAACCGAATCGATTTTTTCTTTTTTAAAGACTTTATCAAGCGCTTCACGGTCTCTGACATCACAGTCATAATAGGGAAAATCCCTGCCGACAAGAGCCTTAATTCTGTCTATGCTGGATTTTTTACAGTTGTAAAAGTTATCAACGATAACAACATCAATGCCAGCGTTCATAAGCTCAACGCAAGTGTGGCTGCCGATATAACCGGCACCGCCTGTAACTAAAACTGCCATTTTAATCCCGTCCTTATTCCTTATAGTTTTTATATTAAGCGGATAAAGGCAAAGGTGCCGCCAAAGCAAAGCGGTCGATTGCCATTTTACCGCCTGATATCATAGTGCTTTTAGTAAGCTTTGCCCCAATAGAGCATATGCTTTGCAGGCTTTCCGCAGCAAATGCAGGTGTCTGAAATTTGCTCTTGATCAAGCGGAATGCAGCGAGAGCCAACACCGGTAAGTTCCTTAACCTTGTCCTCGCAAGCTTCGTCTCCGCACCACATTGCCTTAACAAAACCGTCGCCGTTCTTTTCAAGTGCCTCTGTGATTTCGTCAAGCGTTTTGCATGTGTATGTGCGGCGCTCTCTGTTTTCAAGTGCAGCTTCGTATAAGCCGTCACGCACTTCCTGCAGCTTTTGCGGAATCACCGTTTCCAGCTCGTCAAGTGAAACAAAGGTTTTTTCTCTGTTGTGGCGTGTAACGATAACGCATTGATTCTTTTCGATGTCTTTGGGGCCGATTTCAACTCTGATCGGAACGCCCTTCATCTCATATTCTGCAAATTTCCATCCGGGTGAATTTTCGGAAGCATCTATTTTTGCACGGCAAATGTTTTTAAGTCTGTCACAAACCTCGTTTGCCTTTTCAAGCACGCCGTCTTTGTGCATTGCAATCGGAATAACCATAACCTGAATGGGAGCAACAGCCGGCGGAAGCACCAAGCCGTTATCGTCGCCGTGAGTCATGATTATTGCGCCTATAAGCCTTGTTGTAACGCCCCAAGATGTTTGGTGCGGATATTTAAGCTGATTATTTTTGTCTGCAAATTGAATTCCGAATGCTTTTGCAAAGCCGTCGCCGAAATAGTGTGATGTGCCTGCCTGCAAAGCCTTGCCGTCATGCATAAGAGCTTCAATGCAATATGTGCGCTCGGCGCCTGCAAATTTGTCGCTCTCTGTTTTCATGCCCTGCACAACCGGCATCGCCAAATATTTTTGGCAAAATTCGGTGTAAACATTAAGCATTTTTTCTGTTTCTTCAATGGCCTCGTCTGCAGTTTCGTGAAGCGTGTGCCCCTCTTGCCACAGAAACTCCCTTGAGCGCAAAAACGGGCGAGTGGTTTTCTCCCAGCGAACAACGGAAACCCATTGGTTGTATAATTTAGGCAAATCTCTGTAAGAGTGAACTATTTGCTTAAAGTGCTCGCAAAACAGGGTTTCGGAAGTTGGGCGAACGCAAAGCCTTTCTTCAAGCTTCTCGTTTCCGCCCATGGTAACCCATGCGCATTCGGGGGCAAAGCCCTCAACATGGTCTTTTTCCTTTTGCAGCAAACTTTCGGGAATAAACATGGGCATGCAAACATTCTCGTGGCCCGTTGCCTTAAACATTCCGTCAAGTGTTTTTTGTATATTTTCCCAAATGGCATAACCGTATGGCCTGATAACCATGCAGCCTTTAACGCTTGTGTATTCTATAAGCTCCGCCTTGCGGCAAATGTCGGTGTACCATTTTGCAAAATCCTCATCCATTGAGGTTATGTCGTCCACCATTTTCTTTTGTTCTTTTGCCATCAAAAACTCTCCTTAAATATATGTTTATACTTATCAGATTACTATTATAAACTAACTTTGCAAAGTTGTAAACCTCTATTTTCACATTTTCTCAAAGGTGTGTAAAAAAAGGCTGTTTGCGCCGCCGTTATGCGGAAAACACTATGTTTACACTCTGCCCTTTTCGGTAAAAAAACAGGTGGCTGTCTGCGCTCAAATAAATAAAAATGAACCCTGCCGAATAATACAAATTATGCAATTTGCCGATAATCGAAAATAATCGGCAAAAAATTTGAATTTTGTAAATTGTTGGTGTATAATCCAAGTAGCATTAGGTGTGCCTATTATATATATAATAGGCGCACCGGCAAGCAGGTGTCGCAGGCCTTTGCCTCGGCACTATAAAAACAGGAGGTGATTGTACGTTTGCTCCCATCACAATGGATTTGCAGGAAGAATTAACCAAGCAGCTTGAAATCGCAACTTGGAAAGATCTCGGATTTAAAATATTCGGTATTGAGGTTACGATTGATGAATGCACGGTTGTGTCCTGGATCATTATGGCTGTGATGACTGTTATTGCTATTCTGCTTACCCGCAATCTGAAGGTGCAGGGCAAAATCAGCAAAAGGCAGGCGTTGCTTGAACTGTGCTATGAAAAGGCAGAAGGCTTCTTTAAGGAAATAATGGGCCCCAAGGTGGAAAAATATATTCCTTATTTGATGAGCGTTGCCCTCTTTATAGGCATGTCAAACATCATTGGCCTTTTCGGAATGAAGCCACCCACCAAAAGTATGCAGGTGGATGTTGCAATGGCAGTGATGACTATTGTGCTCGTTGAGTATAATGCGTTTAAAGACAAAGGCGTTCTTGGCAGGTTTAAAAACTTCACCAAGCCGGTATGGATTGTAACCCCGATCAATATGCTGGAAGTAATAACAAAACCGCTTTCTCTTTCTATGCGTCTTTTCGGTAACGTTATCGGTGCGTTCACCATTATGGAGCTTATTAAAGCCGTTGTGCCGCTTTTCGTTCCCGTTGTGCTCAGCCTTTATTTCGATATTTTCGATGGTTTGCTTCAGGCGTATATCTTTGTGTTCTTAAGTGCCCTCTATTTGCAGGAGGCTGTGGAAACAGAAGAAGAAACTAAAGCCAGAAAGCAAAAGAAAAAAATGAAAAAGGCAAATAAAAAAGCAAAAAAGCATGCGCTTGATGCTTCAACCGCTGCTTAAAATAGATAAACATTTAAATTTTGATTTTTAGTTTAAGGAGATTTTTATTATGACAGGTTCAATTATTGCAATCGGTGCAGGTATCGCTCTTATTTGCGGCCTCGGCGCCGGCATCGGTATCGGTATTGCAACAGGTAAAGCCGTTGAGGCTCAGGCTCGCCAGCCCGAAATGGCAAGCAAAATTCAAACAACTCTTATTCTTGGTGCAGCTCTTTCAGAGGCAACGGCTATTTACGGCCTTATCGGCGCCATCCTTATAATCTTCATGGTTAAATAATCGGCTGAAACTCAGCACCCGATATTCTTTACGAAAGGATATATGTAAATGTTAAAGTTTGATTTAAATCTGCTTTGGACGGTTATTAACCTTGTTGTGTTTTTCATTCTTATGAAGGTTTTCCTTTTCAAGCCGATAAAGAAAACCCTTGATAAAAGAAAAGCTATGATTGATCAGCAGTTCAGCAATGCGGATGCAGCGCAAAAGCAGGCTGATGAGCTTAAAGCACAATATCAGGGCCAGCTCAGCGGCGTTGAAGATGAAAAGAAGCAAATTCTTAATGACGCAAGGGCAAACGCTAAGGCAGAATATAACAAAATTATAGACCGTGCTCAGGCAGACGCAGATAAAATTAAATCAGATGCAAAAAAAGCATCGGATTTCGAATGCGAAAAAGCAAGAAGCGCAGTCAACGAACAAATTGCCGCTTTGGCTATGGAAACCGCTGAAAAGGTTATCGGCAAAAATGTCAGCGCCGAAACAGACAGCGAGCTCTATAACAAATTTTTAAACGAAAGCAGTGACGAAAAATAATGATTCAGAATATTGAAAATTATCTTAAATCGCTGTTTTCCGCCAATGTAAGTGTGTCCGGACTTGAGGATGCGCTCAAATTGATTAAGGCAAGCAGCGAATTAAAGGCTGTTCTTAATGATCCGAATGTGCCCGCAGCGGATAAAGCCAAGGTTGCGGAGGAGCTTTTTGTTCCTTCTGTAAAAGATTTTATTTTGCAGCTTTCAAAGCAGGGCAATATTGATGATCTTGAAGAGATTATCAATAATTATATTTCGGAAATAAACAAAGAAAATAATGTTGTTTCGGCAAAGGTTTTTTGTGTTAACGCCCCGGATGATAAGCAGCTTGAGGGTATCAAAAAATTTATTTGCAAGGAAACAGGCGCAGAAAAAGCCAATGTTGAAATTGTTAAAAATGAAAATCTTATCGGCGGCTTTGTAATTGATGTGGGCGATAAGGAATATGATTTCAGCATTAAGCATAAATTAGAGGCAATCAAGTCTCAGGTTATGAAATCCGCCCGCTCAGGCGGCGCAGACCCCAAATCCGTAATTGAGGTTTTGCAAAGGGATGTTCGTGATTTTGAAGAGCATGTAAACGGCGGCGAAGAAATCGGCACCGTTATCAGCGTGGGCGACGGTATTGCCAATATTTACGGTATGAACCATGTTATGTACGGTGAAATCGTTGTTTTTGAAAACGGCGTAAAAGGCATGGTGCAGGACCTTAAAAAGGAAAAAATCGGCTGCATAATCTTTGGCGAAGAGGTTGGTATTCATGAGGGCACCAGAGTAACCCGCACTCATAAAAAAGCCGGTGTTCCCGTAGGCGATGCTTTTATCGGCAGAGTTGTTAATGCACTTTGCGAGCCTATAGACGGCAACGGCGAAATCAAAGCAGATGATTATCGTCTTGTTGAAAATGCAGCACCGTCTATCGTAGATCGTAAATCGGTTTCTCAGCCTCTTGAAACAGGCATTTTGGCAATAGATTCAATGTTCCCGATCGGCCGCGGCCAGCGTGAGCTTATAATCGGCGATCGCCAAACGGGTAAAACATCTATTGCTATAGATACTATTCTTAACCAAAAGGGCAAGGATTGTATCTGCATCTATAATGCAATCGGTCAAAAAACCTCCACGGTGGCAAAGCTTGTTGGCACTCTCACAAAAGCAGGCGCCATGGATTACACCGTTGTTGTTTGCTCAACGGCAGCCGATTCCGCATCTCTTCAGTATATTTCACCCTATGCCGCAACGGCTCTTGCAGAGTATTTTATGTATGCAGGCAAGGATGTTCTTATCATTTATGATGATTTAAGTAAGCACGCCGTTGCTTATCGTGCGCTCTCTCTTCTTCTTGAGCGTTCTCCGGGCCGTGAGGCTTATCCCGGCGATGTTTTCTATCTTCATTCAAGGCTTCTTGAGCGTTCAAGTAGGCTTTCGGATGAACTCGGCGGCGGTTCAATCACCGCTTTGCCCATTATCGAAACTCAGGCAGGCGATGTTTCCGCTTATATCCCAACCAATGTTATTTCAATAACAGACGGCCAAATTTTCCTTGAAAGCGATTTGTTCTTCAGCGGCCAAAGGCCGGCAGTAAATGTAGGCCTTTCGGTTTCCCGTGTTGGCGGTGCAGCGCAAACAAAGGCTATGAAAAAAGCAGCCGGTTCGCTTCGTGTTGATCTTTCTCAGTTCCGCGAAATGGAAGTGTTCACCCAGTTTTCTTCCGATCTTGATGAGGAAACAAAGGCAGAGCTTACTTATGGTAAGGGCCTTATGGAGCTGTTGAAGCAGCCGCTCGGCAATCCCATGTCGCTTTCTCAGCAGGTTATAACCCTTGTTGGTGCAGTCGGCCGTAAGTTTATGAATGTTCCCATAGACGATCTTAAAAAGTATCAGGCCGAAATGCTTGAATATTTCGCCGAATCACGCAAAGATATCATTGATGAAATCGAAAGCGGCAAGGTGCTCGGCGATGCACTCAAGCAGGATATACTTGATGCAATAGACGAATTCGGAAAGGCGAACAATGGCTAACGCAAGAGAAATACAGGGCAGAATGAAGTCTATTAAGGACACAATGAAAATCACAAACGCAATGTATATGGTGTCGTCTTCAAAGCTTCAAAAGGCCCGCAGAGATCTTAAAAACACAGAGCCCTTCTTTTTTATGATGCAGGATGGCCTTGCAAAGATCCTTGATGTTGCCCCGGATGCCGGCACCGAGTTTTTTGACACACGCCCGCAGCGTGAAGGCTCGGAAAGGCGAAAGGGATATCTTGTTATCACGGCAGATAAAGGTCTTGCCGGTGCTTATAACCATAATATAATCAAAATCACAGAGGAAAGTGCCGCCATGGAGGCGCACAATATGCTTTTTATCGTCGGCGAGGTCGGCAGGCATTATTTCAGAAGAAAAAATATTCCCGTTGATATTGATTTCAAATACACAGCACAAAATCCCACTATGAACAGGGCAAGGCATATCACAAAAACCCTGATAGAGCTTTTTATTAAGGAGCAGCTTGATGAGGTTTATGTTGTTTACACCAAAATGGTGAATTCAATGACGGTTGAACCCGTAACTCAGCAAATCCTTCCCTTAAAAAAAGAAGGCATTAAGGCAAAGGGCGAATCGAATTATTATGAAAATGCCGAATTTATGCCCGATGCAAAAACCGTTTTTCAAAGCATTGTGCCCGATTACGTTGCAGGCTTTGTTTACGGTGCTTTAATTGAATCATATTGCAGCGAGCATAATGCCAGAATGATGGCAATGCAAACGGCAACGGATGCCGCAAAGGATATGCTCAAGCGGCTCGATGTTGAATATAATCGTGCAAGGCAGGCGGCAATAACTCAGGAAATAACAGAGGTTGTTGCGGGCTCTAAAGCACAAAAAATGAAGAATTAGGAGGAATCCTAAATGAATAAAGGTAAAATTATTCAGGTAATGGGTCCTGTTGTGGACGTTGCTTTTGAAGGGGAACTTCCAAAAATCAAGGATGCGCTTCATGTTGAGTCAGAAGGCAAAACCTTGGTTATGGAGGTCGCTCAGCAAATCGGCTCCGGCGTTGTAAGATGCATTATGCTTGCAGCTTCGGAAGGGCTTCATAAGGATATGGAGGTAACGGCAACAGGCGGCGCCATTTCCGTGCCCGTAGGCGAAAAATGCCTTGGCAGGCTTTTTAATGTAACGGGTGAAACTATAGATGGGCTTGAGGATCTTTCAGGCGAGGAGCATTGGGGCATTCACCGCCGCCCTCCGGATTTTGAAGAGCAAAGCTCAAATGTTGAAATTCTTGAAACGGGCATTAAGGTTATTGATTTGCTCACGCCTTATGCAAAAGGCGGTAAAATCGGCCTCTTTGGCGGTGCCGGTGTAGGTAAAACAGTTCTTATTCAGGAACTTATCACAAATATCGCAAATGAGCACGGCGGCTATTCTATTTTCACCGGTGTTGGTGAGCGTTCAAGAGAAGGTAACGATCTTTGGAACGAAATGAAGGAATCCGGCGTTATCAATAAAACGGCACTTGTGTTCGGTCAGATGAACGAACCGCCCGGAGCCCGTATGCGTGTTGCGGAAACCGGCCTTACAATGGCAGAGTATTTTCGTGATGTTGCTCATCAGGATGTGCTCTTGTTTATAGATAACATATTCAGATTTATTCAGGCAGGCTCAGAGGTTTCATCATTGCTCGGCAGAATGCCGTCTGCAGTTGGCTATCAGCCAACCCTTGCAACGGATGTCGGCGAGCTTCAGGAAAGAATTGCTTCCACAAAAAGCGGTTCAATAACATCCGTTCAGGCTGTTTATGTGCCGGCAGACGATTTAACGGACCCTGCTCCGGCAACCACGTTTGCTCACCTTGATGCCACAACGGTTCTTTCAAGAAAAATTGTTGAAAAGGGTATTTATCCCGCCGTTGATCCGCTTGAATCAAGCAGCCGTATTCTTGAAATCGAAACAGTAGGCGAGGAGCATTATCATGTTGCACGCCGTGTTCAGGAATACCTTCAAAAATATAAAGAGCTTCAGGATATTATCGCAATCCTCGGTATGGAAGAGCTTTCTGATGAGGATAAAACAACGGTTTACCGTGCAAGAAAGATTGAAAAATTCCTTTCTCAGCCTTTCCATGTTGCAGAAATGTTTACCGGCTTAAAGGGCGTTTATGTGCCCGTAAAGGAAACCGTAAAAGGCTTTAAGGCTATTATAGACGGTGATGTTGATGATATTCCTGAGCAGGCATTCTTTAATGCCGGCACTATTGATGATGTGCTTGCAAAGGCAAAGGATATGAAGTAATGAACACTTTTAAGATTAAAATTGTTGCGTCTAATAAGGTGTTTTATGACGGCGAGGCTCAAAGCCTTACCGTGCCTTATATAGACGGTGGCTCCATGACCTTTATGGCGCACCATTCAAATGCGGTTGTGCCGATTGAAATGGGCGAAATGAAGCTTGTTACGGAAACGGGCGAGGTAAAAGAAGCTTTTGTAAGCGATGGCTTCCTTGAATTTCTTTCAAATGAAGCAGCTCTTATTTGTGTTTCTGTTGAATTGCCGGAGGAAATTGATAAGCGCCGTGCAGAAGAGGCTAAGGAGCGCGCCGAAGAAGAACTTCGCCAAAAGATGAGCCAGTTCGATTATTATGTTACAAAGGCAAATCTTTCCCGTGCAATGGAGCGTATTAAGGTTAAAAACAGGCATCGTATATAATGTCTGAATTTTGTGCGGTAAGCACTTTGATTTGTTCTGCATATTATTAAATAAATATTTTAAGCTTTTCGGAATTCCGTTAAGCTGAAAAAGCCGCCCAAAGGGGCGGCTTTTTTGCGTTTGTGTGATTTTTTGTTATAGGCATTTTTGCTCGGTTGAAGAACGGTTTTAATTTGCTTTCTTTTTTATATAAAAAATGCGCCTGCGGTTATCCGCAAACGCATTGTGTGAATTTTGTTGTATGTGCAAAATTCGTTATTCGCTCGGCTCGGTTTGCTCACTGTGCATCCTTGCCGTTTCCTTTATCTGTGCCGCCTTATCGCTTTTTCTGTCTAAAATCGAAATTGCTTCCTTAGACATAGGCACAAGAATAATCAGGTTAATGATCGTCATAAGCCCTATTCCCACATCGCCGAGATCCCACACAATTGTGTATGCCTGCAATCTGTTTAAATCCGAAAGCCTCTTGAAAAATTCTTGAAAAAACTCCCGGCATTAGCTTAATGTTTTTAAGAATAATGAAAATCGTAACGGCAAAGTAAAACACCGCCAAAAGCTTTGAACGGCGATTTGAGCTTTCCGCTTTCTGTGCTTTTATCGGCTTTTACGGTCTAAACCGATAAATATATCTTTCGGGCAATCAAAATAATAAACGGATATGGTTGCCTGCCCGCACGGAGTGCGCCGTATCAGCTTTTACGTGCCGCTTTTTGATGTGGCTGCCTGCTCGTTTATTATAAATTCGGGCGGAATGTGTTTAACCGCGTATTCATGGCGGGAAAACACCTTCATGATTTCGTATTCCGCCGCAAGTGCGTGTGCGTCAATTTTAATCGGCACAAATATCGTGTCTTTTTTTGCCGCAAGCACCTTCCAATGCAGATAGCCTGATTTCGCGATAAATTCGGGGTCATCCGTTATATAAACATATTTTGAATTGCCCATGGGTAAAATCCCGTGTTTTGTTATGCCGTCGGCGTTTTCAATTGCCGTCCAGTGATACATGCATGAATTTTCACGCGGGTAAAACGGCTTTTCAAATTTGCTTTCCTCGCAAGCTTCGTCAAATAATAATTTGTTTGCAAGTGTGCTTGAGAAAAAATATGAAACAGCGGCTCGCAAAAACGCACGAACGTTGCTTTTTGAACGTCTGCCGCCGAGCAGAGCCTTAAATGAAAAAAACAGCTCATCGTGAACGGAACCGCCTTTAATGCGGCAGCGGATTTTGCGAAGCAGCTTTTTGCTTTTGTCGCAGCGTTCGGCTTCGGCATATGTGATTTTTATTGCTTTTAAATCATTGCTCATCTTTATGATCCACCGCTTTGAATGCGATTTTTAAAATGTGTTTTAATGGCGGATATATATAACGGTGTGTAGCCGTTAAAATGTTTGTTGTTTGGGTGTGCGCTGTTCATCGCGATTATCAATTGTGTAAATAATGCAGGTGATTCCCGAAATCAGTGCAAGCAAAATTGCGCCGTCCATCGGCTCGGCAAATGCAGAGCCTGTAAGCGGCCTGCAACGGCAGCGAGGGCCGTAATCATAATCGAAGTTACTGTGCAACCTTTTTTATGGGCGCCTCCTGCGTTTGCTTAATAAAAGTGTATCATATGCCGCACAAAGTGTCTACTTTAAAATCATAATCTGCCGCCTTCACTGCATTTTAAGGCAGTATTTTGCCGTTTGTTTGATTTATTGAGCAATCGGTCTTTGCGGAGTACGCCGCTTGGGGCGCATTCTTCTTTACACAGCGTGCCGCTTCGCCTGAATTTTTTGATTGGTTGCTTAAAATTCCAAACAAACATAAAACTCTGTACAAATATATTGTGATTATATTATTTTATATTGCTTGTTTGTCAAAAAAATGATAATATGGTTTTGGACACACAAAAAATCCAAATAAAGGAGTGTATTCATGAATAAAAAATTCAAAACCATGCAGGCGGTTATTGCAGTAATTTTAGCCGTGTTAACGGTTGCAAGCCCGGTTTCGATAATGGCTTCGCAGCAAAATATCGCCGCTGCGGCAGAATCGCAGGCACAGGAATCCGAAACAACAGAAGATTCCTCCGCCGAAGATGCGTATGTTCTGTATGAAGATACGAGTATGCGCGATGAAAGCACAAAGTATTTCCGTATGAGCGACGGCACTGTGCAGGCTGCGCAGTATTTGACGCCCGTGCATTTTGAGCAAAACGGCAGATGGGTGGATTATGATAACACTCTTTCGGAAACGAGTGCAGATGATGATGAAAACGCGGGCAGAATTGTTAAAAATAAGGATTTGGTAAATCACACTGCCGATTACAGCGTAAGGCTTTCCAAAAAAACGAACGGCAAAAAATTTGTTCGCCTTGAAAAAGACGGCTATGAAATTTCTTGGTATTATGAAGATGCCGAAAAAAGCACTGCGCAAATCGAGAAAAACGAGGTGAGCGACGACCCGACGGTTTTGGAAAATCTCACCTCAACCGTTGACTATAAAAATGTTTATAAAGGCACGGATTTTCAATATATTCTCGGCCCTTCCGGAATTAAAGAAAATATTATTCTGAAAAGCGATAAATCGCCGAGCAATTTCACATCGGTTTATAAGGCAAACGGCCTTGTTCCCGTTCAGATTGACGATAAAACAATAGAAATGCGGGATTCCGACGGTAAGGTGATATACACTTTAACTGCGCCTTTTATGGAAGACGCGCAGGGCAATGCTTCTGCGGGGATAACGCTTGCACTGATTGAAAGTAAAAACAACACCTTCACGGTTAAAACAACGCTTGATGAAGCTTGGCTGAATGAGCAGAGCAGGGAATATCCCGTTACGGTTGACCCTGTGCTTAAAACAGAGCAAAGTGCAAAAAATGTTCAATCGGCATTTGTGTCGTCTCAAAATCCGAATAAATGCTATAAAGCATCCGGCACGGACGATATGGGCAGCCTTTATGTGGGCAATATTTACGGCTACGGTCAAACCGAAAGCTATATGAAATTCACGGAATTGCCCGCGCTCGGCATTGCGGATAAGGTTGTGGATGCAAAATTGTATCTCGGCCTGCGCAAATGCGAGGTGGGGCTTCCCGTAAATGTTAGAAGGCTTGTTGAAGATTGGAACGAAAAAACGGTAACATGGAACAACGGCCCTCACAGCGCCTCCGATATTTCCGATTATTTGATGCTTACGGAAAAAACAGATTTGACCAAATTCCGCGAGGTTGAAATCACGGATATGGTGCGCAGTTGGTATGAGGATAAAAGCAGTAACTACGGCTTGTCCTTAACAACCACCAAAACGGCTGCGGCAAAGGCTTGGTTTTATTCAATAAATTACACCACTTATCCGAATAACAGGCCGGTAATGACGGTGTCTTACCGCAATATGTCAGGCTACGAGGATTACTGGTCGTTCACGGATACGGCGGCAGGCCGCAGCGGCACGGCAAGCGTTAATAATTATAACGGCAATTTTGTTTTTTCTCAGCCGGTAACGCAGGATGCGGGCGGCAGCTTGATGCCCGTTAACCTTTCGCTTGTTTATAATTCAAATAAAGAGGCTGCCAAATATGCCGATTTCGGCAATCGTATTCAAACCAATTATCAGATATACCTTGTTAAGCAGGGCGGCACTTTTTGGGATAACGGCTATAAATATTATCTTAATGATGCCGACGGCACAATTCATTGGTTTTATTTTGAAAACGGCAACACCTCATCCGGCAAGGATGAAGACGGCCTCGGATACACACTTGATGTTATATCCGTCGGTTCCGATTCAAGCGCGCCAGAAGCAAATTATGTTGTAACGGATAAAGACGATAATAAAATGTATTTCGACAATAAGGGGCGCCTCAGCAGAATCAAAAACCCGTCGGGTGTGTCTTCAACCGTTCAATACGATGATAATTCGCGCATCACTTCAATAACGGACGGTGCAGGCAGAAAATATATTTTTGACTACACGCCGAACACCGCAAGGCAGGTTGCCGGAATAACCGACCCTGCCGGCAGAAAAACCGAGTTTAAATATCAAAACGGATATTTAACCGCCGTTTCGTTTGCAGACGGTAAAAATGTTGAAATAAGCTGGAACGGCTCGCACCTTATTAAATATATCGCCGGGATAGACGGCACAAAGGCGTGCGTTGATTATGACGGCTCCGAGCAAAAAAGGGTTAAAGAGTTGAAATGGTGCTCCGCGGATAATACTGCGCTTGAAAGCTATTCCTTTAAATACCTGCAAAATGAAACGGAAGTTACGGATTTGCAGGGCAGAAGCTACACATATCAGTTTAACGATTATGCCCAAACCACGGGAACGGTTTCAAATACGGACGGCTCTGCGCAGTTCTTTAAGCTTGCCGGCGGCAACAACACAAGCGGCAAGGCAAATAAGCTGATTTCAGAATCCCGCGTTTTAAAAAGCACCGTAAACTATATTACAAACCCGGGCTTCACAAGGGGCTATGCCGGGTATTGGACTTATACAAATAATTCCTCCGGCGCATCCGTTTCAATAGACGCCGCCAAGAAAAATATAACGGACGCTTCCCTTAAAGTCACAAAATCCGCTTCAAACGGCGGCCGCGTTAATGCGGTTCAAAATCATAATAATCTGCCGCAGGGCACATACACCTTTTCCGCCTATATTTATACGGACGGAAAAACCATTCCAGGCGGCGGTGCGCAAATGTTTGCCGAGGTTTATGATTCAAACGGCAAATATGTTTACAGCAAGCTGATTGAAAAAACAAATGCCACAAACGGCTGGGAGCGCAGAAGCGTAACCTTTGATTTGCCCGCGGGCGCAACGCTTAAAGTGAATATGGGCTTTGGGCCTGACGCTTACGGCACCGTGTGGTTTGACGATGTGCAGCTTGAAAAAAGCGATAACGCAAGCACCTTTAATATTGTTGAAAATTCCTCGTTTGACAACGGCTTGACGGCTTGGGAAAATTTCGGCAGCGGCACAAGCTCCGTAACCTGGGCGGGGCTCAACGGCTTTGCAAAATGCGGCAAGCTCACAGGCTCGGTTGAAGGCGATTACAAAAGGCAACGGCAATATTTAAATGTTTCCGGCAAAAAGGGCGATGTTTTTTCCTACGGTGCATGGGGCTATGCCTTTTCCGCTCCGCTGAACGGGGTTAAGGATTCCGAAAGCTATAAGCCGCACTTTGAAATTGCAATCGATTATTACGATAATAACGGCAAATGGCTCGGCTGCATAAATAAATATTTTAACCCGGATGTTAAAAATCAGTGGCAGTTTTTGGCGGATCAAATCGTTATGCCGCAGGATTACGGCAATATCTCCGTTGTGTTTACATACGACCATAATGTAAACAACGCTTATCAAACAGGCGCGTTTTGCTATAAAGAGCAATACGGCCAAACTTATGATTACGATTCAAACGGCAATGTTTCCTCCGTTGTGGATTTGGCAAAAAGCAATTCCACCTTTTCCTATTACGAAAATCAGATGGCAAAAATGCTTAATCCCTCGGGCAGTAAGTATCTGTATAACTATAATAATAAAAAGCAGCTTACTAATGCTTTGTCGTCTGACGGGCTTGAATACGGCTTCAGCTATGATAATAAGGGCAATTTAACAAAGGCAACAACCGTTTCCAGAAAGCCCGCTCAAAAAATCGAAAGCGGCAAGGAATATATATTGATAAATGCCTATTCCGGGCATGCAATCGATTCGTGCGAGGTGCACCAAACGGTTAAAACCACGCCGTATATCCGAGCAGAGGCAAACTATAATTCCTCGCGCAAGCTCACATGGACTCCCGAAGCGGTTTCGGGCAAAACGGATGTGTTCTATTTAAGAGCCTCGGCGTTCAGGGCCGCATATATGGATGTTAAAAGCGCATCTGCGGCATCGGGCACTGAATTGCAGCTTCACGCAGGCAATCAGTCAAACGCGCAAAGATTTAAGCTTGTTAAGCAGGAAGACGGCAGCTTCGTTGCTTACACGGAAGCTTCGGATTTCAAAATGTGCCTCGACGGGCAGTTCGGCGATAAGGAAATTAAAGACAGGCGAGTGCTGAGGCAGTCCGCCTGCAATAATAACAGCCCCGCCGAATCGCAAAAATGGTATTTTTATCCCTATGAACAAACGGATGAATACACCGTATCCACCCAAACGGAATATACGCAAAGCCAAAACTTCGTTGCCAAAACAACGGATGAAAGGAATAACGAAACCGTATATTCCTATGATGAAAATAAAGGCACGCTACAAAGCGTAACAAATGCAAACGGCGTTTCCACGCAGTATGCGTATGACGAAAATAATAACTCCCTGCTCTCCGTTTCCTCTGCGGGAGTAACAAACAGCTATGAATATGAAAACGACCGCCTGCAAAGCATAAATGTAAACGGCGCGCTGCAATACAGCTTTTTGTATGATAAATTCGGCAGAACAACGGCAAACAGAGTCGGCAACGGCAATGCTTGGCGCACGCTCTCCGAGCTTGAATATAACGGCGTGGGCCTGCTTTCAAAGCAAACCTACGGAAACGGCGACACGGTTGAATTTTCGTATGATAAGTTTGACCGCCAAACGGAAAAGCGATATAATGGAAGCGAAAATCAAAGGGTAACATATTCCTATGGCAGCAACGGCTCCGTTGCGCAGGTAACAGACTTTTTCACGGGCACAAACACCAAATTTGTTTATGACCTTGCAGAGCGAGTTGTTTCTCAGCGCGAATATGCGGGCACGGGAAAAAGCGACCTTAATTTAATATCCTACACGGATTTTAAATATGCTGATAAAACAAACTATTTAACGGGCATAACGCATTTTTCGCCGCTCGGCAGGCAGGAAATCGGCTATGCTTACGGCAGTTTGAAAAACGGCGAAATGCCCGATCAGGTATATTCCGTGCAGTGGAACGGAAGCGAAAAGCTCGGCTTTGCTTATGATAATCTCGGCAGATTGGCGCAAAAAAGCTTTGGCGGCAATTCGTTCGGCATTAAATATGCCTACGAAAATTATGAAATCGCCAAAGCGGAGGGCGCAGCGGAAAAGCGCACAACCACGCTTGTTAAATCCGTTGAAACCCCGGCGGGCACATATTCGTATGAATATGATAAGCTCGGCAATATCATAAGCGTGGCAAACGGCACAACTACCGTAAGCTATGAATACGACAGCCTTAATCAATTAACAAGAGTTAATGATGAAAAGGCGGGCAAAACGATAACATATTCCTACACAAACGGAAATATAACCGAGCAAAAGGAATATGAATACACCACGGGCGAGCTTGGAGAGCCGACCGATACAAAAACCTGGAGTTACACGGATTCCGTATGGTCCGATTTGCTCACGGATTTTAACGGCACGCAGATTGCATATGATGAAATCGGTAATCCGCTTTCAATCGGCGGCAAACAGCTTACTTGGCTCGGCAGGCAGCTTCAAAGCATTGCAGACGGCGAAAACACAATTGAATATGCCTATAACGGCGACGGAAACCGAATTTCCAAAACCGTAAACGGAGTTAAAACCGAGTTTGTCTACAACGGCGATATCCTTGCGGGGCAAAAATCAGGCAATGATACGCTTGTGTTTATGTATGATAACAATTCGGATATCTTCGGCTTTGTTCTCAACGGCACAGAGTATTACTATATCAAAAATGCTCAAAACGATGTAACGGCAATTGCGGATAAGGACGGCAATGTGCTTGTAAACTACGCCTATGACGCATGGGGCAAGGTTACGGAAATCACGGGCAACACTGCTCTTGCAGAGCAAAACCCAATCCGCTATCGCAGTTATTACTTCGATTTTGAAACGGAATGGTATTTCCTTAACACGCGCTATTATTCCCCCGATATGTGCCGCTTTATCAATGCAGACGGCTATGTTCAAACAGGGCAAAGCGTGCTTGATAAGAATATGTTTGCTTATTGTGGAAACAATCCTGTTGATCGATTTGATTATAATGGGGATTCTTGGTCGGATGTAAAAAATTGGTTTTCTAAAACTTTCAGCAAAGCGAATCAATGGGTGAAGAATTTAGTTTCTCCACAAAAGTCTCAAAATAATAGCATACAAAAATACAGCTCTCACAAGAAGAGAGGAACTACCAGTCCTCACAATAAGCAAAAACATGAGGACGGACAAACAAGAAAAAATCGCGATGCAGGTGGGGAAAAAGGCGATAAACGACGCACGCCTAATCCAAATAAAAGGAGACCATCTCAAAGTACGGTGGAAACATTAGAAACAGTGGCAATTTGTGTAGTCGCAATTGTAGTGACTGTAGGAATAATATATATCGTTGCAAATGATGCTACCGTGATTGGTGTTGCAGATGACGCTCTAATTGTACCATTAGGTGCAATTCTTTGGGAATGTTCCGCTAAAATAATCGCATGATTTATTGTAATATTTAACTGGAGGATAATCACATGATCAGTATTTTAAAAGAACTTTACAAAACACAAAAATTTGCCGAGTTTTATACAGACGGTGAAACGGATGTGTTTCAGGTGGGAAACATTGTTGCGCTAAGCGATGATATGTTTGCTTTCCGCGCATTTTCGATAAACGGCGATCAAATCGGCGTTGTTGCATATTCCGTCAACAGAATTTCGCAAATTCAAACCGAAACAAAATATATCGAAAAAATCAAAAAGCTTTGCGATCGGGACGATTATGCCGATATATCAAAGGATATTGACGACGATCGTATTATGCAATCTCTTTTGGAAACGGCACTCGGCAGAAAAGAAATCGTTTCGGTTAAGCTTTTGGAAAACGACGATTATAATATTATCGGTTTCCCCGAAAGCGTCGGCGATGATGAATGCAAATTTAAAATAATTGATGAATACGGATTTGAGGACGGTTTCGCTTACGCAAAAATAAGCGATATTTCCGAGCTTGCATTTATGACGGAAAAAGAAAGGCGCTATTTGAGGCTTTGGAAAATCAACGCTTCACCCCGCGGATGATATTTGTAATGCAACACGGCAAATGCAATTTTTATTAACTAACAACCCACCGATATGTTGAAGAGGAGGCGGCATAGCATGAAAAAGCTTGAAACTATCATGAAAATATGCACAGTCCTCGGTTTTATAATATTTTTCGGTGGGCATATTCTTATGTTTATAATTCTTCCCGGTCCTATTATAGATGAGGCAAAAGAGGATGTTTAGAGGATAAAAATGAAAATAGATTATTCAAATGCACAAATAATTAACTCGCCCAATTTTTACATGCATGATGATTGGTTTGTAAATATGAGTTATGAATGGAAGCGGAATCGCGGCAATTCAATTAGTGTTTATTTAGGAAAATATGGTCAACAGAAAAATAAATATGAAATCAAATTCAACAATATAATCGGCTTTGAAGGCATATGCTGCGATTTTTGGGGTGACAATGACACAACAATAAATATATATGATGTTCAATTTGTTAAGGAAGAAGAACAAACTCTTATTCCAAGACTGCGTGAATTGAAAGAAAAAGAGCCTAATGTTAACGAATTTTGCCCGCTTCTTTCAGATCAAAAATTCATTGAAATATATATTGGATTTTTAAACGGCGATTGGATGACTATAGCCTGCGAATCGCTTGAAGTGGATGATGATATGACTAAATGGGGCGGAAGATAATTTCTAAAACAGGATGGGTTTGTATCGGTAATCCGAATTGCAGCATTGAAAGCAAGGCCGTAGAGTTTGCCCAAAATTCCGTTGCAGTGATTGATAACGGACAACTTTCTTCGATATGGATAAAACCGCAATTCGTTTAAGAATAATTTTTACCGGCAAATATCGCTGCTGTGGTATCACTGCGCATTATCCCGGTAACCCGCATACGGTTATTGATTGGAGGGCGGAATATGTTTGTTAAATTTATGTGTACTATCATCACAATATTGCTGTTTTCCGTAAGTACTTTTTATGCTAATAAAAAAATCCGAAAAAAGGGAATCAGATTTGTTGTTTCAGTAATGCTGTTCTTTATTTCGGCTATTGTTGTTTCTTATGGCTGCACGGCATTTATAAATCTTGTTACCGATTTTAAAACCCCTCAAAGCATATTTAAATTTAATCATACTGAGGAAATTGTGGATGTGGTTGAGGGCGACGAATCTTGCATGGTTGTGTTTAGAAAAGATAAAGACAGTTATGGGCTGGATTATTATTTGAAATCAGGCGATGAGTATAAATCACCATATATTTTTCCAACAAAAAAAGTTGCCTCTTCAGTAGGTAAGTATGGTATTTGCAATATTGATAATGTTAGAAGAACAAATGATTATTATGTTGTAGGCGATATTAGTGTAGAAGGAGGCAAAAGCCTAACTGTTACAGGCAATGATAATCAAGTGTTTCAATACACAGCTATTGGAGATACGCTTGTTTTGGGCAACGAAAAAAAACAAAAAGACATTTTATTTTACAGTACATTCAATGATTTTAGCGATGATTATTGTTTAATAATAAATGGTGAAAAAATTTCTTTTAACAAATCCTAAAAATTAAAGCCGCAACGGCGACACGGTTGAGTTTTCGTATGATAAGTTTGACCGCCAAAGCCCGCCGGCGCCCGGAAAACGAATATATCGGCTCAAAAGAAATATATGCCGCCGATGATAGTCGGGCAAGCAGATAAAAGTATAAATATTCTTTGGAAAATTATTTAATGAAGTTTAAATATACCGCAGATAAAAAGTCACTGGTTACAAAATATGAAAATCAAATATTGAGCGAATACAAAAAAATATATTGAAGGCACGGAAATAATCAAGGCTTTTTATTCGTTGTGCACCAAATATGATTACGGGGTTAAAATCGGTCTCGGTTGGATAAACGAAATCCGAAACGAGTATTCAAAAAGCAGATTGCCGATTGAAAAGGGCTACTGTTGCTTGGTGTGTTTTGAACTTCAAAAAGAGGGCTCAATACTGTGCGTCAGGTCACATGACGGAGAAGCCGGTTATTACCCTGTTTCTGCTTCATGGGTTATAACAACTGCTTCAAAATCGCCTTTTGGCAAAAAACTATGTGTGGAATTATTCTCCGAAAGCATAAGCGAGGAATGCCAAAACGATTTGCAAAATCTTTTGAATTTGCTGCAAGAAGCGGATGAGAACGATGTTTTCATATTATAGGTTATTAAAAAACAATTCCGTTTAAACCGATTAGAGGTATATTGCTTATGAGAAAAAGCAAAATTATTGCCGTTTTAATGCTGTGTGTTTTCCTGCTCGGCGGCTGTGCGCATTCCGATGTGAACACAACCGACGCAAAGGAAACAAGCACAATGAATAATTCTCAAACGGCTTCTTCGGAAGCTGAATTTACAATCTATAAAATCGGCAGCGATGAGTTTGACGGCTTGCTTGAAAACAACTCGTTTGCCGACATAGCAAAAGTGTCTTCAAAAGCTTTCAATTATCCGCAAGACGTTAATCGGTATGTTACATACAGTACTTTAGCCGTGGAAATTACGGATGAGTATGTTGGCCTGTTCAAAGGCGAAACACTTCAAAATCACCTTGCCGAAAACGGCGTGAATGAAAATGTGCGGCAATTCGCTGCTTTTGAGGCGCCGTATGTTCCGCTCTCGATTTGGATAAAAACAGATAACGGCACATATTTTTTTACCGTCGGGGATGAAGCGGATTGCACCCTTTATTCGCAGGCGAAGTATGCGGAAAAATATAAAACCCGGCAATGTGCTTTGAAAATAAACGGTGAGCCTGCCGCAAGCGGCAAAACCGTAAAAACTCATTATTATAATGCCGAGCTGCCGCTTTTGGAAATTCTTACTTCTTGCGGCGCAAGCATAAATAAAAAGAATAAAAGCAAAATTCGCATATCTGTAAACGGTGAAACCTATGTGCTTGACACGGCTGCCAACAGCCTTTGCAACAAGCGCAATAAGAAAAACAACCTGCTTGCAAATTGCACGGGCGGTGGCCCGTATAATATGTATTATTCAAACGGTGAATATTATACGGACAGCGAAACCCTGCAATATGTTATGAACGAATTAAACGAAAAAATAGAAATAACATACGATACAGAAAATCAAATTGTTGATGTTGTAACAAAATAGTTGCTTTGTTATGATAAGCAAATCAGTGGTGGATTTTATGAAAAGTAAACGACTTGTATATGTTTTAATCGCATGCCTGTGCTTAATGTTGTGCGGTTGTGAGAAAAACTTAGATAATACGCAACAATCAAAAAACACCGCTGTTTCTTCTGCACAAGAAGCAGCGGCAAACGGCTTTGAATATGAGGTTTGCGACGCATATGTTAAAATCACGGGATACAGCAAAAGCGAACCTGCCGTATCTGTTCCCGAAACCATAAACGGCAAGCCGGTAAAAGTAATCGGCGAAGAGGCGTTTTACGGTCAAACCGATATGAGCGAAATTCATTTGCCGTTTGGCTTGGAAGTTATTGAAAACGTGGCGTTTTATCGTTGCAGTGCGCTAAAATCCGTTAATATCCCAGAATCCGTAACTCAAATCGGCAACGATGTGTTTTTCCGTTGCAGTGCTTTGCAAAGTATTACGGTTGATGATGAAAACGGTAAATACTGCGATGTTGACGGTGTGCTTTTCAACAAGGATAAATCGGAAATTATCGCTTACCCGGAGGGAAAAACAGAAACAAAATACACTATACCCGATTCCGTAACAAAAATAAGCGGCAATGTTTTCGGCTATCAATCCGCTTTAAAAGAAATTGTTGTTCCTGCAAGTGTTACGGAGCTTCCGAATCACAACATATTTGTTTATCCCGATGAAATCACTTTGGCAGTGATGCCCGGTTCTGCGGCAGAGGCTTATGCAAAAGAGCAAAATATCAAATATTCGATACGGAACACTTGATTTGTTTTTTTGCAAAAAAAATAAAAATCACTGTGCGCGGCTATTAAAAGGAGTGATTTAGTTGGTTTCTAAACTTATTTATATGTTTTTGATTGCAATTTCTATTCTTATTTCTGTGCTTGTTGCCGAAAAAACAGTCAAAAAAAGAAAAGGAAAAATCCCGGTTGCTTTTGCGCTTTTTGCTTGCCTGATGATTGTTTTTTCGGTTGTCTCAAATCCTGTAATAAACCACATTGCAAAATTCAAAACGCCGGAAAGTGCATTCAAATTCTCTCATTCTGAGGAAATTGTGGATGTGGTTGAGGGTCAAGAATCATGCATGATTATTTATAAAACAAATAACCACAATTTAGGTCAGGATTTTATATTGAAATCCGGAGATAGATATGAAATTTTGCGTAGCTTTTCATTTAAAAGGGTATCAAATACAGTTGCAGCAAAAGGCGGTATTGATGTCTATAATGTTAAAAAAACAAAAGATTATTATATCACAGGTGTGTTAATTGAAACGGATGAAGATTCATTAGTGGTTTTCAATAATAAAAATGAAGGCGTTAAAAATTTTGTTATTAGCGATCTTGAAACCGGCAATGGCAAAGTAAAACACATATTTTTATATGATACCGTTTATGGGTCTATAGACGATTATTGTTTAATAATAAATGGTGAAAAAATTTCATTTAACAAATCCTAAAAATTAAAGCCGCAAAGGAGACACGGTTGAGTTTTCGTATGATAAGTTTGACCGCCAAACGGAAAAGCGATATAATGGAAACGAAAATCAAAGGGTAACATATTCCTACACAAACGGAAATATAACCGAGCGGGTCTGCTTTCAAAGCAAATCTAAGGCATGCCTTTTGCGCGCCGAAAGCTAATATAATATTTGAATACAACAAAACGGGAGGAGCGATTATTGCTCCTCCCGTTTAAATATTTTACCTAAGCTGTCGGGAATTGTCCCCCGATATAACTACACAAACACGAAATGAATCAGCAGCATATATGTTACCGTGCCGACGGCTATGCTGAGCAGAGTGTTTTTTCGCCAAAGATGAATCCCGGCAGTGAGTGCAACGGCAATCAGCTGCGGCAAAATAAAATTCAGATTGCCCTTTTCAAAATCACGAAGGCAATAAACGATTAAAATTCCAAGAATTGCAACGGGCAAAACAGCGCCCAAATATTTTATAAACTTAGGCACTTCTTTTTTGCCGCCGAAAAGCGCAAACGGAAAAAGCCTTGTTGCAAAAGTGCATATACCTGCAACAACAATCATTGCAAAAAGATGAGTATGAGTCATTTTTTTATGCTCCTTTCTGCGCCGAAATATCTTTTAAACGAAGAAAGCAGCACCACTGTTAATATAAGAGACGGCAGCAAAAATTTATCTGCGCCGAAAATCACAAGGCAAAGTATTCCGCAAAAGATACCGAGCATGCCGATAATTCCCGATCTGCCTTTTTGATTGCGTATCAAATCAATGAAAATAACAACGAAAAGAGCCGTCATGGAAAAATCAATGCCGGTGAAATCAAGCGGAATAAGCTGGCCGAGCAATGATCCGAGCACGGAGCCGAGGATCCAATAAAGATGATCAAGCTCGCCTATTATGAATCTTGCCTTTGCCTCATCAACATTTTTCGGCACGGCCAAAATTGATGAATTAACGGAATAAGTTTCATCTGTGAGCGTGAAAATCATAAAAGGATAGCGCCATCCGCCCGCCTTAAACTTATCTATATACGAAAGCCCGTAAAACATATGCCTGGTGTTTATAAAAACCGTCATCATTGCCGTGGTGGCAAGATCCGCACCGGATTCTATAAGCGACACAAGCAAAAACTGCCCCGAGCCGGCATAAACAATTACGGAAATAATAATTGCCCACATCCAATTATATCCTGCTTTATAGAGCATAATACCAAATGCCGAAGCCAAAAAAAGATAACCGAATAAAATGGGCAACGATTTTTTTAAAGCAAACTTAAAAGTTGCTGCGTTGCTTTTCATATGTCCCTCTCAAAAATAAACATAACATTTATTGATTATAACAATCTTTAACAAACAATCTGTTGCGTAAATAAATTATAACACTCTTTTACATATAATCAATATGCTTTTGCAAAATAAAGCCGGGCATTTCATTTTAGCCCGGCTGTATCTTATTTATTTAAATCAAATTTGATACCACTTGATTTCATTTGCTTCAAGATGAAGGTCGAAGCCGTTTCCGTCGCCGGTATAAACCGTGGTGTCTTGCGGCTCATAAGTATTGTTTACAACACAATATTTGCCGTTTTTAACATAAGCATGCACTTCAACATTATAGTTTGTGGAGAACCATTTATTAAGCTCATCCTCCGAATTTGAACTCCAAAGCACGGCTCTGTAAAGCACACGGCTGTTTTTGAAGCTGTAAGGCAAGCCGCTGATATAAACGCCTCTGCCCTTGCCAAACGATTTAACAGCCATTTGCACTTCCTCGGCATGCCTTACGGCAAACGGAAGCTCGCTTGCATTTTGGATGAGCACGGTTGTGCCATCAAGCGCAACAATATTCTTTTTTCCCTCGCCGAAATCAACTTCGCCGTTTGCATCAGCAAGGATAAAGTGATCACGATGCTCTTGTGTGTTGTATCTGCGGGTATTAAGCGTGAATCCGTTTTCTCTTTCAACGCCGAGAATATCATCAAGCTGGAAGAATTTGCCCTGCCACTGATGTGCAGCCGGCTCACCGACGCCGATAAAGCCGCCGCCGTTATAAACAAACTCTTTAACTGCGGTAATAATTTCTTCATCACACCAATATTCACCGCCGCTTTGAGCAGTGTCTGCATCGCCCACATTGATAACAACATCAAACTGATTTAAGAAATTCTTATTTTCTTTAATATCATCAAAGCTGATAAATGAAACATCGAACGGAGCACCGCTGAGAGCCTCAATAACACCGAAATATGAATAATTCTGCCTGTAATAAAGGCCATGGTGCACCATATGATTGCTCCAAGCGCGCATTTTGCCCCAGCAATTAAGCACTGCAACCTTTTTAACGCAATAAGGAGTTGTGCCTTGAATATTATCATAAAGCGTGCGGAATTCATCACAAACGCCCTTGATATAATCAACAAATTCGGGAAATTTAAGCGCCAATTTAAGATAGCCGCCGTAGCCTATACGCTGAATTGGGCTTCTGAGGATTGCACGCCTTGCCGTTACCCAATTTACCTTTGCCTCATAGATCGGGTCACCGCCCTCGTGGAAAACATCCGGGAAGAAATACGGCAGGAATCTGCCTTCTGTGTATTTAACATTTTTAATATCGCTGAACAATCTGAGGGTTGCACCGTTTCCGACGCTGCCGACCACCGCATCAAGGCCTATTGAGGCAAAATCATCCATAAACGGCTCCATGCCGATCCAATGATCACCCATAAACATCATGGCTTCCTTGCCGTATTCATGAACGATATCCACCATTTCCTTGGCAAGCTTTGCAACCTCGCGCCTTTGGAAAGCCTGGAAATCCCTGAATTCCTTAGAAGGAATTCTGTAAGTATTGTTCATATAACCCTGATCAATAATAAATTCGGGGCGGAATTTATAGCCGACCTCTTCTTCAAACTGCTTTAAGATATACGGGCTTACTGATGCAGAATAGCCAAACCAATCAACGAATTTTTCCCTTGCAAGCTCATCAAAAATAAGAGTGAACTGATGAAAAAATGTGGTGAAGCGAACAACATCAACATAATCATGAGTATCAAGAAAGCGGCGCAATCTTTCAAGGGAATGTGCCCTTGTTTTTGGCTGGCGAACATCAAATGTTATTTGCGGCTCAACATTCCATTCATTTACAACCGCATTATACATATGCACCGGATCCCACATAATATAAGCCAAAAAGCTTACGGTATATTCATGAAACTTTTTAACGGGGTTGATAACAACATTTCCGCTTTTTTCATCGTAGCTCCATTCATCTGTGGGCACGGGCTCACCTATGGTGCGATCCATAACCTCCCACCATCTTTTGATATCATCTCTTGTGTTTACGGCAAGCATATCCGGATAAAGATGATCCATTAGATGAATTTCAAGTTTTTCTTCAACTGCCGTGTGGAAAGATGTCATAATATACATCTGCTGAATTTCATCCGGATTTGCCTTTGCCCAAGCGTTATCCTTTCTTGTGGTGTAATAAGTGGCATAGATTTTTGCGCCCGTGTTTTTAAGCTCTTGCGGAAATTCCGTTCCGTCGCAATCACGAATTGCATCTGCGCCCCAAACATCCATAATTTCAATTGTTTCCTTAACCACATCCATATCGGTTGGTATTGTTACTCTTCCTCTTTTTTTATCCATCAAATTACCTCACTGTGTGTTGATTTATTAAAATTTATATTTCAGTTATTGTGTTGTTTTTAAGAGTTCTTTTGCCGTGCATTCTTTTGCGAATAAGCGGCACTCCTTTGCGCTTATAAAAATGATTGTTTGCAATATAAGCGTCCGGGTTTTGAGAGGGACTTAATGTGCCTCCCAAATCATCGTAGCTAACATTGTTTGTGAAGGTGTTGTGAACAGCCTCTTGCATACAAAACATTACGCAACCGCCCTCATTGAGCCTGCTGTAATTCTGATCGTAAACAGTGCCGTCGCCGGAATCGGCATCATAAGCCATACCGTCCTGATTAAGCTTTGTATCCGTGCATTCATTAAATCTGAACATTGCATTTTTGCATTTCCACGGCCAAATTGCGGCAGCCACCTTGCCCATTCGCTTTCCTGCTTTATTATAAACTCTGTCGTTCATCTCAAATGCACAGGAATCTGCAATATTATATTCCGTAAGCGGTTCAAGAGCATACATTGGAGTTAATGCATCGCCGCCGGCGGCTTTTATATAATTGTTTCTGAGCAAAAAATGTTCGTTGCCGTATTTTTTAAATGTTTCTGCAGAAAGTTCTTTACTTGAGAATTTTTCCCAATTATATGTGTAGCCTACCGCTATTCCCCAACGGCTTACATTTTTAACAAAGCAATTTTGAATTGTTACACCGTCGTATCTTGCAACGCCGGTTTCGGCTTCGTTTGCCGGCTTAAATGCCGTCATATAAATCCCGCCGTTATTCATATGCTTATCATAAACATTGCCGCTGACATCATGAATATATAAATTATCAAGCGTTATTGAATGAATTGTGCCTCTGTTTTGCGCCACTGCGGCAAGGCCGGTGCGTTCAAGCTTATCCGGGCTTGAATATGCCTTTGCCGTTGTGTAAGGCTCAAAGTTTGTGATTTCAATATTTTCAACCAATATATTTTCCGCATCATAAAGCAAAACGGCAGATGAAACATCGCCTTTATAAACATGGCCGGCATAATCAAGCTTGGTGCCGTAATCCTGATACCAAATTCCGCTGCCGTTTGCGTTTATACAAGGAAGCGCATCTCCCTCGCCGTATGCCGAAACTTCAATTCTGCCGCCGTTTATATCGCCGCAGTTTTTAATGTGCAAATATTCATTTTCAAAAACAGAGCCTTTTTCAAGCAAAACCCTGTCTCCCGGCATAAGCTTAATTTTGTTTATTGCATCAAGTGTTTTGAATGCTTCTGTTTGTGCCGTGCCGCTGTTTGAATCGTTGCCGTTAAGAGAGCTTACATAATATGTTGTTGATTTCATTATCATATTCAGCCTCCCTTAATTTCTTTTTGATAATAAGCTTAACTTCCCTGTATCTGAATTTATCGCCGTTATACCTTGTGAAAAGATCTTTATTGGCTTTATAGTAAGCTTTCATCTCTTTTTCGGTTATTTCGGCAAATTTATAAGCCTTTTTAACCTGCTCTGTTTCCGCAGCAAAATCAAGCCTGAATCTTGTTAGCTCATATTGCAGATAAGCCGGTGCGGAAAAATGCCGCAAGCCATAAAAAACCTTGCCCTTTTCGGCTGCTGCGGCTCTCTTTTCATTTTCCGCGTTTCGCCTTTTTTCAAGGTCCTCAAAGCTGCTGCTTGCAATCAACCCAAGCTGCTGCGCAAAAGCAAGGCAAGCCTCTGCACGCTTCAGCTCGGCTTCGCCGATGCAGTAATTCATATTCATATTCTCACTCCTGTGTTGCAAAAAGCAAAGCAGAAAATCACAAAGCAAAATTCCGCCCATGCTTAACGCACATTTCTTTACTATATAATATATTGTTTGAGGCTTTATTTCAAGGTTTATTTACAGGCAACGGCAACAAAAAAACGCCGTTGCCCTTTTTATTTTAGCGCGCTATCACTTTGAAGCACTGCATTGAAAAAGCGAACTTTATATGATAAAATAGAGCAACAATAAACTTGCGGTGCTTTTGCGCCGCCTATGAGAGGTTTTTTATGGCAGAGAGAGAAAAATTCGGCTCACGCCTTGGATTCATTTTGGTTTCCGCAGGCTGTGCGATAGGAATCGGGAATGTTTGGAAATTTCCCTATATTTGCGGAATGTACGGCGGGGCGGCATTCATTTTGATGTATCTTGTGTTTCTTGTTGTGCTTGGGCTTCCGATTATGGTGTGTGAATTCACCGTTGGCAGAGGCAGCCGCAGAGGAATGGGAAAAGCCTTTGAGCAGCTTGAGCCAAAAGGCAGCCGCTGGCATTCGCTTAAATGGATAAGTATTTTAGGCTGCTATCTTTTAATGATGTTTTACACCATGGTTGGCGGCTGGATGCTTTATTATGCCTATCTTGAGGCATTCGGCAAGCTTTCCGGGCTTGATTCCGGCGGAATTGCACAGTTTTTCACAAATATGCTTTCACAACCCGGCACGCTGACAATATGGACCGTTGCGGCAATTGTTATTTCATTTGCCGTTTGCGCACTGGGCCTTAAAAACGGCGTTGAAAAAATCACCAAAATCATGATGTCGCTTTTAGTGGTTTTAATGCTTGCGCTTGCCTGCAATTCGCTGTTTCTTTCAAATGCGGCAGAGGGTGTTAAGTTTTATCTTGTACCCGATTTTAAATCCGTTGCGGAAAACGGAATAGGCAATGTTGTGTTTGCCGCAATGTCGCAGGCATTCTTTACACTGAGCCTCGGCATCGGCGCAATGGAAATATTCGGCAGCTATCTTGACAGACAGAAGCGCCTTACGGGCGAGGCTGTAAGCATTGTGCTGCTTGACACCTTTGTTGCTCTTATGGCAGGATTTATCATTATTCCCGCTTGCTTTTCTTTCGGCGTTCAGCCTGATTCCGGCCCATCATTGCTTTTCATAACACTGCCGAATTTATTTAATAGTATGCCCGGCGGCAGGCTTTGGGGCACGCTGTTTTTTGTGTTTATGTCTTTTGCGGCGCTTTCCACCATTATTGCTGTTTTTGAAAACATTATAGCAACTTATATGGACATGAGCGGATGGAGCAGAAAGAAGGCTGTTGGAGTTAATTTTGTGCTTATCACGGCACTTTCTGTTCCTGCTATTCTTGGATTTAATTTGCTTTCGGGCTTTCAGCCGCTCGGCGAAGGCTCAACAATTATGGATTTGGAAGATTTTCTTGTTTCATCAAATCTTTTACCGCTCGGCAGCCTTGTGTTTGTTATGTTTTGCGTGCGCAAAAACGGCTGGGGCTTTGAAAATTTCATTAAAGAAGCTAACACGGGCAACGGATTAAAATTTCCAAAAGGCACGGTTATCAGGATTTATATGCAATACATTTTGCCGATTATCGTTACCGTTATTTATCTTAAAGGATATTACGACACATTTTCCGCTCGCCCAAAGCCGCTTCTTGCTTTTTGGATGTGCTTTGCGGCGCTGCTGCTGATTATTATTTTCGGCGTTTCGATTTTTGGCGGAAAAGGAAAAGAGAAAAAGGCAAAATAAGCCTAAAAAGCAGAGTTTACTCTTTTCAAACAAAAGCCACATATATCGTGATAAATCGATTGGCAAAATAAATAAACTTGACTACAAACTAAAATCAAAGAAAGATGCGGCCGAAAGGCGCAGGAGTGGTTGTTATGACTAAAGCTAAGATTAAAAAAGTAATAAGCGGCGCAGTTGCCGTTGCGGCAGCGGCTGCAATAATAGGCGGAAGCATTGGAGCGGTGAACGCACGCAAGCCGATTTTCGTTGCCGAAAGGCCTGCCGCAGTGAAAACAAACGATCAGCCGTTTGTAACCGAGGTGACGGGAAAAAGCAAAAATTTCAGAATTCCCGCAATGATCACTTTGGAAAGCGGAAGAATTGTGGCGTCTGCAGATGCGAGATATGACACCACGCTTGACGGCGGAGGGCTTGACACCGTTGTGGCTTACAGCGATGACAGCGGCGCAACTTGGACATCATACACTGCCAACCATCTTGGCGATAACGGAAACAAGTTTTCAAAAAAATCATCTGCCTTTATTGATTCTGAGCTGATTGCAAACGGAAACAATGTGTGGATGATGACAACATTTTATCCCGGCGGCCGCAACCTTGCAAGCTGGACGGGAATTAAGGCAGCTGTTGCAGAGCCTGCTTTCAATGAAGACGGCAGCCTTAAGATTTCTGATAATCACGGCAAAAGCTATGATTACAAGGCAGACATAAATCATTTTGAAAACGGATATTCGCAAATAACCGACGGAAACGGAAAAGACAGCGGCTATAAAATAGACGAATATTACTATCTTTATGATGCAAACAACAATTTGCTTGGCAATATTTTTTACATTAAATCAAAGATGAAGTTTTCCGTTGTGCCAACCACATACCTATATATGACAAAATCGGAAAACGGCGGCGAAAGCTTTGGCGCGCCTAAGCTTATAAACCTTAAAAAGGCAGACGAAGCATTTTACGGGGTGGGCCCCGGCAGAGGAATCTGCACTTCAAACGGCACGCTGATTTTTTCCGCATATATTTGCGATGTTAAGTCAGGCACGCAGCAGGCCTCGTTTATTTATTCAACAGACGGCGGAAGCACGTGGCAAAGAAGCCGCGATATTGAATCAAACGACACTTTTGAATATTCAAGCGAAAGCCAAATAGTTGAGCTTTCAAACGGCGATTTACGCTGCTTTTTCAGAAACAACAGTAACAGAATCTGTTATGCAGACGCAAAGCTTACGGGCACGGAATATATTTGGGGCGATCCCGTTGTTACGGAAACGGAGATTTCTTCCGCCTGCATGCTCAGCGCAATTCAGTGCACAAAAGGCGGCAAGGATTACATTTTGATTTCCTGCCCCACGGGCACAAGCAAAAAGAAGGGCAAAACCGTTCACGAGCGCAGCTGCGGCAAGATTTTTTCTTTTGAAGTTGACGGTGCCGGAAATATGACGCTTACAAAAACAACGGATATTAACGATTCCGCATTTATGTATTCCTGCATGACTTGCCTTAACAACGGCAGAATAGCACTGCTTTATGAAAGCGCAGAAGGTGAAATAACATATACCGTTTATGCGCCGGGCGAGCTTATTTAGTTTAGTTTTAAATTAAATATGCCGAATCATAAAAAAGGATTCGGCATATTTTTTGCACTGCTTTTGCAGATTTAGGCAGACTTTTTCAATGCAAACTGCAGTTTAAATTTACGGCGGCAATCCACCGCAAAGCCAAAAATCTGCTGTATATTTTGATGTTATATCAAGGGGAATTTATGATATGAATAAAGTTATTGAATGGTTTTACAATTTTCTTTGGGGCGATCTTTTCACTCTGCATTTCGGAGATGTTTCCATAGGAATTCCGCTTTTGGTTCTTTTGCTTATTCCGGCAGGAATTTTCTTTACAATAAGAACAAAATTTATGCCCGTGCGAAAACTTCCGCAGATGATAAGGGCTCTCGGCGATAAAAACGACGATAAAACGAGCCTTTCAACCTTTCAAACGCTGATTGTTTCCACAGCCACAAGAGTTGGAATGGGGAACCTTGTCGGCGTTGTTGCCGCCATTTCAATCGGCGGCGCAGGCGCTGTTTTTTGGATGTGGGCTTCTGCTCTTCTTGGCGCATCAACAGCATATGTTGAGGGCACACTTGCACAGCTTCACAAGAAAAAAGACCCGCTTTACGGCGGTTACCACGGCGGCCCGGCATATTACATTCACGATTTTGTGGAGCAAAAAAGGAAAAAAAAGCTTAAAAAATCTTTCCTTGCAATTCTGTTTGCATTTTTCGGGTTGATTTGCTGGTGCGGAATCAGCCAGGTTATCAGTAATTCCGTTACATCCGCATTTAAAAATGCATTTTCAATTCCGCCGATTTACACAACCGCGGTACTTGTTGCTCTTGCGGCGGTTATTGTGCTCAGAAAGAATGCAACGGTTAAGTTTCTTGATGTTATCGTGCCCGTAATGGCAGTGCTTTACTTTGCCGTTACGATTTTCATTATTCTTAAAAACATTAAGCTGATGCCGGGAGTTTTTTCAAGAATTTTTCAGGAGGCTTTCGGATTTAAACAGATTGCAGGCGGCGGATTTGGTGCCGTGCTTATGAACGGAGTTAAAAGAGGCCTGTTTTCAAACGAAGCCGGCTCCGGCTCTGCTCCCTGTGCGGCAGCTGCGGCAGAGGGAAAAAGGCCGGAAACGGTTGGCATGGTGCAGTCCCTTGGAGTTTTGATAGACACCATTGTTATTTGCACCTGCACGGCAATGATTATGCTGCTTGCTCCCCGTGAAATCACAGACGGATTGCAAGGCATGGATTTGCTTCAGGCTACAATGAATTACCACCTTGGAAGCGGCGGCACAATATTTGTGGCCATAGTGCTTTTCCTGTTTAGCTTTTCCACATTTATCGGAATTTTATTTTATGCACGCTCCAATGTTGCATATCTTTGCGGCAACAATTGGATCAGCCAAACAATCTATAAAATCATTGCTCTTGTTATGCTTTTCATGGGCGGATTGCAGGCATACACAATTGTGTGGGATCTTGGCGATGTGGGAATAGGGCTTATGACGATCATTAACCTGATTATTCTTGTGCCGATGTCAAAAGAGGCAATTGCAATCCTTGATAAAAAGGAAGATAAAGCGGAAAAATTAAAAGAAAAGGCAAAAAAGAATAATCTTAAATAATCGAAAATAATTTTTGGGGCGTGCTTTTTCACAAGGCGCGCCCTTTTTTTGATTGCCGAATATAATAAAGGCACTTCCGATTTTGTGCGAAAGTGCCTTGTTTTTTTTGCTGTGTTTTTTGTTTTTGCGCAGGTGCTTAAATGTGCAAAATCGCGGTTGCCAAGCCGAAATAAATCAAAAGCGAAAGAGCGTCTATAATCGTTGTTATGAACGGAGAAGACATTACCGCAGGGTCAAATTTAAGCTTTTTGGCAAATATCGGCAGCGTGCAGCCAACGATTTTTGCAAAGATTATCTCAACAAAAAGGGTAAGGTTTATAACTAAATCAACCGTAACGGTTATGCCGCTTGTGCCGAGCAGCATTTTGTCAACCAGCCAAATCTTCGCAAAGTTTATAACGGCAAGCGATGCGCCGCACAAAACGCCTACTCTGATCTCTTTCCAAAGCACTTTGAAAATGTCTTTTAAATCAACCTCTCCCAAGGAAAGAGCACGAATAATCGTAACACTTGCCTGGCTGCCGGAATTTCCGCCCGTGTCCATCAGCATGGGAATAAATGCCGTAAGCACAATCATTGCGGAAAGCTTGTCCTCAAATCCTGTTATGATCATGCCTGTAAATGTGGCGCTTATCATAAGCAGCATAAGCCACGGAATTCTTGATTTCCATGTGTCGAAAACGCCGATTTTAAGATAGGGCTTTTCCGATGTGCGCACAATGGCGTTCATCTTGTGAATATCCTCGGTGTTTTCTTCCTGCAAAACATCAAGAGCATCGTCAATTGTGATAATGCCCACAAGTCTGTTTTCCATGTCAACAACGGGAAGCGCAAGAAAATCATATTTTTGAAGCAAGCCGGATGCTTTTTCCTGGTCATCAAGGGTGTTTACGGAAATAACATTCGTTTCCATAAATTCTTCAATTAAATCGTCGTAATCGTGCAGCAGCAATTCCTTAACCGTTGTAACGGCAAGCAGGTGGCGTGATTCATCGGTAATATAGCAGGTGTAAACGGTTTCTTTGTCAACACCTGTGCGCCTGATTCGTTTAAACGCATCTTCAACCGTCATATTCCTCTTCAAATCAACAAACTCCGTTGTCATAATCGAGCCGGCGGAATCATCGGGATATTTCAGTAGCGAATTTATTGTTTTTCTTGTTTCAAGGTCTGTGTTTTTAAGAATTCTTTTAACAACGGACGCAGGCATTTCCTCAACAATATCTGCGGCGTCGTCGGCATAAAGCTCATCAAGTACTTCTTTAAGCTCGGCATCAGAGAATGCGGAAATCAGGTTTTCCTGAGTGTCGCTGTCAAATTCAACAAATGTTTCGGCGGCGTTTTCTTTTGTGAGCAGCCTGAAAAAGAAAATTCGTTTTCGTTCATCTTCAACCTCCTCCAGCAGCTGCGCAATATCGGCCGGGTTAAGCTCATTTAAGTATGCTTTAAGCCCTTTGATATCTCGCTTTGCATGAAGCTCATAAATGTGTTGCGTCATGTCATTCAATTCCACGTGCTCACATCCTTTCATTTTATTTTTGCGGCAAGCGCCGCTTTATTTATTCAACCGGTGAGTAAAACGGCTTTTCATCGCTGTCGTAAGGATTTACGGCAATTCTTTTAATGATAAGCAGTATTATCAAAACGGCCGCAAGCCCTCCCGCAACGGCACAAACCGAAACTGTGAAAATAGGCTTTTGGTAAAAAAGTTCGCCTGTCACAAATGAAGTGTATCCCGGCTCTGCCATCTCGGCCTTAACATCTTCAACCGTTTTGTTTACTCTTTTGATTTTAAAGGTGTATTTCTTTGTTGTGCCGTCCGAAGCCGTAACGGTGCTTGAAAAATCGGTTTCCTGCCCGGCACGCAAGGTTAAATTTATCGGAGCCGCAAAGGCATTAACATCGTCCGTAACGGGAGTTATGCAAAGCTCTGTTAAATCGCTTGGAATATAAACCTTGTAAACGGTGTCGTTCTTGTTGATTTCGGGCTGCACCTCTGCATATTCGCAGTTCAATGCTTTTAAATCGGCATTTGATGAAACGGCATAGTTTTGCACATTTGAATAATTAAAGGTGTAAATAACGCTGCCGTTTTCAAAATTCAGGGAAACGGTTATTCCCGTTTGGTGATTAGAATTGTCATATAAATATGTGGCAAAAACATCTGCCTTACCGCTTACCTTGTAGCCTGAAAGCACCGCACTTTGATTTGGGTCTTTAAGGGTAAGCGAATAAAGGGTTTTATCTTGCCTGAAGCCGCCGTCAATTTCTGCATTTGAAAACTCTATGTTCTCTAAAAACGGGGCGTTTTTTATGGGTGCTTCAGCTGCAAAAGCACTTGTGCAAATGCTTATTGCCGCAAGCAGGGTTATGATAAATGCAATTGCTTTTTTCATATTGTTAATTTGCAAGAATATAAGATGATATTCCGCATTCCTCCAACACAGATTTTGTTTTTGCTTTGTCTGCCGCAGTTGTTATGAAATAAACTTCCTTGCTGTCGTCAAGCGGCGGCAGTAATTCATTTATTTTGTTTTGGGTGGTGGATTCGGTTTCTTCCTTTTCAGCTTTGCGCTTTTCGCTCTTTTCTTCAGAAACTTCTTCCGCCTCGCTTATGCCGATGTCACTTGCCGAAACAGAAACATCAATTCCTTTCACAAATTTTATATCTGTGCCCAAATCATCATAAAGTTTTGCCGCAAGCTTTTCAAATCCGCCTGAATATTGGCTTGCAATCGCATCCGGTAAATCCGTGCCCTCAAGCACAAAAACGGTTATTCCTGCTTCGGCGGCTTCGGCAATAATGTCTTTAATATACTTATATGCGGTTTGTGAATCGGGATTTAAATATGTGTTGCCCTTTTTGTCTGTATACGGAATCCCGTTTGAATCAAGAATTGCCGTTGATCTGTCTTTTTTCGGCACAAGATTGTCCATGTAGCAGTAAACTCTGCCAACTGTCAGTAAATCCTGCTCTTTAAGCTTTGAAACAGAGCCTTTTAAATCCGCTGCCGGAAATGCAACGGAGCCATAGGTGTCAACCGTGGCAAGCGCATTTTTAAAGCCAACGGAGCCGTCATCCCGCTTAATATCTATCATAACTCCGTTGTAGCCGCCTTCGGTAAGCTTTGATATAACCGAATCAAGCATTATAGAGCCGTCCATTGAAATGCTTTCTTCATAAGATGCTGTTAAACTGAGCTGCATTTCATTTATGCTGCCGCCCGTTTGCCTGTTTTGAATTTCGGAATATTTTACGGGCATTCCGTGGCGCTGCATATAAACATCCATTCCGGTGTATCCGCACCCAATGATAAGCAGGCACAGCAAGGCGATTCCCAGCCTTTTTGAATGGTTCTTCGCCTTCTCCTTTGTGCGCTTTTTCTTTTTTGTTTTTGGGCGCATATAATCGAATTTGTCGGTGTAAATGCCCTCGTCGGAAATGTATTTATCCGCAAAATCAATAGGGTATCCATTTTCCTCTTCGGTCCATTTACTGCCGCGCTTTATGTTTTTGTAAAAGCGCTTTTTCTTCATTTATTATCCCACATTTCCTGCGTTTTCTTTAAGAAGTTTTATTGTTTCTGCAGGGTTTTCGCTTTTGAAAACAGCGCTGCCTGCCACAAACACATTTGCCCCTGCCTTTGCGCAGGTTTTAATTGTTTGCGAATTTACTCCGCCGTCAACCTGAATGTCTATATCGGGGCATTTTGCACGCAGCTTTTCAATTTTCGGCATCATGTCTGCCATAAAGCTTTGGCCGCCGAATCCGGGCTCAACCGTCATCACAAGCACCATGTCAAGCTTTTCAAGATAAGGATAAACCGCTTCAATTTCGGTT
The DNA here is from genome assembly GCA_900539775.1 of uncultured Anaerotruncus sp. Lineage (GTDB taxonomy): Bacteria > Bacillota > Clostridia > Oscillospirales > Acutalibacteraceae > Eubacterium_R. Next base: position 67,100 of record UQDL01000001.1, on the reverse strand, counting down.
CCGGGCTTAACTGCCAAAGCCGCCTTGCATCCAAGTTCGGTGATTTTGTCTATCGTTTGCTGCGGATCGCTTTCGCTTTCTATGTGAAATGTTATAAGATCGGCGCCGGCGTCTGCAAAATCCTTAATGTATTTCAGCGGCTCCGAAATCATAAGATGCACATCAAACGGCACATCGCAAACCGCTTTCATGGCCTTGATAACCGGTGCGCCTATTGTGATGTTTGGCACAAAGTGGCCGTCCATAACATCAAGGTGAATAAGCTCTGCACTTTCGCATTTTTTTAATTCGCTTTCAAGATTTGCAAAATCGCTTGCAAGCATGCTGGGTGAAATTTTTATGCTCATAACGAACCTCCGTCGGCGCATTTTCGCCTTTTTTCCTTCTAAAGTATTATACATTTGCACGCCGCTAAAATCAACCTTTAAATATAAATAAATAATACTTGTAATTAAATAGTAAGTGTAGTAAAATATACCAAGTTATCTAAAAGAAGTTTATATTATTTTTCAGAAAGGCAGTGCGAATTTATGATTCAGGCAAGTAATGTTACGGTGCAATTCGGCGGCAGGGCTCTGTTTGAAAGAGTTAATGCTGTTTTTTCCGCAGGCAATTGCTATGGTATTATCGGCGCAAACGGCGCAGGAAAATCCACTTTCTTAAAGGTTCTCAGCGGTGATCTTGAGCCGCAAAAGGGCGAGGTTATTATTACGCCCGGCGAAAGACTTTCGGTTTTGGAGCAAGATCACTTTAAATATGATGAATATGAGGTTGTGCGCACGGTGTTAATGGGCAATCCTCGCCTTATAGAAATTATGGAGGAAAAGGATGCGCTTTATGCAAAGCCTGATTTTTCGGAGGAAGACGGTATTCGTGCAGGTGAGCTTGAAGCGGAATTTGCCGATTTAGACGGTTGGAATGCAGAAAGCGATGCTGAATTTATGCTTAATAAGCTTGGCGTAACGGATGAATATCATTATATGAAAATGTCTGAATTGCCGTCTGATTTAAAGGTTAAGGTGCTGCTTGCAAAGGCTCTTTTCGGTAATCCGGATATTCTTTTGCTTGATGAGCCAACAAACCACCTTGATTTGGCTGCCATTCGTTGGCTTGAAAATTTCCTTTTGGATTTTGAAAACACGGTTATTGTTGTTTCGCATGATAGGTATTTTCTCAATAAAGTGTGCACTCATATTTGCGATGTTGATTTCGGCAAGATTCAAATGTATGCCGGCAACTATGATTTTTGGTATGAATACACTCAAATGAGGCAGCGCCAAATGCGAGATCAAAACAAGAAAAACGAGCAAAAAATCAAAGAATTGCAGGAGTTTATTCAGCGCTTCTCTGCAAATGCTTCAAAATCAAAGCAGGCAACAAGCCGTAAAAAGCAGCTTGATGCTCTTGAAATGATAGATATGCCCGTTTCATCTCGCCGCTTTCCTTATGTTGATTTTAAGCCGGATCGTGAATGCGGAAACGACCTTTTAAGAGTTGATCATCTCACCAAAACCATAGGCGACAGAAAAGTGCTTGATGATGTTTCGTTTGTTATTCATCCTCGTGAAAAGGTTGCGTTTGTCGGCTCGGATGCCGTTGCAAAAACAACTCTTTTCAAAATAATCATGGGCGAAATGGAGCCTGATGAGGGTGAGTTCAAATGGGGCGTAACCACCTCTCAAAGCTATTTCCCAAGCGACAACAGTAAGTATTTTGACGGTGTTGATCTTTCTCTTGTTGATTGGCTCAGGCAATACACCACTCAAACTCTTGAGGCGGATATTCGCGGTTGGCTTGGCAGAATGCTGTTCAGCGGCGAAGAAGCTCTTAAAAAAGCAACCGTGCTTTCGGGCGGTGAGCGTGTAAGATGCATGCTTTGCAAAATGATGCTCAGCGGCGCCAATGTTCTTGTGCTTGATGAGCCCACAAACCACCTTGATTTGGAATCCATCACGGCGCTCAACAACGGCTTGATAAGATATCCGGAAACCGTGCTTTTCACATCGCACGATCATCAGTTTATCCAAACAATTGCAGACAGAATTATTGATATTTCTGACGGAAAAACCACAGATTATAAGGGCAGCTATGATGATTTCCTTGAGAATTTTGATGACGACAGGCTCAAGAAATATTGATGCTCATAATATGGAATAAACTAAAAATTTTAAGGGCTGCGTTAAAAGCGCAGCCCTCTTTTTGTGTTGATATTCGTTTTTGTGCTTAAGCGCATTTTCACATGAGTAAAAAGATGCTTCGTTTCGGCTTTCTTATTGTTTTTCAAGCACGAAAACCTCGCTGTCAAGCGGCTTGGTGTATTCAATGTCTATGCCGTGCTCGGCAAGATATGCGCCGCTTTTTGTGAAGCTTCTGTATTCCGATTTTGCCTTGTAAACCGCATTTTCGTCAAGCCCCGTGAATTTTAAATTCACATATTTATCGCCGAAAAACGAATTTGCGCCCGTGCAGGCAAAATAAACCGCCTGCGATTTATCGGCGTTTACATAGCCGTTGAAATAAATTTTGTCTTTTTCAAAATCCATAATTCTGTAAAGGCTGCCGAATTGCACGGTGTGCCTTATTTTTTTGTAAAGCGCAATCTGCTTTTTGCATTCAAGCAGCTCGCTTCGCTTGAGCAGCGAAAGATTTGCCCCTATTGAAAGCGAGCCTTGCATAGAAACGGCAAATCTGTATTTCATCGGCACGGGGCGGTTGCGTTTGTTTGTGTCCGTAACCCAAGCCCTCATGCATTTGCGCGGGTAAATAAGGCTGTATCCTTTTTGAATTTCAAGTCTGTCTAGAGGGTCTGTGTTGTCAGACGGCCACACAGAGTCAAAATGCGAAAGTGCTCCTAAATCCGTTCTGCCTCCGCCGCTTGCGCATGCCTCAAAATGCACATTAGGGTATTCGCTTTTAAGGGTGTCAACAATATCAAAAACGGCATCGGTGTGCCTAAACCAAAGCTCTTTTTGATTTTCCAAATTCGGTGCTCCCGTTTCAGAAAACGGCCTGTTCATATCCCATTTTATATAGCTTATGTTGCAAGATGAAAGCAGCTTTCGCATAAAGCCCAAAATATATTCGCGCACCTCGGGCAAGGTTAAATTGAGCACCAACTGATGGCGCATTAAATTCGGCTTTCTGGTATCGTAAAAATAAGTCCATTCCGGGTGGCTTTTGTAAAGCTTTGAAGCGGGATTTACCATTTCAGGTTCCACCCAAATACCGAAATCCATGCCAAGCTTGTTTACGGCGTCGGCAAGCGTTTTAAGCCCGGTGGGGAATTTTATGCGGTTCACTTCCCAGTCACCGAGGCCGGAACGGTCCGAAATGCGGCTTGAAAACCAGCCGTCGTCCATAACGAAAAGCTCACAGCCGATCTTTGCCGCCGTTTTTGCAAGCATAAGCTGCTGAGCTAAATTCACGGTAAAGCCCGTTGCTTCCCAACTGTTGTAAAGCACGGGCAATTCCTGCTTTGCAAACTTTTTCGGCAAAATGCAATCAATCGCAAAATCGTTTATCGTGTTGCTCATGCCGCAAAGTCCTTTTGCAATTCCGCAGTAAACGGGCGGCAGGGCAAAACTCTCGCCGGGTTTCAGGGTTTTTGAAAAATCAAAATCGTTAAGCCCAAGCACCGCTCTTGTGTTTCCCAAAAAATCACGGCTTGCTTCAATTTTGAAATTTCCGCTGCCTCCGAACACGGCAAAATAAACCTCTCCGCCGTTTTCCTGCGGGTTTTCTGCAGCAATCAAGGCGGGCATATGTTCGTGCCCCGTGTCGCCTTTTCTGCTTTCAAAAATTATACTGCCGCTTTCAAGGCGTTGCTTTGTTTCTCTGAATTCGCCGCCCCAGCTGCCGTTTGAATTTATAATCGTGTAAGGCCTTTGCCCGGGCAGATTTATCTCTGCGCTTGCGGCTTTTTCCAAAATAATGTCGTTTGCGGAATTGTTTTTCAGCACGCAGGTGCGCTCTATTATGTTGTGCTTTTCGTGGGCGGTATAAATCAGCGTGGCTTCAAGCAAATAAGCCGAATCAATCATCGTGATTTTAAGTGTGTTGCCTTCGATTTTAAAGCCGGAATATTCAAGCTTTGTTTCTCTGCAGCCGTCTGCAAACGTGCATTTCAGCGCACATTCTCTGTACATGGTGCCTCCAAACGGCACATATTCGGTTTTTGTGAAATCAAGCGGTGAATGGTTTGAATTTTGTTCGCTCTGATTCATAATTTCAAAATCTTCAAGCCTGCATTTTTTGCCGAAATGCAAGTGCTGCAGCTCGCTGCCTTTGCCTATAGCAACGGCATATTGTAAATCTTTTGTTTCTATTAAAAATACGCTCTTGCTTTGTTTAATCATATTGCTTTCACTGCCTTTTTGAAAAATGAAATCAACATAATAATACCAAATCTTTTAGTAATTGACAATAATTTATTATCTTGTTATACTATATTGTGTATTATCTAATATATAATTTGATGCAACGGAAGTGTTGATATGGCTAAAAATAAAGTTCAAATTAAAATTTACGGCGCCACTTATTCGATTTTAACGGATGATGATGCCGAATATGTTGAGGGCCTCGGCGAGTTTATTGATGAGGAAATGAAAAATATTGCCTCTGCAAATCCAAGCCTTTCCTCAATTCAATGTGCGGTGCTCGTTGCACTTGATCAAGCAGATGCTTGCAAAAAGTCAACTGCCGCTGCGGATAATCTCCGTGCGCAGATTAAGGATTATTTGGAAGACAGTGCAAGGGCTCGTATGGAAGTTGATGTTGCCCGCCGTGAAATCGAAAGGCTTAACCGTGAAATCTCCAACCTGCGTGAAAAGCTCAACAGCTGATTGGGCTTTTTTGTTGCGCCTTTTCGGCAAAAAATCAGTTTAGCGAAAGCGAAAGTATTTTTATGAAATTTGAAATTTTGGCTCCTGCAGGCTCGCAGGAGGCACTTGCTGCCGGCGTAAGATGCGGTGCAAATGCGGTTTACCTTGGCGGTAAATCGTTTAATGCCCGCAGAAATGCCGGCAATTTTGATGATGCGGCTTTGGCAGCTGCCGTTAAATACTGCCATGAAAGAAATGTTAAAGTGTATCTGACTTTAAATACTCTTTGCAGCGATGCCGAAATGCAGTCTGCATATGATCTTGTTAAAAGCGCCTTGCTGTGCGGCACGGATGCTTTTATCATTCAGGATATCGGCGTTGCGCAAATGGTGCGTGAATGCTTTCCGCAGGCAAAGCTGCATGCCTCAACGCAAATGAGTGTTATGAATCCCGCAGGGCTCAGAAAATTAAAAGAAATGGGCTTTTGCCGTGCCGTGCTGCCAAGGGAAATGAGTGAGTCCGAAATCCTTGAAATGAGAAAAAGCACGGATATGCAGCTTGAAATGTTTATTCACGGCGCACTTTGCATGAGTGTTTCGGGGCAGTGCTATCTTTCTTCAATGATAGGCGCAAGAAGCGGCAACAGAGGGCTCTGCGCCCAGCCGTGCCGCTTGCCGTTTTCAGCTGATAAAAGCGGCAGCTGCGATTTAAGTTTAAAGGATTTAAGCCTTGTTCGCAGGCTTGCCGCAATTGAAAACGCAGGTGTCTTAAGCCTCAAAATAGAGGGCAGAATGAAACGCCCGGAATATGTGGCGGCGGCAGTAACTGCTGTTAAAAGTGCAATAAACGGCAGTTTTGATGAAAAAGATGAATCTGATTTGAGAAGCGTTTTCAGCCGCAGCGGCTTCACAAGCGGTTATTTTGACGGCAAATTGGGCAAATCAATGTTTGGCACAAGGCAAAAGGAAGATGTGGTTTCGGCAGCAGGTGTGTTGAAGCGCCTTTCACATCTTTATGATAATGAAAATCCTCTTGTGCCCGTTGATTTTAGGCTTGAATTTAAAGAAAATAAACCCGTTGCGCTTTTTGGCAGTGCACTCGGAAAATCTGCCTGCGCAAAAGGGGCGGTGCCCGAAAAAGCAATCAATAAGCCGCTTAATGCGGAAATGCTCAAAAGCAGGCTTTCAAAGCTCGGAGGCACCCAGTTTTATGCAAATGAAATGGATATTGATTGTGATGACGGCTTGATTTTGCCGGCCGCACAAATAAACGAACTTCGCCGCAGAGTTATAGATAAGCTTTCAGAAGCAGATGAAATAAGCGTTTGTGAAAATCCTCTTGTAATGCCGCCTAAGGTAAACAAAAGCGGAGTAAAATATATGACCGCCCGCTTCGCAAATGCAAAAAGCGTGCCTCGTGAGCATCCGTTTAAAAGAGTGTTTATTCCTATTTGGTCCGATAATGAGGATTTTAAAAGGCTTTGTGCCGGTGTTGAAATTCCGCGCGGAATGTTCGGAATGGAAGAAAAAACACGGCAGCGCCTTTTGCAGCTTAAAAAAATAGGTGTGAATCAGGCACTTTGCGGAAATCTTGGTTCTTATCAGCTTGCTTCGGAGCTTGGGTTTGAGCCTTTCGGTGATTTCGGGCTTAATATTTTTAACAGCCTTTCCGCAAATCAAATAAATTCGCCGATTCTTTCGTTTGAGCTCGCCGTTGATATGGCAAATGCCGTAAACGCTTTTGAAACGGGAGTTTTGGTGTATGGCAGGCTTCCGCTTATGTTGGCAAGAAACTGCCCCGTTAAAAATAACATAGGCTGTGCCGAATGCGGCAAAAAAGGCAAGTTAACTGATAGAAAAGGCGTTGAATTTCCGGTGCGCTGCTCGCCGTATCCGTGTGTTGAGGTGCTTAATTCAGTGCCTCTTTATATGGCAGACAGAATGAAAGAAGTTAAATCCGATTTCGCACATTTTTATTTCACTGATGAATCGTTGCAACAGGTGGAAAAAATTATTGCTCTTTATCAAAACGGCTCCAAAGCGCCGTTTGATTACACAAGAGGGCTTTATTACAGAGGTGTTTTGTGATGCTTGAAAACAAAATATTGCTTGCCTCCAAGTCTCCGCGCCGCAGAGAGCTTTTAAAGCTTATTTGCGCAGATTTTGAGGCTTGTGCGGCAGATGTGGATGAAAGCCTGCCGCAGGATATTTCGCCAAGCGATGCAGTGCTTTATCTTTCAAAAATCAAGGCACAGCCGTTTTGCGGCAGCGAAAAAATCGTTATCGGTGCAGATACCGTTGTGGCAGCAAACGGGAAAATTCTCGGCAAGCCCAAAGATGCCAGGCAAGCTTTTGAGATGCTTTCTTTTCTTTCCGGCAGGCAGCATTCGGTGTTTACGGGTGTAACCCTTTTGCAAAATGATAAGAAAAAATCATTTTTCTGCGAAACAAAGGTCAATTTCTATGAGCTTTCAAAGCAGGAAATAAATGATTATATAGCTTGCGGAGAATGTTTTGATAAAGCCGGCGCTTACGGAATTCAGGGAAAAGGCTCGCTCCTTGTAAGCGGGATTTGCGGCGATTATTTTAATGTTGTGGGATTGCCTGTTTCAAGGCTTGCCCGTGAGTTAAAATGCTTGTGATATTGCCGAAAAATTTGGCGCAAACTTGTGTAATTTGCCAAAAAAGAAATTATTAAGTCTTGAAACAAACAATTATAAATGCTATAATGTTTTTCGTAGGGGCTTTTGCTTGCTTTTTTTGTTACAGGCATGTGCAAAACGCTCTAAGTTTATTTAAGGAGTGATGTTATGGCGGCTGATTTGCATTGCCACACAAAGCTGAGCGATGGCTCGGTGGGCATTGAAGATCTCATCGTTATAGCACAAAAAAGCGGTATAGACACAATTGCCATAACGGATCATGATTGCATAGCCGGCACCGTAAGAGGCCAGGTTATAGGTAAGCGTTACGGTGTAAATGTTATTTCAGGTGTGGAAATATCCGCATTTGATTTTGAAGCCGGAAAAAAAGTGCACATTCTTTCATATCTTGCCGATTCGCCAAACAGATTAGAGGGTATTTGCAAACGCACCTCTGTTGCTCGCAAGCGTGCGGGGCAAATTATGATGCTTAAGGTTGCAAGCCGTTTTCCGATCACATCGGATTTTATTATCGGCCACGCTTCCGGCTCAACAAATCTTTTTAAGCAGCATATTATGCATGCGCTTATGGATGCAGGTTACACAAACAGCATTTTCGGAGATTTGTATAAGGCACTTTTTGATGAAAACAGTGAAACAAATGTTTTGGCGCCGACGAAGTATCCGAGTGTTGAGGATGCTATTAACGAAATTCACGGAGCAGGCGGAATTGCCGTGCTTGCGCATCCGTCAAAATTCAATAATTTTGATGAAATTGATAAATATGTTGAGCTTGGGCTTGACGGTGTTGAGGTTTGGAGTCCTCTTGCAGATGAGGAAACAGTTGAAAAGCTTACTGCAATTTGCAAGAGCAAAAAGCTTTTGATGACTGGTGGTTCCGATTTCCACGGTATTTACGGCGATAAAACCGTAACTCTCGGTGCTTGCTCAACTCCGCAAGAGCATCTTGATAAACTGCTTGGCTATAAAGCAAAAAAGAAAAGAGCTCAGCGCAAAGCAGAAAAGGCAGCCGCAGAGGCTGCGGAAAATGAATAACATCGCTTTTATCCACGGTTTATCCGTGGATATTTTTTTGCCGAAATATGATTGCCGTGCATTTTTTTCGGCCGATTTGCAATGTTTTTGTTGCAGCAAGAAGCTTTTTGTTGTATTATTGCCTTGTTAGATATTTGTTCGGAAAGGCGTGGTTTTGTGTACAATAAGCCTGCAAAAACAGCTCCTATGGGCTGGAACAGCTGGGATTGCTTCGGTGCGGCGGTAACAGAGAGCAGTTTGATTGAAAATGCGGATTATATGGCAAAATATCTGAAGCAGTTTGGCTGGGAATATGTGGTTTGCGATATTCAATGGTATGAGCCTCAGGCTAAAGATAATGATTATAATAATTTTTATCCTCTTAATATGGATGAATACGGCAGATTGCTGCCGGCGGAAAACCGCTTTCCAAGCGCGGCAGGCGGAAAGGGCTTTAAGCCTATAGCGGATTATTGCCATTCCCTCGGTTTGAAGTTCGGAATTCATATTATGCGCGGCGTTCCCCGCAGTGCAGTTCATCAAAATTTGCCCGTAAAGGGCAGTGAATTCGGTTGCAGGGATATAGCTCATCATTTTTCTGTTTGCTCTTGGAACACTGATATGTATGGTTGCAAAAATTGTGATGCGGCGCAGCAGTATTATAATTCGATTTTTCAGCTTTATGCTTCTTGGGGCGTTGATTTCGTTAAATGCGATGATATTTGCGTAACGGAATTTCGCAAGTGGGATAATCCGTATTCAGCCGATTATGAAATAGAAATGATAAGAAATGCAATAAATAATTGCGGCAGGGAAATGGTGCTTTCGCTTTCTCCTGGCCCTGCACAGGTTGAAAATGCCGCACATTTAAGGCAAAATGCAGATATGTGGCGAATGACGGGTGATTTTTGGGATTCGTGGCAAAAGCTGCATGATATGTTTGATAAATGCCTTGCTTGGCAATCATATGTGGGCAGAGGATCTTGGCCTGATTGCGATATGCTTCCGCTCGGCAGGCTAACAAAGAATGCTCCGTATCATGGCTCTCAAAACAGATATACTCAGTTCACCAATCCGGAACAACTCACAATGATGAGCCTTTGGGGAATTTTTCGCAGCCCGCTTATGTTTGGCGGCAATATGCCTGAAAATGATGAATGGACTCTTTCACTTCTCACAAATTCGGAATATCTTAAAATGCACCGTGATTCAAGAAATGCACATCAGCATTACAGAAACGAGAAAAACGGCGTCGGCACGGTTGTTTGGGTTGCAAACGGCAAAGCCTGCAAATATCTTGCGTTGTTTAACACGGCAAACAAGCAGTCTTGTATAAAATTTGATCTTTCGGAAATTTTGATGCCAGATAAAGCGTATGATTTGCTTGATATTTGGGGCGGTGAAGTTAAAAAATCACTCAAGAATAAAGTTTCTTCTGTTGTTGATCCGCATGGGGTAAGGCTTTATAAAATCACTCAATCAGAATAAAAATTTAAAATCGTCAAAGTGCATTAAGTGCCGCTTGCATCAGATTTTTAAAAGCTGTCGGCATAGAAAATAATAAGTGCGCAATATTTATAAAAAGCGGTGGCTCGGATGTTGAAACCGGGCCGCCGCTTTTGTGCGCTGAGGTGTTTTGTTATTCGTTGTCTTTGTAATCCTTGCCCTTAATAAAGGCATATCTTGCTTTGAGCACATCTGTTTTTGTTGCATGGTAATTTTCAAGATATTCAATCAAATCTTTTGCCTCGCAGAAGTCCGCAACCAAGTCAAGCGATTCCTGCTGCATAAAGCTTTCGCTTACGGTGTGGCGAAGCATTTTTATCATGTCGTCATAATAACCGTATGGGTTAAAAATTGCTATCGCCTTGCTGTGCCTGTTAAGCTGCTTTAAGGTGTAAACCTCGAAAAATTCCTCATATGTTCCTATTCCGCCGGGTGCAATTATAAAGGCGTCTGCATGGTCTTCCATATAAGTTTTGCGTTCGGCCATTGTTTTTGTTATTTTAAAATCGGTGCAGTTTTCGGAAAAAAGATTGTATTCGCTCATGAATTCGGGCGCAACTCCCAAAATGTATCCTCCGTTTTCGTGAAAACCTCTTGCGCTTGCCCCCATAACTCCGCAAGCACCGCCGCCGAAAACAAGCCCGTGCCCTTTTTTTGCAAGGCTTGCCCCCAAATCATATGCGCTTTTTATGTATTTTTTATCTATAAAATCACTTGATGCGCCGAAAATGCAAACATTCATAATTTATCAGCCTTTCAAAGTTGTAATAAATTTTCAAATTTAATTAAAAATATAATTATATATTATATCAAAAAACATATGCTTATTCAACAGAATTTATTTATGCTTATCCTTTGTTTTTTTTCGTTCTGTGCTTGCATAAAAAAATATGTAAGTATATAATATATACAAATCAGTCATATTCGGAGATGATTTTATGAATGGATTTATGGATAAGGATTTCTTGCTTGATACGGATTGTGCAAAAAAACTGTATCATGAATATTGCGAAAACTTGCCCGTGTGTGATTATCATTGCCATTTAAGCCCAAAGGAAATTTATGAAAATAAGCAGCCGGAGGATATTTCTCAGCTCTGGCTTGCCGGCGATCATTATAAATGGCGTGCAATGCGCTCTTGCGGCGTTGATGAATCTTATTGCACGGGTGATAAAAGCGGCAGGGAAAAATTTGAAAAATTTGCCTATACCCTGCAATATGCAATCGGTAATCCGCTTTATCATTGGGCACATATAGAATTGCAAAAATATTTCGGCATAAATACTCCGCTTTCTGCAAAAACCGCAGATGAGATTTATAACCGCGCAAATGCCGCAATAGCTTCAGGCGATTTCAGGCCGCAAACTCTTATAAAAAAATCAAATGTTAAAATAGTTTGCACCACAGATGATCCTGCGGATGATTTAAAATATCACGCTCTTTTGGCAGCGCAAAAAGATTTTGATTGCAAGGTGCTTCCGGGCTTCAGGCCGGATAAAGCGCTTGGAATTGAGCTTCCAGGCTTTGCGGAATATATCAACAAGCTCGGCGAAAGCGCAGGAATTAAAATCGGCAGTTATAAAGATGTTATCGCCGCTTTGCTTGCAAGAATAGATGTCTTTAATGCGGCGGGCTGCCGTGTTTCAGATCATGCTTTCAACTATATGCCTTATGTGCAGGACAGTGAAGAGCAAATTGAGGCTTCTTTTGAGCGAGCAATGAACGGGGAAAAAATATCACAGCGTGATATAGATGCATATAAAACCGCCGTTATGCAGGCTCTCGGCGAAAAATATCATTCACTTGGCTGGGCAATGGAAATTCATATCGGCGCAATGAGAAACAACAACAGCAAAATGTTTGCCGCTCTCGGCCCGGACACGGGTTTTGATTCTGTGGGAGACGATAAAACCGCTTATATGCTCAGCAGATTTTTGGATTCGCTTTGCAGCCGCGATAAGTTGCCCAAAACCGTGCTTTTCAATCTGAACAGCAAGGATAATATCGTGCTTGCCACTATGCTTGGAAATTTCCAGAGCAGTGAGGTTGAATCAAAGATTCAGTTTGGCCCTGCTTGGTGGTTTCTTGATACTATGGACGGTATGACTCAGCAGCTGAAATGCCTTGCAAATTTGGGAATACTCGGCAAATTTATAGGCATGGAAACGGATTCACGCTCTTTTACTTCTTATGGCAGGCATGATTATTTCAGAAGAATTCTTTGCCGCCTTATCGGCAGATGGGTGGAGGACGGTTGGTATGCCGATGATCCCGAAATGCTGAAAGAAATAGTTTGCGGAATATCTTATTATAACGCAATTAAATATTTTAATTTTGATTAACGGAGGCCCATTTATGGATCTTAAACTCAGACCTAAAGAAGAATGTATGTTTGATGAAATTTCGCTTGGCGAAATTATGCTTCGCCTTGATCCGGGAGAGGGCAGAATTAAAACTGCCCGCGCATTCCGAGCTTGGGAAGGCGGCGGCGAATATAATGTTGCAAGAGGCCTGCGCCGCTGCTTTGGAATGAAAACAGGCGTTGTAACTGCTTTTGCGGAAAATGAAGTCGGTTATTTGCTTGAGGATTTAATTTTGCAGGGTGGGGTTGACACCTCGCTCATCAAATGGGTTAAATATGACGGAATCGGCAGAACAACAAGAAACGGAATAAACTTTACGGAGCGTGGCTTTGGCATCCGCGGTGCGGTGGGCACTTCGGATAGGGGACACACCGCAATCAGCCAGCTCAAGCCCGGCGATATTGATTGGGATTATATTTTCGGCACTCTCGGAGTTCGTTGGCTTCACACGGGCGGCATTTATGCGGCTCTTTCGGAAAATTCGGCTCAGGTTGTTATAGAGGCTGTTAAGGCAGCCAAAAAATACGGCACGGTTGTTTCCTATGATTTAAACTATCGCCCGTCTCTTTGGAATGACATCGGCGGTCAGGCAAAGGCTCAAGAGGTCAATAAAGAGCTTGCCAAATATGTTGATGTTATGATCGGCAATGAGGAGGATTTCACGGCTTGCCTCGGATTTAAAATAGAGGGCAATGATGCAGATCTTAAAGAGCTTAATATGGAAGGCTATGAAAAAATGCTCGGCGAGGTTTGCAAGGCTTATCCGAACTTTAAGGTTATTGCCACCACACTCCGCACGGTTATCACGGCCACGGTTAATTCTTGGAAGGCAATCTGCTATGCAGACGGAAAAATATATCATTCAATTGAATTCCCTCAGCTTGAAATTCTTGATCGTGTCGGCGGCGGCGACAGCTTTGCTTCGGGCTTAATTTATGGGCTTATGACTTATCAGGATGCACAAAAAGCCGTTAATTACGGCGCTGTTCACGGCGCGCTTGCAATGACAACTCCGGGCGACACATCAATGGCTTCGCTTAAAGAGGTGGAGGCAAAGGTAAACGGCGGCACGGCAAGAGTGCAAAGATAATCTATATTAACGGAGGATATTATAATGGCAAATAAAATTGAAACTTTGTCTAAAATACATGAGGTTGGCATTGTTGCCGTTGTGCGTGCCACTTCAATTGAGCAGGCAGAAAAAATTACCGATGCATGCATAAAGGGCGGCGTTGCCGCTATTGAATTAACTTTCACTGTGCCTCATGCGGATAAGCTTATAGAGGCAATGAAGGCTAAGTATAACAACGGTGAAATCATAATCGGCGCAGGCACGGTTATGGATGCCGCCACGGCAAGAATTGCCATTCTTGCAGGCGCGGAATATATTGTTTCGCCGTATTTTGATCCCGAAACGGTTAAATGCTGCAATCGCTACGGAATTCCGTCAATGCCCGGAATTTATACTCCCACAGAGGCTGTTGCCGCAATGGAATGCGGTGCCGATGTGCTTAAAGTTTTCCCCGGCGATATTGCAACTCCCGCATTTATCAAGGATATTCACGGCCCGATTCCGAATGCGGTTATGATGCCGTCCGGCGGCGTTTCCGTTGATAATGTTAAAGAATGGATAAAAGCCGGCGCATTTGCCTGCGGTGCGGGTTCATCGCTTATTGCAGGGGCAAAAACAGGCGATTATGATAAAATAACCGAAACCGGCAAGCTTTTCATTCAGCGCATTAAAGAGGCAAGGGCAGAGCTTGCAAAGTAATTTGCCGCAATAAATTTCACAATGAAAAGAGCAGCAAGGAAACACTCCTTGCTGCTCTTTTTTGTGCGTTTATTCTTGCTTATTGTCAGTCTATTTTATACACTCTGCCGGGTTTTCTTTCGGCTTGCGGTTTCGGCTCGCCGTCTGCAAATCCTATAATGCAATGGCCGATGCCGATGTATTCGCCCTCAATTCCAAGTGATTTGAGGATTTCTTTGCCCTCCTCGCTTTCAAATTCCTCCTTGGCACGGTGAATCCAGCAGCTGCCAAGCCCAAGTGCGTGGGCGGCAAGCATAAGGTTTTCCATAACAAGGCTGCCGTCATAAATTGCCGTGCGGCAATTTTTGTTTGCCAAAACTATAAGCACGCACGGAGCACCGTAAAACGGGTCTGTGTCTGCACCCATAATATCCGCATTCATTTTTGCAAGCTTGTTGCGCATCTCTTTGTTTGTAACCTGAATGATGATCGGCGATTGTGCTCCCATTCCGCTTGGCGCATACAGGCCGGCGTTTATAATTTTGTCTGTAAGCTCTTGCGGCACGGGTGTGCTTTTATATTTCTTTATGCTTCTTCTTGATAAAATATCGTTGAGTGTGCTTTCCATATAACCACTGCTTTCATTTAATTTTAAAGGCTGTTATATATCTAATAATGTTTATATATAACAACTTTAACTTTATTTTAGCACTAAATAATAAAAAGTAAAGCGGCGGCACGAATTTTTTGTGTGCCGCCGCTTTTGTTTATTGTTGCTTTGTATGTTCGTCAAGTGTTAAATAATATGCGGGCAAAAACTCTTTTTTAAAGTATTTCACTTCGGGCATATCAATTTCTTCAATCAGCTTTTCTTGGGCTTCAAGCGCTTTTTCAAATTCTCTGTTGCCCATTCGGGTTTCGTTAATGCATTTGATAAGTGCATCTATTCTGTCTGCCGCTTTCACAATTGCCCACAACTCGGCATCCTCTTCCTTCTTGTTGAAAAGAGGAAAGTAGTCGCTTCTGAATTCCTCAGGCAATAAATTTAAAAGTCTGTTGCCGGCAAGTGTTTCAATATTTTTATATGCGTCTTTAATATCGCTGTTAAAATATTTAACGGGAGTCGGCATATCGCCGGTTAAAACCTCGGTCGTGTCGTGGTAAACGGCAAGCAGTGCGCATCTTTCGGCATTATACCTTTTGCCGAATTTTTTATTGCCTATAATGCAAAGAGCATGGGCAATAACCGCCACGCTTTGGCTGTGCTCGGCAATGTTTTCCTTTGCCGTGTTTTGCATCAGTGCCCAGCGGTCTATCAGCCTCATTCTGCCAACCATTGCAAAAAAGTTACTCATTCTTTTCCGCCTTTGCTATTTCAATTCCAAGTTCTCCAAGCTGAATATCATCTATATCCGCAGGTGCGCCGCTCATAAGCTCGCTTGCATTTTGAACTTTAGGGAATGCCGTAACATCTCTCAGGCTGTCTGCTCCGCAAATCAGCATTGCAAGTCTGTCAAGGCCGATTCCCATTCCGCCGTGCGGAGGTGCGGCATATTTATATGCGTCAACAAGAAAACCAAATTTTGCGTCAATTTCCTCTTGCTCCATTCCAAGCAGCTCAAACATTTTGTTTTGCAGCTCGCAATCAGTGATTCTCATAGAGCCGGATGAAAGCTCGGTGCCGTTAAGCACCAAGTCAAACGCCTGCGCACGCACCTTAGCCTTGTCTGTGTCAAGATAAGGAATGCATTCCTCCATCGGCATTGTAAACGGGTGGTGCATTGCCAGCCATTCGCCGGTTTCTTCGTCATATTCAAAAAACGGCATTTCCGTAATCCAAAGGAAATTCCATTTTCCTTGCGGAATAATGTTAAGCTCTTTTGCAATTGTAAGGCGCAAAGCACCCAAAACGGAAAGCGTAAGCGCTTTTTTGTCGCTGACTATAAATACACAGTCGCCCTTTTCGGCGCCGAGTGTTGAAAGAAGTTCATCAAGCTGGCCCTCTGCAAGGAATTTGCCGAAAGAGCAGTTCGGTGTTTCGTCCGCCCATCGAATATAAGCAAGCCCTTTTGCGCCAATGCCTTTTGCAGCATCGGTAAGCTTGTCTATCTTTTTGCGAGAGTATGTTGCGGCGGCATTTTTGGCAACTATTGCTTTAACCACACCACCCGCTTCAATTGCATTTTTGAAAACGGCAAAGTCTGTTTTGCCCGCCCAATCGGTAATGTCTTCAATAAGCATGCCGAATCTTGTGTCGGGCTTGTCTGAACCGTATCTGTTCATTGCCTCTTCAAAAGTCATCTTTTTAAGAGGTGTTTCAATATCAATGTTTATGGTTTCCTTCATAAGCTTTTTAATGAAGCCCTCTGCCATTTCCATAATGTCATCGGTGTTCACAAAGCTCATTTCAAGGTCAATTTGCGTAAATTCCGGCTGGCGGTCTGCTCTTAAATCCTCATCTCTGAAGCATCTTGCAAGCTGAATATATCTGTCAAATCCTGAAATCATTAAAAGCTGCTTGTAAATTTGCGGGCTTTGCGGCAAAGCATAGAATTTGCCGTTGTGAAGCCTGCTCGGCACAACATAGTCTCTTGCACCTTCCGGGGTTGATTTAATCATCATCGGCGTTTCGATTTCAATAAAATCATTCTCGTAAAAATAATCTCTTGCAATTTTTGCGATTTTGTGGCGCATTAAGATGTTTTTTGTAAGCTCCTCGTTGCGCAAAGCAAGATATCTGTATTTAAGTGTTGTTTCGTCGCCCACTTCATTTGCCTTTGAAATTTCAAACGGCGGTGTTTGTGCTTTTGAAACTATGCGTAATTCGGAAACGCAAACCTCAATTTCACCCGTGGGCAAATCGGGATTCTTGCTTTCACGCTCGCAAACCGTGCCTTTAACGGCAAGCACGTATTCGCTGCGCACGCTCTGAGCCTTTGCAAATATATCCCTGTCTGTTTTATCGCTGAAAGAAAGCTGCACAATGCCGGTTCTGTCTCTCAAATCAATAAAAATCAGGTTTCCTAAATCTCTCTGCCTTTGTGCCCAGCCGAAAAGAGTAACCTCTTTGCCCTCATCGTTAAGCGTAAGTGTGCCGCAGTAGTTCGTTCTTTTAAGTCCTTTTATGCTTTCCATTTCCTGTGCCTCCGCAAATTATTCGGGTTTGTTTAAACCGAAAAGAGAATCAAAGTCAAATTCTTCGCCGTTTATTTTAAGATCGTCAAGCTCGCTCGCAAGAGTGGTGCTGTAATATCCGCTAACAAATGTTTGCAGCGCAAGCTCCGTTTCCTCGCCTGTTTGCATGTTTTTCATAACGGCAAGTCCTTTGTCCACTTCGTCGTCACCAATCACCATGGTGTATTTGGCGTTAAGCTTGTCTGCATATTTCATTTGCGCTCTCAGGCTTCTGCCGTTTA
The DNA here is from genome assembly GCA_900539775.1 of uncultured Anaerotruncus sp. Taxonomy (GTDB): domain Bacteria; phylum Bacillota; class Clostridia; order Oscillospirales; family Acutalibacteraceae; genus Eubacterium_R. Next base: position 49,569 of record UQDL01000001.1, on the reverse strand, counting down.
AATCATAAAGGCAGGTGAAGCCTTCTTCACGCATGTCTTTTGCCAGCTCAACGGCTTTAAGGGTTGCTTTGTTGCCGAGTGCTGCAATAAACAAATCCGGCTGAGCCTCTTTGGGGTATTCGCAGCCCTGCGCTTCCATAAGAAGCATAAGCCTTTCAATTCCTATTGCAAAGCCAAGCGAAGGAGTGCTTTGGCCGCCGAGTTCTTCAATAAGGCCGTCATATCTGCCGCCGCCGCAAACGGTGCCTTGGGCGCCGATTGAATTTGAAACAAATTCAAAAACCGTTTTGGTGTAGTAATCAAGCCCTCTTACTATTCTCGGGTCGATAGTGTATTCTATGTTCATGGCGTTAAGATATTTTTTAACGCTTTCAAAATGCTCCTTGCATTCATCGCAAAGGTAATCAAGCATCACGGGTGCATCCTTTGCAATTTCTCCGCAAACGGGCGATTTGCAATCTAAAATTCTCATTGGATTTCTGTCAAGCCTGTCCTTGCAGGTGTCGCAAAGTTCGTCCTTGCGTGCCGAAAAATATTCTTTAAGCGCAGCGTGGTATTTTGCACGGCATTCAGGGCAGCCGATTGAATTTATGTGCAGGCTTAAATCTTTTATTCCAAGTTCTTTAAACATTGTGTCTGCAACGGAAATTATCTCTGCATCTGCAAGCGGGGATGAGGTGCCGAAGCATTCAATGCCGAATTGATGAAATTCACGCAATCTGCCTGCTTGCGGCTTTTCGTAGCGATAGCAAGAGGTGATATAGTAAACCTTTTGCGGCAAAGCTTCGTTTGAAAGCCCATTCTCAAGAAAAGATCTTGCGGCTCCTGCCGTTCCCTCGGGGCGCAAAGTAATGCTTCTGCCGCTTTTGTCATCAAAAGTGTACATCTCTTTTTGAACAACATCGGTAGTGTCGCCAACACCTCTTTGAAACAGCTCCGTGTGCTCAAAAACAGGTGTGCGGATTTCTTTGTATCCAAAGCGAGAGGCAACATCTCTTGCCGTAAGCTCTATGTATTGATTTTTATAGGATTCTTTGGGCAGCACATCTTTTGTGCCCTTGATTGCTTTTGTTATTAGTGCCATACTAAGCAGCCTTTCATATTTTGTTGCGGCAAATTGCCTTAATCACAAAAACAGGGCGGGTTTGCACCTGCCCGTTTTTTTGTTATTTATTTGATTGGTTATAGCGTGGGTTAACTATTTCACGCCATTCAAAGTCGCCTCTTTCAACGCCTCTTATCAGTGTTTCCGCCGTTGCAATGTTTGTTGCAAATGGAATATTGTGCGCATCGCAAAGTCTGAGCAAATCATTGTCGTTAGGCTCGTGCGGCTTTGGGTTAAGCGGATCTCTGAAGAAAATCAGCAAATCAATTTCGTTGCATGCAATGCGGCTTGCAACCTGCTGCCCGCCGCCGGAACCGCCTGCCAAAAAGCAGCTTATATCAAGCCCGGTTGCCTCGTGCACAAGCTTGCCCGTTGTGCCTGTTGCGCACAGATGGTGGCGGCTCATAATTCCGCAATATGCAATGCAAAATTGAACAAGCAGTTCTTTTTTCGCATCGTGTGCTATAAGTGCAATATTCATAAAAAACCTCTCTTTGAAAGTACATAAATTGTATAAAATAAAACTATATTATATATTATTAAACTATCAGCACTAAAATAATATCACATATAAGTTTTTGTTTCAATAATTTTGCCGAAATTTATACTCAACAAGTGTGTATTTTTCTCTTTGTGCCGAAATTCGGCGCAAAAAATCGTCAGTTGAGCAGTGTTCCCGTGTCTTGAGCCGGGGCTTCATCGGTGTTGTTTGAATAGTAATAATCGATTATTGAAGCCGTAATGTCTGCCGTTGATGTACCTGATCCCGCAAGCTCAATAACAGATGCTATGGAAATTTCCGGCTTTTCATACGGCGCAAAGGTAATAAGAAAACCGTTGTTTACCTTTTGGCCCCTTTTATAAACCTGTGATGTACCTGTTTTGCAGGCAACTTGTGTGCTTATTTTGCCGAAAACATGGCGTGGTGCACCGTCTGTTGCAACCATTCGCATGCCCTCTCTTACTATTCTGAAGGTGTTGTCTGAAATCGGCAAATCCTCGGCAACCGTTGCGCCTGTTTCGTTTATGGAGCCGGTGGACGTGTTGATTATGGATTTCACAAAATGAAGCTCATATCTTGTGCCGCCGTTTGCCACCGTGGCACAATAATTGCTTAGCTGCAATGGCGTGAAAAGATTGTCCGATTGCCCGATACCGCTTTGAATAGTATCGCCCATTTGCCAGGTTCTGTTGTATTTTTCCGCACTTGCGGGGCCGGCCAAAACGCCTGCCGCCTCGCTTATTTCAACTCCTGTTTTTTCTCCCAAGCCAAACATGGAGGCATATTCGTTCATCTTTGAAATTCCAAGCCTGTCTGCACAGTTATAAAAGAAAATATTGCAGGAATCACGCAATGCTTCTTTAACATTTTCATTGCCGTGAGCACGATTGTCAAGGCAGTGAAATGTTACATCAAAGTATTGAAAAACACCCGAGCAGCGGAAGGAAGAGGCTTCGGTAACAACGCCCTCCTCAAGGGCGGCGCTTGCCATCATCGGCTTAAATGTGGAGCCGGGGGCATATGTGCCGAGTGCAAATCTGTTAAAAAGAGGCCTTCTTGAATTTTTGGAAAGTGATGAATAATTGTTGTAATAATCCATCAAGTCATAGCTTGGATAGGAGGCTGCGGCAAGCACTTCGCCGTTTGAAACGTTTTCAACCACAACTGCTCCCGCACTGTCTGCAATGCTTACTTCGTTGCAGGTTTCCTCAAGCTTTTGCTGAGCAAGCCGTTGAAGGTCTTTGTCTATTGTAAGCACTATCGTATTTCCCTGAATCGGGTTTTTTGTAACTTCTTCGCTGATGCTTCCGTCTGCTTCAACGGTTATTGTAAGCTCGCCCGGAATTCCTCTGAGCTCGCTTTCCATTGCGGCTTCTATTCCGCTTTCGCCTATGGAATCGGTTATGCTGTAGCCGCTGTCTTTAAGTTCTGCATATTCGTCTGCATTTATTTTTCTTATTGTGCCTAAAATGTGCGGCGCAAGAGTTGAATCCGCATATTCGCGAAATGAAACCGCCTTAACATCGGCGCCTGCATAATCAACCTTGTCCTCTTTGATTGCCGCCACCGTTGCATCGCTAACGTCGTCTGCTATGGTAACGGGATTTTCAATTGAAAACAGCAGTCTTGTCAGTTCGTATCTTATGCCGCCTATTTTTAATGCCTCTGCCTTGTTGTATTTTTCAAGGCCGTATTCCTCAACCATCGCATCAAAGCAGTTTTGAGCCGTGGCATAGCTTTGCAGGTTAAACATATCTTTGCTTTTCATCGTTTTCACGGCTTTTTCATCGTCCGTAAATTCAATGCTGTCGCCGTTTAATTGCAGCGGAAGATTGTTAACATATTCTTCGCCGTTTTTGTCAAAAAGATTTATAAGATTTGTTATTATTGCATTTCTTGCATCATTGTCTTTCTTGGCAGGGAAGTATGCTGCGTCAAGCACAATGGAATTGCCCTGCCTGTTTGAAACAAGGGAATTGCCGTTTCTGTCCACAATTTCGCCTCTTGCGGCTTCAATCGGCACGGTGTATGTTTTAACTGCATTGTTTTGTGCTTTGTAGTATTCGGCGTTCACGATTTGTATGTCATAAAGCGTGCAGCCGAATCCGAGCAAAAGAGCCACAACAAGAAATATGGCAATTGCCGAGCGTGCGGAAAAAAATCTGCTTTTGTGTTTCATTGGAATTCCCTCCTTCCGATTTGATTAAACAAAGCGCACAAAAGTTAATGCCCCGTGTGCGCAAATTGTTTTTTATGCGGTGTTATTGCTTTGCAAATAATTTGCTTTCAGGTGTGTAAAGCTTTTTCTTTATGCTCTTGATAACGGCATAAACTATCGGCGAGATTGCAATTGTGTAAATTGCGCTCGGAATGTAAAAAGTGAAAAGCGAAAGCTCTGCTCCTTTAACATTTTTTATGATAATAAACATCAGCCAATAAAGGAAGCAATAAAGCAAAATAAATATGGTGCTGAATATAAAATTTGTAATGAAAGTGTTGCGCAAAATGTATGTTATCAGCGCCGCACCGAAAAAGCACATTATGCACATAAATATTGCATTAAAGCCAAGATGCACCGCAGAGCTTAAATCCCACAGCATTCCGCCCAAAAGCGCAAGTGCGGCAGCGGTGCGCTCATCCTCGCCTATGCCTATCATCATGCAAACCGGCAACAGCAAAAAGCATCTTGCGCCGCCTATCTCAAGCGAAAGCCCTTCGGTGTTTTGAATCAGAGCCGCCAAGCACACCAAAATCACATAGCAAATTATTTTGCCTGTGCGTTGCCTGTATGTTTGATCCATTGTTATTGCCCCTCGCTTTCATAATTCGTAAGCACAAGGCAATTTGAAATGTTGTTAACATCCACACCCGGGTCTATAAGGGCATATGATGCAATTGATGCTTCGTCGTTGTTTATTTCCTCAACCGTGCCGATAATCAGTCCCTCGGGAATTTTTCCGCTGATTCCGGCCGTTGCTATAATTGAACCGTATGTAACAGCCGTGCCCGAATCAAGGTTTGCCATTTTGCATTTGCCGTTTTTGGCAAGCGCCGCATCTCCTGTAACATATGATATTTCGCCTGAAACGATTTCATATGCGGAAACCGAAAAATCAGGGTCAAGTATTGTTTTAACAACGCTGTATGTGGGATAGGCTTTGTCTATTATCCCAACAATATAGTTTCCGTAAAGCACGGCATCACCCTCTGCAATGCCGCTTGTTGTGCCCCTGTTTATTGTGTATGAGCCGAAAATATCGGCGGCATCTCGGCTTACGGCCTTTGCCTCCACAAATTTGTAATCGGGGTTATCTTCTTTAAGTTCAAGAGCGTCCTTATAAAGCTTGTTTTGCTTTTGCAAATTTTCATAATCTGCAAGCTGATCCTGCAAAGAGCCAACCTCGTTTTCAAGCTCATTTATTCTGTTTAAATATTCCGAATTGCCCGTGGCTTCGCCGAAAACATAGGAAATACCGTCTGAAATTTTTGTTGCCGCCCAATTGGCGGGTGTAAAAATAGTGCCGATAATTCCCGATTGTGCGGTTTCGCCCCTGCCGTTTGCTGCGCAAATAAGCGCTCCTATAAGAAGCAGGGCAATAATTGCGGCAATCATTTTCAGCCGCCTGCTTTTTAAAAGCTCTTTCATTTTTTATCGTGCCCTTCTAAGTTTAACCGATGTGCCTATTGCCACAACATCCATCGGGTTTTCGGGAATGTGAACCGTGATTTTCGTTTCTTTTGAAATAAGCTCCGGCAGCCCTCTTAAAAGGGCGGTGCCTCCCGTTATGTAAATTCCCTTGTCAATAATGTCTGCGGCAAGCTCGGGTAAGGTAACTTCAAGCGTTTCCCTGATGGCTTCAACTATTTCGCCAACGGGCTCCGTAAGCACATTTCTGATTTCTTCGCTCGTAACCTCAATGGAATTTGGCAGTCCGTCCGCCAAATTACGGCCTCTGACTTCCATTGCGCCCTCGCCGTCATATTCGGAAACAGAGCCGATTTTGATTTTGATATCTTCTGCCGTAACATCGCCGATGAGCAGATTGTGTTCTTTTTTCATGTGGCCGATAATCGCTTCGTTAAGCGCATTGCCTGCAATTTTAACGCTTTTTCTTGCGGCAATCCCGCCAAGCGACATAACGGCAATATCGCAGGTGCCGCCGCCGATGTCAACCACCATTGAACCCGATGCTTCAAAAACGGGAAGGCCGGCACCGAGTGCCGCCGCCATGGGCTCTTCAATAAGCTCAACCTCTTGGGCTCCTGCGGCTCGTGCAGCGTCCTCAACGGCTCTGCGCTCAACCTCAGTAACACCGCTCGGAACGGTGATAACAACTCTTGTTTTTGTAAACATAGAGGTTTTTGATGATCTGTAAATGAAATTATGCAGCATATCCGCCGTCATATCAAAGTCTGCAATAACGCCGTCCTGCAAAGGTTTAATGGCAATTATTGAGCCGGGTGTGCGGCCTATCATTGCTTTTGCCTCGTTGCCTGTTGCAAGCACACGGCGTGATTTAACATCAACCGCAACAACGGATGGCTCCCTAATCAAAATTCTGCCTTTTCTGTCGCAAATCAGCGTGTTTTCCGTGCCAAGATCAATGCCGATATCTTTTGTAAGTATCATTTATAATTCTCTCACTTTCAAAACGAATGCCGCAGCATTCGGTGCGGTAAATTTTAATTACAAATATTATATATTAAATAAGATTATATCACAATACCAAAATTTAAAATTAACAAAATTTTCAACAAATAATTTGCAGTTTCGCAGTAAGAGAAAAAAATGCGTGAAATTTGCTTTTGATGCAAAAAAACAAGCCGCCCCCACTGCAAAAAAGTGTTGCAGCGCTTGCCGCTTGTTTGATTTGTTTGGTAATTGCTCTTTAAGAAAGAGTGCACCCCTCATTTGGGGCACTCTCACTTTTTTTCGTCTGCTGTTTAGATTTTGTCTTGCCGCCTTTTAAATATTGAATTTTCCCGCACAGATATAAGCGGATTTCTTCGTCGGCGTGTTGATTAAAGCTCCGTTGTAAAGGTGTAGCCTTGATTTTGAATGTCATCTATAACGGCCCCCAAAATATCGGCATTTGTGCTTGAAACGGCGTGCAGCAGCATGATTTCGCCGTCATGTGTGGAAGAAATGATGCGGTCGTAAGCCTCTTTTTCGTTTGGCTGTTTGTCTTTGTCCCAATCGGCATAAGCAAAGCTCCAAAATACGCTGCGGTATCCCAAATCTGCGGCAAGCGCAATCGTTTGCTCACTGAATGCACCCTCCGGAAAGCGAAAATATTTCATTTCGTATTGAAACATCTGTGCCATATAATCGTGCATCATCGTTATTTCGTCGGATGCCGTTTCAAGATCAACCTGTGTCATATTCAGGTGTCTGTAGCTGTGATTTCCCACAATGTGCCCCTCGTTTATCATTCTGCTCACAAGGGTTGGATTGTCCTTAACATAATCATATGTGCAAAAGAAAATTGCCTTTATGTTTTTTTGAGCAAGAGTGTCTAAAATCTGCGCAGTAAAACCGTTTTCATATCCCTCATCAAATGTCAGGCAAATGGTTTTTTCCTGCGGCAAAAGCCATTGCGCATTAAGCTCCGCAAATTTGTTTTGCAGATTTTCCGGGTCTGTGGGGCGCTTGTGATCCTTTATGTTTCCGGGTCCCCAGGTTATAGGCTCGCTGCTGTAGTCTTTTATGTCAAGCCGCACTCCGGATGCCTCCAGCGTTGTTTCCGCCACGTTTGTTGTGCTCTCCTCCGCCTTGCTTGTAGTTGATTGCAAAGCCTCGCCGCCTTGCCTTGCGCAGCCTGCAAAAGCAAGGCAAAAAACAGCTGCACCCGCTATTACTTTTTTAAAATTATTTTGTTTTTGCATAAAAAAACTCCTCCCGCAATTATTTTTTGCGAAAGGAGAAATATTAAATATGGAATTTTTTGAAATTTAAAATTAAAACACAATTATTTAAACATTATTCCGTCAGTTGTTTTCTGCTTCCTGCACGCTTTTTTGCTTCAAATAAGCGTTAATGAAGCCGTCTATATCGCCGTCCATAACGGCATTTATGTTGCCCATTTCATAGCCTGTTCTGTGGTCTTTGGCCATTGTGTAAGGCATGAAAACATAAGAACGAATTTGGCTGCCCCATGCAATTTCCTTTTGGTCGCCTTTAATGTCCTCGATTTTTTCAAGATTTTCACGCTCTTTAATTTCCACAAGCTTTGATTTAAGCATTCTCATTGCAACCTCGCGGTTTTGATGCTGCGATCTTTCGATTTGGCAAGAAACAACAATGCCTGTCGGAATATGCGTAAGGCGAACTGCCGATGAGGTTTTGTTAACCTTTTGCCCGCCGGCTCCGGAGGCTCTGTAAACGTCCATTTTAATGTCTTCATCTCTGATGTCAACATTAACATCATCGTCAATTTCAGGCATAACCTCAACTGATGCAAAAGATGTGTGCCTTCTTCCCGAGGAGTCAAACGGAGACACACGCACAAGGCGGTGAATTCCCATTTCGCCTTTCAAATATCCGTATGCGTTTTCACCCTCAATTAAAATGGTGGCGCTCTTTAAGCCGGCCACATCACCGTCAAGGTAATCAAGTGTTGAAACCTTGTAGCCGTGGCGCTCGCCCCAACGGTTATACATTCTGAAAAGCATTTCCGCCCAATCCATGGCTTCTGTTCCGCCGGCACCTGCGTGGAATGTAAGCAGGGCATTTTTGCTGTCGTATTCGCCGCTGAGAAGGGTGGAAAGAGTAAGGCTCTCAATTTTGCTTTCAATGGAATCAACGGATTTAGTGCAGTCTTCAAGCATGCTTTCGTCATTTTCTTCGTTTGCAAGCTCAATCATCATTAAGGTGTCATCGTAATCGTTTTTTAGCGAATCATAGCTTTCAACCTTTGCTTTAAGAGCACCGGTTTTTTTAAGCACTTTTTGGCTGTTTTCGCTGTCATCCCAAAATCCTGGGGCAGAAGCTTGCTTTTCAAGCTCTGCAATCTCGTTTTTAACATGGTCTATTGCAAGCGCCTCTTTTAAATTTTCAATCGGCTTTTCTGATTCAAGCAGCCTGAGTCTTAAATCTTCAAATTCTATCATAAATTGCTGCCTTTCCGCCCCTTAGGGCTTCGAATATAATAATGTTAATGTTATCTCTGAAAATTGTATATGCTATTATATACAAAATCCTTCTTTATTTCAAGGTGTTATCGTTAAAAATATATTTACTTATTTTTAACTATTATGTTGATTTTGTGTGCTAAATTAAGGTATAATTAAATGACGAATTATATCCTTTAATTTAAGTTAAGCCGTTATTTCGGCAAGCTTTTTAAAATATTTTAAACAGGAGCAAATTATATGTCTTTATATGATAACCAAAAATGCCCCGTTTGCGGCGAGCCTTTTAAAGCCGGTGATGATGTTGTAACCTGCCCCGTTTGCGGCACACCCCATCACAGAAGCTGCTATGAAAAGCTGGGCAAATGTGCAAACGAAAGTCTTCATTCGCAGGGCTTTGTTTATGACAGGCATAAAAACGAGGAAAAGCAGGAACCTTCTCGGCAGGAAAACGCAGATAAAAGAAATCCCTTTGATCCTTTAAGCGAAAACGCTCAATTAGGTTCGGAATCGGGAAACGAAAATAATGCACCCGGAAAAATGCCGCCGTTTATCACATTCCAGATGCCTTCGGGCACAAGTATTCCAAAGGAATATACAGTCAATAAAAATGAAAAAATAGACGGTGTTTTGGTTGCCGATGAGGTTTCGGCAATCGGCCCTAATTTTACCAAGTTTATTTCAAAATTCCGCAAAGGCAAAAAACTGAATTGGAATTGGGCTGCTTTTATTTTCGGCCCGTATTACCTTTTCTTTCGAAAAATGTATAAGCCCGGAATTCTTTTCATTGCAATAGAATTCATTGCAAGGCTTGTTGTGAGCGTTATTTATCAAAAGCCGCTTACGGATTTTTTAAACGGCACGGCTCAGATTATAGGCAATTCGGCAACCGTAACGGCAGAGCAGTCTCAAAAAATCGCAGCTCTTATGCAATCAACCGGTGTTATGGTGCCAAGCCTGATTGTGCTTGCGGCTTTGGTTGTAATCCACATTGTTATAGGGCTTGTTGCGGATAATCTTTATCGCAAAAAAATTGCAGAGCTCGTAAAAAACATTGATGAAAAGCTGTCTTCGGGAGCCGATATCACAATGAATCCGCTTATGGGCGCAAACGGTGATTTGCCGCAGGCGGAAATGAGGCGCCTTTTCATAGCAAGCAGGGGCGGAGTAAGCTTTTTTGCTCCATGCATCGCATATTTTGCAATCGGGCTGTTGGAAAGCCTTATGAATTTCTTTTGATTTGCGTTTTGCAGTCAAAAGAAAAAGCCGGCGGCATTTGTAGCCCGTGACGGCAAAAAATAAAAAAATAATGTTATCAAGGAGGATAATGTTTTGAAAGTAAGAAAAGCTATAATTCCGGCAGCGGGGCTCGGCACAAGAGTGCTTCCTGCATCAAAAGCAATCCCCAAGGAAATGTTGAATATTGTTGATAAGCCGGCTATTCAGTATATAGTTGAAGAAGCTTTTGATTCGGGCATAGAGGAAATCCTTATTATCACAAACAGAAATAAGGGAGCCATTGAGGATCATTTTGATCATAATTATGAGCTTGAGTCAAAGCTTGCAGGCAATGAAAGCAAAAAAGATATTTATGAAGATGTGCTTGCATGCTCAAATTTCGGCAATATTTATTTTCTGCGCCAAAAGGAAACAAAGGGCCTTGGCCATGCAGTGCTTTGCGCCAAAAATTTTGTTGGTAATGAGCCTTTTGCGGTTCTTTACGGGGATGATGTTATTCTTTCAAAAACAGAGCCATGCACAAAGCAGCTTTGTGATGCTTATGAAAAATACGGCAAGGGCATAGTAGGTGTTAAAGAGGTGCCGGGCATGGCAATCACAAGATATTGTTCTCTTAAAACAGAGCATCTTGAGGATAATTGTTACACCTGCACAGATATGATTGAAAAGCCTAAGCCGGAGCAGATAATGGGTAATTTTTCAATTCTCGGCAGAGTTGTTCTTCCTCCTGAAATTTTCGGAATTCTTGAGAAAACTCCGCTCGGCACAGGCAATGAATTGCAGCTTACCGATGCTATGAAAACACTTGCTCAAACAGAGGGCGTTGTTGCGCTTGAATATGAGGGCGTGCGTTATGACATGGGCAATAAGTTTGGAATTTTAGAGGCCAATATTGAGGTTGGTTTAAATCATCCGGACACTAAAGATGAGCTTAGAGCCTATATTAAAAAAATTGCCGCAGAGCTTGATTGAGTTGCTATGGCATATTTTCGGTTAAGAGGATAAGTTTTGAATAATTTTAATAACTTTAACAACTATAACAATTACAATAACAATTATAATAATTTCAATAATTATAACGGCTGTAATTCGGGAAATACCGGCGGAAACGGTTGGTATAATCCGGGTTTCGGCCCAAACGGAAATCCGAATTATAATCAGCAGCTTTATTATCAGCAGCAGGCAAAAGCCCAGCGCAGGCAAATTCGCTCGCTGGGTAATATAATCGGCGGCTGCGTGCTTGCTTTTTTGGCAGTTCAGCTTTTCGCAAGCCTTTTGCTCAGTGCAGATTCGGCCTTTTATCAAAAATATCAAAGTTCTTCTGTTTTTCAGGATTGCTTTGGCATAATTTTTGTTGAGGTGTTGGCTCTTGCCGTGCCGTTTGGCTTGGCCGCGGCAATAAATAAGAAAAAGCTTTCAGGTCCTCTTGTGCCGTCAAGGCAAATGCCTTTTTCACAGCTCTGCCTTTGGGTGGGTGCGGGAATGCTGTGTTGTGTCGGTGCTGATTATGTGGTTGGAATTTTGTCTATGCTTTCAAAGTCAACCGGCTTTGAATTAACACAGCCTGAAACTCCGGATCCCACCAATGCTTTCGCCTGCCTTATTTCGCTTGTTGCCACGGCAATCGTGCCCGCAATTTGCGAGGAATTTTCGCTGCGCTGCTGTGCTCTCGGAATCGTTAAAAAATACGGTAAGGCATTTGGTGTTGTTGCCGTTTCAATAATTTTCGGTCTTATTCACGGCAATATAATCCAATTTATATTTGCCACTCTCGTTGGCTTGATTTTGGGCTATGTAACCGTGCGCACGGATTCTGTTGTGCCTGCAATATTCATTCATGGTTTTAATAATGCAATGAGCGTTATAAGCAGCATTTTTCAATATGCCGTCAGCGAAAAAGCAGGCGAAATTGCAGGTTATGTGCTTTTTGGCTTTTGGATTGCCGCAGGCGCAATTTGCGTTGTGATTCTTGCACTTAAAAAACAAATAATATTTAAACTTGATGAGCGGGATAACACGCCTTATGCAAACACAACGGCTCAAAAGCTCGGCGCATTTTTCTCGTCTCCGGTGCTTATTCTTTCGGCAGCTTATTTTGTTGTTTCCGTTATCATGAGCATAAAAAAGGTGTAATATGCAGGGCTTTATGCAGCGTGCCGCAGAGCTCGCAAAAATCAGTGCCGCAGAGGGTGAAGTGCCCGTAGGCGCAGTGGTGGTAAAAAACGGAATAATAGTGGGTGAGGGGCGCAATAGGCGAGAGCTTGCCAAAAACGCACTTTGCCATGCCGAAATTGAGGCAATAAATAATGCATGCCGCACGCTTGGCGGTTGGCGGCTTTGGGAATGTGAATTGTTTGTAACTCTTGAACCATGCCCAATGTGCGCAGGTGCCATTATAAATTCACGCATCAAAAAAGTTACTTTCGGCGCATACGATTATAAGGCAGGCTCATTCGGATCTGTAATAAATTTCAATGATTTGCCTTATAATCATAAGCCGGAAATAGTAGGCGGCGAATATGAAAGCGAATGTGCAAAAATGCTTTCGGATTTTTTTTCAGATTTGCGCAAAAAGCGTAAAAACGAGGATAAAAATCTGTTTTAGAAGCGTTTTTGCCTTGAGGTTTGGTTTAAAATTTTATTACTTTTATATGGGTTGTGCTTTATGGAATACAGAAGATTTGAAAACACGGTTATAGCCCGCCTTGATAAGGGCGAGGAAATTCTTGAGCAGCTTGAAAAAATTTCATTTGCAGAAAATATAAAGCTTGCAAATATAAGCGCACTCGGTGCCGTTAATGATTTTACCGTCGGCGTTTTTAACACGGATGAGAAAAAGTATTATTCAAACAGCTTTACCGGTGCTTTTGAAATTGTGTCGCTCACCGGCACGGTCAGCACAATGAACGGCGAATATTATGCCCATCTGCATATGAGTGCGGGTAATGATAAGGGCGAGGTTTTCGGCGGCCATTTGAATAAAGCCGTTATTAGTGCCACCTGTGAAATGGTTATAACAATTGTAAACGGTGCTGTTGAACGCACCTTCAGCGATTCGGTGGGCTTAAATCTTTTTGATTTTAATAAGCATGAAAATTAAAAAAGCAAATTCGTATGAATTTGCCGGGCAGAATTTTATAGAGAAAAAATTAACTGCGTCGGCTGTTGCCGGCGCAGTTTTTTTGTGCTTTGCCTGTGCGGCGTGCACCGTTGGATTGCCGTTTAGCAATCATCATTATAATCTTGCTTCGCTAAATCTTATTTCATTGATTCTTCATAAGCCTTGATCATTTTCTTACTATTGCTACCTGCACGGCTCGTAAGGTTTTGAAGTGTTTTAGTGACTGTTGTTCCGGCTTTCAGGTGTATCTCAAAGCGTGTTATTTCCTCATCGGGATAGACCGTAATATCGCTTATATATCGGTCAACAAATGCTCTGTCGATTTCCTCACCGTCAATGTGCTTTTCCGCCGCTTTCAGTATGGTTTTGATTTCTGCAAGCTCTTTTTTCATCTCTCGTTCGGTTTTTGATGTTTTGTTTAGGGCGTTAATTTTTTTCTCAATGTCTTTAATTTCGTTATCGCAGTCGGCAGTCATTCGTATGAATTCGCTGTCGTTCATTTTTCCGTCAGCGTTGTATTGTAATAGCTTCGCTTTCATTTTTTGCCGTGTGATAAGCTCTTGATTCAGCCTGTTAAGCTCGTCCTTGTTTTCATTTGTGTCAAGAACTTCGGACACAAGCTTCAGCACACACGCCGAAAGTTCCTCAATATGCTGTTGCCCCGATTTGAAAATGTCTTCGATAATCGGCTTGATTTCACTTTCGTAAATTGCTCGGCTCGGACAGCTTGACGCACCGTTTTTTATCTTACCCGAGCATACCCACTTTGAGATTTTCTCTCCGCCCTTGCTTACTGCGTCCTTGCGATAGTAGGGCATACCGCAGTGTGCACATATCAGTTTGCCTGTCAGCAGGTTTTGATGCACCGTCTTGTGCTGTGCCGTGATTACATCTTGACTTCGCATATATAGCACTTCATTTGCTTTGTCCCACAATTCCTCGCTGACGATTGCAGGTACTGTTTCACCGGTTTCGTCTTTATACATAACCCATTCTTCCTCCGGCAAAAACTTTTGCTTCTTTGTGAACAGGTCAGTAATTCGCACCTTGTTTCCTGCATAGTATCCCTTGTATTTCGGGTTGCGTATGATGTTGCTCATCGTTGAGTGGGAGAGTATTTTGCCTTTTGAATTTCGTATTCCTTTTTGGTAAAAGTGCTTTTCCATTTGCTTCATACTGAATTTTCCCGTGGCATACATTTCAAACAGTTCTCGCACAAAGTCGGCTTGCGTTTCGTCAATCATCAGCTTGCCGTCTTTTTTGATGTAGCCGTACATATTGTTTGTGCCGAGTACAGTCCCTTTTTTGATAGCCTGTTGATGACCGAATCGCACACGTGTAGAGATTTTTCTCGACTCGTCTTGCGCCATTGATGACATAATCGTCAGCCTTAATTCGCTGTCCTCGTCAAGCGTGTTTATGTTGTCATTTTGAAAATACACAGCCACTCCGCTTGATAAAAGTTCACGGGTAAAGCGAATACTGTCCAGCGTGTTACGGGCAAATCTCGATACCTCTTTGGTTACAATCAGGTCAAACATTCCCGCCTTTGCGTCCTCAATCATCTCGTTGAATCGCTCACGCTTTGCAGTCGATACGCCCGATATGCCCTCATCAACATAGCCGTCAACATATTCCCAATTCGGATTTTTCCTGATGAAATCGGTGTAATATGTTATTTGGTTATCAAGCGAATTTAACTGCACATTAAAATCCGTGCTGACACGAGCGTAAAATGTTACACGAAGCGGCAGGTTCATAAAGTTGATATTTTCTTTTCTTATTCTCTCACGAGTTGAATATATATCCATATTTTTACTCCTTTCCAAGCAGACAATATCACAAATAATTTCTATTATCCAGCTTTATTTTACAGTATTTCACCCCTGCATTCATTAGGGGATTGATACCTGTTTTGGTAATGTTTTACAGAGCTTTTCAGTTTATTTTTCCGTATCTGCGATTGACTTCTACGCTGATTTTACCCATCAATTTGCGATAGGTTTTGTCGTCAATCGCATTTTGATTCAGCAGGGTATTTGCAAAATGCTGCATCCAAAGCTCCGTGCTGATTCTCTCATCGGCAATGTTTTGTGTATTGATTTTCAGCTCACTCCCGCTTGCTTTTTCAATACTATTATTGCCTGATGCTTTAGAATTTATTTCCTTTGCTGCCATAAGGCAACACGCTAACTATGATTTTATATCTGCCTCCTTTAATTTGATTTGCCTTTCGTTGTGAATTTGTAGTTCATATTAACCTCCTATTTCGCTCACAGGCTTTCACAAATCGTCTGTAAGCTGTTTTTAGTTTTAGTCCGACGAGTTACTCTATTTTGCTTTAACTTGCCGCTATTTTGTTCACAGCGTTGCCTGATTTTTCAAAAATAGGTTTGTCATACGGCAACACTCAAGTGAATACGCAAAAGCCTTGATTTTCTGCGAAAAACAGGCTCAACTGCATACGAATTTGGAATCATACGCAAAAGTATTACGAATCGAAAAGCCGACAGGCTTTGCCGGACGGCGTTTTCGGGCATTTCAACGCCCGAAAATCATACCCCTTTATCCTGCTTTAAAATCGACGGCTTGAAATCCGCTTCAAAACCCACTCAAAAGCTATCAATTTTCGTTTCAAAAATCATAAATTTTCAAAATCAAAGCCTTTCATATTCTTTGTCGATAAACCCTGAAGCACGGTGCATTAAATCTTGTTGACCGTGTATAGATTGCTCTTTTGCTCGCCGCCGACAAACCGTTTCGAGATCGTTATGTACCCGCCGCTTTCCAGCGAATGCAAAACTTTTCTGCAAGTGGACGCACACATCGAACAGCTTTTTGCAATCATAGGCACCGACCAAAAACTTTGCCCCGCCGAGTCCTTTGCACGAACGAGAAAAGAATAAACGATAAACTCGTTAGGCGATAACCGTTCATCAAAAATCCTGTTCGGCAAAAGAAAAAATTGACCGCTGCAATTTTTACGCATACGAAAACCTCCTTCCAAATTATTCGAGAGAATATTTTGCTGAGTGAAAAACAAAAAGAAAAAGTGCTTAGAAAAAACTCCCTCTACTATACGGAGAAAAATCCCCGTTTTGTTCGGGTGTTTTGCAAAATTCTTTACACCTTGTTTACATTTAATTTCACCATAGAAAAAATACCCCTCTATAATACAGAGAAAAATTCAAGTTTTGTTGATGTGTTTTTAGAAAAATATTTGAGCTAGTACTAAAATTTACTCGTTTGTCAATTGCGATGTTGTTTGTAAAATAGAATTATGATATAATGATTATATTAAGAGTTTTACTAACTCGTGCAAGGTCGGGTATGGTGATTTGTGTGCCGTATGGTAATGGCAATAAAACATCTACCGGCTTTTGGGAGGACAGCACACGTCTGCCGGAGTATTACAATGGAACTTATGAATATTTGAAAAACTTGGGAATTGAAGAAATTTAATGGTAGCTCAAAATTCCGAATTTGCAGAGGTGAATTATGAAAATAACATACATTAACCACAGTGGATTTTTGGTTGAAACCGAGGACTGCTATTATGTTTTTGATTACTACAAAGGCGAGATGCCGAGGCTTGACAAAAGCAAGGAAGTTGTCGTCTTTTGCAGTCACTTTCACCAAGACCATTTCAATCCGAAAATCTTTGAAATTCTTGATGATATGGGTATGAATTATCAGGCTGTTTTGGCGAAAGATATCAGCAAAAAGAAGTATCCTGCCGGTGTTAAAGTTACGACGGCTTATCACGATCAAACCTATATTCTTGACAACGGCACACAAGTTAGTACGCTTCTTTCAACCGACAGCGGTATTGCTTTTATCGTCAAGACAAGCGAGGGCATGATTTATCACGCAGGTGACTTGAACGATTGGCATTGGGATGGTGAGACGGAAGCCGATAACCGCCATATGACCTCCATGTACCGTGCCGAGATTGATAAAATCAAGGGCGCTCATTTTGATGCCGCATTCGTTCCCCTTGACCCAAGGCAGGAGGAGCATTATGCCGACGGTATGCTTTATTTTTTGGAACATGTTGATTGCAACGCCGTTTTTCCAATGCATTATTGGAACGAGCCGAGCGTGATTGATAGGTTTATCACCGAATATCCGCAGTATAAATCACGAATAAAAAACACAGAATCAGCAAAGGGAGAAGAAATATGAGCTTTAGAATGATTCACGAAAACTATAATGTTTCCGATTTGGATAGGTCAATTAAGTTTTATAGCGATGCGCTTGATTTGCACGAGGTCAGACGAAAAACCACCGACGATTTTATTATTGTTTATTTGAGCAATGATTCAAGCGATTTTGAGCTTGAACTCACTTGGCTTAAAGAACATCCGCAGCCGTACGATTTGGGTGAATGTGAATTTCATTTGGCATTTAAGGCAGATGATTTTGATTCAGCTCATAAAAAGCACGAAGACATGGGTTGCATCTGCTTTGAAAATCCTGAAATGGGTATCTATTTCATTGAGGACCCGGACGGCTATTGGCTCGAAATTTTGCCGTGATTAAGTTACACTATAATAAAAAGAGTTGAGAAACACAATTTCTCAACTCTTTTATGTTTATGCAAGCAGTTCATTTAATTTTGAAACTATTTTTCCTTTTTCGCCGCTTCCTGTTGTGTTCAACCTCATTAGTGGTAAGTCATACTTTGCTAAAATGCCGTCTTTTAATATATCCTTTTGATAAGATTATACACAAGGTTTTAGTAATCATAACAAGAAACTTTGGAGTATGAAGAGTGGCTTGAAGCCAGTTTTCCGAATAGAATCAAGAAAAACAAATAACTATAATTAACCTTGCGGAGCCGTTCAAGTAACAGCTCCGTTTTGTTTTGATTTTTTCTTGCTTTTCCCTTATAAATCCGCAATAATCATTGATTTTAAGCGTTCTGTGTGATATACTAAACTTGTATAATTGCAACTATCTGAAAGCGAGGAAAATCTAATGGATTCTAACATCGAGCGTTGGTACTCAATGAAAGAAATATGCGAATATCTTGGCGTCAGCCGTGATACCGTACTTGATTGGATAGAAAGAAGAAATATGCCCGCAGCAAAAATCGGACGCCTTTGGAAATTCAAAGTCAGCGAAATTGACGCTTGGATGAAATCCGGTATTGCAGCAGATAAATAATCAAATTTCGGAGGCATATATGAGTTTTATTGAATCTTACAAGCATCTTGATAAAATATGCGGAGAAATGTTTGAAACTCAATATGGAGTATCCGCCTATATAGAGGAAATGCTAAACAATCCTCATGGTTCTTATCTTGTGAGAGGTTGGGAAAATGATTTAAAACAACTAAAGCACTATCGTTGGATTAGAAATCAAATCGTACACGAGCCCGATTGCTATGAAGAAACTATGTGCGAAGCCGGAGACGATGAATGGCTTGATGATTTTTATGAAAGAATAATAAATCAAACTGATCCGCTTGCAATGTATTTTCAAGCAACAAAACCACATCCTGTTGCAAAATCCGCACAAAATCATGAATCGGCTCAACTGCAATATACATATTCTAAACAACCTAACCAGCCAAAACATAAATCAAAAAAGGTCGTAAGATGGATTGTGTTTTCAATTATCGTGGCTATTGTTCTACTGTACTTAGTACTTAAATACTTTATCAATTGATTTTGGAGGTGCAATATGGCACTTGAAAACAACGATAAAATGCCGCAGTCGAATTTTGATGAGATAGTAGAAAAATATGTTGAGATGAACATTGCTCATCCTTTTCGTGAGGGCAACGGTTGCAGTACTCGCATTTGGCTTGATCATATCTTGAAAAATGAAATAGGCAAAGTTATAGACTGGAGCAAGGTCGATAAGGAAGATTATCTTCTCGCAATGGAGCGCAGTCCGATTAAAGATGTAGAGATTAAAGTGTTGCTAAAAGGTGCGCTTACCGACGAAATAAACAGCCGTGAGGTCTATATGAAAGGCATCGATCACAGCTACTATTATGAGGGTTATACAACCTTTAAGGCTGAAAAATTATAAAAAACATTTCCAATACTTTGACTGATTCGGGGGTGTAATCATTTGAAAACAGATACAATTGAAAAGATTGCGTTACAATTAATTGATAAAAACGACACAAAAGCTAAAGAAATTATCAACAGTGAGTATCCTTTTGAAGTTTTTAAGCGGTCAAAAAGAGGAGTTACGGATAAAATAAGATTTAAGCAGTGCATAAAAGATGGGTTTATTGACAGATACAGTGGCGAACGATTGGTTAATCCGGGTATATTGAAAGTAATTTCTTATTACTGTCCTAATGAATTTCCATACCAACAGCATGGAAAAATGGATGCCTGCCATATTGCATATTGGGAGCTAATGCCGTCAATTGACCACATTAAACCGATTGCTTTGGGCGGTGCCGACGGTGAAGAAAATTATGCAACAACATCAATGATGCATAACTTAATTAAAAACAATTGGACTTTAGAACAATTACAGTGGTCGCTTCATCCGCCGGGAAATATAAAAGAGTGGGATGGATTAACTCAATTATTTATATCTTTGGTTGAATCCGATAAACAATTATTAAATGATTCCTACATAAAAAAATGGTATCTTCTTTCTAAAAAAGAAGATTTATAAAATATAATTCTTGAAAAGAAATGAGGTGCAAATATGTCGGATAAAAATTGGCAATTTGAACTTGAAGAATATATAAAGCAAGGCGAACCCGACAAAGCCGAAAAAAGCGAAGCGTGGCAAACAGCCATTGGTTTGCAGGCTGTTGACGGGCTGAATACTTCTGACTATTTGTTAGACACCGCCAAAGAGCATATCGAGGGCAAAATCACAATTGACGAGGCTCAAAAGCGGATTCACAGTTACTATGAGCAGCGTTCTGTACGCACCGAAACGGAAAATGAAACCAAAGAAGCGGACATTGTTTCGGCAAGAATTGCAAAGTTGTTGGGAGAAAAGGCGTTTCAATTTTCTCCTGCTGAGTGGCTTTCGATTCATCGCAGATTGTTCGAGGGCGTATTCGGTCACGCAGGACAAGTCAGGCAGTACAATATCACAAAGAAAGAGTGGGTACTGAACGGTGACACAGTCATCTATGCGGATTGGAACAGTATTAAGGAAACTTTGGATTACGATTTTTCCACAGAAAAGCAATTTTCTTATGAGGGTTTGTCGGTTGATGCGGCTGTAAAGCATTTGGCTAAATTTGCTTCCGATATATGGCAAATTCACCCGTTCAGCGAGGGAAACACCCGTGCAACTGCCGTGTTTATGATTAAATATATAAAAACATTCGGCTTTAGCGTAAACAATGACGCATTCGAAAAAAATTCTTGGTATTTTCGTAATGCATTGGTTCGTGCAAATTACAACAATCTGCAAAAAGGCGTTCATTCTACGACCAAGTTTTTGGAAATGTTCTTTTCAAATCTTTTGTTAGATACGCATTACGAACTGAAAAACAGATATATGCACATTGATTATGCGGGCGAAAGTAAATCCCAAAGTATCAGCCCAAAAGTTTCAAAGTATCAATTTGATACTTTAGACTGTACTTTAGAAGAACTTGCGGTTTTAGAATTAGTGGCAAAGAACCCAACTATAAAACAGCAAGAACTTGCAGAAGCAACCGGAAAATCGATTGCAACCATAAAGCGAATTATGAAATCCCTGCAAGATAAAAACTATATCCGCCGTGAAAGCGGTAAGCGATACGGGAAATGGGAAGTATTGGTGCTATAACTAATTAATACAGTTAAACTATAAAAACAAATTCTTTTATTTGGAGAAATAAAACCAATGACTATATTTCAGCAAAATGAAATTGAAAAAAGAATAGATATTTTAGAGGATGATATTGCCGATATTGATCCAATAATACTACGAATATTGTTAAAAGATAAAACCACTCGAAAAAACATTCTTTGGTGCACAAAGGATTATGAAATGTATGGTCCTGAATATGATGAGCGTGCTGAAATTAAAGTTAAACTTATAACAGGACGATATTTTAATGTTATTCAACCCCGTGCGGCAAAATCAAAAAAAGTTCAAGAGCGAAGAATAAGAAAAAGAGCTGAAGTATTTACTCCATCATGGATTTGCAATGAACAAAACAACCAAGTAGATGAAGCCTGGTTTGGCAGAGCAAATGTTTTCAATACACCGAAAGAAACAACTTGGATAACAAATAACGAAAAAATTCTGTTTGAAAACGGTAAAAAAACTTGGAAAGCATATGTTGATGCTAAACGTTTGGAAATAACATGTGGCGAAGCCCCCTATCTTGTCAGTAGATATGATACAACCACCGGTGAGTTAATTCCTGTAAATGACCGTATTGGACTATTTGATAGAAAAATGCGTGTTGTAAACGAAAATTGCGAAGAAACAGAAAGTTGGATTAAACATTCGCTGCGGGCTTTAAAAAGTGTATATGGTTATGAGTTTCAAGGAGATAGCATACTAATCGCAAGAGAAAATTTACTGTATGATTATATAGATTACTATAAAGCAAAATTTAATGAATACCCCTCTATCACTTTACTGAAAGAAGTGGCCAACATAATAGCTTGGAACATATGGCAAATGGACGGTCTTAAATGTGTGGTACCGTATTCTTGCCGAAAAATCAAGGGAAATAATCAACAAATGAACTTGTTTGAAGGCACAGAAAAAGAAACAAGCGTTAATTGCCCAGGATGTGAGAAAAATGATATTTATAAGCACAATGGCATCTATTGCAGAATATTCGATTGGACAAACTATAAAAAAAGCATACCATTTATTGATGTATTGAAAGAAGGCATAAAGCGTGGAAAGATTTGAACAAACACTTGCATATAAGTTGATATATGTATTTAGTATGCCATATGATGACCATAAGGGTTTACTAAAAGTTGGTGAAGCAACCTTGAAAAGCAATAAGCAGCCTAATGATATACTGCCTAATTCACGTGACTTAAATCAGGCTGCTCACGCAAGAATCAAACAGGAAGTTGGCACTGCTAGCGTAAGATATACCTTGTTACATACTGAGCTCGCTGTGAAAACTGTGGGTAACTATTTGGCTGCTTTTAGTGATAAGGACGTTCAGAAAGTACTTATGAATTCCGGCATTCATAAGGTTCAGCCTAACGGAAAAACCGGTGCCGAATGGTTTGCCACTAATATTGAAATAGCAAAGGCTGCTATCAAAGCTTTAAAAGAGGGAAAATCTTCATTATCTTCTGCTGATATTGCAAAAAATACTCCTCATGAAACCATTGAATTTCGTGAAGAACAAATAGATGCTGTCAATAAAACATTAAGAACCTTCAAAAAAGATGATGAAATGCTTTGGTATGCCAAAATGCGTTTTGGCAAAACTTTGACTGCTCTTGAAGTTATTCGCCGCAATCAATATCGCAGAGTAATAATAGTTACCCATCGTCCTGTTGTTGATGATGGTTGGAGTGATGATTTCAAAAAAGTTTTCTTTCCCGGAAATTCCGAACACGATTACTTTTATGAACGTAAAACTAAAGATTCTGCATATACATTTGACGAAAAGACAGATTCTGAGAATGACATCAAAATCCGTAATCATGATAAAAATGGAGACCATTTTATCTACTTCGCTTCCATGCAGGATTTAAGAGGCTCTAAAATTGTCGGAGGAAACTTCAATAAAAATAATGCTGTGTTTGCTCTTAATTGGGACTTAATTGTTATTGATGAGGCTCATGAAGGAACACAAACAAAGCTTGGTGACAATGTAGTTAAAGCTCTCAAAAAAGAGTACACTAAGGTTCTTGCACTCTCTGGTACACCGTTCAATCTTCTTGATAAGTTTGGAGAAGATAATGTTTACACTTGGGACTATGTAATGGAACAGAAGAAAAAGACCGAGTGGGATTTGGCTCATTATGGCGATCATAACCCTTATGCTGATTTGCCTCAAATGCACATTTACACATACGATTTAGGTGAGAAATTAAAGAAATATATTTCCGATGATTATGGTACAAAAGCCTTCAATTTCAGAGAATTTTTCAGAGTTTGGTACAAAGGACCTAACGGCAATCGTGAACTTCCAAAAAATGCCGTCGAGGGCAAATTTGTTCACGAAAACGATGTGAATGCATTTCTCGATTTAATGGTAACGGAAGATGCAAGTAGCGGTTATCCCTATTCAACTCAAGAATACCGTGATATGTTCCGCCACACTTTGTGGATGGTTCCGGGCGTCAAAGAAGCAAAAGCATTAAGTGAGCTTCTTAGAAGCCACCCTGTATTTAAGAATTTTGGCATAGCAAATGTTGCCGGAGAAGGCGATAAATATGAAGAAGAACATTCAAATGATGCGCTGGAGCTTGTACGCAAAACCATTGAAGAAAATGAATACTCTATAACTCTGTCTTGTGGAAAGTTAACAACGGGTGTTACAGTAAAAGAGTGGACTGCTGTTCTTATGCTTTCGGGTTCATATTCCACTGCGGCGGCTCAGTATATGCAAACCATTTTCAGAGTTCAGTCAGCCGGAACTATTGATGGCAAGCAAAAAACAGACTGCTATGTATTTGACTTTGCACCTGACAGAACACTCAAAGTTTTAACCGAAACAGTGCATTTATCCCGTAAACCGGGTAAAAGTCAGCAAAAACGCAGGGAGGCTATGACCGAGTTCTTGAATTATTGCCCTGTTATTGCTATTGCGGGCTCAAAAACTAAAACTTATAGTGTTGAGTCTATGATGGAACAAATTAAACAGATTTACGCTGAACGTGCGGTAAATAGCGGATTTGAGGATGAATCTCTGTACAACGATGAACTCCTTAAGCTTAACGAGATTGACGCATCTAAGTTTAATGAGCTTAAAGATATTATTGGTGCATCTAAGGCTTCAAAGAAAAAGAAGGATGTTGTTGTAAACGGACAAGGATTGACGGATGAGCAGATTGAACATTTAGATGACCCCGAACCAGCTACTCCGCCAACTCCTTCAACACCTGAAGAGTTAGAAGACCGTAAGAAAAAGAAACAAGCTAAAGAAGCGAGAAAAAAAGCCATTGATATTCTTCGTGGAATTTCTATCCGTATGCCACTTATGATTTATGGCGCTGATGTTCCGATTGATGAAGATATCGATATTGATAGTTTTGTTGATATTGTCGATGATGAATCTTGGAAAGAATTTATGCCGGCAGGCGTAAGTAAAAAGATATTTACCGAGTTCACTAAGTATTATGACCGAGACGTATTCATTGCAGCAGGTAAGCGTATCAGAAGGCTTGCAGCATCTGCTGACAGAGAAACTCCGACAAGGCGAGTTATTCAAATTGCGGAGATTTTCCGCCACTTCAAGAATCCCGACAAGGAAACGGTTCTTACTCCTTGGCGAGTTGTGAATATGCATATGTCTGAAACTCTCGGTGGCTGGTGTTTCTTTAATGAAAATTTTGAGGATGATACTCAAGAAGAAAAGCATCGCCTTGAAGAACCTCGCTTTGTAGACAGAGACGAGGTAACAAATACTGTATTTGCAGAAAATGCAAAGATACTTGAAATTAACTCTAAAACAGGTTTGTATCCTTTATATGTTGCTTACAGCTTTTATAAGCAGCGTATGGAGGGGATGAGTGATGATGACTGGGCACCTGAGGAATGTCAATATTTTTGGAATGAAGTTATCAGAGATAATGTTTATGTCATTTGCAAAACACCTATGGCAAAATCTATCACCAGAAGAACTCTTTGCGGTTACAGTGATGTTAAGTGCAACGCTCATTATTTTGATGACCTTGTAAATATGCTTAAAAACAAACCGGAGCAATTTAAAAAGCGTGTTCTGAAAGGCTCCTACTGGAAAAAGGAAGTGAAAGAAATGAAGTTCGATGCAGTTGTTGGTAATCCGCCTTATCAGGAAGAAATAGCAAAACAAGAGTCAAAAACTAATGGGCAAGCAAGAAGTAGAAGTATTTTTCCATTCTTTCAAGCAGCAGCTGACGATATATCAAATGGTGCAACATCTTTAATATATCCAGGTGCAAGATGGATACATAGGTCAGGAAAAGGAATGGCTCAATTTGGTTTAGAGCAAATCAATGACCCTCATTTGGTTAAGCTGATTTTCTATCCTGATTCAACTGAAATATTTAGTGATGTAGGAATAGCAGACGGAATATCAATTGTATATAAGAATAAAACAAAAAGCTCTGATGAGTTTGAGTATATTTACCACAAGGGTAATACTGTGCTTAATGCGATAATTAAAGCTCCCGGTGAGGAACTTATGCCACTCAATCCGCAGGATAATAATGTCGTGAGCAAGGTAAGTAATATGGTAAAAACTTACAATATGGAGTACATTCATGACAGAGTTTTATCTCAAAAACTCTTTGGTATAGAAAGTAGTTTTGCTGAGGAAAATCCTACAAAAATTAGATTACTTACAAAGGATTCAACCATTGACTATTCAAAGGAAATCAAACTATTTACTAACGACAAAGCCGGAAAAGCTGGACGTTCCACTTGGTTTATTGCTAACAGAGATGTTATTGAAACAAATACGGATTATATTGATGAATGGCAAGTTGTCGTTTCAAGTGCCAATGCCGGAGGACAGAAGCGTGATAATCAGATAGAAATTATTGATAATCATTCAGCATTTGGTCGTTCAAGAGTAGCACTTGGCTCATTTAAGACTGAGAAAGAAGCACAAAACTTCTTCAAATATTGTAAAGCAACACTAATTCGCTTTATGTTCTTGATGACCGATGAATCGTTGACCTCACTTGGCAAGAAAGTTCCTGACATACTTGATTATACGGACGATAATGACATTATTGATTTTAATAAAGATGTTAATAAACAGCTTTGCGATTTGGCAGAATTAACTGTTGAAGAACGAGCTTATATTGAGTCTGTGATTAAAGCTAAGGAGACTCCATCGGTGTTAGAAAATCTTTTATCTATGCCATATAGTGATGTGGTAAAGTATCTTCTTAAAAAATACGGTTATGCAAAGCACAATTACTTTAAGGATACTGCTTGCAAAACAAAAAATCCTTTGGTTACTCGAACCAATGAAGGACTGTTCTGTCATCATATTGATGAGGACAAGGCAATAATGCTTTGTAACGATAAATTTGCAGTTAATAATCCTTTTGAGTATCAAAAAGCGGACAGGCTTGTTTACTGCAATTTGCTTGAGCATTTACTGCTTCATGTAAAAATTGCTGAAAATCCAAACCCCGATGCTAACGAAAACGAACTTCCCGGTATAGGCGGAGCAATAAACTTTATATGTAAGGATTTAAACGATATTTATTCAGGCAAGGAATTTGCAGATGAGTGGCGTAAGAATGTAGCAAATAAAGTCAAGGATAACTTTGATGATTATATTATTATCTTGCGTTATCTTTGGAATGTAGTTGAAAAAAACCCGGTCTATAAAGCTATCATAACTAAAGAAATGCTTTGCGTTGGATGGGACGGTAAAGTTGTTAAAGAGGTTATGAACGCTCTTAATGAGGATGAATAAATAGTCTATCAAAGAAAGTTGAATACTGTATTTAAGATATATTTGGCTTTTTATGAACGCGATTATGAATTGAAAATATAGAATTTATACAGTATAAAAGCATCAAATTAACAAAAATAGGAGATCTTGCTATGTCTTATACAGTCAGATCAAGTGAACGAACTAGAAGTTCCGGAGCGGAATACGAAACAAAAGCTCTACTATATTTAATGAATTTTAGAAGTGACAGTAATGAAATTCATTATTTTGTAGTTGACTTTTTTAATGATTTAACCGGTATGGACAGATTTGCCGAAAATTTATGGGATGTCCAATCAAAAGGAGCAAAAAATAATTCCCCTGCCGCAATTGGCAAGGAATTAGTAACTTTGTTTAAGAACTATTTGAGTGATATTGACTTTAAGGAATACATACTTTTTCTTGGAGGGGTATCGTCTACAGTGAGGGTGGACGATACTTTAGATATATTTGATTGGTCAAATGTTAATATCTCTGCACTATCAAAGCTAAAAGAGGGTCTCAAAAAAGAAGCCAAGGAAAAAACATACATAAATGATTACGATATTACGGATTCTAATATTGATGATTTTTTAAAAAAAGTAACGTTTGTAATTGATAACAAACCTCCTAATGAGTATGTCAAAGCAATTATAAAAGATCACCCAAATATAATTCCTGAAGACAAAGTACTTACTACTATTTTTAACGAAATTCGAAATGCTCAATCTGAATTAAAGAATAACGTAGTAGAAGGTATTGTTATTCAAACGACAGATGAAGTATTACAACATTGTCGCCATTTAACTAATAGCGAAATACGTCTATTAACTTTGAATCGTATCATCAATCGTAATCCTGTTGAAAAAAACAGTATTCCTCCGTCCTTTTTACCGATTTACTCTTCGTGGGTTCCGGAAAAGCAAAGAGAGATGCTTGATGAATGCGTACAAACATTATGTAAAGCACTTTTTAACAAAAATGCAGCCTCTGAATTTTGGAATCTATTTGAAAATATATATTCCTTGATAGTTACAAATCCCAATTGTGCTGTTCAAGAAATATATCAATTACTTGATACGCAAATTAGAAACGCTTCGCCTGATTTCGATGCAATTTCTTTGAAGTATTTTATATCTGTTGTAAAGGATGGTATTCAAAATGATCATTAAAAAAACTGCCGTAGGAAATAAAAATGAAGCATTTATAGAAACCAATTTTCACACAGGATTAAACATTATTTCTTCTGATGAAAATAACAAAGGTAAAACTATAGAAATCCAATCTATGATGTATGCCTTAGGAAATGATCCGGCTTTTCCTACAACATTTGAGTATAAAGATTATTATCATTACATTGAATTTGAAGTAGATGAAACAATATATAAGCTCTGCAGATTTAATAATGGATTTGTTTTAAAACACAATTCAGTGTTAATGTTATTTGATAATGTTTCTGAATTAAAGCGTTATTGGAATAAACACATTTTCAAATTGCCAAATATTGTTAAAAATCAAATTTCCAAGATTGTTGATCCAGTTTTATTCTTGCAGTTATTTTTTGTCGGTCAAGATAAAAAAGATACATCAAATGTATCGCACGCTGGATTTTACAATAAAACAGATTTCTATAATATGCTTTATGATATTTGTGATTTAAGCGGATTAGAACTCGATGAAGATGAAATCAAGAAGATAAAAGAACAGCTTTCAAAATTAAAAAGCGAACGTGAGTTATTAATCAAGCAACATAAAATATTGAAATCTAAGAAAACGCCGGTTAGTTATTTGAGCTCTGTTAGCGATAAGACAACTTTTGATAAGAAATTGTCTGAAATGGAAAAGATTAACTCCAAGATTGCCGAGTTGAGGAAAGCCAGAAATAAAGCCGCAACACGAAAAGCCAGTTGGGAAACGACATTAAAAGAACTCAGATCTTTGAACCGAACAATGGAAAGCGGAGAGCTTAGATGTATGGATTGTAATTCTACTAACATATCTTTCAGCTCTTCCAAAAAGAACGCTTATGCTTTTGATGTATCGTCTATAGATATGCGAAATGAAATCATTGCGTCAATAAACGAAAAAATAGAAGCATATAATGAAGAAATCAACAAATTGGCGTCTCAAATTAGCTCTGCTCAAGACGAATTACAAGCACTAATGAATGATGAATCGATTTCTTTAGAGTCGATAGTTGCATATAAGCAAGATGTTTTTAATGCATCTGATGCAGAAGCCAAAATAAAGGAAATTGATTTAGAAACAGAAAGCCTAAAAAACCAATTGAAAATTAGTGCTGGAACAACACAATCAAAAAAAGAACAGCAACTCGCAATACTGATGGCTATATTAAACGAAATGAATGCTGTTTATGAAGAAATAGATCCCAATGGTAATTTGCATTTTGATGATCTTTTCACAAAAAAAGATGAAGTGTATTCTGGAAGTGAAGCAACGATTTTTCATTTGTCTCGACTCTATGCCTTTAGTAAAGTTCTTAATCATAATTATCCAATTGTTGTAGATTCATTTAGAGCAGAAGACCTCTCAACATCAAAAGAGAATACAGTTTTGGAACTATATAAAGGACTCTCAAATCAAGTCATTTTTACTACTACTCTAAAGTTAGAAGAATTGGGAAAATATGATTCACGCACAGACCTTCATCATATTGACTACAAGGAACATGCACCAAGCAAAATGCTTTCTGAAACATACGTTGATGAATTTTGTGAACTTTTACGTTCTTTATCAATAAATTTATAACAAGTATCGGCAAGCAGGCACGGAGTTTGCCGGAAGTGAGCAAGTTATAATATAAAACTTTGCGATGGTGCTTTAAATAATTTAACCTGTGTTGTCCCCACACTCCGATATAACCGGTTTCTTCTTCCGCTTGTAAAGTTAAATTAGGCAAAAGATAATCGCCCTGCCGGGTATATGTGCCGCTGAATTGTTCAAATAATGTGTTATTCATAGTGAAACCTCCTTTGATACTCAAATTGTACCAAAAGAGGTTTTCTTTTGCGAATGTGCGATTTATAAATTTACAAATTTAGTTCGTGCCAAAAATTACAACAAACTTTTGCAATCTGTGCCACTTTTAGCGACGAATAATGTGTATTCCAAATTTATTCGTTATATTTACTTTTTCATTTACCACCAATTTCGTTGATATATGAAATTGCTTTGTTGGGATTGTATTTTACCGAAAATAATGATTGATGCAAATTATGATGCACAATTAAAAAAGCGTTGGAGATCGGTTTCTCCAACGCTTTTGTTTTATATTTCTTTCATAAAAATATTATCGATATCACCGTCATAATTTTCGAGCTCATCGATCTTGCAAAATCCGTATTTTTCGTAAAGACCGATTATATTTGACGGAATATAAACTTTATCAAATCCAAACTTGCGAGCGTGATTTATTGCAGATTGGATAAGTTTTTCACTGATTCGATTCCCTCGATATTCTTCGTCAACAAAAATTGAACTTATCCAAGGAAAATAGCGATTTTCGGGATAGTAGTCGGTTTCAAGAAAAGTACAAAATCCGATAATATTATTACCTCTCAAAGCTATAAAAATACCTTCAAAATCTTGAAAATCATCTTGTTCCAATAGCTTAGCTAAATGCTTACCGACATTCCAAGAGCAATTATTCGCATAGGAGATCGTTTGATTCCAAAGATTACTGTTATTTTTTAGTTTTTCGATTTTAATTTCAAAATACTCATAACATGAAACGCTATAATTTTTACCGTCACTCGCAGTTGTTCGGAATTTTCGAACAACTGAATTTTTTTCAAGCTCGCCCTCTTCAAAAATATTTTTAATATGCTCACTTACATTTGATTTGCTCGTTTGGTAAAGTTCACATAATTGTGCCTGCGTCAACCATACCGTTTCATCAACAAATCGAACATCAATTTTTGTATCATCGTCATCAGCTTGATAAGTAACTATTTCGCCTTGATTATTATCTTTATTCATTTCTTTAAGATCAATTTTCTGTTCTTTCATAGCGATTTATCCTTCTTTTATCATAGTACCATAAATGGCTTTTATATACAACATTTTCTTGTCAGCACAATTTGGGACAGTTCACATCAGATGGTGTTCATTGTATTTATTATTTGTAGCTTTTGTATGTTTTTGTTGTGTGCAGTGGGGCCTTTATACCGCTATGCAAAATTCGTATGTAATCGGCTGAAGTTGGTTATTTTTAGCCCAATTTGTACGCTGAAAATGCACAGTTCGTACAGGACACATTACATTAACCATCTGGCCGCCTACGGAGCCGGCTTGCTTAGAAGTAAGATCGCCGTTGTAGCCCTGCTTAAGGTTAACACCAACCTCTCAGTGCGTATGTTTACATATTAAAATGCACTGATTTTGGCAAGATATTCGTCTAGCTTGCCATATCTTGTCTATTAACTATATTTTCTTGAAAATTACCGATAAATCGGTAGTAGATTGTGATTTTTTGCTTGTAAGGTACATTTTTGCCTGCGATTTTTTTATTTTCCGGCAGTACCTTTTCTTCGATTTCAATTCTCTCTATGAAGGTGCGAACGATTTCTTCCGTCAGCTCATCAATATGCTCATACTGTTTTACGAGTGCAAAGAATTTTTCATAATTGTTTGTTATCTCGTTTCCGTTTGACTGCTTGCGTTCAATTTCGGATAGCTGTTTTTTCAGCTTTGCAACTTCGTCGGACATTTTCGACGCCGTTGTATTCAGCACATCTTCCGATATTGTTCCCGCTGCATAGTCGTTGTAGAGTTTCATAATGATTCTGTCGATTGTTTCGATTCTTCCCTCGATAGCAGATTTATTGTCCTCTGAATTTTCGTAAATATTAACTTGTCCCGACCTCTGAATTGCCTGTTTGATAATCTCTTTTTTGTCCTTGTCGGACAGAGAAATCAGCTGGTTGAGGTCGGCTTTTATTATTTCAAGCAAGTCTGTATATTTTATTCTTGCTCCGTGTTCGCAGTGATTTTTGGAACGCTTTGGAATATTGTTGCACGAAAGATACCAATATTTCATTCGCTCGCCTTTATACACTGTTCCCGACGAACACATTGCACCGCCGCAATGCGCACAGAAGGTTACGCCGTTGAAAATGCTTGAACGGCATTTTTCGTAGCTTTGCCAATTCTTTGTGTTCATTCCCATAAAGTAGGCGGCTTGGTCAAACTGCTCTTTGGTAACAAGCGGTGTGTGCGTGTTTTCTGTGATGAACCAATTTTCTTCCGGCACGGCAAGTTTCTTTTTTGATTTGAGACTTGCCTTTTTTGTTTTGCCGAGAATTGTGTGCCCAAGGTAAACCGGGTTTTTCAGTATTCGCTTTACCGTTGTGTAATTCCAGTCATCAACAGCTCTTGCAGCACCTCTTTCACCGAAGTTATCACGGTAAAGCACACGGTATTTCAGCGGTGTTATGTCGCCGTTTTCGGTGAGTGCCGCTGCTATGGCTCTGGCAGATTTTCCGTCGTGTGCCATGGCAAATATCTTTTGCACTATCGGAGCGGTTTTCGGGTCAGGCTCAAGCGCCGTGCCGTCTTTATTCTTCATATATCCGAACGGAGGGCAGGCACAGTATTCGCCTTTTGTCCTTTTTTGATTTATGACTTGCTTGATTTTCCGTGAGGTGTCTCGCAGATAAACATCGTTCATCGCAAATTGGAACGGAGCCATAATGTTGACTTCGTTCGAGTCGAAGTTGTCGCTAATTGCAATATAATGAATTTGATTTTCGGGAAAGTAGGTTTCTGCATAGTAGCTCGACTCGGTCATATCTCTGCCGAGTCTTGACAAGTCCTTGGTAATAACCATGTTTGCAAACCCGTCTTTAAGGTGAGCAATCATTTGGCTAAAACCCGGTCTGTCAAAATTTGAGCCTGAGAAACCGTCGTCAACAAATTCTTTTACAATGGTAATACCGTTGTCCTCACAGTATTGCCTGACGATACTTCGTTGGTTTGTAATACTCGATGATTCACCGCCGTTGGCCTCCTCAACGGATAGTCTGTAGTATGCATCGGCTAATTTCAAGTTCGTTTTCATTGATGAAACCTCCTTGAAAAAAGGATTACATACCCAACACGGAGTATATCACAGGAGGGTTTGAATATCAATTAAAAACCTCCTTATTCTTTGCGGAAATATTTTCCTCTATCAAAGATTTAATATCTCTGCTCTTATCAAATATGCGAACCACTTCGTAATGACTGTTGTTGATGTCGTATGATGTTGTTTGCATCACTTTAGAATTATCTTCCATTGACGCACCTCCAACAGTATTATGCGTTTTGTTCGTACTGTTTATTACTTTGTTTTTTGCTGCCATAAGGCAACACGCTAACTATGATTATATATCTGCCTCCTTTAATTTGATATGCCTTTCATTGTGAATTTGTAGTTCATATTAGCCTCCTATTTTGCTCACAGGCTTTCACAAATCGCCTGTAAGCCGTTTTTAGTTTTAGTCTGACGAGTTACTCTATTTTAGATTGAACTCGCCAGTTTTTGCTTACAGCGTTGCCGGGTTTTTCAAAAATAGGTTTATCATACGGCAACGCTCAAGTGAATACGCAAAAGCCTTGAAATTCAGCGAAAAAAGCACCTTACTGCATACGAATTTGGAATCATACGCAAAAGTATTACGAATCGAAAAGCCGACAGGCTTTGCCGGACGGCGTTTTCGGGCATTTCAACGCCCGAAAATCATACCCCTTTATCCTGCTTTAAAATCGACGGCTTGAAATTTGCTCCAAAATCCACTCAAAAGCCGCAGATTTTCGTTTCAAAAATCATAAAATTTCAAAATCAAAGCCTTTCATATTCTTTGTCGATAAACCCTAAAGCACGGTGCATTAAATTTTGTTGACCGTGTATAGATTACTCTTTTGCTCGCCGCCGATAAATCGCTTCGAGATTGTTATGTACCCACCGCTTTCAAGCGAATGCAAAACTTTTCTGCAAGTAGATGCACACATCGAACAACTTTTCGCAATCATAGGCACCGACCAAAAACTTTGCCCTGCCGAGTCCTTTGCCCGAACGAGAAAAGAATAAACAATGAACTCGTCGGGCGATAACCGTTCATCAAAAATTCTGTTCGGCAAAAGAAAAAATTGCCCGCTGCAATTTTTACGCATACGAAACCCTCCTTCCAAATTATTCGAGAGAATATTTTTATAAAGTGAAAACCAAAAAGAAAAAGTGCTTAGAAAAAACTCCCTCTACTATACGGAGAAAAATTCCCATTTTGTTCGGGTGTTTTGGGAAAAAATTTATAAATTGTTTTCACGCAAAAGAAAAATCCTCGCCATGCAGGCAAGGATTATCAATGTCATCTTACAATTTAGATGTTTAATTTTTTAGTATATCCAACAGTTCGGGAATGTCTTTTTCGAGAACTTTCTCAATTCTCAAGTTTTTTAGAACATTCATAATTGCACCTCTGATTGAAAAATAATTCAGTAATTGCACATTGTCAACCAAAAATATGCAAATATTGCATTCTTATAGAAATATTATATGCAAAATACGATAGCACATTCAAATAAAATTATATTTTTATTATCTTGTAAAAGTAGGTTTGCCCAAAATGTAGATAAGTAACAGAGGTTCACATGAATGGAAAAGTTACTAGAATAATATTGTTTGAAAAAGGATATCGCTGCTTAATAATTGTGCTGTAAGATGATTTATGACTTATTAAACTGTCTATCAAGCGCAGGCGGTGCAATGCGCCAAATTTTAAATATATTATAATTTTAAATGTTGACTTTTTATTTGTCATTTGATAAAATAACTGCGGTTAGCTTACGCTAACTAAAAATTTTAATATCAAGTTAGGAATGACTAACAAGATACGGAGGACAAATATGTTAAAAAAATTATCGATTTCATTGACAGCAATAGTTTTTGCACTTGCACTTACCTGCACTTCATTCTGTGCGTTTGCAATGGGCCCGAGCAAGGACGGCGTTTACGAAGTGCCGATTGAAATGTGGCACGCAGAAAAAGAAAGAACATCTATGGGCGACAGCTATATTGTTCACACCGCACTTCTTACAGTTGACGGTGATGAAAAAAAGCTTACAATAGCTCCTGCCGAAACAACAAGCGATATGCAATTTTGGTATTACAAGGACGGTTCTGTTGAGGGCGACACAGTAGAAGTTGAGCAAAAGAATAATGTTGAAATTGACGGCACTAAATATGAAGCGGCTTTTGAATTTCCGATTAAGAGCGACAATGAATTTGTCGGCGTAAAATTTGCCGCTTCGGCTATGCCTTTATCACCTTCCGCAAGAATTAAAATAGATTATGACAGTGCAAAAAGAATCGGAGATGTAAAAAAGGAAACAACCACCAAAAAAGCCACTACCACCACAACGACAACAACTACAACTACAACAGCACCAACCGTTACCGAGCCTAAAGAGGAAACTGTTAAAAATAAAAAAGTTCCGATCGCCATTGCCTGCGGCGCAGTGGGTGCGGTTGCATTTGTGCTTGTAATGACTGCTGTTATCAAGAAAAATAAACATGACTGATTGGGGCGAAGTATGAAAAAAATATTTAAGAAATTTCAAGTTAAGGATTTTGTGTTTTTGGCTGTCTTATCCGCAGCGATGACATTGTGCGGCGGAATAACGATGCCGCTTGTTATGCACACCACCGTTTTCGGACTGCGTAACATGGCAGCCGCACCGATTTATTCGATTTTCGTGGCAATCGGACTTATGAAAGTAAGAAAGCCGGGTGCTCTCACAATTATCGGACTTTTTTCGGGTGCACCGCTGATTTTCTTTTCGACGGTTATGTTTTTCAACAATTTTGTTTCCGCAATCATAGCGGAATTGATTATGCTTTTGATTTTCAGAGGCTATCAAAAGAAAGTTTCCGTTTTCGTTACAACGGGAATATATATGCCGTTTTCACTGCCGATTTCGGTTCTGTTCAGCCTTTGGCTCAATGGGCAAAGTTACGCTCAGCTTACAGCAAATCCGAAAATTTCTGTTTTAACATCAATCGGCACAATTATATTGGCATTTTTGGGTGCGGCAATCGGAATGAAAATCGCCGCAGAACTTCAAAAGGCAGGCAAATTAAAACCGTACGGAGAAGATGACAATGCTTGAAACATTTGAGGTTAAAAAGCCTTTTTATCCGCTGATTTCATTTTCAGTTTCCGTAATAGTGCTGATATTCGGAATGCTTTTTTCCAAAAATCTTTTGGCTTTTGCTTTTGCCACGGCAATTTTTGTGCTTTACTCGGCATTCGGTCTTTTTAAAAGCGCATGGAAAATGACCGTTGCAATGGCGATTTGCGGACTTATTATAGGCGGTCTGTCATTTTTAACAAACAGAAGTTTGGACGCATTTTGGCAAACACTTTTAAGAATGATTCTCTTGGGATTGTGTGCCGTGCCGATGGTAAGCACATCGCCCTGCGATCTAACACGCTGTCTTGCAAAGCTGAAATGCCCGAGAGTTATAACGCTCGGCATGCTTGTAACACTTAAATTTATTCCGGTTTTAGTGGGCGAAATAAAGCAGATTTGGGAGGCGATGAAGGTCAGAGGTGCAAATATGAATTGGTACCGACCGAGTTGCATTTACCGTGCGTTTATTATTCCACTCGTTATGCGAATCATCGGAATATCGGATACTCTTTCCCTTTCGCTTGAAACAAGGGCATTTACACTTGATGACAGTACAAGCTCGGTATATAAAGTAATAAAAATAAAAGCAAGGGATTTTGTATTTCTTGCCTGTGTTATCGTGCTTTGCGCAGGCGGAGGTGTTATGATATGGGCGTAGCGATAAGACTGAAAGAAGTTTCTTTTAAATATGACGGTGCTAAAGAAAATGTGCTTGAAAATATAAATCTCACCGTGGAATACGGCGAAACCGTGCTTTTGTCGGGCGTTTCCGGCGAGGGAAAAAGCACCCTGCTTTCGATAATAAACGGCGTTATTCCGTTCGTTAATTCGGGCGAATTTTCGGGTAGTGTGGAAATAGACGGCAAGGATGTTACAAAGCTAAAAATCAGCGAGCGTTCAAAGCTAATCGGCACTGTGCTTCAAAATGCGGACGAGCAAATTATTTATGATTTAGTAAACGAAGAAATCGCTTTCGGCTGCGAAAATCTTAATATTGCGTCCGAAGAAATCGACAGACGCATTGAACGATTCACAACGCTTATGCAAATAGAAAAAAACGCAAAAACAAAAACACTTTCCGGCGGTCAAAAGCAACGCCTGATAACCGCTTCAACCCTTGCGATGGAGCAAAAAATCATTATTCTTGACGAACCGCTTGCAAATTTGGACACTCATACAGCACATATTTTGCTGAAAGCACTTCGTAATTTGGCAAACAGCGGATATGCCGTTTTAATAGTTGAGCACAGGCTTGATGTTGTGAAAAACTACATAGATAAAGTTATGCGAATCGAAAACAAACAGCTTTTTACAAGCACGGACATAAACGACTTGAACAGCGGAATAAAAACAATTCCTCATGCCGACGGCTCTTTGCCCGGCGAAGTGCTTATAAAAGGCGAAAAACTCTTTTTTGCCACAGGTGACAGAAATATTATAGATGGACTTAATATAGAAATTCGGGCAGGCGAACGAATAGTTTTGCTCGGTGAAAACGGATGCGGAAAAACCACCCTTATGCGCATGCTTGCAAGGCTGAATAAGCCGAATGACGGTGCGTTGAGCCAAACAATAACAAAAAGCAAAAAAGCAAACAGCAAATGGTTTTCAAAGGTGGGATATGTTTACCAAAATCCAACCTATCAGCTTTTTATGCCAACGCTTTTAAGCGAGATTTCCTTTAAGGCAAAAAGTGAGGAAACGGCAAGGGAAATGATAAATGCCTTTGGACTTTCGGGACTTGAGCAGAGGCATCCGCAATCACTTTCCGAAGGGCAAAAACGGCGTGCCTCCATTGCTGCCATCTGTGCAAGCGAACCGACCGTGCTGTTTCTTGACGAACCGACGGTGGGTCAGGATTACGAAAACCTTTGTAAAACGGTTGAAACTGTAAATAAAATAAACAAGAACCTCGGCACGGCAATTGTTACCGTAACACACGATAAACGATGTGCCGGTGCTCTTGCAGACAGAGTGCTGATTATGGAAAACGGTAAAATATCACGGCAAGGCGATTACCGCCTCGCAAATGAATTTTTGGATAAATAACTTAATTTAGGGAGAAAAGAAATGATTAAAACAAGACTTATAGAGCAAGTGCCTTCTTCAAAGAAGTACATTGCCCTAACAGTTCTTGCGCAGTGGTTGAAAACGGTTGCAAACATCGTTATGATTTTTATTCTTTCAAACCTACTTGCGCAAATTCTTGACGGTAAAGCGTTTGATTTTAAAGGACTTTTGCCTTATTTGGGCGCAATTGCGGCGGTTATGCTTGTGCGCTATCTTTGCGGATACGCAAGTTCTCAGACTGCGTTTTTCGCTTCAAGCGAAGTAAAAAAAGTGCTTAGACAAAAAATGTATAAAAAACTTACACGAATGGGAGCATCTTACAGCGAAAAGGTATCCACATCAGAGGTGCTACAGGTTTTTGTTGAGGGTGTAGACCAGCTTGAACTTTATTTCGGCAAATATCTGCCGCAGTTTTTCTTTGCTATGCTTGCACCGATAACGCTTTTTGCCGTGCTTGTGTTCGTAAGCTGGAAAGCGTCGGTGGTGCTTCTTATTTGTGTACCCCTTATTCCGCTTTCTATTGTTGCAGTTCAAAAAATCGCAAAAAGACTTCTTAGCAAATATTGGGGAGTATACACAAACCTCGGCGATACTTTCCTTGAAAATATCCAAGGCTTAACAACACTCAAAGTTTATCAGGCGGATGAACGCAAGAATGTTGAAATGAATGAAAAAGCCGAAGAATTCAGAAGAATTACTATGAAAGTTCTTACAATGCAACTCAATTCCGTAAGCGTTATGGATATTGTTGCATATGCAGGAAGTGCAGTAGGTGTAGTAATTGCAATTGTTCAGGTAAAAAACGGCACAATCACTTTACCTCAGGCATTTTTAATCATCATGCTTGCGGCTGATTTCTTTTTACCGCTCAGGCTTCTGGGTTCATTTTTCCATGTGGCTATGAACGGTATGGCGGCAAGCGACAAACTCTTTAAGTTGCTTGATACAAAAGAGGATGAACACGGAGCGGAGATTCCTGAAAATCTTGACGGGGATATCGAAATTAAAGACCTTTCCTTTTCTTATGACGGCGAAAAAACCGTACTTAATGATATTTCGATAACCATTAAAAAGCACGAGCTTATAAGCATAGTAGGCGAATCGGGTTGCGGCAAAAGCACGCTTGCTTCCCTGCTTTGCGGAACAACTAAAGGCTACATCGGAAGTATAACAATCGGCGGTGTTGAAATAAAAGATATTGATGAAAAAACACTTATGAACAACATCACTGCCGTAAACTTTAATTCCTACATTTTTGCAGGAACGGTTAGGGAAAATATGCTCATAGCCGACAAAAGTGCCGGTGACGAAAAGATGATTGAAGCATTGAAAATGGTAAACCTTTGGTCATTTTTAAGTGAGCAAGACGGACTTGATACTAAACTTAATCAACAGGGCAGCAATTTTTCGGGCGGACAAAGGCAAAGGCTTGCCATTGCAAGAGCCTTGCTTCACAACACACCGATATATGTTTTTGACGAAGTAACTTCAAACATAGACGCCGAAAGCGAAAACGACATTATGGCCGTTATTCAAAATATGGCTAAAATCAAAACCGTTATTCTTATCTCCCACAGGCTTGAAAATGTGGTAGGCAGTGACAAAATTCTTCTGCTTGATAAAGGCAAAATTGAGGAAAGTGGTACTCATTCTGAACTTATATCTCTTAATAAAAAATACAAGCTGATGTATTCCACTCAAGCAGAACTTGAAAAATATGCAAAGGAGGAAGCGTAATGAAAAGAAAACAATCAGGTTTCAAAATTATGATGCGGTTGATAAAACTTGTTAAGCCGCTTGCTTTCTTCATGGTACTTGCAGTTATACTCGGCGTTACAGGCTTTCTTTGCGCCATTCAAATTACGGTGCTTGGCAGTATGACGCTGCTTACAGCCGCAGGTATAAACGGTGGACTTGCAATAAAAACGGGATGTATTTGCATTATTATTTTTGCGGTTTTGCGTGGCTTCCTTCACTACGGCGAGCAAGCGTGCAACCACTATATTGCATTCAAATTACTTGCACTTATTCGTGATAAAGTATTCAAATCACTTCGCAGGTTAACTCCGGCAAAGCTTGAAGGTAAAGATAAAGGCAACCTGATATCGCTCATAACAAGTGATATTGAACTTTTAGAAGTTTTTTATGCTCACACGATTTCTCCGATTTGTATTGCGTTTTTAACAAGCCTTGTTATGCTGATATTTATTGGCAGATACAGTATTTGGCTTATGCTTGTTGCACTTGCGGCTTACATTACAGTCGGCATTATTATTCCGCTTGTATCATCTAAATTTAACAAAAATATCGGTATGACCTACCGTGAAAATTCGGGTGCACTTTCCGGCTATGTGCTTGACAGTATGAGGGGACTTTTGGAATCAATCAGATACAATTCAACCGATACCCGCCTTAATGAAATGAACGAAAAAACCGATAAACTTAATTCACTTCAAAAGAAGTTAAAGAAAATTGAGGGGCATAATATTTCAATTACGGATATTTCGATTATCTTCTTTTCAATCACAATGCTTTTGGTTGCAATTTGCCTTTACCAAAAGGGCACAATCGGATTTGACGGACTTATTGTTTCAACCGTTGCAATGATGAGTTCATTCGGTCCGGTTGCCGCACTTTCAAACCTTGCAGGCAATTTGACTCACACCCTTGCAAGCGGCGAAAGAGTGCTGTCAATTCTTGATGAAAGCCCTGTTGTTGAAGAAAACATCAGCGGCAAAGAAGTTGAATTTGACGGTATGGAATGCAAAAATGTAGGCTTTGCATATGACAAAGAGCAAATTCTTGAAAATTTCAATATGGAAATTCCGAAAAACAAAATCATTGCTATAAACGGACCGAGCGGTTCGGGCAAATCGACTGCGCTTAAACTTATGATGCGTTTTTGGGATGTAAACAGCGGCGAAATTGATATGTCGGGTGAAAACATTAAAAATATTAAAACATCATCACTTCGTAACAATCAGAGCCTTGTAAGCCAAGAAACTCAATTGTTTAACGATACGATTGAAAATAACATTAAAATTGCAGATTACAACGCAACAAGAGAAGAAGTTGAAATTGCCGCAAAAAAAGCCTCAATTCACGATTTTATAATGACTTTGCCTAAGGGATACGACACAAATGTAGGCGAACTCGGTGATTTGCTTTCTGATGGTGAAAAACAGCGTATAGGTCTTGCAAGAGCGTTCCTTTGCAACTCTCCTATGATTATGCTTGACGAACCCACAAGCAATTTGGACAGTTTAAACGAGGGCAATATCTTAAAATCTATAAACGAAGCAAAGCACGGCAAAAGCATTGTTTTGGTTTCTCACAGAAAGTCAACGGCAAAAATCGCTGACGAAGCTTACACCGTTTACAGAGGCAGATTATCATGAAAAAAGACAGAATCACACGAGAAAAAGAAATGTTACCCGAAATGGTAAAAATTTATTGCCACGGTGTGCATAAATCAAAAAAAGGTACTCTTTGCAAGGACTGCCAAGAACTTACTGATTATGCGCTTTTCAGGCTTGATCATTGCCGCTGGGGAAACGATAAAAACTTCTGCTCGCAATGTCCATGCCATTGCTACAAACCCGATATGCGTTCAAAAATAAAAGAGGTTATGCGCTATTCCGGACCGAGAATTATGCTTTATCATCCGCTTGTGGGTACCATTCACGGCATTGAAACGATAAAAGGCGTTATCAAGGCAAAAAAGAAAAGCAAATAACACCAAAAAATATTGACTCTCATGCAAACAAAGTCTTTGCCGAAAGGTAAAGGCTTTGTTATTTCACGGCAAAAAGAAAAACAGCACCAATGCTCAATTAAGCATTAGTGCCGTTTTACAAGACTTGTATTTATTTCAGTACAAAACAATATTTGAATTTTCTTTTGCGAGGTTTTGCATTTTTTCCGTATAGCCGTTAATGCAAAAGAATACAAAGTATTCATTTCTGTTTTGCTTATTCCAATTTACTTTTTTCGCTTTTTTAAGCATACCTGATGAAAAATATAACATGCATTACACATTATTACCTTTCAAAATTTGATTCCCATTTCATTACATATTCTTTTTCGCCGGTTGATTCGTCCAACTGCTCACTTTGAATAATGAATCTTTCTCTTTGGTAAAACAATATTGCCCTGACATTTTTTTGATATACATTTAATTGTAATTTGGCTTTTTTATTCTTGATATAATCCAGCAATTTTTTACCTATGCCGTGAGACTGCATTTCATCAGCGACAAAAATACCTTCAATATAATCATCTTTTAAACCTATAAAGCCTTGAATTTTGTTGTTATTTTCATATACATAGACTTCCGATTGAGGCAACATTTCTTTCACAAATTCATAATTACTTATCCAGTATTGTTCAGGAATAAAAAAATGTGCTTTAAGATTGGTATTTAACCATATACGAGAAACCTTATTTATATCTGCTTTCTGCAACTTCCTAATCATATCTGTCAATTCTCCATTTACTTTTTTGATTATACCACAAAGTATAATTATTTCAATTATAAAAAAAGCGTTGAAGATTTTGTCTTTCTTCAACGCTTTTTCTAATGGGTATGTAGACCTTTTTTCGTTAATTTTATGTTTTTAATGTGTTTGACCGCCCACTATACATATTTTTCAAGTCTCGAAAGTGGCTTAAATAGGGCGTTTTGAAAAATTTTAATGCAAAAAAACACCAACCTCTGAAGCGGCTTCCATCTTAAACCTGTTAAGAGCTTCTTTTGCTTCGGGAACTGTGTTCTTTGCCATTGTGATACACCTCGCTTATAATATTTTTGCAACGGCAAAATAACATTTTGCGTGTTTTGCGCAAAGTATTAAATCGCTCTTGCAAGAATAGTTTGTGAAGCATATCCGTTTTTACAATTGAAAAATTTTAACAATATTTTTATTTTTTGCAGAAAGGCTTTGATTGATAAAACTTTTTAATAATTAACCAAATTATTTATCAGGCATATTTTTGTTTGTTCGGATACTGCATTTGTTGCAGCGTTAATGCGGTATTTAGCGGTTTGTTTAATTTGTTGAGCAGTTATTTTTACGGAGTGCTCTCATTTTGCATATCTTTTCTATGCTGAGCCGCAAAGAAGATTGGCATAGATAAACCTGTGCTTATCATTAAAATAAAAGCAGATATCAATTCATATCAGAATAAATACGGCTTAAAATCAATGAGCCTTTTCCGAAAGTGGCATATTGTTGAGCACGGTTTGAGTATTCCAGATTTCATCGTTATGCTCATATGAATATGTGCCGTTATATTTTGATGCAATTTCTTTAATGATGCCGATTCCGTTTCCGTGATCTCTGTTTTTATGATCATTGGTTTTATTGCTGAATTTATTTTTGCTGTTTATTTTCAGCGTTTTTTCGTC
This sequence comes from uncultured Anaerotruncus sp., assembly GCA_900539775.1. Lineage (GTDB taxonomy): Bacteria > Bacillota > Clostridia > Oscillospirales > Acutalibacteraceae > Eubacterium_R. The sequence continues at coordinate 6,255 of UQDL01000001.1, read as the reverse complement.
TATTTCAATGCTGATTGAAATTTGGCTTTTATCCTTGGCATTCCGCGTGGCGTTAATTGAATTATCTATGATATTGCTCACCAATCTGCAAAGGTCATAATCATTTATCATTATTGCGTATTCGTCTTTGATTTGGATGTTTAATTTTGTGCCTTCGTTTTCTGCTTCTCGACTTTTTATGTAAAGAATTGTATTTAAAGTTTCGTTAGAGCAAATGAAAAATCCTGCAAGGCCAAGCAAATTATCGCCGGTGTTGTTTAAAAATTCGTATGCCTTTTCCGGCTTCCCTATCTCTATAAAGCCTTTTGCGGTAGTGATTATGTTTATGTAATCATGCTTGATTTTTTTGAATTCGCTTTTTCCTTTTTTAAGCATTTGCATTTGATTGTAGTTGAGCGTGTTTTTCATTATTTCTTTTTGAATTTCTATATTATATTTTTCCACCTTTTCAAATTTGTCAATGAAAAGCACCAAGGCAAAATCTGCAACAAGGCAAATCACGGAAAACAAGAGCACGAAAATATCAATGTTTTTATTGTTTAGCAAGGTGGTTGTGGAGCCGTTTTGCTCCTGAATTGTTATAAACGCACTGCAGGCTTGCATTGCTCCGAAAATATGAGTGATGGGAAAAACTAAAAAAAGTGTGTATTTTGATTTTATTGAAAAGGCATTTTCTTTTTTTGTTTGAATTATTCTTATCAACACAATGAAAATAAAAGAAAAAGAAAAAACAAAAACTATTTGGGTAATGTATATCGAAAGCGGAATTTCAAATTCAAAACCGCTTCCTAAATCAATGCCGAATAAAAGATTGAAAACAATCGAATACATAATAGATGAAGAAAGATATGCTATAAGGCTGAAAACGGCTGCAAAAAATTTTGAAAAAATTGTTCCGTTTGTAACCGCCAGCAGTATGCAAAACATCATCAAATAATAGCCAAACATAAAAAACAGCTCGGTTTTTCTGTCTACAAAGAGCAGTGACACACCGGAGTATATCATTCCGAAGCCAACAATGCTTGCAAGCGTTACGGCAGTGTTATATTTGTTTTTCAATATGGTATTTGAAATGTTAAAAACTATGAGCGCCCTCACTAAATGCATGATGAAGGCCCATGGGAAGAATTGAAGAAGATTTACCGTTTTCAATATGTTGCTCCTAAAGATTTTTGAGATAGTTTTTGTATATGCTTATTACAGAATTGTATTTTTTCGGCGGTATCGGAATTTCACTGCCTGATGCGGTTATGAATTTATAGGGCTCATAGCTTGAAATGTGATTCATGTTAACCGTGAATGATTTGTGGCACCTTAAAAAATTAGGAGGCAGTGTTTTTTGATATTCTTTTAAGCTTGAATATATAAGAATATTGCCAAGGTTTTTAACATGAAGCATAAGGTTGTTGTTGAATGTTTCAAGATAAATAATATCTTGAAAATTTACTATGCTGTTTTTGCTCCCGGATTTGATTATGGTTAAATTCGGGTCTTTTTTTGTGTTTTTTTGCAGCGCTTTTTTTAATGCCCGTGTCAGTATTTCATCGGTCATTTTTGCTTTCATTATGTAATAGCAGCATTTTGCTTCGGATAGATTATATGCGCATTGAGGGTAGGAGGTCATAAAAATAATTTGCGTGTAATTGCCTTTAATGTTTGAGAGTGACCAGTCCATTGAATTTGTGTTGTTTACCATGATGTCCAAAAAAAGAATGTCAACAGTATTTTCATCAAGAAAAGTCTGCAATTTGCTCAGAGAACGGAAGCAAACTGTTTCGTATTCCGCACCTAAAAGCTCATTTATGCATTTTCCTATTTTAAATTCTAAAATACTGCTGAATTCTTCAGAATCATCGCAAATAGCAATCTTAATCATTTGTATCCCTCTTAATGTTGAATGATGCATACATTATATCATAAAAGAATATCGTAAAAGAGTTTTTTTGCTGAGTTATTCGCCCTGCTAAAACAGTCCGTTACCACGAATATATTGCCGATAATTGTTGTATTTAGTAATATTATGAATGATATATAAACAATTATTACATTTTATTCAAATTATTTCAATACCAAAAATGAAAATTGCAAAAATACATTATTTAAATTCGAAAGGAGCTTTTTTCTGAGAAAAAAGCGGAAAAATGATTATTGCTTTAATTCTTGCCGCAGCAGTGGCTTTAACGGTTGGAATTGTTGCAAAAAAATTTGCTTTCTCTCCAAAAAAGCAAATTAAAGAAACTGTTGCAGAGGCAGTGTCGGCATATAATTCCGCCGATATGGATGGCTTGATAAATTGCTTTGAGCCGGCTGTTCAATCTGTTTATAAGGGTGCAAATTCCTTGCTTAACAGCACAGTGGGTTTTGATATCGGCACAATCTCTTCGCTTTTGCCTTTTGCATCTTATCTTGATGAGGATATTCCCGATGCTTCCGAGCTTCCTAAGCTGGATATTTCGGTTGATGATATTGACATAACCTCTGATTCAACCGCCGTTGTTTATTGCACTGTGCAATTTGGCAGCCTTGAGTCCGAAAGCAGCACGATGAATATGGTAAAGATTGATGATAAGTGGTATTTTGCCGTTGATTCGCTGTTTTGATTTAAATAATGATTTTGCAAATTGATTGCTTATGCAATTTTATGTTTGATTTTTGCGGCTACACTCAAATCAAAAAATAAATAATTTGTAGCAAGAAAGGTTAGAAAACACTATGCCATTTTGTACTAAATGCGGGCGCCCTCTTGCCGAAGGCGAAATATGTGATTGTCAAAAGCAGCAGGCTGCCCCAAGCGAGCAAGGCGGATTTAATCCTTACGGCAATCCGCAACCCGAAAAAACCATCCAAGCAGATTCAGAAAATGTTGTTATCAATATTGATAAGGACAAAATGAAGCAAAATCTCAACAACGCAGTTGATAAGCTCCAAACGGGAGTCGGCAAAGGCGTTGATATGGTTAATGAAACACGAAATAAGTATGAAAGCTCAGGCGCATTTGAACACGGATTAAAAATCGTGCCTGATTGCATTTCCGCAAATGACGGTGAAATTCCGATTAAGCAATATGATTTTGCAAAGCTCAGAACAAGGCTTATGCTTGAAAAGTCTTACGGCAGACTTCAAATAACAAACAAAAGAGTTATTTTCAGAGCCGCAGGTCGCTCTCCGCTCGGTAAAAATATTTTTCATCAGGAATTCAGCATTGATCAGCTTGCCGGTGTTGAAGTAAGATGCAAGCATGAATTCAATTTGTTTAATTTCTTTCTTGGGCTGATTTTTTCGTTGGTAATCGGAGGCGCTTGTTTCGCTGCAAATTATCAGCTTGACAGTGCGGCAGCAATATCTTTCATATTTGCTTTTTTGGTGCTGGTTGCATGCGGAATATATGAATTCTATTGCCATAAAAACTTTGAATCAAATAAATTATACACCGTTAGGCAGTTGCTGTTGTCTGCGGCAACCGGCGGAATGATAGGCGCTGCATTTGAATCGGACAGCGTTTTCATCTTTGTTTTCACCGCTATTATGTGCTTGGCGGCATTGATAAACCTTGTTTTAATGTCTATCGTGCAAAACCTTGTTGCGATATTTAAAACCGGTGCTGCCGCTGCAATAGAAATTAAGAGAGAGCCTGTTTTGGGCTTGCTTTCGTTCTTGTTTCTTGCCAAGGAAGATAAATATTCCGGTTTCGCCGAAATTCTTCCGTGGACGGATACGGATATAGCCATCAAAGAAGTCGGCACAATCATTGATGATATTAAAACTATGGGCGATGCGGCTATTGAAAAATGGAAGCAAGATTGATTTGCGCCGAATATAAATCGGTATTTTGATTTTTATATTTTATGAAGCAGATGATTTATATTGTCTGCTTTTTAAAGTTTAAAGGTCTGCAAGCTTTTTGCAGCTTGTTAAGATTTTTTCAACAGCAAGCATAAGGCAATCGGCAGATATTTAATTTTGGAGAAAGCAATGGGACTTTTTGATTTTATTTCGGGAAAAAACAGAAAATCGGCAAGCGAAGAAAGCACCATCGCCGAAAAAGCGCCAGTCAATCAAATTCTTTCTCAGCCGTCTGCCGATCCCTTTGATGCCTACAAAGATGTTTTTAAGTCTGATAACTTTAAAAATGCATCCATTCAGGAAAGAATGGATGCGTATCAGGCTCTTGAAAATAAAATGGCGGCAGAGCAGGGCAGAACGCCTCGCAGCGTTGCTTTTGATAATGAAAGCTCAATGGGCTTTGATGAATACGGACCAAAAGATTATTGCGGTTGCTACAGCCCGAATAATGATTGCATTCATTTAAATCCTTACTATATCTCCGATGTGTGTGCAGAGCGAGGCGAGCAATTCGACGGAATGAACACGGTTGTGCATGAGGGAAGGCACGCTTATCATTACGATGCAATGTTTGGTTATATCAATCAGCCCGATAAAAAGTATTTGTTAAACAAAGATGCAATCGAAAAATCATATAATGAAAATGTTTACGGTCAGGCAGCAGCTAAAAGCGAATTGACCGGGCTTGATAATTATAACAATATTCCCTGTGAGCAAGACACTTCTTCATATGCAAATCAAGTTATGCAAAGTGATTATTTTAAGTCCTTATATGGGCAAGATGATGCTTACCGAAATTATGTTGCAAGTGAAAATTTCGCTAAGCAGGCACGGGAAAATTGGGCTTATCAAGATGAGGCGGCGCAAAATTTGCTTGCTAAAAATCCGGAATTAAAAGAAAAGCATATTGCAAATATCAGCAGCGGAATGGATCCGCAGCAATCAATGCAAAATCTTTTCGGCGGCAAAGAAAATCTTCAGGCAGGCATGTATCGTGAAACAGAAGCATTGAAAGCGGAAAATCCGGCAGATAAATATGCCGCAGATTACATAAATAAAGTGTCAAACGAAAGCGGAAATATACCGCCAAGTCCTACTGCGGCGCAATATAAAACGCACATAATGGGTGAAAATGATCCCAACCCCGTTAATTATTCCTCCGTTTCAAATGAAAACAGAAACGGAAGTGTGCCGCTTGATAATAAGCAGTCAATTCAAAGCGCTTTTTCGGGCAGTGAAAAAAATGATTTAAACTCATCAAATGCAAAGCGGGAACATATTGATACGGATAACGCTTTAACAAACAGCGGCAAATATAAATACACCGTCGAAACCGTGCCGGCATCAAGCATAGATACAAGCACAGCTATGGGAATGGACAGCCCGAATTTCTGGAATCATCACGGCAACAGCAAGGAGTCTTATATGGCACTTGCAGAAAAGCTTCCCGAAGTGCAAAAGGAATTTAATTCCGGAAAATCCTATGATGAAATCCACAGTAATCCGGAGCTTAGAGATTGCGTTTCGGCATATTACGCACCGGATAAAATGATTCAAGCGCAGCAAGCAGGCAGCAAATATGAATTTATTGATGATGGGCGGCATCGTCTTGAAGCAGCTCGTGAGTTAGGCTGTGATGTGCCTGTTCAAAATGTGGATAAGCCGTATATAGAAAAGGAAAATTCGGATTCTTTAAAGCAAAGCGGTGAAGCTGCCAATGCAGAAAATGTAAATGAAGAAGCCGTAGGAAACGAAAGCGGAACAGGGTATTCCGATAAAGCAATTACAGATTATTCCGCTGCATACGAGAATTCCCAAGCCATAAATCAGCCAAATAACTATGTTGATGCAAATGATGATGATTATGCAAAGTCATATGTTTTGGGCGGCAGCGGAAATGATTATGACAGTAGGCAGGATCTGGCGGAAAAAGATTATTATGAAAATTATGCCGATATTCCCACGGCAAATAATCAAAACGGTTTAGAAAGCGACAAAACGCAGCAAACCGATAATGATAATGCGGTAAATGAGTATTTGGCAGGCTATGATGCACAGAATGCTCTTGAACAAAGCGGCAAATATGTCGATTCGGAAAACGAAAAAGAAAATCAATCAAGGCTTTCCGAAGAAGCAGATAACGAGGAACAAAGCGCAGGTCAAAAACCGGCACAAGAACAGGAGCAGCCCGAAACGCTCGACTTTGAGAACGGCGAGGAACAAAGTGCAGGTCAAAAGCCGGCACAAGAACAGGAGCAGCCCGAAACGCTTGACTTTGAGAAAGGCGAGGAACAAAGCGCAGGTCAAAAGCCGGCACAAGAACAGGAGCAGCCCGAAACGCTCGGCAGTGAAAACAGCGAGGAACAAAGCGCAGGTCAAAAACCGGCACAAGAACAGGAGCAGCCCGAAACG